>NZ_JAATVY010000026.1 GCF_011947195.1 Planosporangium thailandense | reverse complement strand
GGCGGTGGCCAGGGCGGCCATGCCGGCGGAGCCGAGGTCCTCGCGGCTGACGTGGGCGGGGAGCCGGCCCAGCAGTTCACGCACGAGGTGGCCGACCAGCGGCAGGTGGGCACGCACCAGATCCTCGACGCGGTTCGGCTCGTGGGTGACGGTGGGAGTGGTCATCTGATTCCCCTCGTGGCGGCGGCCGTGACGGCTCACCGGCGGACGAGGGAAACGTTCAACTACTCCGGGTGTCGCTTCTGGTTACGTAAAGTTGCCGGTTGGTTGCAATGGCAACGAATAGCTCAGCCGGCTGCCGCCCTGACCCCGGCCGCAACCGCTGACGGAGCGGATCGGCTCACCGCCCCAGCTCCTCCGCCATCGGGTACGCGCCGACGCGGGGCCTGGCCCGCCCGGCGCTGAGGGTCGAGACGCCGTCCTCGCTGAAATCGTCCCCGCGAGGCAGCGGCGCCGGCATGATCCGGTCGAGGTGCTTACACAGCCGCTGCCCGGTCTCGGCGGCGCGCTCGCGCAGCATCGCCACCCGCGCCGCGGTGGCGTTGGCCCGCAGCGGCCGCTCGTCCCACAGCCGGTCCACTTCGGCCATCAGCGGGCCGCACGCCTCGCGTACCACGCCGTTCAGCGCCGGCGCGCCGATCTGCTGCGCGAAGTCGAAGACCTTGCCGGCGTACGGCAACGGCAGCACCGGCACCCCGGACATCGCCGCGAAGATCAGGAAGTGCAGTCGCATGCCCACCGCCAGGTCGATCCGGCGCATCAGACCGAGAATCTGCTGGGGCCGGTAGGTGCCGTGCAGCACCCGGCACTGGTCCACGGTGGTCATGTACGACAGCACCGCGTGCGCGTGGCTGATGTCCTGGCGCTCCATCGGCACGAACAGCACATGCGCGTCCAGCCGGTGGACCAGGAAGTCACCGACGTGGGCCAGGAGCTGGTGGTAGGCGTCGACGTCGAGATGCTGCGCCGCCCGTCCGGGTTCGCGCAGGCTCATGCCGACCAGCCGCCGGCCGCTGTCGGGTATCGCCTCCCCCTGTACGGGATCACCGGTGAACTCCTCCGGCTCCAGCAGCAGCGCGGGGTCGGCCGTGACGGTCACGGGGCAGCCGACCCCGACCTCCTCCAGCGCCAGCCTCGACTCCTCGTCGCGCACGGTGACCTCGATGCAGCGCCCGATGACGTCCCTGGTCATCGCGCAGTCGAGCTCCTCGGTCAACGGGCCGGCGCCCAGCGCGTACCCGAACACTGGCACGCCCCGCCCCTGCGCGGCGGCGACCAGCCGCAGGTACCGGCGGGCCTCGGTGTCGTACAGGATCCCGCCGCCGCCGAGGACCAGGAGGTCGAGCTGGCGTAACACCTGCGCCATGCGCTCGCGGTTGACTCCCTGCCAGCCCTCGGTCTGCACCTCGGGAAAGGCGCCACGCGTGTACTCCGGGTTGCGCGACAGCACCACGATGCGCGCGTCGGGCCTGCGGCGTCGCAGATCCGCCAACAAGCTGGTCAAGATCGCCTCGTCGCCGAGGTTCCGCCCGCCGTACGAGCCGAACACCCCGACCGTGAGAACCCGTTCGTTCACCATCGCCGGTCCCCTTGGCATGAGAGACACTGCCCCGCGGCTGATACCCCACCCACCTGCCTGCCGCGCGAGTTCCGGTCCGGTCACAACAGCGCCGCCAGCGATATGCCACGGGCGCCCCGTCAGCGAACGAGATCGCCTGGGCACCCTGCCGTCGAAGCAGCGCGTGGAGGAGGCCGGAACGCCGGAATCCGAAAAGTACCGGCGAGATAGCACCACCCGCCTCGAGTCGCCGTGAGATGTGTTCGCCGTGAACGTCCGCGATGGACGGGCGTCTACTACCCTCGCCGTCCGCCCGGAAACCACCTGCACGACCGGACAGAATTCCCGTCAGCGCCGGTCGTCCAGACCGTGGTTGTCGCCCCAGCAGCCGCCGGCGGGCTCGGTGTCGAAGCGGGCGGCGGCGTCCGCGTTGCCTTCCAGGTTGTTGTCCTCGAACCAGGCGTGGGAGCAGGAGCCGGTATCGGTGATCCACAGGCCGTACGTCTGGGTCTGCGGGTGCTGGCTGTCCCAGACCCGGTTACCCCGGACGGTCAGGCTCGTGGTGCCGGCGCCGATGGTGATCCCGGCCCGCGCCGGTGGCGGGTCCGGCAGGCTGTAGCGGGCTCCGGCGCGCGGCAGGCCACGCCGCCACGCCGTCGTCGCGCCGGGCCGGTACGGCGCCAGGAACAGCTCGGTCGCGGTGTTGTCGACGACGACCGCCCGCTGCCCGTCCACGGTGACCCACTTGCCGACGTGGCCGCCCGGCAGCCAGTCGGCGGCGCGGTCGACCAGGTGCACCGCCCCGTACGTGACGGTGTCGCCGGCCCCGGACGTCGCGGGCGCGGACCGCCGGCCGTTGCCGCAGATCCGGTTGTCGACCACGGCGCCGTCGACGAGAGCGGCGTCGACCCGGATGCCGTCCAGCCCGTTGTCCCGGATCACGTTGCCCATCAGGGCCACCTCGCTCGCCGGCACCGGGCGGGTGTTCGGCGTGTCGTGCTGGCGGTAGCCGTACCGGCCGTTGCCGGTGATGCGGTTGCCGGTGAACGAGTACGGCCCCGGTGTGTTACCGATGCCGAGCCCGTCTCCGGCGTTGCGGTCGATCACGCAGTTGGCCACGGTGCCGCCCCGCCCCGCCACCCCGGAGGTGCCCAGGCCCGAGACGTCGTAGCCGGCCTCCACGTTGCCGATCATCGTGCAGGACGAGACGATCAGCCCGTCGGCGCCCCAGTCGGAGATGCCGTACCGGTTGCCCTCGGCGTGGCAGCCGACGATCCGGATGCCACGGGGCGGGGGCCACATGTCCCGCTGCAGCTCCAGGAAGATCCCATTGGTGCCGTTGCCGACCGCGGTGCAGTCGGAGATGGTCAACCGCTCGACGCCGCCCCAGCCGCCGATGCCGATGCCGATCCCCGCTCCGCCCATCTCTTCGCCGGTGTCCAGCCGGCCGCACCGCTCGACCAGCACGCTCTCGATCATCGTGTCCTGCAGGAAGTCGCAGCCGAGCCCGGTGGCGCCGGTGTCGTGGATGTACAGGTCGCGGAAGCGGGCCCGGACCATGTACTGGATGCCCAGCCCTTTGGCGAGGACGTCGTACCGCTCGAGGTGCACCGCGGCGCCGTCGATCTCGAAGCGGGCGAAGGTGCAGTCGGCCAGATGGTTGTCACGGCCCGCGCCGTGTTGCAGGGCGGTGAAGTACGCCAGCGGCACCGGGTCGCCGGCCCGGCCGGGGTTGGACAGCAGGAACCGCGTCACGCCGGGGCCGGCGCCGACGAGGGAGACGCCGCTGCGCCACACCGTCCCGACGTCCTCGACCGAGTATCTGCCGGGCGGACAGTAGATGACGCGGCCCCGACCGTCCCGGGCGTACGCGGCGCCCAGGGAGTCGACCAGCGCCTGCAGCGCCGGCTGGTCGTTGGTGACGCCGTCGCCGGCGATGCCGTACTCGTGGGCGTTGCAGATCAGCGGGTCCGCCGCGACCGGCCCGGCGATGGCCGGCGCCGGGGCCACCGGGTGCGGTCGGCCCGCTCGGTCGCGGCCCGGCTCCGGCGCACGGGCCCGCTCGTCTCCCCGGACCGGGGAACCTCCGGCCACGGAGCCTCTGGCGACGGAGCCTCCGGCCGCGGACTCTTCGTCCGCCGCGCGGGCCGGCCGGTGCCCGCCGTCGCCGAGGTGCGGCATGGCCGGCAGGTTGACGGTTGCCTCGGTCGCCGGCAGGGCCAGCGAGTACGTGCGGCACGGGGCGTCCGACCACCGCTCGGTCACCCGGTAGTGCCAGCCGCCGGGGCGCATGCCCGCCGCGTCGGTGGCGAGAAGCTCCAAGGTGAAGCGGCCGGACTCGTCGAGCTGTGCCTCCGCCTTACCCAGGACGACGAGTCCCCGTTCGGCGTCCGTAAGCTGCGCCGGCTCCGGTTCGACGAGGATCGTGCCGCGGCAGGGCCGCCCGTCCGGGTGCAGGTACTGTCCGGTGACCACGACGGTCGACAGGCCCTCGGGCAGCCGCATGTCGGCCTCCTACCGCGACGCGCCGGCTGCCGCGGGACAGGCGGAAATCGCGTATGGGCAACAGACCACCATCGTCCGCTTCCCGCGCGTCGCAGCCGGCAAACCTCCCGCGAGGGCAGGTCACAGGCAGTCGGACTCCGCGGCGACCGCACACACCGCGACCAGTCGCAGCAGGTACCACTCGGCCTCGCGCCAGTCCACCTCGCCCGGCTCGGTCGGCAACAGGCGGCCGGTGCGCATCCCGTCGGCCAGGATCTCGGCGGCGTAGTCGGCCAGCGCGACCGGCTCGACGGTGACCGCGTCGAACGCGACGCTGTCGCGCACCTCGGCGGCGTGCAGGCGCACGAGCGTCAGCAACTCCGGGTGGCGCAGCGCGGCGACGAGCCCGTCGACGCCCACCCGCGCCATCAGGTGGTCGAGGAACCGTCGCGCCTTCGCGTCGCCGGGTGCGACCACGGTCGGCGTTGCGGTCGCGTACAGCGTGTCCATGCCATGACGTTTGGCCGCCGGGTCGGCGAGCTTAGCCGAGCAACCCAGCCGCTCCCCCGCGCCACCCCATCCGCACCGCACGACGGTCGGCGCCGGCCCGGGTGTCAACGCCCCGTGGCCGCCACCTGCGCCGGCGTCGTCTCCAGCGGCACCTCGTGCGCCGCAATCACCCCGAGCTGTACGGTCTGCCGCGGCTGCAGGGCGTTGAGCGCCCAGGAGGCGGCTACGCGCGCCCGGCCGGCCGGCAGCGCGAGCAGGTGGTACCCGCTGGTGATCAGCTTGGCGGGCAGCCCGGACAGCGGCACGTGGAACGGGTTGGCCACGGCGTCCCTGCCGCCGAGATCCACGACGAAGCCGAGCGCCCGGTAGGTGTACGCCCGGCGCTGGCCGATCCCGTACGAGGCCGCGATGTTGCGGGCGACCAGCTTGCCCTGGCGCTCGGCGTGCTGTGCCGTCATCGGCGTGTACTCGCCGGGCCGGGCCGGATCGGGCACGGCGGCGGCGTCCCCGCAGGCGTACACGTCGGGATGGCCGGGCACGTTGAGGTACTCGTCCACCACCATCCGGCCCCGCGCGGTCCGCAGGCCCAGCGTCTGGATCAACGGGTCCGGGCGCACCCCGACACACCACACGAGCGAACGGGTGGCCACGAAGCTGCCGTCGGTGAGCCGTACCCCCTCGTGGGTCGCCTCCTCCACGGACACCCCGGGTCGGACGTCGACCCCGCGGTCGCGCAGCACCCGCTCCGCCGCGCGCGACATCCGCTCGTCCAGCTCGGGCAGGATCCGCGGCGCGATGTCCAGCAGCAGCCAGCGCGGCCGGCACTCGGCGAGGTTGGGATGGCGCCGGTACAGCAGGTCGGTGTAGAGCACGCCCTGCGCGGTCACCTCCGTGCCGGTGTATCCGGCGCCGACGACCACGAACGTGGTCCGTGCCCGGCGGTCGTCCGGGTCGTCGGTCGTGTCGGCCATCTCGACCTGGCGGGTGACGTGGTCGCGCAGGTACAGGGCCTCCGGCAGGTTCCGGAAGCCGTGCGCGTGCTCGGTCACCCCGGGGATCGGCAGCAACTTGTTGACGCTGCCCGCCGCCAGCACCAGCCGGTGGTAACCCATCTCGTGGCGCCGGCCCTCGGGGTTCACCCACCGCACCCGCCGCTCGGCGAGGTCCACGTCGTCGACCTCGCCGAGGATGAGACGGACGTCGGGCAGCGTGTCCGGCACCGACACGGTCACCCGGCGCGGTTCGAGCAGGCCGACCGCCACCTCCGGCAGCAGCGGCACGTACAGGAAGTAGTCGGTGGGGTTGATGATCACGACGTCGGCTCTGCCCCGGGCCAGCCGCGACAGGGTACGGGCAGCGTAGTAGCCGGCGAAGCCGGCGCCCACGATCACGATCCGAGGCCTGGCCACGACGAACCCCTTCCGTCGGCCGTCCTGTGGCGCGGTACCCCGCCCGGTGGGCGACAAACGCCCGGTCCCTCCCATGATCGCGGAGACTTTTCCGTGTCGGAGCACGGAGAAGTCTCCGCGATCATGAAGTTCTCCTAGCGGACTCCCTTGATCCTGGTGACCAGGACCGCGGCGAGCACGAGGCTGACCGCGGCGACGGCGAACAGCAGCGAGTACCCGCCGGCTAGCAGCACGGCAGGGGCGACCGCGGGTGCAAGTGACTGCGGCAGCGCGTTGGCGATGTTGATGACGCCCAGGTCCTTGCCGACGGTCTCGGCGCTCGGCAGGACCTGGGTGACCAGCGCGAGGTCGACCGCGAGGAACATGCCGTTGCCGAGCCCGAAGACGACCTCCGCCACGGCGATCGCCGCGAAGGTCGGCGCGATCGCGAGCAGGAACAGCCCGGCCGAGATCAGTACGGCGGCGCCGATGACGAATGCCTTGCGCCGGCCGGTCCGGTCGGAGACCCAGCCGCCGATGCCCGCCATCGCCAGCGTGCACACCGACGCGATGGTGATCAGCTCCGCGGCCTGACCGGCTACCTGGCCGGTGCTGGTGCCGAGGCGGGTGGGCAGGAAGTACACCAGGTACGCCTGCGGGATCGCGGTACCGAACATCGCCAGGAACCGCGTGAACCAGGCCCAGGCGAAGTTGGGGTGGCGTACGGGGTTGACCCAGAAGCTGCCGATGAACTCCCGGACGGAGAACGGCTGCGGGCGCCGGGACAGCCGCCGGTCCGGCAGCCCGAACACCAGCACACCGATCGCGAGGACGGCGATGACGGCGGGGACCAGGAACTGGGGCACCGAGTGGCCGGCGAACGCCTGCGCGACGAACGCGCCGGCCATCACCGCCGCGTTCTGGCTGAGGCCGAAGATTCCGGAGACCCGACCCCGGCTCGCGACCGGCACCTGGTCGGGGATCACCGCGGTGAGCGCGGCGAGGACCGCGTTGAAGGCCAGCTGGCAGATCGACCAGCCGATCAGGATCGCCGGAACCGACGGGACCACGGCGATGATCCCGAGGCCGACCACGCCGCCGAGGGCGCCGACGACGAGCCACGGCCGGCGCCGGCCGTACCGGGACATCGTCCGGTCGGACAGCCGGCCGACCAGCGGGTTGGCGACGGTGGCGAGGAACGCCCCGACACCGAGGACCAGGCCGAGGCTGCGCTCCTTGTGAGCCGGGTCGACCGCCTGGACGCGCAGCGCGAGGGTGACGACCACCGGGGTGAGCAGCGCCAGCCAGTTGGCGAAGCTCGCCACGCCGAAGCGGGCGATGAAGCCGGGAGTAGCAGCCGCAGACGCCGCCTGGGGGGCGGCGTCTGCGCTGGTCGGGGGCGTGAACCCGGCGGACGAAGCTCCAACCGGAGCAGCCATGGACGTGTGTGACACCAAGCCGACCTCCTGTCGACCCGCACCGAGGGGTACGGCGCGGTACCGCGCATCCCGCGCGACCTACCGAGTAGTAGGTCGGTCACTTTACCTGTACGTGATGTATCCGCCCAACTAGGCTCCCTTCGACAACCGACCAAGATCTCTTGAGGGAGCCTCATGACCC
Organism: Planosporangium thailandense; assembly: GCF_011947195.1. Classification (GTDB taxonomy): domain Bacteria; phylum Actinomycetota; class Actinomycetes; order Mycobacteriales; family Micromonosporaceae; genus Planosporangium; species Planosporangium thailandense. The sequence continues at coordinate 77,399 of NZ_JAATVY010000026.1, read as the reverse complement.
AGCCGGACGGGCACCGGGGCGACCGGCACCCGGCGGACCAACGCCGGTCCGGGCGTTCACGCAACCGCCGCGACGACGTCCTCCGCGCGGCCTTCGACCTCTTCGCGGAGCGCGGATACCGGGGCACCTCACTGTCGGCCGTCGCCGCGCGGGCCGGCCTGACCCAGCAGGGTGTGCTGCACTACTTCTCCAACAAGGAGACGCTGCTCCTCGCGGTTCTCCAGCTCTTCGACGAGCGTGACGCCGGCCGCCTGTTCAGCGCGCCCCCCGGCGACGGGGCGGCGCTGGACCACCTCGCCGCGCTGATGGCGTACGGCGCGACCCGGCCGGATGTGGTCAGATCCCTGGCCATCCTCGCCGCGGAGAGCCTGACCGACGACCATCCGGCGCGCGCCTTCTTCGTGGCGCGGTACGCGGAGCTGCGCCGGGGCGCCGCGGCGGCGGTGCGCGCCGAGCTCGGCGGCGCGCTGCCCGACGGGCTCAGCCCGGAGGAGGTGTCGGCGCTGCTGGTCGCCGCCATGGACGGGCTACAGCTGCAGTGGCTGCTGGAGCCCGACTCGGTCGACGCGCCCGCCCTGTTCGCCGCGCTCCGCAAGCTGTTACGGAACCCGTCTTCCCAATAATTGAGAACACAGTCCCAATTAACGAGATGCTCGCTACGGTGGAACGATCACAGCGATCAACGAGGGGCGCACCGATGGCAGCGAAGGAAGCCGTATACACCCACGGCCACCACGAGTCCGTCCTGCGGTCCCACCGGTGGCGCACCGCCGAGAACTCCGCCGCCCACCTTCTGCCGCACCTGCGCCCCGGCATGCGCCTGCTCGACGTGGGCTCCGGCCCGGGCACCATCACCGTGGACCTGGCCGCCCTGGTCGCACCGGGTCGCGTCACCGCCCTGGAGGTCACCGCGGAAGCGCTCGGGCTCACCCGGGCCGAGGCGGCCGCCCGCCGTCAGTCGAACGTCGAGTTCGCCACCGGCGACGTCCACGCGCTGCCGTTCCCGGACGACACCTTCGACGCGGTCCACGCCCACCAGGTACTGCAACACGTCGGCGACCCGGTGCGGGCGCTGCGCGAGATGCGCCGGGTGTGCCGGCCGGGCGGGATCGTCACCGTCCGCGACAGCGACTACGCGGCCTTCGCGTGGTACCCGGCCCTGCCCGAACTCGACGAGTGGCTGGACCTGTACCTGCGGGTCGCCCGGGCCAACGGCGGCGAGCCGAACGCCGGCCGCCGGCTCCTCTCCTGGGCGCACGCCGCCGGCATGGACGACGTGACCGCCACGTCGACGACCTGGTGCTTCGCGACACCGGCCGACCGGGCGTGGTGGGGCGGGATGTGGGCCGAGCGCATCCTGAAGTCCGACATGGCGACCCAGGCGGTCGCGTCGGGCGCGGCTACGGAGGCCGACCTGCGCCGGATCTCGCAGGGCTGGCGGACCTGGGCCGCCGACCGGGATGGCTGGATCTCCCTGCTGCACGGTGAGGTCCTCTGCCGCACCTGATTCCTCGCGCCCACCTGCCGCCGCCCACCTGCCGCCGCTCGCCCGCCGCCCGCCCGCAACAGCCCTCGACGGCCCCTCGACGGCCCTCCAGCCCTCGACAGCGCTTACGCCCTCGACCGTCGCACGCGCTCAGCAGCCAACGTCGTCCACTGTGGATGAGCCACTCAGGACATGCTACATTCACGTTGTTCAATCACCCGAGGCCCCCGAGCAGGGGACACGGGGCAGTTCTATACCAAAACTGCGTTCCGTAGTCGAGACGTAACGGCGTGGCGTACGGTATGGCAATGCCCACAGTCTGCGCCTCCGGTCGGCCACCACTCTGACCTGCAGAAACAGTCGGAAGGCCGACAGAGCGACATTGCCTTTAACGGCGCGTAGTGGTTGACTCCTGCATCGTGTCAGATCAGGTGATCGGGTTTAGGTCCGAAAGATCATGAAACAGTCGGTTATATACCGCGAGGTAGTGCGGTGAGTCGGCGACTCACGTGGCGTCAACGGATGGCTCGGCGGCTGGACCCCACCATCGCCGAGATGCCCGCACACCGCGTCATCGAAGCCGCTCCCGCGACGACCGCCGCCGCGCCACCCCCGCCGCCGGAAGAGCGTGCCCAGGACATCTGGCCCGCCATCTGCGAGCAGTTCGCGCTGCGGATCCTCGCGTCCGCGTACCAGATGGGTACCCATCTCGAAGCCATCGAAGCCGACGAGCAGGACGCGGACCGGCTGGAGAAGCTGTACCGGATCGACCACGCCACCACGCGCATCCGCCGGCAGGCGGAGAACCTGCAGGTTCTACTCGGCCGCCGGGTCGAGGACGCCGACCCGCAGGCGACACCGCTGGTCGACGTCATTCGGGCCGCCACCTCGGCGATCGAGTACTACCCGCGCGTCCACATCGGACACGTCGTCGACCTCGCGGTGACGGAGTACGCCGCGGACGACATCATCCGGGTGCTGACCGAACTGCTCGACAACGCCACCCGCTTCTCCCCGCCCACCGCGTCGGTGATCGTGTCGGCGTACATCACCGAGCACGGCAGCGTGCTGCTGCGCGTGGAGGACTCGGGGCTCGGCATCAAGCCGGACCTGCTGCCGACCCTCAACACCATGCTGTCCGGCGGCGGAGCGCCGCCGCTCGACGGCAACCCCGCCTCACACCTGGGGCTCGTCGTGGTCGCGCGCCTGGCGATGGCCAACCAGCTGCGGATACACCTCACCAACCGGCAGTCGGGCGGCACGACCGCGAGCGTACTGATCCCCGACGGGCTGCTGTGCGAGCTCGCGCCGGCGGGCCGCCCGGCGCCCGGCGGCGCGTCCCTCGCCCCACCGCCCCGGCCGCAGGCAGCTCACCGCCAGCCCGAGCCGAACGTCACGTACCTGGGCAGCGCGCAGATGCCGCCGTCACATCTCACCCTCATCAACGGGCAGCCGTCCGACGATGGCGACCGGCCGGCACGACGGGAACCAGTGAGCAGCAGTAACAACCACAGCAACAACGGCGGTGGCACCAGCGGGAACGGTCTGCCCAAGCGGGTACGCGAAAGCCTGCGCGATGCCGGCTCGGTGAACGGCTTCGCTCCGGCGGCGCAGCCCAGCTCCACTCCGCAGCCCCGGACCTCACCGGAGAGCGAGGCCGACCGGCAGGCCTGGGTGGACGAGACCGCCGAGTTCGCGGCCGGCTTCAGCGACTTCGCCACCGGTGACGTCTCGACCAACGGCACCGACCTGCCGTGGTCGGCGCCCACCGAGAACCCCGAAGGAAACCCGCGATGATGCCTTACAGCAACGGCGCGACGCCGCAGCAGCCCGCGCGGGGCCCGCAGGACTGCGCGTGGCTCGTCCGGCAGTTCGCCGAAGAGGTTCCGGGCGTGACCCACGCGCTGATCGTGTCGCTCGACGGCCTGCAGCTCGCGGCGTCCCGCATGGTGCCCCGCGACCTCGGCGACCAGCTCGCCGCGCTCACCGCCGGCCTGCTCAGCATGGCCGACCGCAGCGCGGCCCTGCTCGACCTCGGCGAGTCGGAGTACATGACGATCCGGCTGCCCCGCGGGCACCTGCTGTTCATGCGGGTGGGCGAGTCGGCGGGCCTGGCCGTCGCCGCCACGATCGGCTGCGATCTACGCGTGGTCGCCTACCACATGACGCAGTTCGTCAGCGCCGTCGGGCACGTGCTCACGCCCCAGGTGCGCAACGAGATGCACCGCATCACCGCCAGCCAGCTGCCCCACTGAACACGCCAGAGCAAAGGGAGCGAACCACGTGGCCACTTCGCACTGGAAAGTGCGGCCCTACGTTCTGACCGGGGGGCGCACACGCACGCGCAGACACCTGCTCGTACACACGCTGGTGTCGGTGCCGTACTACGACGCGGTCTTCGCGGCCGGCCTGCTCCCGGAGGCGCGCACGCTGTACGAGAACGCCCGGGACACCAAGTCGGTCGCCGAACTGTCGGCCTGCTCAGGCATGTCACTCGGCGTGACCCGCGTGGTGGTCGACGACCTCGCCGCCTCCGACCGGCTGGTCGTCCACGCCGACGCCTACAGTTCCCCGTTCGACTTCCGTCTTCTGGAGAGACTCCGCGATGGCCTCCGCCAGCTCGCTTGACAACACCATGGTGACCTCGGCGAAGATCGTCATCGCTGGTGGCTTCGGGGTGGGTAAGACCACCTGCGTCGGGTCCATTTCAGAGATCCCGCCGATCAACACCGAAGCCTGGATGACGGCGGCCAGCGAGAAGATCGACCGGCTCGACCCGGGCCTCGACAAGACCACGACCACCGTGGCGATGGACTTCGGCCGGCGCACCATCGCGTCCGACCTGGTGCTGTACCTGTTCGGCACGCCCGGTCAGCCGCGGTTCTGGCAGATGTGGGACGACATCTGCCGGGGGGCGGTCGGCGCGCTCGTGCTGGCCGACACGCGCCACCTCGAGGCGTCGTTCGCCGCGGTCAACTACTTCGAGCAGGACAGCGACCTCCCCTTCGTGGTCGCTGTCAACCTGTTCGACGGCATGCTCACGCATGACCTGGAGGAAGTACGCGAAGCGCTCGACCTGTCCGCCGACGTGCCCCTCATCACGTGCGACGCGCGCGACCCGGCTTCGGTGGCGCGGGCGCTGATGGCGGTCGTGGAACACACCATGAAGCGAGCCGCGAGCTCCCCCACGGGCGCCCTCACCGCCCGATAGCGCAAGAACCACCCCTGGAGGTACGACAACAATGCGGAGAATACTTATCATCGGCGCCGGCCAGTCCGGGCTACAGCTCGGGTTGAGCCTGCTCGCCGAGGGGTACGACGTGACCATCATGTCGGCACGGACCCCCGATGAGATCCGCCGCGGCTGGGTGATGAGCACGCAGTGCATGTTTGATCTCGCGCTGTCGCACGAGCGGGCGTACGGGCTGAACCTGTGGGAGAACGAGACGCCGCGGGTCGAGGGGCTGGAGGTCAACCTCTCCATGCCTCCGGGCCAGCGCGCCCTGCGCGTCCCCGGCCAGCTCGACGCCTACGGGCAGAGCACCGACCAGCGGGTCAAGATGGCCGCCTGGCTGGAGCTGTTCGAGCAGCGCGGCGGCACCGTGCACTACCAGGGTGTCACCACGTCCGATCTGGACGGTCTGACCGCCATGGGCCGCTACGACCTCACCATCGTGGCCGCCGGCAAGGGCGACCTGGTGAGCCTCTTCGACCGGGACCCGTCGCGGTCGGTGCACACCGCGCCGCAGCGCGGCCTCGCCGTCTCGTACGTCCACGGCATGGAGCCCGACCCGCTGTGGCCGGCGCCGCACGTCGGATTCCACGCGGTACCCGGCCTCGGCGAGCTCTTCGTCATCCCCAGCTACACGCTGAGCGGGCCGTGCGACATCCTGTTCTGGGAGGCGGTCCCGGACGGCCCCCTCGACCAGTTCAAGGAGCGCCTCGACCCGGCCGAGCACCTCAAGCGCACGCTGGAGCTGACCCGCCAGTACACCCCGTGGGTCTACGACCGGTGCCGCAACGTCGAGCTGACCGACGCCCGGGCCACGCTGTCCGGCCGGTACACCCCGACCGTACGCCGTCCGGTGGGCGAGCTGCCGTCCGGCGGCATCGTGCTGGGCATGGCCGACGTGGTGGTCGCCAACGACCCCATCACCGGTCAGGGCAGCAACACCGCGTCCAAGTGCGCCGCCTCGTACCTGCGGTCCATCCTGGCCCACGGCAACCAGCCGTTCGACCGGGGCTGGATGGTGCAGACCTTCGAGCTGTTCTGGCAGGGCGCCGGCCGCGCGGTGACCGAATGGACCAACGCGATGCTGCAGCCGCTGCCCGAGCACGTCCAGCAGATCCTGGGTGCCGCCGCGAGCAACCCGGCCATCGCGCGCCGCTTCGCCAACGGCTTCTCCGACCCCAACGACTTCCAGCACTGGTTCCTGAGCCCCGACAAGGCCGCCAGCTACCTGGGCTCGGTCGCCGTCGGCTGAGCGGGAACCCACCTCGGATGCCGGGGCCCGGGTGGTCGACAGCGACCGCCCGGGCCCCAGCCGTGTGCGCGGCGGGTTTCGCGCGATCGGCCACGGGTAGCCGGGACGTTTTACCTGAAGGCGGGTTAGGCGCGATGACACAGGACAAGGACCGTCGGCGGCACGGGCAACCCGACCCCGCCGACGTCACCCCCGCCACCACGACCGACGCGGTCGTCCAGCCCGACCGCGACCTCCGGGAGGAGCTGCCCGATTCGGACATCATCACCGAGGACCAGGCGGGTATGTCGGGCGGCGCCCACGGAAGCAGCGGTGGCGGCTCCGGCATGAAGGGCCATCCCGACGCCATCGACCCGGACTAGATCCGTTGAGAGGGTGACCATGCTCAGACAGTCACTCTGGCAGGGCGTACTGGCCGGCGCTGCCGGCTGCGCCGCCATGACGGTCAGCGAGAAGCTGGAGCAGCGGCTCACCGGACGGCCGGACTCCCAGGTTCCGGGCCGGACCCTCGCACGGCTGATGGGCCGGCCGGACTCCGACGGCCGCAGACCCCTGCTGAACCTCGGCATGCACTGGGGTCAGGGCGCGCTCCTCGGGATCCTGCGCAGCCTCATGGCCAACGCGGGCCTGCGCGGGCCGTGGGCGTCGGCGATGTTCACCGTCTGCCGCCTCACCAACGACCAGATCCTGGAGAACGCCACCGGCATCGGTGCCCCGCCGTGGACGTGGCCGCGCGACGAGCTCGTCATCGACCTGTCCCACAAGACGACCTACGGCTTCGCCACCGGCGCGGTGGCCGACGCGCTCGCCGCGCGCGGCGGGCCGGGCCCGGGCGAGCGGCATGCCCGGCTGCGCCCCGGCCGGCGCCACGACGTGGGGCCGGTGCCGGTCGGGGCGGGCGACCGTCACGGCTGGTAGGGCGCCTTCGCCTTACCAGCGACGTACATCAGGGCCGGCAGGTTCTTGGTGAAGTCGGTGCCGGTGCACGAGTACGCGGGTGTGAAGCTGCCGCAGCTCGCGACCTCGATCGTGAAGCTCGCGATGCCGAGCTCGCCGTAGGACCAGTCGTCGCTGGTGCCCGAGGCGTTGTAGAGGATCTCACCGGGCTGGCCGTACTGGTACCCGTTGTACGAGCTCATCTTCGCCGCGATGGCCCGCAGGGCGGCGTCGTTGGCGGTGTGGCGGGTGCTCCAACCCCACGGGAAGAGGTTCATTCCGGCGTACGAGTGGAGTGTGATCATCGCGCCGCGGGTGGTGGCCGGCGCGGCATCACCGTCGTCGGGGCCGCGCTGGTCGGCGTACAGCCGGCGGAAGAGGCCCTCGATGGCGGTGGACTCGGGTTCGCTGTCCCCGGCCCGGCCGTCGTACGTCTGGCTGCAGACGTTGTGGCTGACGCCGCTGGTATCCCAGTGGTTGCCGGTGTTGCGGTTGAGGTCGACCCCGGACTGGTCGAAGGCGGTGGGCGGGTTGGCGCAGCCGGCCCCCGCACCCGCGTCGAGGTTCTTGCGTTGCAGGTACGGCCGGTTGCCGCCCTGCTGGACGAGGTCGACGCCGTCGGGGTTGACGATGGGCACGACCCAGACCTCGGTACTGTCGAGCAGCGCGGTCACCTCCGCGTTGGTGCCGTAGCCACCGGCGAGGTAGTCGATGAACCGCCACGCGATGTCGCCGGTGACGATCTCCCGTGCGTGGATCTGGCTCATCAACAGGAATCTGGGCTTGGGCGCGTTCGGGTCGAGCGCGCAGTCCCCCGCCTGCTTGCGGGTCAGGCAGATCGCCTTGAGGTCGTAGCCGGTCGCCGGGTTGCGGCTCTTGAGGTACGAGTCGCCGTAGTCGACGACCGTGGCGAGGTCGGGGTGGTCGGCGGCGACCTTGTCGAGGTGGGCGTACTGGGCGCGGACGGTGTGATAGCCGCCGTAGTACGTCTCGTCGATGGGCGCCACGGACGGCGGGGCGGCGCCGGGCACCAGCCGGGTCGACGGCGCCTTCCAGGTGGCCGGCCTGATCTTCTCGGCGCCGGCCGGGGTGAAGCCGGCGGACCGCAGCGCCGCGGGGGTCGCGTCGTCGCCGAGCACGTACAGGTCGGCGCCCGAGCGGTTCTCGAGGACGTCGAACCCGCTGCGGATCAGGCGCTGCGCCGCGGCCTCGGACGTGGCCGGGACCCGGTAGAGGTACAGCTGGTTGGAGTCGGCGGTGGCTTTCGACGTGTGCGGCCCGGCGACGAGCGCGACAGCGGCGCCCGTCGCCACGAGGGTCGCAAGCACGTGGCGTCGACGCATGGAACACCTCCGGTACTCGGTGACCGTCCCCCGGGGTTCTCGTCTCGTCAATCACTAAATATCGACGAGTAAGAATGGACGGTTTACCACCGAGGACAGCACGTGCCGTCGACGCACGTAAAGACGCCGTCCGCGCGCGGACGGCGATGGGAGGGGCGGGCAAAGGGTGCTCCCGTGATCGCGGAAACCTTTCCGTGCTGGGACACGGAAAGGTTTCCGCGATCACGAAGGCAGCGTCGCGTCAGGCGCTGGCCTTACGGGTCGCGCGCCGGTTGGCCTTCTTGATCGCCTCGACCAGCTCGCCCTTGTCCATACTCGAACGGCCACGGATGTCGAGCCGGCGCGCCACCTGCATGAGGTGGGCCTTGGTCGCGTTCGCGTCGACGCCTTCGGCGGTCCTACCGCCGGATCCCGGACGCCGCCTGGCCGCCTGGGCGTCGCTGGGGCCCTTCTTTCCCTTCGGCTCCCAGTGGTCGCCCACCTTCTCGAACGAATGCTTGAGCGACGCGAATGCCGTGCGGTGGCTGCGCTCCCCCTCGCCGTACTCCTTGACGGCGGCGTCGTGCGTCTTCCCCCAGGTCTCCTGGGCCTTCTTCGAGGAGCGCCGGAGAGTGCCGGGCATCTCCTTACTGGCGGGCATGCAACACCTCCCGATCGAAAGATCGGTATCGGGTTACCCGCACAGCTCGATGGACAAACGACGCACGACCGTCAGGCAATGAGGCGGTCGCCGGGACGGCCCGTCACCGGTGCTCGGCGCGTGCCGTAAGGGACCCGGCCGCACCGGACGGGAACCGACCCGTCGGAGCGCATGCCGACTCCCATCTCGGTATGCGACTCGGTATGCGGCGAACGCCCGGCCCGGGTCGGTTCACGCCACGCCTCGGCTCAGCGCTGCGCCTCGAACATCCAATGCTGCTTCTCCAGATCCTGCGCAACTTTGATCAGCAGGTCCTGCGTCACCAGGTCGGTCTCGTCGGTGGTCTTGATACGTTCCCTGAACCGCTTGCTCATCTCGGCCAGGATGTCGGTGACCGCGGCAACGACCTCGTCATCCGGCAGGTAGCCGGGCCCGAGCTGGCGCACCCGGGTACTGTCGGCGACCGTGCGCGCCCGGCCGTCCGGGTTGACGCCGACCGCCACCGCCCGCTCGGCCACCGTGTCCGCGTGGTCGCGCGCCACGTCCACGACCTCGTCAAGCTGCAGATGGATCGAGCGGAAGTTTCTGCCGGTGAGGTTCCAGTGCGCCTGCTTGGCGAGCAGATGCAGGTCGATGAGGTCGACCAGCGCCCCCTGCAGCGCGCTGCCGGTCGCCGTGCGTGCGTCGTCGGTCAGTGGGCTCGTGACTCTGGTAAGAGTGCTCTTGGCTGTCGACATCGCGAGGACTCCTTCAACCCTGGTTCCACCGCACCAGCTCAGACTTCCCGCGAGCGGCCCGGATAACCGCCTTCACCGGGCATCGGGTCAGGTGTCGACCGCTCCCGCAACCTGAATCCGTTTCCGGACTGCTGATGAGGGAAAAACAACTGTCGAGTCAATCCACAGTTACGGAGGTACCAACGTGACCGACGTTCGGGAACAAGACGTTGTGGACCTGCTGCTCGAACAGCACAACCAGATCAAGAGCCTGTTCAGTCAGGTGACGGCCGCGCAGGGAGCGCAGAAGCGCGAACTGTTCGAGGATCTGGTCCGGCTGCTGGCGGTGCACGAGAGCGCCGAGGAGGAGGTCGTGCACCCGACCGCGCGTCACAACATCGACGGCGGTGACACGCTGGTCGACAGCCGACTGCACGAGGAGCAGGAGGCCAAGCAGGCGCTCTCCGACCTGTACGACATGGGAGTGGACCACCCGGAGTTCAACACCCGCCTCGAGGCGCTCGCGCAGGACGTCATCGCGCACGCCACACACGAGGAGAACGAGGAGTTCCTGCAACTGCGCCGGACCGTTCCGGCCGACAAGCTGGTACGGATGGCCGGCGCACTGAAGGCGGCCGAGGCGACGGCACCGACCCGCCCCCACCCGGGCGCCGGCTCGTCGGCCACCGCCAACATGCTGGCGGGTCCGCCGATCGCGGTGTTCGACCGGATCCGCGACGCGGTACGCGACTGGAGCCGGTCCAACAACGACGACTGACGTCACACCGAGAACGACACTGGGGCCCGGCACGCGCCGGGCCCCACGCCGGTGTCAGCCACGGGCGCGTACCAGGACGTCGATGCCGTCGAGGATGCGCTCGAGCCCGAACAGGAACTCGCCGTCCTCCGGCTCGTCCTCGTCGTCGAGCGCACCGGCGGCGATGACCTCACTCAGCTCCGGAAAGCGCGCGGGGTCGATAAGCCCGGCCAGCGCCCGACCGTACCCGGCCATCGCATCGTCCGGCGTGGCCCCCGCTGCCTGAGCAGCCTCGGCGATGTCGGCGACCAGCGCCGCCCAGCTCCGGACGAAGCTGGTGATCAGCAGGATCACCGACATCTTCTGCTGTCCGGTGAGGCGGGTGCCCCGCAGCGCCCGCAGCGCGACTTCGAGCCAGGCGGTGCTGTTGGGGGTCAGCGGCGGTCCGCTGATCGGCACGCGGACCACCCACGGATGGCGGCGCAGCCCGGCCAGCTCGGCCCGGGCCCACCGCTCAAGCCCATCCCGCCAGCCCTCGTCCGGGCGCACCGGCTCGGGCGGCGGGCCGTACGCCGCATCGACCATCAGCGCGAGCAGTTCATCCTTGGCCGACACGTACCGGTACAGGGACATCGTTGAGGCGCCGAGCTCGGTGGCGACCCGACTCATCGACACCGCCGCGAGCCCGTCGGCGTCGGCGACGTTCACCGCCGCTTCGACGATCCGCTCCAGGCTCAGGCCGCGTTTGGGCCCCTTCGTGGGGCGCCCCCGCAGCCCCCACGCAGCCTCGATGCTGGCCGGTAGGCCGGTGTCGCGCTCGTTCTCCATCGCCTCCGCTTTCGTCTGACCGCTCCCCCGGTGACCGATTTTGCCGGTGACCGTCGCCGCCCGTGACCGATTCTCGTCGACCGCCCGATCGGGGTTGACCACCACCCTATTACTGCGTATAACCTACGCAGAAGCGTGTACGCCATACGCAGAAGGCGCTGGCGCGCGCGAGCCGACGAGGAGCACGGCGAGATGACCGACCAACCGGCGATCGAGGCGACCGGCCTCGAAAAGTCCTACGGCGGCGTGAAGGTGCTGGCCGGCGTCGACCTGCGGGTCGCGCGCGGCAGCGTGTTCGCGCTGCTCGGCCCCAACGGGGCCGGCAAGACGACGACCGTACGCATCCTGTCCACCCTCGTCCGCGCGGATGCCGGGCGGGCGCGGGTCGCGGGCTTCGACGTCGAACGCGACCGGCGACTGGTGCGCCGCAACATCAGCCTGACCGGCCAGTTCGCGTCGGTCGACGATCTGCAGACCGGCGCGGAGAACCTGCGCATGATGGGCCGCCTGTCCGGACTGTCCCGCGCACAGGCCCGCCGCCGCGCCGACGATCTGCTCGTACAATTCGACCTCACGACGGTCGGCCGGCGCCGGGTCGCCACGTACTCGGGTGGGACGCGCCGGCGGCTCGACCTCGCGACCAGCCTCGTCGGCAATCCTCAGGTGATATTCCTCGACGAGCCGACGACCGGGCTCGACCCGCATGCCCGACAGGGCATGTGGCACGTGATCGCGGGCCTCGTCACGTCCGGGGTAACCGTCTTCCTCACCACCCAGTACCTCGAGGAGGCCGACCGACTCGCCGACCGGGTCGCCGTGGTCGACGGCGGGCGGGTGGTCGCGGAGGGCTCACCCGCCGAACTCAAGACCCGGTTCGCCGACCAGCGCCTCGACCTCACGCTCGCCGACCCGGCCGCCTTCGAGGCCGCCTGCACCCTCCTCGGCCGGCGCGCGGTCCGGTGCGACCGCGACCACCTGACCCTGGCGGTCGCGACCGACGGCAGCGCCGCGCACGTACGCGCCCTGCTGGACGAGGTCGACCCGCACCGCCGCGCCGTGCGCCGGTTCGCGCTGCACGACGCCACGCTCGACGACGTGTTCCTGGCCCTGACCGGCCATGCCGCCACCGCTTCGGAGAAGGAGACCGCCGGTGTCTGACCTCGCCGTGCCCACCACGTTCCCGCGCCGCTCGCCACTCGGCGACTCGCTCGTCATGGTCGACCGCTGCCTGCGGCTGTCGCGCCGCAACGTCGACGCCATGCTGACCTCACTGATGTTGCCCATCATGCTGATGCTGCTGTTCGTCTACCTCTTCGGCGGGGCCATCCACACCGGCACCCGGTACGTCACGTACGTCGTGCCCGGCGTCCTGCTGCTGTGTGCGGGCTTCGGCTCGTCCCTGACCGCCGTCAGCGTCAGCCACGACATGACCGCCGGCATCATCGACCGGCTCCGTTCGATGGACGTCAGCGGCCGATCGGTACTTGCCGGGCAGGTGGCGGCCAGCGTCGTGCGCAATGCCGTCTCCACCGTGCTCGTGTTCGCGGTCGCCTTCGGAATCGGGTTCCGGCCCACCGCGCAGCCGCTGCGCTGGCTCGCGGCGGCCGGCATCCTGGCGCTGTTCATCCTCGCGATGTCCTGGCTGTCCGCCGCGGTCGGACTCCTCGCGAAGTCGCCCGAGGCGGCCGGCGGATTCACGTTCCTGGTGATGTTCCTGCCCTACCCCAGCAGCGCCTTCGTCCCGATCCAGACCATGCCCGGGTGGATCCACGGCTTCGCCCGCCACCAGCCGGTCACGCCGGTCATTGAGACGCTGCGCGGCCTGCTGCTCGACGCGCCGGTCGGCGCGAACGCCTGGCGGGCGATCGCCTGGTCGGCGGCGATCCTCGTCGCCGCGGTCGGGCTGTCGAGCGTGCTCTTCCGCCGCCGCGTCGGCTAATGGGACGGTGTAATCAGACGTGCGGGCGGCCGTCGCGGGTCACCCGGTTGAACCGGGGCCCGCGCCGCCCGGCGGCCGCTCGCCCGTGCGCGAACGCCGGCCCGCGGGCCCCGCGCCGGACCGAAGCTGCATCGCGGTGGCGACCAGTTGGATGTGCGACAGCGCCTGCGGGAAGTTGCCGACCAGGCGTGCCGCGTCGACGTCGTACTCCTCGGAGAGCAGGCCGACGTCGTTGGCCAGCCCGAGGAGCCGTTCGAAGGTCTTGCGTGCGTCGCCGGTACGGCCCTGCAGCAGGTAGTTGTCGGCCAGCCAGAACGTGCACGCCAGGAACGAGCCCTCGCCCGGCGGCAACCCGTCCACCTTCTCCGTGTCGTGGCCCTGGGTGTAGCGCTGGACGAGACCGTCGCGCATCAGTTCCTTCTCGATCGCCGCGACGGTCCCCCGTATCCGGTCGTCGGTGGCGGGCAGGAACCCGACCAGCGCCATCAGCAGGTTCGCCGCGTCCAGCGACCGTGAACCGTAGTAGCGGGTGAAGGTGCCGTGCGCGGCGTCGAAGCCCTTGTCGCACACCTCGTCGAAGATCTCCGTGCGGATGCGCCGCCACCGGTCCACCGGCCCGTCCAGGCCGAACCGCTCAACCCCCTTGACCGCGCGGTCCATCGCCGCCCACGCCATGACCTTCGAGTACGTGAAGTGCTGGCGCGGCCCGCGCGCCTCCCAGATGCCGTCGTCGGGCTCGCGCCAGTTCGACTCCAGGAAGTCCAGCAGCACCCGCTGCACGTGCCAGGCGTCGGCGTCGGTCGGCAGCCCCGCCAGCCGGGCCTGATGCAGCGCATCCATCAGTTCGCCGTACACGTCGAGCTGGAACTGCCCGCTGGCGGCGTTGCCGATGCGCACCGGCGCCGCGCCCTGGTACCCGGGCAGCCAGGCCAGCTCGAACTCCGACAGCCGGCGCTCGCCGTTGATGCCGTACATGATCTGCATCTGCTCCGGGCGCCCGGCGAGCGCCCGCAGCAGCCACTCCCGCCACGCGGCCGCCTCGTCGGTGTAGCCGGCCTGCAACAGCACGAGCAGGGTGTACGTGGCGTCGCGGAGCCAGCAGTACCGGTAGTCCCAGTTGCGTACGCCGCCGAGCTGTTCGGGCAGCGACGTGGTCGGCGCGGCGACGATCCCGCCGGTGGGCTGGTACGCCAGCGCCTTCAGGGTGATCAGCGAACGGACCACGGCGTCGCGGTACGGGCCGTCGTAGCGGCAGGCGCCGGCCCACTGCCGCCACCACTGCTCGGTCCGGAAAATGATCTCGGGTACGTCCAGCAGCGCGTCCTGGAGCGCGCCGTACCCCAGGCGGAGGTCGACCGCCTGTCCCTGCGCGACCTCGAAGCGCGCGTACACGACCTCGTCGCGCACCTCCAGTTCGACGTCGCTGTCGATCACGACGGTGTCCGGCCCGGCGACCGCGACCAGCCGCCGGCCCTCACCCCGGATCCACGGCACGATGTGGCCGTAGTCGAAGCGCAGGTTCAGCTCGCTGCGCATCGACACCCGCCCGGAGACGCCCTCCACCCGGCGGATGAGGGTGGCATTCCCGTCACGCAGCGGCATGCAGTCCACCACCCGCACCGTGCCGTCCGGTCCCTCGAAGGTCGTCTCCAGCACCAGCGAGTCGTCCCGGTAGCGTCGGGTCACGCGCTGGCGCTCCGCAACCGGGGCGATCCGCCACCGCCCGTGCTCCGGCCCGCCGAGCAGCGCGGCGAAGCACGCGCCCGCGTCGAACCGGGGCAGGCAGAGCCAGTCCACCGAACCGTCCCGGCCGACCAGCGCGCCGGTGTGCAGGTCGCCGATGAACGCGTAGTCCTCCAAGGGCAGGGCCACGAACTCCTCCGTTACGATCGCCGACTGCGCAGCGCCAGCCCGGCGCCCACCGCGGTGGCGACGGCTCCGGCGACGCCGAGCAGCGCGTGGTGCTGCGACGCCCACAGCTGGGCACTGCGGTCGTGCGCCCGCTTGTCGAAATCGCCGTGGGCGCCGAAGTCGGGCTCACCGGTGTCGTCGGCCGGTTCCCACAGGTTCGCCGGCTGGTGCGGATCGCGGGGCTGGCTCGTCTGCTGGGACGTGAAGCCGGTCCGGGCCAGGTACCGGTCGAGCAGGCCCGGCGCGACCGCGTTCGCGATCAACGTCGCCGCCGTCGAGGCGCCCACCCAGTACTCCCGCCGGCCCGGATGGTCGGCCGCGTACACGATGGCCTTCGCGGCGACCTCCGGCTGGTAGATCGGCGGCACCGGCTGGGCGTGGCGGGGCAGCCGGGACAGCACCCAGTCGAACTGCGGGGTGTTGACCGCCGGCATCTGGACCATGGTGGTGCGCACGTGGCTGCGGTTGTGCAGCAGTTCGCAGCGCAGCGCCTCGTTGAAGCCCTGGACCGCGTGCTTGGCCCCGCAGTACGCCGTCTGCAGCGGAATCCCCCGGTAGGCCAGCGCCGACCCCACCTGCACGATCGTGCCGTGGTCACGCGGCAGCATCCGCGACAGCGCCGCCTTCGCTCCGTACACGTACCCCAGGTAGGTCACCTCCGTGACCCGCTTGAACTCCTTCGGCTCGATCTCGGTGAACGGCGCGAACACCGACGTGAACGCGTCGTTGACCCACACGTCGATCGGCCCCAACTCCCGCTCCACCCGCGCCGCCGCCGCGTCCACCTCGTCGAACTCCGCGACGTCCACCGGCACCGCCAGCGCGGTGCCACCGGCGCGCCGGACGTCGTCGGCCGCGCCGTCGAGGCCGGACTCCCCGCGGGCGAGCAGGGCGACGCGGTCTCCGCGGCGGGCGAACCGACGCGCGGCCGCCCGGCCGATCCCGCCGCTCGCTCCGGTGATCACTACGACCCGTCCGCCGTTCTTCGAGGTCATCGGTTACCCCTTCTCCCGGCTACCGTTGGTTCGTTCCCATCGATTCGCAGTCTCACTTGGCGTGAGGAACTTTTGCACTGTGCATTCGTTCCCCCGCCGCGGTCGGCGAAACATGAGAACCGGCATCGGGCGGCGATCAGGCGTACAGCGCCTCTGCCGGGCCGAAGAACTCCAGGTGGATACGCTCGTCCGGCACGTCGAGGGCGCGCAGGCCGATGGCGAGCATGCGCATGAAGCCGCGCGGCCCGCAGAAGTAGAAGTCGAGGTCGGCGACGGGTAGCGCACCCTTGATCCATTCCATGGTGATGCGCCCTGGCCGGTCGTAGTCGCGGCCCGGCACGTCCTCGGGCAACGGGTTCTCGTAGAACACGCACGCGTGGACCGCGCTGCTGGTCGCGGCCAGGTCGCGGATGTGCCGCTTCATCGCCTGGTCACGTCCGCAGCGGGCGGCGTGCACCCACCACGTCTCCCGGCGGCGGTCCCGTTCGACGAGGTGCTCCAGCATGGAGACCAACGGCGTCAGGCCGACGCCGCCGCTGAGCAGCGCAACCGGCCGGTGACTCTCCTCGTCGAGGGCGAAATCGCCCGCCGGGCGTTGACCCGCAGGACGCTGCCGGGACCGACCTCGTCGTGCAGGTAATTGGAGGCCAGGCCGGGCGGGGCGTACGGCGCCTCGCCCGGCAGCCCCTCCCGCTTGACCGAGATCCGGTAGTAGTCACGCCCGGGCGCGCAGGAGATGCTGTAGTTGCGGGTCGTCGTCCCGAAGCCGGGAATCTCCGGATCGTGCACGGACTCAACGTCGTTGCCGTCATTGCGTCGCGCTACCCGACCACCTGGTCGACATGCGTGACCGGCCGACTACCCCGCGTCGAACCTCCCCGGTCCAGAGCCATCCACGCTGTTTGTCCGGTCCGCCACCGGGGTACACGGCCGGGACACGACGCGATGGCGAGACGCGGTGGGCAAGGAGCGGCAGGTGCGGATACTGGGCGGGCGGTACCGGCTCGAACAGCGCATCGGCGTCGGCGGTATGTCGGAGGTGTGGCGAGGGTTCGACCAGGTGCTCGCCCGGCCCGTCGCGGTCAAGCTCCTCAACCCGGACCGGTCCGCCGACCGGGACTGCGACGAGCAGGCGCGTACCGAGGCCCGGTCCGCCGCGCAGCTCATCCACCCCAACGTGGCCGGCGTCTACGACGTCGGGATGGCCGCCCTTCCCGAGCTGGCCCAGGGCCGGCAGGCGCCGTACATCGTGATGGAGCTCGTGCACGGCGCCACCCTGGCCGAGCACCTGACGACCGGGCCCATGGTCTGGGACATCGCGGTGCGGGTCTGCGCTGAGGTCAGCGCGGCGCTCGCCGCCGCGCACGGGCGGGGCATCGTGCACCGCGACATCAAGCCGGCCAACATCATGCTCACGCCGTCCGGGGTGAAGGTCCTCGACTTCGGTATCGCGACCGCCGCCGGACAGCGTGACCAGCTACCGGAGGGCACGGTGCTGGGCACACCGGCGTACCTGGCCCCCGAACGCCTCGACGGCGCCCCCGCGACGCCCGCCACCGACATGTACGCCGTCGGTGTGCTGCTGTACCAGTGCCTGACCGGTCGGCTGCCGTGGCCGGCGGACACGCCGACCGCGCTGTACTACGCCCACCGCAACAGCCGGCCCGATCCGCTGCCGCCGATCGACGGACTCGCGCCCGAGGCCGCGGATCTGTGCGCCCGGTGCCTGACCGACGACCCGGAGGAGCGCCCCACCAGCGCGCTCGCCGCGCTCGTGCTGGCCGAGGCGGTCGACGCGCGCGTGTACGTGCCGCCGGTCGGTGTGCCCAGGGTCCCGGATCCCCGCCCGGCCGGGGAAAGCCGCGCCCGGGAAAGCCGCGCGGTGGAAAACCGCGCCCGGGAAAGCCGCGCGGTGGAAAACCGCGCCGGGGAAGACCGCGCCGGGGAGAGCGGTCCGGCTTCGCCGAAGCACCGGGGCCCCACCCGCGACGTCAGCGCCGACGCCGCGACGTCCGCGGGCAGGCACCGCGCCCCGGCGCAGCCCCCGTCCTGGGCGGCCCACCCGACCGAGGCGGCGCGGCCGGGCCGGCGCCGCGGATGACGGCGTCAAAGCCGCTTGGTCATGATGGTGGTCGGATCCAGCCGCCCGTCCGGGGTCGCGGCGTAGTCGTCGACCACGCCGACCCGCTGCCACCCCAGGCGCTCGTAGAGGCGTTCGGCCGGGCTGCCGGTCTGCGTGTCGAGCACCAGGACGGTACGCCCGAGCCGCTGCGCGGTGTCCTCGAGCGCCGTCATCAGCGCCGTGGCGCAGCCGCGTCCCCGGGCGTCGCGGTGTACCAGCAGCTTGGACACCTCCGCCCGGTGGCCGCCGTTCGACTGGGTCGCGAGCACCAGCCGGACCGTGCCGATGACGCGGTCCCGGTCGTCGCGGGCCACCCAGGTCAGCGTGTCCGGGTCCGGCAGCACGGCGCGCCACCAGGAGCGGGCCTCCTCGTGACCGAGCGGCGCCAGGAATCCGACGCTGGCCCCACCGGCGACGCAGTCGACGAGCACGTCCGCGAGCTGGTCGGCGACGGCCGGGGCGGCGGGGTCGGCGGAGTCGGCGGGGTCGGCGGCCCGGAGGAGTTCGATACGCATCCGGACATGATGGCGAACGCTCGGGCGGGCGGTTGCGGCCGGTAGTCACCGGTCGCCGGGCCGGTTTACGGGACTTTCTGCCCTGCGCGGCCCCATGGCCTGCCCGCAGGCTGGAAGGAACCGCTCCGGGTGAGAGGACCGACGTGATTTTCCGGGACCGAGTCGATGCGGGACGTCAACTGGCGCTCAGACTGGCGCATCTTCGCGCCGAGGACGTCGTGGTCCTGGGGCTGCCCCGCGGCGGAGTACCCGTCGCGTTCGAGGTGGCGCACGCCCTGGACGCGCCGCTCGACGTGATCGTCGTACGAAAGGTCGGCGTGCCGTGGCAGCCGGAGCTCGCGATGGGCGCCGTGGGCGAGGACGGCGCCATGATCGTCAACTCGGCGGTGATACAGGCCGCCCAGATCCAGGCCGCGGAGCTGGCCGCCGCTGCCGAGACCGCCCGGACCGAGCTGGCCGAGCGCGTCGAGCGCCTGCGGGGCGACCGGCGGCGCACCGACCTGTCCGGCCGGACCGCCGTCGTCGTCGACGACGGCATCGCGACCGGCGCGACCGCGCGGGTGGCCTGCCAGGTTGCCCGCGAACAGGGCGCTGACCGCGTCGTGCTGGCCGTACCGGTGGCGCCGCCCTCGGCGGTGGAGGCGATGTCGGACGTGGCCGACGAGGTCGTGTGTGTGCTGCAGCCGCTCCAGTTCCACGCGGTCGGCCAGTTCTACGACGACTTCAGCCCCACCACCGACGAGGACGTCGCGGTGCTGCTCGACCGGTCCGCCGCCGCGCACGCGCACGACGGGTACCGGCGCCGGCCCTGAGCGGGGTACCGCTCGATGACCCGTCAGGATCGGGTGGAAGGCACGGCGGCGGAACCATGCCCGTACCGGTCCGCGGGCACGCACACGGTGATCGCGGCAGGTCTGATCCGTACCTTCAGCCGCGTGGTCGGCCCGCGCGCCCCGCCGTCCAGCTCGTACGTCATCGGTTTACGCAGCTTCACGTCGACCGCCTTCGCGCGGGTGATGCGCACCAGCGGTGACCGCGCGGTCCGGCCGGCGACCATCCGCCCGAGGGTACGGGCCCACTGCACCGCGCCCCGTGCCGTGGCGACCCCTACCTCGAGCCAACCGTCGTCGAGGCGCGCGTCGTCGAACGCCCGGATGCCACCGGTGATGGTGCCCACGTTGCCCAACAGGACGCAGCTCGCCTTGCCGTCGAACCACGTTGTCCCGTCGACGCGGATCCTGGCCCGTACCGGATCGTCGCGCACGTGCCTGAGCGCGGTCCACACGTACGCCAGCCGGCCGGCCCTGTCCTTGAGCGACCGGTCGGCGTCGCGGATGAGCGCGCCGTCGAAACCGGCGCCGGCCATAACCGCGAAGTGCTCGCCGTTGACCTTTCCCAGGTCGAGGGCGCGGCGCCGGCCCTCGAACCCGATCCGCACGGCAGCGGCCAGGTCACGCGGGATACCGAGGTTGGACGCGAGCATGTTGGCCGTGCCGGCGGGCACGATGGCCAGCGTGGCGCCCGAACCGGCCAGCGCGTCGGCGCAGCGCTGGACCATCCCGTCGCCGCCCCACACGAAGACCAGCTCCGCGCCCTGCTTGAGCGCCTTGCGCGCCTTCTTGGGCGCCTTCGCGCTCTTGGCGACCTCGTACCAGACGATCCGGTCGACGCCGTACCCGCTGACCAGCGTGCGCAGCTCGTCGAGCCCGCCACCGAGCTTCTTCCCGCGGTGCGCGACCACCGCGACGGTACCCACCGTGACGGCGCCGGCAGCAACGGCTTCGGCCGCGACCGCGCTCATCGACATCACCGCCCTCATCCGGCCGTCCCGTTGCGACAGTCACTGGATACCCGGCGATGACACCGTTCAATCCACGCCGTTCAACGTCACAGGCTCGCGACCTCGGCGGCCAGCGCCGCGACCGTGTCCTCGAGCTGTTGCGGGGTGTGGCTGGCGTTGATGAAGAAGCGCAGCCGCGCCGCGGAGTCCTCGACGGCCGGGTACAGGATCGGCTGCACGTTGACCCCGCGCCGGCGCATCCGGTCGGCCAGCAGCAGCGCGCCGGACGAACCGCCCGTGAGGACCGGCACGACCGGGGCCGTGCCGGACCCGACGGCCAGCCCGGCCTCGGCCGCGAGGCGCCGGAAGAGCGCGGTGTTGGCGGTCAGCCGGGCCACCCGCCCGGGCTCGGCCCGCAGGCGGCGGAGCGCGGCCAGGGCCGCCGCGCCTGCCGCCGGCGGAAGGCCGACGCTGTAGACGAAACCGGGGGTGGTGTACCGCAGGTACTCGATGAGCCGGGCCTCGCCCGCGACGTACCCGCCGCAGCTGGCGAGGGCCTTCGACAGCGTACCCATCCAGATGTCCACATCGGACGCCGCGACGTCCCAGTGCTCGCCGGCGCCCCGACCGGTCGCGCCGAGCACGCCGACGCTGTGCGCCTCGTCGACATAGAGCAGGAAGCCGTGGCGGCGGCGCAGCTCCACCAGGGCGGGCAGGTCGGCGAGGTCGCCGTCCATGCTGTACACGCCCTCGACGGCGACGACGACCCGCCGATGGCGCGGCGCAAGGTCGGTCAACAGCCGGTCGAGCGCGGCCAGGTCGTTGTGCGGGAACGGTCGGCGCGACGCCCCCGACAGCCGGATCCCCTGCAGGATGCTGTCGTGGGCGAGCGCGTCGTGCAGGGCGAGATCACCCGGGCGCAGCAGATGCCCCAGCACGCCGACGTTCGTGGCGTGGCCGCTGACCATCGTCAGCGCGGCCTCGGCGCCGAGCAGGTCCGCGATCTCCGCCTCCAGGTCGCGGTGCAGGGGACGCTCGCCCGAGGCGACGCGGCTGGCCGACACCGAGGTCCCGTAGCGCGCGACGGCTTCGGCGGCGGCGGCCACCACGGCGGGGTCGGTGGCCAGGCCCAGATAGTCGTAGCCGGAGAAGTCGATCAGCTCCGCGCCGTCGACGACGGTCGTCGCGCCCAACGCACCGTCATGGGCGACGAAGTACGGGTTGGGCACGCCCAGCCGCTCGGCGAGCGACAGCCGGTCGCCGAGCGCCGCCAACTCGGGCAACCGGTCATCGACCAGCGGCTCGGTGTGCGCCACCGGCGGGCCGGCGTGCCGGTCCAGCCAGGCGGCGACCTCCGCGATGGTCGTGGTGCGCTGCAGCAGTTCGTCCGGCAGCCGGTCGAGACCCGGGTACGCCTTCGCCAGGTGCTCCTCGAGTTCGAGCAGCATCAGCGAGTCGAAGCCGAGGTCGTCGACCAGGGCCTGGTCGGGCCGCAGCGAGTCCTCGGGGTACGCCCCGGCGCTCGCGATCGCCGCCATCAGCGCGTCGGCGGTGGGCGCCGGCACCGACGAGCCCGCCGGCTCACCCCGGACGTCGGGGCTCGCCGGCGCGCTCCCCCGGCGGACCGCCCAATACCGGGTGGCCTGGCCATCCCGCGGGGACGACGTGACCGGGTGCGGGGCGCCGGGCGCCTCCTCCAGCACCACGTGGACGTTGGTGCCGCCGAAGCCGAACGAGCTGACCCCGGCCCGCCGGGGCGCACCGGGGTTCCGCGCCCACGGCCGGGCGGTGTCCGACACCCGCAGCGACCCCAGCATCGGGTCCGGCTCGTCGCAGCCCACCTGCGGCGGCACGGTCGCGTGCCGCAGCACCAGCACGGCCTTGATCAGGCCCGCGATGCCGGCGGCCGACATGGTGTGGCCGATGTTGGCCTTCACCGAGGAGACCTCGGTCGCGCCGCCCGCGCCGAACACCTCGCGCAGGGCCGCGAGTTCGACCGCGTCACCGGCCGGGGTGGCGGTGCCGTGGCACTCGACGAAGCCGACCGCGGCCGGGTCGACGGCGGCGTCGCGGTACGCCCGCCGCAGGCATGTGACCTGTCCTTCCAGTCGGGGCGTCATCGGGCCCTCGGCCCGTCCGTCGTTGGCGCAGCCGGTACCTCGGATCACCGCGTACGGCCGGTCGCCGTCGCGGAGAGCGTCGGCGAGGCGCTTGAGGACGACCACGCCGGCGCCCTCGCCGAGCACGAACCCGTCGGCCCGCCGGTCGAACGGCCGGCACACGCCGGCCCGCGACACCGCACCGATGCGCGAGAACCCGATGAGGTTGTCCGGTACGAGGTTGAGGTAGACGCCGCCGGCGACCGCGAGGTCGCACTCGCCGGCGCGCAGGTGCACCACCGCCTCGTGCAGCGCCACGAGCGCGGACGCGCACGCGGCGTCGACGACGAAGCTCGGGCCGCTGAAGTCGAACACCGCGCTGACGGTCGCGGCCGCCATGTTGAGCAGGGTGCCGGGGATCGTGTACGCGCGCGGCGGCGCCACGCCATCGACCGCCGCCCGGGCCGCGTCGGCGTCGAGCGGCGCGCCGAACTCGCCGGCGGCCATCTGCCGGGCCCGGATCCGGCTGGTCAGCAGATCCTTGTACTCGCTGACGGACGCGCCGACGTAGACGCCGGTACGGTCTCGCGGGATCGCGCCGAGGCCGGCGTCGCGCAGCGCGTCGTCGGTCAGCGTGACCAGCAGGCGGTGCTGCGGGTCGGTGACCTCGATCCGGCGGGGTGCGAGCGCGTACCGCTGCGCCGCGAAGCTGTCGACGTCCGCCAGGTGGGCGACGACGTCGGTGTACGCGAAGTCGGCGGCGCGCAGGTCATCCGCATCGTGCAGCCAGCCGTGCCGCCATCGGTCCGGCGACACGGGTGCCGTCGCCACCCGCCCGGTGCGGATGAGGTCCCAGTACCCGTCGAGGTCCTCGCCGCCGGGGAACCGGCAGGCCATGCCGACGACGGCGATGGGTTCGCTGCGCTCGCTCATCGCTTCGCGCCGGCCTGTGTCAGCAGCCCGGGCGGGCCGGGGATCTCGGTGACCGCCTCGGCCGGTACCCGCGGCAGATCGTGGCGGGTCAACCCCAGCTCCTTGAGCAGCGGCAGCACGACCTCGGCCAGGAACACGCCGCGGTCGACGCCGGCCGCGCGCATCACCTCGATGCGGCTGTCGTAGTCGGGCAGCAGGTCCTCCGCCGGCATCCGGAAGGTACGCAGTACGAAGGCGAGGTCGGCGAGGGTGCCGTCGCGGTCCTCCGCTAGGTGCAGCTCGATCATCTTCAGATAGAACCTGGAGTGCGCCATCTCGTCCCGGCCGATCAGCCGGTAGATCTCCGGCAGCACCGGGTCGCCGAGCTGCCCGGCCCAACCGCGCTGCTTGCGGTAGATGACAAACGTCGTCATCTCCTGCAGCGCGCCGTAGATGGTCATGCGGCGGCCGTCGTCGTACGGGGCCTGCCAGGTGCGCGCCAACACCGCCTCGGTGTAGTCGTGCAGCTCGTCGTCGCCGCGCGCGCCACTGCGCCGCAGGTACTCGCGCAGCACGAGCGAGTGCTTGGCCTCCTCGTAGCCCCAGTTGGCCGCGAACCAGGCCCGGCCGTAGTCGCCGCGCATCAGCTCGAGGTGGGCGCGGAGGTAGTCGGGCAGGTACATCTCCACGCCGCAGAACGTCTCCGCACACAGCGTCAGCCGGGGATCGGGCTGGTGCCCGGCCAGCTGATCCCAGTCGACGTCGGTGAAGACGTTCCAGCGGCGGGTTCGCTCGGCCCGTTCGAAGAACGTCAGGTACTCGCGGTGGAACGCCTCCCGCAGTGCCCGGCTGGTCACCGGGGCTCCCCGGGCAGCCGGGCGGACAGCGCTCCGGTGAGGTCGCCGATGCTGCGTACCGTCGCCAGCTCCTCGTCGGGCACCCGGATCGCCAGCCGCTCCTCGGCCCACGAGACCAGCTCCAGGGTCTGCAACGAGTCCAGCCCGAGCGCCTCGATCCCGGTGTCGATGTCCAGCGCCGGAGCGGGCCGCCCGGTCACGTCGGCGATTCCCGTCCTGATCAGCGCGAGCAGTTCTTCGGTGGACACGGCACTCCTAGATCTCATCGATGCGGCGCAGCGACCACTGCGCCAGCGACTGGTAGTGCATCTCGAACGCCCGGATGCAGGCGGTCAGGTACCGGTCGTAGTCAGCCAACAGGTGATCGCCCCAGCGACGCCGGATCTCGTCGGCGTGCCCGCGCAGCCGGCTGCGCCAGTGCTCGCAGGTCCGCCGGTAGTCCTCGCGCCGGGTGCGCACCTCGACGATCTCCCAGTACGGGTTGACCGCCTGCACGATGTCCTCCATCCGGGGCGTGATGCCGCCGGGGAAGATCTGGTACGTGACCCAGCCGATCTCGCGGATGTCGGCGGCCAGCCGGGGCGCCCGGTTGCGCAGAATGCACTGGAGCGCGAAGTGGGCGCCCGGCCGGCTCCACTCCCAGGCCCGCCGGAAGTAGTCGCGGTACCGGGCGACGGCTTCACCTGCGCGCGCCTGCTGCGGGGTGCAGACGTGCTCGATCATGCAGATGGACATGATGGTGTCGAAGCGCACCGGCGGAACGTAGTCGCGGTAGTCCACACAGGACGCGGTCACACCGGGCAGGTTGCGGCGCACGATCTCGGCGTGCTGCGCCTCCGACAGCGTGATGCCGTGCGCCTCGCGTACGCCGCGGTCGACGGCCAGGTACTCCAGGTTCGCGCCCCAGCCGCAGCCGATGTCGAGTACCCGCGAATCCGGGCGGACGTGGCCGTACCGGTAGAGCACATCCAGCTTGGCCACCTGCGCGGCGTCCAGGTCGTCGGTGTCGTCGAACACGGCGCACGTGTAGTTCATCCGCCGGTCCAGCCACAGCCGGAAGAACTCGTTGTCGACGTCGTAGCTGACGGCGACCTCGGCCTTGTCCGACATCAGCGCACCAGCTCCCCGGCGAGGTAGCGCCGGCGAGTCTCCTGCCGGCGCGGCTTGCCCGAGGTCGTCTTCGGCACGGTGCCGGGCCGCACGCGTACGACGTCGGTCACGGAGAGGCCGAGCGGTTCCGCCACCGCGGCGCGTACCGCGTCGGGGATGCCTTCGGGCGCGTTCGGGGCGCACTCGACGACGACCACCACCTCCTCGGTGTCGGCGCCCGGCCGGGTGAACGCGACGACCCCACCTTCGCGCACCCCCGGGACGGTGGCCGCCGCCCACTCCACGCGCTGCGGGTCGGTGTTGGCACCGCGGACGACCAGCAGGTCCTTGGCGCGACCGGTGAGGTAGAGGCTGCCACCGTCGAGGTAGCCGAGGTCGCCGGTGCGCAGCCAGCCGTCCGGGCCGAACGTCTCAGGCGCCGACTCGCCGAAATACCCGCCCGCGACCGACGGGCCCCGTACCCAGACCTCCCCGACCGCGCCGGGTGCCGCCGGAGCGCCGGAGGCGTCGACAACGGCCACCTCGTGCCCGGGCACAGGTCGGCCGCAGTCGACCGTCCCGTCCTCGGCGGTACGCAGGCCGCGGGCGAAGCTCACCGCCAGGGTCGCCTCGGCCAGGCCGTAACAGGGGGTCAGCGCGGCCGCGTCGAGCCCGGCCGGGGCGTACGCGGCGAGGAACCGCTCGAGGGTCGCGGCGTTGATCGGTTCCGCTCCGCAGCCGAGGACGCGGACGCACGACAGGTCCATCGAGCCGACGTCGTCGGGCCGCGCCCGCCGGGCGGCCAGCCCGTACGCGAAGGTCGGCCCGAACGTCACCGTGCCGCGGTACGCCGACACGGTGCGCATCCAGACGCCGGGGTCGCGCAGGAACGTCGCGGTCGGCAGGAAGACCACGGGTACCCCGGCCGTCATCGCGGCGCAGCCGAACCCGACCAGGCCCATGTCGTGGTGCAGTGGCAGCCAGCACACGCCCACGTCGCGGTCGCCGTCCAGCGCGATGCCGGCGGTGATGGCCGCGCAGTTGGCGGCCAGCGACCGGCGGGTGGCGAGGACGGCCCGCGGCCGGCCCGTGCTGCCGCTGGTGAACTGCGCGTACGCGGGCGCGTCGGGCGGCAGCGGCACCGGGGCCGGGTAGGCGTCGACATCCGCTTCGGCTTCGGCGAGATCCTCGACGGCGACGGCCGTTGTCCCCGCCTCCAGCAGGTCGAGCGTCCCGGCCGGGCCGCAGACGAGCCGGGGCCGTACCAGCCCGAGCGACTCGTCGATGCCACAGCGCCACGCGTCGCGGCGCCCCAGCGCGGGTGGCGGCGGCAGCGGCACGGGCACCGCACCGAGCCAGAGCAGCGCCAGGAACGTCGGCATGAACGCCTCGGGCTCGCCGGCGATCAGCGCCACCCGGTCACCGGCGGTGACACCCCGCGCGGCGAACGCCCCGGCGCGGTGGCTGACCAGCTTGTGCAGTTGCGCCCGGCTCAGCGTCACGGCCGTACCGTTGCCGCGCAGGTAGGTGTGGGCGGGCCGATCGGTGTGCTGGGCCGCCGGGTCGCCGTACGACGACACCACGTCGGCCACCCACCACGGGTCCCGCATGACGCTCCTCCCTGGTCACCGGCGTACGCCGGGGTTTGGCGATCATGACCAGGACAACGGAGCGGATCAATCAGGCGAACGGGCGGAGGTCCACATCCAACGGCCAACTCAGCAGGCGAACCGCGCCTTCCTGATCTCCACCGGCAGAGCGGGCCGGGCCGTCGGCCGGGGCCGGGCCGTCGGCCGTGGGCTTCACGCCACCCGCCGCGATCCGGTCCACAGTGGCGAGGCCGTCGGCAGCCACGTCACGGTAATGGAACGGTCGCCCGGGTACGCGAAACGCGTACGCCGATGAGAACGGCCACAGGGCGCCGACCGTAGCGCCCTGTGGCCAGCGTGCCTACTCCGCGACGACCTCCGCGGGCGCGGCACGGACGCGGGTGCCGTCCTGCAAGACAACCTCGACCCGACCGTCTTCGCCGAGCGGGCCTACCCCGTAGATCGCCTTGCCGGACAGCGCCCGCGCGTTCTGCTGCGACGGGCCTGGCCGGAACACCCACGCCACCTCGGTCGGCCGCCTCGACTCCCCCATGACTACCTCCGATCGTCGCCGGAGTTGACCCTAGGAGCGCGCGCGGCGCCGGCCGCGCAGACGCGCCGAGGCGATCTCGCACCACCCCGTCGGGTTAGGACTAACGGCTGCCCGGACGCCGCTCCACGGGCCGTCCCCTCCGCCCATGACGTCCGGCCGGCCGGTCTAGGGTTGAAGAAGGCCGGGCGCCACCCGACACCATGATCGATACTGCCCTCCGCACGCGCCGTGCCCCCCCGTACCCGCGAAGCGGCCGAGCTCGTGACCGCCACCGACGAGCGGGAGGAGCCGACGATGGAGTTCGACGTGACGGTCGAGATCCCCAAGGGGCAGCGGAACAAGTACGAAGTCGATCAGGCGACCAAGCGGATCCGGCTGGCCCGGACGCTGTTCACGGCGACCCAGTACCCGACCGACTACGGGTACGTCGAGGGCACGCTCGGTGACGACGACTCGCCTCTTGACGCGCTGGTACTCGTACGGGAACCGACCTTCTCCGGCTGCCAGATCCGTTGCCGCGCCATCGGGATGTACCACATGCGCGACGAGAAGGGCGACGACGCCAAGGTGCTGTGCGTGCCGGCCGGCGACCCACGCGAGTGCCACCTGCGCGACATCGACGACCTGCCGCACTTCGACCGGTTGGAGATCCAGCACTTCTTCGAGGTCTACAAGGACCTCGAGCCCGGCAAGAGCGTCGAGGGCGCGAACTGGGTCGGGCGGGCCGAGGCCGAGGCGGAGATCAAGCGGTCGCGGCAGCGGCTACGCGCCGCGACGACGGGCGGCTCCGACGCCTCGTCCGCCTGGTAGCGGCGGGCCCGGTGGGCCCCTCCTGCCCGGCGGCGTGTCGCAGGTTCGAACGCCGCCGTCCGGGGCATGACGCACCCGCCCGGGCTCGGCTGTACCCGGCGACCCGTGTCCGTCACCACCGCACGTCGCCCACCGCGCGAGCCAGGCGCCCACCCATGGGATGTCAGGACTGGCGCGTCCGTGAAAGGCGGGAACCGGGTATGCGAGGGGTGTTCGGGCGTCGCCGAAAGGCCGCCGGTACGCGAAAGGCCGACGGTCCGACGGCGGCGCGCGGATCGGCCGGCAAGCGACGACCCGATCGCCGGCCGGTCGGCGGTCCTCGCGTCAAGGCCGGACGACCGCGGCGCGACCCCCGGTGGGCCTGGGCGCTCGTGGTGGTCGGGACGCTGCTGATCCTGAGCAGCGCGGCCACGCTGGTCGGTGGCAGGTTCGTGGTCTCCCGGTACCTCGGCACCGTGCACCAGACGAGCCTGTTGGGCGCGGCCGCCGTGCCCCGGCCGGCCAGCGCGCCGCTCCCGCACACCCAGATCGACGGCCCGCTCAACCTGCTGTTGATGGGTATCGACGAGCGCGCCGACGACCCGAAGGGCGGCGCCCGGTCGGACTCGATCATCATCGTGCACATCCCGGCCAGCCACGACCACGCGTACCTCATCTCGATCCCCCGCGACAGCCGGGTGCAGATCCCCGCCTATCCGCGGGCCGGGTACCGGGGCGGAACCGAGAAGATCAACGCCGCGTTCGCGTACGGGTTCGGCTTCCCCGGCAACCGCAGCCGCTCCGACGGGTTCCAACTGCTGGCCCTGACCATCAAGCAGCTCACCGGCATCGGCTTCGACGCCGGCGCGATCGTCAACTTCGACGGTCTGCGGTCGGTGGTCGACGCGGTCGGCGGCGTGGACCTGTGCGTCGACGAGGAGACCACGTCGGTACACGTGGGTCGGGACGCCTCCGGTCGACCGGCGGTGCCGTACCTGCAACCGCCGCCGGACGGCAGGCCGGTGCCGGTCCCCGGGGTGCGACCGCAGGTCTACCACGTCGGCTGCCAGTCCTTCACCGGCTGGCAGGCCCTCGACTACGTGCGTCAACGCGAGCTGATACCCGACGCGGACTACGGCCGGCAGCGTCACCAGCAGCAGCTCATCGCCGCCCTGGTCAAGAAGGTCTCCCGTACCGGGCTGGTCTCCGACCCGCTGACCACCGATCGGACCATGCGGGCGCTGGGCAGCGCGGTCACCTTCGACGGCAACGGGGTCTCCCTGGCGGACTGGATCTTCATGCTGAAGGGCATCGACCCGGCCGCCATCACCATGGTCAAGACCAACGGAGGCCGGGCCAGCACCCAGCTCATCGACGGCCAGTCCTTCGAGATCCTCACCGACACCACCCGCCAGATGTTCCAGGCGACCCGTGACGACACCCTCGACACCTTCATCGCGGCCCATCCCGACTGGGTGACCACCAACACGACGCCGTGACCGACACGTCCCGGTGGCCCGGTTGCTAGCCTGCGACCATGCCGACCCGCGAGGTGTACGCCCGCTCCCGTCGCCGCCTGCTCGACCTGGCCGCCGGCCTCGACGAAGTCACCGCCGCGCGTGATCTGCCGGCCCTTCCCGGCTGGAGCGTCAAGGACGCCTACGCACACCTCGCCGGAGTCTGCGCCGATGTCCTCGACGGCCGGCAGGGACTGCCGCTGGCGGACTGGGGCGAGCGCACCGTTGCCGAACGGCGCGAACGCAGCCTCGCCGACGTGGTCGCCGAGTGGGCCACCCGCGGCCCCGACCTGGACGAACGGCTGGACGGCGACGGATCGTTCCGCCTCGGGGTCGACGTGTGGAGCCATGAGCACGACATCCGGGGCGCGCTCCACCTCCCGGCGCCCACCCCGACGGAGACCGCGTGGGTGGTCGATCAGGTGCTCGGGAACCTGGGACGCTCCTGGCCCGGTTCCGACGCACCGTCGGTCCGACTCACCGTGACCGACGGCGACGAGCACGTTCTCGGCGCCGGCGAGCCTGCCGTCGCCCTGCGCTGCGACGCGTTCACCCTTGGACGGCTGTTGATGGGCCGGCGCAGCCGGCGGCAGGTGGCCTCGCTCGACTGGTCCGGCGATCCGCGACCGGTGCTGGATCGCCTCTTCGTGTTCGGCCCGGCCGACGAGAACGTCGACTACTGATCGCGATCGCCGACCGTCCGCGTGACCGCCGCGCCCGCGGGTACCGACTTGTAACCGGCGTACACACTCGATGGCGGCCGCCGGTATCCGGCGGGTGACGAGTACGGGAGATGCATGATCATGCTGACGGCGCAGACGCGGCGTCGCCGACGCTTCGGCGCGGTTGTCGTAACGGTGGCCACGGCCCTCGCCTCGGTGCTGCTGACGGCGGCCCCCGCGGGGGCCGCGACCGTCGCCATCCACGACGACTCGCAGGTGCTGGATGCCACCCGGGTACAGAACGAGGCGGCCTCGCTGCCCGACCCGGTCGCCGTCTACACCACCACGAAGTTCGCCGACGACAAGGCCGCGTTCGATCGGGAGGCGCAGTCGAAGGTGACCATCCCGACCGCGATCGTGATCGCGGTCAACACCCAGTCGCAGCACCTCGCGATCCGTACCGGGCCCAGATCGCGGGTCAGCCAGTCCGAAGCGCAGCAGGCCACGCAGTCGTTCGCCACCTCCTACCGCGCCAACCACGACTACACGGCGGCCACCGTCGCGGCGCTGGACTCCATGCGTACGGCCGTGCGCAACGGTCCCGCCGCGGGCGCCCGACCGCCGGCGCACCGGACCGCCCGCTCGTCGGGCGGCGGCCTGGTCGGAGGATTGTTCTGCCTCCTGCTCGTGGTCGCGGTGGTCGTCGCGATCGTGGGGATCACCCGGCGCTCCCGCCGGGCCCGCCGGTCCTAGGGCCCCGGCTACGGGCCGCCCGGCCGCTCCGGCGTGAACCCGCGGCCGGGCGGCGGCGACGCCGGCTCGAGCGACACGTTCTGACCCGGTCGATCTTCAGCGTTTACTCAGGGGACCGCGAGCAACCTGGGGGGTGGATGGCCGGTGGTGCCGACCACCGGATGACAGCTGAATATCGCAGGAGGTTCGGCATGAAGCCGATCAGGCGCGTCGTCGTGACCACCGTGGCGGCGACCGCCATGGCTCTCGGCGGCGGGGTCGGCGTGGCGGCGGCCGACGCCGTACCGTCGCCGACGCCCACCACGACGACGGTCCCCAGCCCGACGACCGTACCGGGTATGACCACGTCGCCCGGGCCCCACCACACAACAAGCCCGGGCGGCGGCGCCGGTGCGCCCGGCACCCCAGGCGCTCCCGGCGCTCCGGGCGCGACCGGCGCTCCAGGTGCTCCCGGTACGTCAGAGCCCGAAGAGCACGAGTGCTGCTGCTGTTGCATGCAGCACCACCACCATCACGGGTACCGGCACCCCGGCGAGGGCGGCCAGGAGACCGGTGGCCCCGGGGGCGGCCAGGAGACCGGTGGCCCCGGGGGCGGCGAGAACACCGGCGGTGACGGCGGCGCCTGGTGGTGACCGAGGTAGCACGAGGTAGATAGCGCATGTGGGGCCCGGCCGCGCCGAGGCCCCACGGCACCCGACGAAGGTCCCCGGCAGCCGCGGGCTGCCGGGGACCGGCATCGCGAATCTGCTGCGCGGTCGCGTCGACGGCCGGCCGAGACGTTCACGTGTGTTCGGCCGGATCCCGCTCACGGCGTCCGGCAGATCATCCTGCTGCGGTTCGGCTGTCCGGTTAGGAAAAACGGACGATTAGGCATTAGCAGCACGAAAACGCAGAGCCCACGGCGAAGATTGGCCCAACGCGGACGCGCTGATCGTCGCGCGCCCGCTGCCTGGCGCACGGAACTGCGCCGACGACCAGTCGAACAAGTCCCGGACCGGGCCGAGAGCGCCCGGAACGGTGACAAAGTGGGCACGCAACACACCGCTGTACCGCAGTAACGCCTGAACCCCTACCGGCCCGCATCGGATGCCGTACGGGTGCGAGCCGGGACCGGTCCGGGCGCGCCTCGTGCCCGGCGCACGCCCGCTCCGATCAGTGATCGCGGTACGACCGCGACACCTTGGGGGCTTCCGCGTGCGACCGATGTTCGGAGCGCTGCGTCAGTACAACTACCGCCTGTGGGCAACGGCCGATCTGATCTCCATCATCGGCACCTGGATGCAGGTGCTCGGCGTCAACTGGTACCTGCTGCAGTCCACCGGCTCCGCGACGAAGATGGGCTTCGGCGTTCTGCTGCAGTCCCTGCCCGTCCTCCTGCTGGGCCCGTACGCCGGCGCGCTGGCCGACCGGATCCGGCCGCGGCCGCTGCTGGTGGTCAGCCAGCTCGTCCACGCCTCGCTGGCCGGCGCGCTCGCGTTCGTCGTGTTCTCCGGCTCCCACGCCGTGTGGCCGGTGTACCTGATCTCCCTGCTCGCCGGCGTGACATCGGCGGTCGACGGCCCGGCGCTCGGCCGCTTCGGCACGATGGTGGTCGGACCGAAGTCGCTGGGCAACGCGCTGGCCCTCGGCTCACTGATCAACTCGACCGGCCGGATCGTCGGGATGAGCCTCGGCGGTGTGCTGGTCGCCGCGGCCGGCCCGGGCGCGCTGTTCGCCGGCAACGCCCTGAGCTTCCTCGCCGTCGTCGCCGCGCTGCTGCTGATGCGCCCGCACGAGTGGCACCCGCTCGCCGGCGCCTCGGACGCCCCGGCAGCCGAACGCGGCGTCCGAGCCGGGTTCTCCTACCTGCTGCGCCAACCGGTCGTCCTGGTCACGCTCGCCCTGTCGCTGGCGCTCGGCTGCCTCGGGCGCAACTACCAGGTCACGATGGCGGCCATGAGCGCCGGGCCGCTGCACTCGGGCGGCGCCGGGTACGGACTGCTGTCCACGGTGTTCGCCGCCGGAACCATCCTCGGCGCGCTCGTCACCGCCCAGCGGGCGCAGCTGTCCCACCGGCTGCTGCTGGTGGCGGGCACGGTGGCCAGCGCGCTGCAGCTGGTCTCCGGGCTGGTCCCGAACCTGCTGTCGTTCGCCGTCGTCCTGGTGCCGATCGCGGCCGCCGCGATCACGATCGACACGACCGTCGCGGCGCGCGTGCAGCTGGACACCCGCGAGGACATGCGCGGCCGGGTCGTGTCGGCGATGTCGATCGTCGGGTCGCTGTCCGGAATGGCGGGCGCGCCGCTGCTCGGCTGGCTGTCCGAGCGCCTCGGTCCGCGTACGGCCCTGGTGTTCGCCGGAGCGGTGTGCCTGGCCGTCTGCGCGGCAGCGGCGGTGCTGCTGGCCCGGTTGGGCGCGACGGCGTCCGCGACCGTTCCGGCCACGACGGGTGCGGGCGCGCTGCCGGCCGGCTCCGTGACCGCCGCGGCGGACGCGGCCGTGGCGGCGCATCCGGCAGCCGCTACCGTCGCGGTCGTCGAATCCACGCCGCGCCCGCGCGGCGCCGGCCAGTCCGCGGTTCACACCCGGTACGCGGTTGCCGGGCCGGCCCGGCGGCGCCGGCAACCGGGTCCGGCCAGCTACGGCGGGCACCTGTCGCCCGGCTCCGCCGCGGCGCGGCGGGGCCGCGCCGGCGGCACCCGCACCGCCTGACCTGAGCGGAGGCCGACACGCGCCCGGCCTGAAACGAACGCACGGCCACTCGCCCGTTACGGTGCTTCACGAGATCCGCCGCCCGTGCCGCTGGGAGTGCCTGTGAGTGTGCAACACCTGCTTCTGCTGTTCGCCGCTGCGGGCGTCGCAGGCTGGATCGACGCGGTCGCCGGCGGCGGCGGCCTGGTGCAACTGCCCGCGCTGCTGCTGGCCGCGCCCAACGTCCCGGTGGCCGCCGCGCTGGGCACCAACAAGCTCGCCTCCATCACCGGTACGACGACCGCCGCGGTGACGTACGCCCGGCGCACCAAGCTGGACTGGCGCACGCTCGGCCCGGCGGCGGGGCTCGCGGTGGTGTGCGCCGGGCTCGGCGCGCTGTCGGCCTCGGCGGTACCGACGTCGTACCTGCGGCCCGTCATCATGGTGATGTTGCTGGCGGTCGCGCTGTTCGTCGTGTTCCGGCCGCAGTTCGGCACGCTCCAGGCGGAGCTGGACCAGCAGGCCCGGCGGCGGGCGATCGCGCTGGTGCTCGCCGGCGTCGTCATCGCCTTCTACGACGGCATCCTGGGCCCCGGCACCGGCACCTTCCTGATCTTCACCTTCATCGGCGTGCTCGGCCAGGACTTCGTGCACAGCTCGGCCATGGCCAAGGTCATCAACGCCGGCACCAACTTCGGCGCGCTCGCCGTGTTCGCCACCCAGGGGCACGTGCTGTGGCTGACCGGGCTGGGCATGGCCGTGTTCAACGTCGCCGGCGCCCGGCTCGGGGCGGCGACCGCGTTGAAGCGCGGATCGGGCTTCGTCCGGCTGGTGCTGCTGGCGGTGGTGACCGTGCTGGTCGGCAAGCTCGCGATCGACCAGTGGGCCTGATTCGGCGGGCCGGTCGCGTCAGCCCGCCTCGGGGCCGCGCCGGGTGGGGATGGTGATGGCGAGCAGGACCGGGCCGCCGGTGGTCGGGCTTCCGCAGCCGGGCGCGTCGCCGTTGCCGGACGGGCAGCTACCGCACCCGCCGCCGGGGCAGCCCCGGCCGATCTCCTCGACCGTCAGCTGTCCCCGACGCACCCAGTAGTCGACCATGGCGTCGACCTCACCGCGGCTCACGCCGACGTTCCGCGCCACCTCGTCGAGGCTCACGCTGTCGGCCGACCGGATCTCACGCAGCACCTGACGGAGCGGGCTGGCCCCTCGCCCGTTCACCACAGCAGGCTCCCCACCTGGAAGACGAGTACCGACAACAGCCACGCCACGGCCAGCTGGATCCCCATACCGACGAGGGTCCACCGGGTGCCGATCTCGGCGCGCTGCGCGGCGACCGTGGCCATGCACGGCGTGTACGCGAGCAGGAACACCATGAAGGCCAGTACGGCCACGGCGGTGTGCCCGCCGGAGGTGTGGGTGAACGTGGCGACCAGTTGCGGCCCCAGCTGTCCGGCCCGGTGCACGTCGGACGGCTCGGCCGCGCTGTACGTCTGCGCGAACGTCGCCACCACGGCCTCCTTGGCGACGAAGCCCGTCATCAGCGCCGCGCTCGCGTGCCAGTCGCCGTACCCGGCCGGGGCGAACGCGGGCGCGATCGTCCGCGCCGTGGCCCCGAACAGGCTCTGTTCGACCGGGGTGTGTCCGGGCGTCCCCGCGCCGCCGCGTACCGGGATCGACGACAGCAGCCACACGGCGGTGACGGTGAGGACGATGATGCCGCCGGCGGTCTTGAGGAACCCGGCCAGCTTCTGCCACGTCTGCAGGCCCACCACGCGCGCTGTGGGCCGCCGGTACGCCGGTAGCTCCAGCACCAGGGGCTCCCGCGTGTGTCCGCGGAACAGCGTCCGGCGCAGGCCGAGGCCGATCAGGATGATGAGCGCGATCGACAACACGTACATGGCGAACACGGCCGTGCCGGCGGAGCTGCCGAAGAAGACGTTGGCGAGCAGCACGTACACCGTCAACCGCGCGCTGCAGGTGACGTACGGGACGAGCAGGCTGGTCAGCAACCGTTGCCGGGTGTCGGACAGGATGCGGGTGCCGGCGATCGCCGGCACGTTGCAGCCGAAGCCGACGATGAGGGGCAGGAACGCCCGGCCGGGCAGGCCGATGAGCCGCATGAACCGGTCGACCACGAACGCCGCCCGCGCCATGTACCCGGAGTCCTCGAGCAGGGCGAGGAGCACGAACATGATGGCCATGAGCGGCACGAAGGTCAGCAGCTGACCGACGCCCGCGACGAGGCCGTTGAGTACGAGCCCGCCGACCCAGCCGTCGGTGCCGATGCCCACGCGGGTGAGCAGCCAGCCGACGCCGCTGCCGACGGGTCCGTCCAGCAGCGACTGCAGCCCGCTCTGCAGCGGTGCGGCGACCCGGGTGGTGGCTTCGAAGACGCCCCACATGACCAGCAGGAAGACCGGCAGCCCCAGCAGGCGGGAGGTCAGCACCCGGTCGATGCGGTCCGACCAGGTGACGATGTCCTCGCCGGCGCGCCGCACGGAGGCCGCCACGACGCCGTGTACCCAGGCGTAGCGCCGCTCCGCGACGACCGTCTCGGCGTCGTCGTCGAAAAGATCGTCGCCCGGGAGAGCCGGCTCGTCGCCCGGAGCGGCCTCGATCAGGCGCCGCCGCGCCACCGGTACCGCAGCGTGGATCGCCTCGGTGCCGGCCAGGTCGGCGAGGTGGGCGGCGCCGGGGCCTTCGGTCAGCAGCTCGAGCGCGAGCCAGCGGGCGGGGAACCGCTCGGCGACGGCCGGCGTCGCCGCGATCAGCACGCCGAGGTCGGCGACGACGGCCTCGACCGGTTGCCCCAGGTCGACGCCGTGCGCGGCGGCGTCCGCCCGCCCGTGGGCCGCCGCGTGCGACAGCGCGTGGGCCACCTCCGCCGCGAGCTCACCGCAGCCGCGGCGCTGCCGGGGTACGACGGGCACGACCGGTACGCCGACCGCCCGCCCCAACGCCTCGGCATCGACGTCGATGCCGCGCCCGGCGGCCACGTCGACCATGGTCAGCGCCACCACGACCGGCACGCCGGCCTCCAGGACCTGGGCGAGCAGGTACAGGTTGCGGGCCAGGTTCGACGCGTCGACCACGACGACGGCGAGGTCCGGGCGGCCGGCGAGCCCCCGGTCCACCAGCAGGTCGCGGGTCAGCTCCTCGTCGGGGGACTGCGGCAGCAGGCTGTACGTGCCGGGCAGGTCGACGACCTCGACGGCGCGGTCGCCCAGCCGCCAGGTGCCGGTGGCGACGTGTACGGTCTTGCCAGGCCAGTTGCCGACGTGCTGGCGGGCGCCGGTGACCGCGTTGAACAGCGTGGACTTGCCGACGTTGGGGTTGCCCACGAGCGCGACCCGGGCGTCGTGGCGGGCGGGGTCGACCTCCCCGACGGGGCCGTCGGTAACCGGCTCGCAGCAGGGTGCGGGACGGGTCGGCTGGGGGGAGGGAATCCTGCGCGTGGTCGGGCTCGTCACCGGGCGGGCCGCCATCACGCGGCCGCGCGGATCAGGTCGACGCGCAGCGCCCGGCAGGTCTCCACGTCGACGGCGATGCGCGCGTCTCCGACGGCCAGCAGCAGGCCGCCGGTGGCGCCACGGCCGAGGACCCGCAGGATCTGACCGGGCACGAAGCCCAGCTCCATGAGCCGGCGACGCTGCTGGCGGTCGCCCTCGATCCGGTTCAGGCGTGCCCGGTCGGCCGGTCGGCAGTCCCGAAGGTCCATGCCTACTCCCCGCGACGTGATGGTAGGTAAACCTAACCTAACATCGAGCGGCGCCGCGCGCCGTGTTCAGTTCTTCAGATCACGTTCCGTCATCTGTGGGCCGGACGATCCGGGTCGGACAATCCGGGTCGCGATTCCCAGCTCAGGATGACACGGACGGGCCACCCCGGCCGCCCAGCGAACGGGTTACCCACAGCGACCGCCCGTACCCGTCACCGCCCGGCGCCGGTCACCTACTGACAGGCACTGAACAGGGTCGTTACCTTTCTCGGACATCGTCGCTCTACGATTCGCTCATGACCACCCGTGCGGAAGTTGCACATGTGCTGCGCCGCGCCACCTTCGGTCCGCGCGCCGACGAGGTCGACCGCGCCGAGCGCGTAGGCGTCGACGCCACCGTCGCCGCGCTGCTCGCTCCGGCGGGTGACGACGCCGGAGCCGCCCGTACCCCGGCACCCACCCTCCCCTTCGTACCCGCGGTCCCCGCCACCGGTGACCCCGCCAAGATCCAGCGGGCCCGCCAACAGGTGCTCGACCAGCAGCGGACCGCGACGCTGTGGTGGCTGGACCGCATGACGCAGGCCGACCACCAGCTACCCGAGAAGCTGACCTTCTTCTGGCACGGGCACTGGGCGACCTCCGTGGAGAAGGTCCGCGACGCCGGCCTGATGGTGCTCCAGCAGCAGACGCTGCGCCGGCTCGGCGGCGGCGACTTCGGGGTGCTGGTGAAAGCGATGCTGCGCGACCCGGCGCTCATCATTTGGCTGGACGGGCAGACCAACGCCAACACCGCACCCAACGAGAACCTCGCGCGCGAGCTGATGGAGCTGTTCACCCTCGGCATCGGCAACTACACCGAGACCGACGTACGGGAGGGTGCCCGCGCGCTCACCGGGTGGGGCATGAGCCGCGCGCTCCAGAAGTCCATGTTCGACCCCAAGCGCCACGACGGCGGGGTGAAGACGATCCTCGGACGTACCGGATCGTTCGACGCCGACGGCTTCGCCGACATCCTGCTCGCGCAGCCGGTGAACGCGGAGTTCCTCACCGCGCGGCTATGGCTGCGGTACGCCTCCGCGCAGCCGCTGCCCGACGACGTGCGGAGCCGGCTGGCGGCGGCCTACCGCGCGCGGCGCAACATCACCGACCTGCTGCGGGCACTACTCACCGATCCCGCGTTCGCCGACACGCGCGGGCAGCTGGTCAAACAACCCGTGGAATGGGCCGTCGGCGCCATGCGCCAGCTGGGCATCCGCCCGCGCGCACTGTCCGACAAGCAGCAGCGCCAGCTCCTGCAGGACCTCGAACAGCTCGGGCAGGTGCCGTTCGCGCCGCCGAACGTCGGCGGGTGGCCCTCCGGGGCCGCCTGGCTGACCACCTCGGCCATCCAGGTGAAGCTGCGGATGGCCGACGCTCTCGCCGCACAGGCCGCGCCCGCCACGATCGCCGCGCTGGCCGCGGTGCCGGCGGCACAGCGCCCGGAGGCGCTCGCCCGGCTGCTCGTGGTCGACGCGTTCACCGACCGTACGCGGGCGGTGCTGGCCAAGTCGGCCGGCAACGTCCGGCAGTTGATCGCGCTGGGCCTGGCCAGCCCCGAGTACGCGGTGATGTGAGGAGACACGCCATGGACACGCTCACCCGTCGCCGGTTCCTCATCGCCAGCGGAGTCGTCGGTGGAGCGGCTCTCGCGGCCGGCGCCACCGCGTACACACTCCACGACATCCTCGCCACGGCCGGCGACCGACCGTCGGACCCGGACACGCGGACCCTGGTGCTGGTGACGCTGTACGGCGGCAACGACGGGCTCAACACCGTCATCCCGTACGCCGACCCGGCCTACCACACCGCCCGCCCGGAGCTGGCCTACAAGCCGGAGGAGGTGCTCCGTCTCGACAACTCCCTCGGTCTGAACCCCGGAATGACGGGCTTCAAGCGGCTCTACGACGCCGGCCGGCTGGCGATCGTTCGCGGCGTCGGCTACCCCAAGCCCGAACACAGCCACTTCCGCTCGATGGACATCTGGCAGACCGGACAGCCCGACCACCCCGGTTCGACCGGCTGGCTCGGCCGCTGGCTGGACGCCACCGGGGGCGACCCGCGCCACGCGGTCTCCTTCGAACCGGTGCTGCCGCCCGTGCTGGCCGGTGCGACGACGGCCGGCGCGGCCGTCCCACCCCGGTCGAACGCGACGACCGCGGTGCCCGCCGGGTTCGGCCGGACCGCGCCCGGCGAGCCGCCGCTGCAGGCCCGCGCCGCC
Source organism: Planosporangium thailandense (assembly GCF_011947195.1). GTDB lineage: Bacteria > Actinomycetota > Actinomycetes > Mycobacteriales > Micromonosporaceae > Planosporangium > Planosporangium thailandense. The sequence continues at coordinate 37,482 of NZ_JAATVY010000026.1, read as the reverse complement.
CGCGCGTACGCCGACCTGGTCGAGGTCGACGCCATGGTCACCCACCTGCCGCCGACCCCGGCGCCGGGCGGCAGCGCGGCGGCCAGCGGGAAGGCCGCGCCCAAGCCCGCGAGTGCCGCTCCGCGCAGCCCCGTGGCCGCGCAGTTCGACCTCGTCGCCCGCTGTGTCGAGGCGGGGGTGGCCACCCGCGTCTTCTCGGTGTCGCTCGGCGGGTTCGACCTGCACGCCGACGAGAAGGAAGCTCAGCAGCAGCAGCTCACCGAGCTGGACGCCGCCGTCACGGAGTTCGTCGAGCGGATGGGCCGCAGTGAGGCCGGACGCGACGTCGTGGTGGCGATCTACTCGGAGTTCGGTCGTCGCGTTCGCGCCAACGCCTCGCAGGGCACCGACCACGGCACGGCGTCGGACCTGTTCGTGCTCGGCACCCCCGTACGTGGCGGGCTCTACGGCGCCCAGCCCAGCCTGACCGACCTCGACGACGGCGACCTGAAGTTCACCACCGACTTCCGGGATGTGTACGCGACGCTGCTCGACGGCGTGCTCGGCACGGACCCGGCGCGGATCCTGGACGGCTGGTCCGGCCAGGTCAACGGCCTGCTGCTCTGACCTCTGTCGAGCGGTGGCGACCGATCACCGGCTGGTGGCGACCGGTCACCGGCCGGTGACCGCCTGCAGCCCGAGCCCGGTCAGCGCGACCGTCACCGACAGCACCACCCCCAGCAGCAGCGGCCGGACGCCGGCCCGCCGCAGTTCGGCCAGCCGCAGGTCCAGCCCCACACCCGCCATGGCCACCGCGACGCCGAGGGTGGCCGTGAAGCCGAGCGCGGCGTGGGCGTCGTGGGGCACCGCACCGACCGTGTTCGCGAGCGCGGCCAGCAGGAACAGCAACAGAAACGGCGGTACCAGGCGGCGGACCGGCGGCCGTCCGGCGGCATGCGTCCCCGCCGTGCCGCGCCGGTGGCGCAGCACCGAGACGGCCAGGACCACCGGGATGATCATCAGGGAGCGGCAGAGCTTCACCACGATCGCGTAGTCGCCAGCGGCCGGGCCGTACGCGTACCCGGCGGCCGTCACGCTCGACGTGTCGTTGATCGCGGTGCCGGCCCACAGCCCGAAGCCGTGCGCGCTCAAGCCGAGCAGATGACCGACGACGGGGAAAACAATCACCGCGGCCACGTTGAAGACGAAGATCGTCGACATCGCGTACCCGACGGCGGCCTCGCCCGCGCCGATCACCGGTGCCACCGCGCCGATCGCCGACGCGCCGCAGATGCCGGTGCCCGCGCCGATGAGCAGCCGCAGGTCGTCGTCCACGCGCAGCAGTCGGCCCGCGACCAGCGCCATGACCCCGCACGCGGCGAGCGTGCCGAGCATGACCGGCAGCGAGGCGACGCCGACCCGGAGCACCGAGGTCAGCGACAGGCCGGCGCCGAACACGACGATCGCGGCCTGCAGGACGTACCGGCCGGCGAGCCGGCTACCGGCGGCCACCGCCCATCCGGCGCCCCGTGCCCACCGTCCGGCCAGCGCACCGAGCGCGATCGCGATCACCGGAGCGCCGACGACGGGCAGTAGGCGCCCGATCCCGGTCGCCAGGCAGCCGATCACGGCGGCGATCGCCAGCCCCGGCAGGAGGCGCCGGACCGGACGCGCGCGTACCGGTGCGTGGAAGGTCATGGTCGGACGGGTGGGGACGGAGGTTGTCACGAGCCCAGTTTCTGACACACGGGACGATTCGGATACGGGGCAGTGTTATATGGCGCGATAGGGTGTACCTATGGCACCACCCCGGCTCGCCGCCGCCGACCTGACCGCACTGCGACTGCTGGTCGACACCGTCGACACCGGCAGCGTCTCCGCCGCCGCGCGGGCCGCCCGCATCGCCCAGCCGTCGGCCAGCGAGGCGTTGCACCGGCTCGAACGGCGCCTCGGTCTCACCCTGCTCGTGCGCACACCGCAGGGCTCCCGGCCGACCCCGGCCGCACAGCGCCTGGTCGGCCTCGCGCGGCAGGCGCTCACCGCCCTCGACGCGGTGGCCGCCGAGGCGGCCGCGCTCCAGGCGGCGGAACGGCAGGAGGTGCGCGTCGCGGCCAGCTACACGATCGCCGAGTACGTGCTGCCCGCCCTGCTGCCGGGCGCGGGCGACCTGACCGTCGCACTGTCCGTGGTCAACTCCGACGAGGTGCTCACCCGGGTGCGCGGTCACGAAGCCGACGTCGGCTTCATCGAGGGCCCGCTCGACGTCACCGGGCTGCGGGTACGGCGAATCGCCCGCGACGAACTCGTCGTGGTGGTCGCCCCGCGCCACCCGTGGGCGCGGCTGGACGAGCCGTTGCCGGCAGCGACGCTCGCCCGAACGCCGCTGCTGCTACGGGAGCCGGAGTCGGGCACCCGGCGTACCTATGAACGGGCCCTGGCCGGGCTCGGCCTGACCCCGGCCGCGCCGCTCGGGGTCCTGACCTCGACCGAGGCGCTCAAAGCGGCCGTACGCGCGGAGGTGGGCGGCACCGTCCTCAGCCGGCTCGCGGTCGCCGCCGACGTACCCGCCGGCACGCTGGTCGAGGTCCCGGTGGCCGGCCTCGACCTCGGGCGCGACCTGCGGGCGGTCTGGCTACCCGGCCGGCTCACTCCCCTCGCGGCGTCGTTCGCCCGCGCCACCGTCTCCCCCGGGGCGTCCGACGAGGCACCGGTCTCGTCGGACTAGGCACCGGTCTGGTCGGACCAGGCACCGGTCTCGTACGGCAGGACCACGGTGAAGCGGGCGCCGCCCTCCGGCGCGTGGCCCGCCTCGATCGTGCCGCCGAGCCGGCGCACCAGCCGTGCGGCCAGCGCCAGCCCCAGTCCGCTGCCGACCGTGCGCACCCCGCGGTACCGCTGGTATAGGGCGCCCCGCTCGAACGCCACGGCGAGATCGTCGTCGGTGAAACCCGGGCCGCCGTCGCGCACCTCGACCACTCCCCCGGCCGGCTCGGCCCGGACCGCGAGCACCAGCGGGGCGCCGGCCGGGACCACCCGCAGCGCGTTCTCGCACAGGCCGTCCACGACCTGGCGCACCCGTCCCGGATCGGTGCGCGCCGTGACGGGTGTGCCCGGAAGCTCGGTACGCAGCACCACGCCGACCGGGGCGCAGCGACCACCCCACGCCTCGGCCGCCGAGCCGATCAGGTCGGCCAGATCGACCGGCATCAGCTCGACCGGCAGGTCGGCCGCCTCCAGCCGCGCCAGCACGAGCAGGTCCGACACGAGCCGGTCCAGCCGGTCGGCCTCATCGAGGACGGTCCGGCCCGCCTTCGGCGCACCCTCCGCGCCGACGACGCCGTCGGCGAGCGCCTCCGCGTACCCGCGGATCGTCGTCAGCGGCGTGCGCAGCTCGTGGGAGACCGACAGCAGGAAGTCCCGCTGGCGCCCCTCGCTCGTGGCCAGGGCCGCGGCGAGCCGGTTGAACGACTCGGCCAGCTCGGCCACCTCGGTCGGCGGCCGGACGGCCAGCCGGACCGTCCGGTCTCCGGCGCGCAGCCGGGCGGCGGCCGCGGCCGCGTTCCGGACCGGGGTAGCCACCAGCCGGGCGAGCAGGGCGCCGGCGACGAGTCCGGCGGCCAGACCGGCCGCGAGCGCGAGCCACAGGTTCCGCAGGACCAGCGCGGCCGCACCGGTGACCGCCCGGGTCAGCACGACCCCGTTGCCGGCGGTGGCCAGCGGGCGCCCGGCCACCAGGACGGCGTGTCCCCCGACCACCGCCCGCCCGTCCACCCCGACACCGGCCGCCACCTGGTTGACGACGGGCGCCGGCAGACCCGGCTGATCGGGTACGCCGCGGCGGATCATGTACACCTCGATGCCCTGCCCGCGCAGGCGGCGCACCAGGGTCTCGCGCTCGGCCGGCCTGGCGGTCGCCAGCACGTCACCGGTGAGAATCGCCTTGTCGTGCAGGCCCTGACGCGCCTGGCGGTTGGCCGCGGTGACGGCGACCGGCAGCGCCACCGCCGCCGTCACGATCACGGACACCACGGCCGTGGCACAGGTGACCAGGATCGACCGGGCGGTGAAGGTACGGATCATCGGACCTCGTCGGCCGTGTAGCCGGCCCCACGGACCGTCCGGATCAGCGCCGCCGCCGGGCCGAGCTTGCCGCGCAGCTGGGCGACGTGCACGTCGACGGTACGGGTGCCGGCGGCTGCCGCGTACCCCCAGACCGACGCGAGCAGCTCCTCCCTGCTGAACACCCGCCCCGGCCGGGCCATCAGGTGCTCCAGCAGGGCGAACTCGGTCGGCGTCAGCGTGACCGGCGCGTCGTCGACGAGCGCCAGCCGCCGGCCCGGGTCGAGGGTGACCGGTCCGAGCCGGCGTACCCGGTCGGTCTCGGGTGGCCCCGCGGCCCGCCGCAGCAGGGCCTTGACCCGGGCGACCAGCTCCCTCGGGCTGAACGGCTTGGTGACGTAGTCGTCGCCGCCGAGCTCCAGGCCGAGGATCCGGTCGATCTCGTCGTCACGGGCGGTGAGGAAGATGACCGGGGTCCAGTCGCCCGACTCGCGCAGGCGCCGGCACACGTCGGTGCCGTCCGTACCGGGCAGGGCGATGTCGAGGACGCACGCCACCGGCCGCAGCCGGCGCGCCGCCGCCAGGCCCGCCGTTCCGTCGTGCTCCACGTGCACGCCGAAACCCTCACGCGTCAGGTAGAGCCGGACCAGGTCGGCGATCGGCCGTTCATCCTCGACGACGAGGACAAGGCCTTTGGCAGCGGCGTGCTCGGTCACGCCGCCCATGATGCCCCGCGGATCTCAACGGCGGATCAGGGCAAGGTTTGGAAAATGTACGAGCCGCCGGTCACGAGGGTGGCAACGGGCCCGGCGCGCCTGGCGCCGGGCCGGTCGGTTCAGCTGCCCGAGGTCGGGTCGTGGCGCGCGGCGTTCACGGCCTTGCGGTCCGCGACCAGCTGCCTTCGGTCGGCCTGGACGGTCCTCAGCGCCGCGCGGGCCGCCTTCAGGCCCACCCGGTCGGTCACCGCATCCACCTGGTGGCGGGCGGTGGCGGCGTCGGTGACGAGCTTGTCGAGGTCGGCGTCGAGCTTCGCCTTCTGCGCGGCGGTCAGCTTCTGGTTGGCGTCCACCCGCTGCCGCGCCGCGTTGGCCCGCGCGGTCAGCTTGTCCAGCCGCTGGTCGGCCCGATGCTTGAGCTCGTTCACCGTCTTGTGGGTGCCGCCGGTCGATGCCGCCGGGCTGGGGCTGGCAGCGGTGGCGGCGAAGGCGCCGGTCGCGCCGGCGGCCAGCAGGCCGGCGCTGATCGCGCCGACGGCGAACGCCTTACGGGTCAGTCTCATCGGTGGGTACTCCTCCACGTCGTACCGGACGGCTACGTCCCCTAACGCTGCCGGAGCGGTGCTTGTATCCGGCAAAGCGAACGTAAAGGTCTGGTAAGCCGTGGACCGCCGGCCGCGAGACTTTCACAACTTCCGAACAGCACCCTGACAGGGTCCGGATAGGTTTCCGGTATACCTCTCAAACGTGGCAACACGCGTACGACCCGGCAAAGAGCACAAGCTGTGAACGAGCAGACCGGTAACACCCCCCAGCGGACGAACCGCCCACCCACCACCAGTGGCACCGTCTACCGCTCCCAGGCGGCGGCAGCCCCCGTCAGCCCGCCCACCGCCAGCGGGGCACCCGCGGCACGACCCCGACGCGGTCGGGGTCCGGGTCGGTTCGCGCTGGCCGCCCTTCTCATCCTGAGCACCACGGCGTCGATCCTGGCCGCGTACCACCTCACCTCGTCGGCGGCGAACGCGGCGGCGAAGACACCGGCGGGCGTCGGTACGTCCGCGGCGGCCGACGCGCCATCGGCGGCCGCCCCGTCCCCGACGGCCACCCCCGGCGTCCGGCTCACGGCCGGACCGGTGAACGTCAACGTCGACGGCTTCTTCTCCTGGGCGCTCATGGACCGCACCACCGGCGCCATCAGTGGTTCGGCGAACGACGCCACCGAAACCAGCACCACCGAGTCGATGATCAAGATCTGGATCTCCAGCGACTACCTGCGCCGCCAGGCCGCCGCCGGCAACGCACCCAGCCAGCAGCGGCTCGACGAGCTGACCACGATGATCCGCGACAGCGACGACCAGGCGGCCGAGGACATCTACCGACTCGACGGCGGCGACGACGTCGTCGACCGCATGATCTCCATGTGCGGCCTCACGAACACCACGATGGTCGACGGCTGGTGGAGCAAGACCCAGATCACGGCCGCCGATGCGACCCGTCTCGGCCTGTGCGTCGCCGACGGCCGCGCCGCCGGCCCGAACTGGACGGCATGGATCCTCGACCAGATGCGGCAGGTCCGGGGCGAGGGCCGCTTCGGGATCGTCGACGCGCTCCCCGCCAACGTCGCGGGTACGACCGCGATCAAGAACGGCTGGACCCTGATCTATGACGAGGGCCAGTGGCATGTCGCCTGCCTCGCCGTGCAGGACAAGTGGATCCTCTCCGTCCTCGCCCGCTACGACGGCTCGCGGGGCCTGGCGTACGGCGCGAACGTCTGCGCCGACGTCACCCGGCAACTCATGGCCGGCTCATCGTGACCATCCGCTGACCGCACGGGGTACGCGAGCCGGTTTGCGACAGCGCCGCGCGGGTAGACGGCTCTGCTTCGGGCGGGACACGACGGGTTCGGACAGGACGCGACAGGACGCCGGACGGGGCGGTCACCATGGCGGAGTTGGCGTTCATCGACAAGGTAGCGGAGCGCGCGGGCGTTCCCGAGGATCAGGCCAGGGCTCTGACCGAGGCGACGCTACGCACGCTGGCCGAGCGGCTCACCGCCGGCGAGGCGGACGATCTGCCCGCCCACCTGCCCGACCAGTTCCGGGCCTTACTGATCAAGGGTCAGGAGCCGGCGCCCGACTTCCCCCTGGACGAGTTCGTGGACCGGGTCGCCGGCCGGGCCGGCGTCCCGCGCGCCATCGCCGAACGGGGCATCGGCTCGGTCCTGCAGGCCATGCACGACGCCGTCGGGCACAAGGAGTTCCGGGACGTCATGTCGCAACTCCCGCGGGAGTTCGGCGACCTGATGGACCTCTCCCACCGGCAGCGCTGACCGCGCGGCTGCCCGTACGTCGGGGACGGCGCGCCGGCCGTACCGCTGACGCTACGCGCTCTGCGCCGGGCGGCGAGCAGCACGTTCCGCGCCGTACTGTCCATAGAGGAGGTCACCGGTCCGGAGCCGGTCCGGCCGTTCCAGCCTCCCACGCCGCGCCGGAATGAACGCTCGTGACCTCTGCCCCGTGATCGGTCGACTAAACGGCGCGTAGGGCCTGTGTCAGAAACGGTGCGGCCCGGGGACCCGCCCTAGTCGGCCCCGACGAGAGCGGCTGCGTCAGTGGCGGTCGCCGGAAGCCCGAGCGCGGCATCGACGCCGACCACGCCGAGAACACGCGCCGCGAACGCGTTGACAGCGGTCAGGCGCAGCCGGACACCCATCTCGCGACAGATACGCTGCGCCACGACGAGGGTGCCGATTCCGGTGGAGTCGATGAACTCCAGACCACGGAGGTCGAGGCCGATGGCGGTGAGCCCACCGCGGTTGAGCAGCTCGGTCAGCGCAGCGCGAAGCTGGCCGTTGGTCGCGCAGTCGAGCTCACCGCGCACCGACACGGTGACCTCGCCACGCCCGACCGGCTCGACTCCGATCTGCAGAGTCGGCTTCCCCTGGGCAGCGGCGTCGGTGTCCATAGTTCGGCCATCATAGCCCTGCCGAACGACGGGCAGTCCATATCCGGATGACCGATCCGGACCGCGCGGGTCGCCACAACGCCGGCGCCGGCCGGCGAACAGGCAGGTCGCGCAGTCGATGCGGAGACGTGACGTGGACCCGGACAGTGGCCGGAAAACTACCGATCGGCCATCAGCGTGTCGAGGAGGCCGATGCGGCGAAGCTGGTGGGCGACGACGCCGTTGGGCTGTCGCAGCACGAATCCGACGGCCATCCGGCTCGCGACGGTGCGACCGGCGACGATCGCTTCGATTCCGGTCGAGTCGATGAAGGCCACGTGCAGCAGGTCGAGAACGATCCGCGTCGGCATCACCCTGGTCGCGGCGTGGACGAGCGCATCGCGTATCCGGCCGGAAGCCTCGGCGCCTATCTCTCCCCGTACCTCGACCAGCCAGCGCACAGTGCTGGGGCGCCACGGTACGGCGCGATCGCCGCGGACGGAACAGATCGCACCCATGTATCACGAACTGTCAATAGCCAGCGACCATGTGCGACGCGCCGGTCCGCTGGGTAACGCTGAGGAATGGAGTTGACGTGGTCGAGGTACGAGGTGCGCGGCGTCGCCGTACTCGCCCTGACCGGCAAGCTGTGTGCGGCCACGGTGCTCACCGTCGAGCCGGAAGTGGCGTGGCTGCTCGCCGGCGAGCGGCCGGTCCTGGTCATGGACCTCGCCGGGCTGGAAACGTGCGACTCCGCCGGCTTGGCGATGCTCGACGCATGTGACCGGGCGGCCACGACCGCCGGGATCGAGCTCCGCCTGGCAGCCCCCACCCACCCGGTATCCGAGGCGCTTCGGGCCCGCGGGCTGATATCCCGGCTGCGGATATTCGGAAGCGTCGACGGGGCTGCCCGGGCGGACGCGCTGGACCTGCTGCCGGCCACGCACCCGGTGGTGGATCCGGGCTGAGCAGGGCGGCCGAGGTCCCGCGATTGCCGGATGGCCGAGATGGGCATCCATGAAACGTGAACACTGCTGTCGACACCGGCCGGGTGGGCGGGACCGGTGGTCGTACCACGCGGCGCGCAGCCTCCACGGCCGCGCTTGCCCGTACCGTACTCACGCAGGCGGGCCGGTTGATTCGCGCCGAATCGCGGGCCGGCTGGGCGGAGCTGCGACCGAAGGCCCGCAGCGCGGGCACGGGTGCGGCCCTGTTCGGCGCGGCCGGGGTCACGGTTCTCTACGGCATCGCCGCGCTGCTGACGGCGGTGGCCGCGCTGCTCGCCACGGTACTGCCGGTCTGGGCCGCGGCGCTCGTGGTGACCGTCGCGCTGTTCGCCACGGCTGCCGGAGTGGCGCTGCTCGGCGCCGGGCGGCTGCGCCGGATCGGCTCCATCACGCCCGAGCGGATGGTCGAGAGCATCAGATTGGACCTGCGGGCGGTAACCCTGGCGGCGCGGCGGCGGCACGACGTACGGGCTGAGAGCACGGCCGCACCACGTGCGACGTACGCCGCGGTCACGACCGCCGTCGGCAGCGCCCGAGCGAATCCGGCGCGGGTACGGATCAGCGATGGCGTGCGCCGGCGTACCGGGTGGTGGGCCGCCGTCGGGGCTGGCGTGGTCGCCACCGGGGCGGCAGTGGTCGTACTGAAGCGGCGGCGTGCGCGCCGGACGTCACGCGGGTCGGCCGCTCGCGCGTGGCGCGGGGTGGTCGATCGGCTGGGCCGCTGACGGCCGGCCGGGTCCAGCGGTGGTCAGGTGACGGCGTCGACGATCTGCTGCGCGCGTACCCGCTGCTTGTCGTAGGCGCCGGGAAACGCGGAGCGCTGCACCGCCTGGGCGGCGTCGCTGATGCTCATCGTCTGCCAACCGGGGACCGCCAGAAGCCGGCGGTAGAACAGCCGGGTGGCCGTCGGCGGGTCCATCAGCTCCGCGACGGTTCCCCAGCCCTGGCTCGGCCGCTGTTGGAACAGGCCCACCGAGTCGAAGTTGTGGTACACGCCCTGGTGCGGATGGCTCAGCGACTCGGGCACGGTCATGTTGGCCAGGTTGCGCAGCCCGGTCTCCTGCAGCGCCGTCGCGACCGCCACGACCAGGGCGCGCCTGGGAAGGTTCAGCTCCCGGCCGACCTCGATGATGACGATTGCGTTGTCCATCGCGGCCCGGTTCAGCCCGACCACCGGCCGGCGCGGCGAACTCGCCCGCGCGTTCGCCGACGGCGCCGGGCCGCCGTCGGTCGCCGGACCCGGCTGCGTGACGATCAGAAGCTCGCGGGTGGCGGCCGTGGCCACCGCCGGACCGCCGGGCTTCGCGACGGTGATCGCGGTCCCGCCGATGGCGAGGGCAACGGTGACGGCTGACAGCGCCACCGCGACCAGCCTGAGCCCGGCCCGAGCGGGCCGGGGGCTGGCGTGCCTGCGCCGGTGCCGGTGGCGGGCCGGCCACCCGCAGCGGTCCGGCGCCGGGCCGGCGTCGGCGGGGCCGTGGCTGTCGACCTCGCTGTCAACCGGATCGCTGTGGTCGGCGTCGACGTCACGGCGCATCGGCACAGCCTAGGCACTCCCCCACCCCTGGAGAAGACCGGATGCGATAGCGCGCAACCGGTCGGTCACCGGGACCGAACCACGGCCGGGCAACGAGATCGGCCCTCGAACGTCCCTAATAGACGGAAAGCGGGGTCAGCCGACGGCGCACGACGCGACCGCCGCGAGCAGCAGGCCGTCACGCGTCAGCCAGCGGCCGGCGAACCCGGTCACCTCGCCGTCCGCGAGTCTGGGTCCGGGTACCAGCAGCCGGACGCTGAACACACCGCCCGGATCGATCTCGATCAGCGCGTCCTCGAAGCCCAGCCAGCGCCGAGCGAGCGGAAACCAGGCCTTGTACACCGCTTCTTTCGCGCAGAACAGCAGCCGGTCCCAGCACACCGCCGGTGCGGCGGCGGCCAGTGCCGTCAGCATCACGCGTTCCTGCGGCAGGCTCACCATGCCGAGAACGCGGCCGGGAAGCGGCAGCGCCGGCTCGGCGTCGATACCGATCGTCGGCACCTTCGCCGCCCAGGCCACGGCGCTGGCCCGGTAGCCGGTGCAGTGGGTCATGCTGCCGACGATCCCGTCCGGCCAGCGGGGCGCCCCACGCTCACCACGCGGCAGCGCGACCGGCGGGAGTCCGAGCTCGCCGAGCGCCCGCCGGGCGCACGCGCGAACGGTCGCGAACTCCGCACGCCGCTTGTCGACCGCGCGCTCCAGCTGCGCGGCCTCCTCGGCGAACAGCGGCGCGGGGCCGAGGTCGTCGAACGCCTCGGCCGACCGGACATCCTCGGGAAGGACCTCCTCGATCACGTCGGCTCCCAGCGCAGCGGAATGTCAATGGCCGCTTGGCCCGCGCCGACCATATCAACGTCGGTCACGGATTCGCGCGCGACGGTGTCACGCGGCCCGACGCGCCCCGCCCCTGGACTGCTTGATCGCGTACATCGCCTGGTCGGCCCGCGCGATCAGGGCTTCGCCGGACGCGGCGTCGTCCCCGGTCGTGACGGCCACCCCGACGCTCGCCCCGACGACGCACGCCTCTCCCCGTACCCGGACGGGCTCGCTCAGGCTCCGCCGGATCCGTTCGGCGGGGTCACCGACCTCGCGCTCGTCGACCCCGCCGCACACGACGAGGAACTCGTCGCCGCCGAAGCGCCCGACGACGTCCGCGCCGCGCACGCACTGCCGCAGCCTGTGCCCGACCACGCGCAGGACATCGTCGCCGGCCTGGTGCCCGAGAGTGTCGTTGATCGGCTTGAATCCATCGAGGTCGCAGAAGAGGACGCCGACGGACGGAAGCGCTCCGGCGCGCAGCCGCCGCATCGCCGCGTCGACCTCCTCCAGCAGGGTGCGGCGGTTGGGCAGGCCCGTCAGCTCGTCGTGACTGGCCTGGTGGGCCAGGGCCTGCTCGGCCTTCATCCGCCGCACGGCCAGGTTCCAGAACCGGACCAGCAGGAGGGGAATGCACACCAGCGTGCTGACGATCAGCATCAGCACGTCCGGCGAGCCGCCGACGGCGAGAGTGACGCCCGCGGTCAACGCGGGCATGCTGAGCACGGCGGCGGTACTGAGCATCCGGCGGGCGGACAGGTCGTCGGGGTGTACGCCGTCCGGCGTGGTCAGGTCGACGACGGACGGATGGAGGGCAGCCGCCGCGCAGCCGAAGTACGCGGTGAACCACAGCGATTCGGCCAGCAGTGTCGCGGTCGTCCGGTGCGGGCCTGCCGTGAGTGCCATCGCGACGACCGCGGCCATACCGCCGGCCATGGCCAGGATGAAGAAGTAGAGGTTGGCCCTCGCCTTGACCGTCGTCTTCAGGACCCGCAGCAGCGTGCCCAGCAGGGTCATGAGCGCCACGACGATGATCAGCAGCGCGCCCCGGCGCAGTGGTGGAACGCCCGCGGCAACCAGCCCGGGGCGCACCAGCACCTGCCAGATGGGACCGGACAGGCCGAGGCCGACCAGGGCGGCGTGCATGACACCGCCGGGGTCGGTCGGCGCGTGGCGCAGGACGATGGCGACGCTGCCGCTGAGCAGGGTGAGATGCCCGCAGGCGAGCGCGACGTACCCCCACGGCGTCGCACTCGCCCGACCCAGGAGGTCCACCTGGATGATCCACACCACGTTCGGCACGGTCATCAGGGTGACGCCGGTGCCGGCCAGGTACCACGGCAGGCGGTAGGTCAGCGGGTAGATCCGCAGGCTGGTGACGATCGCGGCGATGGGCAGCAGGTTGCCGAGCAGGAAGACGCAGTCGCGCGCCAGGCCGGGCAGGAGAACGTACGCGGTGGCGAAGACGAGGACAGCCGTCGGCCAGCCGGCGTGGATCCACCGCGGCCGGATCACCGGTTGATCTGACGCCACCCGTTCACCTCCCCACGTCGCACGACGGCCGGACGCAGGATCGGCGCGGTGCGGGACGACTTGAGGCAAAGACGTCGGCGGCGGAGCGGTGGGTGGGAGCGGTGCCCGTCAGCGCCAGCCGGCAGCCGATACCGCTGGCGCCGGCACCGGCCTCCGGGCGTGCGGTGCGACATTCGGGCGTGCTGGCGCGCCACGCCCGGTCGACGCCACCGCGAGCCGCCGGTTCGGTATGCCCGGCTGGCTCGGCACTGTCCAGGGGCTCTGCCTGCACGATACGGCGACGAGGCCATCCAGGTCGCCGGCGAGGGCCGCGTCGACGGTGCGGTAGATGGGCACGGTCCGCGCGATGCCGAGGGCGGTCACCAGTTGCAGAACGAAGGGGTTCAGCACGGCCAGCCGCAGGTACCCGCCGGCTTCGACGCAGTGGTTGCTGGCGAGCGCGAGAGCCGACAGCCCGGTGGAGTCGCAGTAGGTCAGCGCGCCGAGGTCGACGACGACGCGGGTGACCGACCGGGCGCGCAGCCGTTCGAACGTGGCGTACAGCAGCGGGGCGGTATCGAGGTCGAGCTGCCCGACCAGGGCGACGACCGTCGCACCGTTCACCCGATCGTCGGTGACCAGAACATCCACTTTTCCGTCTCCCCTGCACACCACTCAGTTACCAGGCGACGCCGTTCAGCCCGGCCGCCGTAGACGTAACGAAAAGAAACGGTTGGTCCCTATTGGGACATTCAGGCATAAGATCCAGCCGTTCGTACGGTTCCGCGATCGCAGTTCGTGCGGTATCTGCCGAGCGATCCTGACCTGCTCGCTCTGCCGGCGCAACCGAGCCGCACCGGTGGCGCCTCAGCCTCGTAATCGTCGACAACGGTATTCGTACGCTCAGGTGAGGGCCGATGACCACGAGTGAACTGCCGGCCCGCGACGCCACCACCGTGGCCGGGCCGTCGATGCTGTCCGGGTGGCGCCGGCCGCCGGCCTGGGCCGGGTTCATCGCCTCCGTCGTGGTGTTGGCCGGGGTCTACTACCTGGTGCCCCTGGCCGGGCCGGTCGGCGCCTCGTTGCAGACGATCACGTACGGCGTGGTCGTCTGCGGGTCCGTCGCGGCGTTCCTGCTCGGCGTACGGCGGCACCGGCCACCCGCACGCACGCCCTGGCTGGTGATCGCGGCCGGGCAGGCGTTCACCGCCGCCGGCGAGATCACGTACGACGTGATCCACCTGCTCCTGCACAGCGACGCCAGCGTCACCGCCGCCGACCCGCTCCTGCTGGCCGCATTCCCGGTGCAGGCCGTGGGCCTGATGCTGATGGTCCGCCGCCGGACCCCCGGCTGGGACGCCCCGAGCATCATCGACGCCACCATCATCACCGTCAGCGCGGCGCTGCTGTCGTGGATCTACCTGATCAGCCCATCGGCGCTCGCGACCGACCTCACTCCGCTCGACCGGGCGGCGGCGGTCGCGTACCCGCTCGGAGACCTGCTCCTGCTCGCGGTCGCCGCCCGGCTCGTGCTCGGCGCCGGCGTCCGCACCACGGCGTTCTGGCTACTCTCCGCCGGCCTGGCCGCGAGCCTGCTGACCGACACCGTGTACGGCGTGCAGACCCTGCTCGGCACCTACTTCGACGGCAGCTGGACCGACGCGGGGTGGATGCTGTGCTACGCGCTGATGGGCGCCTCCGGCCTGCACGCCTCCATGACCCGCGTGGCGGAGCCCTCGCCGGCCGCCGGTCCGGACGCCACCGCCGGCCGGCTGCTGGTGCTCGCCGTCGCCGCCGTGCTGGCCCCGACCGCGGAGCTCGTGCAGTACCTGCGCCACGCGCCGACGTTCCTCCCGCTGGTGACCACCGGCTGCATCGCCCTCTTCCTGCTGGTCATCGCCCGCATGGCCGTCCTGATCCAGGCGCAGCGCCACATGGCCATCACCGACGCCCTCACCGGCCTGCGCACCCGACGGTTCCTCCAGCAGGCACTCGACACCGAAACCGCCCGCGCCCGCCGCCAGAATGCGTCGCTCGGCCTGCTCCTGCTCGACGTCGACCACTTCAAACACGTCAACGACACCCACGGTCACCACGGCGGCGACCGGGTCCTGTGCGAGGTCGCGCACCGGCTGAAGGCCGTGGTGCGACCCGGCGACATCGTCGCCCGCTACGGCGGCGAAGAGTTCGCAGTTCTCCTGCCGCAGGTCAACGACGCGGACCTCGCCGACGTCGCCGAACGCATCCGCCGCTGCATGGCCAACACGCCCATGGCGGTTGACGCACAGACACTCATCAACGTGACGGTCTCGGTCGGTGGGGCGCTGCTCCCCGACCACGTCGACACGCCCGACGACCTCACGCTCGCCACCGACCGGGCCCTGTACGCCGCCAAGGAAGCCGGCCGCAACCGCACCGTCACCGCCGCGCCCATCGCATCGCGCGCCTGACCGGGTGCCTGCGGCACCTCGGGAAAACCCGGGGCGGGATCACGCGGACGCGGACAGCACCGCGATCAGGCGTCCTCCCGTTCCGGGTTCTCCAGCCGGAAGAAGTTGCTCTGCCGGCCGTTCGCAAGCTTCTCCTGGAAGATGAATTTGAGGCCGCGGCCGTCGAAGGTGCCGAACCACCCGTCCCAACCGACCTGGCGGAGCCGGTCGTCGGCGCCGAGCGGCGGGAAGTCGAACCTCAGCACGCCGGGGCGGCCTTCGTGTTCGGTGCCGGCGACGGTGGCGGGGACCGCTCCGCGCTCCTCCGCCCACTTCCGGATCACCTCGTGGTTCGTGGTGACCAGGCTCTTGCCGGGCTCGTCGGGTATCTCGTCAGGTGAGTTGACCACCTGGGCGTACTTCAGGGTCTTCGAGGTGGCCTCACCGGTGCGTACGCCGGCCTTCTTCTGGGTCATGACGACCCCCGGTTTCCTCGTCGTCGGTCGGCACCTACCCGCCACCGCCGGCTGAAACCACGACGGACGGCGGGGGGATCACCCCACGTCCGTCGGGGCGTCGCCGGCGAAGTGGACCTCCACGTCCTGCTCGTCGGCCGGCCGGCGCCGGGTGCTCTCCGCGTACGCCCGGTAGGCCGCCCGGTCGGCGCGGGTCAGCGGCGGCGCGACCACGCTGCGCGGCCACAGGTGGCGGGCGCGCACCACGTCGACCTCCACCGCGTACAGCATGAGCCGCGCCTGCAGGTGCAGCCACGCGAGCAGGCCGAGCACGACCCCGAACGTGCCGTACAGCGCCTGCTGATGGCGTATCTGGTGGGCCACCAGCACGGTGCCGATGGCCAGCAGCGCCTGCCAGACGACGGCCGAGAAGACCGCGCCGGCCGCCAGGTCACGGAAGCGCACCTCCGGCGCCGTGGCCAGCCGGAACCCGAGAAGGAAGATACCGATGTTGAACACCGCCGAGACGGCGAACGCCGCGATCCGCAGCAGCACGCCGATCGAGCCGGTGCCACCGCCCACGCCCGACAGCAGGCCGGTGACGAGCACGGCCAGCCCCATCACGCCGAGCAGGCCGAAGCTGCGCGCCAGCGAGGCCGGGAAGCCGGGCCGCCGCGCGTACGGCACGCTCCACAGGCCGTTGAAGGCGTTCTGGGCGGCCGTGGCGACACCCTGCGCGCCCCAGACGCTGACGAGCACGCTGGTCACCAGCACGTACCAGTGCCCGCGCAGCCCGGCGGTCCTGATCTGATCGCCGATGACCGGAAACTCCACCAGCGCGGAGTGCACCAACCGCTGTTGCAGGTACGGATTGTCTCTGAGCAGGTACCCGAGGACGGTCGTGAAGGCCAGCAACAGCGGGAAAATCGACACGAACGCGTAGTACGCGAGCAACGCGGCCAGGTTGCCGGCCTGGTCGTCGCCGAACTTCTTGAACACCGCGTACGCGAAGGCCACGAGGCCCGAACGGCGCTGGGCGCTGTCGATCCTCCGCATGGTCCGGTCGACGGGATTCACGCTCCGGGTGGTGCCCAGAACGGGCAATCGCCAATCAGCGCGCCGAGGGCGGCCCCTGGTTTAGCCGGGCCGGACCGGGAAAGCACCCTGCCGGTGGCGACGTACGAGTACCGCTGTCCACGCGACGGCGACTTCGAGGTCCGGTTCCCGATCGGCGCGGCGGCCGCGCGGGTCACCTGCTCCGCGTGCGGGGCGGACGCCGCCAGGGTGTTCTCCGCGCCCCTGCTCACACGTACGCCGCAGTCGCTGGCCGCCGCGATCGACCGGACCGAGCGCAGCGCGGAAACACCCGAGGTGGTGACGAGCGTTCCCCCGCGGCCGCGACCGGCGCGGCGTCGTCAGGCCAGCCCGGCGCTGGCTCGCCTGCCCCGCCCCTGACGAGACCTCCCCCCACTCCCACCGCGTCGCTCCGGAAGGGACACCGCGATGCCCGAGGTACTGTTCCGGCTGGATCCGACGCGTAAGTTCACCGACCAGGAGAAGGTCGGCCACAACAGGTGGCATCCCGACATCCCGCCGGTCGCCACCGTCCGACCCGGTCAGACGTTCCGGGTGCACTGCCGCGAGTGGTTCGACGGATGGATGCGCAACGACGACTCGGCCGAGGACGTGCGGGACGCCCCGCTGTCCATCGTGCATGCGCTCAGCGGGCCGTTCGCCGTCGACGGCGCCGAACCGGGCGACCTGCTCATCGTCGACATCCTCGACGTCGGCCCGATGGCGGAGGACTCCGGCCCGCTCGCCGGCATGGGCTGGGGGTACACGGGGATCTTCGCGAAGCGCAACGGCGGCGGGTTCCTGACCGACGAGTTCCCCGACGCCTACAAGGCGGTCTGGGACTTCCGCGGGCAGCAGGCGACGTCGCGGCACGTCCCGGGCGTCACGTTCACCGGGATGATCCACTCGGGGCTCATGGGGACAGCGCCGTCGGCCGATCTGCTGGCCAGGTGGAACGAGCGGGAAGCCAGGCTGATCGCGACCGATCCCGATCGGGTGCCTCCGCTCGCGTTGCCGCCGGAACCCCGCGACGCGATCCTCGGCACGCTGTCCGGCGACGAGTTCGACCGAGTGGCGCGGGAGGCGGCACGCACCGCGCCGCCCCGGGAGAACGGCGGAAACCAGGACATCAAGAATCTTACGAAGGGAACGCGGGCCTTCTATCCGGTCTACGTGCCCGGCGCGAAGTTCTCCGTGGGCGACCTCCACTTCTCGCAGGGCGACGGTGAGATCACCTTCTGCGGCGCCATCGAGATGAGCGGGTACATCGACTTCCACATGGACCTGATCAAGGACGGTATGAACAGGTACGGCGTATCGGAGAACACCATCTTCCTGCCGGGCAACACCGATCCGCGGTACTGCCAGTGGTTGGCCTTCTCCGGCCTGTCCGTGACGCCGGAGGGTGAGCAGCGTTACCTGGACTCGCAGTTGGCGTACAAGCGGGCCTGCCTGCACGCCATCGACTATCTGACCAGGTTCGGGTACACCCCGGAGCAGGTCTACCTGTTGCTGGGCGCGGCCCCGATCGAGGGGCGCTTTTCCGGGGTGGTGGACATCCCCAACTCGTGCGCGACCGTGTACATCCCGACCGAGATCTTCGACTTCGACGTGCGGCCGAACGCCAAGGGTACGGCCAGGATCGATCCGGGCAGGGGCGCCCCGCGGGCCAGCTTCTAGAGCATCGCGGCCATCGTTCGCAGCCGCATCGCGGCCGTCGTTCACAGCCACCTGGCGGGCTGGCGGAACACCGCTACTCTTAGGCGGCCTGTCCACTGCTGCGCCGGCCGGTACGCCGCGCGGCCTCCACGGTGGTATCCGCTCCGGTCGCGTCGCACCGGGCGCAGCGGGACATGCGCGTTGGGCCCGACACCGACCACGAGGACCGGCGGCGATGCGACGAACGACCCTGGCACTGCCGGTGGCGATGACCGTGACCGTGCTGGCCGCGACCGGCTGCTCCCGCAGTAACAGCTACGCCGCCGGGCCGGCCGAGAACTACTTCCACGATCTCGGCGACGAAAACTACTCCGCCGCCTGCCAGCTGTTCACCGACAACCTGCGGCGGCAGCTCGGCGACTGCCCGGCGACACTGCGCCAGCGGCTGGGCGGGATACCCGTGAGTGAGCTGAGGGAGCTCCAGCACGTCAGCGTCGGCCACGTCGTCTACAAGGGCAAGACCGACGCCCTGGTCTATACGCGGGACGTCAAGACGTACAAGACGGTGACGGTCCGGGTGAAGGGCAGCCCGGCGCCGCGCAGCAGCGCGGTACGTTCGCTCGCCGCCTTCCACGCCACCGACGGCAAGACGCTCCGGCTGACCAAGACCGGCAACGAGTGGCGGATCTCCGGCTGGGATTAGGTCCTATCAGGACCCTCCCGCAATACCGGACCTCGCCGTTGCGGCCGGACACGCTCCGGCCGGGCCGCGTGGAGTCAGGTTCCACGCAGCCCGGTGTGGAGCACAATTCAGGACAGCGACGCGAGCGCGGCGGCGATGTCGGCCTCGGCCCGGGCAGGATCGACGCCGAGACCCCCGAGCACTCCGGTGCCGTCCTCCAGTTCCAGCAGGGCGAGCAGGATGTGCTCGGTGCCGACGTAGTTGTGCCCCAGCCGTAGGGCCTGCCGGAACGTCAACTCCAGGGCCTTCTTCGCCCGCCCGTCGAACGGGACGAGATCGGGGACCTTGTCGGTGGGGGCCGGCAGGGTCTTCGTCGCCACCTCGCGCACCCGTTCCAGCGGTATCCCCTGTCCGACGATCGCCTTCGCAGCGAGCCCCTCGGGCTCGCCGATCAGACCGAGCACCAGGTGCTCGACGCGGATCTCGGCATTGCCGGCGGCGCGCGCCTCGCTCTGCGCCGCGATCACCACCTTGCGGGCTCGCGGGGTGAAGCGGCTGAATCCCTCCTGCGGATCCAGATCGGACGCCTTGGGCACGAAGCGCTTCTGGGCGGCCTGCTTGCTCACCCCCATGCTGCGACCGATGTCGGTCCACGACGCGCCCGCCCGCCGGGCCTGGTCGACGAAGTGTCCGATGAGATGGTCGGCGACCTCCCCGAGGTGGTCGGCGGCGATGACCGCGTCGGAGAGCTGCTCGAGCGGGTCGGCGTGCACCTTCTTGATCGCCTCGATCAGGTCGTCGAGGCGGACGGCGTGGGTTGCGCGTACTGGTTCGGCCATGCGTCAACCATAGGTTGACGATGCCATCGCGTCAACCCATAGTTGACGATTCCAGGGCGGGACACCGACCGCCAGTCAGGACCGTGCCATCCACCGTCGTCGGTAGCGTGGCGTCAGCGACCACCAGTGCCGTGGGCGTCAACGTCGGCCGCCACGATCGGCTCAGGCGTACGGGAAACCGGCTGCCGGGGCGGCTTTCCGGTCGGCTCCCCCATCTCCTCCGGGTTCGCACGCCGGCGACTCGCCGATCGCTGGCGGCGCACCCGCGCCGATCGCTGGCGGCGCACCGCAGCCACGTCCCCCGTCACCTGTCCCGGCCGTCACAACCGGGGCGTACGAGGCCGACGAAGCCCGTCACCGGGCTGCACCTAGATTGGACCCTAGGACACGGCCGGCAGTCAGGAGGACCGGCAATGGACTATCAAGGTTTCCTCACCACGGTCGAGCAACTGACCGACATCCCACCCGGTCGGGCCGCGGACATCACCTGCTTCACGCTGAAAACGCTCTCGCAGCGCGTCTCAAAGGGCGAACTGGAAGATCTGGCCCCACGGCTTCCCCAGGAGCTACGGCCGTGCCTGCAGCGCGAGGGCCCGACCGCCACCTTCGGGCTGGACGACTTCCTCCGCCGCGTCGAGGAGCGGACGGGCGGAGGTCGGGAGACCGCCGAGCGGGTGGCCCGCGCTGTGCTCTCGGCACTCTGGACGTCGCTGGGGCCCAAGGAATTCTTCGACATGGGCTCGCAGCTGCCCAAGGACTTCGGGCCGCTGCTGGAGGCGGCCGAGGTGCAGGCGCCGCCCCGGCCGGGACCGGAGGTGCGCGCGTACGCCGGGAGGCCGTGGCCGCTCGACGAGATCGTCAACCGCGTGGCCGACCATACCGGACTCGACCGCGACAACGCCCGCAAGGCGCTGGAGTCCGTGCTCGAAGAGCTGGCGGTCCGGGTCAGCGCCGGACAGATCAACGACCTGCGGGCTTTCCTGCCCCGTGACCTGTACCCCGCGCTCGACCGCGGCCTGGCCCGCAGCGAGGGCCGGGCGCTGCCGCTCACCTTCGACGAGTTCCTCAACGAGATCACGCGGCTCGAAGGCACCTCACGGAAGGACGCGCTTGCGCACGCCCAAGCGGTGATGGCCACGCTACGCGAGGTGGTGGGCGAGAAGGAGTTCCGGGACACCACCGCACAGCTTCCGCAGGAGTACCGGACCCTGGTGACGCAGCCGTAACCGATCCCGCCCGACCAGGTTCGGCCGGGACGGGACCTCTCCCCGTGGGTGGTGGAGGCCCACGGCTGCGCCGGGAGATCCGGCAGTCCTCAGCCCATCGATTTCGCCCCGTCGAGAGCTTCGCGGATGATGTCGGCGTGCCCGGCGTGCTGCGCCGTTTCGGCGATGATGTGCAACAGGACCCGCCGCGCCGACCAGCGTGCACCGGGCTCGAACCACGGCGCCTCCGGCAACGGCTGGGCGGCGTCGAGGTCCGGCAGCGTCCGCACCAGGTCGTCGGTGCGCCGGGCCACGGCGTCGTACCCTTCGAGCAGCCCCGCGAGGGTCTCCCCGGGGAGCATCCGGAAGCCGTCCGCATAGCGCTCGACAACCGAAGGGTCGGTCCAGGACGGCATCGCCAGCGGGCCCTCGAGGATGAAGTTCGCCCACATCCGCTCGGCGTCCGCCACGTGCTTGACGATCCCACCGAGGCACAGCTCGCTCACGGTGGTGCGCTGGGCGGCCTGCTCGTCGGTGAGGTCCCGCACGGTGTGCCGCAGGAAGAAGCGGTGCTTGGCCAACACCTCGAGCAGGTCGGCGCGCTCGCCGGTGATCGCGGTCCCGGTGGCGTTCATGGGGTTCCCTCCGTCGACGGTCACTATGGACGCTATCGACGACCACCGACACTTTCCGCCGGCCGGTGCGGCTGCGCGCCGTGGTCGGCACGGCGCTTGCCGAGGGATCACAGAAACGCCCGGGGGCCGGGGGCGACGACCAGGTCAGATCATCACCTCGGCCCCCGGGGCCCACTGTCGGCGGCGCAGGTCAGCCGCGCTCGATGAGGCGGCCCACGACATCCGGGGACGCGGCGGCCATGCCGGAGCCGTCACGGCGGTAGTCGACCGGTGGCAGCTCGACCGGGTCACCGGTGTCGGTCGCGCCCGCCGGTCGCGGCCCGACCCAGGCCACGGCGAGGCCGACCTCGCCCTTGAGGAAGCGGTGGGAACGGACCCCGCCCGTGGCCCGGCCCTTGGCCGGGTACTCCACGAACGGCGTGACCTTCACGCTCTGGCCGGTCGAGGTGATCACCATCGGCTCGCCGTGTTCGGCGTCGTCGGTGCGCACCGCGCCGAAGAAGACGACCTCCGCCTCGGCGCCGAGGTTGATGCCGGCCATCCCGCCGCCCTTGAGGCCCTGCGGCCGGACCAGTTTCGCGGCGAACCGCAGCAACGACGAGTCGGACGAGATGAACGTGAGGGTCTCGGCACCGTCGGTGAGCCAGACCGCGCCCACCACCTCGTCGCCGTCCTTGAGCCCGATCACCTCGAACTCGTCGGAGCGCACCGGCCACTCCGGCGCCGTCACCTTCACCACGCCCTGCCGGGTGCCCAGCGCCAGCCCCGGTGATCCGGCGGCCTGCGCACCGAGCGGCGCCAGGCCGACGACCCGCTCCCCCGGCTCCAGCGGCACCAGCTCGCTGGCCGACATGCCGCCCCGCAGCGACACCGTGCCGGCCTGCTCCGGCAGTACCGGCAGCGGCAGCACGTCGACCTTGAACGCCCGCCCGGTGCTCGTCACCACGAGCACCTGCCCGCGGGCCGTGGTGTGGACGACCGCCCGGATGGCGTCGTGCTTGGTCCGGCCGTTGCGGCGGCGCCCCTCGGTCGCCTCCTCGGACTCGGCGGCGGTCCGGGCGACCAGGCCGCTCGACGACAGGATCACCTGGCACGGGTCGTCGGCGACTTCGAGGGGCCCGGCCGGCGCGGACGCGGCCAGCACCTCCTTCAGGTCACCGTCGATGAGCGTGGTCCGTCGCGGCGTGGCGAACTCCTTGGCGACCTTCGCGAGTTCGTCGGAGACGACCTTCTTGAGAACCGACTCGTCGTCGAGGATCCGCGACAGCTCCGCGATCTCGTTGCGCAGCTTCTCCTGTTCGGTCTCCAGCTCCAGCCGGTCGTACTTGGTCAGCCGGCGCAGCGGGGTGTCGAGGATGTAGGTGGCCTGGATCTCCGACAGCGTGAACTCGCGCATCAGCCCGTCCTTGGCGGCCTGGGCGTTCTCGCTGGCGCGGATCAGTCGGACCACCTTGTCGATGTCGAGCAGCGCGATCAGCAGGCCGTCGACCAGGTGGAGGCGCTCCTGCCGCTTGCGACGCCGGAAGGTCGTCCGCCGGGTCACCACGTCGTATCGGTGGGCGAGGAACACCTCGAGGAGTTCCTTGAGCCCGAGGGTCTGCGGCTGCCCCTCGACGAGCACGAGGTTGTTGATGCCGAACGACTGCTCCAGCGGCGTGAGCCGGTAGAGGTCCGCGAGCAGCGCCTGCGGGTTGACCCCGACCTTGCACTCGACGACGAGACGGGTGCCGTTCTCCCGGTCGGTCAGGTCCTTGACGTCGGCGATGCCGGACAGCCGCTTGGTCTTGTTGACCTCGTTGGTGATCGCGGCGATGACCTTCTCCGCGCCGACGCCGTACGGAAGCTCCGTCACGGTGATCGCCTGCCGGCCCCGGCTGCCCGGCAACGGCCCGATCTCGACCTTGCCCCGCATCCGCACGACGCCGCGGCCCGTCTCGTACGCCTTGCGCACCTCGTCGAGCCCCAGCAGCAGGCCACCGGTCGGCAGGTCCGGGCCGGGGACGAACTCCATGAGCTTGTCGAGCGTCGCGTTGGGGTGGGTGATCAGCCACCGGGCGGCCGTGACGACCTCGCCGAGGTTGTGCGGGATCATGTTCGTCGCCATGCCGACGGCGATGCCGGAGGTGCCGTTGACGAGCAGGTTGGGGAACGCCGCGGGCAGCACGGACGGCTCTTCCAGCGAGCCGTCGTAGTTGGGCCGGAACTCGACGGTCTCCTCGCCCAGCTCGCCGACGAGCAGCATCGCCTCCGGCGACATGCGCGCTTCGGTGTACCGGCTCGCGGCCGGGCCGTCGTCGGGGGACCCGAAGTTGCCGTGGCCGTCGATCAACGGCACGTTCAGGGAGAAGTCCTGAGCGAGCCGGACCATCGCGTCGTAGATCGCGGAGTCGCCGTGCGGGTGGTACTTACCCATCACGTCACCGACGACGCGAGCGGACTTGACGTAGCCGCGGTCGGGACGGTAGCCGTTCTCGCTCATCGAGAACAGGATGCGGCGGTGCACCGGCTTGAGGCCGTCGCGCGCGTCCGGCAGCGCCCGGGAGTGGATGACCGAGTACGCGTACTCCAGGTAGGAGTTCGACACCTCGTCCTGCAGGGAGTGGTCCATGACCCGCGCCCCCGCCTGATCGAAGGCGGACAGGTCGACCTTCGGCTGCGTGCCGTTGCGGCGTGCCATTACTCAGCGCTCTCTTCTGTCATTCGCGATCTACGTCTTTCGTGGCCGGGCGCGACGCTCAGGCGTCGATGGTCTCCTGGTCGACGCGGCTGGCCGATTCGATGAGCCAGTTCTTGCGGGGCTCGACCTTCTCGCCCATGAGCAGTTCGAGCACCTCCTCCGCCGCCTCGACATCGTCGAGCGTGATCCGGCGGACGGCGCGGGTGGCGGGGTTCATCGTGGTGTCCCACAGCTCGCCCGCGTCCATCTCGCCGAGACCCTTGAACCGCGGGATCGGGGTGACGACCTGCTTGCCGGCCCGCTCCAGGCGGGCGACGGTGCTCACCATCTCGGCCTGGGTGTAGGTGTAGACGGTCTCCGGGTTGCGCCCCTTGGTGGTGATCTTGTGCAGGGGCGGCACGGCCGCGTACAGCCGGCCGGCCTCGATCACCGGGCGCATGTACTTGGCGAACAGGGTGATCAGCAGCGTCCGGATGTGGGAGCCGTCCACGTCGGCGTCCGCCATGATGAGCACCCGGCCGTACCGCATCGCCCCCGCGTCGAAGGTGCGCCCGGAGCCCGCGCCGAGCACCTGGATGATCGCCGAGCACTCCGCGTTGTCGAGAACCTGCTTCAGGTTCGCCTTCTGGACGTTGAGGATCTTCCCTCGGATCGGCAGCAGCGCCTGGTACTCCGACGACCGCGCCAGGCGGGCGGTGCCGAGCGCGCTGTCGCCCTCCACGATGAACAGTTCGCTGCGGTCGACGCCGGTCGCCCGGCAGTCGACCAGCTTCGCCGGCATCGACGCGCCCTCCAGGGCGGTCTTGCGCCGGGCGGCGTCCTTCTGCTGCTTCTGCGTCAGCCGCACCCGGGCCGCGTCGACGATCTTCTGCAGGACCGTACGCGCCTCGGCCTTGGTCTTGCGGTCGTCCACCCAGGCCTTGATGTGCTGCTCGACAACCGTCTGGACCACCTTGGTGACCGGCGCGGTCGACAGCTCGTCCTTGGTCTGGGAGGTGAACTGCGGCTCGGGGATCCGCACGTGGATGACCGCCGTCATGCCCTCGAGGACGTCGTCGAGGACCGGCGGCTCCTCCTTCGGCTTGAGCAGGCCCCGGCTGTTCTTGATGGCGTCGGTCAGGGCACGCACCACGGCCCGCTCGAAGCCCTTGCGATGGGTGCCGCCGTGCATGTTGCGGATGGTGTTGGTGAAGCACTCCACCGTCCGCTCGTAGCCGGTCCCCCAGCGGAGCGCGACCTCGACCTCGGCGCGCCGCTCCACGTTGGACTGCATGACGCCGTTCTCGTCGGCGGCGTTCTCCTTGTAGGTGCCCTCACCAGTGATCAGAAGCGTGCCGGAGACGGCCTTCTCCCCGGCCGGCGACAGGAAGTCGACCATGTCGACCAGCCCGTGCGGGAAGACGAACGTCTCGGTGTTGATCGCGCCCTGGGTGGCGTCGCGCAGCACGTAGGTGACGCCGGGAACCAGGAACGCGGTGTTGCGCAGCTTGGTACGCACGCCCTCGATGTCCAGGACCGCGCCGGCCTCGAAGTAGCGCGCGTCGTACCAGTACCGGGTGGAGGTGCCGGTCGACTCGCCGCGCTTCATCTTGCCGGCCACCCGCAGCCCGGGCTGCGGGGTGAACCGCGCCGTCGGGCCGGGGCCGTCGAAGACGCCGGGGACGCCGTGCTGGAACGACATCTGGTGGACCTTGCCGTTGCGCCGCACGGTCACGTCGAACCGGCGGGACAGGGCGTTCACCGCCGACGCGCCGACGCCGTGCAGGCCGCCGGAGGTCTTGTAGCCGGAGCCGCCGAACTTGCCGCCGGCGTGCAGTCGGGTCAGCACCAGTTCGACGCCCGACATCCCCGACCTCGCGTGGGTGTCGGTCGGGATGCCGCGCCCGTCGTCGTCGACCTGCACGGAGCCGTCCGCGTGCAGCGTGACCTCGATGCGGGTGGCGTGCCCGGCGACACCCTCGTCGGTGGAGTTGTCGAGGATCTCGTTGAGGAGGTG
This sequence comes from Planosporangium thailandense, assembly GCF_011947195.1. Taxonomy (GTDB): domain Bacteria; phylum Actinomycetota; class Actinomycetes; order Mycobacteriales; family Micromonosporaceae; genus Planosporangium; species Planosporangium thailandense. The sequence continues at coordinate 11,259 of NZ_JAATVY010000026.1, read as the reverse complement.
ACCCACACCACGGCTGTCGGTCGAACCGATGTACATGCCGGGGCGCTTACGGACAGCGTCCAGGCCCTCGAGGTGTGTGAGATCGTCGGCCCTGTACAGGGTCTCGGGCTGCGCAGTCAACGAGTCGTACTCCCAGATCGTGGCGTGTCGGGGTGCCTGCCGTCGAGACGAGCGGGCAATCCCGTGGGCGTCCCAGCGAGCCTAGCCGCCAGGTATGACAGGAAGCGGGAGCCCAAGCACAAGTCGCCCGGTGTGTCAACGACGACGCCGCCGTTGCGATTCCGCGTCCCGGTGCGCGGCGTCCTCTCCCGTGTCACCCCGATGGCACGACGCGGGCGCGCCGTACCGTCGCAGCACCTTACTTGATCTTCTTCGTGCCGGGCGCGACGATCGAACGATACTCCGGATGCCTGGCCACCCAGTCGACCAGGAACGGGCCGATCGGCACCACGGTACGGCGACGGGCCCGCGCGTCGTCCATCGCGGCGCGCGCCAACGCGTCGTCGACGCCGCTGCCGTCGTAGCCGGGCGAGACATCCAGGTGGGTGACGGCGATGACAGCACCCGTGACCTGGTAGGTCAGGAACCCGGCGAGCGCGTCGTCGGCATCGCTGTCGCGGGCTTCGAACCGTTCCCGCTCGGGCACGTCGGTCACCTGGATGGGCACCGAACCATGTTAATCGAGCGCCCGTCCCAGGTGCGCACGGTTGTCGGCGGTCCATCGGTACGCGAGCCGCACGCGCCGGGTGACGCCGAGGTCACGCAGCCGGATCATCGCCGGCTCACCGGCCGCCGCGGCGGCCTCGATACCGCGCCAGCACCGGTCCTGCCACCACAGGATCGCGTCCACCAGGCTCGACCGGTCCGCCAGCCCGTACGCGTCGGCGATCAGCCGCACGAGCCGCGCCGACTCCGCCGTGTCCGCGACGTCGGGCCCCAGGTTCAGGTACTGCCAGCACACGTGGGCGACGTCCTGGACGCGGTCCCCCGGCGCGGCGACGTCCCAGTCGATCAAGGCGACCGGACGCAGCCCGGCGCCCAGGTCACGGTAGACGGTGTTCTTCGGCGACAGGTCGTTGTGGCAGACCACTTCCCGGTCGCCGGCCAGGTCGGTGCCGGCCGTCAGGTCGTGGAACTCGCGGACCAGCCGCGCCACCCGGGCCAGGCTGTCCGCGCACCGCACCGCCGGCGGCTGGTCGCCCTCCCGCCAGGCCACGAAGCCGTCGATGAAGGTGAGGATCTCGCGGCCCTGGGCATCGACGCCGAGGAACCGCGGCGCATGAGGCCAGCGGTGCCGTTCGAAGTGGCGCAGCAGCCGCCGGACGAACTCCGCGTTCCCCGCCGGCTGCCGGCGCACCGTGTCGCCGACGCGGACGACCTCCGTGACGAACCCGCCGGGCAGCCGCTGCTCCGGGCTCTCGACATTCACGACCCTCACTCTCGTGGCAGCAGGCCGGTTTGTCACGCCGTCAGTCGCGTCCGCCCGTACGCAGGGTTCTCGTCGGCGCGGCCGGGCTCGTCCGGGCCGGCCGACCGGGTCGGCGCCCGGGCTCGGACCGGGTCGCCGGCCGCGTCGGCCGCCCTTTCCAGCCCGGCACGATCCCCCGGCCGTGCCCGACCGGCCCCGTCGACCAGGGAACCGCGCCGCGCGCCCGCCGCCCGTCGACATCGCCGGGCTGGCCCCGGTGCCGCTCACCGCGCAGCGTCGTGCTCACGGCGCGGGCGAGCAGCCTGAGGTCGAGGCCGATGCTCATGTTCCTGATGTACGCGAGGTCCTTGGCCAGCCGCTCGGCCGGCGCGATGTGGTACTTCTCGATCTGGGCGGTGCACGCGATCCCCGGCTTCACCGTGTGCCGCTCGGCGAAGCCCGGCACCTCGGCCAGGTTGCCCTCCACCAGGACGGTGCGCAGCGGCCGCGGACCGACCAGGCTCATGGTCCCCGCCAGGACGTTGATCAGTTCGGGTAGCTCGTCGAGGTGCCAGCGGCGCAGCAGCCGGCCGATCACGAGCGTGCGCGGGTCGCCGGCGGGTGAGGCCACCGGGCCGGTCAGCCGCTCGGCGCCGAACCTCATACTGCGGAACTTCACCTGGCGGAACGTCACGCCGCCCTGGCCCACCGAGTTCTTGATGAAGAAGATCGGACCGGGCTCCTCGATCCAGACCAGCACCGCGATGACCAGCCACAAAGGCAGCGTGACCACGAGGCCGACCAGGGCGCCGACGACATCGAAGGCCCGCTTCGGGCGGGGCGGGCGCGGGTACTTCAGATCGCCGGAGAGGTGGTAGGCCAGGACCGTCTCCCGTACGGCGGCCGACGGCGCGGCGTTGTTCTCGACGAAGCCCCGGCCGACCGCAGACGCGACCACCGCGCCGGTCAGGCCGCCGGCGACTGCGAGCAGGGCTCCGTACCAGGTGGCCCAGCGGTTGACGTACAGCCACCACCACGTCGCCGACGCCACCGCCGCGCTCGACAGCCAGGCGCGTCGGCACGTGCGCCCGAAGGCGTCGGGATCATCCGCGGACCGCACCAGCCGGGCCAGCGCCAGCGCCAGCACGAGCGATCCCAGAAACAGCACATAGTTCACGGTCTGTACCTCCCGAAACCGCTGCGGTGGTGAGCGGCTGTGCGGACCAAGTGCGACGCGGTGACGCGGTGACGCGGTGGCGCGGTGGCGCGGACGCGGTGGCCGGCGGGGGGCGGGCCGAGAGGCTAGCGGTACATCTTCTCCTGTTCCGCCCACATGCTGAACATCAACAAAGTCCAGATCTCCCGACTGTGCTCGGCGACGCCGCTCATGTGGCGTCGGACGATCTCGTCCACGCGGTCGAACCGGAAGTACCCCTGCCGCTGCACCGTCTCCTTGCTCAGGTACTCGTCGACCAGCGGGCGGAACACCTGTTTGAGCCAGCGGGGCAGGGGCGCGTTGAACCCCTTCTTGCTCATCGTGGTTATCGCCGGGGGCAGCACGCCCGTCATGGCCTGCCGCAGCAGGTGCTTCGGCCGGTACCCGGGCATCTTGAGCCGGCCGGGCAGGGAGAAGGCGAACTCCACGAGCGGCGTCGCCAGCAACGGCACCCGCACCTCCAACGCGTGCGCCATGCTCAACCGGTCGGCCTTGGCCAACACGTCCTCGACCAGGTACACACAGGCATCGGCGTACTGGAAGCGGGTCAGCGGATCGAACGACGCCCCGCGCAGGTAGTGCGGCTCGTACGTCTCGTACGCGTCGACGACCTCGGCGCAGACGTCGGGCTGGAGAAGCTCGGCCTTGTGCGCCTCCCGCCAGACCACCCGCCACAGGTAGTGCCGCCGGCCGGGGTCCTCGAGGGCGTTGTCGACGAACCGGCGGGCCTTGAAGCCGAAGCTCAGCCGGGCGTCCGACGCCGGCAGCCGGCGCAGCAGCGCCGGCACCAGCCGGGACGTGACGGCCGGCGGCAGGCCGCGGTAGTAGCGCGCGAGCTTGTCCGCCTTGTACGTCAGGTATCCGGCGAACAGCTCATCACCCCCGTCGCCGCTCACCGCCACCGTGACGTGCTGGCGCGCCAGCGCGCACAGGTAGTACGTGGGCACCGCCGACGGGTCGGCGAACGGCTCGTCGAAGCTGGGCAGGATCCGGTCGACCACGTCCTCGGGTCGAGGCTCGACCGCCAGTTCGACGTGCTCGGTACGGAAGCGGCGCGCGACCAGCGCCGCCGCGCTCCGCTCGTCGTAGGTCCGGTCGGCGAAACCGACCGTGAACGTCTTCAGCGGCGCATCAGGGCGCGCCGCACGGGCGGCCGCCACCACGCTGCCGGAGTCCATACCGCCGCTGAGGAAGAACCCGAGCGGCACATCGGCGTCCAACTGCGCGCCGACGCTGTCCACCAGCAGGCCGCGCAGCATCTCCCGGGCCTGCCGGGCCGACAGGTCGTCGCGCCGCGACACCTCGGCCAGGTCCCAGTACCGGCGCAAGCGGTGGGCGCCGTCGCGCCACAGGAGGACGGTGCCCGGCTCGAGCTTGCGGACCTGCGCGTACACGCTCCGGGGTCCCGGTATGTACATCAATGACAGGTACGAGCTGAGCGCCTGGACGTCGAGGGTGGTCTTCACGCCGGCCGCGAGGATCGCCTTGATCTCCGAGCCGAACACCAGCCCGCCGTCGTGCGCGGCGTAGTAGAGCGGCTTGACGCCGACCCGGTCGCGGGCGAGTACGAGCCGCCGCCGCACGTCGTCCCAGAGCGCGATCGCGAACATGCCCTCCAGCCGGGCCACGAAGTCCGGACCGCACTCCTCGTACAGGTGTGGAATGACCTCCGAGTCGCTGTCGGAGGCGAAGGTGTGCCCCCGGCGGGCCAGTTCCCGGCGCAGCCGCCGGTGGTTGTAGATCTCGCCGTTGAACACCGCGTGCACGGTGCCGTCCTCGTTCCCCACCGGTTGCCGGCCGCCCGCGACGTCGATGACGGCCAGCCGCCGCATCGCCAGCCCCACCCCGTCGCCCACGTGGATCCCCGCGTCGTCGGGTCCGCGGTGGCGCAGGCTCCGGCACATCGTCTGCAGCCGGTGGACGTCCACGGGTTGAGCGTCGCGGTCAGTGACTATCCCGGTGATTCCGCACATAGGGCCTCTGCTCGTCGGTATGGTGGCCGGCGCTACCGGCCAGTCCATCCGCCTGGTTCGCGTACCGAGCCGATCGCTGTCACAAGGTCACACTGCGAAGACGTCCGCCCGTCGGTACGTCGGCGGTGGGGCGTCCGGGTTCCACAGGCCCGCTTTCTGCGCGGCGAGCCGGGCGAGATACATCGGGTTGAGCACCAGGTACCGGCGCCACAGGCGCCTGGGTTCGAGCATCAGCCGCCACAGCCACGCCAGGCCGTACCGCTGCATCCAGCGGGGCGGCCGGCGGACGCGGCCGGCGTGGTAGTCGAACGCGGCGCCCACGGCCATCAGTGGCATGTCGAGCCGGGACCGCATCGCGTGAACGAAGATCTCCTGGCGGGGGCAGCCGAGCCCGACCAGGACCAGGCGGGCCTGCGACCGGCTGATCCGTTCGGCGATCGCCCTGTCCTCGCCGGCCCGCGCCACGCGGAACTTCGACGGTTCCGCGCCGGCGATCCGCAGGCCGGGGAACATCCGGGTCAGCGCCGACGACAACGCGGCCAGGGTCTCGGGCGTGGACCCGTAGAGGTAGATCGGCAGCCCCTCGTCGGCCATCCGCCGCAGCACCCGTAACACCAGGTCGGGGCCGCTCACCCAGTCGCGGAGTCTGGCGCCGTGCAGCAGGTTCAAGGCCCAGCGCACCGGCTGCCCGTCCGGCGCCACCACGTCGAAGGCGTTCAACCGGGCGTTGTGTACGGGGTCCGCCACGCCGGTCATCACACCGTGCACGGCCAGCGCGGTCAGGGCGAACGGGCGACGCTCGCGGGCCGCGCTCACCACTTTCTCGGTCGCCGCGTCGTAATCGAGCGCGTCGACGAGTACACCGAGGACGTTGCGCTTGCCGCCGTCGAACCCGGCCGGCTGCTCCCGCCGTGCCGCCGCCCGTCCCGATGCCTGCCATCGTGGTGCCTGCCGCCCGGTCCGGTGAGCCCGGCCGCGCGCTCCGACCGAGCCGTCCGGTTGTGCTGCGGCACCCACGCGTACCCCTTTCGCCTTGCTCAAGGCACGGACATCCGGCGTGACCCTCGGCCGGTGAAGCGGCAGTACCCCTTCGCCGGTGGATAAACTCGCGGGCACGTCACGGGTAGGCCACCGTCCGCGCCGCCGGGGCGCGCGGGGTCCGCCGCCGGCTCGCCGGCCGCGGCGCTACCGTCGCTCGGATCCGTCGGTACGGCGGACGCGCAGCCATTCGTCGAAGTCACGGGCCACGATGCGCTCGTCGGTGACCCCCTCAGCCGCCGGTGAGCACAGCCACCGGATCGGCGCGGCCATGACCGAGGCGTCGAGCATCCGCTCCCGGACCTCGGCCGGCACGCCGGCCGGGACCATGCCGGTACGGGTGGCCCCGCCGGGCAGGAGCACGTTGACCCACACCCCGTGGTCGCGCAGATCGGCGGCCATGACGCGGGACAGCGCCTCGGCTCCGGCCCGGGACGGCCCGTACGGCGCGAAGCCCTTGCGGACCATCGTCTCCTTGTTGAGCGAGATGTTGACGATGCGGCCGGCGCCGGTGGCCAGGAACGCGGACACGACCGCGCGGGCGACCAGGAAGTACCCGGTGAGGTTGGTGTCGACCACGTCCCGGAACCCGTCGGGCGTGACCTCCCAGAAACCACGCGGCCGGGTCAGGAACTCCGGGTCGACGGTACGCATGCCGATGCCCGCGTTGTTGACCAGCACGTCCAGCCCGCCGAGGAGGCCGAAGGTCCGTTCGACGCCGTCGGCCACCGAGCGCTCGTCGCGGACGTCCATGCCTACGCCGCTGACCAGCCCCCGGCCGGCGTCGACCTGCTCAGCGGCGTGGCCGGCCCGGGACTCGTCGCGCCCGGTGATGACCACCCGCGCCCCGCCGTCGGCGAGCGCCTCGGCCATCGCGCGCCCCAGCCCGCTGGTCGCTCCCGTGATCAGTACCCGCACGCCGGCTACGGACTCGTCGGGCCTCATGTCGCTCATGGTCGCCGATCAGCTCCGATCGTCTCGCGCTTCCGCTCGCGTTCTCCCGCCCGGACCGACGGTGCCCGCCCGCGCGCGGGCACTTCAGTGTGACTGGTCCCGCGCGCGGATGTCCGACCCGACAGCGCGCGGGATGTCCGGCCTCGCACATTCGGCCCGTTATCAAGATCACTCGGAGGATTTGGCCCATCGGCCCAGGTCAAGCCGGCCATTCACGCCGCTAAAGTAGTGCCTGGAGCCGCCCCGAGGTGGGGTGGCTCCGCATGCGCTGCGTGGGACAACCACGCCGCGTGAGCCGTCCCGACGTTCTCCGGGCCAACCGCATCGGGACGGCTACCCCCAGCCACCCGATCGGCTTACCACCGACGAACGAACCCGGAATGGAGCAAGCCACGCCATGAGCGTGACTACCGAGGATCCGCGATCCTCCGCACAAAGCCCTGAACCCGCCACCGGCGGGAACGCGATCGACCGCTTCTTCGAGATCAGCCGGCGCGGCTCGACCGTCAAGCGGGAGATCTTCGCCGGCCTGACCACGTTCGCGACGATGGCGTACATCGTCGTACTCAACCCCCTGATCATCGGTACGGTGCCGGACAAGAACGGCCACTTCCTGGGCATCCACCCGGTCGCCGGGGTGACCGCGCTGGTCGCCGCCGTCATGACCATCCTGATGGGCCTCCTCGGCCGGGTGCCGTTCGCCCTCGCCACCGGACTCGGCCTCAACGCCTTCGTCGCGTTCGGCGTCGCGTCCCAGATGAGCTGGCCCGAGGCGATGGGCCTGGTCGTCATCGAAGGTCTGCTGATCACCCTGCTGGTCGTCACGGGCTTCCGGCAGGCCGTCTTCCGCGCCATCCCGGCCGAGCTCAAGGCGGCCATCGCCGCCGGTATCGGCCTGTTCATCGCGCTGATCGGCTTCGTTGACGGCGGGCTGGTCCGCCGGGCCCCGTCCGGGCCCCCCGTCCAGCTCGGCGCCGACGGCACCCTGCGCGGCTGGCCCACGGTGGTCTTCATCGTCAGCCTGCTGCTCATCGCGTTTCTGGTCGCCCGCAAGGTCCGCGGCGGCATCCTGATCGGCATCGTCGTGAGCACCGTGCTCGCCGCGATCATCAACGCGGCGGCGAAGCCGGGACCGGCGATGATCAACGGGAAGCCCAACCCCAATGGCTGGCAGCTCAACGTGCCGACCCTGCCGCACCCACTGTTCCAGGGGCCCGACCTGCACCTGGTCGGCAAGGTGTCGTTCGGCGCGTTCGCGCACGTCGGCGTGGTGACCGCGGTCCTGCTCGTGTTCACCCTCGTGCTCGCCGACTTCTTCGACGTCATGGGCACCACCGTCGGCCTCGCCCGGCAGGCCGGCCTGGCCACTCCCGAGGGCGACGACATGCCGCGGCTGGGCAAGGTGCTGTTCGTTGACGGCATCGCGGCCGTGGCCGGCGGTGGCGCCAGCGCCTCGTCGGCGACGACGTACGTGGAGTCGTCGTCGGGTATCGCCGACGGCGCCCGTACCGGCCTGTCGAGCGTCGTCACCGGCGTGCTGTTCCTGGTGGCGCTGCTGCTGACCCCGCTGGTGTCGCTGGTGCCGAGCGAGGCGGCCGGCCCGGCCCTGGTGGTCGTGGGCGCGCTCATGATCCGGCAGGTACGCGAGATCGACTTCACCGACATCGGTATCGCGATCCCGGCGTTCCTGACCATGGTGCTCATGCCGTTCACGTACTCGATCACCAACGGCATCGGCGCCGGCTTCGTCAGCTGGGTGGTCATCCGGGTGCTGCAGGGCAAGGCCCGCCAGATCCACCCGCTGATGTGGGCGGTCTCGGCCGCGTTCGTGATCTACTTCGGCATCAACCTCGTGAAAGCGATCACCGGCGTGCACTGAGGCGCCGTCTTTCACACCACGCGTTTCACACCACTCCGGAACAGTTCGGCCCCGGCACCCGCCGGGGCCGAACTGTTTCCATCCCGGCGGCATGAGAAACACCATGTATGCGGGGCGCACCGTAGTGGTACGGATGCGCAACGTGGTAGACACGCGGCATGTCGGTTCTTCCCCGCACCTGGCGGCGCGGCGGCCGCAGCGACCTGTCGGCCGCTGACCGCCGCGAGGTACCCGTCCGCGCCGCACGGCCCACGACGGGGCGTGCCCTGGGCACCCTGCTGGCCGCCGCGGCGGTTACCACCACCCTGGTCACCGCCTGCGGCAAACCGACGTCCGCCCCGACAGCCACCTTCTCCAAGATGCCGGCCACCGCCTCCGCGACCGCCTCGCCCACGCCCACCGGCACCCCGACCACGAGCCCCACCGCCGCGCCGGAGCCCAGCGTCGACGTGCACGCCCCAGCCGGTCTCGTCGCGCTGTCCGATGTGGATCCGACGATCCTGCAGGACATCCGGTACGCCACCCCGCACAACTTCGTCGGCCGGCCCGTGGTCGGGTACCTGGAGCCGATGTGCATCCTGACCCGGCAGGCGGCCGAAGCGCTGCACCAGGTGCAGACCGCCGCCCGCGCCAAGGGTTACAGCCTCAAGGTCTACGACTGCTACCGGCCGCAGCGGGCGGTAGACGACTTCATCAACTGGGGCAAGCGCCTCGAGGACCAGAAGATGAAGGCCGAGTTCTACCCGACGCTCGACAAGTCCGTGCTGTTCGACCAGGGGTACATCGCCGGCCCGACCGCACACAGCCGGGGCAGCACAATGGATCTCACCCTCGTCGCTCTGCCCGCGCGTGCGCAGCGCGCGTACGTTCCGGGCGAGAACCTGTTGCCCTGCACCGCGCCGCAGGCCCAGCGCTTCCCGGACAACAGCATCGACATGGGTACGGGCTTCGACTGCTTCGACTCGCTGACACACACGCTCGACCCACGGGTCACCGGCCAGCAGATGACCAACCGGCTCCTACTCAAGCAGCTCATGGGCAACGCCGGCTTCAAGAACTACGCCGAAGAGTGGTGGCACTACTCCCTCAGCCACGAGCCGTACCCTGACACGTACTTCAACTTCCCGGTGGCGCGCGCCGCGCTCACCCGGAGCTGACGCGGCGCCGTCGTTCATATGACGTAGACGACTACCGCCGAGTACGGGTTGCACACCGGTACACAGGTTTCGATACATTAGATACGTGGTCGTCTCGCATCTTCGCCGGTGGTGGGGATCGCGACGGCTGCGTCCCCTGATCGCCGGCCTGACGATGCTGACCGTGACCGCTGGCGCGGGAAGCAGTCTGGCACCGGCCCACCACAATGGACACGCCCGCGGCCATGCGGGTCCGGCTGTCAGTTCCACCAGCACGAGGGTCACCCGTGCCGGCGGCATCGCGCCCACCCGCACGCATGCTACCGATCTGACCACCGCTGGCATGCCAGCAGTCGACCGGTCAACGTCCAACGGGCACAACGACACCGGCAAGGTCCACTTCATCACCGGGGCCGGCACGACGACCGCGCTCGTGTCCCTCACCGGCGACCGTACAAACGTCGCCCCGGCGGGCGTCTCCGCCGATCAAACAGGCGTGGACATCCCGCCAGGGGCGGCCGCCGTCGACAGTGACGTCGCGTCGCTCACCGGCGTGTCCCGCACGCCACGTGGGCCCCGCGCCCCGCCATTCCTCACGGTTTAGTCGGCGGCCCGTCCCGACCCGGCGGCCACGCACCCGCTGGCCGCTACCAGACGCCCGCCCCGACCGCCGCAATCCGGTCAGCTACCTCTCTGGCAGCTCGCGCCGCCGTCGCTCAGCGGCGCCCCTTTCCCGTCCGGTACGACGACTTCGGCGAGGTCCCCATGCTCGAAACTGCGCAGCACAGTCTCATCACAGGTGTCCGCGACGCCCTAGGTGTCTGGGCCGTCCTCATCGCCCTGGCCGCAATCGGGTTCGCGATGATGTTCGCTCCCGGCTGGCGGGAACGCTTCCTGCTGGCACGGGTACGCGCCAGCGCGGCAAAGCTGCGCCACGCCCGCAACGAGGCGCGGCGCAGGTGCGCGGAAGAGCTTGCCGTGGCCGCCGCCAGCGCTGCGAAAACCGCACAGCGCCGCCACGCCGCCTGGGTCGCCGCCGACGCCGCCACTCAGAAGGCATGGCAGGCCTTTGAAGCCGCCGACGCAGCCGCGAACCGGGCGCTGCGAGCCGCCGCGTTCGCCACCGCTGACACCGAACCCGACGAGGAGGAACGGTCCGAGCGACTGGCCTTCCTGCAGCGGGCGGCGCGGGGGGCCTACCGCCGCGGTGAGCTGTCGGCCCAACAGCTGGCGGACATCGTCGCGGGCCGCAACGGGTTCGACCCCGGTCGCCACCCGGTGGAACTGGAGACGCTGCTGCTCCTCGCCGTCCGCGATCACCTGCTGCACGCGTACCGGCAGGCTTCGGTCGCTGAACGTGCCGCCTGGCGGGACGCCGACATCGCGGTGGCCGCGAAGACCAGCCTCGCCGCCGAGGCGGTCGTCGCCACGGAGCAGGCCGAAAGCCCGCAGCAGCCGTTGACCGTACGCATTCCGCGGCAGCGGGTCGCCGCCAGCACCACCAGTTTGTTGTCGCTGTTCCCCGCTACGCGGTAAACGACGCGATCGAGCTCGCCTAACCCGTCTCGTCCGTCACCGTCGCCGATTTCCACGATCGGTTGGTGAACGAAAAGAGGGGCTCCGCGCGGGGCCCCTCTTTTTCGTGTCGGGCCGTC
>NZ_JAATVY010000025.1 GCF_011947195.1 Planosporangium thailandense | reverse complement strand
CGACACCATGAATGTGAATGACGAAGGACGCGCAGACCGGCCCGACCGCCAATACGAAAATGATCAGACGTATCACTACCGGTGTAGCTGCGAGCACCAAAACAGGCCAGGAGACGCCGAAGAATGCGGAAAGCATCACGATTCGGAGCATCCCTGCCGGTGCCTCTGCAACCGGGACGTGGACGTCCGGGTATCAGTTTCCTGCGAATGCGGCAAAGGTACCAAGCATCCACCTCGCCCCTGCTGCCCACCGCCGGACACGCCCGCGCCCCCTGGGACGGTCGACATACCCCACCCTCCGCCGTTCCAGCCACAGACCTCCGATACTCCTCCATGGCAGCAGGATCGCCCGCCGGTCGGAGATCCCTCGGAGATTCCCTGGTTCCGCGGCAAGGTCAGCGAGGTCGGACGGATCGGTCCGACATTTGGTCCGCGCAAGGATGAATTATTACCGTACCTGTTAATCCGGCGGAATTCGGCCGACCGTGGGCAACGCCCGTCGCCCGGGGTCTTCTGGGAGTCACCAGACATCTATGTCGTGCCCAACCAAGCCGCCGACGACGCACCACTCCGCCCGGCCAGCCAGGGCGAGACGGCACAGGCCGGCCGACCCAACACGCTGTACGCACACGTGTGGAACCTGGGCAAGGCACCCGCGTTCCGGGTGCGGATAGAATTCTGGTGGTTCGATCCGAGCCTCGGTTTCTCCAGATCGGCGGGCCACCTCATCGGCGCCACGTACGTCGACCTAGCGGATCGCTTCACTGTCTACGCCGAGTGGCGTGAGGTCACCGAGGCGTACGGCACCTGGCTGAGCCGGGGCGCACACGCCGTCGTGAAATGCCCCACCACCTGGATACCGGAGTTCCTCAACAACGGACATGAGTGCCTGGTCGTCCGCGCCGGCGATACGATGTTCGACCCCGTCGCGCTGAACTCATTCTCTCCGTCCACGGATCGCCACGTTGGACAACGCAACATCGCGGTCGTACAGGCAGCGTCACCCGCACAGGCGACCGTCGATTTGCAGTTGGGTTGGTATGCCACTCCGGGCCAAGCCGACGTGGACGTCGTGGTCGAGCCGCCCGGAACGATGGAGTGGCTTCAACTGTACGCAGGAAGTCGCAACACCCGCCTCCGGACTCCGTCGAGCACCGCCGCCGCCGGCCTGCTAAACCCGACACCCGTCGATGTCACCCTCCCGGACCCAGAAATTCTTGTACCCGCCGAGCGGAGCAAACTACTGCGACAACGCCAGCAATTCTATCGAGGATGCGACCAACTACACATCCCACTCCACGCGTACATACCAGACCTCAAACCTGGCGAAGCCCAGATAATCCGAACAAGGCAACGCATTGACGAAGAGCTTGTAGGTGGCTATACCGTCGTCCTCATTGGCCATGAATAAGTGTACCGTGCTTGACCCTGCACCTCCGCGCCCAATCCTTTCCCACCTCAACGCCCCACTACCGGGAAGCAGGGGGCGCGCGCTGCGCCACACAATCGGGGACAGACGAACACGACGTTTCGGGAGGTGAACGATGGCGAGCGGTAAAGATCTCATAGGGAATTGGCTGATCAACGGTAACGGATCTCCCGGCACAATGACGATATTCGCGGCAGCCGACAACGGCCCCGTCGAGCTGGAAGTCAGCTTCGATGATGTGAATCGCAAAGACCTTTGGACCGGCACCTGGAGTCCGGGAGCCAGAGAGATAGTCCTCAATCGTCAACTGCCTGGCGACGTGACCCAGACGTACACGGGCCACCTGGGAGACAACCACCCACCGGAACTCATCTTTGGCGGAGCTTTCACCCAGTCCGACGTGGGCGCACTTGAATTCGGGTGGTTCGCTGTGTATAGAGGCATCAAGATCGACTGACGACGCCACCAGCGATCGAGCAGCACACCTCTCAGACTGCCTGTTCGAGCGCCCACTCAAATCACATAGATTCCCACGGCTATCGGCGGAAGGCCATGAACCGGCGTGGGTCATGGCCTTCCTGACCGGTGCATTGTCAGCGTCACGGCCTTGTCGTCACTGTCGGCAGCACGTCGCTTGGCACGACCGCACTCAGGGTGATGGCATCTCCTACATACAGTCGGATACGGTCGGTGCCTACGCCCGCGGTCCGCAGGCGCTGCTCGGCGATACTGATCATCGCCTGGGTTCGGTCGATCCCGCAGCCACGGAAACGCGGCTCGGCCGCCATAGCGACGAGCGGTCCGCCGGTGCCTCAGCCCAAGTCCAGCACGTCGCCGAGATCCAGCATTCGGAGCAGTTGCGGCAGTCGCACGGTGCCGGGCCCCGGAGCGCACGTGAACGCGAGGGCGTGCCGGGCACGATCCACCAACTGGGCACCGAGGTGCGGGGGCCTGCGCGAGCGAGTGGGTAGCGCTGATGTGTTGGGCCCGTATGGGCCGATGTACTGATGGATCAGCGCTTGCCCTACAGATCCGAGCGCGTCCGCGACGAAATCCACCGGGGCAGCCATGTGGAACGCCTGGGTCAGGTCCGTTACGGACCACAAGTCAGTTGGCGTCGACCGATTCGTCCACGTCGGCAGCTATGAGCAGCCCAGCATCAACGAGGTCAGCCAACCACTGCTCGGTCAGGTCGTCGCCGATGGCACCGACCGACACTGCCACGTCGTGCGGACTGCAGCCGGCTCCGACCAGGTCAAGTAGCGCAGTGACACCGAGGGCGACCTGTGCGGGCCGCTCCTCGCCGGGCAGCAGCACGTAACTGGTGCGTGGCAGGTGCGCCGCGTCGACCGGCCGACTCCCATCCGACAGCCATTCCATGACCTCGGCGCAGTCGTGGACGTTGTGGAGCATCCGCAGCCCTGCCGGGAGAGCGTAACGAGCATGGATATTGGCAGCCCTGTCGGTCGGCGCCGAGGGTCGCCTCCGGCGCCGTGCAGGTACGGGGTTTCGTAGCAGCAGCGCGTATCGCACCAGCGAGGTGACCGGATCGTCGTCGCCCAGCCTCGCCCGCACGTACTCTTCTAGCTCCCGGGCACCAGGTGGCCCGGTTTTGGGACTGGCGGCGATCAGGCCGCGTATGAGCTCGGCCAGCTTGCCACCGTGGGAGCGGATTAGTTCGACAAGAACGGGGCGACCGAGCCTACGTAGTAGATCCACGCTCTCAACCACGCCAACGTGTACGTATCTTGGCAAGGCCGTCGGATAATAGTAGTAGCTGGCGAAAACGGCCGGCTCCGCGAGCACTTCCTGCCGGTCCTCCGGCCGTAACAGCCACGAGTTGAACGGTGTGGCGTAGCCGTCGAAGAGCATCGATGGGCCGAACTGGTCGAACAGTAACGTGCCCGGCTCCGGAGTCAGGATGTGCAGTTGCGGGATGCACGACCCAGCTGGCCGGTCGAAGCAGTCGCCCAGCATATTCAGCGTGGCGTCTTGATCCTCCGTGGTCTCCTGCGGGTATCCGGTGATGAACGATGCCGTCGTCTCAATGCCAAGGCGCTCGCAGGCATTGAGAGTAGGCGCCACTCGGTCCAGATCCAGCCGCTTCGCCGAGATCTTCTGCATGCGCTCTGATCCAGCCTCCACGCCGAGGTAGAGGCCGATACAGCCGGCAGCCGCCATATGTTCGAGAAGCTCCTCATCGACGCAGTCGGCGCGGGCCGACACGCGCCAGCGGTGACCATGTCCCTCCACCGCAGCGCAGAACTCCTGAACCTTCCGTTTGTCCACAGTAAACAGGTCGTGGTCCAGCTTGAATTCACGCGGAGCGTACCGGTCGCGCAGTGCATCCATCTCAGCCACCAAGCGGCGCGACGACTTCAACCGGTAGCGCCGCTGAAAGAATGTGGCCGTTGAGCAGAACACGCACGCGAACGGGCAGCCGCGCCCGGCCTCCACTCGGAGCAGGCTCAGGCCCAGTTCCCGCATCGGGTACAACTCGTAGTCAAGCCACGGGAGAGTATCGAGGTCGTCGATGCGCGGACTTCCGGCGGTTTCTGCCACTCCGGTAGGTGTCCGCCAGGTCACTCCTGGCACGCGGACGAAATCCCTGGTCTCGAGGCTGGCGAGCACGGCAGGAAGCGTCTCCTCGGCCTCGTGCCGGACGACGACGTCAAAGGTCGGGTACCGGTCAAGGATCGGCCGCGCAAGCATCGTCGCGTGCGGGCCGCCGAGCAACAGCGGCAGGTCGGGTTCCCGGCGTTCCAGCGCGCGGCCAACGCCCACGACGAAGGTGAAGCTGCACCCGAGGGTCGTCAATCCAACCGCATCGGGTCGGCCGGCGAGTAGGTCATCGGCTACCCGCTCGTACAGTGTCTCGTCATACGCGAGCGCGCCGCTTCGGACGAGCCGTTTGGGGTCGTAGATCGTCACATCATGCCCGTCGGCGCGGGCCACGGCGGCCAGCGAAAGCAGGCCCAAGTGCGGATGCGTGTCGAGCAGGTGCAGATCATGTTGCGCGGGAAGCACCAAGTTGTCGACGAGAGTCAGTTTCAGGACGCCACCCCCTCCGGGGCGTCCCAGACCAGCAGCCCCAGCCGGGTAAGCTGGGCAAAGGCCGCGTGCAGCATGTCGCTCGCGCCCGCGTCACCGAACAGATCGGCTGCGATCTGGTCAAAACTACGTCGGCCATCGATAGTCATCAACAGGTCGCCGATCCCGGGCTCCATTTCCAGTATCCGCAGCGGCCCCGCTGTGGATCGGTGATAGCCGAAAGTCCATCTCCCCCGCCGGATCTGGGTAAGGTCGGGATGGCGGTCACGCAGCACGGTGCCGACCTGTCGCGGGTCACATGTCATCCGGTGAATCACCAGACGGCCGTTGTGCCGCGGAACGACCAGATCGCGGGATACTTCGACGCGGGACGCCACCGGAGCGGATCGGAGCGACGCGATCGTATGCTCATGCCGGAGCACGTCCCGCACCAGGCAACGAACCGGATCGGTATCTGACGTCCACGCCTCGACAAACAGCAGCAGCCCATCGAGCCGCTCACTTGTGGACACCCTGCCGAGTTGGCGTCGAGCCAACGACTGGGGCGCGTACTGCCGGAACAGATCGATCTCCAGTTGAGTCAGCGACAGCAGACGGAACGTCAACGGGAGATCGCCACGGCACTGGTTGTAGCGGATCTTCTCCGACAAGCCCGCAAAGTCTTCGAGCGCCTCCAGGTCGACCGTGGCCGGCGCCAGCCCCAATGCCGCAAGCAGGTCGGGCCGATCCCGCCAGGCGCGGAGCCGGTCCGGGTCCGCGAGCCCGGCGGCGACCACCGCATGTACCGCCGCTGCCGACGGTGTGGTCGGCGGGACGAGCGAGGTGGGCCTGGTCACGTCACACCGCTAGCAGGTCACGCGTGAAAATGATCTGATCGACGATAACGGACTCGGGCATGGATGGCGCCCAGTTATATTCGAACGTCACCGCCTTCGGCCGGATCCGCCGCCGGATCTGCCTGAGCAGATCAAACACCGCGTCCGGCACGGGTGCCGCGTGGTCGTCCCACCACCGTCCCGACTGCTGCGACATCCCGGAGAGATGGACCTCAACGACCCGCTCCAACGGCAACTCGTGCACGCTCGCGATTGGGTCGAGCCCCATGTTGTTCGCGGTGATGAGAAAGTGGGTCACATCGAGCAGCAGATCGACGTCGCACCGCTGGGCGACCTGCGCGACGAAGGCAGCCATCGTCATGGTGCTACCTGGCAAGGCCAGATACTGCGGGGAGTTCTCCAGAATGATCGGCACGGAGAACCGGGTGCGGAGACAGCTCAGGTTCACCACGACTCGCTCCACCGTCTCCTCACTCAGTTGCGGGCAGACTGTGTAGGTCAATTCAGTCGGTCCGACAGCGTCGTCGCCCCCCAATGCATCTGCCGAGATGAAGGCCAAGTGCTCGCCAATCCATGGCGTACGCGTACGATCCACGTGTTCGGCGATGGCCTCGAGGGTCTGGTCGGTCGGTGGTACGAAGCCGGCAACCGACATGCTCGAGCAATGCAGCAGGACCGGAATTTGCTCCTGGAGCTGCGCCGCTACGGGATTGTGGCGCAACTGCTCGAAAGACACCTCGACATAGTCCAGTAGGCGGTCGTGCCGAGCGAGAAATGGTTCCACAACCGGTCCGTTGGCCAGCCCAACGAGTGGAGGACCGCCCGGCTCGAGGGCAAGATACTCCATTACCGCTCCAAATGCTCAGTCGTATAGATAGGGCGCTTGAAGCCGGCCCGCCTGTGAGAGGTCGACATTGCTCATGCGGATGGACAGCCGACCCTTCTCCAGACAAGATCTGATCGCCTGAAGCTTCTCCTCGTCAACCTCGAGATTGATCTCCGTGTGCCGGTTAATCTCGATGTTCGACATTTGGGCAGGCTCCTCTTTGCTCTGTGCCATGGCTTAGCCTCCAAAGTGTCGTATTTGCAAAGCCTAAACCAAGATCACTAAGTGCGCTGTAGAAGGTCGGACGCCGGACCGGAAAGAATTGAGCCGCGGGCCGGAGCTCCATCGGGCGACTCAAGCCGCATCACCGGATCGGTTGTCGGCAACAATGTCACGTTCATCTGCCAATCGATCCATTGCGGCTTGGCGAGCACGGGGTCGGCCGCGGAGAGCAGCACAGCGGTTCCGCGCTCCAGAGTTGCCAGCGCGACACGCCGACCGAGGCACGCACGGGCCCCGCCGCCGAAGGGAATGAAGTGTGCAGCATCGACCCGTCCGGCGAGCCAGCGCTGCGGCCACAACCGATGCGGCTCGGGAAACACGTCAGGTCGTCGATGCTCGACGAAGGGACTGATGATCACTTCACACAGCGCGGGTAGGAGCACACCCGCCAGCACGACATCGCGTCTGGTCAATCGCATCATGATTGCGCTCGGCGGGACGAGTCGCAGAACCTCGCGCACAACCCCCCGCACCGACCCGGTACCGGCGACAGGATCCCGCTGCTCCGCACGAATATCGGCGCGGAACTCGGGATGCTGACTGAGGGCGAGCATGATCCAGGTCATCGCGGTGGCGATCGGCTCGCTACTCGACATGAACAGCACACACGCGTGCGCAACCAACTCATCTTCGGAAAGACCCAGCGAACGATCGGAGGTGAGCTGACATAGACGGCCCAATACCCCGGTTGCACCTCCCGGCCGCGCGCGCAGTAGCGCCTGTACGCGCCCTCGCAGCAAGCCGTCCACCAGCAGACCCTGCTCCACCAAGGCGTCGAGCTGTGCCGGCTCACACGGGCTCGACCGCGACGCAAAGCAGCGACGGAGACCGAAGTACCGCTGGATCGCGAGGCCAATGCCGGCCGCCGCGTTGCCGTCTGCGCCAAAGAGCACCTGCTCTGCGACACACCGTGCCAGCCGGCGCATCTCCTGGATCAAGCCAACCTCGCGGCCCGGTGACCAGCCTGGTAGGAACGCCTCGATCCCCCGGTCAATGGCGACGTCTTGGTCGACCGCGAACGCCGGTCCGAGCAACCGTGCGAGCAACTGTTGGCGGCTGCGATGGAGCGAGCCAGACATACTGAAAAGCGCGGAGCTGAGGTTAGCCAACGGCGGTGGCAACTCGTGCCGGGCCGAAATTGGCGCCGGCATCGCGAATGTCTCGATGTCGCCAAGGACCCGTCGCACCAGAGCCGGTCCGAAAACACCCACGGCGCCAACCGCCGTCTCTTGATGGGAGAGCACCGGACCGGTGTCGCTCACGACGGCCACAGGACCGGCCCGACTCGCCGTGCAGAGCCAGTCGAGCGGGTCTGCGAGGAAATCGGCCGCGGCTGGTTGGTCGCAGCCACTCATACTCCGATTCTGCCAAGCACTCATCCGTCTAGCACGTCCAAACCCGTGCGCACGCGTGTCTTGGTCCTGCGCGCCCCGGCGGTGTCCTCCACGGGTACGACCGCTCGACAACCGCGCCGTCAGGGCAGCGCGGGCGAGTGTGGGTCGCTCGCCGGCGCGGGCACCGCGGAGTCGATGCGGCCCACCGGAGATACGGCGGTACCGACGAAGACGGCCGCCTGAAGCAGCGCTGCGCACAGGAACAGCAACCGCACCGGGCTGGTCTGCGCGGCGAGCGCGCCGCCGAGGACGGCGCCGAGCGGGATCGCGACGTAGGCGACCGCCCGGCTCACCGACACCACGCGCCCGATCATGTCGGCAGCGACGATCTTCTGGCGGGCGGTGAACCAGGACACGACGATCACCGAGGTGGCGATCCCCTCGATGCCCCAGCCGACAATGATCGCGCCATAGTGCGGTATCACGGCCGGCAACGCCATCGCCACTGCGGACAGGCCCATCCCGGCGGCCAGCAGCCGCCCGGTCGGGTACCGGTCGATCAGCCGCGGCGCCAGCACCGCGCCGGCCACGGCACCCAGCCCGTGCGCGCTGAACACCAGGCCAAGTGCGATCTTCGGCAGTCGCTCGGCGGTGAGCAGCAGGTAGACCAGGTTGCCCTCGACGACGTACCCGGCCAGGTTTGCCGCGGCCATCAGCAGGGTCCCCCACCAGATCGGCCGGATCCGCCAGACGGTGTGCAGGCCGGCGACGAAGTCCCGGCCGACGCCGGCGAGCGCCGCGCCCAGCTGCCCCTCGCCGGTGGCGCCCGCTCCGGCGACCACGTACGAGATCTGGTAGATCAGCAGGGCGGAGAGCGCGAACGACAGGGCGTTGACCAGCGCCGCGAGCGGCACCCCGAGCTCGGCGATCAGCGCGGTACCGATGATCGGCCCGAGGAAGCCCAGCGTGCTGTCGATCGTCTGGGTCCACGCGTTGATGCGGGACAGCTTGCGCTCCGGCGTCACGTCGACGAGGAAGCCCTGGAACGCGGGGAAGTAGAACGGTCGTACGCAGGCCAGCAGGAACGCGCAGCCGTACAGCGCCGCCACCGGGGGATGCTCCAGGGCGGCGAACCCGGCGATCGCCAGCGCGATGACGAACGAGGTCACGTCGCAGGCGATGAGGACCCGGCGCCGGTTGACCCGGTCGGCCACCACGCCCGCGAACAGCCCCACGACGATGTACGGAATGAACTCGATCACGTAGGCGATCGCAGTCGACATCGCCGAACCGGTGATCGTCAGAATCAGCGTCGGAACCGCGAAGCGATAGATCCAGTCCCCCGCGGAGGACACCAGGAACGCGGAGCGGAGGCGAACACCGTTGCGGTTGCCGGCGGTGTCCGCCTCCTGCACGACGTCGGTCATGGGTGGTCGATCTCCATGGTGTGTGTCGGTCCGGCCGGAGAGGTCAGAATGGCAGCGGGCCGGCCTCCGAGGCCAGCCATCGCAGCGCTGGTTTCGGCGCCGCGTGCCGGCAGACGGAGCAGTCGGGGTCGCGTTTCCACGACTCGGCCTCGACCGGCCGTGGGTCGTGGAAACTGGCCGCGAGCAGCCGGCCGACCGACAGCGGCGGGGTTACCCCGCTGGCCAACCGCACCATCTCGTTGACCATGTGGCCGGCGGCGGTGAGCACCAGGCCGTTGAAGGCAGCGGTGTCCTCGCCGAACTGCTCGCCGTCGCGGTCGATGCGGTGCATCACGTCGAGCACCATCCGTGACGTGGGGTCGTCCCGTTGCACCTGGCGGAGCCAGCATTCGACGCAGCCGCTCACGCCCGGCACCATGGTGTAGTGGGTGGCGCGCTGGGTGTCCACTCCCCCGCCGATCAACGCGGTGCCGGCGCGGACACAGCCCTCGTTCAGCCAGTGCGCGATGTGCATCTTCGGACGGTCCACGACGGCAATCACGATGTCCCGGTCCGCGACCACCTCGTAGACGTCGTCGGCGCTGGTGAGTCGCTTCTGCACCGGATCGATGCGGACGCCGCTGTTGAGCGTGCGGGCCCGCTCGGCCGCGACCTCGACCTTCAACCGACCGATGTACGGCTCGCCGTAGAGGATCTGCCGGTTGAAGTTCGACAGCTCGATCCGGTCGAAGTCGACGATGCGGATGTCGGTGAACCCGATCGCCACCAGGTCGATGAAGACGTGCGAGCCGATCCCGCCGACGCCGAGGACAGCCACCTTGGCGTCGCGCAGCCGGCGCTGGAACTCGTACTTGGAGGTGGTGAGCGAGGCGTACGTCTCGAAGAAGCCGAGGTTGTTGGACCAGCGTGCGCGCGCCGCCTCGCCGAAGTCGTCGCCGCGGTCATCGGCGTCCTGCAACAGTCCGGTCTCGTCGAGGTCGCGGACCGCCTCGGCCACGTCGGCGGGCGTGATGTCGGGGTAGGTGGCGGACAGGTCACGATGAATCTCGTCGACCGTGCGGGTCCCGTCGAGAAGGGACAGCAGCGTGCCGACCCGGCCGTCGGGGTCCTCCAGCGAGGTGAGCTCACCGCTCAGCCGGAAGTGTGCGGCCCCGTCGGCGATGAAGTAGGGGATGCTGGTCTTGAGCGCGGGGTGTGCCACGGCGCCTCCTCGGCGTTGTCGATGCGCATCGGGTACGGCGTCCGTGATGACGGCGGGGTACCCGTGCGGACACCCCGCCGTCATCGTCAGTGTCAGCCCTTCGCCACGGTCGCGGCGGCGCTGTAGCGCTTGGTGGACTTCTTGATCATGTCGTTCACCTCCTCCGAGGGGTGGGGTGGTGCGGGCACGATCTATCTCACTGGTGCTGGCCAGCCGTATCCGGTGGCGCATGGTGGTGGTGGTTGATGCGTAGATGCGCGGCGACGGAGGCATCGGCGCGCAGATGCGCGGCAAAGAAGGAAACGACGTCGGCGTAGTAGGCGAGGCGGCCGCTGCGGGTACGCTCGCCGTGGCCGACGCCGGCCTCATGGTGGAGCAGGATCGGGTCCGGGGCGGCCGTGGCGTGTTGCAGCGCGGCGGCCAGCTTGCGGGCGTGGCCCGCGTCGACGCGGCCGTCGTCGGCGAACGCCGTCAGCAGCACCGCCGGGTACCCGGTGTCCGGTACCACCCGGTGGTACGGCGAGTACCCGAGCAGCCACTCCAGTTCGGCCGGCTGGTCCCGCCGGCCGAACTCCTCGCGCCAGTACTCGCCGAGCCCGCTGAGTTCGTAGCGGGCCATGTCGGTCAGCGGCGCGGTGCAGGCGACGGCGGCGAACAGGTCGGGTCGCTGGGTCAGCGCGGCGGCGACGAGCAGCCCGCCGGCGCTCTGGCCGAACGCGCCGAGACCGCCGGGCTGCGTGTAACCGGCCTTGATCAGGTACTCGCCGGCGCCGAGGAAGTCGTCGATGCCCTGCTGCTTGTGCGCTCCGGCGCCGGCCCGGTGCCACTCCTCGCCCTCCTCGCCGCCGCCGCGTACGCAGGCGACGGCGAACAGCCCGCCGCCGGCGGCCCAGGCCAGCGCGGCGGCGTAGTAGTCGGCAACCTGCGGTTCGCCGAATGCCCCGTACGCCTGCACGATGGTGGGACGCGGCGCGTGACCGGCCGTCCCGTCCTCGCGCGGGCCCAGCAGCAGCAGCCGTACCGGCGTGCCGTCGGCGGAGCGGTAGGTGGTCTCGGTGGCGACCACGGCCGGCACCTCGGGCAGTGGCCCGGCCCGCCAGGGCGCACAGGCGCCGGTGCGCGCGTCGTAGTGGTACACCGTTTCCGGCGTGAGCCGGTCGGAGTAGCGAAACCACGCCTCGGGGCCGCCCTCCGGGCGCGCGGCGAGCTCGGAGACGATTCCCCGCCCGGGCAGGGTCACCTCGCCGAGGGTTGCCCCGCTGTCGAGCCGGTGCCGGGTGAGCACGGATCGGCCGGCCCGTGCTCGCCACACCAGCAGCTCCGGTACGGGCAGGTCGTCCACGATGGCCAGTGACTCGATGACGTCGACGGCATCCTCGGCGACCAGCGTCCGGGCCCGGACCTCCGGGTCGGCGGTCGGATCCACGACGAGGATCCGACCGCGTGGGGCGTCGGTGTCGGTGAACAGGTAGAGCAGCCCGTCGCGGTGCGGCCACACCGCGGTCCAGCCACCCTCGGCGTCGGCCAGGCGGCGCATCGCCGGGCGATCCGGCGACGTTGCCGCGAGGTCAGCCACCCACACCTGGGTGGTGTCGCCGAGCCCGACCGTCGCGGTGATCACCAGCCAGCGGCCGTCGGCGCCGATGACGAGATCGAACTCCTCCGCGTCCGCCGCCCCGTGGAAAACCTCGGCATCAGCGGCCGGATCAGCACCCAGTTCGTGCAGGTATACCCGCGGGCCGGCACCGCGGTCGCGCCAGTAGTAGAACGCCGCCCCGCCCGGCAGCCAGGCCACGCTCGTATAGCGGCAGCCCGGGATCGGGCCGTCCACATCGACGCCGGTATCGACATCGCGTACCCGCAGCGCGAACTCCTCGGTACCGCCGACCGCCAGCTCGTACGCCAGCAACGTCCCCTCGACCGAGGGTGCCCATGCGCCAAGGGCGGTCTCGCCGGTGGGATCGGTCGCCGCGGGATCGATCAACGTGCGCGGCTCGCTGCCGTCCTCCGCGACCAGCAGCGCGACGCGCTCGGCCTCGACTCCGAGGCGGGTGTAAAAGGCCCGCCCACCGCGCCATCGCGGTACCGAGAGAAGGTCGAACGCGGTCAGCTTGTGCAGCAGCTCCAGTACGGCCGGCCGGTCCGCCCAGCTGGCACGGGCCCGCTCGTACAGGTCCGCCTGCGCGTCGAGCCACTCCCGGGTGCGCGGGTCGTCCGCGTCCTCCAACCAACGGTACGGGTCGGCGACGGCTCGACCCCCGAGCACGTCCACGGTGTCCGCACGGTGGGCCCGCGGGTAGCTTCGGCTGGACAGCATTCTGGACAATCGGCTCCCCCTCGATCGCGGGAACCGTCCGGCAGGTCGGACGGCCAGCTGAAGGAATTCTTCGTGGTCAATGGAACGGCTGTCTGTCGTGAACCAGTCACTGCTGGTACCGGCGCGTAACCATTGCTGTGGCTTGGCGCAACTACACACAGACTTCCGCGTCGCGGCCGTAATGTGTACACCATGGACACTGCCCGGTTCCGCGCGCTCCATCACGGCGATCAGCCGCTGCTCCTGCCCAACGTCTGGGACTACGCCTCCGCGGCCGCCCTCGCCGCGCGCGGCTTCCCCGCCCTGGGCACCACCAGCCTGGGCGTCGCCGCAGCGGTCGGCGAACCCGACGCCACCGGAGCCACCCGGGACGACACGCTGCGGCTGGCCGAGCGACTGAGCCGGCTACCGGTCCTCCTCACGGTCGACATCGAGGGCGGTTTCAGCGACCGCCCCGAGGAGGTGGCGGCGTTCGGGGCCCGTCTGCGGGACACGGGCGTGGTCGGTATCAACGTCGAAGACGGCCGGCCCGATGACACGCTCGCGCCGGTCGACCACCACTACGACGTGGTGGCCGCCGTCAAAGAGCGGGTGCCGGAGCTGTTCGTCAACGCGCGCACCGACGTGTACTGGCTCGCCGCCGGCGCACGGCCGACGCCGGACGAGGCGATCGCACGGGCCTCGGCCTACGTGCGCGCCGGCGCGGACGGCGTGTTCGTCCCGGGCCTGCCGGACGACGCCGTCGCCGCGATGGTCGCGGCGGTGCCCGCGCCGCTGAACGTGCTGTACCGACCCGGCGGGCCCACTTACCGTGACCTGGCCGCGTTCGGGGTGCGTCGGATCAGCTACGGCTCACTGCTGTTCCGCGCGGCCCTGCAGGCCGCAGTGGCAGCCGCCGTGGACGTCGCCGAGGGCCGGCCGGCCGCGCCCGACGCGCCCAGCTACGCCGACGTTCAGCACCTGATCATGGGCGGCCCCGCGGATGCCTGACCCTCGGCCGGCGGCGAGGCGAGCGTCCAGTTCGCTCTGCCCGCGCACCGCGGCGACCCGCCCCGCCGGGACCGAGGATCGAAACCGACGGCGACCAGCGCGTGCACGGAGTCGCGTGGCGAGGGCCGGGTGGGCCGTGCCGGGCGTCGTCACCCGGCCGTCCCCGCGTACCCGGTGGCCCCGGCCCACGTGGCGCCCCGGTTCGACAGCCACCGCCGGTACGCCTCGACGATGGGTCGCTCCGGTGAGATGACCTCCGGGGGTAGTTCGTCAGGGGCGAAGAAGACGGCCCGCGCGGCCTCGCCCGGGTCGACGACGATACGCGCGCCGGCCGGGAACGCCGTCAGGTAGGCGGCGGTGACGTTGAAGACCTCGTCGCCGTTGGGGTACCGGTAGTGGTACTCGGCGCCGGAGAAGACCCCGAGCAGTGACAGTTCCCCCAGGTCGAGTCCCAGTTCCTCGCGCGCCTCCCGCCGTCCGGTCTCCTCGAAGGACTCACCGGGCTCCATGAAGCCGCCGGGTAGCCCCCATCCACCAGTGTCGACGCGCTCGATGAGCAACAGCCGGTCGTCACCGTCAAGGATCAGGACCGAGGTGCCGGGAAGGATCAGGGGCCGGTTGCCGACCAGCGCACGCAGTGCGGCGATGTAGTTCACGCTCTACCTCACAGGTTCGTCGGATCCGGCGCGCCGATGCCCACCGGGGCGGACTCGCCGATGAGGTCGGCGGCCTGCTGGATGGTGCGGATGGCCTCGCAGATCCGGTCAACCACATCGGCTGACAGGTGCGAGTACAGCGGAAGGGTGAGGACGCTCGCCGCCAGTGTCTCGGTCTCCGGCAACGATACCGACGGAGTCACCTGCCGGTACGCCCGCTGCCGGTGCACCGGCGGGTAGAAGTAGCACCGGGTAGCGACCCGCTCGGCGGACAGACATGCGGCCAGCCGGTCACGGGACATGCCAAAGTGGCTCTCGTCGATGCGGATCGTGAGGTCCTTGGCCGAGCTGAGCGCGCCCTCCGGTACCTGTTGGAAGGTGACACCGGGAACGTCGGCGAGGTTGGCCCGGTACCGGAGCGCCGTGGCTCGACGGCGCTCCAGCCACTGCGGGAACTCGGCGAGGCTCGCCCGGCCGAGCAGCGCCGACAGCTCCGGGAGCCGGGCGTTGAGCCCGACGAAGGCGCTGTCGTAGTCGCCCGGGTTGCCGTACTCGCGGGCGACGCGCAGCTCCCGCGCGAGGTCGCCGTCGTTCGTCGTGACCAGTCCACCCTCGCCCGCCGACAGCTGCTTGGTCGGGCTGAGGCTGAACACCTCGGCGGTGCCCCCGGTGCCCACGGCGGTACCGTCCGGATACTTCGCTCCGAAGCCGTGCGCGGCGTCGAACAGCAGCGGCACCCGGTGCCGGACGGCGACCGCCGACAACGGCGGCACGGCGCACGGTGCGCCGAAGGTGTGTACCGCCAGCACCGCGGCGACCGCGTCGCCCGCCGCGCCGACCGCACCGGCGGCGGCCGAGTCCGGGTCGACGGTCCACGTCGCCGCGTCCACGTCGACGAAGCGGATGCCGAGCCGGTTCCACGCGACCGCGTGAGCGGTGGCCATGAAGGTGAAGCTGGGCAGCACGACGCTGCCCCGCAGCCCGAGGCAGCGCAGCAGCAGCATCAGCCCGACCGTGCAGTTGCTGACCGCGACAGCGTGCCCGACGCCGAGGAACCCGGCGACCTCCGCTTCGAACTCGCGCACGTGCCGGCCATTGGTCAGCATTGCGGAGTCCAGCACGTCCCGCACGCGGCGCAGGAGCGGCTCCGCGGGCGGAGTCGTCGGCCGCGACACCGGCACCTGCTCGGCGAACGCGGGCTCACCGCCCAGGATTGCCGGGTACGTTCTCACGGTGCCTCCCCTCCCCGCGCGCTCAGACCGCGAGCCGCGCGGCCGACCTCGCGATCAGATAGTTGCTGTACTGCGCCGCGTCGATGTCGTCGAACTGTCCGGACCGCAGCGCCGCCACCACCTCGTCGATGCTCTCCCGCACTCCGAACGCCCGATGGAAGGACAGCTCCCGCCGGACGGCGTCGAAGTTCACCCGGTAGTTGCGGGTGTCGGCGACGGCGCCCTGCACGGTTGTGTGCGCCTCGGGTACGGCGTTGACGACCAGATCCGCGATCTCCCGGAGCCGGAAGTTCTGGTCACCGGAGCCGCAGTTGTAGACGCGGACGCCGGGGCGCCGCTCGTTGGCCGTGAGCACCAGCGCCACGGCCCTCGCCGCGTCACGGACGTGGAGGAAGGGCCGCCACTGGCGGCCGTCGTGCACCGTGATCGCCCGCCGCTGTACGGCGTCCGCGGTCATCCGGTTGATCGCGAGGTCGAAGCGCATGCGCGGGGACAGTCCGTGCAGCGTGGCGAACCTCAGGATCGTCGTGGAGCAGGTGCCGGCCGGTAGGGAGAGCAGGTGGTGCTCGGCCATCACCTTGCTGCGCGCGTACTCGGACCGCGGGTTGAGCGGAGATCCCTCGTCCACCTCGGCGTCATCGGTCATCCCGTAGTTGCTGCAGGTCGAGGCGAACACGAGGGTGCGTACCCCGTACCGGCGGCACGCCTGAGCGACCCGGATCGTCCCCAGGTAGTTGACCTCCCAGGCCAGTTCGGGGTCGACCGCGCACGCGGGGTCGCCGACGATCGCGGCCAGGTGCACGACGCTGTCGACGTCGGCCAGCAGGTGCTCCCACTCCGCCGGGTTCCGCACGTCGCCGGTGACCCGCATGGCGTCCGGCGCCACGCCGACCACCGGTACCAGGCCGTTGTCCAGCGCGACGACCTCGTACCCCTCATCGGCCAACAGTCTGGTCAGCACGCGGCCCAGGTAGCCGCAGCCCCCGGTGACCATGACCCGCTGACGCGCCCCGGTGGTCCGTAGTGTCGCCCTAGTCACCGGCCAGCTCACCCACCCGCTGGTCCCCGTCGGCAACCATCGCCTCCAGCAGCCGGACGACCCGCGCCCCGAGCGCGGCCGCGCGGGGAGCGTCGCTGGGTGGTCCGCCGAAGAAGGCCTTCACCCAGGACCGTGCCGGCTCCAACGAAAACCGCAAGGTGGTGCAGGTGATGGCGCGTCCGGGCGTGAAGTCGCCGATCAACTCCGGGGCCCAGGCGGCGGTCGGCGCCTCCCACTCCTCGGCGGTGTCAGAGTCGGACACCGTGACGTGCAGTTGCACGTACTCGGCACCGGGGGTGAGCAGCGCTGCCCGCAGCGGCTCGACCGCCTCCACCAGGTCCGGCACCGCGGCCTGGTGATGCCGCAGTGCACCCAGGCAACTGCGCGCCACCTGCTGCGCCTGCTCGGCCAGGGTTCGCTCGGGTGAGACGTGGCACGCGACCGGGCGGTCGTTGACGAAGTTGCCGACCAGGTGCGCCATGGCCGGATCGCGACGGGTGGAGACGGGCGTGAACAGCAGCGTGTCACGCGACCCGGTCCGCCGCCAGAGCGCGATCGCGGCGGCGGTCGCCACGACCGCGAACGGCGTCACGTGCAGCGCGCGCGAGAGGCCCATCACCCGCCGGTACAGGTCGGGGTCGGGTCGGACCAGGTCGTAGCGGATCCGGCGCTGCCCCTGCGTACCGGCCGCGCCAAGGTCGCTCCCCCTCGACGGGCCGACACCGTCGAGCGTCCGGCACCAGAACTCGATCTCCTGCCGCAGCCGGGCCGCAAGCCCCGGTGAGGAGGTCCTGGCCCGGCACAGGTCGAGGTAGGACAACGGCAGCGGCGCGAGCGACGCCGACCGGTCGCTGCCGGTGGCGCGCACGAGCCGGACGAACTCGTCGACGAGCACGTCGCAGGAGGTGCCGTCGGACATCAGGTGGTCGACGGTGAAGAGCAGGACCCGCCGCGCCCCGCCGAGGTCCACCAGCTCGAAGTGGGTCAGCCCCGGCACGTGGCGGTCCATTCGTAGCTCGGCGAGTTCCTTGGTGCGCCGTGCGATCCAGGCCCCTTCGGCTGGCGCCACCGTGTGCGCGACCGTTACCGGTTCGCCGGACGCCGGCGCGCAGACCTGGCGGCCGGAGGCGTCCCGGTCCAGCGCCGCGCGCAGGGCGGCGTGGCGGCCGACGAGGACCGCCAGCGACTCCCCGACCGCGGTCGCACCGACGTCGGGCGGCACCTCGACGGCGACGACATTGTTGTCGGCGACGCCGAGCCCGAACAGCTCGTCGTAGAACAGCATGCTGCGTTGCTCGGCGCTCAGTGGCAGCCCGGCGTCCACAACCGTCTCTCGTCCCGCGGCGTTCACTGCACACCCCGGACGCGCCGGAAGGCCAACAGACTGATCATGAGTACGCCCGCGGCGAGCTGACCGGTCGCGATGAGTGTGCCGGTCGCGGCGAGCGGCGCGACGGCGGACGCCAACGTGTACCCGAGCGGCATGAAGATCATCACCCCAAAGCTGTCGAAGCTGAAGACCCGCGACAGCTTGTCCTGCGGGACGACCTGCATCAGCAGCGTCTCCCACAGCGCCGCCCCGTACCCACCCAGCAGGCCGCGCACGACCGCCAACCCGACAGCCGCCGGGACCGACGGCAGGAGTACGAGAACCGCGCACACGACATGGCTGGCCGTCCAGATCGAGTACACGAGCACGGCCCGCCGCTGTCCCGGCCGCAGCCAGGCGTAGCAGAGGGCACCGAGGGCGGATCCGACGCCCACCGCGGCGTTGAACGCGCCGAGCGTGCCGGCATTGCCGTGGAAATGCTCGCTGACGAGCTTGGGCATCAGGACCTGGGTCGGCCCTTCCGAGATCATGAGCGCCACCGCGGCGACCGGGATGGAGACCAGCAGCGGCACCGTGAGCACGTACCGGGCGCCCTCGAGGATGCCCCGCAACGGATTCTCGGGGACGGCCAGCGTACGCGGCGGCGCCGGCGAGGCGCGTCCGGCGAGCAACGCGGCGGCGAGAAACGAGGCCGCGTTGAGCCCGAAGACGGTGGCCGGCCCGGCCGCGGCGTACAGGACACCGCCGAGGAGCGGACCGACGATGCCGCCGGCCGCCCGGACGAAGCCGACCAACGCGTTGGCCGACGGCACCAGGTGCGGACGCACCAGCAGCGGGACGAGGCCGGCGAACGCCGGCGAGAACAGCCCGTCGAACAGCCCGGCCACCAGAGCGACGGCCATCAGCCCTGGCAGGGACGCGGTGCCCGTCACCGTCATGGCGGTCAGCGCCGCCACCGCCCCGAACCGCCCCAGGTCCGAAACGATCATGAGGCGCCGCCGGTCGTACCGGTCCGCGAGCGCGCCGCCAAGCAGGAGGCTGCAGAGCGTCGCGACCGCGAGGGCACCGAGCACGAGGCCGACCGACCGGGCGGAGTGCGCCACGCTGAAGCTGAACCAGGTGAGCACGGTCAGGTACGCGCCGTCACCGACGAGCGACAGCGCCTGGCCGGTGAACACGAGCCGGAAGTCACGTTCCCGCAGCGCACCCAGTCGCTCCCGGCGCCGGTCGGTGGGGCCGGCCGCCGTGTCCCGCCCGTTCGGGGAGGTCGGGTCGCCCGTGGTGAGCTGTCCGTCGGTCACGGTAGAGCTCCATCGTCGACGAGCCGTGCGAGGTCACTCAGCACGGCGGCCGTGTCGCGAGGCCGGTCCACGTGCGGGGAATGGCCGGCGCGGGGAATCACGGCGAGGTGGCACCGCCCGACCACGGCGGCTGCCAACCGCTGCGCATCCGGTCCACTCAGGAATGTGCTGGCCGTACCTCGGACGATGAGGATCGGCACCGCCGCCGCGGCCAGGGCGGCCCTGACCGCCGCGACCCTTGCCGGGTCACCCGCTCCCGGGGCCCGGACGGCGGCCGCGCGTACCGGTACCGCCTCGGCCCACAGCCCGGACGCCACCGTGCGGAGCGTCGTGGCGGCGGCGGCCGGGTAGATCTCCCGGAGGGCCTGCTCGATCCGGTCGGGCCCGCCCGGTGGCGCGGCGGCGCGCGAGTGCCGCTGCGCGGACGGTACGGGCGGTCGCGCCGGGCGAGTCTCGGCCACGCAGCCGAAGTGCGCGGGCACCGGCTCCACCAGCGCCAGTGCCCGGACGCCGGGAAGGTGCCCGGCCAGCAGCACGGCCAGGGCGGCGCCCGCCGAGTGGCCGAGGAGCACCAGCGGCATCCGCCGGCGTGCCTGCTCCGCCAGCCGGTCGAGCAGTTCCCGGGTCCGCGCGAGGGTACCCGGTGGCGCGGCGCACGCCTCGGCCAGCGCGGCCAGATCTGCGCAGTCCAGGCCTACCCCGGCGGCGCCGAGCCAGCGCGCGACCGGCACCCAGAACGCGCCCGTCTGCCCCCAACCCGGCAGCACCAGCCAGTCCTGCTGCCCCCGGCCGGCCCGCGTGGGCAGCACCGGCCGGATCCCGCCGGTCGCGACGTCGGCGGAGCCACCGTCGGTACAGGTGCCCACGCTCAGTCGACCGTTCCGTCAGTACCGGCGACGAGTGTGACCGCGTTCTTGCGGGATTCCCGGGCGCAGACCCGGGTGACGCGGACCCGGCCGCCCGTCCGGTCGCGGACGATGCGGTCGGCGTGCTCGAGTGCCCACTCGGCGGCGCCCTCCATGCCGGTGTTCGCCATGATCCGCAAGTCGACCACGCCCCGGCGCCCGAGCTGCTCGAACAGTTCCCGCTCCGGGTCGTTCTCCGCGACCAGGGTGGTGTGGTCGAACTGGTCGCTCAGCAGCCGGCGCACCTCCTTCAGGTCACCGAAGTCCACGACGAAACCGGTCGCCGGGTCCAGCTCCGCGCACGCGAACTCGATCTCGAAGGAGCGCTCGTACCCGTGCAGGAAGGCGCATTTGCCGCCGTGCGCCCAGGACCGGTGGCAGCACGGCAGGTCGTCGAAAAGCTTGCGCACCCTGAAGTCCGCGGCGGGACGACGGATGGCCGGCCGTCCGGCAACCGCGACGGCCGCCTCCTCCGGCGTCCGCCGCGGCTCGCCCTGGTCGCGATCGAGCATGTCACTTCCCTCCCGCCGCGGCCGGGGCCGGGCGCCGGTCCCGCAGCCGCCTGATCTCGGCGGCCATCGCCGCCACCGTGGGGTTCTCGAACAACGTGATGACCGACAGCACCGCGCCGCTGTGCTGGCTCAACCGGTACGCCAGCGCGACACCCAGCAACGAGTCGCCGCCCAGGGCGAAGAAGTTGCTGTCCGGGCCGACGTCGTCCCTGCCGAGGATGTCGCGCCAGATCCGCGCCACCTCGAGCTCGATGTCGTCGGAGCGCTCGTCGGACGACCCGGCCGGGTCCGATGTAGGCGCTGCCTCCGGGCCGGTCGCCCCGTCGTGCCGGGCGACGGTCAGGTCGACCCATTGCGCTACCCGGGCCTCGAAGTCGGCTGTCGAGATGAGGATCTGGTGCGGCTCGGTCAACTGCATCAGTCGGGCGTAGATCTCGGCGCCCTCGCTCGGCCGCACCGCGATCTCGGCGACCACCCCGAAGTCCGGCGAGGCGAACGACGGTGCGATGACCGACTGCTGGGTGTCGTCGTCGCGCTCGCGGAAGATCCACCCGTCCCAGTTGACGCTCATCCACGGGAGGTCGTCGTTGCGGTGTCGCTCGGCGAACGCGTCCATGAACGCGTTGCCTGCCGTGTAGGCGTAGAAGCCGAGCCCGCCCAGCTGGGCCGAGAGCGACGACTGCATCAGGACGAAGTCCAGCTTGCGACCGCGGATGAACTCCGAGAGCACCACCGTTCCGTCGACCTTGGGCCGCAGCCGCCGGGCGCAGTCCTCCCGCGAGGTGTCGTCGAGCCCGCGGAACGCCCGCTGCGTCTCGAACACTCCGGCCGCGTGCACCACGCCGTTGAGCTCGCCGAAGCGCTTCTCGATCTGTGCGAAGAGCGCCCGGGTCTGCTCCGAGTCGGCCGCGTCGCAGCGTACCGCCAACACCTCGCCTCCGAGCTCGACCAGCTTGCGGATGCGTCGGACCCGCTCGGCCAGCAGCGGGTCGGCGGGGAGGCTGGCCGGATCGCCATCCCACGCGGTGTCCGGAACCGTCTCGAGACCGGTCAGGATCAACCGGGCGCGGCAGGTACGCACCAGGTACTCGGCGAGCGTCATGCCGATCCCGCCCAGCCCGCCGGTGATCAGATACACGCCCCGGTCCCGCAGCCGGAGCGGGGTCTCGCCGGCCGGAACCTCGGGAAGCACGTCGCGCTCGTAGCCACGCACCCAGCGCGCGCCCTGCCCGAAGGTCACCGCCTTGTCGTACGCCGGGTGCAGCAGCTCGGCCAGCAGCTCACCGGTGTCCACCCGCCCGTTCGGGTCGAGCAGGCCGCCGACGTCCAGCGTCCGGGCCGACATGAACGCGAAGTCCTGGGGGATGACCAGCGCCGGGCCGAGCAGCAGAGCGCGCTCGGGGATGGTCTGCTCGGAGGTCGGCACGAGCGCGTGGATCCCCCGGGCGACGATGTCCAGGTGCACGTGGCGGGCGCCCTGTTGGGTGGCCATCTCCTGGAGGGTGTGCAGAATCGGGTAGAACCCCAGGTCCAGTTCCCGCTCGATGGTGGCCATTCGGCCGGCCAGGTCGCCGGCGTCCGGCAGGTCCCCGGCGCACGACAGGTGCACGATCCGGTCGATGGGGTGCCGGTCGAGCCCCAGCCCGCGCACCATCGCCTTGACCGAGGCCTCGTCCCCGGGGGTGACCGTGACGACGCCGTCGGCCGCCGGGCCGAAGCCGACCAGTTCGCAGTCCACCCCGCGTTGGCGCAGCCGCCCGACGACGGGGGCCGCCAGGCCGTCCGCGTCCACGAAGACCAGCCAGCGCTGCCCCGCGACGTCCTCGGTCACCGGTCCGCGCCGCTTCATCCGCCAACTCGGCTGGTACGCCCAGCGGGCCAGCGAGCGCTCCCGGCGCACCAGGCGGCGCCGTGCCCCGCCGGACCCGTCGGGGCGCTCGGCCACCAGGTCCTTCGCGTGCCGGGTCCGGTCGAAGGCCCGTGGCACCAGCGGGATCAACCGCCGGTCCGTTGCACCCGGCGTCGCGGGATCGACGCCGATTCCCCGGCTCCACAGCTGCGCCAGGGCCAACAGGTAGCTTTCGCGCACCGGGTGACCGGTCTCGTGCAGCAGCACCGTCTGGGTAGGGGCGACGCCCCCGTCGGTCAACGCCCGGGCAAGGAAGCCGTCCCCGCTGAGGTCGACCACGTGGCAGCCGGCGACGACCCCCATGGCCGCCGCGCGGTCCGCCACCCGGGTGAAGTCGACAGGGCCGGCCAGGTGCCGGCCCCAGTACCCGACCGGCTTGTGCGAAGCCGCGGCGGTCGCCAGGAACCGGTTGTCGGCGCGCAGGTCGGTCCGGGCTGCGGCCTCGTCCAGCAGCCGCGCGGCCGGGTCCAGCAACGGCGAGTGATACGGGATGCCGAGGTCGAGCCGCCGGTGCCGCAGCCCGGCGGCGTCGAGCCGGCGCAGCACCTCCCCGATGTCCGACTCGGCGACGGCGAGCACATGGCGTCGCGCCGACACCCGAATCGCAACCGGTACGTTGGGCACCGTCTCGGCCAGCCGCTCACGCTCGCCGTCGACCAGGATCATGTCGCCGGCCGGCGCCCCCGCTGCCAGGATCCGGCCGCGCTCGACCACGAGTCGGACGGCGTCGGAACCCGCAAGGGCGCCCGCCGCGGCCGCCGCCGCGTACTCCCCCAGCGAGTAGCCCGCGAACGCGGCCGCGGTCAAGCCACGGGAACGCAGCTGGTCGACAACCGCCAGCCCGATCGAGACGTGCAGGCCGTGCGCCGCCGGCAGCCGCAGCTCGCGCGGCGCGGCCAGCGCCTCGGGCAGGCCCGGCACCGTCGGGTCCACCCGCCGCACCTGCGCCCAGTACGTGTCGAGCGCACGCGTGAACTCCTGCTCCCAGCCGTACATACCGGCAGCGAGCGGGCCGAGGTCGGTGCCCTGGCCGGGGAGGAGCACGAGCACGTCGCCCGGGGCGTCACTCCACGCCTCGGCGACCCGGCCGCCGCGGCCCTCGAGCGCGTCGGCGAGCGCCGGCCGGTCGTCGGCGACGACCGCGTACCGGTACGCACCGTCGGTCCGGCCCTCGTGCAGGGTGTGCGCGACGTCCGCGAGGTCGATCGAGGGATCCGCGCGCAGCTGCGCCGCTAGTCGTCCGGCGCTGGCCAGGCACGAGTCCGGCCCGGCCGACGACAGCGTCACCAGCACAGAGCCTCGCGCCGGCCGACGCTCCGGTTGTGTGCCGGCGGCATGCCCGGAAACCACCACGTGCACGTTGGTGCCGCCGAAACCGAAGGAACTGACGCCGGCCACCCGCTGCGCCGGCGGCAACGGGATGGGCAGCGGTTCGCTGGGCAGCCGCGCCCCGAGGTCGACGGCTGTGGGCGTCGGGTCGTCGAGGTTGGCGCACGGCGGGACAACCCCCCGCCGGACGACCTCACAAGCCTTGATCAGGCCCACCACGCCGGCTCCCACCCGCAGGTGACCAAGGTTCGCCTTGACCGAGCCCAACGCGGTCGGCGGGGTGGCGCCGAAGACCTGGCGGAGGGCGTTGATCTCGCTGCGGTCGCCAAGGTCGGTACCTGTCCCGTGGCACTCGACGTAGGTCACTTCGGCCGGGTCAACCCCGGCTACGGCGAGCGCCTGCGCGATCACGTCCGCCTGCCGCCCGGCGCGGGGTGCGGTGAACGACGCCTTCTGATCGCCGTCGTTGTTCGCGGCCGAGCCGCGCAGGACGGCCCGCACCGGCCAGCCCCGCGCCTGGGCGAGCTCCCAGGCGGCCAGCACGACCAGTCCCCCGCCGGAGCCGAACACGGTGCCGGTGGCGTGCCGGTCGAACGGGCGACACACGCCGTCGTTGGACAGGATCCCGCCGTCCTGGTACAGGTAGCTCGTCGGTTGGGGCACCTCGACGTCCATGCCGCCGGCCAGCGCCACCTCGCACTCGCCGCCGAGAATCGCCTGCGCGGCCAGGTGCACCGCCAGCAGCGACGAGGAGCAGGCCGAGCCGACCGAGACCGCCGGCCCGGTCAGGCCGAGCTTGTACGCGATCCTGGTCGCGGCGTAATGACCGTCCCCACCGAGCAGCGCCGGGAGCGACTCCGCTCCGGACGCCGGCTGCCAGGTGTTGAGCAGGTATCCGCTGAGCCCCACCGAGGCGTACACCCCGACGTCACACGGCAGCCGGTCGGGCCGCACGCACGCGTCCTCCAGCGCCTCGACCGCGCACTCCAGCAGGAGCCGCTGCTGCGGGTCAATCTCGGCCGCCTCCCGCGGGGAGTAGCCGAAGAACGCCTCGTCGAACAGGTCGTACCCGGAGAGCACGCCGTAGGCGTGGACCCGGTCGCCGGAGGTCGCGCCGACGTTCGTGGAGGCGCGGGTCACCACGTCCCGGCCGTTTACGACGATGTCCCATAGGCCGGCCACGTCGTCGGCGCCGGGGACCCGGCACGCGTACCCGACCACAGCCACCTGCCCGCTCATCGCAGTCCTCCTTCTTGCCGGTGCCGAAGTCGCGCCTGCCGGCGCCTCGCCGCCGCGTCCCCGGCCGCCGCCCGCGGCGAGGGGACACGCGCCGGTCGCGGGCCGCTGCGTAACGCCTCGATCTGCAGCGCGAGGCGCGGGTTGTCGAAAAGGAACTCGGGGGTGACCTCACGGCCCAGCAGCCGGCTCAGCTGCGCGGCCACCGCCACCACGCCGATGGAGTCGACGCCGAGTTCGAAGATGTTGACGTGGCGCGCGGCGCCCGCGCCGAGTACCGCGGCCCAGGCCCGGTCCACCTGCTCCGCCACCTCGTCGCCCGCCCCGCCCGGCGACGTGGCGGGTTCCCCGGACGGGGCGACGCCGACCCTGGCCAGCCGGCGCGGGTCCGCCTTGCCATTGGGCAGCGTGGGAAGCGCGGGTACGACAAGCAGCCGAACGGTCATCGGCGCACCGACGAGGGCGGTGATCCGCCGACGCAGGCGCACGGCCAACCCGGGGTCGGCGGCGGCGGGCACCACGGCCGCCAGCAGGCAGCGGAGGCGGACGCCGTCGGCGTCCGAGCCCTCATCGAGCAGGACCGCCGCCTCCGCGACCTGTGCATCCGCGCGCAGGTGCCGCTCGACCGCGTCCAACTCCAGCCAGCGGCCGCCGACCTTCACCCGACGGTCGGCCCGGCCCAGGACGTGCAGTCCGCCGTCCGCGCCCCACCGCCCGAGATCGCCAGTGCGGTACTCCACGTGCTCTCGGCCGTCGACCAGCCGGCGGCGGAAGCGCCGCGCGTCCTCGACGGGGTCCAGGTACCCGCCGGCGACCGTCGGGCCACTCACGCAGATCTCGCCCACCGCGACCCGGTCGGTCGACGGGACTGCCCGGCCGTCCGGCTCTCTGACCACCACTTCGACACCGGGCAGCGGACGACCGACGAAGCCGTCGGCGGCGCGCACCTCCTCCGCGGGGACGCGCGCGACGGTGATCTGTCCGGACGTCTCGGTGGCGGCGTACGTGTTGACGACCGTCACCGCATGCCCGCCGGGCAGCCGGAACAGCCTGTCCACGGGCGCACGGTGCATCGGTTCCCCGCTCAGCAGCACGTGCGAGGGCAGGGGCACCGCGACGTCGCGCTCGAGGCGCCGCACCAGCAGCGCCAGTTCCGACGGGGTGAGGCAGACGACGCGGGGGCCGCCAGCGCCCAGCGCGACCAGCAGCCCGTCGAGAGTGAGTGGCGACTCCCGCTCGACGATGGTCAGCTCGCCGCCGAACGTAATCGCCCCGAGGATCTCGCACATCGCGAACCCGAAGGTCAGCGGATGCAACTGCGTCCACCGGGCGGCCGGGGGTACGGTCGACCCGAGCAGGTCGTGCAGCGCACCGAACACGTGACGCAGGCCGCCCCTGGTGACGACGGTCTCCTTCGGCTCGCCGGTGCTGCCGGAGGTGCTCATGACGTATGCCGCCCCGTCCCCTTGGCGGCCGGGCAAGGGGGGCGGCGCGGCGGCGGCCGGGGCGTCGATCGGCGTGAGCACCCACCGCCCGTGAGTGTCGTGTCCGAGCACCCCGCACAACCTCTCCCGAAGCCGGGACCCCAGCCACTGCGGCTCGTCGACCACGACGAAGGCGCATCTCGCCGCGAGCACCGCCAGCACGTCGATGACGGTCCGCGCCGAACGCGCCGCGGGTACCCCGACGAGGCTCCCCACGCCGACGCCGCGGGAAGCCAGAAAGGACGCCCCGGCCCGTACCCGGTCGGCCACGTCGGCGTGCGTGAGCGTCTGGTCGGCCGCCCGGATGGCGACCTGGTGGGGGTGCACCGGCCGGCCGATCAACCCCAGGCACAACGCGGCCAGATCGTGCGTCAACACGCCACCCCGACCGCCCGCGACCGATCGGCCTCGATGGCGCTCAGGAACTCGCGCCGACGCTCGGGGTCCTGCCGCAGCACGCCGCGCATGGCCGTGGTGGTCGTCCAGGAACCGACGGCCCGTACACCACGCACGGCCATGCAGCTGTGCTGAGCATCGATCACCACGCCGACGCCGACGGGCTCGACGTTCTTCTCCAGCCACTCCGCGATCTGCCAGGTCACCCGCTCCTGGACCTGGAATCCGCGGGAGCAGAACTCGACCACCCGGGCCAGCTTCGACAGGCCGAGAATCCGATCGCCGGGCAGGTATGCCACATGCGCCAGCCCGGTGAACGGCAGCAGGTGGTGCGCGCACAGGGATCGGAAGGGGATCGCCCGGACCAGGACGAGTTCGTCGTAGCCCTCGCTGTTGGGGAACGTCGTGGCCTCGAAGTCCTGTGGCACGAGCAACTCCCGGTACGCCGCCACCACGCGGCGGGGGGTCTGCTGCAGCGCCTCGTCATCGAGATTGGCACCGAGCGCGGATAGCAGGGACGCAACCGATCTCTCGGCGGCAGGGACGTCGACCAGAGCCGATGATTCGATGGACGGACCACAGTTATTCAATCCACCACTCCCCGTTGTACGGCGAAATGTCGAGCCCGTAAACCCGACCGGTGGCGGGCAGCGATTACCCGCGAAACGACGGACGGAATTTCTCGATGTCGGTGGTTGCGGCAGGACACGAAGTGGTCGCGGTACCGCTGGCAAATATCACCAGCACCAATCAGTCAGTGCGCGGACCACGCCGATAGAAAACCGCTAGGAGCGCCAGTGCAGCGTCCTCGACTACGTCTGCCAAAAGGCCGAAGCAAAAGACCACCCCCGTGTATTGCTTCTGCTCCCCGAAGCTAGCAAACGTCAATTCCATCCTCAACAATGAATGTTTACAGTACGCAGAGTGACCGCGACGCGCGGCCAGGAGTGGCACCGCGGCCGGCGGGCGTACCACCGCCCGCCGCCCGCGCACCCGGCGACGGATCGCCCCGACCGCCGCCCACCTGCTCCTTGCAGGGGCCCAGCGATCGACCAACCACGGCGCCGGGCACCGGTCCGGCTCACCCTGGAGTTGAGGCTGGTGCCCGGAACGGGCGAGATCCCGACCATCTCCAGCACGTTCGGTATATCGACAGCCCTCTACGCCATGGTGACACATTCGAGTGACGCTGGTCACATCTGGGTTCGACGCCGGGGCACCTTCGGCCGTAAGCGCCGGTCCGGTCCCCGCCAGCCAGCCGTCGTGCGGAGCGCCCTACGCCCTTGTGAACGGGCCCCATTCACCGCGCGGTCGCGGGATCGGCGGCAGCGTCGCGGCGGCCACCCCGATCGGCGGCCGCCGCGAGCGACGGGACCGGACGGATGCGTCCTGGCACCCCGTCGGCGCGTTTCGGATCTACGCCTGCCGGAAACGGAACAGCTCGGCCGGGTTGGTGACCAGCAGCTTGTGCCGCAGACCCTCGTCCGGCGCTATCTCGGCGATGAGGTCGACAAGGACCCCGTCGTCCGGCGCCGAACCTGTGATGTTCGGGTGCGGGAAGTCGGTGCCCCACACGACGCGGTCGGGCGCGTGCCGTGCGAGCAGGGCAGCGAGCACGACGGCGCTCTCGTACGGCCCTTCGGACCGGGCGGACAACCGGTCGACGCCGCTCAGCTTGACCCACACATTGCCCGTGTCGAGCAGCGCGAGCAGCGAAGCGACATGCTCGGTGTCGAGGCCGTCGCGAACGTCGACGCGGGCCATGTGATCGATGACGACCGGCACGTCGATCGTCCTGATGAAGTCGGCGTAGTCGGTGATTCCGGTGCCGGCCACGTGCACCGATATGTGCCATCCGTACGGCCGCACGAGGCGGAGGACGGCGTCCATCGTCTCCTTCGACGGCGCGCCGCCGAGGTGCGGAAGGAAGTTCAGGCGCGCGCCGCACACGCCGGCGGCGTCCAGCCGGGCGATCTCGTCGGGGTTAGTCGTGGGCGTCACCAGCGCGACGCCCCGGTAGCGCCCTCCGGACGTCTCCAGGGCGTCCAGCAGCGCCGCGTGGTCGGTGCCGTGGCACGCGGACTGCACGATGACCGCCCGATCGAACCCGAGGAAGTCGTGCAGACGCCGCAGCCGTTGCCGGGGCACGTCCACCGGTGTGAAGGTGCGCTCGGGGGCGAAGGGGAAGATGTCCGAGGGCCCGAAGACGTGGCAGTGCGAGTCACAGCTGAACGCCGGCAGCGCGAGACCGGGGCGCTTCGGGTTGTCGACAGGCGGTGGGCAGTTGGGGCTGATCTCACTCATGCGGTCGTCCTTTCAGTCGCAGCGCGCCGTCATCCCGCCGTCCACCACGATCTCCGTACCCGTGATGAACCGGGCCTCGTCCGAGGCGAGGAAGAGCGCGGCATAGGCGGTGTCCCTGCCGTCGCCGGCGAAGCCGAGCGGGATGCGGGCCTGGCGTTGCTGCAGTAGCGCCTGCACGTCGCCGCCGGCCCGCTGGTGCGCGAGCCGGGCCTCGACCATCGGGGTGTGCAGTTGCCCGGGTACGACGGTGTTGACTCGGATCCCGTCGGGGGCATGCTGTACCGCGACCACGCGGGACAGCTGGATGACCCCCGCCTTGGCGGCCGCGTAGCCCACCTGCGGGGAACCGGTCCAGCGGATCCCCGAGGTCGAGGCGATGTTGACGATGGACCCGGCCCGCTGCTGCCGCATCACCGGGAGCACATGCCGGCACATGCGGTAGACGCTGGTGAGGTTGAGGTCCAGCTGGGCGGCCCAGGCTTCCTCCGTGAGCTGTGCCGGGCCGCCGGGGTGCGAGCCTCCGACGTTGTTGACCAGGACGTCGATGCGCCCGAGGTCGCGCCGGACCTCGTCGATCAGCGCGGCGACCGACGCGCTGTCGGTCACGTCGCAGACCCGAGGTTCGACCCGGCCGCCTTCGCCACGGATCGCGTCGACCGTCGGGGCGAGGGCGTCCGCGTTGCGATCCACCGCCACGACGGTCGCGCCCTCCCGGGCGAAGATGACGGCGATCGCGCGGCCGTTGCCCCAGCCGGGCCCCACGCTGCCGGCGCCGGTGACGATGGCGACCTTGTCCGCGAGCCGCCCGCTCATGCCCGCGCCTCCGCCGCCCGGTCCGCCGGTGTGATCTGCATGGCGACAAGGAACCGCGAGACCAGGTTGTAGGCGCCCACGGTCGCGGTCAGCTCGACGATCTGCCGCTGGTCGAAGTGCTCGCCCAGGACGTCGAAGAGCTCGTCGGGAACCTCCACGTCGCGGGTCATGGCGTCGGCGTAGGCGAGGGCCGCTCGCTGGGCGGGGGCGAGCACGGCGGGCTCGCCCTCGTCCCGCAGGACCGCCAGGTGCGCGTCGCCCAGCCCGCCGCGCCGCGCCAGCGGCTCGTGGGCCGCCCACTCGTACTCGGCGCGGTTGATGACGGCGACCCGCAGGATCACGAGCTCCCTGATGTCGTCGGGCAGGGTCGATTCGGATCGGATCGCGCCGAGAAGCCGGTTCCAGCCGTCGGCCACCGGCGGGCTGTGCAGCAGCAGCCGGTCGAGCGGGGTCAGCCTGCCACCCCGGCGCGCTCGCATCCGGTCGGCGGTCTCACTGGCGTCTGCTGCGTACGGCAGCCTGGGCATTTTCTCTCCTAGCTGGATCGAGGACGGGGCACGCGGCTGGGCTGGGCTCGGCCGCTACACCGCGGCGCCGACCGCGGCGTGCTCCGCGGGCGGCGCCGCGGCCGGGGGCTCGCCGTTCAGCACGCCGCGGGCGTGGGCGACGTCCAGGACGCCCTCCCAACGGCTGACCACGAGGCTGCCCAGGATCTGGCCGCCGAGGCTGACCAGCCCGCGCATGGTGGACAGGAAGCGGTCGATGCCGAGGATGAGCATGATCCCGACGACCGGCACCGAGCCGGTGGTCGACAGGGTCGCGGCGAGGATGATGAAGCCGGAACCGGCGACGCCGGCGCTGCCCTTCGACGTGATGAGGAAGACGGCGAGCAGCCCGATCTGCTGCCACAGCGACATGTCCACGCCGAACGCCTGCGCGATGAACAGGGACGCGAACCCGAGGTAGAGGCAGACACCGTCGCCGTTGAAGGCGTAGCCGGCGGGGACGACGAGGCTGACCACGCGCTTGGGGCACCCCAGCCGCTCGAGCTTCTCGATGAGCCGGGGCATGACCGCCTCATAGTTCGCCGTACCGAGCGTGATGAGGAGCTCGTCCTTGAAGTAGCTGTAGAGCTTGAGGATGCGAAGTCCACAGAGCCGGGCGACGGCACCGAAGACGACCAGTCCGAAGAGGATGCCCACGGCCCAGAACAGCCCGATGAAGCTGCCGAGGCTCGACAGCGTACGCCCGCCGAACTTGCCCACCGCGAAGGCCATCGCGCCGAAGGCGCCGACCGGCGAGAAGTACATGACCATCTTCACGATGCCGAAGAAGACCTCACCGACGCGCTCGACCGCCGCGATGATCGGCGTACCGCGGTCACCGAGGAGCTTGACGGCGATGGCGAACAGGATGGCGACGAACAGCACCTGGAGCACGTTGCCCTCGACGAACGCGCTGACGACGGTCTTGGGGACGATGTTGACCAGGAAGTCGTACCAGTGCTCGCTGCCCGCGGCGCTGACGTAGCCCTTCGCGCTGCCGGTCAGATGCAGGTCGGACGGGTGGGCATGGACCCCGCGGCCGGGGCCGA
Source organism: Planosporangium thailandense (assembly GCF_011947195.1). Lineage (GTDB taxonomy): Bacteria > Actinomycetota > Actinomycetes > Mycobacteriales > Micromonosporaceae > Planosporangium > Planosporangium thailandense. The sequence continues at coordinate 58,429 of NZ_JAATVY010000025.1, read as the reverse complement.
CGAGGTCCATCACCACCAGGCCGACGATGAGGGCGAGCGTGGTGACCACCTCGAAGTAGACCAGCGCCTTGACCCCGATCCGGCCGACGCTGGTCAGGTGCCCCGCGGACGCGATGCCGGTGACGATCGTGCAGAAGACCACCGGGCCGATGAGCATGCGGATCATTGCAATGAAGGTGTCGCCGAGCGGTTGCAGCGACACGCCGGCATCCGGGAATGCGAGGCCCACCACCGCGCCCAGCACGATCGCCACGAGGACCGTGACGTACAGCCGGGAGGTGAACGCCCGCTTGGCCACGCCAGCAGCACAAGCCATGAGCTACCATCCTTTTGTTCGTCCTGCGTACACAAGTTCGTCAGACGCACATAGTGGCACGGGTCGCACGCCCGCTGTCAAGAGGTGTGGCTGGTACGCACGGTCGGCGTACCCCTGAGGCGCTACGCGTTGTGGAGGTTGTGAATGGCAGCGGGGCTACTCTTCGTCCTGTCGGAACAGGGATCCGTTCCGGCCGCGGAGTTCCACGACTGGTACGACGGCGAGCACGCCCCGGCCCGCATGGCGCTGGCGGGCGTCCACACCGGAAGGCGTTTCCGCGCCACCGACGGGACGACGCCGACCTGGCTGGCCGCCTACGACATCGATCTCGATGTCCTGGCCACCCCGGCCTACCGGGCGCTGCGAGACCGGCGCAGCCCGCGCGAGCAGGCCGTCATCGACCGCCTCGCGGTGCTGGACCGACGGGTGTACGAACTGATCGACGAGCACGGCAGCATCGAGGGGTCACCGCCGGTCGTGGTGTGCACGTCCATGTCGGTGCCGGCCGACCGGGAGCCCGCCCTGCACTCCTGGTACCTCGAAGAGCACATCCCGCTGCTGCACGCGATCCCCGGCTGGCTGCGCACGCGCAGATACCGGCTCGCCGACGGGGACGCCCCGACGTTCCTGGCGTTCCACGAACTCGCCGACATCACGCCACTGGAGACCGCCGCGTACCGTCACGCCACCTCGACCCCTCGGCGCGACGAGCTGATGCGGTCGGTCACGGCGCGCGAGCGTCGCGTCTTCGCCTTCCACCGCGCCTTCGAGCCGGCGCACCGGTCCTGACCATGGACGCCGTTCTCCGCCGCGACCGGCAGACCGCATAATTGCCTGCGAACCCGAGGCGTGTCGGGCCGGAGCGTGCAGAGGAGCGGGGGCGATGTCGCGAGAGGATCCGGACGTCATCGATTCGGTAGAAAAGGCCTTCCGGCTTCTCCAGGCATTCTCGGCTGAACATCCCACGGTGACCGTCAGTGAGGCTGCCCAGCTCACGGGGCTCACCCGGGCCACCGCGCGCCGGATCCTGCTGACGTTCACGCGTCTCGGCTTCGCCGAGTCAACCGGGCGCGAGTTCCGGCTCACCCCGCACGTGCTGCGGCTCGGTTACGGGTACCTGAACTCGCAGCCGGTGGCCGAGCGAGCGCAGCCGCACATGCGGGCGCTCGCCGACAAGCTGCTGGAGTCCTGCTCCATGGCGACCCTCGACGCGAGCGAGATCGTCTACCTCGCACGCGTGCCCGCCGCACGCAGCATGTCGATCACCCTGAGCGTGGGATCGCGACTGCCCGCGTACCCGACGTCGATGGGCCGCGTCCTCCTCGCCGCGCTCCCGCCGGAACGGCTCCAGGCGTACCTCGACGGCGTCGAGCTGCGCAAGCTCACCCCGCGCACGATCGACGACGCCGAGGCCCTGCGCGCCGAGCTCGAGCGGGTACGCCAGCAGGGGTACGCCGTGGTCGACGGTGAGCGCGAGGAGGGGGTACGGTCGGCGGCGGCTCCGGTCCGCGACGCCTCCGGCGCGGTCATCGCAGCGATCAACGTGTCGGCGAACGCCGCCCGGGTCTCCCTGGAGAGCCTCCGCGAGGAGTTCGTCCCGCACCTGGTGGCGACCGCCGACGCCGTTTCCCGGGACATCGGCTTCGACGGGGCACGGGCGGTGTCATGACCGTCGAACGTCCCCTGCGCGTCGCCGTCCTCGACGACTACCAGGGGGTGGCTCTGCGCAGCGCCGACTGGTCGTCGCTGGCCGGTACGGTCGAGGTCACCGCGCTCCGGGAACACCTACGGTCGGAGGCCGCCGTGGTCGAGGCGCTGCGGCAGTACCCCGTGGTGGTGGCGATGCGGGAGCGCACGCCCTTCCCCCGCACCACCCTCGCGCGGCTGCCGCGGTTGCGGCTGCTCGTCACCACGGGGCCGCGTAACACCGCCATCGACCTGGCGGCGTGCCGGGAGCTCGGCATCACGGTGTGCGGAACGGGCGGATCGGGCCTCGCGACCGCCGAGCGGACGTGGGCCCTGCTGCTGGCCTGCGCCCGGCGCATCGACGTCGAGCTCTCGAATGTCCGCGCCGGCGGCTGGATGACCACCCTCGGCACCGAACTGCGCGGGCGCACGCTCGGCGTTCTCGGCCTGGGCCGCCTCGGCACGCAGGTCGCGGTGGTGGCCCGCGCGTTCGGCATGCGGGTCCTCGCCTGGAGCCAGCACCTCACCGAGGAGCGGTGCGCGCAGGTCGGCGCCGAACTCGCCGTCTCCCTCGATCAGGTGCTGGCCGAGTCCGACTTCGTCACCATCCACCTCGTGCTGTCGGAGCGCACGCGCGGGCTCATCGGGCCGCAGCAGCTGAGGCGGATGAAGCGCACCGCGTGGCTCATCAACACCAGCCGCGGCCCGATCTGCGACGAGTCCGCCCTGGCACGCGCGTGCGGCGAGCGGTGGATCGCCGGCGCCGCCCTGGATGTCTTCACCGACGAGCCGCTACCGCCGGACCACCCCTTCCGCCACCTGGACAACGTCCTGGCGACCCCGCACATCGGCTATGTCACCGAGGACACGTACCGGACGTGGTTCGCGCACGTCGTCGAGGACATCGCCGCGTTCCTCGCCGGCGCGCCGGTGCGCGTACTCGCCTCCCCCGGCCAGTCGGATCGCGACGACCCGATTTCGTGACCGTGGCCGGAAACCCGGATCACGAGCCTCCACCGACCCCGGAGCGACGCCGCGCCACCTCCTCCAGCGCGGTCCGGTCCAGGCCGGTCGCCGCCCGTACCTCGGGCTCGTCGAGCGCACCGCAGTCCAGGCCACGCGTCAGGAAACCGGCGAGGGCGAGCGCCGTCGCCGGCTCGTCCAGCACCCCGGACTCCGCCCGCCGGGTGTACGCGGCGAGCCGCGCCGCGGCCGCACCGAAGCCGGCGCGGAAGAACGCGTACGTGGCGAGAAACCGGGTCGGCAGGTGCCCCGGGTGCAGGTCCCAGCCCTGGTAGAAGCCGCGCTCGAGGGACCGGCGGACCAGCCGGGCGTGCAGCCGCCACGCCGCGTGTACCTCCGCGGTACCGCCGACCGGCAGCACGTTGGTCGAGCCGTCGGAGCACCGCACGCCGGTACCGGCCGCCGCGACCTGCATGACCGCCTTGGCGTGGTCGGCGGCAGGGTGGTCCATGCTCTGGTACGCGGCGGCCACGCCCACCGAGGCGCTGTAGTCGTAGGTTCCGTAGTGCAGTCCGGCGCAGCGTCCGGCGGCCGCGTGCACCATCCGGGCCACCGCCGCCGTCCCGTCGGACGCGAGGATGGACTGCGGCGTCTCCACCTGGATCTCGAACCGCAGCCGCCCGTCGGGCAGCCCGTGGGCGTCCTCCAGCCACCGGCAGACCGTCACCATGGCCTCGACCTGTTCGACGGCGGTGACCTTCGGCAGGGTGACCACGAACCCGGGCGGCAGTCCGTCGGCGCCCCGCCGGTCGAGCAGCCGGGCGAGGACGAGGTCGAGCGTGCGCAGCCCGCGTCGGCGGCTGGCCCGCTCGAGGCACTTGAACCGGATCCCGAAGAACGGCGCGCCAGGGCGGTCGGCCAGCGCGTCGGCGGTGGCGAGGGCGGCCGCGTCCTCCGTACCGTCGCCGCGCCAGCCGTACCCGTCTTCGAAGTCCACCCGCAGGTCCTCGATCGGCTCGGTCGCCAGCTTCGCGCGGACCCGGTCGAAGACCTGCGCCACCACGGCCGGGTCGATTCCGGTGGCCGCCGCCAACGCGGCGGCGTCCGGGGCGTGCTCGTCGAGCAGCGCGAGCGCCGTGCGGCCCCAGTCGGCCACGGTGCCGCCGCGAAACCGGTCGGCCGGCACGTACACGGTGTGCACCGGCTGCCGGGTGCCGGGGTCGCCCGGGTAGTCCCGGGCGAGCCGGGTGTCCGTCTCGGCGAGCCGCACGTCGAGCTCGCCGAACAGGGCCTCGTCCAGCACGAGCCGGCCGCTGTCGATGGCCATGCCCGCCTCAGTCGATCAGCTCGTAGGCGGGCACGGTGAGGAAATCGGCGAAGTCGTCGGCGAGCGCCACCCGCTCGAAGAGGTCGCGCGCCTCGGTGAAGCTGCCGCCGTCGACCCGGTCACCGCCGGTCTCGTCGAGGATCCGCCGGACGAGGTCGGCGGTTACCGGTGCGCCGGTGTCCAGGACGACGCCGTTGTGCAGCCACTGCCAGATCTGCGACCGCGAGATCTCGGCGGTGGCGGCGTCCTCCATGAGGTTGTTGATCCCGACGGCGCCGCTGCCGCGCAGCCACGCGTCGAGGTACCGCAGGGCCACCGAGACGTTGTCGCGCAGGCCCTGCTCGGTGGCGCGGCCGGGGGTCGCGCGGACGTTCAGCAGATCGGAGGCCGCCACCCGCACGTCGTCCCGCAGCCGGTCGACCTGGTTGGGCCGGTCGCCGAGGACCCGGTCGAAGACCTCCCGGCACACCGGCACGAGGTCGGGGTGGGCCACCCACGAACCGTCGAAGCCGTCACGTGCCTCGCGCTCCTTGTCCTCGCGGACCTTCGTCAGCGCCCGCTCGTTGACCTCCGGGTCGCGCCGGCTCGGAATGAAGGCCGCCATCCCGCCCATCGCGAACGCGCCACGGCGGTGGCCGGTCGAGACCAGCAGTTCGGTGTACGCACGCATCATCGGCGCCGTCATGGTGACCGCTCCCCGGTCGGGCAGCACGAACGCCGGCCCGGCATCCCGGAAGTTCTTGATGATGCTGAACAGGTAGTCCCAGCGGCCGGCGTTGAGACCGGAGGCGTGGTCGCGCAGCTCGTACAGGATCTCGTCCATCTCGAACGCCGCGGTGATCGTCTCGATGAGGACCGTGGCCCGGACGGTGCCGACCGGGATCCCGAGCGCCTGCTGGGCGTGGACGAACACGTCGTTCCACAGCCGGGCCTCCAGGTGGCTCTCCGTCTTGGGCAGGTAGAAGTACGGACCGCTGCCGCGGGCGAGCAGCTCGGCCGCGTTGTGATGGAAGTACAGTCCGAAGTCGACGAACGCCCCCGCCACCGGTTCGCCGTCGACGAGGAGGTGCCGCTCGTCGAGGTGCCAGCCGCGGGGCCGCATCACGATCGTCGGGTACGGGTGGTCGCCCAGCTCGTACCGCTTGCCTTCCGGGGAGCGGTACGAGAGGGTACGGCGGACCGCGTCGGCCAGGTTGACCTGGCCCCCCGAGACGTTGCGCCAGTGCGGGGTGTTGGCGTCCTCGAGGTCGGCGAGCCATACCCGGGCCCCGGAGTTGAGCGCGTTGATCGCCATCTTGCGGTCGGTGGGGCCGGTGATCTCCACGCGCCGGTCGGTGAGGTCCGCGGGCGCCGGCGCCACCCGCCACTCGGCCCGGCGCACCTCCGCCGTCTCCGGCAGGAAGTCCAGCCGCCCGGTTCGGGCGATCTCCGCGCGGCGCTCCCGCCGCCGTGCGAGCAACTCCTTGCGCCGTGCCCCGAAACGAGCGTGGAGGTCGGCGACGAACTCCAGCGCCGCCGGGGTGAGCACCTCCTCCTGGCGGTCGACGGGCTCACCGGTCACGCGGATGTCTGGCACGGCTGGCACCTTTCTGTCGATTCTGTCGGTGAACCTCAGCACTCGATGACGTTGACGGCGAGGCCGCCCCGGGCGGTCTCCTTGTACTTGACCTTCATGTCGGCGCCGGTCTCGCGCATGGTCTTGATGACCTTGTCGAGGCTGACGACGTGCTGACCGTCGCCGCTCAGCGCGATCCGGGCCGCGTTGATCGCCTTCACCGCGGCCATGGCGTTACGTTCGATGCACGGCACCTGAACCAGGCCGCCGACGGGGTCGCAGGTCAGGCCGAGGTTGTGCTCCATGCCGATCTCGGCCGCGTTCTCGACCTGGGTGTGGGTACCCCCGAGCACCTCGCAGAGCGCCCCCGCCGCCATCGAGCAGGCGGAGCCCACCTCCCCCTGGCAGCCGACCTCTGCCCCGGATATGGATGCGTTCTGCTTGTACAGCACACCGATCGCGCCGGCGGTCAGCAGGAACCGGACCACGCCGTCCTCCGACGCGCCCGGTACGAACCGGCGGTAGTAGTGCAGCACGGCGGGGATGACCCCGGCCGCGCCGTTCGTGGGGGCGGTGACCACTCTTCCCCCGGCGGCGTTCTCCTCGTTGACGGCGAGGGCGAACAGGTCCACCCAGTCCATCACCCGCAGCGGGTCGGTGGAGTACGGGTCCTCGACGAGCCGGCGGTACAGATCCGGCCCACGGCGACGCACCTTCAACCCACCGGGCAGCACGCCCTGGTTGGTGATACCGGCCTGGACGCAGTCCTGCATCACCTGCCAGATCCGCAGCAGCCCCGCCCGTACCTCGGCTTCCGGCCGCCACACGGTCTCGTTCGCCAGCATCAGGTCCGAAATGGACATCCCGGTGTCGGCGCACCGCCGGCACAGCTCCTCGGCGGTGCCGAACGGGTACGGCAGAGCCGTGTCGTCGGGCTTCACCCGGTCGGCGCCGGTCGCGGTCTCGTCGACGACGAAGCCTCCGCCGACCGAGTAGTACGTCCGTTCGCGCAGTGGCGCGCCCGTCGCGTCGAACGCGGTGAACCGCATGCCGTTCGGGTGGAACGGCAGGGTGGCACGGCGGTGCAGCACCAGGTCGGCCTCGGCCAGCGCCACCGGGTGCTCGCCCAGGAGCCGGACCGACCCCGCCGCTTTCGCTTCGGTCACCCTCGGCAGCACCGTGGCGGTGTCGACCTCCTCCGGCGTCTCCCCCTCCAGCCCGAGGATGACCGCCCGGTCCGAGCCGTGTCCGTGTCCGGTGGCGCCGAGCGATCCGAACAGCTCCGCTCGCACGCGGGCGACGCGCTCGAGCACACCGTCCTGCTTCAGGCCGAGCGCGAAGGTACGGGCGGCGCGCATCGGGCCGACCGTGTGCGACGACGACGGTCCGATGCCGATGGAGAACAGGTCGAACACACTGATCGCCATCAGACGCCACCCTTCCCGACCGTGGCGCCGAGCGGGGCGTGGCTGCCTTGAAGAGGCGTCTGCCTGGACACCGGTTGCGTCATTCGGGAGGCTCCCCTGGTCGTGGCTCCGCGGATGCGCAGCCGTGGTGGGTAACCTCCCCCTCTGTCATCACGGCCTGAGAGCTTCACCGCCCGGTATGAGCGGTTTGCACCGTTGGCGCAGGACGCACGGGCCCTGTCTTTCCAGAGTCGCCTCGCCGCGGCGGTCATTGTGCCTGAGAGATTCTGGGGAGAGTTGCTCCTTCGGCGCCATGCCCGATCGGCATGGACTCTCCCGCTGCGGTTCGAACAGCGCAATATGTACTTGTTCATCGTGACTATAGCCGGTGCCATGGACAGGCGTCAGCCGACGCCGATCACGGGCGGACGAGGTCCGCGTACGCGTCCGGACGGCGGTCGCGGTAGAAGGCCCAGCGGTTGCGGACGGTCTGGATGAGGTCCATGTCCAGGTCACGAACGATCAACTCGTTCGTGCTGCGGTCGCCGACGTCGCCCACGAACGCGCCTTCCGGGTCGACGAAGTAGGAGCTGCCGTAGAAGTCGTCGTCGCCGAGCTCCTCGATACCGACGCGGTTGATGGCGCCGACGTAGTACTCGTTGGCGACCGCCGCGGCGGGCTGCTCCAGCTTCCACAGGTACTCCGACAGGCCCGCGCTGGTGGCGCTGGGGTTGAACACGATCTGCGCGCCGTTCAGTCCGAGCGCCCGCCAGCCCTCCGGGAAGTGGCGGTCGTAGCAGATGTAGACCCCGACCTTGCCGACCGCGGTGTCGAACACCGGGTATCCACCGTTGCCCGGACGGAAGTAGAACTTCTCCCAGAAACCGTTCACGTGCGGGAGGTGTTGCTTGCGGTACTTGCCGAGGTACCTGCCGTCCGCGTCGACCACGGCGGCGGTGTTGTAAAGGACTCCCGGCTGCTCCTCCTCGTACATCGGCAGCACCATGACCAGACCGAGCTCCTTGGCGATGGCCTGGAAGCGCTGGGTGGTCGGGCCGGGGATGGCCTCGGTGTACTCGTAGTACCTGGTGTCCTGCACCTGGCAGAAGTACGGACCGTAGAACAGCTCCTGGAAGCAGATGACCTGGGCACCCGCCGCGGCCGCCTCGTACGCCCGCTCCTCGTGGTGGGAGATCATGCTTTCTTTGTCCCCCGTCCAGGCGGCCTGCACCAGAGCCGCGCGCACCGTCGTCATGTCGGCTTCTCCTCGGTTGTCCTCGTTGTCATCGGTGGTTGGTCGCCGCGGGTGACCGGGATCCGGCCACCCGCGGCGAAAGGCCTGTTACAGCGACGCCCGCGCGATGAAGTTCCCGCGCCCCTCACGCCCGACGTACTTGCCGTTGCTGGCGATCAGCTCGCCGCGGGAGTAGACCGCGTCGATCCGGCCCGGCAGCTTCCAGCCCTCGTACAGGCTGTAGTCGACGGCCTGCGTCTGGGTGGCCGCGGAGATCGCCGTCTCGCCGTTGGGGTCGAGGACGATGATGTCGGCGTCGGAACCCGGGGTCACGCTGCCCTTCTTCGGGAACAGCCCGAACTGCTTGGCGGGCGCGGTGGAGGTCACGTCCACGAACTTCTCCAACGTGATGCGGCCCTCGGCGACACCACGGCCGTACATGACGCTCATGCGCTGCTCGACGCCCGGCCCGCCGTTCGGGATCTTCCGGAAGTCGTCCCCGCCGAGCCGCTGCTTCTCCTCCAGGCAGAACGGGCAGTGGTCGGAGCTGACGACGCTCAACGAGCCCGCGGCGATCCCGCGCCACAGCGCATCCTGGTGCTCCTTGGTACGCAGGGGCGGGGTGAGCACGGCCTTCGCCGGCAGGAAGCCCGGCTCGTCGTACACGCTGCGATCGAGCGCGAGGTAGTGGGTGCAGCTCTCGCCGGCGACCGGGAGGCCGTCAGCCTGGGCGGCGCTGAGCGCGGCGACCGCGCCCTCGGTGGACAGGTGGACGAAGTAGATCGGCGTCCCGGCCAGCTTCGAGATCATGATTGCCCGCTGTACCGCCTCCACCTCGGTGGACGGCGGCCGGGCGATCTCGTGCGTGGCCGGGCCGGTCTTCCCGGCGGCGATGAGGTCGTCGGCGATCCGGTCGATGACGTCACCGTTCTCCGCGTGCACGCACACCTGGGAGCCGACGCGGTTGGCGGCCCGCAGGACGTCGTACATCTCGCCGTCGTGCAGCATCAGCGAACCCCGGTAGGCCATGAATACCTTGAAGCTGGTGACCCCGGCGGTCGCGACGTCGGCGAACTCCTTGGTCGCGCCCTCGTACAGATCGGTGATGCACATGTGGAAGCCGTAGTCGATGACGGCCTTGCCCTGGGCCTTGCGGTGGTGGGCCTCCAGGGAGTCCAGCAGGCGGTGCCCCGCGGGCTGCATGGCGAAGTCGACGATCGTGGTCGTGCCGCCGACCGCCGCGGCCTTGGTCCCGGACTCGAAATCGTCGGCGGTGTTGGTGCCCATCATCGGTGAGTCGATGTGGGTGTGTACGTCCACGCCGCCGGGCAGCACGTACCTGCCGCGGCAGTCCACCCGTTCGACCTCGCCGAGCGGCACGTTGGAGAAGTCCCCGACCGCCTCGATCCGGTCGTCGACGACAAGGACGTCGCAGGTCGTACGGCCTGCGGAGCTGACTACCGTTCCACCTTCAAGCAGAATCTTGTTCATGCGTCTCTCCTAGCAGCGGTTGTGACCGGGGGCTGGTCGAACGACACGGGGACCGGCTCGCCGCGACCCACCCGGTCGACGATGAGGCGGTAATGCTCGGGCCGGCGGTGGGCGGCGAAGTTGAAGACACTGGTGCGGTAGATCTCGCTGAGGCCCAGGTCGACGTCGGCGACGATGAGCTCCTCGCCCTCGGAGCGCGCCTTCGCGACGATCTCCCCGCTCGGCGCCACGATCGCCGAACCGCCGATCATGTGGTGGCCGTCCTCGTAACCGCACTTCGCGGCGGCCGCCACCCACACGGAGTTCTGGTACGCGCCCGCCTGAAGCGACAGGAGGTGGGTGAACATCTTGGCGTGCGGCTCCTCCTGCCACCCCGGCACGAAGACCGGCGTGTTGTAGCCCAGGACGACGACCTCGGCCCCCTGCAGGGACAGGCAGCGGTAGACCTCAGGCCACCGGCGGTCGTTGCACAGGCACATGCCGACCTTCACGCCGTCGACGTCGAACACCCCGAAGCCGAGGTCTCCCACCTCGAAGTACCGCTTCTCGGCATGCTGGGCGGGTACGTCGTCGAGCCGCTCCGCGTGGCCGGGCAGATGGATCTTGCGGTACTTGCCGACGATCCGGCCTGACCTGTCGACCAGGATCGACGTGTTGAAGCGCCGTCCCCGCGGATCGATCTCCGCGTACCCGAGGTAGAACGCCACACCTCGGTCCGCTGCCAGTTCGAAGAGCGGGGCGACGTCGTCGCCCGGCATGCTGCGCTCGAAGAACCGGTCGGCCTCCGCGGCGTCGTCGTACCAGTACCGGGGGAAGAACGTCGTGAGGGTCAGTTCCGGAAAGACGACCAGGTCCGCACGCTGGTCGGCGGCCTGCTCGAGCAGGTTCGCGAGACGGCCCACGACCGCCCTGCGCGTTTCTGACAGCTGGATCCCGCCGACCTGGGCGACCGCGATTCTCATGTCAGTACCCGCTTTCTGTCACGTTGTCGGGAGGTCGGCGCGTCAGGCGACCGTGCGGTCGAGCGCGACGAGGGTGGCGGCCAGCGCGTCGACGCCGGTGGCGATGTCCTGCGCGTCGGTCCACTCGTCCGGTGAGTGGCTGATCCCGCCGTTACGGGACGGGATGAAGATCATTCCGGCCGGCGCGAGCGTCGCCATGTGCACCGCGTCGTGTGTCGCCCCGCTGGGGATGGGCATCCACGGGATGCCGAGTCCGTCGAGCACACCGGCGGTGGTGTCCTGCACGACCAGGTCGGTCGGTACGACCTCGTTGTCGGTCGACCAGTCGACCTCGACGTCGACCCCGCATGCCTGGGCCGCCTCCAGGATCTGCTCCGAGACCCGGCGGCGGGCGCCGTGCAACCAGGATGCGTCGATGCTGCGTAGCTCGCTCTGCAACGTCACCCGGGACGCGACGACGTTCGGCGACGGGTTGGCGTTCTCCACCTTCGTCGTCGTCGCCACGCCGTGCACGGGCGCTTCGCAGCCGGTCCGCTGGATGGCGAGTACGGCCTGCGCCGCGGCCACCATGGCGTCCCGGCGGTCGGTCATCGCCCGCGTCCCGGCGTGGTCGGCGCGGCCGAGGAACCGGGCGATGAGCCGTTCGATCCCGGTGATCGCGGTGACTACCCCGATCGGCAGGTTCTGCTCGGCGAGCGTCGGCCCCTGCTCGACGTGGAGCTCGACGAACGCCTTCACCGTGCCGGGCACCCACACCGGCGTACCGATCTCGCCGGGATCGATCCCGTCCACGGCCAGCCGCTCGTGCAGTGGCACGTCGTCCTGGTCGCGACGGTCGAGGAACGACTCCGGGATCCCCTCGGCCGCCGCACGACTGCCGAAGCAGCCGAAGCCGAAGTCGTTCGTCTCCTCGCCGAAGAAGTCGACGACCAGGAGGTCGTGAACGAGCTGGACGCCCGACTCCTGAAGACAGCGTGCGGCCTCGATCGCGCCGAGCACCCCGCAGATTCCGTCGAACCGACCGCCGCCGACCACGGAGTCCGTGTGTGATCCGGTGACCAGGGCCCCCGGACGGCTCCCCTGACCGGGGAGCCGTCCGAGGATGTTGCCCGCCTTGTCCCGGGACACCTCCAGACCCGCCGACTTCATCAGCGCGGCGACCCAGGACCTCGACTCCCGATAGGGCTCGGCGAGAGCGCGCCGGGTCCAGCCGGGCATCGACGCATCCACGAACTCCGCAAGGGCGTGCAGGTCGGCGGTGAGGCGGTCGATCTGAGCAGCGGCCAGGTTCCTGCTGCGATTCATCATGAACCTATTCCTTTGCGCGTCCTACGACGCCACGGACTCTCCACTTGCGACAACCGCCGGCGCGGGTCTGGGTGCGAGCGCCGCCCGTTCGGCCCCGTTGAGGAGGTAGTAGCTCACGCCGCCGAGCAGCACCCCGATGGGCCAGGAGAAGTGGGCGAGCACGCTCAACGCGGGAACGTACGCCGCGGCCAGCGCGGCCACCCCGGCGATCACCAGGCTCACGATCGCCTTGCGGTTGAAGCCCTTCCGGTAGAAGTACGGCCCGTTCGGATCGTCGGAGTACAGCGCCGCGACGTCCACGACCCCGCGCCGGACCAGGTAGTAGTCGACCAGCGTGATGCCCAGCAGCGGGCCCATGGTCGCACCCACACCGCCGATGAAGTAGTTCACGGCGATGGGGTTCGAGTAGAGCTTCCACGGCATGACCAGCAGAGCGAGCACCGCGGTGATGACGCCGCCGGTGCGGAAGCTGATGTACTTCGGTGCCGCGTTGGCGAAGTCGTAGGCCGGCGAGACGAAGTTGAGAATGATGTTGATGCCGACGGTGGCGATCGCCACCGAGATGATCGCGACCAACAGCATCGCGACGCTGTCCATGTCGGCCAGCATCTGCAGCGGGTCGGTCACCGCCTTCCCGTACACCTTCACCGAGGCCAGTGCGATGACGACCGAGACGACGCCGAACGCCACACCGTTGAGGAGGAGTCCGAGCTGGTTGCCCCGCCGCACGTCGCGGGCGTTGGGTGCCAACCGGGTGAAGTCGGCGAAGTTCAGCATGGGACCGCCCATATAGGCGGTGGTGATGAAGATTGCGCCGAGCAGGGCGACGAAGGTGCCTCCCGGCGCGTTGCTGACGGCCTCCCGGTAGTTCCAGTTCAGGCTCCAGTGCGCCCGGTTGAGTACCCACACGGCCAGGGCGATCATCGCCACCCAGATCGTCGTCCCCGCGAAGTCGGACAGCTTCCGCACGGCTTCCATGCCTCGCCACAGCACAGCGAGCTGAGCCGCCCAGAGCACCAGGAAGCAGAGCCAGCCCAGCCCGGACAGCCCGAGGAAGGAGGCCGTCGTCATCCCCTTGGCGGACGGGAACACCTTGACGATCAGCAGCATGACCGCGGCGGAGGCCAGGTAGGTCTGGATGCCGTACCAGGCGACCGCGACGATCGCACGCAGGATGGCGGGAATGTTCGCGCCGTACACGCCGAAGGAGATCCGCGCGAACACGGGGAACGGCACACCGACCTTCTGGCCGGCGGCACCCATCAGGTTGCTGAACAAGTAAATGATCACCAGGCCGACGATCAGGCCGACGGCCATCTGCCAACCGCTGATGCCCAGGACGATCAGGCCGACCGCCATGGCGTAGCCACCGAGGCTGTGCCAGGCGGACATCCACCAGGCGAACAGGTCCCAGGCCTTCCAGTGACCGGCCTCGGATCTCGGGGCGATGTCTTCGTTGTATAACTTGGAGTTCTGCGGCACGGTTGTCGCCATCTCTAAATCCTTCGGATTCCCATGAGCTACACCGTCTGCGGTGGCTTCGGCTGGATGACAGCTCGGACGCCCGCGGGACGTCCTTTGTTGTGCGGCAGTCGCAGGGAAGGCCCATCAACGTGGGAGTGTGTCCGTCACCTTCGGTTTGCCGACTGAGGAGTTGCGTTCCTCCGGTTGTGCGGTTTGCGGTTCTGCGGTCGCCGGCCGCGAAGGCCGTCACTTTCATCCGTGGGCTCGCAGCCCTGACCGGGCTGCCGGGAAAGGGTGCTCGCGGCGTATCCGTCCGCCCGCGAACAACGTCTTCGTAACGCCGGCTCCCCTGAGCGGGGCCGCCGACCATTGCGTGCTAACGTTCGCGCAAACGTTCTCGTGACCTGGTTCACGTACACTAAGGACCACGGGACGGAACAGTCAAGGTCTTCCCGGAAAGGTGGACGATGAGTCTTGACGCGGAGGGCGTGAGCCGCCGTGGGGTGACGCTCAAGGAGATCGCCCGTCGGACCGGTGTGCACGTGTCCACGGTGTCCCGCGTCCTGCGTCAGGCCCCACCACCGGACGGCTGGTCGGACGTCGCGCTGAAGATCCGGGAGACCGCCCGCGAGCTCGGTTATCAGCCCAATCCGTGGGCCGCGAGCCTGCGCACCCGCCGGACCGGCGTCCTGGGCGCGGTGATGCCCCGACTCACCGACGGCGTCATCGCCAAGATGTACCAGGGCGTCCAACAGGCGGCCGAGGAGGCCGGGTACTCCGTCCTGCTGTCCAGCCCCGAGGACGACCTGGTCGCGATGAAGAAGGCGATCAACCTCGTCGTGGGCCGTTACGTGGACGGGTTGATCCTTAGCGGACTCCGTCGGCCCGGCCCGCCGTTCCTGGCCTCGCTCAACGTCGGCAACACCCCCGTGCTGCTGCTCAGCCGGCACGCCGACACCGATCTACCGTCCGTGACCAGCGACGACTACGAGGGCGGCCGACTGGCCGCCCGCCACCTCGTCGAGCTGGGTCACCAGCGCTGCGGGATCATCGCCGGACCGAAGGACGCGAGCACCGCGAGCGAGCGGGTCGCGGGCTTCCTCGACGGGCTCAAGGAAGCGGGCCTCAGGCAGGACCGGCGCCTCATCGTGCCGTCCGGATTCGGCGTCAACGGAGGCGTCGAAGCCGCGCGCGTGATCCTGGGCGACAAGGACCGGCCCACGGCGATATTCGCCATCAACGACGACGCCGCGATCGGCGCGCTCGGCGTCGCCCGCGATCTCGGCATCACCGTTCCGACCGGGCTGTCGGTCGTCGGCTTCAACGACGCGGACGTGTCGGCACAGCTCCCCGTTCCGCTCACGTCCATCCGGACCCAGCCACGCGTCATGGGCGCCACCGCGGTGCACCGGCTCCTGCGCCTCATGGGTAACGAGGAGGTCGGGTCGGTGAAGCTACCGGTGGAGCTCGTCGTGCGTTCCTCCACCGTCGCCCCGCCCGGGGTGAGGTAGACACCGCCAGGTGGTCACCGCGGCGGCACCGCCGTGCGCTGCCGCCGCGGAGCGCCCGACGGTTACCGGTTCGCCTTGCGGGGGTTGCGCCGGACGAAGTCGTCGGCGATCTGGTCGAAGGTCACCCAGCGGACACCCTCGTGGCCGCTGATGTACTCGATCAGCCGTTCGTGCATCAACAGCACCTGCGGTCGGCCCGACACGTCGGGGTGGATCGTCATCGTGAAGACGGCGTAGTCGTTCTCGCGGTACACCCAGTCGAACTGGTCCCGCCACATCTGCTCGATGTCGCGCGGGTTGACGAAGCCGTGGCTGTTCGGGCTGGCCTTGATGAACATCATCGGCGGCAGGTCGTCGAGGTACCAGTTGGCCGGGATCTCGACGAGATCGGTCTCCTCACCCCGGACCAGAGGCTTCATCCAGTCCTCGGCGGCACCCTCATAGTCGATCTTGGTCCAGTTGTCCCCGACCCGGACGTAGTACGGCTCGAAGTCACGGTGCATGAGCGAGTGGTCGTACTTGATACCGCGGTCGAGCAGCAGCTCGTTCGTGATCGGGCTGAACTCCCACCACGGCGCGACGTACCCGGTCGGCGCCTTCCCGGCCCGCTCGGCGATCAGCGTGACGCACCGGTCGAGGACGGCGATCTCCTGCTCGCGGCTCATCGCGATCGGATTCTCGTGGCTGTACCCGTGCACCCCGATCTCGTGCCCGGCGGCGACGCAGGCGTCGAACTGCTCCGGGAACGTCTCGATCGAGTGTCCGGGCCAGAAGAACGTCTGGGTGAGCTGGTAGCGGCGGAACAGCTCCAGCAACCTGGGCACCCCGACCTCCCCGGCGAACATGCCGCGCGAGATGTCGTCCGGTGAGTTCTCCCCACCGTAGGAGCCGAGCCAACCACCGACGGCGTCGATGTCGACCCCGTACGACACCAGGATCTCTTTGCTCAACGTTTCCTCCATTTCACGGGCACGGTCCGCGACCCCGGTCATTCACAGCGCAGACGGCCGCGGAGCGGTTAATCGGGTAGGTGCGCGGAGACGACCCGGACCGGGTCCTCCGGCGCGACGGCGAGCGCTGCCGACAGCAGTAGCCGCGCCTGCCAGGGGCTGAGATCGGATGCGAAGACGGCGCCGGCGCGCGCGAGGTCGACCCCACCGCCCCCGCCGTAGAGCGGGGAGACCGGCCCCGACGGCACGCGCGAGCAGACCAGGACCGGCACACCGGTCTCGGTGAGGGTGCGCACCGCGTCGACGACCTCGTCGTTGGCGTTGCCGACGCCGAACGCGGCGAGGACGATCCCCCGCGCGCCGGCGGCAGCCGCGGCTCGCAGCAGCGCGGCGTCCGCCCCCACGTACATGCTGATCACATCCACCCGCGCCAGCTCGCCGGGATCGGCCGGCAGCACCGGAGGCCGTCCCGGAGCGGTGAGCGGCAGGACCGACCCGTTCGCCACCCGCAGGACCGGCCCCCGCCCCGGCGCGTCGAACGCATGTGAGCCCAACGTCTCGACCTTACGCACGCCACGGGCCGCGAACGCGTGACCGTCGAAGCACAGCAGCGGCCCGCGACCGCGGGCATGGTCGCTGGTGGCGACGGCGAGCGCATCGGCCAGGTTCGCCGGACCGTCCGGGGCAGGGTCGTCGAACGGCCGCTGCGCACCGGTGAAAACCACCGGCCGGTCGTCGTCGATCAGCAGTGAGGCCAGGAAGACCGTCTCCTCCATGGTGTCCGTCCCGTGGGTGACCACGACGCCGCTCACCTCGTCGTCGAGCGCCGCGCGGATGCGGTGGACGATCGCGCGCAGGTCGGCGAGTGACCAGGCGAAGCTGCCGCGTGCGGGCACGTCGTGCACCGTCACCGTGATACCTCGCGGTACGGTCGTCTGCGCCAACAGGTCTTGCCCTCGGGCGCTCGCAACGCGCCCGCCCGCACCGGCACGACTCGCGATCGTGCCACCGGTCGCCACTAAACAGGCCCTGGGCACTCGGCAGCCTCCGTCCCGTCGAGAACGATTGCACTGACGCTACGCAAACGTTTGCGCCCTGGTCAAGAGGCGATCTTCTCGGCACCGGCGTGCTTGCTCCTCGGCACCGGCGTCCGTGCCGGTGCAGCGCCGAGACGCCTCCGACCGCCCCCAGACGCCAGGTACCCACCGGCGCGACACTTACCAGGCGGTCCATGGCGGCGTGGTCGGCCGCGCCCCTCCCTACGCGGCGCCGAACGCGGCCGACAACTGCTGGCCGGCAAAGATCATTGCCTGGTCCGCCTCGCTGAACACCTCGTCGAGCCCGAAGAACCCGTGCATGAGCGCTTCCGATTCATACACCACGACAGGGACGCCCGCGCGGCGCAGCGCCTGCGCGTAGGCCACGCCTTGCGGCCGGATGGGGTCGCACTCGGCGAGGACGACGGCCGTCGGTGGCAGGCCGGCCAGGTTGCCCAGGAGCGGTGAGACTCTCGGGTCGTACCTGTCCTCCGGCCGGCTGAGGTAATTGTCCTGGTGCCACTGCATCTCGTCCCGGTACAGCAGGTGACCCTCGTAGGCCATGTCGAAGCCGACGGTGAGGTCGCACGTGGTTACGGGATAGACCAGAAGCTGAAAGGTGATCGAATGATCGCCGTCGTCGCGCAGCACCGCAGCGGCGACCGTGGCAAGGTTTCCGCCCGCGCTGTCGCCCGCGACAGCGAGCCGGGATGCGTCCACCCCGAGTTCGTCGGCGGCGCTCACCGACCACCGCACCGCGTCGACGGCATCGTGGACCGCAGCGGGGAACCTGGCTTCGGGTCCGCGACGGTATCCGACGCTGAGCACCGCGCACCCAGCGGCACGGGCCAGTTTCCGGGTAACCACGTCATGGGAGTCGATGCTGCCGAGCAGCCATCCGCCGCCATGGAAGTAGACCACGAGGGGAAGCCCGGCAGACTCGTGGGGAAGATAGAGGCGGGCGGGGATCGTGCCGCCGTCACGCGTGGGGATGACGAGGTTCCGTACCCCGGCGACCGGAACCCGTGCGAGTGCCGCGTAGTCGGCCTCGAAATTCGCCCGGGCGATCTCCACCGGCAGCAGGTGAGCGTTCGGGCGTCCCGACGCGGCGAGGGCGTCCAACACCTGCTGGGCTACTGTGTGTAACGGCATTCCGGTCCTTCCGCGTCGAAGCGCGCGCCGTTGTTCAGATGGCGGGCGGGACGCGACACCTGCGGATCTGGGCTCGTCACGCCAACCCGTCCGGTACTCCCCTGCCGGGGGTGTCGTTCCCGGTCGAGGAACGACACCCCCGTTGAGCCCGTCACCGACCGTCTGAGCTCGGGGACCTGTCAGGCCTCTTCGGCCAGTTCTGTGCTCCGCCGTCGCTCCCGGGTACTCGCAGGCACCGCGTGGGAGGTGGCTGACTCTACGGTGGGGTCGTCCCCCTCCGCGAGGGAACTGCCGATGCGCTCCATCACCTCGGGCCGCCTGCTGCGGGTGTGGAGCATCAGGCCGACACCGACGACGATCCAGCCGACGTAGACAAATGGCAGCGCTCCGTAGATCCCGCTCTGCAGCGGCCACACCGTTTTGTACAGCGGATAGAGGAACACCACAGACCCCACCAGGCCCAGGACACCGTGGCGGAACCAGTGGAACTCCCCGATCGCACGGGTGTACCGGATCAGGCCGAGGTTGGTGAAGGTGTAGGACACCAGGAACGCGATCGAGATGAGAAACCCGAAGTAGCCCCAGACGTTGAACGGCCCGGTGAGAAACGCGAGGGGCACGCCGAGCGCCATGGAGAGCACACCCATGACCGCGATGGCCACCCCCGGGGTCTGGCGCGCGGAGACCCGGCCGAGAACGGAGGGCAGCACCTGCTCGCGACCCAGCGTGTAAAGCACCCGGGCACCGGCGATGAACGCGGTCTGGCTGAAGGCCAGGATGCTGCTGACCGTGGCGAGAACGACGATGAACAGTCCGAACTGGCCCCAGTAGGACTGCGCGATGGTCTGCAGGGGCGCGGGGTCGACGCCGAACTGTTTCATCTTGTCCGCACCGTAGCCGTAGACCATCGCGTAGGAGATCACCACGTAGAAGACCGGGACCACGATGGCCGCGACCCACAAGCCACGCGGGATTCCTCGTTTGGGATCCTTCACCTCGAGGCCGAGGGTGGCGCCTTCCTCGATACCCACGTGGGAGAGCACGGCGTAGGTCATGGCCAACCCGATCCCGCCCCAGCCGAGGGTCCCGGCAGACGACACGTGGAACGGCAGGAGCCCGAAGCTCGGCCCGGTCTTGGGCCCGTCGATGAAGATCCACACGGCCAGCGCGGTCAGCACGACCATCTCGAATCCGAGCAGGGTCAGCGCGGCGTGCAGAGACTGCGTGATGCCCAGGTAGGCAAGGGTGCAGACGTAGGCGAGCGCCAGGAAGGTGAAGATCCACCAGGGGGCATGGACATGGAACTGCGCCTTCAACCACTCTTCGACCCAGCCTCCGAAGACCGCGAACCCGGCTGCGGAGAAGACCAGGTAGGCGCCGATGAAGGTCCATCCGTAGACGAAGCCCACGTTGACGCCCCAGGCGCGTGAGTTCCAGGTGTAGAGGCCACCGGAGGTCGGCAACCGCTTCGAGAACTCCGCGAAGGTGTTGACCAGCAGCAGGATCCCGGGCCAGACCAGCACGAAGGCCAGGACGAGCGCTGTGCCGGCGAACTGTCCCATGAACTGCAGGTTCAAGGCGATGACCGAGGCTGGTCCACAGCCGGCCACCGATAGGATCGCGACTTGCTTCCAGTCGATCGCCGCCCGGCGCAGGGTGGCTTCCTCTTCGACCTGGGCAGGGGTGATTTCACCGTGCGGTGAGGCCCTCAGCTCCCCGTGGGTTTGACGTTCGGTGGGCTCTTGCATGTACACCTGCTCCTCTACAACGCTGCTCCAAGGACGTCACGGTCTTCGCGTGGGTGTAGGCCGGCTCGGGGCGTGGCAGAGACCGGCTAGCTGCCGGCACCGACGAGGCGTTCACTCGTGGTGCCGGCGGGTGGAACTCCTGGGGTCGCGCGGCGATTTCACATGGACTCGAGGTAGCGGCTGACCTCCCAGTCGGTAACGGCGGTGGCCTGCGCCCGCAGCTCCGCTCGTTTCATGGCCACGTAGTGGTCGACGAAGTCGTCACCGAGCCATTTGCGCGCGGTCGTGCTGGCGGCCAGCAGCTCGACCGCCGCGCCGAGGTTGTCCGGAAGGGCCGGCACCTGGCCGGCGGGCAGACCGTACACGTCCGTGTCGGTGAGGTCCGCGGGCTCGATCTGCTCCGCGATTCCGTAGAGACCGCCGGCCAGCACTGCCGCCGTGGCGATGTACGGGTTGGCGTCGCCGCCGGGCTGGCGGTGCTCGACCCGGGTCCCCTTGTCCCCCTCGCAGATGACCCGAAGACCGGCGGACCTGTTGTCGATGCCCCACGTAGCGGTCGTGCCGGCCCACGAGTACGGGACGTAGCGGCGGTAGGAGTTCGGGGTCGGCGCCATCAACGCCGTGAACTCGCGCATCGTCGCCAGCACGCCGCCGACGAAGTAGCGCAAGGTGTCCGAGATCTGGCGCGGCGCCGCCTCGTCGTAGAACACCCCGTTGTCCTGGCTGTCGCGCAGACTGGCGTGGATGTGGCAGCTGTTGCCCGCCCAGGCGGAGTTCGGCTTGGCCATGAACGTGGCGAGCAGGCCCTGTTGTGCGGCGACCTCCTTGACCGCGGACTTGAACAGAAAGGCGTTGTCGGCGGCCTGCAGACTGGAGGCGTACCGGAGGTTGATCTCGAACTGACCGGGGCCGGTCTCGGGGTTGCACGCCTCGATGGGGAGACCGTACTGGAGCATCATCGACCTGATGAGCGAGGCGATGTTCTCCTGCTGCGATCCCAGGACCACCCCGTAGGTGCTCGGCTGGTCCTGCAGCGGGACCAGCTCGGCCGCCCGCTTGTGGTGCGTGGTGCCGGTGGGCTCGCGCAGGAGGTAGAACTCCAGTTCCAGCGCGCTGAGCGGTTCGTAGCCCATCTCTCGCGCCCGCTCCACGACCCGGCGCAGGACGGTCCGGGGAGCGATGGGAACCGGTCCGGCGCCGTGGGGAAGCTCCCAGTCGCACAGCATCAGGGCGGTGCCCTTGTGCCACGGGACGATCCGCACGGTGCTCGGGTCAACGGTGGCAAAGATGTCGGGGTAGCCGAGCCGCTCCGTGGGAAAGTACCCGACGTGCCCCTCGGGCCGCGGCACCAGGTCGGACTCGTCGACATGCATCACCCAGAAGACGTCACAGAGGGCGAGTCCGTGCTCCAGTACCCTCGGCAGCTCCGCCACGGGCAGGCGCTTACCGCGCATGACGCCGTGCGTGTCGCAGCCTCCCAGCACGACGGTGTCGACGGCGTGCTGCTCGAGGAACGCCATCACATCAGTGCCCACGTTGGTCATGCGTTGACCTCCTCGTTGTGCAACTCCGCAGTCTCGCCGAGAACGAAGCCCGTGTATCCGGAGTTGACGATCTCTTCACACTCCCGGCGGTACTGGCCACAGCCCGCCACATACGGCATGAAGACGCGCGGCTTGCCGGGGATGTTGGCCCCCACGTACCAGGAGTTGGCCCGGGGGTAGAGGGTTCCGGCGGCCAGCTCGGCGACGTGACGCATCCACCGCTCCTCCGCTTCCACGGTGGCCTCGATCCGGTCGACGCCCCGGTCGCGCAGGTAGGCCAGGCAGTCCGCCACCCAGTCGACGTGCTGTTCGATGGAGACCACCATGTTGCTCAGTACCGAGGGGCTGCCGGGCCCTGTGATCATGAACAGGTTCGGAAAGCCGGCGGTCTGCAGCCCGAGCAGGGTGAGTGGCCCGTGCGTCCACTTGTCCTGCAGCGCTTGTCCGTCGACCCCCCGGATCGCTATCTCGGTGAGGGCTCCGGTCATGGCGTCGAAGCCGATCGCGAAGACGATGACGTCCACGTCGATGGTCCGGACGGAAAGCCGGATCCCGGTCGGCGTGATCTCCTGAATCGGATTGTCACGGACGTCGACGAGCTCGACGTTGTCGCGGTTGTAGGTCTCGAAGTAGCCGATGTCGGTACAGGTGCGCTTGGTACCGATGTGATGCCTCGGGCAGAGCAGCTCGGCCACCTTCGGATCCCGCACGATCTGGCGTATCTTCGCCCGCGCGAAGTCCTGGGCCTGCCGGTTCGCCTCCTCGTCGGTGAAGAAGTCCGT
Source organism: Planosporangium thailandense (assembly GCF_011947195.1). Lineage (GTDB taxonomy): Bacteria > Actinomycetota > Actinomycetes > Mycobacteriales > Micromonosporaceae > Planosporangium > Planosporangium thailandense. The sequence goes on along the minus strand of NZ_JAATVY010000025.1, from coordinate 35,993 downwards.
GAAGGCGAAGGACAGCGAGCTGATCCCGCCGCGTCGCCAGCCTTCCTCGTAGCGGGCGCTCCGCTGCTCGGGCGGCACCTCGTACGTGGCCAGGGTCGGCGGTGCGAGCGGGGTGCCGGCCTCGGACTCCTCGCAGAGCCGCCGACGCTCCCGGAAGTCGCGCAGAGCCTCCCGGACCTCGTCGGCCGACAGCAACCGGTTCTGTGCCGGCATGCTGTAGTTGGGGGTGCGTTGCAGCACGTACAGCCGCTCGGCCTGCTTGGCGATCTGCGGGATGGCCTGGATCGCCGAGGAGCCGGTGCCCACCACCGCGACGGTCTTGCCGGAGAAGTCCACCGGCTCGTGCGGCCACTGACCGGTGTGGTACCACTGCCCGCGGAAGGTCGACAGTCCCGGGAAGTCCGGCTTCTTGGTCGTGGACAGGCATCCGGTGGCCATCACGCAGTAGGTGGCGGTGACCGTCTCGCCGGTGTCGCAACGCAGCATCCAGACGTTGCGGGACTCGTCCCAGTCCGCGGCGACCACGCTGGTGCCGAACGTGATGTCCCGGCGCAGGTCGAACCGGTCGGCGACGTGCTCGAGGTACCGCAGGATCTCCGGTTGGGTCGCGTACCGCTCGCTCCAGCGCCACTCCTGGACCAGGTCCTCATCGAAGGAGTAGCAGTAGTCGAGGCTCTCGATGTCGCAGCGCGCGCCGGGATACCGGTTCCAGTACCAGGTGCCGCCGACGCCGTGGGCCCGCTCGATCACCCGTGCCGTCATGCCCAAGCCGCGCAGCCGGTGCAACATGTACAGGCCGGAGAAGCCGGCGCCGACGATGACGACGTCGATCCGGTCGGCGGGCGTGGACGATTGTGTGAAGGTCATCCCGGCTCCTTTATCCGGCTACCACAGCGGGCTGCCGTGACTGCAGCGCGAGGGCGGACGCGAACGCGCCGCGCACCTCCTGCCTGCTCCACGGATGCGGTGACATGGTCAGGAAGTAGTCAGCCAGGGCGAGGTCGGTGAGTCGGTCCAGATCGGTCTCGGTGATGCCGAGGCCGCTGAGGACCGGAAAGCCCAGGTTGGCCAGCAGGTTGCGGATGCCCGCCACGGCGCGCGACCCGTCGTGGGTGCCGTCGGGCGGCACACCCAGCGCGTCCGCTACCCGTTCGAGCCGATCCGGGACGAACTGCCGCTCTCGCTCGAGCGTTTCAGCCAGCACCAGCCCGACGGTCAGCCCGTGCGCGGCGCCGGTCAGTCCTCCGATCGCCTGGCCGAGGGAGTGTTCCGCGGTGCAGTCGGAGATGTTCATGGCCAGGCCGGCCATCATGCTTCCGCACGCCATCCTCGACCGGGCGACCCGGTCGCCGCCGTCCAGGTACGCGGCAAGGAGCGAATCGCCCATCAACCGAACCGCCTCCAGGGCGATGGCATCCCCGATCGGCGTTCGTACCTTGGCGACCACCGCCGCTATCGCCTGCGCGAGGGCGTCGATGCCGGTGTTGGCCGTCATCGACGGGGGCATGCTCCAGGTCAGCTGCGGATCGATCACGGCATGCTGTGGGCGAAGGTGGGGGTTGGCGATGCCCGCCTTGCGGCCGGTTTCGGGGTCGGAGACAACAGAGCCGCCAGAGACCTCCGAGCCGGTCCCCGCCGTGGTCGGTACGGCGATGAGTGGGATGTCCGGCGCTGGATAGGTCAGCGCCGAGGCCAGGAATTCTCCGAAGGTACAGCCGAGCTGGACACACAGCCGAGCGGCCTTCGCGGTGTCGATCACCGAGCCGCCGCCGAGCGCGACCACCGCGTCGGCTGCGGCCTCACGGATGCGGGCGGTCGCCGCGTCGATCATCGCGATGGTCGGCTCCCCCGCCGGTTTGCTCACCCGTGTCACCGTCAGCGCCGAGGCCCGCAGCGCGTCAAGTACCTGCGCCACGGCCGGGTTGTACTGCTCGATCCCCTCATCCAACAGCACCACTACCCGGTCCGCGCCGATATCTTGAAGCAGCTTCGGCAGCTGCAGGGCGGTTCCTTCCCCGAACTGGATCTTGACGGGAAGGTGGTTGGCGAACGGGGAGATTGTCATAGGACTGTTTCCTGCCTGCCGGTAGACATTGCTGGGGACGTCATGGGGTGGTGGACACGAACGCGGACTCCATGGCCTCGTGGATCACGCCGCCCCCCGGGCCATGCTCGGTTCACAGGCCGCTGAAGCCGACAACCGCTCGGCGGCCGCGCGTACGAACCCATCGAAGATGCCAGGCATTGCGGGACTCTCGGCATGCCACTGCACTCCGAGGGCGAACCGCTGGGCCGGCCACTCGACAGCCTCCACCGCCCCGTCGGGTACCGAGCAGGCCACGACCCGCCCACCGACGCCCACTGTGTCCACTCCTTGGTGGTGGTGGGAATTGACCTGGCACCGCTCGGCCATCCCGCAGCGCCCCAACAGGCTGTCGGGCGCGACCCGCAGCCCGTGGTTGGCTGCCTCGTCAAGGCGGCCGGGCGCCGGGCGGTGCTCGGCAAACCCCGCGTCGAGGAGGTGCTGGTGCAGCGTCCCACCGGCGGCCACATTGAGGATCTGCAGGCCGCGGCAGATGCCCAGCACCGGAACGTCGTGCTCGAACGCGTAGCGTGCGATCGCCAGCTCGAACAGGTCCCGCTCGCGGGTCACTTCCTCCATGCGGACGCCGGCCGTCTGCCCGTACAGATCCGCGCACACGTCGTTGCCGCCGGCCAGCAGCACCCCATCCACGGCGGCGAGGAGATCGGCCGGATCGGCTGCGTCAGCCGGCGGCAGGATCACCGGCGAACCTCCCGCCACCCGCACCGCGCTGAGGTAGGTCTCGGCGACCAGGACCGCCGGCTGGGTCCAGAAACCCCACGTCGCGGTTGTGAGGACACCACCGATACCGATGACCGGCCTGGCGGCCCTTGGTCTGATTTGCATACCAGCAGACAGTAGGACCATGTGCGGTACGATGCAAGAGCCATGACGAGCGAAGACATCCTCCTTGCGCCGCTCCATACGCCGCCCGCCTACGCGGCCGTCGTCGACCGGCTACGCCGAGCCATTGCCCTGGGCGTTGTCCTGCCCGGAGAGCGGCTACCCTCCGAGCGCACGCTGGCCGACCGGCTCGAGGTGTCCCGGGTGACCGTCCGGGAAGCGCTCAGGGTCCTACAGGGAGAAGGGCTGCTGGTCACCAGGCGTGGCAGCAGCGGTTCCGTGGTCGCCGCGGGAGCCACGAGCCTGGACAAGCTCGGCGAGGAGTACAAGGCCGAGGTCGGCGAGGTGTTCGAGTACCGCATGGCGGTGGAGACCATGGCCGCCAGACTCGCGGCGCAGCGCGGCTCCGAGGATCAGATCGCGCAGCTTCTGTCGTGCCAGGAGTCGCTGGCAGCAAGCTCCGATGTGGACAGTTTCCGGCGGGCCGACTCGGAGTTCCACCTCACGGTGGCCGCGATGAGCGGCAACATGATGCTTCGCCAGTCGGTCGAAGACGCGCGCGCCGCCGCCTTCTCGTGGTTGGACCTACGCGAGTTCCGCGTGTTCCACGAATCCTCCATCCGCGGACACTCCACCATCATCAACGCCATCTCCCGGCATGACCCGGACGAGGCAGCCGCGGCGATGGCAGCCCACATAGACCAGGCACACGACGAGGTACTGGCCGCCCTGGCGGACACCCCAGCGCCGAAGAGCGGTCGAACCCGGTCAGCGCGGACCGTCAGTCGGTGAGCTCGGATCAGCACCGGCTTCGGGCGCGGGCGATCCACCAGCGGTGTACGGTCGTGTCATGCGCCTCCCCACCTCGGCGGTCACCGCAGGCTCCCTCATCGGCGGCTGGCAGCTCGCCCGCCGGACCGGTAACCGGTCCCTCGGCGGCGCGGTCCTTGCGGCGGGCGGTGTGCTGGCGGGACGGGAGTGGGCCCGGCGGACGAGCCCGGCCGTGACCGCAGCGCTGGTCGCGACCTACGTCGGGGCCTTCGGCCTGTCGCACCCGCTGGCGAAGCGCATCGGCGCCTGGCCCTCCGTGCTGGCCGTCTCGGCGCTCACCGCCGCGGTTTCGTACGCCGCCGCAGACCGCCGCGCTCCGCGCTGACCGCCACCCGGCGGGCCCTCAGCCGATCGGCAGACCGGTGTAGTTCTCCGCCAGCTCGGTCGCGGCGGCGGTGGACGTGGCGATGCGATCCAGCTGCGCGATCTGCAGACGGGTGTCGAACGGGGACTGTGCCGGGTCGGGGTGCAGCGTGGTGGTCATGAAGTACGAGAAGTGCTCGGCCCGCCACACCCGCCGCAGGCAGGTGTCGGAGTAGGCGTCGAGCAGCGAGGTGGAGCCGGCGGTGTGCAGGTGGGCGAAGGCCCGGGCGAGCACGACGACGTCGGCGACGGCCAGGTTGAGCCCCTTGGCGCCGGTGGGCGGCACGATGTGGGCGGCGTCGCCGGCGAGGAAGACCCGCCCGTACCGCATCGGTTCGGCGACGAAGCTGCGCATCGGGGTGACGGACTTGCTGGTGATCGGGCCGCGCTGCAGCTTCCAGCCGCCGTCGCGGAGGGCGAACCGGGCGTCGAGCTCGTCCCAGATCCGCTCGTCGGACCAGGCGTGCGGGTCGGTGTCGTTGGGGACCTGCAGGTACAGCCGGCTCACGACGGGTGAGCGCATGCTCAGCAGGGCGAAGCCGCGTTCGGAGTGCGCGTAGATCAGCTCGTCGTTGGACGGTGCCACGTCGGCGAGGATGCCCAGCCACGAGTACGGGTAGGTCCGCTCGAAGGTCCGCCGCGCGCCGTCGGGGATGGCGTGCCGGGCGACGCCGTGGAAGCCGTCGCAGCCGACCACATAGTCGCACCGCAGGGTCTGCTCGCGGCCCTCGTGGGTGAAGCGGATGACCGGGCTGTCGGTGTCGGCCCCCTCGACGGCGGTGACCTGGGCCTCGAACAGCAGTGGCGCGCCGTCGGCCAACTGCAGGGCGATGAGGTCCTTCACGACCTCGGTCTGGGCGTACACCATCACGCTGCGACCGCCGGTCAGGGCCGGGAAGTCGATGCGGTGGCGCCGGCCGTCGAAGTGGAGCTCGATGCCGTCGTGGACGAGCCCCTCGCGGTCCATGCGGTCGCCCGCGCCGCAGGCCCGCAGCACGTCGATGGTGCCCTGCTCGAGGATGCCGGCACGCTGACGCTGCTCGACGTAGGCGCGGTCGCGGCACTCCAGGAGCACGCAGTCGATCCCGGCCTGGTGGAGCAGTCGGGCGAGCAGCAGCCCTGCCGGGCCGCCGCCGACGATGCCGACGGTGGTACGCATCAGTTCCTCCCGGAGGGGTGTTTCGTGGCAGGGAAGCCCGGCTCGATTCCCTCATCGCGGAGGGTGCGCTGGGCGACGCCGAAGGCGGCGTTCGCGGCCGGTACGCCGCAGTACACGCCGACCTGCAGCAGGACCTCGGCGATCTCCTGCGGCGTCAGTCCGTTGCGTAGGGCGGCTCGTACGTGCATGGCCAGCTCGTCCAGGTGGCCGTGGGCGACCAGCGCGGTCATGGTGATGCAGGACCGGGTGCGGCGGTCCAGGCCGGGGCGGGTCCAGATCTCGCCCCACGCGTACCGGGTGATGAAGTCCTGGAAGTCCGTGGTGAAAGCGGTCGTGTTGGCGGTGGCCCGGTCCACGTGGGCGTCGCCGAGGACGGCCCGGCGCACGGCCATGCCGGCGGCGTGCCGCGCCCGGTCCGCGCTGGGCGCGGGCGAGGCGGCGAGGTGCTGGCTCAGCGCCGCGGTCACGACCTCGGGCTTCTCCACCCCGGCCAGGTGCGCGGCGCCGGCCACCTCGAGCAGGCTCGCGCCGGGAATGCCGTCGGCGAGCTCACGGGCGTGGGCGGGTGGGGTGGCCGGGTCCTCGCGGCCGGCGACCACCAGGGTGGGCACGGCGATCCGGGGCAGCTCAGCGCGCAGGTCGTAGGCGGCGAGCGCGTCGCAGCAGGCGGCGTACCCGGCAGCGTCGGCGGCGAGAAGGTCGCCGACGAGCGCTTTCGCGCGTGGGGACTCGGCGAAGGAGGCGGTGAACCAGCGGCCGGGGGTCGCGTCGGCCACGGCCTTCGTGCCCTCGGCGCGCACCAGGGCGGCCCGGTCGTGCCACCCCTGCGGTTCGCCGAATCGGGCGGACGAACAGACCATCGCGAGGTTCGCGACCCGGTCGGGGTGGTGCAGCGCGAGGTACGCGCCGATCGCGCCGCCCAGCGAGATGCCCGCGTACCCGAACCGCTGCCATCCATAGTGGTCGGTGAGGTCGAGGACGAGCCGGGCCAGGCCTTCGACGGTCGTGGTGCCGGTGGCTGCCGAGCCGCCGTGGCCGGGCAGGTCGAAGCGCAGCACCCGGTGCGTACGGGCGAGCTCGGGCAGCGACGGCTCCCACACCGCCAGGGAGGTCCCCAGCGACGGGCCGAGGATCAGCGGCGGCGCGCCTTCCGGGCCGTCGAGGCGGTGGTGCAGAAGGGCGGTCATGTCGTCTCTCCAGAGGGCTCGCGCCGCAGCGCCCGGTCGGTGAGCGCGACGGCCGAGCCGAGGTAGCCGGTGGGATCGGTCAGTTCGCGCAGCCGGTCGGGGTCCAGCATGCCGGCGAGCGCGGGCTCGTCGGCCAGGGCCGCATCGAGGCCGATCCCCCCGGCCACGGCGCGCCGGGAGGCGCGGGCGACGATCTCCTTGGCGTTGGCCCGGCCGACCTTCGCGACAAGCGCCGCGCTCAGCCGCTCCGACACGATCAGCCCGCCGGTGAGGTCGAGGTGGGCACGCATCCGGTCCGGGCGTACCCGCAGGCCTTCGGCCAGCTCGGCGGCGTCCCGGGCGGCGCCACCGGTCAGCCGCAGCGCCTCGCGCAGGGTCTGCCACTCGGCGTGCCAGGCGCCCGACGGGCGCTCGTCCTCGGCGGCGACGGCGCCGAACAGCACGGCGGCCAGCGCCGGCACCTGACGTGCCGTGGCGGCGATGAGGGTGGCGCGCACCGGATTGCTCTTGTGCGGCATCGCCGACGAGCCGCCGCCGCTGCCCTCGGCAACCTCGCCGATCTCGGTACGCGACAGCACCAGCACGTCGGCGGCGAGCTTGCCGAGCGCCCCCGCGGTGAACGCCAGGGCCGCCGCGAGGTCGGCGACGGGGGTGCGCAGGGTGTGCCACGGAAGAACGGGCTCGGCGAGGCCGGTCTCGCGGGCGAACCGCGCAAGGAGCGACAGGCCGTCAGCGCCGGACTCGCCGAACGCGGCGAGCGTTCCCGCCGCGCCGCCGAGCTGCGCCGGCAACGACTCCCGTACTGCGTGCAGCCGGTCACGGGCGTCCAGCACCAGGCTGCGCCAGCCGGCGGCCTTGAGCCCGAACGTGGTGGGCACCGCGTGCTGGGTGAGGGTACGGCCGGGCATCGGGGTGTCCCGGTGCTCCGCGGCGAGCCGGGCGAGCGCGGCTGCCGTGCGGTCGAGGTCGCCCAGCATCGGGGCCAGGGTGCGCCGGGCGACCAGCATCGCCGCGGTGTCGAGGATGTCCTGGCTGGTCGCGCCGCGGTGCACGTACCCGGCGGCGTCCGGGTCGCGCTCGGCGACAGCGGCGGTGAGGTCGGCGACGAGCGGGATGACCGGATTGCCGCCGGAGCGGGCGCGCGCCGCGATACCCCGCAGGTCGTACCGGTCGGCGGCCGCTGCCGCGCCGACCGCGGTGGCCGCCGACGCCGGGGCGAGCCCGAGCGCCGCCTGCGCCCGGGTGAGCGCCGCCTCGGCGTCCAGCATGGCCTGCAGGAACGCGGCGTCGCCGGTGGCCACCTCAGCCGCCGACCCGGCGCGTACCGGGGACAGCAGGCCGAGGTCGGCGCCGGAGAGCTCAGCCGAAGTCAAGGAAGACCGTCTCTTCCTCGGGTCCGCCCTGCACGCGGATGTCGAAGCGGTACACCCGGTCGCGCTCGGGCCGCGCGATAAGGGTGGCGCGGCGCCGGGGCTCCAGCGACGCGAGTAGCTGGTCCTCGGCGCTCTCCGGCAGGTAGATCCTGGTGAACAGGTGGTGCAGCAGGCCACGGGCGAAGACGCACACCGACAGGTAGCCGGGGGTGCCGGGCGGCAGCGTACGCAGCGCGTAGTGCCCGTCGGCGTCGGTGGGCACCCGGCCGAACCCGGTGAAGTCGACGCCGTTGCGGCCGAGGACCGCGCCGGTCACGGGGTCCCGGCGCAGCGAGCCGGGCGCGCCGGCCGTCGAACCGTCCGGGCCGGCCTGCCAGAACTCCAGCAGGGAGTCAGGGATCGGCTGCCCGGCGCCGTCGTAGACGTACCCGTGGACGGTGATGGTGTCGGGGTGCCCGGCCGGGGCGACGTCGCCGCCCCCGGGGAACGGAAGCGCGTACCCGTAGAACGGGCCGACGGTCTGGGACGGGGTGGGAGCTGTCATGACCGGCCCTCCTCGATCCAGGTCGCCGCCGGGCCGTCGAGGACGATGTCCCAGCGGTAGCCCAGCGACCACTCGGGGCTGGACTGGTCGTGGTCGTAGGTGGCGATGAGGCGCTCCCGCGCCCGCTCGTCGGTGATGGACTGGTAGATCGGGTCGAACGAGAACAGCGGATCGCCGGGGAAGTACATCTGGGTGACGAGCCGCTGGGTGAACGCCGTGCCGAACAGCGAGAAGTGGATGTGGGCCGGCCGCCAGGCGTTGAGGTGGTTGCGCCACGGGTACGGGCCCGGCTTGATCGTCGTGAAGTGGTAACGACCCTCGTCGTCGGTCAGGCAGCGGCCGACACCGGTGAAGTTGGGGTCGAGGGGTGCCGGGTGCTGGTCGCGCTGGTGGGCGTACCGGCCGGACGCGTTCGCCTGCCAGATCTCGACGAGCTGGCCGCGCACCGGCCGGCCCTGGCGGTCGAGGACCCGGCCGGTCACGGTGATCCGCTCGCCGAGCGGCTCGCCGACGTGCTGCCGGGTGAGGTCGGAGTCGAGGTCGGTGACGTCGGTGACGCCGAAGACCGGCCCGGTCAGCTCAACCGCCTCGGGGTCGCGGACCACGACGAGGGGCTGTTTGGGGTGGCGCAGCACGCTGCTGCGGTACGGAGGGTAGTCACGGGACGGGTGGAGCGGGGCGGGCGCTCCGTTGCCTGCCGCGTCGGCGGTGCGCCGCAGCTCGGCCATCTCGCGGTCGATGTCGGCCTGGCCGAGCGGCGCCGCGGACACCCGCTCGATAGATGTGGTCATGTGGGTCTCCATGCAGGCTCAGGCGGCCGGTGTGGGGGGTACGGAGCCGGTGCGGCGCACGGTGCCCGTCAGCAGTTCGGGTGCCGGGGGGCCCTGGCCGACATCGCCCTTGTTCGCGGGTTGCAGGTCTTGTTCGCGGGCTTGCAGGTCTCGTTCGCGGGCTTGCAGGTCTCGTTCGCGATTTTCAGTCTTGTTCGCGATTTTCAGTCTTGTTCGCAAAGTGAACTTTAGTTCATAATTTGCGTCACGAGTTTCCGCCCGCCACCGGGCGGGTGTCAACAATCCCACCGGCGGAATTTCCCCCGGGGTCACCCGCGGTTCCACGGTGCGCAGCCAGACCAGGGAGCACTCCAATGACCGGCATCGACGCGAGCGTCCCGGCCGAGACTCCGGCCGGCTCCCCCGACGAGCCGGTGGTCGGGCCGCTCGAACGCGGCCTGGCCGTGCTGCGGGCCATGTCCGCCCCCGGCGAACACCGGCTTCGCCCCAGCGACCTGGTACACCTGACCGGCCTCGCGCGGGCCACGGTCGACCGGGTCGTCGGCACGCTCGTCCGGCTGGGCTACCTCCGGGCGACGGGCCGCGAGGTGGAGCTCACGCCCCGACTGCTGGAACTGGGTAACGCGTACCTGGCCGGCTGCGGTATCCCCGACGCCCTCGGACCGCGTGCCGAGCGGCTCGCCGGCGAGTTCGACGAATCGGTCTCGATCGCGGTACCCGACGGGGGCGGCGTCCGTTTCGTCACGAGGATCTCCCGCCGGCGGACCATGTCACTGGCTTTCCGCATCGGCGACCTGCTACCCGCGGAGCGTTGCGCGCCGGGTGCGCTGTTCGCCCGCGGATGGACCAGCCAGCAGTGGGAGGCCTGGCGGCGGCGCCGGGCCGCCGACCCCCGCGACGCCACCTTCCCCGCGGTCCCCGCCCGCCCGGCCGACAGCGACCCGTACCTCGTCGAGTCGGACTTCGCCCGACGCACCGCCGAAGCCGCCGAGCGCGGCTGGGCCGCCGACGACCAGCTCGTCGAGCCGGGCCTGATCGCCGTGGCGGTCCCGGTGACGGACCCATCGGGGCGAACGGTGTGCGCGGTCAGCGTGGTCAGCCACACCAGCCGGCACACCGTGGCGTCACTCGCCGCCGCCGTGCTGCCCAGGCTGCGCGAGGAGGCCGCCGCCATGGAGCGGGCCCTGGCCGACGCCGTCCGACACCGGGGCGCCCCGCCCCACCCCGCTGCCGCCACCGATACCTCACTGATCGCGAAGCAGGAGCTGGGAGCGGACTTCCTGCAGTCGCTGGCGCGGGGGCTGGCCACGCTGACCTCGCTCGGCCTGGCCGCGGGCGGGCGCACCCTGTCCGAGGTGGCAGCCACCACCGGACTTCCGCGCGCCACCGCGCGGCGATCCCTGCTCAGCCTCCAGCAGCTCGGCTACGTGGAGTCCGACGGGCGGCTGTTCCGGCTGCTGCCCCGGGTCCTCGAACTCGGCTACGCCCACCTGTCGGGCCTCAGCTTCGCCCAGATCGTCCAACCCCACCTGGAGCTCCTGGTAGCGGAGATCCACGAGTCCGCGTCGGCGACCGTCCTGGACGGCGACGACATCCGCTACGTGGCCCGGGTCCCCACCTACCGGATCATGAGCGTCGACATCACCACCGGCACCCGCTTCCCCGCCTACGCGACGTCGATGGGGCGGGTGCTCCTGGCCGGGCTGGACGAGCGGGAACGCGCGGCCCGGCTGCGCGGCGCCGACCTGCGGCCGTTGACGCGACGCACCGTCACCGACCCGGAGGCGCTGGCGCGGATCCTGCGGGAGACGGCCGAGCGCGGGTACGCGCTGGTCGAGGAGGAGCTGGACGAGGGGCTGCGCTCGATCGCCGTACCGGTGCGCGACGTCAGCGGCCGGGTGGTGGCTGCGGTGAACCTCTCCACCCACACCGGGCGCGGCACCGTCGAGCACACCTGCGCCACTCTCCTGCCTGCCCTGCGCCGGACCGCGTCCCACATCGAAGCCGATCTGCGCGCGATCTCAGGGCGGACACCGTTGCGGCTGCCGTAGATCCGCGCAGAGAGTCACTCTTTGTTGCCTCAACGGCGCGTATGGCTGCAATATCTCACTTCTTGCGCGGATCTTGCCCGCGCGTCAGACCCGCTCAAAGATCGCGGCCAGCCCCTGTCCGCCGCCGATGCACATCGTCTCCAGCCCGTACCGGGCGTCGCGGCGGGCCATCTCCCGGGTCAGGGTGGCCAGAATCCGACCGCCGGTCGCGCCGACCGGGTGTCCGAGCGAGATGCCCGACCCGTTGACGTTGAGCCGGTCGAAGTCGGCCCGGGTGAACTTCCACTCCGTGGTGCAGGCCAGTACCTGCGCGGCGAACGCCTCGTTGAGCTCGATGAGGTCGATGTCGGCGAGCGTCAGCTCCGCGGCGGCGAGCGCCTTCGCGGTCGCCGGTACCGGGCCGATGCCCATCGTCGCCGGCGGCACCCCGCCGAGCCCTGCGGAGACCAGCCGGGCCAGCGGTCGCAGCCCGAGCTCGGCGGCCCGGGCCGGGTGGGTCACCACGCAGATCGCGGCGCCGTCGTTCTGACCGGACGCGTTGCCGGCCGTCACGGTCGCCGCCGGGTCGTCGCGGCCGAGGATCGGGCGCAGCGTGGCGAGCTTGTCCACCGTGGAGTCGGGGCGGATGTGCTCGTCGCGGTCGACGACCGTGTCGCCCTTGCGGCCCTTCACCGTCACCGGGACGATCTCGTGGGCGAACCGGCCCGCCGCGGCGGCCGCGGCCGCCCGCTGATGGCTGCGCACCGCGTACTCGTCCTGGTCGGCACGGCTGATGGCGTACTCCCGGCGCAGGTTCTCCGCGGTCTCCAACATGCCGCCGGGCACCGGGTGGTTCTTGCCGCCTGCGGTGACCCGGCCGCGCGCCAGCGCGTCGTGCAGCATCACGCCCGGCCCGGCCTTGGCGCCCCAGCGCATCGAGGTCGAGTAGAACGGCGCGTTCGACATCGACTCCGCCCCGCCGGCCAGCACCACGTCCGAGGCGCCGGTCTGCACCTGCATGGCCGCGTACAGCACGGCCTGCAGCCCGGAGCCGCACCGCCGGTCGATCTGGATTCCGGTGACGCTCACCGGCAGGCCCGCGTCGAGCGCGGCGACCCGGCCGATCGCGGGCGCGTCCATGGTCGGGTAGCAGTGGCCGAGGACGACGTCGTCCACCGCCTCCGGCGGCAGCCCGGTGCGCCTCAGCAGGGCCCGGATCACGGTGGCCGCCAGCTCGTGGGCCGGCACGTCCCGCAGCGACCCGCCGAAGGCCCCGACCGGGGTCCGCAACGGTTCACAGATGACGGCGTCACGCATGGTCGATGCTCTCCTCATGGCGGGCGGGGTTTCGCAGGGCCGTGCGGAACGGGGCTGCGGTGTGCTCGCGCACCCAGTCGAGGGTCACGCCGTCGGCCAGGTCGACGAGGACGAGTTCGCCGTTCTCAACGGTGAACGTCGCCGCCTCGGTGACGACGACGTCGACGGGGCGCAGCGCGGTCAGCGGGAAGGTGCACTCAGCGACGATCTTGGCCGACCCGTCCTTGGCCGTGTGTGTGGTGGCGACGATCACGCGCTTGGCGCCCACGAGCAGGTCCATCGCGCCGCCGACACCGAGTACCGGCTTGCCGGGCAGCGCCCAGTTCGCGATCCGGCCCTGGGCGTCGATCTGCAGCGCGCCCAGCACGGCGATCCCGACGTGCCCGCCACGGATCATCCCGAACGAGGCGGAGCTGGCGAAGTACGACGCGCCCGGCCGCGCGGTGACCGGCTGCTTGCCCGCGTGCACCAGGTCGGGGTCGACGTCCTCGGGCGCCGGCGTCGGGCCGACACCGAGCAGGCCGTTCTCGGTCTGCAGGAACACGGCGTCGGCGTCGGGCAGGTGGTCGGCCACCAGCGTGGGGATGCCGATACCCAGGTTGACCACGGCGCCGGGCGGGATGTGCGGAACGACGCGGGCGGCGATGCGGTTCTGGACGTCGCTCACTTCCCGGCTCCCCTCGCGGTCGTGCTCAGCACGAGGTGGTCCACGAACAGGTGCGGCGTCACGATCGCCTCCGGGTCGAGGGCCCCGACCGGGACGATCTCGTCGACCTCCGCGATGACGAGATCGGCCGCGGTGGCCATGTCGGGGTTGAAGTTGCGGGCGGTCTTGGAGTAGACGAGGTTTCCCAGCTCATCGGCGACGCGCGCCCGTACGAGCGCGACGTCGGCGTGCAGGCTCTCCCGGAACAGGTACCGCTCGCCGCGGATCACCCGCTCCTCGCACCCCTCGCCCAGCAGGGTGCCCAGGCCCGTCTTGGTGTAGAAGCCGCCGATCCCGGCGCCCCCGGCGCGGATCGACTCGGCCAGGGTCCCCTGCGGCAGCAGGTCGATCTCCAGCCGCCCCTCGGCGTGGGCCCGGACGACGTCCGGGTTGCTGGTGAAGTAGGACCCGATCGCCTTGCGCACGCGGCCCTCGAGCAGCAGCCGGCCGAGGCCCCTGCCGGGCTCCCCCAGGTTGTTGCTGATCACGGTCAGGTCGCGGGCGTCCGGGCTCTCGCAGAGCGCCTCGATCACCGTGAGCGGCGCTCCGACCAGCCCGAACCCGCCCACCATCAACGTGGCACCCGGCCGGATGAGGGCGACCGCCTCCGCGGCGCCGCGTACCAGCGATCGATCGCGGGTCGCCGAATTCGTCTGGGACATGCCGTGATTGTGCTACCGACCGGCCGATACTTCAAAGATCTGGTTGCTAGCTACCTATACCGATTCCATCTAGACTTGCCCCGTGCAGTACCGGCGATTGAAGTACTTCGTAGCCGTTGCCGAGGAGCTCAGCTTCACGCGGGCAGCGGAACGGCTCCACATGGCCCAGCCGCCCCTGAGCCATCAGATCGGCCTGCTGGAGAACGAGCTGGGCGTGGCCCTGTTCGACCGGTCCCGCCGGGCGATCCGGCTCACCGACGCCGGGCAGGCGCTGCTGCCCGAAGCGCGACGCCTGCTCGCCGACCTCGACCAGACGGTCCGCATGGTCCGCCGGGTCGGCGACGGCGCGCGGGGTGTGCTGTCGATCGGTTTCGTCCCGTCGGCCGCCAACGGCGACCTGCCCCACCTCATCCGGTCCTTCCGGGCCGATCACCCCGGCGTCGAGCTGGTGCTGCGCGAGATGGGGCCGGACGCGCTGGTCCGCGCCCTGCACGATCGGCAGCTCGACGTCGCCCTGCTCTACCTGCCGGTGAGCGACCCGGAACTCACCTCGTACCGGCTGTCCACCGAGCGACTGCTCCTCGCCCTGCCGACCGATCATCCCGCCGTCAACACCGGCCCGGTCGACCTGCGCGACGTCCGGCACGAACCGTTCGTCATGCCGGAGCAGCACGACGTTCCCGGGCTGCACGCCCGCATCACCGAGCTGTTCACCGAAGCCGGGATCGCCCCCGAGGTCGCCCAGCAGGGCGTCTGGCTGATCCAGACCGTGCTCGGCCTGGTCGCCGCCGGGATCGGGCTGGCCATCGTCCCCGAGTCGGTGGCCACCCTGAACCGGTCCGGCGTCACCCTCCGGCCCCTGCGCGGGACCCCGCGCACCGTCGAACTCGCCGCCGTCTGGCGCCGCGACGACCGGTCCGACCTGGTGGCCGATTTCCGGGACTGCATCAAACGGGAGATCCCGGCCCGGGCCGGTCCGGTTCACCGCCGGCGGTGGATGGACTTGTAGGCCAGGTACGCCGACAGCCCCTCGATCCCGTACTCCACGCCGAGCCCGGAGTCGTGCCGACCGCCGAACGGGGCGCTGTGGTTGGAGGCGAAGAAGTTGATGCCGACCGATCCGGTGTCCATCCGCTCGGCCACCGCCAACGCCGCGTCAGGGTCCGACGAGAACACGATGCCGCCCAGCCCGTACCCGGTGCCGTTGGCGATCTGCACGGCCTCGTCGACCGTGTCGTACCGGAGCACCGTGACGACCGGGCCGAAGATCTCTTCCCGCGCCACCCGCATGTCCGGGGTGACGTCGGCGAGCACGGTGGGCTCGACGAACCAGCCGCGGTCGACCTGCGCCGGCCGCCCTCCGGTGGTGACCCGGGCCCCTTCCTCCCGGGCGGAAGCCAGGAACCCGAGCACGGTCTCGTACTGCTCGCGCGTGGCCAGCGGACCGAAGACGGTGTCGGAGTCGAAGGGATCCCCGAGCTTCCCGGCCGCCACCGTCCGGGTCACCATGTCCACGACCTCGTCGTAGCGCTCGGCGGGCGCGAGGATCCGGGTCGAGATGTAGCAGGTCTGCCCGGTGTTACGCAGGCAGGAGCGGATGAGTACGCCCGACACCTGCTCCAGAACCGCGTCCGGCAGCACGATCGCCGACGACTTGCCGCCGAGCTCCAGGGTGACCGGCCGCAGCAGCTCGCCGCAGGCGGCGGCGATCCGCCGGCCCACCGCGGTCGACCCGGTGAACGCGACCTTCGCGGTCAACGGATGCCGGACCAGGGCCTCCCCCACGGTCCCCGCCCCGGTCACGACGTTGACCACCCCCGCCGGAACCCCGGCCGCCTCGACCGCCTCGATGACGAAGCGGACGGACAGCGGCGTGGACTCGGCCGGTTTGATCACCACGGGGCAGCCGGCCAGCAGGGCGGGCGCGAGCTTCACGACCACGAGGTTGATCGGAAAGTTCCACGGCGCGATCAGGACGCTGACCCCGACGGGGTCGCGCCGCACCAGCGACTCCGCCCCGCCGGCCGGGAACGCCCGGACGTCTTCGGCCTCGAGGTACGCGGACAGGCCGGCGAAGTACCGCAGGATGCCGGCGGCGTTCGCGGCGGCTCCCCTGGTCTCGGCGATCGGCGAGCCGTTCTCCCGCGTGTTGGTCTCCGCCATCACCTCGGCGCGGCGCTCGATCTCGTCGGCGATCCGCAGCAGGTACCCGGCGCGCTCGGACGGCGTCAGGCGGGGCCACGGGCCCTCGTGGAAGGCCCGGTCGGCAGCGGCCAGGGCCGCGTCGACATCGACCGGGCTGGCGTCCGGTACCGATCCCCACACCTCTTCCGTGGCCGGATCGACGACGTCGAGACGCGCCGCGCTCGCCGACGCGCGCCAGGCGCCGTCGATGTAGAGGTCGGTTACGTGCGTGTACGGCAGCGCCAGCGCGCCCCGGCGGTCGAGCTGTGCGGCGGTCATCGCAGGACGGCCGTCTTGAGCAGGTCCTGCGACCGCCGGAGCTCAGCGTGGGCGATGGCGATCGCCGCCTCGGTGAGCAGCTCGGGCACGATCTCGCTGGCGAGCCGGTCGCAGTAGGTGGCGGGATCCATCTTGAACCAGCCGGACGCCAGCGCGATGCCCGCGTGGTCGAACCGCCACAGCCGGTCGGCGTCGCGGACCAGGGCGTCCTCCAGGGTCCTGGCCTCCTTGCGGGTGTCGTGGCCGTCGATGATGTCGACCACCGCGTCGACGAACTCCGGGGCGTAGCCCAGCGGTGGGAGAACCTCCCGGGCGATGACGCAGCCCTGCTTCTCGTGCTCGTACCGGATGGCGGCCTTGCGCCAGTCCCCGCTGAAGCCCTCGCTCAGGATGCGGTCCTCGTCCACCCGGCCCCAGCCGGTGTCGTGCAGCAGAATCGCCACCCGGACCACCAGGCGATCCGCGTCCGGGTAGGCGGCACAGAGCCGCTCGGCGTAGGCCAGGGAGATCGGCAGGTGGATGTCGTTGCTGCGGGTGCGCGTCTCGGGGACCACGGCCGCCCAGATCGGGTCGAGGTCGGCCCCGGCCGGCGGGGTGAGCGAGATCGGCGACGTGTCGACCGGACGCGAGGTGACGACCGGCGTCGGAGGCAGTTCCGTTCTCATGTCAGCTCGTTCCTTGTCTCCCGGGGCGCATCCGCCGCGACCGTGATCTTCTTCAGTGGCACCGTGGGGTCGGCCGCCTGCTCGTACGGAATGACCGACCCGTCGGCGAGCGCGGCCTTGACAGCCATGAAATCGAGGGGGGCATTGACACAGTCCGCGGCGAGGATCCGGTCGCCCCGGTAGTACAGCACCGAGAACTTCCCGCGGGTGTCGTCGCGGCGGACCACGGTCCGGTCGTAGCCGCGCGACAGACCGGCGATCTGCAGCTTGAGGGCTCCCTGATTCGACCAGAACCAGGGGATGCCGGCGTACTCCTCCTTGCGGCCGGTGATCGCGTAGGCGGCCACCTTGGCCTGCTCGACGGCGTTGTTGACGCTCTCGAAGCGGATCCGGTCGCCGGGCGGCGCGCCGGGCACGGGGTTGGGCAGGTTGGCGCAGTCGCCGACGGCGATGGTGACGCCGTCGGACGTCAGCGCGTACCGGTCGACCCGGATCCCGTCGTCGCACTCCAGGCCGAGGGTTGACGCCAGCTCGGTGTTCGGGACGACCCCGATGCCGATGAGCACGATGTCGGCCGGAACGACCCGCCCGTCGGCCAGTTGCACGCCACCGACGGCAGCGCCGGAGTCGGCGGGCACGAGCCGCGTCACCTGCGCGTCCAGGACGATCTCGATCCCCCGCTCCGCGTGGTACGCCCGCAGGTACTCCGACATCTCCGGCCCGACCGCGCGGCCGACCAGCCGGGGGCCGGCCTCCAGCACGGTCACCCGCTTGCCCATCTTGGTCAGGCTGGCCGCCGCCTCGAGACCGATGAATCCGCCGCCGATGACCACCACGTCGCCGGCTTCGGGAGCGCGCGCCTTGAGCTCCAGGGCGTCGTCGGCGTTGCGCAGGTAGAGGACACCGGCCAGGTCGGCCCCGGGGATCTCCAGCCGCCGGGCACGGGCGCCGACGGTGAGCGCCAGCCGCTCGAAGTCGAACGCCGCGCCCGACTCCGCGTACGCCGTACCCGAGCCGTCGTCGGACTTTCCGATCTGGACGATGCGCTCGTTCTTCACGACTCTGATCCGGTGTTCGGCCCAGTACGCTTCACTCCGGAAGATCAGGGACTCCTTGCTGATCAGGCCCTGGAGGAACTCCTTCGACAGCGCCGGCCGCTGGTACGGGCGATGGTTCTCCTCCCCCACCAGCGTGATCGGCCCGTCGTGGCCGAGCGCCCGCAGCGACACGGCCAGCTGCACCCCCGCCTGGGAGGCGCCGACGATCAGCAGTCCGTCGCGCGACATGCTCAGACCTGCGTCTCTGGCGTGGTCACGTGCAGATCCAGGTCCTCGGTGATCCTGATCTGGCAGCTCAGCCGGGAGGTCTCCCGCCGCTCGACGGCCGTGCCGTAGAGCATCTCGTCCTCCATCTCCTCCATCGGCGGCAGCGAGGCGAAGTCGGCGGGGTCGACGATCACGTGGCAGGTGGCGCAGGACAGCGACCCCCCGCATTCGGCCACGATTCCCGGAACGCCGTTGCGCACCGCGGTCTCCATGACCGAGTCGCCGGGGTTGGCGTCGATGGCGCGGGTCTCCCCGGCGTGGTCGGTGAAGGTGACCTTGGGCATGTCCGTTATCTCCTTGCTCAGATGAACTGCCGGCCGCCGTCGACGACGAGCGTCTGGCCCGTCATGTAGGCGCTGTCCGGGCCGGCGAGGAACAGCGCGGCCCCGACGATGTCTTCCGGCCGGCTGGGTCGGCGCAGCGCGCCGCGGTCGACCCCGTACTGCTCGGCGTTTTCCATGAGGCCGTAGCTGGCCTCGGTGAGCGTGAACCCGGGCGCGATGGCGTTGACCGTGATGGAACGGCGTCCCAACTCCTTCGCCATGACGCGGGTGAGGGCGATGACCCCGCCCTTCGACGCGACGTAGTGCAGCCAGTTCTCCGACCCGCTGTACACGGTGGCCGACGACAGGTTGATCACCCGCGCCCCCTCGCCCAGGTACGGGCTGCAGGCGCGTACGACCAGCCAGGGGCCCTTGAGGTTGACCGCCATCACCCGGTCCCACTCCGCCGGGTCAAGTTCCTCCAGTGGCGCGCGGTGGAGGCCGGCGTAGATGGCGGCGTTGTTGACGACGACGTCGATTCGGCCGTCCCCGAACGCGGCGACGCCCGCCGAGACCTCGGTGACCGACTCCGGCGAGGTCACGTCCAGCCGGCCGTGCCAGGCAGTTGCCCCCTGCTGTTCGACGAGCCGGGCGGTCTCGGCGACCCCGGCCGTGTCGACGTCGGCGACGGCGACGCGGTACCCGCGGTCGGCGAAGCCCAGGGCGAAGCTGCGGCCGAGGCCGCCGGCCGCGCCCGTCACGAGGACGGTGCGGCCGGCGCCTTCGGCGCTCCGGTTCGGCATCGATCAGTCCGAGAGGATCTCGACGCGGCCGGCCGAACCGTCGACCCGGATCCGCTGACCGGTTCTGATGGTGGTCGACGCGCGCCCGGTTCCGGTCACGGCCGGCAGCCCGTACTCGCGGCAGACGATCGCGGCGTGGCTCATCATGCCGCCGATGTCGGTGACGGTCGCCTTGATCTTGCCGAAGATCGGTCCCCAGGAGGGCGCGGTGATGGTGGCCACCAGGATCTCGTCCTGCTGCACCTCGCTGAGCTGGTCGGCGCTGGTCACGACGCGGGCGATCCCCTCGACCACGCCGGGCGAGGCCGCCATACCGGTGATGGCGCCGTCGCCGCCCTCGTCATCGCCGGCCAGCCACTGCTGCACCTGCTCGGTGGTGATGCCGTAGAGCATCATCGTGAACGGCTCGGTGATCTGGGCCGGCGGCGTGTTCAACGCCGGCTGCGGACGCTGGGTCTTCAGCGCGTCGATGATCGCCCGGCGGCGCTCGATCTCGGCCGGCCAGTAGTGCGGCCCGGTCGCCTCGGTGCCGACGCCCCAGCCGCAGACGTAGTCGAACAGTGCCTCGCGGACCTCACCCCGGGTCAGGTACAGGATGTCGTCGCGGTCGGCCCAGAAGCCGGCCGCGACGAAGACGGCGCTCAGCTCGCGGACCTTGCGCCAGAAGACGCCCATGGTCCAGTGCTCGATGTAGAAGTTG
This sequence comes from Planosporangium thailandense, assembly GCF_011947195.1. Classification (GTDB taxonomy): domain Bacteria; phylum Actinomycetota; class Actinomycetes; order Mycobacteriales; family Micromonosporaceae; genus Planosporangium; species Planosporangium thailandense. The sequence continues at coordinate 15,885 of NZ_JAATVY010000025.1, read as the reverse complement.
TGGTTCTCCACGTACGGGTACGCCGTCGCGGCGAGCCCCCGCTTGGCGTCGAACTGGGCCAGCTGCTCGCCGTCGAGCAGTTCGCGGTACTCGGAGACGATGCGGTCGCGCTCGGCGATCAGCTCGTCGACCGGACGCATGATCTGCTCGCCCTGCTCCAGCCGGCGGATGTAGTCCTTGATGAAGCCGAGCGGGATCTCCTGGTGCTCGATCCAGTACTCGTCGTGGCCGTAGAAGCCGTTGCCGATGGTGAAGTTGAACCATGGGTCCTGCGCGGCCATGTAGGCGTCCAGCCACTCCCGGCCGCCGGCGGCCTCGGCGACGCGCGCGAGGGTACCGGGGACGTCGTCGGTGTCGGCGAACGCGGACTGCAGGCCGAGCCGCACCGCCAGGGTGGCGAGCTTCTTCAGCTCGTCGTCGGGCCGGAACAGCTCCATGTCCACGCCCTGGACCATCTTGGCGATGGCCTGGTCGGGGATGCCGGGGAAGACCTGCTTGCAGAAGCTGAAGAAGTCCAGGTACGCGAGGTAGCCGAGGTTGAGGAACTCGAAGTGGTACTGCCAGTTCTGGTAGCAGAGCTGGATCAGCCGGTCGTAGCCCTCCATGAGGACCTCGGAGCCGTCCTTGGCCTTGCCGCTGAGGATGTCGTCGAACGGCACCATCTCCGGCAGGGGCTTGAAGGTCAGCCCCTCCATCTCGTCGATCGTGGCGCGCACCTTCTGCCGCCACTTCTCGAGCAGGCTGTCCCAGTTCTGGAAGTAGTGGCCGACGCGGCGCTCGAACTCGGGTACGCGTGCCGGGATCTGCTCCTCCGGTACCGGGATCGGGCTCATGTACAGGTAGCCCAGGTGGATCTTGAACTCGATCCCGTTCGCCACCGGGATGATCAGGTGGCGGGCGTTGTACTGGCCCAGGCACTTGACCGCGAACTCACCGCCGATGGTCTCGAACGGCTTGAAGACGGTCGGCCAGTGCTGGCTGTCGCAGAACCAGAACTTCTCGTCCTCGGCACCGCTGCCGTTGCGAAAGACGAGGTTGTACGGATAGAGCTCCTCCCACCCCTCCGCGCCCGGAGGCACCGGAAGCTCGGAGGGCTTCGGGAAGGACTTCAAAGACGGCTGCACTGCTGTCATTGGCGGTTCCTGTCGTGGGCAGGGACGTGAGGACACGAGCCGGCGCTCGCCGGTTCGCGGAAGTGCGGTGGTGCGGGCTGGATCAGACCTTGCCGAGTCCAGCGGTGAGCATCGAGGTGATGCCGGAGAGGTTGAACCCGGGGACAGCCGGCGCGGGCGCCGGCGCCTCCTTCCTGCCGGAGCCCGCGGAGTGGACCGTCTCGGGGCGGGCCTGCAGGAGCAGCAGGTCCTGCCCCGGCGGCAGGTCCGCGTCAAGGGCCCACTCGACGTCCTGGGGACAGCAGTAGTGCTTCTCGGCCCGCTTGGCCATGCGGGCGATCGCGGTGACCTCCTCGGCGGTGAGGCAGCGCCGCCGGCGACGCTCCGCATCGACCGCGCGCTCCACGAGTCGGCCCGCCGCGACGTCGGGTACGAGCTCGGCGTGCTTGTCGCCGATCGTCTCGGCGACCACGCACAGCATGACCTTGTCCAGGACGATGTTGTCGGGGGTGACCTGACCGGAGACCACCATCTCCCCCACCCCGTACGAGGCGTCGATCGTGATCTTGGATCGGTCCCCGCTGGTCGGATCGATCGTCATGGCCACGCCGGCGACGCGGGAGTTCACCATCTTCTGCACGGCGACGGCCATCGACAGCCCCTCGTCGGGGATGCCGTTCTTCAAGCGGTAGAGGATGGCCCGGCAGGTGTACAGCGATGCCCAGCAGCGCCGGATGTGCTCCAGTACCGCGTCGCGGCCACGCACCCACAGGTACGTGTCCTGCTGCCCGGCGAAGCTGGCGTCGGGCAGGTCCTCCGCGGTCGCCGACGAGCGCACGGCGACGGGCACCTCGTCGGCGAAGCGGGACTGCAGCGCGTCGTAGGCGGCCAGGACCTGCGCCCGCAGGTCGGCCGGGATCTCCCGGGACGCGATCTGCTCCCGGATGCGCGCGGACGCGGCGTCGACGGCGGCCACGTCGTGGTAGTCGAGCCCGGCCAGTTCGGCCTGGATCGCCGCGGCCATGCCCGAGCGGTGGACGACCTCGTCGTAGTGGGCGGTGGTGACGGCGAAGCCCGGCGGGACCGGCATGCCGGCGGCGGTCATGGTGACCAGCGAGGCGCACTTGCCGCCCAGCAGCGCGTGCGTCGGCTCGCTCCCGCCGTCGAAGAACTGGATGTACGGGGTGTCCTGCACGTCAGGCCTCCCAGGTGACAGGGACGCGGACGGGGGCGCGGAAGGAGAGGTTGTGGCCGAACTCGATGGCGTCGGCGTCGACGAGCCGCAGGCCGGGCGCGAGCCGCGCGACCTCCTCGATGGCGACCTTGGCCTGGAGCTTCGCCAGCATGTTGCCGAGGCAGTAGTGGATGCCGTAGCCGAAGGCCAGGTGCTCGCGGGCGTTGGGCCGCGAGATGTCGAAGACCTCGGGCGCTTCGAAGTGGCTCTCGTCCCGGTTCGCCGAGCCCATCACCAGCAGGAGATTGGCGCCGGCGGGGATCTCCACTCCCCCCACGACGGCGTCCCGCTTGGCGCGGCGGCGCCAGGCCACGATCGACGGGCTGTAGCGCAGGACCTCCTCGACGGCGGCGGAGATCTTCTTCGGGTCCTCGACCACCTGCCGCCACTGCTCGGGGTGGGCGAGCAGCACGCGCAGCGCGTTGGAGATCAGCGTCGTGGTGGTCTCGTGACCGGCGAAGAGCAGGCTGTAGCAGACCGAGGCGATCTCGTGGTCGGTGATCTCCTCGCCGGCCTCCTGCGCCCGGACCAGGTCACCGACCAGGCTGTCCGGGTGGGTCCGGTGGGCCTCCTCGACCAGTCGGAGGCACTCCTGCCAGTACTCGACGAGGTTGTGCGCGTGCGGGATCTGCTCCTCGTCGCTCAGGTCACCCCACGTCATCGCTCCCCGCGAGTCCGACCAGCGCTTGTACGTGTCGATCTGGGAGGTGTCCGCGCCGATCAGCGTCAGAATGGTGACGGTCGGCAGCTCGTAGGCGAGGTCGGCGACCAGGTCGCCGGTACGGTCGGGCCGCCGCAGCATCGTCTCGATCTCGCGTACCACGTTGGCCCGGATGGCCGGTTCGAGGGCCTTGTAGCGCCGGGGGGTGAACGCGCGAGCGACGATCTTGCGGATGCGGGTGTGCTCCGGGGGTACCCGCGCCGAGAGCCCCGAGTATGCGGTGAACCCACCTTCGGCCATGATCCGCTTCGCCTCGGCGCCCCGCTCACGAACCGGTGCCTGCGCGTTCTCGCTGCTGAAGGTCTCCCAGTCGTCGAAGACGGCCTTGACGTCGTCGTACCGGGTCACCACCCAGTAGCCGATGCGCTCGTCGTACATGACCGGCTCCTCGGTCCGCAGCGCCGCGTACGCAGGAAAGGGGTTCTGCTGCGCGAAAGGCTCGTAACCGTGGTGAGCGGGACACCCGGTGGGCGCGCCGGCCGTGGTTGGCAAGGGGTGTGACACGGTGCTCCCTTGTGCCGTGGACTGTGACCTGACGCACCCATCCTTGGGCGTGGACAACCGCACCACAACGCGGTCCTTTCATTGAATGAAAGTGAGTTGGCACCTTCAGCAGCCGCGGCGTGCGTTTACGGAACTACGCCGGTGATCCATCGGCGGTCGATCGCCGAAGCGATCCGTCCGGCGACGCCCTGGAGGGCGGGAAGGTGACGGGCCATCTGCGCGGCCTGGGCGGACAGCAGGGACAGCCCGAGCGCCGCGACCGCCGTGTCCGGGCCTTTCAGCACCGGGACGGCGATGGAACACGCCCCGGGCCGCACCTCTTCGAAGGTCGTCGCGTGGCCCTGCTCCTTGATCCGATCCAGCTCCTCGAGAAACCGACCCGGATGAACGTGCGTGCGCGCCGTCGGAGCCTCCAAGGGCCCGGCGACGTACGCCTCCTGCACCCACCGTTCCTCGTACGCCAGCAGGACCTTGCCGACGGCGGTGGCGTGCAGGGGAAGCCGGCCACCGACGCGCGAGGCCCGCGGCACGCGCTTGGACGAGTAGACCCGGTCGATGTAGAGGGCCTCCCGGCCCTCGCGTACGGCGAGGTGCGAGGTCTCCTGGGTGAGTGAGAAGAGATCCTGCAGGTACGGCCGGGCGGCCTCGCGGAGCTGCCGCCCGCCGTGCTGGGCGACCTCCCACAGCCGCAGGCCCACCTGGTACCGGCCGGTCGGGTCACGCTGCAGCGCACCCCACTCGGTCAGCTCATTGACCAGCCGGTGGGCGGTGGGCAGCGAAAGCCCGGCCGATTCGGCGATCTGGGTCAGCGACAGCGAAGACGGCCCGACCTCGAACGCCGCCAGGATGGCGAGTACTCGGGACGTGACCGACTGGCCGGCCAACCGCTGACGAGGCATGGGCGGCGGATGCCTCCGCTCAGCCCAGCTTCACCCGTTGCTCACTGGCGTCGACCCAGGCGACGGCAGCGAGCGCGCGCGCCATCGTCCGCGCGGCGTCGGTGAAGAGGTGATCGTGTACCCGGCTGCCGATGAGGCGGTGCGCCTGTTCCCGGGTCAACCCGAACCAGTCCATCACCGTGTCCACGCCGTGCGGCGTCAGGCGCCACAGCTTGTCCGCGTCCTTGACGAGGGCGTCGTTCAGGGACAGCGCCTCGTGCCGCGAGTCGTGGCCGTCGATGATCCCGACGATCTCCTCGATCCGGGCGGCGTCGTGGCCGACCTCCTCGAGGATCTCGCGGCCGATGCGGGCGCCCTCCTTCTCGTGGAGCAGCACCAGGTCGGGCCGGTTCCCGCCGGGCGCGATCGCCGTGAGGACCTCGTCCGCGGGCGCGGCGGACCAGCCGGTGTCGTGCAGGAGGATGCCGGGCAGGACGACCTCGGGATCAGCGTCCGGGTGCAGGTCGACCAGCGCCCGCGCCAGGCCGTACGAGTAGATGGTGTGCTCGTCGTTGTTGCGGACGGCGAGGTACGGGGCCGCCCGCTGCCAGATGACGTCGTGCGCGGGCGGCAGCGCGGAGATACCGACGACGGACGCGGCGTCCGGGAGACGGCCGGTGACGTCCCGGCCGTGGTGGTTCGCGAAAGGCTCCAGCTTGGGCAGCATGCGGGCATCCTAGCCACGCGCTTCGCCGGCTCCGTCCGGGTATGGCCGGCCGGGCGGAGCGAGCGAGGGACCTCCGCGCCTGCACGGCCGTAGGGCGGCGCGGTCGTGACGACCGCCCACGGGTCGCCGCCGTGCTGTACGGACACCCGCCGTGCGTCCGACTTCGTATCATTCGCGGAGCCCATCGCGAGATCTCCATGTGGAGACGGCAACGCCGACCGGCGTGGGGTGTGCCGTAGCCCGATCGGCGGGCACGGGGACCGCCCGACCTCGGCGACCACGGCTCCCGCGCCGTTATTCACAGCCCCTTTTAGACAAGTCTCCATACGGAGATGTCGCCGCATCATGATCTGCGCAACGATGACCGCGTAAGCCGCGCGGCCGCACGCGACCGACGATCAAGACCCCAAGACGTCGGCCGTGCCGGCCCACCGCGCCCCGCTGAGCGACCCCACCTCGGCCGACACCGCCGCGCGCCCGGGGCTGCCTGGTCCGTCGCCCACCTCGCCTGTGAAAGAGACCGCCCGCCATGTACGACACCCCCCGCCCGGTCGGCCGGGCACCAGGAGCGCGCTGGGACGGCAGCCCCTTCAGTGAAAGGACCTCCGCGGCCCGACCCGTCGGCGTACCGCCGGCACCGTCCCACGCGGCCCGTCCCGGACACCACGCGCCGCCGGCGCCCGACGGGCGACACCGCTACGACGCGGGCGCCGAGCCGGACCAGTGGCGAGCACCTGAGACGTGGGGGCTGCGGGAGCCCCGTCGCGACACCGGTTCCGCGCACCCCCGCACGGATGCCGTCATCAAGCGCCACAGCGGCCGTAGCGGTTGGTACTGGCTGCTGCTCGTGCCGGTCGTCGCGTCGCTGCTCAGTCCTTACTACAACCACATGGAGCCAGTTCTGGGCGGTATGCCATTTTTCTACTGGTTCCCCCTGTCGCTGAACGTGGTTGCCACGGCCTGCATGTTGGCCGTGCACCTCGCGACGAAGCGAGGGCGGTGAGCGGTGCCCCGGTTTCAGGACCACTACCCCCAGTTCGTCATCTTCGTCATCCTCTTCGCGACGGTCACCGTGCTCGGCTTCGCCAGCGCCCGATGGCGCCGCCCGCACACGTTGGATTCACTGGACGAGTGGGGGTTGGGCGGGCGTAGCTTCGGCTCCTGGAACACCTGGTTCCTGCTCGGCGGCGACCTCTACACCGCGTACACCTTCGTAGCGCTGCCAGCGCTGATGTTCGGCGCCGGCGCGGTGGGCTTCTTCGCCGTGCCGTACACGGTCATGGGCTATCCGCTGCTCTTCCTGCCGCTGTTGCGATTATGGTCCGTATCGCACGTACACGGCTTCGTCACCACCTCCGACTTCGTACGTGCCCGGTTCGCCTCGCCCACGCTGGCCCTGCTCGTAGCGCTCACCAGCATCGTCGCCACCATCCCCTACGTCGCGCTGAACATGGTGGGCATCGAGGCGGTGTTCAAGACCATGGGCCTGACCGGGCGGTGGCCGGTCACCCTCGCCTTCCTGGTACTGGCCATCTACACCTACCGGGCCGGCCTGCGCGCACCCGCACTGATCGCGCTCGTCAAGGACGCTCTGGTCTGCTTCACGATCGTCGCGGCGGTCCTGGTGCTGCCGTTCGCCCAGGGCGGCTGGGGGAACGTATTCCACCGCACGGCCGCCAGGTTCGACGAGACCGGATCCACAATGGCCGGCCTGCTGCTGAACTCCAACCAGCACCTCAACTTCATCACGCTGGCGATCGGCTCAGCCCTGGGCACCTTCATGTACCCACACGCCATGACCGGCCTACTGGCCGCCCGCAGCCGGACAACCGTCAAACACAACATGATCGCCCTGCCGGTGTTCTCGATCCTGCTCGGCATGCTCTGTCTGCTCGGCTATATCGCCCTGACCGAGGATGTCCAGCCGGTCGGCGCCGACCCCGCACACGGCAGGATCGGCGACCTCAACACCGTGGTTCCGCGGCTGTTCGACCAGATCGGACCACCCTGGTTCGCCGGAGTGGCGTTCGCGACGATCGGGATCGCGGCTCTGGTGCCGGCCGCCATCATGGCGATCGGTGCGGCAAACCTGTTCGCCCGCAACGTCTACCGGGAGTTCATCCACCCCGAGGCGACCGCCGCGCAGGAAGCGCGGGTGAGCAAGGTGGTCTCGCTGCTGGTGAAGTTCGGGGCGGTGTCGCTCGTCCTCTTTCTCGACCCCCAGTTCTCCATCGACATGCAGCTCATCGGAGGGGTCGTCATCATGCAGGTGGTGCCGACGGTCATCCTCGGCCTGTACACCCGTTGGCTGCACCGCTGGGGGCTGACCGCCGGTCTGATCGTGGGCCTGCTCGCCGGCATCGTCATGATCTACCAGATTCCCGAGCGCGGCGGTCCACACGGCGCCATCATCCGGGCCCACTGGGGCGGCTCCTCGTATCCACTGTGGCATTTCGGGCTCGATACCCAAGTAACGGTTTATGCCGGCTTCGTCGCCTTTCTACTTAATCTCGTCGTCGCGATCGCCGCCACCGTCGTACTCCGGGCCGCCGGTGTCCCGACGGGGCACGATCGCACGCGTCCGGAGGACTACACCGCCGACGCGGGAGATCCGCGCATCGACAAGCTCTCCGAGCTCTCCGACGGCGAACTGGCTGTCGCCGCACGGTCGGGATAGTCCCTACGGCACGGCGGTTGGCGGATGCAGCCGCAGATCTCCTCCATCCGGAGGTACCAGACAGTCCGTGAACAGGTGAAAAATGGCGGCTCGAGGTCCCTCACCAACCGCCGCTGGCCGGTACCGACCGGCTCTGACAACCGGTTATTCGATCGAAGGGCATGGCCACAATGTCCAATGCGGGCCGTCGCAGGAACGGGCGTCCCCGGCACGACCTGCTCGCCGAACTGGACGAGGAGTTCGCCGAAATCCTGGCGCTGCTCGACCGCTCCGCGGCGATGCGGCGCCTGTCGTCCACCGTGCCGACGTTGACCGGTGTCGAGGTCGCGTGGATCGGCTCGCCCCGTGGCCCGGAACAGCTCGTACTCGGCGATTTCGTGAACGACCACACCGGCGTGGCCGACGGGCTCATCGTGCCGGCCGGTGCGGGACTGGGCGGCAAGGTCCTGATGGGCCGCCGCCCCCTGTGGGTCAGCGACTACCGGGAATCGCCGGAGATCGGCCTGGACTTCGTACCGCACGTAGCTGCCGAAGGAGTGCACGCGATGATCGCCGCGCCGATCCTGCACGACGGCCGCCTCCTCGGCGTCCTCTATGGCGCGGACCGCTACAGCCGCCGCTACGACGACCGTGCCATCCACGCGTTCGAGCAGGTGGCCGCGCGGATGGCGGCCGCTCAGGTCGTCGCCGAGCGCGCCCGGCACGCCGCCGAAGTGGCCGCCCACGAGGAGCGCCGACGGTTGGCGCTCGAACTGCACGACACCGTCGGCGCGATGCTGTTCACTCTCGGAGCCGGCATCCGGCTACTGCGCGACGAGCCCAATCTCGACGAAACGGTACGCGCCCGACTGGCCATGATCGACCAGCAAGCCAGCGAAGCCAGCGCGGCCCTGCGCGGGTCGCTCCACGTGCTCAGCACGCCACCCGAGCGGGTCGCCCTGGGCGTCGCGCTGCGCGAGCACTGCCGGGCCTTCTCCGAGCGTACCGGCGTCATCGCCCGGATGATCACCCTGACCGAGCTACCCAGCCTGGCTCCCACCCGTATCCGCGCGCTCGCCGACGCCGCCCGTGAGGCGCTGCTCAACGTGGAAAAGCACGCCCGGGCGCACTCTGTCGTGGTCAGCGCCTTCGCGGCCCGCGACGGCGTCACGGTCACCGTCTCCGACGACGGGGAGGGCATCGCTACCGACCGACCCTGCCCTCGCGGCCTCGGCCTGGCCGCGGCCTCCGATCGGCTCGCGCGCATCGGCGGCACGCTCACGGTCGGCGAAAACGACGACGGTGGGGTGACGGTGCAGGCGTGGGTACCCGCATGAGCACGCCGGCCCTGCGCGTCCTGGTCGTCGACGACCACCCGGTGGTCCTCGACGGGGTGTCGCTGGCACTCCAGCGCACCACGTTCGTCACGGTCGCCGGCTACGCCCGCTGCGCTTCGGAAGCCCTCAACGCGGCGGGCCAGACCCGCCCTGACGTGGTCCTGCTCGATCTGCGCCTACCGGACATGCTGGCCCCCGAGACGATCCGTGCGCTGCTGGCCCAGAACCCGGCAGTGAAGATCATCGTCTTTACCGCCTACCCCGACCACGCCGCGCTGGACGCCGCCCTCGCCGCCGGGGCGCACGGCGTCGTCGTGAAGGACACCGAACAGGCGGATCTTGTCGACGCGATCCGGCGGGTCGCCGACGGCGAACGCGTGGTCTACGCGAACACCGGGCACGACGGCGGAGTCCTGCTCGATCGCAAGCTGCGCGAGCATGGGCTGACCCGCCGCGAGTACGAGATCCTCCGACACGTAGCCATGGGCCAGACCAACCCGGAGATCGCCGCCGCGCTCGGATTGACCCGCAACACGGTCAAGACGTACCTGCAGCGCGCCATGGAGAAGCTCGGCGCCCGCAACCGGGTGGAGGCACTCGCGCACGCCAACCAGCTCGGAATCCTCTGACCATCGGTCTGGTCGCCGCCGGCGGCTCAATGTCGTTCGGGTGATGGTCGCTCGCGTCCGACCGGCCACACAAGGCGCTCCTCAGCGGCTCGGCCGGCGCCACGACGGCCAGGTGGGGTTGCCCGGCTGCCGCACCGACCGATAGCGACTGACCTGGGTGCAGTGAGCCCGTTGACCATTCGTTGTCATCCGAGCGTCCGATATCGGTAGGCCCTGGCTGCTGACAGCGCCACCGCAACCGAATCGCTACCTTGATGCAACAGTCCAGCACCGGACTACCGGGAATGCATTGATCTGCCGGGCGCACACATGGTCGCCCTTAGGTCCGGCAGGGAGCTAGTGGCGAAACCGAGCCCGTACCACTGACGCGCCCGGGAGATGCCATGACATCCGTCGCCACCCTGTCACCTGTTCATGCGCGGTCGGATATCCGCGCCTCTTCCGTCTGATCAGGTTCGCCGATCACCGAGGTGGCCTCTGGCCGCCGATTTCGGTCGGCATTTCACGCGCAATCGTGCCAGGAGAATCTGTGAAGAAGAAGGCCGCATTGGTTCTGGCCGCCGTCGTGGCGGCGCTGGGTATCGCGTCCGCGGCGCTCACGTTGTCGGACAAGGCGCACCACCCCAACGACACCAAGCAGGCCTCGCCCCGGGACGGCCAAGTTCAGGCGCCGCCTCCCCCACCCCGGGCGAAGCCCCTGGAAAGGGTCGTCGTCGGCTCGAAATAGCCGTAGCGCCATTTCACTTTTGTCGTCCGTACTGAAACAGGAGATCGTCTGTGTTCCAGTCAAAGAAGCGCAAGTTAGCGGCCATTTCCGCGACGGCCGCGGCAGTTCTGGTCGGAGTCGGGTCGGCTGCGGCCTACGCGTCCGTGCCGAACAGCAGTACCGGTGTCATCACGGGTTGCCGTAACACCAGCACCGGCGCCCTGCGCGTCATCGACTACCAGCGCGGCACCCGATGCAGGAGCGGCGAGCAGACGATCAACTGGAACAACACGGGTCCGCGAGGTGCGACCGGCCCGGCTGGCCCCAAGGGCGCCACCGGCGCGACCGGGCCGGCTGGTCCGAAGGGCGCCACCGGCGCGACCGGGCCGGCTGGTCCGAAGGGCACCACCGGCGCGACCGGCCCGGTTGGACCGAAGGGCACCACCGGCGCGACCGGCCCGGCTGGTCCGAAGGGCGCGACCGGCGCGACCGGCCCGGCTGGTCCGCAGGGTCCGACGGGCCCACAGGGCGCGAAGGGCGACAAGGGTGACACCGGCGCCCAGGGCCCGCAGGGCGTTCCCGGCATCCCCGGCGCTGACGGCAAGGACGGCGCCGTAGGCCCCCAGGGTCCCCAGGGCGAAAAGGGCGACACCGGGCCCCAGGGCCCGCAGGGCGAAAAGGGCGACACCGGCGCCCAGGGCCCGCAGGGCGAAAAGGGCGACACCGGGCCCCAGGGCCCGCAGGGCGAGAAGGGCGACACCGGCGCCCAGGGCCCGCAGGGCGTTCCCGGCATCCCCGGCGCTGACGGCAAGGACGGCGCGGTCGGTCCGCAGGGCGAGAAGGGCGACACGGGCGCCCAGGGCCCGCAGGGCGACAAGGGCGACACCGGCGCCCAGGGCGACAAGGGCGACACGGGCGCCCAGGGCCCGCAGGGCGACAAGGGCGACACCGGCGCCCAGGGCGACAAGGGCGACACCGGACCCCAGGGCCCGCAGGGCGAGAAGGGCGACAAGGGCGACAAGGGCGACACCGGGCCCCAGGGCCCCCAGGGCGTGCCCGGCATCCCCGGCGCTGACGGCAAGGACGGCGCCGTAGGCCCCCAGGGCCCTCAGGGCGAAAAGGGCGACAAGGGCGACAAGGGCGACACCGGACCCCAGGGTCCGCAGGGCCTGCAGGGCATCGCCGGCGCGAGCGCCTACGACATCGCCCTCGCCAACGACCCGTCGATCGGTTCGGTTCAGGACTGGCTGCAGTCGCTGGTCGGCCACGGTACCGACGGCCAGGACGCGTACCAGCTGGCTGTCGACAGTGGGCTCTTCTCGGGTACCCCCGAGGAGTGGATCGCGTCCCTGCACGGCAAGGACGGCGCCACCGGTCCGCAGGGCCCCAAGGGCGACACCGGCGCCGCGGGTCCGGCCGGTCCGGCGGGTCCGGCCGGTCCGGCAGGCGCGACCGGCGCGACCGGCGCGACCATGCTGCAGGGTTCGTCGATGGCCGTGCTGAACCCCACGTCGACCAGCCCGTACTACATGTACCTGGGCGCGTCCACATCAGAGTCGGCCGCGCAGCAGCCGGCCGCGGTCGCGGGTACCCTCTCGGGCCTGAACGTGGCCCTCACCGCGGCGCCGGGGAGCAGCTACACCTGGACCTTCATGATCCGCAAGAACGGCGCCGACACCGGGATCACCTGCACCGTCTCCGGCAGCGCGGTCAAGAGCTGCGGCGACGCCGCCCACTCGGTGTCCGTCGCCACCGGTGACCTGATCGAGCTCAAGGCCACCCCGAGCAGCAGCAACGTGGCCAACGCGAACATCGCCTGGTCGGCCAAGATCAGCTAGTTGCGCGGAGCCCGGGGGGTGGCGGACCGCACCACCACCCCCCCGGGCTTCTCTCCACATGCGACGGTGCACATCCTCGACAGGAACGAGACAAGAGTGCGAACCATGTTGAAGCTGCTCGTGTTCGCGACGGCCGGCGTTGCCGTCGCGGGTGGCTTGAGCACGCCAGCCTTCGCCGCCACGCCGGACGTGGTGGCGGTGACGCCCGGGAACGGGACCACCGGCAACGCCACCACGGTCCACCCCACCGCCACCTTCGGCGCCGCGATCAATCCGACGTCGCTTCGGTACTCGTTCGTCAAGACGGTCGGCGGGGCGGACGTGTCGGGGTACACCAGATACGACGCGGCGACGAAGACCGTCACGTTCACCCCGCGCGGCGTGCTGACCAGCAGCACCCGATACACCATCACCATCAAGCTCAAGGACGCCTCGGGCGTGTTGAGCAGCCCGTACATCTGGTCCTTCACCGTCGGGTCCGTCTCCGACACCGCGCCGCCCACCAGGCCGGGTACGCCCGTCGCCGGGGCGCCCGACGCCTCGTCGGCCACCCTCACCTGGGGCGCGTCGACGGACAACGTGGGGGTCACCGCGTACCAGCTTTTCAACGGCGCGAGCACGACGCCCATCGCCACGGTCACCGGCGCCCCTCCCGTCGCCGCGACGACCCTGACCGGGCTCACCCCGGCGACCACCTACTCCATCACGGTCAAAGCCATGGACGCGGCCGGAAACCTCTCGCCGGCGTCCGACGCGGTGACGTTCACGACGGCGGCCCCGCCAGCGGTACCGGACACGACGCCGCCGACGGTCCCGGGCACGCCGACCGTCGGCGCCGTCACCGCGACCACCGCCGACCTCACCTGGACACCGTCGACCGACGCGGTCGGTGTCGTGGCGTACGAAGTCTCCGGCGGCCCATCGGTGGTCACCACGACCACCCCCGCCGTCACGCTGACCGGGCTGACCCCGTCGACCACGTACACCATCACCGTCAAGGCGCTCGACGCGGCCGACAACGTCTCCGATCCGTCCGGCGCGGCGGTGTTCACCACCCCATCGGCACCGCTGAAGGGGGCCACCTCCGGTGCCGGGATCCCCGGCACCGGCGGCAGGACGCTCGTCGTGTACGACAGCACCGGGCCGTACGCGTTCCTCGGCGAGCAGTACGCGATCCTGACGGCGAACCTCGCCTCGCACTTCGGTGACTGGACCGCCCAGCCCGCGGCCGACTACTCGGCCGGTGAGCTGGCGAGCTTCTCGGCGGTCGTATACGTCGGTTCCACGTACGACGAGCCGCTGCCGATCGCGTTCCTCGACGACATCGCGGCCACCACCAAGCCGGTCATCTGGATGTACGACAACATCTGGCAGCTGACCGCCCGCGCCCCCGGCTTCGCGGCGGACCACGGGTTCACCTGGACCGGCTTCGACTTCGCCGCGGTGTCGACGGTCGACTACAAGGGCAAGGCCTTCACCCGGGACCCGCAGAACGGTGCCGGCATCATGGACACGTCGATCAGCGACCCGGCCAAGGCGACCCCGGTCGGGCAGGCCGTCCGGGCGGACGGAACCACGATGTCCTGGGGCGTCCGGTCGGGCAACTTCACGTACCTCGGCGAGATCCCGTACGCGTACATGACCGCCGACGACCGCTACGTCGCCTTCGCCGACCTGCTCATCGACGTCCTAGCGCCGGCGACGCCGGTGCGGCACCGGGCGCTGGTCCGGCTCGAGGACGTGGGCCCGGACGCCGACCCGGCGCAGCTGCGGGCGATGACGAACTACCTGTACAGCAAGGGTGTTCCGTTCTCGGTCGCGGTCTATCCGCGCTACCGGGACCCGAACGGCGCGAACTCGAGCGGTTCCCCCGAGGACTACACGCTGGCCCAACGTCCGCAGGTCGTGGCGGAGCTGAAGTACATGCAGTCGCACGGCGGGACGCTGCTGATGCACGGCTACACGCACCAGTACAGCAACGTGCCGAACCCGTACAACGGCGTCAGCGCCGACGACTTCGAGTTCTACCGCGCGCACATCGATGACACGAACACCGTCGTCTACGACGGGCCGGTCAGCGAGGACTCGCAGGCGTGGGCGCAGGGCCGGATCAACGACGGCCTCGCGGCCTTCACCGCGGCCGGCCTGGCGAAGCCGACCATGTTCGAGTTCCCGCACTACGCCGGCAGCGGCGCGGACAACAAGGCGGTCGCGGCGTCGTTCCAGGTGCGCTACGACCGCGGGCTGTACCCGTCGGGCGTGCTGAGCGGCGGGACGCTCGACTACTCGCGGATCGTCGGGCAGTTCTTCCCGTACACCGTGCGCGACATCTACGGCGTCCTGGTGGTGCCGGAGAACCTCGGCAATGTCGAGCTGGAGTGGTACAACAACCACCCGCCGCGCCTGCCGGCCGACATCCTCGCGACCGCGCAGTTGAACACGGCGGTACGCGACGGGGTCGCGAGCTTCTTCTTCCACCCGTACCTCGACGTCAGCTACCTGAAGACGATCGTCGAGGGCGTCCAGGCCGACGGTTACACGTTCGTACCGGCGTCCGGAATGTAGCGCGGGGCGCCATCCGGGACAGGCCAGGGTCTCGACGGCCCTGGCCTGTCGCCGGTGACGCCGGACCGGTCAGACGACAGAACTCCGACCGCTCGGTCAATAAAATTAACTATGTCCCGGAAACAACCGACACATTCCTGGGGAGTAAAGCGTGGTTGCAGTTCAGGAAGCTCCAGTAAGCCCCACCGGTACCACCGGTTTCGCGGGTGACGGTGGCTCCCGGCTGCGGGTCGTCGGCGCGGCCGTCGTGCTGGCGGTTGTCGCGGGCCTGATCGGGTGGGGAGCTCCGCAGCTCGTGGCGCGGTTCAACCAGCCGAAGTACCTGGGGCAGCCGGCTGCCTCGCTGGCCCGGGACATGAACTGCACCGAGTTCAAGCAGGCAGCCAGGCACGACCAGTCCGTCTACCGGTACCACGACCAGGGCACCTGCACGCTGGACGGCACGATCGTCACGGTCACCACCTTCGACAGCGTGGCCGACGGTGACGCCTTCGCCGCGGTGATGCGCGCCATCATCCCGGTGCTGCACCCGACCTGGGTCGGCGCGACGTACGCGGCCGGCGACGGCTGGAACGTCGCTGACGCCCGCAACCTCACCGCGCAGGCCGCCGAACTGGCGGTGCGCCGGCTGGGCATGGGCGCCACCCACATCATCCCGTCCGCCAAGAGCTCATAGCGCTCCGCGCACATAGCAGAAACCCGCGCCGACAGTCCGGCGCGGGTTTCTGCTGTGCGGTACCCCGGCCCAGCCGATCGGCCGCCGGCCCGCCCTTGGGTACGCCAGCGGCTGGCGGATTCAGGTAAGCGAAAGCTTGCCGTTGGTAATCGGTACCCGGAAATGCCGCCAGCCAGGGACACGGCGAATAAGCGCAGCACTACCCCTCGTGGCCGTTGACGCCGGAACTGACAAGTTCTATCCACAAAGATCAACCCGGGGTGGCGCGAATTCAACCCCGCTCGCTACCGTATCGGCGAAAC
>NZ_JAATVY010000024.1 GCF_011947195.1 Planosporangium thailandense | reverse complement strand
GCCGCTCGCGTTGAGATCATCTTTCGGCGCGCCGCTTTGTCCGTGTTGCCGCGCTTGCGATCGGCTCTTCGACTGATCCTGTGAACAGTGATCACGAAAATCGGCCCTCAAACCCCGGTTTGTATATGTGGGCGGTTTACCGGAGCCCGAGGTAGCGCCGCCGGACGATTCGCCAGCCACCCGACATGGCTAGGTGATCTCTCGCGACGGGGAGCCTCCGCGCTCGCTGTGACTACGGTTCGTGACGGCCGCTGTCGATGCTGAGGTGTCGCGCATCGATCCCGGCGGAGACGATGGGTATATGGGGGAGCCCGCGGTCGACCGGCGGCTGTCGCCGCGGCGATGGCGGATCCTGTCGTTCCTGGCGCTGCACGGCGGGGCCGCCGTGCAGGACGTGGCACTGGTCCTCGGCGTGGCACGCCTGACCGCCCAGCGGGAGCTGGCCTGGCTGTACCAGGCCGGCCTGGTCGACCGGTTGCGGTCGAACGAGGACCGCACGCACACCTGGATCTACGACATCACGCCCGACGGCACCGAGCTACTCCGCGAGACGTTAATCGCCGCCGGGCGGCGAGTGCCGCTGCAGCTCGGTCACAGGACCTGGGGCGCCGCCGATCACCGGCTGTTCCTGCCGATGCTGGAGGTGTCCCGCCAACAGCCCGGCCGGTGTGAGTTATTCCAGTGGCTGACGACGATGGACACGTCGGTCTGGCTACGCGCACACGATCTAGCACACCTACGGGCCGATGGCTATGGCGTCTGGCTTGAGGACGGACGCGCGCTGCGGTTCCTGGTCCACGTCGATCCCGGCCTGTCCGGCGACGCGGTCACCGAACACGAGCGTCACATCTCCGGACTGGATGCCCTGCTGGCCGCCTACCGGCGTACCGATCGCGCGGTACCCGTCGGTGCGGTACTGGTCATCGCCGACACTCCGGAGCGCGAGGAGCATCTGCTGGCTGACCTGGTCGAGCAGCCGGTGCGCACCCCGATCGCCACCAGCAGCAAGGAGTTGCTGTACCGGCAATGGCCGAATGAGTCGCTGTGGCGAGTGGCGGGAGCGGGCGACGATCGCCGCCGGCTGATCGATCTCGCGCCCTGAACCAAGTGCTTCAATTGGCGCTCTTCGACGGTCGGAAGCCCGATCCAGCGCATCGCCGAACGTGCGCGTGGACACACCGACGAGGACCGTTCCGCGGTGAGCGGCGCGACCGAGAACCAGTCGTCGCGTGTCGACCGGATGGGCGGACATCCCTTGCCGGCCGACAGGGGTTGCGCTGGCGGTCGCCGGTCCCCCCTCGGGCTTACGTGCCGCGACCGCCAGCCCTCTGCTGGAGGACCCCAACGCTGGCCCAACGAGTCTCTGTGGCGGGTACGCGGCGAGAACGACCACAACCTTCGCTTAATGGACCTAGGGTCTCTGACTCCGTATCTGCAGGGAATACGGTGCAGCGTGAGTAGTTGTCGACCACGCGTGCGGCGTCTCGCCTGATCCTTGCGGCGGCATCCGTCCCATGCGGACGCACGTTCGAGCGGCCGGAGACGGGCTCCAAGAAGTGCTCGTCGCCGCTGAGGTTGCAGTTGTCGCTTGACGGACGACTAGCCCAAGGGCCCTCCCTTTACGGGCAGAACTTCTGGCAACCCACACAAACCTCTGCAGACGAGGTGCCGATCGGGACCATCGGTTTGACAATGAGGGTGTCGTGGTGGCCCAACAGATCTTTGAGGCGATGGCCCGGTTGTCATCCTCGTGGCCGGGAGCTACGGCGCAGCGGTGCGCCACATCCAGCCACAGCAGACACTGTGGTCGATTGAACCGGACTGTGTGGCTATGCGTAATCACTCAGATAGAGAGTTGCTGCAACCGGCAAGATGTCAGCTTTGGCCAATGAGAGGAGAAGACGCTGCCTAACAAATGATCAATTTCAGATGCTGAGATTATTTGGCAGAAAAGTCCGTTACGTTCCGCGCAATCATTAGTAACGGGGGGTAGCAAGAGTTGAATGGTATGCCTAGCATGGGGCATGACCAACCAGGCCCACATCCGCCCTGGGAGGATCCGATGACCATCGCGCCAACGCACGTGCCTGGACCGACCGTCACCGAGATGAGCCCTGCCGAATGGAAAGAAGCTGTGCAACACGAGCTCAGCAAGTTGCAGCTCACTTACGAACAGCTCGCCGATATGGCTCAACGGCGCCAGTTCAGTTCAATGGAGGCCCAGAAGTTGTGGGTGTCCATTGGTGACTCGAAGCCGTGACAGTCTTGCATCTGAGGCTCGCCGGTTTGCCGGCGTTATGCAGGATCTTCTAAACAAGACAGTATGCGACTATGCTCAGGTGGGAGGCAAGCTTTCGCCTGACAATCAGGCCATTGTTGGCACGCGACTCCAGGGGTTAAGGTCACAGCCGGTCCGAATGCGGTCGGCGGGCCGTACCGATATATGGGTCGACGTACATTGCCGGCTCGCGTTCGATGAGCACGAGGGAAAGTTCCTTGCCGTGCAAGGTTCGGTATGCGGTCTCTATATTGGATATGAGCCGCCCGAGCTTTTGCTGCACTATGACTTTGAGCGCGATAAGGAACGTTACGCCGAAGCCCACATCCAGGTTTGCGCGAGGCATTCAACCTTTGAGCGATACCTTGTTGAATTGGGTCGCAAAGAGGTTAATGGCCTACATAAGATACATTTGCCTGTCGGGGGACGTAGATTCCGCCCGTCGCTCGAAGATCTGCTCGAATGCCTAGCCGTTGAGGGTCTCGTTGATCCAAAACGTGGCTGGGAGGACGTCTTGGAGAAGTCCCGCCGCGAGTACAGACTAAGGCAAGTCGCCGCAGTTGTCCGCCGCAACGTAGGGACTGCTGTCCGCGAATTGGAACGGCTGGGTTACACGGTCAATCCGCCCAAGGAGAAGAACCTAGTTGCGCGGATCCGGAACTTAGTTGCCTCCCGGCAACGCGACGAGGAGGACATCAAGAAGGGTCGGCGTCCGGTGGCCAAGCGGTGATGCGAACCAGGGCTGGGGTCCCCGCTTGGCTCATCGCCACCGTTGGGGACATGGATGCGGTGGCCCGGCCAACATAGCTGGTAGCAGTCCAAGGGCCGGTGAGCGCAGCTAGTTCGGCGGCGAAGGCATCGGTGGTAGTGCGCACGCGGGCACTGGCAGCGTCCAGTTGGGTAGTGGCACCGTCAACGGTGGCGAGGATCGAACGGCTCAGCGCGGTGAGGCGTTCCGCCTGATCGCGGCTGGCGATGAAGGCGGCACCAGCGCGGACGCGGTCGGCCTCCTGCCGTGCGCTGGCGACGATCGCCTTAGCGTGGGCTTGGGCGTCGGCGATGAGCTGATCAGCGCGGGTTTGCGCGTGGGTCAGCACGGTGATCGCCTCGGTTGACTCCTGTCGGGCAGCGGTCGCTTCGGGATCGATGTGGTTGTCCCGGAAGTAGTTGCGCAACCGGGCGATCTCGTCGGCGGCCGCTGCGTACGCGCTGCCCCACCGTTCCACCTCGGCGGCGACCTGGTCGATGAACAGGTCCACTTCGTCCGGGCGGTAGCCGCGCCGGCCGAACCCGCTCTCGCCGAAGGCATGCTGACGGATCTGGTCAGGGGACAGCGGTCTCCAGAACCGGGCCGTGCTCGCTGCGCCGACGTGATCGCTGGTCTGTCCGCTCATCGCCTGGCCGCCTCCTTCGATGCTGGGTGTAGGTCGTGGTGGGAATCGCCGATGTCGTCCTTGCAACGGCACGCTTAGCGGGGAGCCCGGTGGATTGCAGCGCGTCGCGGTGACGATGGCCCTCGCTGTGGTGCCGCATGCCGCTCAACTCCTCTCGCTATCTGGCGTTGAAGGGCACCGAGGCGGGCGGGGACCTCGCCGTCCCGAGCTCTGGGAGGGATAGCCCGGGCGACGCCGCACCCGCCCCGGGCCGGCTCGTCCGTGCCACCGCTCGTCCGCATCGGGTGGGCGGTGGCGCTCGATCACCAGTCGACCAAGCCTCGGCCACAGACGGAACGGTGGCCAGCCGTGAACAGCGGGAACGTTCCAACGTCCCTGTGAACTCCGTGAACCTCGCCTGACGGGATCGGTGGCGGCCCCGCCGGGAGTGAGAATGATCGGATGCGGTTGCTGGTGCTGGGCGGCTCGTGGTTCGTCGGTCGCGTCCTGGTGGCCGAGGCCGTGCAGCGCGGCCACGACGTGACGGTGTTCAACCGAGGCGCGTCACCGGCACACCTGCCGTCGGCCGTCCGTCATGTGCGTGGAGACCGGGAGTTGATCGACGACGTGCGGGCCCTGGCTCGGTGCGGTCCGTGGGACGTGGTCGTCGATGTGGCGGGCAGCGTCCCTGCGGTGGTCCGCCGCTCGGTGGAGATCCTGGCTGATGTCGCGCAGCGCTGCGTGTTCGTGTCGACGATCTCGGCGTATCGGGACTGGCCGCACGCGCCGGTGGACGAGGATTCGGCGTTGTGGGATGGCGACCCGGATTTCGATCCCGGTACGCGCCGGTGGGATCCCGACGCCTACGGCCCGCTGAAGGTGGGATGCGAGATCGCCAGTCGGGACGCGTTCGGGCCGGAGCGCCTGCTGGTGCTCCGGCCGCATGTGGTGCTCGGCCCGCACGAGTACGTCGGGCGGCTGCCGTGGTGGCTGACGCGGATGCGGCGCGGCGGGCCGGTGCTGGCTCCGGCCCCGGACCGTGGCATCCAGCCGGTGGACGTGCGGGACCTGACCGGGTTCCTGCTCGATCAGGCCGAATGGCGGGGGACCGGCGTTTTCAATGTCGCTCCGCCGGCCACCCGCGCTACGTATGGCGACATGCTGCGCTCCTGTATCGAGGTCACCGCCGATGTCGCCGAGCGGTCGGCACGGTTGGTGTGGGTGGACGAGTGCTGGCTGGTCGAGCAGGGCGTGACGCAGTGGACCGAACTGCCGTTGTGGCGTAGCGCGGCGGCGCCGTGGGGCATGAACGCCGATCGAGCCCGTCGGGCGGGCCTGCGGTGCCGGCCGCTGGCCGAGACCGTCGCCGACACGTGGACGTGGCTGTGCGAGGGTGGCCGGCCCGTGACCCATGAACGGTTCGCCGAGCACGGCATCGCCCCAGAGAGGGAGGCGTCCCTCATCGCACGGTGGCTCGCCGAACATCCTCGGCAATCGGACGGGGCGTCGGAGCCAGCACCTTCGCGAACGCCCGGTTGATCGAGGGGTCGCGACCGGGGACATAGCGCGTCACCGGCTCGTAACCGTTGCTGGTGAACAGGCCCAGGGCGGCCGTGTTGCGGACTCCGGTCTCCAGGATGGCGTAGCGGGCACCCCATGCCAGCGCCTGGTCCTCCAGCCATGACAGCAGCGTCCGGCCGACCCCGTGCCCTCGTACCTTCGGCGCAAGGTAGGTCTTCTTGATCTCCACCGTGCCGTCGGCGTGGTCGAACCAGCGACAGGCGCCGCAGCCGACCGGTTCGCCGTGCTGGTAGATCACGACGAAGACCCCGTTCGGCGCGTCATAGGCATCCGGGTCCAGGTCGACCGATTCGGCGAAGCCGTACCGGTCGACCTGCTCGTCGTAGAACGCGCGCAGCAGCACGGCGGCGTCGGGGTGGTCGACCCGGCGCGGCACCAACTCGGTGTCGCCGGTGCGGTGAGCCGGCAGCGCCGGGCCGGGACGGTCGATGGTCATGGAGTCGATAATGCCGCATCGAACTCCGGCAGAAACTTGCGGACGATCGAGGAACGCGACCGGCGGGCCAAAGCCGGTCGGAGGGTGCGCAGGTAATGGCGCCCGCGTGGCGACTGCACCAGCGGAAGCAGCCCGAGCCCGGCCCGCATGGTCGCGACCGCCTCGCCCAGATCGCCACACAGCAGATGCGCGCGGGCGAGGAACGTGCTGTGGAGCAGACCCGAACGCGCGTAGAGGGGTTTACCGTCGTTGCTCGCGCCGAGCATGTCGGAGACCGCCGTGGCCAGCACGTCGATGCCTTCGCCGAGCAGCCGGTCACGGCTGGTCGTGGTGCGTTCGGCGAGCACCACGAGGGCTTGCCCGGTCTCGGCGGCGAGCTGTGCGGGGTTGAGGTAGTACAGGAAGGACGGCCTGTCCTGCGCGTGGCAGCTGTCGAGCAGCGCGTTGGCCTGGTCGGCGCACCGACGGAAGCGGGCCAGGTCGCCGTCGGCCGCGGCGGCGGTCGCCTCTCGGCCCATCAGCCTTGCCTGCAGGACCAGGTCGCTCGAGCGGCACTCGGCCTTCGCGGCGTCGGCAAGCCGCACCGCCTGCGGGCCGTGACCGGCGAAAGCCGAGACGTAGCTGAGCATGCCGATGACGTTCGCCGCGCGGTCGTAGTCCGCCAGTGCCCGGCACATGCCGACGCTGAGCAGCAGGTAGCGCTCGGCCGAGCCGTAGCGGCTGGAGTCGAAGTGCAGCCAGCCGAGCAGCTGGGCGAGGTCGGCCACGATCGTCATCAGGCGCCGGCCGGTCACCACGTCGTAGTTGGCGTACTCCACCAGGTCCATGACGCTTCTCAGCTCGGCGGTCACGTACCGCACGCTCAACGCACCGCCGCCGTGCCGATCGTCGAGTCGCCGCAGCGCGGCGACGTGTGAGGCGATCGCATCGACCTGCTCGGACAGGACGTACTCGTAGCCGGCGCGGGTGCGCGCGGCGAGCACCGCGCCGTGGAGCTGGTCGAGAACAGCCGCGGTGAGGTCGGCGCCGGAAGCATCGCGGATGGGGCTCTGCGGTGTGACGGCCGTGGTGGCGAGATGAGCAAGCTCCCGGACGAGGTCGTCGACGTGGGTCACGGCGTCCAGGCCGGTGGCGGCCGACCGTTGCTCGCTGGCGGGGCCGGTGCGGCCCGGCCAGAGCTGGTCGACCGTGACCGGGACGCCCAGCCGCTCGGTCAACACCGCCGCCACGAGATCGGGGATCGGGGGCCGAGGCCGGAACCCCCGCCGCACCCACGGGTAGGCGGCCGTCGGGTCGAGACGGAGCTTGTCTCGCCCCTGCCGCGACAGCCGCGCGTTGACCGCTGCCACCAGCTGTCGCGGCCCCCACTCGGCCAAGTCCAACAGGTCAGCCAACGAGGATGGCTTGTCGGTCATCGCCGCCTCCTCATCGATATAGGTCGCACAGTAGCTGCCAGGTGACAGCGCGGGGACCCAACGGTCGGGGGCGGTGGGAAGTTCACGGGGTTCACGGGAACCTGGTGGCAGTTCCCACAGTTCACGGCAGGAGCCCCTATTTCGGCGGCGCTGTCGCTGGTGCACTCGATGGGGACGGCCGGCTTCGACCGCCCGGGCCGCTGCAGGGTCCTGTCCGGCGACCCACCCGTCGCCGGAGTCCTTGCTGAATACGGCCGTTATCGCGAAGCTCCCGCCTCCTGGGCGATCCGGCCCGGCGTCCGGGGCGGGGCCGGAAAGTCCCCTCGGAAGGAAGGCAGAAGTATGCCCGCAACGTTGGAAGCGATCGACATCGAGGAGATCTTCGACCTCGACGTGGTGGTCATCCCCGATGCCGATCGGGTCGACGCGCCGGTGGCGTGCGGCACGAGTGACGGCTGCGCGGCGACCTGTGCGTCATCGTGCGTTAGCCGGGGTGCGAGCTGACAGGTCAACCGTGACGGGGGCCGGCCCGTCCGGCCCCCGCCCCATCCTGACGACGAAGAGCCGGAGGCTGTGATGCAGATGGTTGATCTCCAGTCGCCGTACCGACACGGCGGTGTCGCGCTCTTGCGGGCGGCAGCCGTGCCGCTGAGCGCAGGCCAGCGGTGGTGGCCCGATCTGGGCGACCGGCAGTCATGTGAGGCGTGGCTGCGGGAGATGTGGTCGTGGCCCGGGTTCGCCGACGCTGTGCGGCAGGCCAGCCCTATCCTCGCCACTCGGGTAGACGCCCTGTGCGCCGGCCGTGCGCTGTCGGACAAGCAGATTCGGCGTGCGGCCACCGCCACGGCCCGATATCTGATGCGTGCCACCGGCCGCCCAACACCGTTCGGCCTGTTCGCCGGCGTGGCGCCGGTGTCACTTCGATCGACGTCGGGCATGCGCTGGGGCGAGGGGCACCGCGCCACCGCCCGGGTCGACACCCAGTGGCTGGCCGATGTCATCGACCGGTTGGAGGCGCACCCGGAACTGCTGGAGCGTCTGGACGTGGTGTTCACCAACCTCGCCGTACAGCGTGGTAACCGCCTGGAGGCACCGTTCGGTCCGAACCGGGTCAGCGTCCGGTACACCGGCGCGGTGCGCGCTGCCCGGGAGGCGGCGGCCTCACCGGTGCGCTTCGGAGACCTGACGGACAAGATCGCCGAAACCTTCCCCGCCGCCAACGGTTCGATGGTGTGCGGCCTGCTCACCGACCTGGTGCGCCAGGGGCTCCTGATCACGTGCCTGCGCGCGCCGCTGACCGTCGTCGACCCCCTCGGCTACCTGATTGATCAGCTTCGGGCGGTGCAGGCGGACACCGTCGAGGCTGTCGGGGCGCTGTACCGCGGCGTGCTGGCCGTCCACCGCGATCTGGAGCAGCACAACCGCCAGGCCACGGCCGGCGCCGGGCAGGCCCGTGTCCGCACCGCTGTGATACAGCGGATGGCCGGGTTGTCGCGCGCCGGGCGCACCCCGTTGGCAGTGGACCTGCGCCTGGACTGCGAGGTACGGCTACCGGCCAGCATTGCCGACGAGCTGCAACGGGCGGCCTGGGCGTTGCTACGGATGACTCGCCGGCCGACGGGCGGAGCCGCCTGGCACGACTTCCACGCCGCATTCTGCGACCGGTACGGCACCGGCACCCTCGTTCCGCTCACCGAGGCCGTCGACCCGGACACCGGGATCGGCTTCCCAGCCGGCTATCCCGGCAGTCTGCTGCCGGCATCCGCCGAGGCGATGTCGGAGCGCGACGAGCGGCTGCTGGCCCTGGCCTGGCAGGCGCTGGCCGACGGTAGCCGGGAGATCGTGCTGACCGACGAGACCATCGCGGCGGTGACCGACGGCGACCGGTTCGACGCCCGCTACATCCCGCCGCACCTGGAGCTGGCCGCCCGCATCCACGCCGCCAGCGTCGCGGCGTTGCAGCACGGCGAGTACGGCCTCGTCGTGTCACCGGCCCGCTCCGCTGGGACGCTGACCTCACGGTTCACCCCGACCGCGAGCGGATCCGGCCTGCAGGACGTGTATCGGAAGGTGCCCACCATCGTCGAGGGCGCGCTGCCGGTGCAGCTGTCGATGCCGCCGGTCTACCCGCACTCGGAGAACATCAGCCGCATCCCGGCGTACCTGCCCCACGTGTTGTCGCTGGACGAGCACCGCAGTCCCGACGAGCACACCATCACCCTCGATGACCTGGCCCTCACCGCCACTCACGAGCGGCTGTACCTGGTCAGCGTCTCCCGGCAACGCGTCATCGAGCCGCAGGTGTTCCACGCGCTCGCGCTGGACAAGCAGCTTCCACCGCTGGGACGGTTCCTGGCCCACCTGCCGCGTGCCTTCACCGCCCGCTGGCACGAGTTCGACTGGGGGCCGCACACCCATCGCATGCCCTACCTGCCCCGGGTCCGCTACGGGCGCGCCGTGCTCGCCCCGGCCCGGTGGCGGCTGACCACCGACGACCTGCCTGCCGGCGACGCTGTCACCGACGAGTGGCGGCAGGCTCTGCACCGGTGGCGGCAGCAGTGGCGCTGCCCCGACACGGTCGAGCTCCGCGACGCCGACCGCACCCTGCGACTGACCTTCGCCGAGCCGGCCCACCTTACGATCCTGCACGCCCACCTGGGCCGCCACGGCGACGCCACCCTCACCGAAGCGGCACCGGCGGAGGCGTTCGGATGGATCGACGGTCGCGTCCATGAAGTCGCCGTGCCGCTGGCCATCACGCACCCTGCCGCACCGGCACCCCGTCTTGCCAGCGCACCGCAGCTCGCCAGCCGGGAGACCGGTCAGCTGCCCGGTGCGGCCGACGCCGCTTGGCTCTACGCCAAGATTCACACCCATCCCGAGCGGTTCGACGAGATCCTCGCCGACCAGCTGCCCCACCTGCTCGCCACCGTCGGTGCCGACCCGACGTACTGGTTCGTGCGCTACCGCAGCCCCCACGAAACCGATCACCTGCGGATGCGCATCCACATCCCGAGCGGTACGCCGGCTGGCGCACTCACCGTGGCGGTGGGGGAGTGGACGCACCGGCTACGCCGCGACGGCGTCGCCGGCCGACTGGTCTTCGACACGTACTATCCCGAGGTCGGCCGCTACGGCAACGGCCACGCCATGCGTGCCGCTGAGACGGTCTTCGCCGCCGACTCCCACGCCGTCGTCGCCGGGCTACGGCACCGGCTCACCGTCGACCCGACCGCCCTGGCCGCGCTCGGCCTGGTGGATCTCGTCTGCGGCTTCCTCGGCAACCGCGCCGACGGGATGCGATGGCTGACCAGCCCTGCCGACCCTGTCGCGCCCCCGGCCGACCGTGCCGTCGCCGAGCAGGCCATCACCCTCGTCAGAGACGACGTGCTGCCGAACGTGCCCGGGTGGCCGTCCGAGGTCGTCGAGGCGTGGCAGACCCGGGCCGCAGCCCTGGCCGCCTACCGCCGGCAGCTCCCCGCTGACGCCGATATCGACGCCGTCCTCGAATCGCTCCTGCACATGCACCACAATCGTGCCCTCGGCATCGACCCCGAGCGCGAAGCGACCTGCCGACGTTTGGCCCGCCACGCCGCCCTCGCCTGGCAGGCCCGGAACGGACACCACCGGTGACCCGGCCCGGCAACCCGCAAGGCTCGCGTCCTCCCGGCTGGGCGCACTGCCTGGGCACCGGCGCGGCAGGCATCGCCCTGCGGCACATCCATCGCGCCCGCGCAGGCAACGGATCGTGGCGCACCGTCCAGCACTGGGCGGTCACCATGACCGGTAACCCCATCACCACACCGCCGCATGCCAGCAGCCTGTACACCGGCGCGCCCGCCGTCGCGTTCGCCCTGCACAGCGCCGGCCAACCGGCCTACGCTGCCGCTCTCGAAACTCTCGACCACCACATCGCCGCAGCCACCCGCCAGCGCCTCGACCGGGCGCACGAGCGCATCGACCGCAGGTGCCTGCCCACGCTTCGCGAGTTCGACCTGATCGGCGGCCTTACCGGTCTTGGCGCCTACCTGCTGTACCGCCACGGCGGCGGTGAGCTACTGCGCGACGGGCTGTCCTACCTGGTGCGGCTGAGCAAACCCATCGAAGTCGGCGGCGAGACGCTGCCGGGGTGGTGGACCGGCAACGGGCCGGCCGACCAACGCTCTGCGCACTGGCCCGGCGGGCACGCCAACTTCGGCATAGCCCACGGCATCGCCGGCCCGCTGGCATTACTGTCCACCACGATGAGACGCGGCATCATGGTCAGCGGCCAAGCCGACGCGATCAGCGATCTGTGCACCTGGCTGGACCGCTGGCGTTGCGGCACCAACCACCGACCTTGGTGGCCGGAAATGATCTCCCTGCCCGAATGGCGCAGCGGCACGGTTCGCCAGCGTGGCCCGCACCGGCCGTCCTGGTGCTACGGCACCCCCGGCCTGGCCCGCGCCCAACAGTTGGCCGCCGTGGCCATGGCCGACCCGGCACGGCAGCGGCACGCCGAACGTGCCCTCGTCGCGTGCCTCACCGACGAACACCAACTCGCCCAACTCGGCGACGTCTCGCTGTGTCACGGCTGGGCCGGACTCGCGTTGACGACCTGGCGAGCCGCCACCGACAGCGACACCGACCTCGCCGCGCACATCCCGCGCGTGCTCGGCCGACTGGACCAGCACCTCGCCCGGCACGGGCTGCCACCCGGCGACGGGCTGCTGGAGGGCACAGCCGGCATCAACCTGGTTCGCGATACCACCACGGCCACCACACCACCCGCCTCGACGTGGGACGCCTGCCTACTGATAAGCGGCTAACCACGACCACCGACAGCCCGACACCCGCACATCAGGATCCGCCCTACGCGCCCCGCCCAGCCGGGCCGAACTCCACGGAAGGACACGATGGACACCACCACCGACTGCACACCCGAGGTGTTGCGCACCCGCATGGTCGACCAGATCGTCGGGGCCCGCGCCACGTCGGCACCCGTAGAGGCGGCCCTGCGGGCGGTCCCGCGGCACGCGTTCGTCCCCGAGGCAACCCTGGACCAGGCGTACGACGTCGACCTGGCGGTCATTACCAAACGCTCCAGCGACGGCACGCCACTCAGTTGCGCCTCGGTGCCCTCCCTGGTGGCCACCATGCTCGACCAACTCCAGGTCGCGTCCGGCGACCGCATCCTCGAAATCGGCGCCGGCACCGGCTACAACGCCGCCCTGCTGGCCCACCTGACCGGGCCGACCGGGCAGGTCACCACCGTCGACATCGACCCGGACGTAACCGCTGGAGCCCGGCGTACCCTCGACGCCACCGGCCACCGCGATGTCCACGTCATCACCCGCGACGGCGCGCTCGGCGATCCCGAGCGCGCCCCTTACGACCGCATCATCGTCACCGTCGGCGCCTGGGACATCCCCACCGCCTGGACCGACCAACTCGCCCCGGGCGGGCGCCTCGTGGTGCCGCTACGCTGGCGCGGCCAGACCCGCTCGGTTGCCTTCACCCACGACGACGGCCGGCTGGTGTCGGACTCCGTCGAGCTGTGCGGCTTCGTGCCCATGATCGGCCAGGACGGAGAACGCTCCGGCCCGATCGACGCGGACGGCCAGGTCATGCTGTACTGGGACGCCGATCAGCCCATCGATCCGGCTGTCTTGCAGGGCGTCCTCGACCAGCCCCAGCACAGCGTCTGGTCCGGCGTGACCGTGGTCGCCAACGAGCCCTTCGACGGGATCTGGCTACGCCTGACCAGCGTCGAGCCTGGCACCTGCCGCATCACCGCCACTCCGGCCGCCATAGAATCCGGCCGCTGCGACCCGGCCATTCCCAGTCGCAGCCCCGCCCTCGTCGAGGACGCCTCCCTGGCCTATCTCACGCTCCGCCGACACACCGACGACGGCGACGAACGCCGGTGGGAGCTGGGCGCGGCCGGCCACGGTCCCACCGGTCCGGAGCTCGCCGACCGCCTCTGCGACCAGATCCGCGCTTGGGCCCACGACCGTACCGCCCAGCCTCTCATCACCGCGTACTCAGCAGGCGACTCTGACGACCAGCTACCCAGCACAAACACGATCACGAAGCCGTGCGTCCGGCTGACCGTTGTTTACTGACCAACAACCGATGCACGACGGCATGAATCCGCTATGCAGCTACCCCGGCTCGGGTCACGTCCCGCGAGCGGGGTAGCTGCATAGCGAACGCGGTGCTATCGCCGCCAGCTTCCCTGTGGGTTCTGTTCGGGTATTTGGGTCGGATGCTGCAGCGCGCGCTGCGCGCCAGCGGCGAACCATCCTGCCCACCGGTTGATGAACTCGCCTAGATCATCTAGATGGACCTCCGTGAACGGCCATGCAACCTGGAACTCTGCGATCCCGTTCCAGATCGCCTTTGCAGCCTCAATACCGGGCGGTCGGGCAAACGGGACGCGCGCCGTGGTGCGTGCCTGAAACGGTGAAAGCATGAATGCGGTCTCGAACCAGTGGTAGCGGCCATCCTCTTGGGCATCGCAGTACCACAGGGAGTGGCTCCGGCCTTTGTAGCCGTACCTATCCATCGGAATCGTGACGCCGATGGCGGCGTGGGCGACAACGTCGAAGGCGGGCGGCTGCCAACCGCCCCACGGCTCAAGGGCAGTTTTCGTGGCCAGCGTGAACTCCAGCTCCGCTTCGTTCAAGGTCAGCGTCCAGCCGCCACTGGGCCAGACCTTGAGAGCGGCGCTTGGCGCTGCCTCCATGACCGCATCCTTCAGCGCGTCCCCGATCCGTGTGAGTATCCTGCCAGCCGCGTCGGCGAGATCCGCTCGCCGCTCTGCCGCAGATCGAGATGCGGAAGCGGCGCGATCGGTCGCCGACCGACGCGCGATCTCCGCCCGGTTGGCTTCCTGTAACGCCGCGATGCCGCTGTTGGAGGTGACGCTAACAGCACGCTCCAGTCGCACGAGGAGATTGGCAGCGCTCGGACGCGCCGCCGGCGCCTTGAACAGGCACTCCTCGACCAAGGCTGCCAAAGCCGTTGGATGCCCGGTGAGGGCGGGCGGTGCCGCGTGCAGATGCTGCTCGCGGAAGTCATGCCACTCCGGTCCCTGAAAGGGGCGGTGACTGGCGAGCATCTCAAAGGCGATGATCCCGAATGCGTACACATCGGTAGCCGAGGTGGCGCGCTCAGCGCGCCACTGTTCCGGTGCGGCGTAGGGGGCAGTCCAGGCGAGCTTTCGAGTATCGGGCGCCGTCGTCGCCTCGGCATACCGTGAGATGCCGAAGTCGGCCACGCACCAGCGACTATTGAGCAGCAGTATGTTGGCCGGTTTGAGATCGCGGTGCACCACTCGACCGTCGAGGTTCGCCAGAGCGGTTGCTACGTCGGACAAGACGGCGACCGCGTCTTCGATCGGTAGGGGAGCCCCGTACTCCCTGATGTGGGCGAGAAGCGACTTTTTGGCGCGCGGCATAATCAGGACCCAGTCATCCTGCGTCTCGCCGCTCTCGATGATCGGTACTACGTTGCCCACACCGTCTAGGCCATCAGCCAACAACAGTTCACGCTCGGCTCCAGGCATCTTGGGCACGAACTTCGCCACGGCGTCGGGGTAATCAGCCGAGCTGGCCCTGAAGACCCTGCCGAAGCCGGCCGCATCCCCGATCGGTTCACCGATCACCCATTCTCGTTGCAAGCTGAGGTGGTTCGTCACGTCGTCTCGGCGCCCTTCGCTACGGTGGAGGCATCGGAGATCAGTTTGATACCGCCGCTCTTCTGCGCCAACGGGGTACCACCTTGTCCGTGTCGCTGAACGCGATGGGCATGGCTGGGGCGTAGGGGTGGCGGCCCATCTTCATGGGTATGGGTCTCCGGCCCAGGCCAACTGCCGTCGGCGTCCCGACCGGCTTTCAACCTGGTGCCATAACCAACGAGTACGCCATCGCGGCTGACAGCCTCACACGCAGGCTATGCCACTGTGGGCGAGCGGCTGCGCGGGTTCCGCACCCCGGCTGCGGCCGTGGGACGATACCTCCGCCGTCCGCACCTTCGATGAGAGATTGGCCGAACTGACCGCATGAGCGACCATGCCGCCCAGCAGCCCATCCGCGCCGTCTACTTCGACGTCGGCGAAACCCTGATCGATGAGTCCACCGAGTACGGCACCTGGGCCGACTGGCTCGGCGTGCCCCGGCACACTTTCTCGGCCGTCTTCGGCCAGGTCATCGCCCAGGGCGAGGACTACCGGCAGGTCTTCCAGCACTTCCGGCCCGGCTTCGACCTCGCCGTCGAGCGCAGACGTCGCGCCGAAGCCGGCCTCGCTGAGCATTTCAACGCCCGCGACCTGTACCCGGACGTGCGCGAGTGCCTCGCGGCGCTCAAGGCCGACGGCTACTTCGTCGGCGTTGCCGGCAACCAGACCGCTCGTGCCGGTCGGCTGCTGCACGAGTTGAACCTCGGCGTTGACCTCATCGCTACCTCCGACGACTGGGGCGCCGAGAAGCCGACCCCGGCCTTCTTCGCCGCGCTCATCGAGTCGGCCGGATGCGAACCGGCCGAGATCGCGTACGTGGGGGACCGGCTCGACAACGACATCCTGCCCGCGCTCAACGCCGGTCTCACCACCGTGTTCATCAGGCGCGGCCCGTGGGGCTACTACTACGCCACCCGACCCGAGGTAGAGAAGGCGCACATACGCATAGACAGCCTGTCGGAACTACCCGAGCGGCTCCGCAAACTCAATAGCACACGCTGAGCACGTGGCCGGTCGTCGCAAGGTGACCGGTGTCAGGATGGCCGACATGATGGAGTTGGACGGCGTTCCGGTCACTCCCGATGACCTGAGCGTCTTGGCACTGGTCAACTACGGTCATTTCACCTCGATGCGGATCGACGGCACCCGGGTCCGCGGCCTGGAGCTACACCTCGACCGGCTGGTACGCGACTGCCGGACCGTCTTCGCCGCCGACCTCGACCCCGAACGGGTCCGGACGCTCGCCCGGCGGGTCGCCGAAGCCGCCCAGACACCCGCGATCATGCGCATCACGGTGTTCGACCCCGATCTCGGTCTCGGACATCCGGCCGGCCAGACGCATCCGCGGGTCCTGGTCACCCTGCGACCCGCCGCCGTCGACGTGCCACCACCGATCCGCCTGAAGTCGGTCCGCTACGCCCGCGACCTGCCCGGTGTGAAGCACACCGGACTGTTCGGCACCGTCTACCACCGGCGCGCGGCCCAGACCGACGGCTTCGACGACGTCCTGTTCGTCGGGCCTGACGGTCTCGTATCGGAGGGCGCGACCTGGAACATCGCGTTCGTTGAGGACGGGCGGGTGACCTGGCCGGCTGCCGAATGCCTGCCTGGGGTGACGATGAGGCTGCTGGATGCCGCGATGGGCCGCCTCGGGGTCGAGGTGCGGACCGCGTCAATCGCCATCAGCGGTCTGCGCGCTTCCTGCGCTGCCTTCATCACCAACGCCGCGGTCGGGTTGCGATCGGTCCGCAGCATCGATGACGTTGAGCTGGCAGGGGCAACAGGCCTTGTGGAGGCACTGCGCAAGGAGTACGACGCGATCGAGGGAGACCCATTGTGAGGTGTCAGCGTCGCGAGGGCGGAGCTTTCGTCCACGGGCTGCGCACGATCGCGCGATGGATCGACGCCATCGAAAAGTCTTGACATCGGCACTCCGGTCGAGCGGTACTGGAGTCACGTTCCCCGTGCGGCGGTCTCGTTCGCCGGGCCACATACGGTCGATGGGTGGGCGCTCCGTAGGGGCGCTCGCTGTCGTTATGGCTCGGTGTTTGGGCCGGGTCCGTCGGCCGGGTTCCGGAGCGAGCGACAGGAGGGCCGCGATGGAGGATCTTCTTCCAGCGGGTTGAGCCGACGCGTAGTCGTCCGCGTTGGCGGATGACCGCAGGGGAGCGCCCTGTCCTGGGCTTGGACAGACCCGGGTGCCGGTGCCGGGCACACTGCCCGCTGGTTCGCGTCGCCGTCGTCGTCCATCTCCGCCTGCGCGGCCGTGACCATCAACGGTCGTGGCGATGGCTGCTGTCCTTACCAGCCTCAACGCCGCTTCATCGCGGCAGCGTTCACGTCTTCGACAAGGAGTTCCGTTGTCTTCCCATCGCTTCACATCGCCGCCACGGTCACTGGCCGGTGGCGGTGACAGATTCCGGCTTGACCCCGGTTCGGGTGTCGGTCTTGGCGTCCGGGTTGGGGTCGGCCTTCAGCCTGACCCCCGAACTGACCCCCGATGTCGGCTCACACCGCAGGTGGTGGCGGCTGTCACGGCCTGCCGGTTGTCCTGCGAGAGACCCCTCCTGGTCTCGGGTCTCTCCCCAGGCGGCCCACATGAGAGAAAAGGGAGGTGACACCGGATGGATGATCCGGTCCTTCGCGTGCAGTACCAGCTCACCGATCGGGACCGGGTGCTGCTGGGCTGGTTGTATGACCACGGGGTGCTGACCTCGGTCCAGATCGCCCACGCGCTGTTCCCCACGCTGGACTTCTGCCAGCGCCGGCTGCGGAAGCTGTACCGGTTGGGGCTGGTGGGCCGGTTTCGGCCGCAGCGCGCCGAGGGTGGCTCGTACCCGTACCACTACGTCATCGACCAGCTCGGTGCCGAGGTCGTCGCCGCCGGCCGCGACGAGCGCCCACCGCGCCGCGATCACGCCCGGGCCGAGCGGCGGCGGTGGACCTCGAGCCGCACCCTGGCCCACCGGCTCGGGATCAACGGCTTCTTCACCGAGCTGGCCGGCTACGCCCGCACCCAACCCGGCGCGGAGCTGCGGGCGTGGCTGTCGGAGGCGGCCTGCGCCCGGGTTGGGTCGTTCACGACGGCGGACGATTCGGCACTGGTGCTGGCCTACCGGCCGCGGGTACGTCCGGACGGCTACGGCGTGTGGGCCGAGGACGGCGTCGCGGTGCCGGTGTTCGTGGAGTACGACACCGGGGGTGAGCAGTTGTCGGTCCTGGTCGACAAGCTGACCGGGTACCGCGAGCTGTTCGCCGCGATCGGGCGGGTGTGGCCGGTGCTGTTCTGGCTGCCGTCGGCCGCCCGGGAACGCCACCTGCGCCGCCTGTTCGCCGACACGCCGCCGCCGGTGCCGGTCGCCACGGGCAGCCGCGACTACGCGGCGTCGGCCGGCCTGTGCCCGGCGGAGGCGGTGTGGGCGGCCGGTCCCGGTGACGGTCAGCGGTATCGGCTGGTCGACGTCGCCGGCTACGTCGCCGATCTGCGCCATCCCGTCGACGGCGCGGCGGCATGAGCCGTCCGTTCCGTCGGAATGCGGGTGCTGTACCTCGCCGATCCGGCCGGACAGCACGAGGAACGGGCTGGCACCGGGCTGTCCCGGACCGATCTGTCAGCGCTGACAGAGCCGCGACAGATACCGATCCCTTCTCACAAGGCCGCTCGCGGGGTACCGTCCCGCGCTCCTCGCCGGACGGCACAACCTCATGTGCGCCTGTCCACGTGAACACCGCACCGAGAGGAACTGACATGACCCTTGTCCACGCACAGGCCATCCCGTCAACCGGCGGCGCCGACGCCCCTACGGTCCGGTCCGAGGAGGTGTTCGGTTACGACCACACCGCAGCCAGATACGGACGGTCCCCGGCGGACCGGCCGGGCTGAAAGCGCCGTCCAGATCCTCATCATGCTCGCCATCGGCGGGGCGGCCGGCGCGGCGAGCTTCACCCACGTCCACAACGTCGCCGCCGCCCACGGCCAACCCGGATGGCTCGCCTGGGCTGACGCCATCGTGCTCGAGCTCATGTCGATCGCCTCCGGCCTCGAGCTGCGCCGCCGCAAACGGACACGATTCTCGGTGCGGTTCCCGGCGGCCGTGCTGGGCTGCGCGGTCACGCTGTCCCTTGCGGCGCAGGTCGTCGAGGCCGAGCCGTCGCCGGTCGGGTGGATCGCCGCGGCCGTCCCGGCGCTCGGGTTCCTCGTCATGGTCAAGGTCGCCCTCGGCTACACCGGCACCGCGACCCGGACCAGCGCGACCCGGTCGGACGGCTGTGCCGCGGACCGGACCGCGCCGATCACGCACGAGGCCGGACCGACCAAGAGGGACGGACCGGCAGGGGAGCGGTCCGCCGCTCGCACCACCCGCCCGTCCGCCGCCGCGCACCAGCCCGGCGGGCCGGACCGCCGCACCAAGCTGGACCGTGGACGGCCCGCATACCGGTCCGCGGACGTCGACGAGCTGCTTCCCGCCGCGCGACGTGTCCGCGACCACCTGGCTGCCGAAGGACGGGCGCTGACCCGGGGAGCGCTCGCCGAGGCGCTCCGAGCCGCCGGGCACACCGTCTCCAACACCCGGGCATCGCAACTGCTCAAGACCCTCAAAGCCGAGTCGCCCTCGGCGGAGGCGCCGCACCACGACCAGCTTCCAGAGGTCGCGAGCCCGGCACTCTCGACGCAGCCGAGTCCGCAGCACGCGGCCGACACCGCCGCGTCGGCCGACCAGGCCCCAGCACCGCAGACCAGCACCACGGCGACCGCGCACCTCGATCCCCAGACACCACCAGCCCGATCAGGAGAACCCAATCATGAGCACCCACCCGAACCCGACAGAGCACACGTACGAGACCGCGGCGGCCACCGCACCCGCCGCTGCAACCGCCACATCCGCGTCGACCTTCGGTGAGGTGTGGACCGTCGACCGCGTCCGGGCCCTCGGCGTGACCACCACCCTCGCCACCGCCGCCTCGGTGCTGGGGATCAGCCGCTCCCAGGCGTACCGGCTCGCCGTGGCCGACGCGTTCCCCGCACCGCTGATTAGGGCCGGCAGCCGCATCATCGTCCCGGTCGCCGGCCTGCTGCGCCTTCTCCTGGTCGACACCGACCCGGTGCCCGGCGGGCGGCGACTTGATCCCGGCGGCGAGGTGAGCGTGGATGCAACGACCACGCCACCAGCGGACTACGCCCACCACCGCTGGCGGCACCACCCCGAGCACCCGGGAGACGATGAGTGAAGGGCACCACCTTCAAACGCTGCAGCTGCCGCGACACCGCCTCGGGCCGGCGACTGGGACGCTCCTGCCCCCAGCTTCGCCGGCCCGGCGGCGGCTGGTCACGCAGCCACGGCCAGTGGCACTGGCAGATCGAACTCCCCGCCCGCGCCGACGGCACCCGCCGGCCGCTGCGCCACGGCCCCTACCCGACCCAGGCCGACGCCGAGGCGGCGCTCGACCGCATCCGCGCCGCGCTCGCCGTCGTCGACCCCACCGACCCGCACGCAACTGTCAAGACCGGCGACCTGGTCGAGACGGCCATCAAAACGGGCGCTCCGATCCCGACCCCGGACCAGGTCCGCCGCGCGCTGCACCTCGACATCACCCCGACCGAGCTACCGACCGTGGGGGAGTACCTCACCGACTGGCTCGCCGGCCGCAAGACCATCAAGAAGGGCACCCTGCGCTCCTACGAAGGCCACATCCGGCTGTACCTGATCCCGTACCTCGGGCATCTGCGCATCGACCGGCTGCGCCCCGGGCACATCGACGCCATGTACGATGCCATCGACGAACGCAACATCACCATCACCACGCTGCGGGCCAGCCGGGACCCGGCCACCCGCGACCAGGTCACAGGCCAGCGCACCGTCGGGCCGGCCAGCCAGCACCGCATCCACGCCACCCTGCGCAAGGCCCTCAACGACGCGATGCGCCGCCACCGGCTCATCGACACCAACCCCGCCCTGATGGTCGAGCTACCTCCGGCCCGGCCACCCAAGCCGACCGTCTGGACCGACCAACGCGTCCGCACGTGGCGCGACACCGGCAAGATCCCCAGCCCTGTCATGATCTGGACCCCCGAGCAGACCGGACGCTTCCTCGACCACACCCACGACGCCGGCGACCGGCTCTACGCCCTCTACCACCTGATCACCTTCACCGGCCTGCGCCGCGGCGAGGCCTGCGGGCTGCACTGGGACGACCTCGACCTCGACGCCGCCACCCTCACCGTGCGGTGGCAGCTCGTCCAACACGGCTGGGCCACCGCCATCGACACCCCCAAAACCGCCGACAGCGAAGCCGCCGTCGCCCTCGACACCGAAACCGTCGCCGTCCTGCGCGCCCACCGCGCCCGCCAACACCGCGAACGCCTCGCCGCCGGCACCGCCTGGACCACCACCGGCCTCGTCTTCACCACCCCGACCGGCGGACGCCTGCACCCCGCAGACGTCACCGACCACTTCCACCACCTCGCCACCCAGACCGGCCTACCCCCGATCCGGCTGCACGACCTCCGCCACGGCGCCGCCACCATGGGGCTGGCCGCCGGCGTCCAGATGAAGGTCATCTCCAACCGGCTGCGGCACTCCAGCCCCCACTTCACCGCCAAGTTCTACGGCGACGTCCTCCCCGAGCTGTCCCACGCCGCCGCCGAAGCGACCGCCGCCGTAGTTCCGCGACGGCGGGGTAGCGGAGCGCAGTCGGCATAGGGCAACACGGCGTATGCGAACACTGACAGCGCTCATTCACGGCGCAATGCTTCTTCGTGCAGCGTAGACCCCTTGTGAGCCTCTATCCGCGGATGGTCGGCGAAAGTGCTTGCCGAACTACTCGGCATCCCACCGCCCACCACCCAACGACTCTTGTCTCTTGCCCGCACTGCCGTAGAGCGCCCGTGAACAGCGGCGACGCCGACCGCGCCGCCGCCTTCGCATGACCGTGAAGACGTACATGTGGCTCTATCGTGGACTCGTGGTCCTACAGATCGACACCTCCGAGCCATTACTACGCCCGAGCCAGCTCAGCGCCCTCGTCTGCGCCGTGCGCGACGCTGACCCCCACGATGAGCACCGCTGGATCGAGTGGAAGTCCAGCCTCGACCTCACCACGCCCGCCGGGCAGGGGCACATCGTCAAGCACGTCCTGGGGCTGGCCAATCGCGACCCCACAGGCGCATCCCGCTGGGCGGGCGGCTACGGCTACCTCCTCGTCGGCGTCGAGCCCGGCGCGGTCAACGGCGTGACGTCGGTGGACCCGGAGGTTCTGGTCGGTCAGGTCCGCGCCTTCGTCGGTAGCACGGTGCAGTGGACACCGGAACTCGTCTCGGTCGATGGGGCGCAGGTGCTCGTGGTGATCGTGGATCCGCCCCGACCCGGTGACCCGATCCACTGCCTACGTAAACAGCTCGACAAGTTTCCGCCCGGCACGATCTTCGTCCGGCACACCGGCCGCACTGACCCGCACACACCTGGAGACCTGGAAATGTTGCAGGCTCGGTTGCTGGAACGCACCCCGAGTCTGCAACTGACCGTGGCGCCCGTCTCGCAGACCATCGAGACGACGCCTGACATCATCGGCGCCGCCGACAAGTGGGTCAAGCAGCGCCGGCCCGAGCTGCTCGCCGCCCGTCACCAACCCACCTCCCACCCGCCGACACTAGGGGACATCAGGTTTCCGGTTCGGAGCGCACTCAACGCTTTTCCGCCAAAGGTCCGTCCCGACACGCGCACGGAGGAGCAGTACGCCGACCAGGTGGAGAAGTTCCTCACGAAGGCGAAGGGCACCCTTGTGGACCGGGGTATCTGGGACCTGTACCGGCACAGCGCCGCGCTGTTGCAGATGAGGGTGAGTAACCCAACTGATCTGGGATACACGGCAGTCCGGCTAGTCGTACACATCCCGGGGAGAGTGAAGGGCTATTCGGACGCGATGGTCGAGGTGGCCCAAGATGACCGGCCGAACTTTCCGCGTCCACCCAAGCCGCTCGGCACACCCACGGTCACCGACAACGAGTTACTCGCCCGGTTGGCCAGCGGATACGGCAGCCTAGTGCCGCCAGTCTCATTTCCGGACCTGGGCCGGAGCCTCGGTCCCGGCCCTGGGTACACGGTCAGGGACTCCGGCTCCGTTGACATCGAGTACCGCGAGTTCGAGCTGCGTCCCGGCGAAATAATGACCTTGGACTCGGTGCCGCTGCTCGTACGCGAAGATCCGGGCGTCACATTGACCGCCACTTGGCACGCCACCGCAGCTGGTGTCCGAGGCCGGCTGACCGGCGAGTTCGACCTCGTCATCGCCGAGAGCACGTTTGACCTCGCTAACCTCAATC
The DNA here is from genome assembly GCF_011947195.1 of Planosporangium thailandense. Taxonomy (GTDB): domain Bacteria; phylum Actinomycetota; class Actinomycetes; order Mycobacteriales; family Micromonosporaceae; genus Planosporangium; species Planosporangium thailandense. The sequence continues at coordinate 70,272 of NZ_JAATVY010000024.1, read as the reverse complement.
GTGACGACGAGGCCGATCAGTAGGCGCAGCAGACAATCTGCCGGGGTCGTGAAGGCGTCGCTGGCTTGCGCGATCGGCGGCCCCTTCCGGCCCTACTCCGCGCCATCGTCAGGCACAGGTACTGCAGGACGCCGCTGATGTCGGTCCCATGGGTGGCGGGGGTACGCATTAAGACGTCGTATGTGTCGCCATCAACCATGACGGTGTATTTGCCTGCCATCATCTCCACGAGGGCGGCCCGCTGCTGTCACGGCAAATTATCTGACCGATCGGCGCGGGCTGCCTGCCCACAGCCGGACGAGATGACATTTGGGCTTTTGTCCTGGTATCGCGCGACCGCAGATTAGTACCTTGACCGAAACATAACGGATTTTCGGGCATAGGGCTCCTTGCGGGCTGGCACCTATCGTTACTCGACAAAGGTGCCGTCGCTCCCCAGATTGTCGGATGGTCCGGCTACCGTCGTTCTCCAGGCGACTTCAGGAGGAGGCGTATGACCGACGAGGAGGACGAAGGAACGCACGGTTTGGCCGCCGATGTCACCGTGCGCGATACGTCGTCCCAGCGCGCGCTCTTCTCGTATCTGACTGCCGACGTTGCGGACGAGTACATCGCAATCATGCGGCTGTTCACCAGTACGCTTCTTGCCGACCTGTCCGCAGCCGAGGTGGCCGCGCAGCTCGCCGAGCGAGGACTGACGCTGGACCCGGACACTGTGGAGAACCGTTGCCAGCAACTGGTCGACTGGGGCAATCTGGTCCGATCGGTACGCGAAACCCGGGTCCCAACCGTCGCCGCGTACCACCGGTCCCGCTCGCGGTATCAGGTCTCCAAGCTGGGTGGCCGGCTGCACCGAGAGGCTGAGGAGATCCTACGGGCGGCGGACGGCGCTCGTGAGGTGGCGCGTGAGCTGCTGGCTCGGATCGTCGAAAGTCTCAACCAGATCCTGCTGCAGGTGGGCAATGTCAACCGGTCCATCGATGGCGAGGCCCTTGCCGGCGCGGTGACGGGCGCCTTCAACGATCATCAGATGTTCACGGAGTCGGTTACGGACTTCTACGCGTACCTGGCTGGCGTGTTGAGCCGTTACGACCTGGCTGGGGAGGAGTACGCCCAGTTCAAGGGTTTGCTGCTCGATTACGTGGACCTCATCAGCGCGGATGTCAACCGAAACGCTCCGGAGATCCTGGAGCGGCTGCGCATTCTACTCAAGCTGATCGATCGTGTGCTGGACAATCTACCCGCCGTGCCTGTCCTCGCTGGCGAGATGATCGCAGTGGATAGGCTGCCCGGCCGTACTCGATCGGATTGGGAACAGCTTGCTGTCTGGTACGGGGCTGGCAATGTCCGTTCCGGTCCGGACCAGCTACGGGCGGCCGCCCGGCAGGCGCTGGGCCAGCTCATCACTAATGCGCGCAGGATGCTGGCCGCATCTGGTACTGGCCTGTCTCGGCGGGCCGATCTGCTCAAGCTTGCAGCGTGGTTCCACAATGCCGATAGCGACACCGCACACCGCCTGTACGACGCGGCATTCGGCTGCTATCCGGCCCGGCATCTGCTGATTGGACCTGACGAGCCGGACGTGTCGGCGGGACCGAGTACGTCTTGGTGGGATTCGGCACCGGTGGACGTTCCGGTGTCGCTGCGTGAGCGGGGCGACCGGGCGGCCCGCGGCCGTAGTTCGCGGGTACCGGATCCGGGCGCAGACGCCCAGCGTCTGCTGGCCCGGGCGCGCCGGCAGAGTGAGGCCCGGCATGCGGCTGCGGCCGAGCTTGTCGCCGTCGGTTCGCTGGACGGCAGTCGCCTCAGTCGGGCCGCACGGGACCTGCTGTTGGACAAGCTGTCTGCCGTGTTTGCTGCCGTCTCCATGGGAGGCATGATGGTGGAGCATCGCGACGCCGATCTCGGGCTCTTGCTTCGGGCGATATCCACCAGAGGCGAGGCGACGGTCGTGGCCGGCGATGACGGTGCGGTGACGATCCACGACGTCAGGCTGGTGGCCCTGCCGCTTGGTGCTGCCGGGCGGGACACCGGGTTGGCGGTGACGGCGTGAGCCCGCGAATCACGGGTACCGCATCGCAGACGGCCCGGGAACGTATGGACGCGGCTCGGGCGCTGCTGGCACGCCCGTTGCTCACCGCAGCCTATTCTGAGGAGTTGGCGCTCGTGCGGCTGCACGCACCGGCGCTGCGCAACATGTTCAAGACGATGCTCGGCTACAGCCTGATCGTCGAGTCAACGTTTGCCCGGCTGATCAAAGGTCCGGTGAGCCCGGACGGACCATCCCGACCGGCACGACGCCCCGACAACAGCACGTTCATCCCAGCGACCTACACGCATCTGGCACTGTTGTGTGCTGCGTTGCTCGCCCCTGGTACCGGTGAGCAGACGCTCATCTCCGCCCTGATCGACCAGGTGCGCTCCGATGCGGCGACTATCGGCGTGCAGATCGGCGACACGCTGCCGGAGCGCCGTGCGCTGGTGACCGCGATCGGCCACCTGATCGGCTGGGGCGTGTTGTCGGAGACCGACGGTACGGCGACCGGCTGGGGTGAGCGTCACGACGAGGCACTGCTGACCATCCACCGAGCCGCCTTGCCGCACCTGCTCGCCCGGCCGCTGTCCGGCATGAGCCACCCCGACGACCTGCTCGCGTCCGACCCACAGTTGGTCGACCAGCCACGCCGGTCGCTGCGACGCAAGCTGGTGGAAAACCCGCTCGTCCGAAGAGAGGACCTGACCGACGCCGAACGCGACGTACTGTCTCGCGAGCGTAGCGAGCTGACCCGGCTACTCGCGGAGAATTTCGGGCTCACCGTCGAGGTACGCGCTGAGGGGGCGCTCGCGTACGACGACACGGGGAGCCTCACCGACGTATCGTTCCCGGGTAGCGGCACTGTGAAGCAAGCGGCATTGCTCCTGCTGGCGGAGCTGATCGACCTCCGGCAACCTACCGCGGGCACCACCGCGGCGCTGGGTGACGGCCGCGTCGTTCCGGGCGCCACCGCCACGTGGGACGAGGTCGACGGCGCTCTGGCCAGACTTTCCGCGCAGCACGGTCGGGCGTGGGGCACCACGCTCGTCGACCAACCTGACCGACTACGGGAGGAGGTCGTCATGCTGCTCTCCGATCTCGGCCTGGCCACCGTTACCGCTGCTGGTCTGGTGATCCACCCAGCGGCTGCCCGGTACCGGGCGCAGCCACACGCGGCGCCGCTGACCCGCGCCGCCCGGCGTCTGGTCGACCAGCTCGAACTGGAGATGCCATGACCGACGCGTTCGACCACACGCCGCTACGGCAGCACCCGTACCGGTGGCGGCTGTCCCGGGCCGGATTCGTCAACGTCTGGCACTACTACGAGAACACCTTCGACATCTCCGGTGGTCGGCTGATCCTGCGCGGTACCAACGGATCGGGCAAGTCCCGCGCCTTGGAGATGCTGCTGCCCTTCTTGCTGGACGCCGATAGGCGCAACATGGGTACTGGCTCGTCGGTCCGGATGGAGGACCTCATGAGTGCGGGCGCAGGCGAGCAAGGCAACCGGCTCGGGTACATGTGGCTGGAAGTCCGCCGCGACGCTGACCCGGTCGAGACCGACGAACCGGGGCCGCGGTACCTCACCCTCGGCGCGTTGGTTCGCTTCGCGGTCAGCACCAAGGAAGCGAAGGTCTGGTACTTCACCACACCGCTACGCGTCGGCGCTGAACTTCCGCTGCTGGGCGTGGACCGGCAGCCGTTATCTCGCCGCGACCTGGCCGAGCTGATCACCGAGGAGCGCATCACCGACGTACCCGAGAAGCACCGCGAGCGTGTACGCAGTGAGGTGTTCGGACTCACCGGGCAGCTGGGTAAGGAACGCTTTGACGGCCTAGCCAAGCTGCTGCATACGCTGCGTTCCCCGGATGTCGGCAATCGGATCGAGGAAGGCCGGCTGCCGGCCATCCTCGCCGATGCCCTACCGCCGCTGTCCGAGGACGCGCTCACCGATGCTGGCCAGCAGCTCGACGGGCTCACCACGACGCGGGAGGACCAGCAGCGGCTCGAAGCGGCCCGGGAACAGGTACGGACGTTCCTGGATGTGTACCGCAAGTACGTAATCGGTGTACTCACCGGCTCCCTTCAGACGGTACGAACAGGTGCCACCACGGTTCAGGACGCTGTGCGGGAAGCCGAACGGCTGGCCGCGCACACGCAGGCGCTAGAGGCGGAACTCACCGGGAGACGTGGGCGCCTGAGCGAGTTGACCGACGAGGCCGAGCAGCTCGATGCGACACTCCAGGGACTACGCGAGTCCGAGGCGTACCGCAGCATCGAGGAGCTCCGCCAGCTAACCACCGTCGTACGGTCCCTGGCTACCGCGGCGGATGCAGCGTTGACGAGGGCCGCGGATCTGCGACGCGAGGAGGCTGGAAAGGTCGCCGATGCCGGACCATTGGCCGACGACGTCAGTCACGAGGCCGCCACGGTGTCCGAGGAGATCCGGAATACGCGTGATCTCCTGGTGGCGATCGGGCTGACCGAGCACGAGCTCCCGGCGCAGGTACGGGTCGACCGACGGGCGGGCCCGCGCTCCTCCGACGTGGTACGGACGTCCCGAGAGGGGGAGCCTGAGGAGCTAGCGCGGCCAGTCCCCGATGTCCTAATGCTGGTACCCGCGGACCTTTCCCTACTTACTGACGCGGCGCGGCGAGTGGAGGGCGCCGCTCGTACCCGATCAGCGCAGGCGGCCAACCGTGCGGCAGACGCCCGCCTGCTAAGCGAGGAGCGGCGCAAGGTCGACCGGGCTGCAGACGAGGCGGCCGGTGCGGAGACGCGGGCCGAGGAGGACGTGCAGGTGGCGCAGCAGGCCGCGGAGCAACGCGACGACGTCGCGCTCGGGCTGGTCGACCGGTGGCGTACCTGGATGGCCGATCCCGCCACCACCGACCTGCTTGGCATCGCAGACTGGTCCGCACACCCGATACTCGGGCTGCTTCTCACGGACCGGACTTCGCTCTGTGGTGACGGCGACGGCGGGATCGCGCTGCTCGATCTCGACGGCGCCGCCGACGATGCGGCAAGTACGGCGGCGGCGGCCTTGGCCGCCGCGCTGGGCCGGCTGGACGACGCCGATGCTGCCGACCGCAAGCGGCTGGAGGAGCTCGGCGCTGAGCAGGCCCGGCTCCAGGCGGCCCACGATCCGGATCCGGCCCCTCCCGCGTGGGTCGCGATTTCCGATGGAGTACCGCTGTGGCGGTGCCTGGATTTCGCCGACCACCTTGGCGGGGAGCACCGAGCGGGTATCGAAGCCGCGCTGCTAGCCTCGGGCCTGTTGACCGCGACCGTAGACGGCGGCGGTCGGCTCACCGCAGCGAACGGGCAGCTGCTGGTATCACCGACCGGCGACCCAGTACCGGCGCCACTGTCTGCCGTCGTCACGGTGGACCCGGCCAGTCCTGTGCCTGCCGATGCGGTGCTGGCCATCCTGGACCGGATCGGGCTCGACGACCGTACCGCCACCACCTGGATCGCCCGCGACGGCAGCTGGTGCAGCGGGCCGCTACGGGGTCGGTACAGCGTACCCGCGGCACGGCACATCGGTGCCGCCGCACGAGCAGCCGCACGAGCCGCCCGCCTCGCCGAGATCGAGGTCGAACTGGCTGCACTGGCCGACGCCGCGCAGTCCCGCCAGTGGGAACGGGAGCAACTCGAAGGACGCCAACGGGCATTGCGCGAACGCCAGCGATCGGCGCCGCGATCGATGGCGTTGGCCCAGGCGCGGACCCGGGCCACCGAGGCGGTACGGCAAGCGGCACGATCGTCGGCGGACGTCACGCGTTTGCGAGCTGAAGCCGACAAGCTGGCCCGTGCCTGGGCGGAGCACGACCGTGACCATCGTCGGGCGTGCTCAGAGTTCGGCCTCCCGACCGACGAGGATTCGCTACGGAGGCTGCAGGACAGCGCTGACCGCGCGGCGGCGGGATGCACCGCTCTGGGTGCCCGCGCCGATGCCGTCGATAGGGCGATGAACCGGTACGGGACCGCAGTCGAAAAGATCCGCGAGGTCGCCGGACGCCGAGCCGAGGCCGAGCACAGCGCCCTTGCCGGGTGGCGGGATTGGCAAACCGGCGCGACGAAACTGCAGACGCTGACTGAAACGGTGGGCGCGGCCGCAGCCGAGGTGCAGCGGCAGGTAACGACGACTGAGTCCCTGCTGACGCGAACCAAGGAGGCCATCGAGACCGGGTCCCAGGCTGTGGCGGAACTCTCGCGCGGCGCGGGCACGGCCGGGGCACAGGCGCAGGCGGCGATCAGCCGCGTCGCCGACCTGCGCAGCGAGCTGGCCGGGTACGTCAACACCGTACTCGATCAGCTCAGCCAGCCCGGCATCGCGGACACCGCCTTCCCCTCCCCGCCGGGACCGCTGTTCACCGACCCGGCACCTGAGGCCGTCATCGCCGAGGCAGACACCCTACTTGGCGCCATGCGCCGCGGCAGGTCCGACGAGAACGCCCTGCTCCGGGCCCAGCAGACATTCGAACAAGGCATCTCCAGCAGCTATGACGTGTCGGCCACCATCGCCGCCGGCGTACGTCTCTTCGAACTGGTCGACGCCGAGGGTCGTCGACCGCTCGCTCAGGCAGCCGTGGAGATCGACCGGCAGTGCGAGGTCGGCCGCGCCACCCTGACGGAACGGGAGCATCAAATCTTCAGCAAGTTCGTGCTCGGCGAGGTCGGCGAGGAACTGCGGCGACGGCTCAGCCAGGCGAACAGCTTGATCTCGGCTATGAACACCAGCCTGAAATCGATCCGGACTAGCCACGGCATCGGGGTACGGCTGACTTGGAGGCTCGCCGAGGACGCCAGTGGAGACGTCGCCCAGATCAAGAAACTGATCGCTACCGCCGCCGCTATGCGTACCCCCGCCCAGGACACCGAACTGACCGAACTGCTGTCGGCCCGGGTCGCCGCTGAAGCCGTCAAAGACCCGACCGCCGGGTACGCCGTCCATCTGCGCGGCGCGCTGGACTACCGGGCCTGGCACACCGTCGAGGTCATCATCACCGGACCAGAAGAAGGGCGGGAACGTCGGATCAGCCGCCGCGCCAAGCTGTCCCAAGGCGAGACCAGATTCGTGTCGTACGTGACGCTCTTCGCCGCCGTCGACGCCTACCTGTCCGGCCTGGACAGCACCGCGACGTCACTTCGGCTAATCCTGCTCGACGACGCGTTCGCGAAGGTCGATGAGCCGACGATCGCCGAGCTGCTCGGCCTGTTGGTACGCCTGGACGTGGATTTCGTCATGACCGGGCATGCGCTATGGGGCTGTGTACCCCAGGTACCGGCTCTGGACATCTACGAGATCTGTCGGGAGGACGGAACACCCGCAGCGACAGCGCACGTCCGCTGGGACGGCCGCAACCGGCACTTCCTGCACGCCACATGAACGGAATACCGCAACCGCTGCCACCGCGGCTACGCGCCTATCTGTCCACACCCGAGCTCGCTCAGGTTTGGGTTGCTGCCCGTACGCGCCTCGAACGCAACGGCCTGCACGTCACCGGCGTGCTTACCCTCGACCTGAACGAAGCCGCCGCCGAACACTTGTCCGGGCTGTTAGGTCGACCGCTGGAGCCGGGCGCCGCTCGTCGAGTGAAGCTGGCCGAGCTCGATATCGCCTTGCGCCGTTCCGCTGCCGGGCAGGGCCTGGTCTCAGTCCTGGAAATTCTCGACGAGCGCCCGGTGATCGACCGCGCTGCCGCCCGCCGGGACGCCCAAGCGCGGTGGGACGAGGTCTGGCAACGGCTGGACACCGCGCTGGCGGCGGCCAGCCTGGCCGACGCGGCGTGGGTACCCGAATGGATCGCCGGTCTGCGTCGGACGGGCGTACTCACTCGCGCCGGTACCGCCGCCGCGACCCGGGCGCTCGGCCACGCCGTCTCCGCCCTTGGGATCCTGCTCAAGCCAACGGAGGAACCACCCACCGGCTGGGAGCTAGCAGCCCTGGCAACCCGGGTCGCCGGGAACGCCCACGGCTTCGACGATACGTCGCTCGCATCCGTCGTTCTGCTCCGAGCTGCGGCGCACGCCTTCGGCCAGCCAGTACCGGAGTCCGCCGCCGACCGGCGGGCGTTGTGGCAGACCCTTGGCGTCGCCACCGACGCGGTTTCCGGCACCGTACTGGCGTCGCAGCTTCGCCCACCGGGTGCCGACGGATGGTCACGCATGATGCGTGACCGCGCAGACCTCGGGCTGGTCACTCACCTCACGCTGCACGAGCTTGACCGGGCGGGCTCAGTGGAGTTGACCATGCCCGGACAGACCGTGTCCGTCTGCGAAAACCCGCAGGTGCTCCAAGCCGCCGTACATGCCCGAACAGAGATGCCATTGCTGTGCCTGTCCGGCAACCCCGCCAGTGCCGGTACCCAGCTGCTGCGCTCGCTGATCGCCGCTGGAAACCCGATCCGATACCACGGAGACTTCGACTGGCCCGGCGTGGCAATCACCGGTCGGATGTGCGCACTTGGCGCGGCACCCTGGCGTATGTCCGCCGCAGACTACCGAACGGCCGTCGCTCACCTCGATGCCGACCATGCGGTTGCCCTCACGGGCAACCCAGTGCCGACCCACTGGGACCCGTCCTTGGCAGTGGCCATGTCAGCACACGGTTTGGCAGTGCACGAGGAGTTTGTGCTCCCCGAACTCCTCGCCGATCTCCGCGGACGGCACCACGACGCCTGATTCGACGCCTTGCAGGACACGGGCCCAACCAGTTCTACGGAACGGTGCGATCAGCGGCCCTATCGCGGTTGTACCCGACGATCGCCGCTGAGAGAAATTCATTCATGTCATCTATCGCGATCACCTCTTGTCCTTCACTCGCCGCATCGGCATTCTGTTCTGTTGCTTCCCGCCGAACGAGGAAGGTGTCCATGGTCGCGAACCGTGATGCTGAGGCCCTGCGCAAGACAACGAAGCTCATGGATTACCTTGCCGAGGTTACCGCCGCGGCCGAGCGCGATCCCGTTCGGGACATCCTTGCTGACGAGGCTGGGGTTCCTGATCCGATCATTTGGCTGGATGGAGTACCTGACGGCGTTCGACTGGTGCCAAACCCTCGCGATGACGTCTTGCTGCGCTTGCGGCCGCAGCGACCGGTTCCGGCGCCCAGCCCGGCGGCCCTGCTGAAGGGGTGGGTTGAGCCGGAGGTCTGGGACGGCGAGGGCCCTGCGCCTCAGTTGCTGGACTTAGGGCCGACGACGGAAGCGGTGGACTTGCGTACAGAGCCGCCGAGCGCGGTGGTGCGCGCCTTCGAGGCGTGGTCGTCGCAGTGCCGATCGTGGGCACGGGAGCAGGAGAAGACCCGGCGGCGTCGGGCACTATATGAGCAGTTGGAACAGGCCGCTAAGACGTTGGAACAGCAGGATGACGAGTTCGAGTTTGTGCTCGCCGTCGGCCTGCTGCGATGGGACGCTCCTGATGGGGAGCGCATCTGCCGCCACTTGGTGACCGAGACAGTGGTGCCAAAGCTTGATCGGGCGACCGCCGAGGTGAGCGTGTCCTTTGCGGGTGGCCGCCGCCGATTGGAGGAGCGAGAGGTCCTCGGCGATCAGGAGGGCTTTCAGCCGGATCGGGGACGCCCTGTGCGGCAGTCAGTCCTCGACGGTGATGTACCAATGCTCGATTCGGTTCTGATGACCCTCCTGCAGGAATGGGTGGGCTACAGCCTTGACGTGGCCGTCGAGTTTCGAGACGAGCGTGTGCCGCCTGGTAGGCGGTTGCCAGGCAAGCCGCTGTTGACGGCATCGCCAGCACTGATGGTGCGGCCTCGTAGCCGCGTTCTGCTCGCAGAGGCATACCAGAAGATCGCAGCCGCGTTGCGGCAACCTGATGCGCAGGTGCCGGTCGCGTTGGCCCAGTTGGTGGTCGACACCGAGCGCGACCAGCGTGACACGTGGTTGCGACAGCAGGGGGCGGTCGCCGGTGACGTACTCGGCGACGACCCGCTGTTTCCGCTGCCCACCAACGATGAGCAGCGACGGGTGATCGAACTGCTGCGGTCAGAAACCGGGGTGGTGGTGCAGGGTCCGCCAGGCACTGGGAAGACACACACCATCGCCAATCTCGTGTCTGCGCTACTGGCCCGCGGTCAGCGAGTCTTGGTGACGAGCCAAAAGGATCAGGCGCTCAGGGTGCTGCGGGACAAGATTCCGCCGCAGCTGCGGCAGCTCTGTGTCCTGCTGGCGGGCGGGAGCAAGGACGCGGCGAAAGAGTTGGAGCGCGGGTTGGACGCGCTGTCCGCGGCGGTGGCGGCGCCGGATACCGCCGGGCTCGGGCAGCGAATCACCGCCCTGATCCAGGAGCGGCACGCGTTGCGCTCACGGTCGGCGGAGCTCAACGAACGAATCCGTGAACTTCGTGATGTCGAGCATGCCGCCTATGAACCACTGGTGCCTGGCTTCAGCCCAGACCGGTACCGGGGCTCACTGGGTGAGATTGTGCGTGAGGTACGTCGCGACGCTGACGTGCACGGCTGGTTTCCGCGACTGGATGCTCAGGCACCCGACCAGCCGCCACTGTCCACGGCGGAGGCACTGGACCTGCTGCGGCTGCTACGCACAGACACACCAGTTCGGCAGGCACGAGCACGACAGAGCATTCCAGAGCCAGCGGATTTGCCGCTTCCTGCCGCGCTCGCGGACAGTTTCACTGCGGAACGCCAGGCCCGCGCGACAGCTAACGAGAACACCAGCGAGCTGATCCGCTGGCTGACCGGTACCGGCCGCGACGCCCTACGCACGATCGCGCCTCTGTCGGATCAGGTCACTCAGGTCCTCGCCAGGTTGGGATTCGACGAGCAGTGCCGGCTCCCGCAGGGACGGGAATGGGTTGGCCGTGCGGTCGAGCACCACCTGGCTGGTCGGCATGCGGGGCTGTGGGGTCATCTTGTAGAGGTCGGTGGGGAGGCGCGTCGCCTGCAGCAGGCGCTGCGGGTCCGCGGAGTCAGCTTCGTCGTCGAGCTTTCCCAGCCGGTGTCCGAACTGGGTGTAGGCGCGGCACGGGGAATGCTGGCTGCCGGTCGGGAGCTGCACGCGCACCTAGCTCGCGGTGGAAAGCTGCGAACCGGGCGGTTGTTGCCGCAACCGGCCGTACAGCAACGGGCCGCGGGGCTGTTGGCGACCATGCGGGTCGACGGACAACCGCCGAGCAACGCTGACCAGCTGGCCGCGGCCCTGGAATACCTGGAAGCAGAGGTAGCTGCGACCCAGCTCGTCCAGAAATGGGCCGACGCGCAGGTGGACGTGCCGCCCGGCCGGCTGACCGCGATCTTGTCCGAGCTGCAAGATCTTGACCGCATACTCGAAGATGTCCGCGCGCTAGCGGTACTGCACGGCCGGCTTCTGCAGGTACTCAGGCAGGCCGGGCGACCGGTCGAGCTGCCCACGCTCGCGGAGTTCCTCCGGGTCCTGCGGGCGGTGCCACCCGCACTGGATCACGCCGAGCTGGAACTCGCCCGCACTCAGGTCGATCAGCTGTACGCCCGGGTTCGGCAGTGGGCGTCGAACCCAGACGCCTGCCCCGAACTCGGCCTGCTTCTGGATGCGATCGGCAGCCGTGATCTCGATGCCTACCGGCGCGGACTGCAGGCCATCGAGGCCGTGCGTGCCGATCGCGCGGCGCAGCTGCGCCAGGGCGAGTTGGCCGGGAGGCTGGAGGCCGTTCATCCGCGGCTGCTCGCAATGCTGCGCGACACGGCGACCGACGCCGCTTGGGATGGGCGGCTGGGGAATCTGGCTGCAGCCTGGGCTTGGTCAAAGGCCGATCAGCTTATCCGCCAATGTCGTACCGCCGACGAGGAGCGTCGCCTGATCCACGAGTTCGACGAGGTCGAAGACCAGATCACTCGGGTGACTGCGCAGCTCGCCGGCTGCGAGGCGATGCGCGCCTGTATTACGCGGATGACCGATAACCACGTCCGAGCGCTGCGTACCTATCGCGAGCACATGGGCCATATCGGCGCGGGTACCGGCCGTAAGACCCGCGAGTTCCGTAAGGCTGCGCGCGCTGCCATGGAAAAGGCCAAAGGGGCCGTCCCTGCCTGGGTGGTCCCACTGCCGAACCTGCTGGACAACATTGCCGTCGAACGCGACGCCTTCGATGTGATCATCGTTGACGAGGCGAGCCAAGTTGGATTGGAGTACTTGTTTCTGCTCTGGATGGCGCCCCGCGTCATTGTGGTTGGCGACGACAAACAGTGCACGCCGGGGCAGAACCGGATGGGGCAGAACCTAGATGACCTATTTGCCAGCCTCCGGGAGCACCTTGACGACCTTGAGGCGGAGATCCGGCTCAGCTTCACGCCCAAGTCTCACCTCTACGGTCTATTGTCGGGGCGCTCGGGTAAGGGTGCGGTCGTGCGGCTGCGGGAGCACTTCCGCTGCATGCCGGAGATCATCAACTGGTCGTCGTGCCAGTTTTACGGCGAGGACGGCGCCGGGTTGGTGGCGTTGCGCGAGCGCCGCGCTGACGACCTGGAGCCGCTGCGAGTCGTAAACGTTGCCGGCGCGTACACAGACGGCCGCAACACTACGATCCGCAACCCGGTCGAGGCGAAGAGGATCGTCGCCCAGCTGCTGGACTGCCTCGCCGACCCCCGCTATGACGACAAGACATTCGGCATTGTGGTGTTGCAGGGTACCGGCCAGATCAAGCTGCTCGAACACGAGATCAACGCGGCGATCAGCCCCGAAGAGCGCGGTGCCCGAGCCATCCGCGTCGGGTCACCCCCAAACTTCCAAGGCGACGAACGCGACGTCATCTTCTTGTCTACCGTCGTCACCCAGGCGCCGGTCACCCGGGCGGATCCCCGCTCACAGCAGGCATACAACGTGGCAGCCAGCCGCGCCAAGGACCAGATGTGGCTGTTCACCTCGGTGCCGCCCGGCCAGTTCAAGCCCGGTGACCTGCGGGCCTCGCTGGTCGACTACATGCTCCACCCGCCATCGGTCTACGGCGAGTCGCCAGCCCTCACCGCCGTCAGCGCCACCGAGCGGGTAGATCCGTTTGAGTCCTTGTTCGAGCAGCGGGTGTTCCGTGAGATCAGGGCTCGCGGCTACCACGTTGTTCCGCAATTTTCAGTGGGACAGCGGCGGCTGGACCTCGTCATCGTCGGTGCCGGCGGCCGGATCGCGGTCGAGTGCGACGGCCACCGCTGGCACACCTCAACAGCCGACTCCGCTGCTGACGCGCGGCGTGACCGCGAACTGCGCCGAATGGGCTGGGAGGTACGCCGAATCCGCGAGAGTGAGTTCGAGTTCGACCCTGAGCGCGAGCTGGCGCCGCTTTGGCAGCGCCTGGCCGAACGTAGCATCCACCCAGCGTCCACGCCGACTCCAGCCCAGCCAACGGCGCAGAACTCCTGGCACCCGATCGACCTTCCTGCTGACGATGCCGAAGGAGATGACCTGTGACCGCGACCAACGACGTCCGCGTCGAACTTGACGACAACATCCTTAACCGGCTCGCCGACCTCATTTGCGGTGACGACAGCACCCCGGTCTATCGCACTGGACGTGAGATCGGCGCGTTCTTCGAGGCTGCCGGATGGCGCCGAGTCGGTGACGTCGACGGCCCTCGCCGACAGTGGGTGCTCGACCTTCTCAAACAGCGTCGACGCGACTCCGACGCGCTGCGCCGCCTTGTGCTTCGTTTAGCCGATCCCCGGGAGTACCTGGATAACGACGATGCTCGTCTGCACGTTGTCCAAGAACTCAACCAACTACTTGCCCTTGAGGGCTACCAAGTCGTCTACGTCGGTAGCCGACCCGACCTGATCTCACAGACGCCAACGATGAAGCGCCCCGCAATGCAGGCACCCGCACAACTCACCGCCAGTCTCACCGACATCGTTAGCGACCCCGAGTTCGGGAAGCAACTTAAGTCCCGCCTCGACGAAGCCCATACCTGCTGGAAGTCAGGGGCATGTACGGCCGCCATCATCATGCTCGGTAGCACCTTGGAAGGCGTCCTCTACGACGTCGCCCTAGCTCGACACGCTGGCGGTAGACCGCCCACCGACAATCTGCAGGAACTCATCAACCTCGCCAAGCGAAACGGCTGGATCGCCCAGGACGTTATTGACTACGTCGACGTCCTGCGTAACCACCGCAACCTCGTCCACCCCAAGAAACAGTACACTCAGCGCTACTCTCCCGAAGAAGACACCGTTCGGATCGCATGGAACGTGGTCGTAGCCGCCCTCAATGATCTACAGCAGCTGGTCAACGGCAGTGCTCCGGCAGGGTGACAGACGTACCCCTAATGAGTGATCGCCCAACAGAAATGTCACAGCCGCCACCTACCGTTCGCCTGAAGTGACAAGGCAACGATGGGAGTGGGACGTGGTGAGGATCGAGATGAATTCGGGCTGGGAAGATGAGCTTGGTCGATTGGCCTTCGAGGCGGTGCAGAGACAGCTTCAGCCGGCTCTTGATCGAGTGCATGAGCAGTACGCGGGCCGGCCAGTTGATGAGATCAAGCCAATCCTCGCGCGGGAGTGGGCGGCGAACACGGAGGGTGGTTCAATTACCGACCCGGAGTTGACTCAGTACGCCACTGTGATTAGCGAGGGGCGCCGCATCGTGCTCCAGCGTGGAGAGGCGGGCAGCTGATGACGTTTGCCGCATTCGGGCTCGGTCACTGGTGCAATGTGCGGGAAGGGGTCCAGCGTGGACACCCAATGGCATCTGCATCTCACGTTCCACGCCGAACATCGGCTTCGAGGTGATGACCTCCTGGCACCCACTCCGATTCTGCTGGCGCCCGCGATGCCGGGTGCTCCTCGGGTGCTCGGCCGCCATGGACTGATTCGGCTCCGGATGGACCATGCGGCACGCCCATGCAGTGGAGTCGGGTGAATTCCGGCAAACCGCGGACTGGTGGGACCCGTTGAGACAGGGGAGCGTTGATCAACGCTGGCTCTTAATCCGCGGGTTCGGGGTTCGAGTCCCTGGCGGCGCACCACAGGAAGCAGGCCCTGAGCTGGCGATACGTGCCAGACCGGGGCCTGTTTCGTATGTGCCGGCGGTGGGTGGGTGCTCGGGAGTGGTTGGACCAGCGGGTGGCTCGGCACTACCCGCCCGACCGGACGGCGAACATGCCGAGGGAGGCGGCTGACCTGCCGAGCCGCCCGAGGGTCAAGCGGCCGAGCCGCGGCGCTCCTGCTGGGCGTCGTAGCGGGACCGGGCGGCGAGCACGTCGCCGAGGTGGTCGGTCGCCCACGCTTCCAGTCCGGCGACCAGGTCGAGCACGCTGCGGCCCAGGTCGGTCAGGGCGTAGTCGACCCTCGGCGGCACCGAGGCGTGCACGGTCCGCGTCACCAGCCCGTCGCGCTCCAGCCCGCGCAGCGTCTGGGTGAGCATCTTCTGGCTCACCCCTTCGATGCGCTGCGCGAGTTCGCTGTACCGCTTCAGCCCGTCGGCGAGCATGAGGACGACGAGGACGCTCCACCGGTCGCCGATCCGGTCGAGGACCTGCCGGCTTCCACAATTCTTGGCGTACGGAGTGGGTTCCACCTGTTCACTTTCCATCAGAAAGTAACAAACTTCAAGGTGCCTACTCTCCAACGGGAAGTATCCGTCACCGCTCCTGGTTGGTGACCGTCGACAGATCAATTCGACAGTCCGTGAGGGAGTTCCCCATGCCCATCGTCGTCACCGGCGCGACCGGTCACCTCGGCCGCCTCATCGTGGAGTCGCTGTTGCACCGCGGCGTCCGGGCCGATCAAATCGTGGCGATCGGCCGGGACGTGGCCAAGACTTCCGACCTCGCCGAGCGCGGCGTGGTGGTGAAGCAGGCCGACTACAACGACATCGACTCGCTGCGGGCCGCGTTCGCCGGCGCCGACAAGCTGGCGTTCGTCTCCGGCAGCGAGGCCGGGCAGCGGGTGCCGCAGCACCGCAACGTCGTCGCCGCGGCCAAGGACGCCGGCGTCGAGCTGGTTGCCTACACCAGCATCGCCAAAGCCGACACCTCGAGCCTGATCCTCGCCGGCGAGCACAAGGCGACCGAGCAGGAGATCATCGCCTCCGGTCTGTCGTACGTGTTCCTGCGCAACAGCTGGTACATCGAGAACTACACCCCGCAGCTGCCGACCTACCTCGAGCACGGAATCGTCGGCGCGGCCGGCGATGGCAAGGTCAGCGCCGCCACCCGTGCCGACTACGCCGAGGCCGCCGCCGCAGTGCTCACCGCCGACGGCCACGCCGACAAGGTGTACGAGCTGGGCGGCGCGCCGTTCACCATGGCCGACCTGGCCGCCGAAGTGTCGAAGCAGAGCGGTAAGCAGGTCACCTACACCGACCTGCCGGTCGAGAAGTACACCGAGGTGTTGGTCGGCCTCGGTCTGCCCGAGCAGTTCGCGGCTGTCCTCGCCGACGGCGACCGCGGCCTCGCCCAGGGCGAACTGTACGTGGAGGACAACGACCTGGAGCAGCTCATCGGCCGCAAGCCGACCTCGCTCGCCGACGCCATCCGCGCCGCACTCTGATCTCCACCGCCCGTGCCCTCTCCATCTCCGGGAGGGCACGGGCGGGACCGGATTAGAAGCCGAACAGTTCGGCCGGGTTGGTGACCATCAGCTTGCGCCGGCGGTGCTCGTCCGGTGTGATCTCGGCGATCCGGTCCACGGGTACGCCGTCGTCCGGTACGTGGCCGGCGCCGTAGCCGGCCACGACGAGACCGTCGAGATGGTCGGCGCTGGCAAGGAGAGTGCCGTCATCGCCGAGGGCTGCGGCGTACAGCCCCACGTGCGGCGTCCGGGGGTGACCGCCTCGATGGGCACGGTCATGCGGTGGGGCGGCCGGCTGAGCAGCCGTACGGCACCTTCCACCATGTACCCGAGCGGGTCCGTGTTGGGCGGCTGGAAGGCACCGCCGCTGGTGGAGTGCGTCTTGCGGACATGACGGGCGGCGTGGATCTCGTCGGCGAACACGACCAGCGCGCCGAGGCCACCGGCTGGCGGCGGTGCGGATCGCGGCGAGCACGTTGGCGGGGCCGTCTGCGCCGGCCAGGGTGGGGTTGCGCATCGTGCCGGTGACCACGACGGGCGCCGGACCGGCGTGAGCCTCGACGGTACGGTGTCACTGAGCGCGCCGACCGACGCCGAGCGTCTGGTCGTCATCGGCGTTACCGGCGTACACCGTCCGGCAGGCGTAGGCCGGCTCACCGTGCGGCTCGCCGAGCTGGATGAACACCTCGCGCGGTGTCCGGTGCCGGCCCCGCCGTGGTGCTGGGGTCGCTGCGTGTGTCGGTCTGCGGTCTATCCACGCCTCGGTGCGGAAGGCTCTGGTGGGCCGCGCCGTCTAGTGGAGCGCGGGACCAGCACCTCGGGCCCAGCCCGGCTCGGCGCCTGCGGCGGGGGACGGGCGAACGACGTGCACCGGTTGGACCGATACTGATTGATGGTAACCAATGTGCTGGTCAAGACCACGCTCCTTATCCGAGGGGTCAGGGCTCGAGTCCCTGGCGGCGCACCACGAACGATCAGGGCGGACAGTCGACAGACTGCCCGCCCTGATCCATTTCCGGATTGTCCAGACATGCGCAATTGAGGGCGGGCTGACTCGTTCAGGAAGTGGCCACGGGCGTGCACGGCCTTGCGGATGTGAGTCGATCGTGCGGAGGGTCACCCGGACATGGCGCACT
This sequence comes from Planosporangium thailandense, assembly GCF_011947195.1. GTDB lineage: Bacteria > Actinomycetota > Actinomycetes > Mycobacteriales > Micromonosporaceae > Planosporangium > Planosporangium thailandense. The sequence goes on along the minus strand of NZ_JAATVY010000024.1, from coordinate 52,586 downwards.
CGGTCGACCCATTGTAGAGACAGGGGTCGATGGAGATGGGATCCGCCGGCTAGGGCATAGTGAGCACATGGTCCGACGTATTGGTGCTCTTCTCGCCGTTGCTCTGCCACCCTGGGCAATTGCTTGCCTTCTCGCCGTCGTCGCATCCCCGTTGTTCGGTGACGGCACGGCCGCGGCGCGTCAGATGTTCCGGGACCTCTTCCTGACGCCAAATGCGCTGATACCGATCGTCGTGTTCGTGGCCTGCCTCGCTGTGATCGCCATTGTCGAGCGTGGGCGGTTCTTCTCCGCGAGCCAGCATTGGGCCGTCGGTGGACTCCTTGCGCTCGCCGCCACGACCGCCGTTGCCATCCTGGGTCTGGTGTGGGGCGGAGCTTACGTGTGCTACTGGTTGCTGTTCTGGTCCGTCTGCTCCGGATATTGGGCGTTGGTATGGCTCGCCGGGGCGTACGCATGGAGATCACTGGCTGTCGCCCGGCTGGAGAAGTCGCCGGTCCAGGCCTACGGGAACTCCCGTTGACAGCAACGTCGACGACTGCATCATCAGGATCCTGACCCTCGCTGGACCATCGTCTCCCACGGGAGCCGAGGCCGCGGATCACGAAGGGGCCCGTCGCCATGCCGTCCGCTGTCCAGGCCATCCACGGCGGTTGGGCGTTGCGCGGAACACGGTGGAGCAGGCGTTGGTAAGCGACGAGCCGCAGTTCCGACGTGTGCCGAATAACTCCATTGTGGATGCGGTAGAACCGCGGCCTGTCATGTAGGTGGCGTGTGCGCACAGACTGCCCGATGCCGAGCTGTTCGCCCGCAGGCGGCGCAGGCCCTGGTGGAAGGCGCTCGAAGGTGCCGCGGCTGCCGTCTGTGCTCCCGGTCTGTCAGGAGCATTTCCGTACCTGCCACGCTCGGTACCGAGCAGCGCCAATCACGCCGGAACCGCGACGCGCAGGTCAGAGTGGTTCCGCCCGGGGTATCGGTTTTCGCCCGTTGACGCGGTATCCACGCCGCGTTCCATTGATCGAACACCATACCCACGTGAGGTGGTTCGCCGGCGGGGGTGGCCCCGCCGGCGAACCACCTCGGCGTGCGAGTGGCGCCCCGGCTCGGTCAACTCGTCACGGGTGCTCAGGCTTTACGTATTCTCGCCCGGCCGGGACGGGGAGTTCGCCTGTGTGCCCGCGCATGAGACTCAGAACGACCCGCTGCCGTAGAAGTTCGCCAACTCGCACAGAATGGAGCCGGCCAGGCAGAGCGGACTCACGGCGTCGCGCTTGTAGACGTCTGTCACCCGGCCACCGTTGTAGATGTACACGTAGTGGTTCGGCATCTGCCGGTGGTTGCCGGAGAAGATCGAGTAGTTCCCGCCCTGGGTCAGGTGTATCGAGAACGCCCCGTCGATCGCGTTGAGGTGGCAGAACGGGTTGCCGGAGTGGGTCACCATCCGTACGTCCACGTAGTTGGACCCCGAACCCATCTTCTTCGCGCCCGAATCGTTGGCCGCCGCGGTCTTCTGTGCCACCAGCGCCCCGTTACGGTATACGTGGGTCGTGCCGATGCTCACGTTCCCGTTGACGGACTTCGAGCCCCAGTCGATGACCGCGCTCACCGCGGTCCGGTAGGACGGTGACGTCCAGTCGTAGCCGTGACCGTCCCCGCCGTACTGATATCCACTCCCGTAGTCGCAGCCCACCGGAGGCCCGTCGATGCGGGACTGAGGAATGAATGTGACCCAGGTGACCGTTGTGGTGGAGGCGGCCGCCATGACGCGGACCTCCGAAGCGGCCTGTGTCTGGAGGGAGCGCGCCGAGTCTTCACCCGTGGCGGGGGCGACGGGCACCCTCACGTTCATGCTCCACATGCGGGCCTTGGCGTCGGTGTCCGCGTCGAGGGGGACGACGTTGTAGCGATAGGATGTCCCGGCGACGACGGACGTGTCCCGGAAGTTCGAGACGCCGGCAGCGAGCGAGGCGATCACCTTACCGTCCCGGCTGATCCCGTACTGCGCGGTCTTGGCGTATGCCTCCCAGGAAAGGTCCACGAAGGACGTGTTCGCGGCGGACGTGATGCCCTGTGAAAGCATGGAGCGATCGAGAATCGCGAGCGTGCCGGTGGGGGACTTGGCGGCGGCAAGGCTCTGCGCCCCGGGCGCGCTCTCTTCGGTCTTCACGCTGAAGGTGGCGACGTCCGTAACCCGACCCGAACGAATGTCCGGGATTGAAAACTCCACGCCGCCGCCCGCCTGCGGCGAAGAGGGTTCCGCGTGAGCTGGTAGAGCAAGCATCGTCGTTGTCGCCAGCGCGAGACCAATCGCGCCAGTCGATCGGACCAACCTCATTCAACGCCCCGATCCGTCAAGGTATTCATTGATGACAATGAATGGACGCGCTAGCTAACCACGCGGCCGTGGAGTGGATCAAGGGCGATGTCGATTATCTTATTCACACTTGTCAATCGATGGTTTTCCTGGTTGCGGTGAGGGTCCTTTCGGTTGGGGTCGACGGCCGCGTTGGCCTCAACGCTCTGTCTGTGGCGACGGTTCGATCGTGGCGATGACCCGATGATCCCAAGCCACGGGAATCCATCCGGGTTTGTGACGATCTTCCGGTGGCTGGTCGCTCTCATGGGAGGGCGTTCGTGTAACGGGTGCTCCACGGTGCTCGCCGGCCATGGATAGTGCGGCTCAGGGGCGGACCGAGCGGCAGGTCCGTACGGCGTAGCTGGGAAAATCCGACAGGGCCTGGACTGTTGTGACGCCCTGGGGACCGCGGAGATTGGCTAGCGTCGGGTCTGGTAGCCGCGGCGGAGCTTGGTTCTTTCGTGCCGCGGCACCGATGCCGCTTGCGAGCGTTTCGAGCCGGCCCGCGTTGCCTAGTGCTCGTCGGACAGGGCTGCCTGCACGTAACTGGCGGTCAGCAGCACGAACACGTACGCCTGCAGCAGTGCGACACCGGCCTCGAACACGGTGAGCACGAGCGCCATCGCCCACGACACCAACGACACCGGCCGAAGCGCCACAGTCTGCGCGCCGACCAGCATGAAGCCGCCCAGGGTGAACACCAGCAGGATCAGGTGGCCGGCGAACATGTTGGAAAACAGCCGGATGGCCAGCGTGAACGGCTGGTTGATGAACTTCTGCAGGATCTCGAGCGGGACCAGCAGCGGGTACATCGCCTTCGGTGTGCCCGGCAGGATCACGGCCTGTCGGAGGTAGCGCCGCAACCCGAACCGGCGGATGCCGACGTAGTGGTACAACACGTACGAGATGAGCGCCAGGAACGCCGGAAACGCCATGTGAGAGTTGGGCGAGATCTGCGCCAGCGGTATGACGCCGAAGAGGTTGGTCACCGCGACGAAGCAGAACAGTGAGGTCAGGTAGGGGGCGAAACGCAGGCCCTCCGCGCCGATCACCTCGCGGGCCACACCGTCGCGGATGAGCCCGTAGAGGGACTCCGCGATCCACTGGCTGCGCGTCGGCACGATCGCCGGGCGGCGGTACGCGACGAGGAAGAAGACGATCACCGCGGCGATGCCGATCCACAGCAGTACGGTGATCTTGGAGATCCAGAACTGACCGCCCAGGCTGGGTGGGAAGAAGTCGTCGACGCTCGGTGGCCAGTGTTTCTGGGTGACGAAAGTGGCCGGTGCGGTCATGGAAGCCACCTTTCCTGCCGGTTCTGCGGGTGACCGTACGTAGGCTGCGGTACATCGGCTGTTATCGACGTCGCGCTATCACCGTACAGTGTCCGTAGTTTGGCCGGAAGGTGCGGGGCTGCCGGGGCGCCATCCGGGCGAGCGCCCCGACAGCCGGTGTCACCGGCGCACGGTTCCGCCGGTGACCGCCAGCCCGCCGGCCGGCGCGTACATCCCGAGGTCGTAGGTTGAACCGCTCGGCGCGTGCCCGATCGGGACGACCGGGTAGGCGTTGCCGCCGGCGCGCACCGAGGTCGAGATGTAGTCGCCGAACATGCGGCCCTGCGAGGTGTTCGGGAGCCACGCCAGGCTCATCGGACCGGCGAGCTGGGTGGCGGTGCTCCAGCTGGCGCCGCCGTTGACCGACGACACGTACCCGACGTCGAGCTGGCAGGTCGAGGCGGTGCAGTTCGCCGTCGGGTAGTAGTAGTACGTCAACGCCAGCCGGGCCGACGTGCCCGCCGACGACGGATCCACCCCCAGGCCGGGGACGAAATGATCGACCGCGCTGGTGGTCGCGTCGATCGGTACGCGGATCGGCGCCGACCAGGTCGTCTCGCTGGTGGACATGGCTACGACGATGTCGTTGCTCGCGCAGCCGGACCGGAACCGGCAGTCCGACCATGCCACGTACACTGTGCCGGCGCCGTCGACCTCGGCGGTGGGCAGCGCCTCCTCGCGCAGGTCGCCGGCTGCCGCGTGGTGGCTGACGCGCGACACCAGGACCGTGGAGCTCCAGTTCGCACCGCCGTCGGTGGACCGGAACGCGCGGATCTGGTCGTTGGTCGACAGGTACGGCACGACGACGGTGCCGTTGGGCCGCACCACCGGCTGGCCGCCCAGCCCGGTCGCGCTGCCGCCGGTGGCGCGCGCCGGACCCCAGGTCGCGCCGCCGTCCGACGAGGTCTTCATCCGCAGCGCGTCGAAGGAGCTGGTTACGTCGTACTCGGTGTAGCAGTTGCCGTAGTACGGGCTGGAGGCGGTGTTGTCACACACGATCCAGTTCTTGTCCAGCGAGCCGGTGGCCGTGGTCACCGGGTTGCTCCAGGTGCGCCCGCCGTCGGTGGAGCGGCTGGTCAGTACGTCCACAGAGGAGCTACGGATGCCGAGCGAGGAGATCAGCCAGACGTTGTGGCGGGCGTCGTAGGCGACCGATGCGTCGCTGGCCTGCCCGTACGGGCCACCGGCGTTACCGGTGATGCCGGGCAGGAAGCCGCGTGTCCAGGTGGCGCCGCCGTCGGACGAGGTCGCGAAGCCGATGTTGGACGAGCCGCCGCCGGACACCCGCCCGACCTGGAACGCCGACACGATCGTCGTGCCGAAGCTGAACGTGTCGGGCTCGACCTCGGTACGGTGCTGGGCCTGGCTGTCGGTGTACGGGTCGGCGCTGACCTGGGTCAGTGCGGCCCTCGGATGGGCGGCGTTGGTCTGGGTGGCGGCGTTGGTCTGGGTGGCGGCGTTGGCGTGCGCGGTTGTCGTGGTGAGCAGGAGCGTGGCGATGGCCGGGACGGTCACAGCGACCGCGCCCAGCGAGCGCGATCGTACGGGTCTGCCGGGCGCCGGCCGGATCGGTAGCAGCATGGGTGGCACCGCCTCTCGGGTTGGCGGGGTTCACGGTCGGCGCGGTGCCCGTCGCGGCGTGGGCGCCGACGCGCCGACCACGAAATTGCCACCTGTCTATCAATATGGAGGTCGAACAGTAACCCGGCCGGCACTGGAGTAGGGGCCGGCGCGGGTACCGGTGCCTTACCCGCGGTGTCGCAGCGTGCCGACCACCGGAGCGGGATGGCCCAGGCGCAGCTTCTCGGCGATCTCGTCTCTGGTGCGAAGCGCTCGCCGCCAGCCGACGACTTCGGCGACGAAGTAGTCCTCCCCGTCGTCCGGTGCCGCGGTCGCCGCCTCGACCGTCCATGGGCGACCGAGGAGCACCCGAGCCGGGATGGCGACGGCGAGCAGGACCACCACCACAACCATGTCGATGACCAGCAGCAACAGGGGAAGGAGGACCCACCAGAACAGGGCGCCGACCACGATGAGACAGACGATCACGGCGATGGCGACCACGATGTCATCGGCGAGGCCGTGCAGGAAGCCGTCCCCGCCACCCCCGCCACCCCCACCGGTGGGAATGTCGAAGCCGCCGAGGTCGCCACCCCTGCCGTTGCGGCGGGCGCTGCGCCAGCCCCCGAAGCGTCGGGCAAGCTTCCGCCAGCGCGGTTGCCACACGACGCGCACCCGCCATTGGGCGCCGCCCGGAGTGGCGGTCATGATCGTCCGCATCCGGGGAGTGTAGCCAGGTCCGATCGACGCAGGTGGACTCTCGTACGTCTATGCCTCGTACGTCGTCTCTGCCTCGTGCGTCTATGCCTCGTACGTCGTTTCTGCCTCGTACGTCGCCACGGCCCGTACGGGGAACGACGCCATCCCGCGAACCGGTGGAGGCAACGCGACGAGTCGGGCGCCGGTCACCGGTACCCGGTCCAGGTTGGTCAGGTGCTCGATGATCGGGATGTCGGCGCCGAGCAGTCCGTGGTGCGCGGGGCGGTCGGGATCCCGAGGGTCGTCGATGTTGAGCGAGTCGATGCCGACGACGGCAACATTGGCGTTGACGAGCACCTCGACCGCGTCGGCGGTGAGGTGCGGGCAGTCGAGGTCGAGGTAGCGCGGGGTCTGCCAGTACCGGGCCCAGCCGGTGTAGACGAGCACGGCCCTGCCCCACAGGGCGCCCGGGTCGCCGAGGTGGGCGGCGGTCACCGCCGGTACGTCGAACGCGTGCACCACCGCGATCGGCACGTTGACCAGCCGTTCGAGGGGTAGCTGCGCGACGTCGGCGCGCTCGCGGTGGTAGTGGTACGGCGCATCGACATAGGTTCCGGTATTGCCGACGAGGCTCGCCGATGCGATCTCGAACGACACCCCGGCGCTCAACCGGGCCGCCGAATCCTCACGTGACGTCGCCACCTGTACACGCGGTGGCGCCATGCCCGGATAGGTGGTCATGCCGGCGACGATCTCGTGTGACAGGTCGACGATCATCACCGGAGAGTACTCGGTGAGTCCGCCGTTCGCCGCGCGCCGTCGGCCGCGCCGCTAGCGTCTCTCGGGTGCGATGCCGGGCGCTGAGCTTCGTGTCGTTCTTCAGCATGGCGGCGGCCTGGTTGCCGGGGCGCGGCGTCGTCGGACCTGCCATCGGACCTGCCATCGGACCTGCCATCGGACCTGCCATCGGACCTGCCATCGGACCTGCCATCGGACCTGCTGTCGGATCGCACGTGCCCGGACGAGGGCTCGTCATGGACGAGCGTCTGTAACGAGCGAAGTCGGCTGGGAGGACTAGGGTTGACCCGTGTACGAGACTCTGGTGACGTTGCACGTGCTCACCGCGGTCCTGCTCATCGGACCGTTCGCGCTGGCGCCCTACATGGCCCATCGCGCCATCCGCCGGCACGACGCCAGCAACACCCACGCCGCCGCCCGCATCCTGGCCGTCTTCTCGACCGGTTCGCTGATCGTGGCGGCTTTCGGGTTCGGCGCGCTGTCGACGGCGAACAGGTACTCGTTCCGCACGCCATGGGTGATCATTTCGATCACCCTGTACGTGATCGCGATGGGTATCGCCACCGGGTACACCATGCCGTCGATACGTCGCGCGGCCGGGGTGATCGAGCAGGGTGTGCTCGAGCGACCGCCGGCGGCCGCCGAGGGCGACGGTGAAGCGCCACCGCCCACCCTCGCCGCCACCGCGACCGACCTGGCAGCCAAGGAGCGCCTGGACAATCTGGCCGGCCGCGTGGTGGCCTCCGGCACGGTCGTATTCGTGCTGATCGTACTGATCACGATCTTCATGATCGTCCGCCCGTTCGGCAGATAGCGTTCGGCAGCCAGCGCTCGGCAGCCAGCGCTCGACGTGCGCCGTGGCGATCTTGGACACCTGGGCCGGTTATAGGCGGCACAAGTGTCCAAGATCCCGGAGCGCGAGGCACGGGCGATCTCAGCCGCGGCCCGGCCGATGCTCCAACTCCTCGCGAACGGTGGCCTTGGCGAACCGTTCGAGGACCCAGGTGCCGGCCGCCAGCGCCGCCGCCACCGGCCACTCCAGCGCACCCAGAACCGCCGCGCCGATCAGGCCGCCGACCCAGAGCACGCGACTGGACGCGCCGACCGGCGACGGCATCGGGGGAAGGGGGATGCGGGCCCCGATGACGGGTACCGTGACGACGCGAGGGTATGGCGGACCCTCCGCCTCCGGCCGCGCCGGCGCCTCCCGTGTCCCGGCTTTCCGCTCGCGAACCTCCTGCCCGCCAGCCTCACGTGCTTCCTCTGTGGCCGGCGCCGGCCGGACCGGTACCGGCTGCGGTGGTGGCTCGCTGGGCGCTGCGGCCCTGGCTCGCCGCTCGGTCTCGCGCTGCTGCGGAATCGTGGCCCGCGCGGGCTCGGGTTCGCGGACGGGCGCCGCCGCCGGTGCCCGTCTCGGCGCGGCCGCCCGGCTCTCGGCGGCACGCCGCTCCGCGATGGTGCGCTTCTGGGCAGCCGTCTGCTTCCGGGCGGTGGTGCGCGCTTGTACGGCCGTCCGCTTCTGGGGGGCGGTCCGCTTCTCCGCGGGGGCTCGCTTCTGCGCGGTGGTGCGCTTCTGCGCGGTGGTGCGCTTCTCCGCGGGGGCTCGCTTCTCCGCGGTAGTGCGCTTCTGCGCGGTGGTGCGCTTCTGCGCGGGCGCGCGCTTCTCCGCGGCGGCGCGCTTCTGCGCCCCCGCGCGCTTTGTCGGTGCAGTGCGCTTCTGGGGGGCCGCGCGCTTGGTCGGTGCGGTGCGCTTCTGGGGCGCGGTGCGCGCGGCCGGTACCGCGCGCTCCTGCGCCGCGGCGCTCGCCGTGCGGGCCCGTCGAGCCGCCGGAGCGCGCTCGCCGGTAGCGGCGCCCGCCGCGGGTGGGCGCTTCTGGGCCGCCGCGCGCTTCTGAGGCGCTCGCGCGCCTCGTCCCGTCGGCTGTGTGGTCATGCCTGCTCCCTTCCGCGCCGAGTCCGGCTCGGCGACCAGTCCACGGTGGGCGATGCTGCTACTGCTCGGGCGTGCCGCCGCCGGGTTCGCTGCCGTCAGGCTGCCCTGGCTCCGGCCATACCCGTCCGGCGAGCCGCGATGCCACCATCGCGGCCGCAGTACCGATTCCGCTCGCCCACAGCCCGGTCGTCCAGGCGATCGGTCCCATCGGCCGGCAGCCGAAGAACTGGCTGACCCCGGGTGTCTGCACGATCGCGCCGAGCGCGGCCGCGGACACCGCGCTCGCCCCGACGACGAGCGGGCTGCGCCAGCCGGCGACCAGCGTCTGGCCGAGCTGGGTGCCGACCAGAGCCACGAGCGCCACGGTGCTGGCACGCGTCCGGGTACCCGTACCCCGGCCGATCAGCCACGCGCCCGTCGTCGCCCCGGCCGTCGCGAGGGCGCGTACCGCGACGTCGCGGGTCAGGGAGCGGCCCAGCGACGCCTCCGGGCCCTCGTGCAGCAGGTCCTCCGGGGTCTGTTTGGACGGCTCCCGCACCGACAGCGCCAGCGACGGCAGCAGGTCGGTGAGCAGGTTCACCAGGAGCAGTTGCCGGGCGTTGAGCGGCGAGCCGGCCGGGGCCAGCAGCCCGGTCCCGAGCGCGAAACCGATCTCGCCGAGGTTGCCGCCGACCAGTACGGATACCGCGTCGCGTACCGACGCCCACATCGCGCGGCCCTCCACGACGGCATGGATGATCGTCTCGATGCGGTCGTCGGTGACGATGAGGTCGGCCGACTCCCGGGCGGCGTCGGTGCCCCGCTGGCCCAGCGCGATACCCACGTCGGCGAGGCGGATCGCGGCGGCGTCGTTCGCGCCGTCACCGGTCATCGCGACGGTGTGCCCCTCGGTCTGCAGCGCCTGCACGATGCGGACCTTGTGGGTGGGGGTGACCCGGGCGAAGACCGACACCTCCGGCAACACCTCGGCGAGCTTGCCGTCGTCGAGCTCGTCGATCTCGGATCCGGTCATCACCCGGCCACCGTTGACGATGTCGAGCTCGGCGGCGATCGCCTCGGCGGTGGTCGGATGGTCTCCGGTCAGCATGATCACCTTGACGCCGGCGCGGCGCAGTCCGGCCACCGCGGCCGCCGCCTCCGGACGGGCCGAGTCGGCCAGCCCGAGCAGGCCGAGAAACTCGAGGTCCGCGACGAGCTCGGGGCGGATCTGCCGACGGGCGGCCACCGGACGCTGGGCCACGGCGAGGACCCGGTACCCCTGACGGGCCAGCCGGTCCACCTCCGTCTCGATCGACGCCACCGCCCGGGAGTCCAGCCGCTCGACCCGACCGTTACGGCGCCAGCCGGTACAGGCCGGCAGCACGGTCTCCGGTGCGCCCTTCACGCTGAGCAACAGGCCGCGGGAGGTCGCGCCGAGCGCCGCGTGGTAACCGCGGGCCGGTTCGAACGGCATGTCACCGACCACCCGCCAATGGCCGAGCCCGTCCGCAGGGGTGACCCCGGCCTCCTCGGCCCCGGTGATCACCGCCCGGTCGGTGGGGTGCGGTACCTCGTCGCGCGCCGCCGGGCTGGCCCGCAGACCGGCGGCGAGCACCGGTCGGGCGGTTGGCGACAGCTGGTCCACCGGCGCGGCGCGCAGCCCGTCGGACACCTGCTGAAGGCGCACCCGCCCCTCCGTCAGCGTCCCCGTCTTGTCGAAGCACAGCACGTCGACCCGGCCGAGCGCCTCGGTGGTCGACGGGTCGCGTACCAGCGCCCGGCGCTGCGACAGCCGGCGCGCCGCGGCGATCTGACCGACCGTCGCAACGAGGGGCAGCCCTTCGGGCACTGCCGCCACGGCGAGGCTGACCGCGGTGCCGAGGGTGGTGGACAACGGCCGGCCCCGCAACAGGCCACCGGCGATGAGCGCCGCGCCCGAGCCGAGCGCGATGGGTACGCTCGCGCCGGTCAGCCGCATCAGCCGCGCCTGCACGCCGCGCGTCGGTGGGCCCGTCTCGGCCGCCCGGCCGCTTCGGCCCATCTCGCTGCGCGGGCCGGTCGCCACCACCACACACGTCGCCTCCCCGGCGGCGACGATGGTGCCCTCGTACAGCATGCTGCGCCGCTCCGCCACGCTGGCGGCTGCCAACGGCATGGCGGTCTTGGTCACCAGCTGGGACTCTCCGGTGAGCGTGGACTCGTCCACCTCCACGTTGGCGGCCTCGAGGATCCGGCAGTCGGCGGGTACGGCGTCCCCGGCGCGCAGCACGATCACGTCACCCGGGACGATCTCGTCGGCGGCCAGATCCAGCTCGTGGCCGTTGCGCCGTACCTGGGCCCGCAGCGAGGTGTCCCGGGCGAGGCGCCGCAGCGCCCGGTCGGCGCTGACCCGCTGCGCGGCGCCGAGCAGCGCGTTCGCGCCCATCACCGAGCCGATGAGCGTCGCGTCGGTGACCGAGCCGGTGGCCGCCGACATCGCCGCGCCGGTCGCCAGCAGCGGGGTCAGGGGGTTGGCCAGCTCGTCGACCGTGGCGCGGAGGAAGCGCTCTTCGCGGTGCCCGTCCAGGGACGGCTGCTCCGCGAGACGGGCGGCGGCGTCCTCCGCCGTCAGCCCGTCGGGCGAGCTGTCGAGGCGGCGCAGGGCGGTCTCCGGGGCCAGTGCGTGCCACGGCGTCTCGTCGATCGGCACCGGATCGGGGCGCTCGTCGACCGACCGGGCGGCCAGGGCGCCGACCGTCATCCCCACCACAGCGGCGGCGGTGCCGGCGATCCGCGCGCGTCCGAACTGCCCGGCGGCGGGGCCGGACAGGGCCAGGAGCGCGGCGGCGACTGAACCGTACAGCGAGATGAGCGCACCGCGGCGGGCGACGGTGCGCGCCGCGGTCACGGCGTCCAGGATCCGGCAGGCCTGGGCCAGGCCCGGCCCGCAGAGCAGATCCGCGGCCCAGGGCACCGGCCCCGTCTCGTCCAGCACGCCGACGCCGCAGTCGGCCGCCGCCATTGCGGCGTTGCCGGCTCGCGCGTCGGCGACCAGGGCGACCATCCGCTGCTGTTGCTGCAGCTTACGGATCTCCGACGCCAGATGGGTGCCGGCGGGCACCACGGCATCCGCGGAGATCCGGGCGCCCAGGCCGCTGCCGACGCCGGCCAGGATGACGGTGCCGACCGAACGGGCCGCCGCGACCAGGTCGGTCGCGTTCGGGCGGAGCTCGGGTACGGCGGCGAGCACCGCGACGAGTGTGTCTCCGTGTACCAGCCCGAGCGTCACGCCGTCGGGAGCGCGCAGCTGGTCCGCCACCGTGCGGGCCAGCCGCTGGCCGCCGGGCACGACCTTGCTCAGCGGCCCGAGCGTCCAGTCGTCGATCGTGCGTACCGCGCCCGGTTCGCGCGCGTCCATCAGCGATCCGGCCCGGACCCGTAGGCTGCTTTCCTCCTCAGGGGACAGCTCGGATTCCGCGCCGCGCAGCTCTCCGATGGCGAACCGGCCGGTGGTCAACGCGCGGGAGTCGATGACGACGGTGTCGAGCCGGTCGAGCCGGCGCAGCGCCGTGGCGTCGAGCGGTACGACGCCACGGGCGCAGAGGGCACGGCCCAGCCGCGCGGCGAACACCTCCCGGCTCAGTCGGGCAGCCCTCGGCGCGATCACGGTCAGCGCGGTCCGGGCCCGGCCGCGGTCCCGGGTGACCGCGACGGCGCCTGCCGCCGCGGTCAGCGCGATGAACGAGGCGCGGTCGGCGTAGCGCTCGATCGGGCCCGGTGGCACCGGAACCGGCCGCCGCGACACGTCCACCGGCTCCGCCCGCTCGCCGTCCGGACGGGACTGCAGGTCCGGCTCCCTGCGCTGCCAGACGGTGCGACGGGCGTTGATCTCCGAGATCAGCACCGCCCGGTACGCCGCGTCGGTGAGCACACTGACCGGCGGCCCCGGCGTCAGCCCCGAAGCGATCGCGTGCGTCACGGCGAGGGTCAGGTCGGTGGCGGCCCGGCCGAACCGTTCGTACAGCGCGTGTCGCAGCCGGGGGGTGGAGTCCACCAGGGCGAGCACGGAGAGCACGTCGGAGGGGAACGTCCGCTGCCGGAGCACCGGCCGTACCGTCGACAGCGCGAGCCCGAGCGCGTCGCTGCCCAGCGCGACCAGTTGCCGGTGCAGCGGCTCGTCGTCGGCGGGATGCTCCGGACGGCTCTTCGGGAAGCCCGCCGTGTGCAGTTCGTGGGCTTCCTCCACGTCTTCGATCGCGTCGACGAGATCGTCGACATCGACCCGGTCACCGGTGAACGCCACCACCACGCGGCCGAGGACGGCGTTGACCTCGGCCCAGTGGACTCCGTGGAGCCGCTCAAGCTGCTCTTCCACCTGCTTGGCGAAGGCTTCGCTGCCGGGCCGGTCGAGGCCGCGCACCTCGATGTGGGCCCGCCCGTTGCCCACCCACGAGCGGCGCGACATCCGGCTGCGGCCGGGCACGGGAAGGGCCCGTGCGGTGGCGACTGGCAGCCGGCCGAGAGCTGTCAGCAGCTTATTCATGCCTGCCGCGGTGCTGCGGCAGCCGGCGGCGGGCGGCCGTCTTGTCGCAACGCTTCGGGCAGGAGCCAACGGTCGCGTTTGCGTCCACCGGCGAAGAATCGCATCGCCGCTCCGGCACCGGCATCACCCGGCCGGGGTGATTCACCGCCCGGCGCCCGCCTGTCGGTGCGGCGCGCAGCAGCGCCGCCCTACGGGCTCGCCGCCCGTGGTACCGGCATGTTTGGGGTGGCCGTAACCAGGTAGAGGCTCCCCGGGATCGCCGCGGCGGCGTTCAACTAAGTACCGGCGTTCAACCCGGTACCGAAGGTCAACCCAGTACCGAAGTTCAACCGGTATCGAAGTCCAACCGGTATCGAAAGGTGCGGATCGAGGTGGAGCGTCGGGCAGACGGTGGGCCGGAGGGCAGCGACCCGGACGACGGCCGCCGGGAGGACGGGCTACCGGAGGACAGCCACCGGCCGGAGAGCGACGGGCTGGAGAGCGACCGGCCGGAGAACGACCGACCGAATGCCGATCCGGACGGCGCGGGCGATGATGACCTGGCACCCGAGGCCGGCGCTGCGGCGGACGGGCTTCCGGGAGAGGCCGCCGCGGCCGGCGGCGACGAGACAGGCCACCGTACCGTCGGCAGCGGCATCTTCAGCAGTGGCCCGACGGCCGGGGGCGCACCGGCCGGTACCCGTAAGCGGGCGGTCGGCGGAGATCTGCGCGCGGCGGGCTGGGCGGTCGCCGCGATCGTCGTCGCGACGTTGTCGATCTTCCTGGCGCAGCGGCTGCACCCCAACCTCACCGGGCAGCGCAACCCCGGCCGGCCCAACCCCACCGCGCGCCACGCCGCGCCGCCGCCGAGTGAGCGTCCGGGCTGTGTCGCCTCGTTCGCGGTCAGCAGCACGTGGCAGTCGGGGTTCCGGGCCACGGTCACCGTACGCGCCACCGGGGCTGCGGCCATCGACGGCTGGACGGTGACCTGGACGTTCCCCGGCGACCAGGCCGTCATGCAGATGTGGAACGGCCAGTACACGCAGACCCACTCGAAGGTGACGGTGCAGAGCGAAGGCTGGAACGGATCGCCGTCGCCGAAGGGTGCCGCCAGGTTCGGGTTCATCGCCAGCGGGGATACCCCCACCGCGGTCCAGGACCTCGCGTGTACGGTCTCGCTCGCGACCGCGTCACCGTCACGACGGTGACCGGACTCGATGGACGGCTCGGGACGCCTGCCGGCGGTCAGTCCGGCTGGTGGTCCTTGCCGCTGAGCTCCTCGATGACGAGGCCCAGGCCGATCCCCAGCAGCCACACATCCTTGACGAGGGCGGTCCCCTGCTGGGTCGGGCGGAGCGTGCCCGGCTCCCGCATGCCCGGGGTCCGCAGGTACAGGCCGACCAGGCCGGCGGAGAAAGCCGTCAGCCCGATGCCGGCGAGCGCCGTGGGTACGACGGGTAGCAGCAGGGCCGCGCCGAGGGCGATCTCCGTGGCCGACAGCAGCCGCACGAACCGGTCCGGGGGGAGCCTGTGCAGGACGGGGTACGTGCCGGCGGCCATCCCGTGCAGCCCGGCGATCGTCGCGTCGTCGGCGTTGCGCTTGGCGAGGCCGGAGTTGAAGATGACGGCGCCGGCGGCCAGCCGGGCCGGCAACTGCCAGGGTCTGACGGGCAGCGACATGGCGGTCCTCCGAACTGTCGGCATCGACGTCGGGTCGTTGCCGCGATACCCCGATACCCCGTGTCCGGGGGAGTTCACCTCCCGGCGGTGGGGGCGGGCAGTTCCCAGATCGCGGTGCGCTTGACCGGTACGTCCTCCAGCGACGGGCGGGTCGGGACGTCGTACGCCGCCCGCTGCTGGAACTGCCGCTGCGGCAGGAACTCCCGACCGGGGTCGCCGACGAGCACCCGGGCGCCACCGCGCGCGGCGCGCCGCAGGAACGCGAGCATCCGTTCCGCCGTCGCCCTGCTGTAGAAGCCGTCCCCGACCAGCACCACGTCGGCGTCGCCGGCCATCCGGTCGAACAGTCCGCCGTCGTGGACGTCGCCGAGCACCGCCTCCACGGCGACGCCGTTGGCGGCGGCGTTGAGCCCGACGGCCCGTACCGCGTCGGCGGCCACGTCGACGGCTCGGACCCCTGCCGCGCCGGCCACCGCGGCCGCGATCGCGACCAGGCCGCTGCCGGTGGCGAGATCCAGTACCCGCAGCCCCCGGACGGTGTCGGGGTGGTCGAGCACGTAGCGGGCCAGGCCCTGCCCGCCGGCCCAGGCGAAGGCCCAGAACGGCGGTGGCCGGTCGCTGCTGTACGCACCGCCGATCAGGTCCCACAGGCCGATCCGCTCGTCGGCCTGCTGGATGCGGATCTCGGGGACGAACGGCACCGCCGCGAGGCGGGTCCGGGCGAAGATCGTGGAGGAGTCGGACATCGCCTGCGATTGTCCCAGCGGCCCGGCTCAACGGTTAAGCCGCAGCTAACCTAAGAATCGATCGCCACTAATTCAAGTGCTGAATTATCGGACCTACACTCCTGGCGTGCGGACTCTCGTGGCGGCCGGGCGCGTGGAAGCCGGGCGATGAACAGCCGGCGGACGACCGTGCGCGACGTGCGGCGTACCAACCGCTCGGCGCTGCTGTCCAGGCTCTTCCTGGACGGCCCGGTGAGCCGGCTCGAACTGAGCCGGCTCACCGGCCTGAGCGCCGGTACGGTCAGCAACGTCACCGGCGAGCTGATCGACGAGGGGGTCGTCGTCGAGGCGGGGCTGGTCGAATCCGACGGCGGACGACCGAGGGTCCTGCTGCGCGTCGACCCCGCGTACGGGTACGTCATCGGCGTCGACGTGGGCCCGACCCGGGTCAGGACCGAGCTGTTCGACCTGTCGATGCGGGCGCTCGCCACGGTGGATCGCCCCGTCGGCGCCGGGGACCCCGACCCGGGAACGGTCGCCGCGCTCGTGGCCGCCGGCGTGCGCGAGGCCGTCGCCGGCGCGGACGTCGCGGCTGAGCGCGTCCTCGGCGTCGGGATCGGCGTGTTCGGCACCGTCGAGCGGGGGCGGCTGGCGCTGGTACACGCGCCGACCGTCGGGTGGGACGCCGTGCCGCTCGAGGCGCTCATCCGCGCCGGCACGGATCTGCCGCTGTTCATCGACAACGGCGCGAAGACGCTGGGTCAGGCCGAGATGTGGTTCGGCGCGGGCCGGGGCGCGCGGCATGCGGTGTTCGCGCTGGTGGGCTCCGGCGTGGGTGCGGCCATCGTCACCGACGGCACCACCTACCAGGGCACGAGCAGCAGCGCCGGCGAGTGGGGTCACACCGCGATCGTGTACGGGGGCAGGCCGTGCCGGTGCGGTGGGCGCGGCTGCCTGGAGGCGTACGTGGGGGCCCAGAGCCTCCTCGATCGGTACGGTGCGGAGTTGCCCGGCGACGAGGAGGCGCGGCTCGCCGCGCTGATCGACGCGGCCGACCGGTCCGCGGCCGCGGACCGGCTGCTCGACGAGACGGCGGGCTATCTGGGCGTGGGCATCGCCAACCTCGTCAACCTGTTCAATCCCGAACGGATCGTGCTCGGTGGCTGGGCCGGGCTCGCACTCGGCACGCGGCTGCTGCCCCGGATCCGGGAGGTCGCGGCGGCGCAGGCGCTTGCGCATCCGTTCAGCGAGGCGGCGATCGAGCTGTCGCGGCTCGGCCCGGACGCGGTGGCGATGGGCGCCGCCACTCTGCCGATCGCCGAACTGGTCGCGCGCGGTGGTTCACGCCCGCCGGTCCAGGCGTCATCCCGGTAGCCGCTCCGAATCCGCTCGCGGCTGTTGCGCCAGCCCCACGCCACCGCTTGACAACAACCACTCACAGATCTTGGGGATTTTGACACCGTATTCGGTGTCAAAATCCCCAAGATCCGGGGAGGGACGCGGGGAGCAGGGCGGGGCGCCGCCGATCCCCTTGATCACGTGCTTTTTTTAAGCCTTATATTGACGGGCTCCCGAGTGTCGGCATAGCGTCCGATCAATGCGTGAGAGCGCTCCCCGAGGTTTGTCCCGCCCTGACGCCGCGATGGCCGGCGGCCGGTCGACTCCGCCCCATCCGGCGAGATCGGAGTCCACAATGTCATCGTGTCCACCCCACGGCCGATCCCACGGCCGATCCCACGGCCGATCCCATGGCCGACTCCATGAGCGACGCCGGCTGCGCCGGCTGACCGCCATCGTGCTCGCCGGCGCCTGCGCCGGCCTCACCGTGACCGTGCCCGCCTCCGCCGACCGGGCGTCCGCCGACGGCGGCGTGGTCTACCTGCGGGCCGGCGCGCCCGTCGCCGCCCGCGTACAGGACCTGCTCCGCCGCATGACCGTGGACGAGAAGGTCGGCCAACTGGAACAGATCGCCGTCGACCGCATGCTCGGCGACTGCAACTGGAGCGGTGGCGACTTCACCGAGGCGTGCATGAAGCAGGTGCTCGCCGACGAAGCGACCGGCTCGGTCCTGTCCGGCGGCGGCATGGGGCCCAGGACGAACACCCCACGGGACTGGGCCATCATGATCAACACGGTGCAGAAGTACGCGATCGGGCACTCCCGGCTACACGTACCCATCGTCTACGGCGTCGACGCGGTGCACGGGCACAACAACGTCCTCGGTGCGACGATCTTCCCGCAGCAGATCGGCCTCGGTTCCGCCTGGGACCCGACACTGGCCGGCAGGACAGCCGAGTCCACCCAGCGCGCGGTGGCCGCCACCGGCGCGGTATGGGACTTCGCCCCGGTCGCCGACCTCGCCCGTGACCAGCGCTGGGGCCGCTACTACGAGACCTTCTCGGAGGATCCGCTGCTGGCCGGCGCGAACGCGGCCAGCGTGGTGCGGGGCCTGCAGAACGCAGCGAGCGGGCGCAAGGTGGCGGCCACCGTCAAACACTTCGCCGGGTACTCCGAACCGTCCAACGGCCACGACCGGGTGCCGGCCGACCTGTCCCCGCGCTACCTGCGGGACACGATCCTGCCGTCGTACAAGGCGGCCGTGGACGCCGGGGCGCTCACCGTCATGGTGAACTCCGGCGCGGTCAACGGCGTGCCGGCGCACGCGTCGCACTACCTGCTCACCGACGTGCTGCGTAACCAGTGGCACTTCAAGGGCGTGGTGATCAGCGACTGGAACGACGTGTTGAACCTCAAGAACGCCTACCATGTCGCTGCCGACTACCCGGGCGCCATCGCGGCGGCCGTCAACGCCGGGGTCGACATGGCGATGGTGCCCCCGGACGATCGCAGCTTCCACGCCTCCGCCGTCGACGCCGTCAAGCGCGGCCTCATCTCGAAGAAGCGGTTGGACGAGGCGGTCGGTCGGGTGCTGTCGCTGAAGTTCACCCTCGGGCTGTTCGAGCATCCGTACGTCGACGAGTCCAAGGCCGACGCCGTCGTGCTCGGCGCCGACTCCGACCTGGCCCGCAAGGCCGCCACAGAGTCGATGGTGCTGCTGCGCAACGACAACGGCGTCCTGCCGCTGGCACCCGGCAAGCACATCGTGGTGACCGGGCCGAGCGCCGACTCGATGCCCAACCAGACCGGCGGCTGGACGATCGGGTGGCAGGGCATCCCGGACGGCGTCACAGTCCCCGGCACCACCATCGCCCAGGGGCTGAAGGCGGGTGCGCCGGCGGGCACGACCGTCGCGTACGTGCCCGACGGCGCCGCCGCCGTCGACCAGGCGAAGTCGGCGGACGCGGTCGTGGTCGTGGTCGGCGAGAAGCCGGGCGCCGAGGGGCCGGCCGACGCGCCCCGACCGGAGGTTCCGGCCGACCAGCAGTCGCTCGTCGCCTCGCTGCAGGCGACCGGGAAGCCGGTCATCGTCGTGGTCGTCGCTGGGCGGCCGCTGGTGCTCGGCGCCGCCGGGAACACCGCCGGCCTGCTCGCCGCCTGGCTGCCGGGCACCGAAGGTGGCAACGCCGTCGCCGACATCCTCTACGGCCGGGCCAACCCCAGCGGCCGGCTGTCGGTCTCCTGGCCTAAGGACCTCGGCAACGAGCCCGAGTACTACCAGCAGTTGCCGGGTACCAACGGCGGCCAGGACTCCGGCTACAGCCCGGCGTTCGCGTTCGGCGCGGGCCTGTCGTACACCAGCTACCGCATGAGCACGGTGACGGTGAACCGGCCGCGTGTGCGCGCCGGCGACACTCTCGGCGTCGACGTCACCGTGGCCAACACCGGCTCGCGCGCCGGTGACCTGGTCGTACCCGTGTACGTCAGCCAGCCCACCAGCCCGGTCCTGGTGCCGGCGAAGCGGCTGGTCGCCTTCACGAGGGTCGCGCTCGGGGCCGGGCAGATCCGTACGGTGCACCTGACCTTCCCGGTGTCGCGGCTGGGGGTGACCCCGGGCGACATCGACGGCTCCGGTCCGGCCCGTGTGGAGGCCGGGTCCTACGTGCTGTCCGCTGGGGACGCCACGGCGACCTTCACGGTCGGGTAGCGCATCCGGCGCGGGCTTGCGCCAGCGGCGGCGGTCGGCGGCGACTGTCGATGACAACCACTGCCGACCGCCGCCGCCAGCGTACGCGCGCGAGGACCCACCCGTCGGCCGTCCTTGCCGGCGTAGGGTGCCCTCGTGGGTTACGACGCCTTCTACGAGCCGGCGGGTCCGGACACCTTCATGTCGACACCGGCCACGGCCGGCCCCTGGGATGCCGGGTCACAGCATGCCGGCCCGCCGTCGGCCCTGTTCGCCCGAGCGTTCGAACGCCACGAGCCGATCGAGGGCCAGCGGTTGGCGCGGGTCGCGGTCGACATTCTCCGTCCGGTGCCGGTCGCGCCGCTGACGCTGCGGGTGCGCACCGTACGTCCGGGCCGGCGGATCACGCTCGTTGAAGGTGTCGCGGAGGCCGATGGTCAGGAGGTGCTCCACGCGCGGGGCTGGCGGCTGGCGCGCGGACCGCAGCAGCCGTCCGGGTCCGGCGCTGATCCTGGCAGCGAGGCCGGTGCCGGCGCCGTGCCCGCGCTGCCGCCGGTGAGCGCCGCCCGGCCCTGGCCAGGCGTGCACGCCGGCGGGTACATGGAGGCGATGGAGTGGCGCTTCGTCTCCGGCGACTTCGTGGAGCCGGGGCCGGCCAGGGTGTGGATGCGGCCGCGACTGCCGCTGGTGGCGGGGGAGGAGACGAGCCCGTTCTGCCGGACCATGATGATCGCTGACTCGGGCAACGGGGTGAGCGCCCGGCTCGACCCGGCCCGGTGGCTGTTCGTCAACGTCGACCTGACGGTGGTGCTGCACCGGGATCCGCGCGGGGAGTGGGTACTGATGGACGCGGTCACCACGATCGGCCCGGACGGCGCCGCGCTCGCCGCGAGCCGGCTGTCCGATCACGACGGCCCGGTCGGGCAGGGGATGCAGACCCTGGTGGTGACGCCCCGCTGATCCTCAGCCGTGGCGGGTGGCCCCGGACGCGGCGAGGATGACGACGCCGACGACGATGAGGGCCATGCCGCCCACCGCGGTCAGGTTCAGGCGTTCGCCGTACAGAAGCGCGGCTGCGATCGTCACTCCCGCGGTCCCGGCGCCGGCCCAGATCGCGTACACCACGCCGACGTTGAGGGTACGCAGCGCGAACGCCATCAGCGTGAACGAAGCGACGTAGCCGACGATCACGAGCAGCATCGGGAGCAGCCGGAACTCTCCGGCGGTGCCGCGCAGGCCCAGCGTCGCGGCGACCTCGGTGGCGATCGCGGCGGCGAGCATCAACCAGGCCATCGGTCAGCTCCCGTCGATGAGGTTCGTGAGCAACACGTACACCCGTTCGTGCAGCCCCGGTGCGGGCGGCGCCAGATCGACCAGGCGGGACAGCCACCACCCGTCGACGGCTAGCCGCACCGCCGTGGCGACGGCCGGGTCGATGCCGTCGTTCTCCAGCCGCCGTTGCCACGCCTGGTACACCTCGCGCAGCGGTCGGAGCGCGTCGGGGTCGACGATGGACGCGGCGAACAGCGCCGCGGTGGCACGGTCGGCGGCGGCGCCCGTGGCTGTGTTCCGCGGCTCGACCGAGGCCTGCAGGTACACGCGGGTGGCGGCGCCGGGCGTCTCGCCGGCGGCGGTGAGCGCCGCGTCGAAGTGGCCGACGAGCCGGTCGACCATGCCGGCGACGAGCGCCTGCTTGCTCGGGAAGTGGTAGAGCAGTCCGCCCTTGCTGACCTGTGCCTGCCTGGCGACCGCGTCGAGGGTCAGCGCCTGCGCGCCGTCGCGCAGCAGCACGTCGGTCGCGGCGTCCAGGAGTCGATCCCGCGTGTCCGTCACAGAGCTACTGTACCGTCTGGCCGGTACACTCCGCGAGGAGCTGCCGGACGTGTTCGGCGCGCGTACGATCACCGCTCGGCCGCAAGTGGCTCGGGCCGGCAGCCCTCGATGCCGACGTGTTGCCGGCGGCGACCGTGCCGATGGCGCTGCTGCTCGGGCCGCCGCTGACCTACCGGGTTCCGACCGACGGGGAGGAGTGCCCCGCGAGCCCGCGGCGGATCTTCCCGGCGCGCCCGTCACCGTCCAAGTAGGACTAGGTGGACGGCTTCCCCGTGTACGGCTTCTCCGTCGTCGGCCGTCCCTCCTCGTCGCGTACCGCGCCGGTCTCCGGGTCACCCGGGCCGGCCACCGCCGCGTCGGTGGGGATCGGCACGCTCTGGCCGAGCACCTGCCCGGTGCGGCTACCCGGATCGTCGCCGACGATGACGTCCTCCTCGGCCGTGTCCTCGGCGGCTACCGCGTCCGCCCGCACGTCGTCGGTCCGCCGCTGCGGGTCGCGTTCCGGTACGGCCTGCTCGCTCATGCCTGCCGGGTACCCGAAACTCGCAAGCGCCAATCGGCGGGGTCGGTTCACCAGTGCGCCGGACGGGTGAGTGCCGGTGGCACCCTCGTCGTGGCGTCGCCCTTGGCGGCGTTGAGCTGGGGCTGGGTCAGGAAGATGCTCCCGGTCAGGTCGGCGCCCCGCAGGTCGGCATCCCGCAGGTCCGCGCCGATCAGGTCGGCGGCGCGCAGATCGGCGCCCGTCAGGTCGGCCGCGATGAGATAGGCGCCGCGAAGATTCGCACCCCGCAGGTCGGCCCCACGAAGCCGGGCGCCGATGAGATCGGCGCCCCGGTGGTTGCGCTTGCGGCCCGGTACGCCGGCCCGCACCAGCTCGCTGGTACGCATCAGCAGCGGGTTGACGCCGTCGCGGACCGCGGCCGCGTCCAGGGCCGCAAGCTCGTCCGCGTCGCCGTGGGTGAGGCGCTCGGTGTCGGCCAGCGCGCGGCGAAGATCATCGTGGACGGGACCGGCCGCGGGCAGCGACAGCGCCTCGGCCAGGTACCACAGCAGTTCGTGCAGCTGCCGCATGACGGCGAACGCGTCGAACATCCGGCGGGCCAGGTCGGGGGAGCGCCGCCAGTCCCGGCCGGCGAAGGTGGTCTGCGAGATCTTCTGTCCCGCGCCGAAGCAGTCGAATGCGGTACATCCGGAGAAGCCGCGCTCGCGCAGGTGCGCGTGGATGCCGCAGTGGAAGTCCGCCCGTAGGTTCACGCACGGCTGGCCGGCCGCCTTGTCGATCGCGAAGTCGGCCGAGGCGGCGAAGGGAAGTGCGACGCAGCACAGCCCGAAGCAGCGTGCGCAGTCGGCCCGCAGCTCGGACCGGTCAGCGGCCGGGGAGTCGGCCGGCGAGTGTGCGGGCGAGCCGGCGGGGGAAGGGGCTGGACGCTCCCGGGACAATGGATCTGACCTCCTGACGCCCGGCGCGCCCTGCTTACCGTCGGCGCCCGGCGGGTTCCCATTCTCCCCGACGGGCAGTGCAACCCGACGGGCAGTGCAACCCGACGGGCAGTGCAACCCGACGGGTGGGGCGACTAGCCCAGTGCGTCGACCGGCAGGCCACGGATCGAGGCGTCCAGCACCTGAGCGGTGTGGGCGAGCCCGATCGCCACGCCGCCGGTTGCGGAGCTGTCGCCGGCTGCGGAGCAGCGGCCGGTGGTGCTGTCGCCGGTTGCGGAGCCCAGGCGCCGCACCGCGGCCGCGATCTGCATGAGGCATCCGGGGTTGGCGGTCACGAGCAGCCGCGCGCCGGTCGCCAGTACGTCGCGCGCCTTGCGCTCGCCGAGCTGGCGGGCGGGCTCCGGGTTGAGCAGGTTCCACACGCCGGCCGAACCGCAGCAGAGCTCCGGGTCGGCGATCTCGCGCAGCTCCAGGTCGGGGATGGCGCGCAGCAGTGCGCGCGGTTGCGCCCGGACCCCCTGGCCGTGCGCGAGGTGGCAGGCGTCGTGGTAGGCGACCGTCACCGGCAGCGGATGCCGGGGCGCCACCGGGCCCAGCTCGACGAGGAGCTCGGACAGGTCGCGGACCCGGGCGCTGAGCGCCGCCGCCCGCTCGGCGTACGCCGGGTCGTCGGCCAGCAGCTCGCCGTACTCCTTCAGCGACGACCCGCACCCCGCCGCGTTGACGACGAGGTAGTCCAGATCGCGGTGGTCCAGATCGCGGTGGCCCAGGTCGCCGCCGGAGAACGCGTCGATGAGCGCCCGCGCGAACGCCCGCGCCTCGGACCGGCGGCCGGCGTGGACGCTCAGCGCACCGCAACAGCCCTGCGTACGCGGGATCAGGACCTCGCAGCCCTCGGCCGCCAGGACGCGGGCGGTCGCGGCGTTGACGTCGGGGAAGAAGGCGCTCTGCACGCAGCCGGTGAGCATGCCCACCACCGCCCGGCGCGGCCCGCGCGGCGGTATCCGCTCCGGCAGTCGGACCGGTCGCGACAGCGTCGGCGCCAGTGACTCCATCATGGCCAGGGTCGGCGCGTGCCGCGCCAGCCCGGTGCGGCCGACCAGGCGGCGCAGCCCGCTGGCCTGGTAGGCCCGCAACGGCCCACGCAGCAGGCGCAGCCGCCGCGGGTACGGGAAGAGCGCGAAGATGGCCGCCCGCAGCGCCCGGTCGCGCAGCGGGCGGGGGTGGCGCCGCTCGACCTGCTGCCGGGTGTCGGCGATGAGCGTGTCGTACCGTACGCCGGACGGGCAGGCGGTGACGCACGCCAGACAGCCGAGGCAGCGGTCGAAGTGCGTGACCATGGAGTCGGACAGCGGTTCGCCGCCCAGGCCCTGGCTCATGAGGTGGATGCGCCCGCGCGGCGAGTCCATCTCCTCACCCCACAGCGCGTACGTGGGGCAGGTGGGCAGGCAGAAGCCGCAGTGCACGCAGTCGTTGATCAGGTCGGCCCGGGGCGGGTGGTCGTCATCGAAGGCAGCCACGTCAGATCCCTCCCACGAAGCGGCCCGGCGCGAACCGGCCCGCGGGGTCGAACTGCTCCTTGACCCGACGCATCAGGTGCAGGCCGTCGACCGGTCCCCACAGGTCGACGCGGTCACGTACGGCCGGCGGGGCGCACACGACGACGGCGTGACCGCCCGCGCGGGTGGCGGCCGCGCGCAGGTCGTCGAGGGCGCCGGCGACGGTCTCCGGTGCGCAGCTACCGGGCAGGCCGGCGTAGAGGACGCCGGTGCCGGCCGAGCCGCGCACCGCCAGGGGTACGCCGTGGCGCTGCCGGGCGGCGACGCCGGCGGCCAGCAGCGCCGGTACCCGCGACAGCGCCCCGGTCAGCTTGATCCCGACGTCGCCGGGGCCCCAGGGGTACGCCGACCACCCGTCCGGAGCGGTGCCGGACACGGTCGGATCCCCGCCGAGGAGCTGACGGGCCGTCGTGACGCGCGCCGCGACGCCCTCGGGTACGCCTTCGAGCCCGACCGTGACGACGATGCCCCCGTCCGGCGCGGCGTCGACCTCGAGGGCGCTCGGCACGACCTGCGAGCCGAGCACCGCGGCGGCCATCCGGCCGGCGTCGTCCACGCCGGTGGCCCGGCGCGACACGTACGCGGTGGCCGCGGGCAGGGGATGCAGCCGGAACACGCACTCGGTGATCAGCCCGAGCGTGCCGTACGAGCCCGTCAGAAGCTTGCCGAGGTCGTAGCCGGCGACGTTCTTGACGACCTTTCCCCCGGCCCGGGCGACGACGCCGTCTCCGCGTATCACGGTGGCGCCGATGAGCAGGTCGCGTGCGGTGCCGTAGCGCATGCGGCGCGGGCCGCTGGTGTTCACCGCGACCGTGCCGCCGACCGTCGCGCCGGGCAGCGGGGCGTCGAGGGCGAGCTGCTGCCCGGCGGGGGCCAGCGCGTCGGCCAGGTCGGACAGCGGCGTGCCGGCGCGGACGACCGTGATGAGATCGCCGGCGGCGTGCTCCACGACGCCGGCCAGGCGCCGGGTGTCGAGGATCAGGTCGAGCCGGCGCGGCGGGGCGGCCCAGTCCTGTTTGGTGCCCGCGCCGCGCACGACGACGGTGAGGTCGTGGGCGGCGGCGCCGCGCAGGATCGCGGCGGCCTCGTCGGTGGAGGCCGGCGCGGCGACCCAGCGGGCCGGCACGCCGGCGATCGCGTCATCGTCGGTGGCGGGGACGACCCCTTCAAAAGGCATGACGACCCCTTCAAAAGGCATTCAGAAGACCTCCGCCACGCCGGCCTCCTGCAGCGGGTGAGCACCCTTGTGCCGGCCGGGCACCTCGCCGCACAGGCGCGGGGTGGGGAAGACCTTGCCCGGGTTGGACAGGCCCCGCGGGTCGAACGCGCACCGGACCAGCTGCATCGTGTCCAGGTCGTCGGCGGTGAACATGCGCGGCATGTGCTTCGCCTTGTCCACCCCCACGCCGTGCTCGCCGGTGATCGAGCCGCCGTACTCGATACACAGGTCGAGGATCGCGCCGGAGGCCGCCTCGGCCCGCGCGGCCTGCCCGTCGGCGGCGTCGTCGAACAGTACGAGCGGGTGCAGGTTGCCGTCGCCGGCGTGGAAGACGTTGGCGATGCGTACCCCGTGCTCGGCCGCGATCTCGCCGATGCGGCGGAGCACGTCGGGCAGCGCCGTGCGCGGGATGACGCCGTCCTGGACGATGTAGTCCGGGCTGATCCGCCCGACGGCGGCGAAGGCCGACTTGCGGCCCTTCCAGAACAGGGCCCGTTCGGCGTCGTCGGCCGCGATGCGGATCTCGAACGCGCCGTTGTCGCGGCACAGCCGCTCGACCGCGACGAACTGGGCCTCGACGTCGGCGGCCGGCCCGTCTAGCTCGACGATGAGCACCGCCCCGGCGCCGGCCGGGTAGTCGCAGTGCACGGCCGCCTCGGCGGCCTCGATCGCGAGGGCGTCCATCATCTCGATCGCGGCGGGCACGACGCCCGCCCCGATGATGGCCGAGGTCGCCGCGCCGGCCGCGTCGGTGGTGTCGAACGCGGCCAGCAGCGTGCGGACGGTCTCGGGCAGCCGGACGAGGCGTACCGTCACCTCGGTGGCGATGCCCAACGTGCCCTCGGACCCGACGAACGCGCCGAGCAGGTCGTAGCCGGGCGCGTCGGGGGCCCGCCCGCCGAGGCGTACCAGGTCACCGTCGGGCGTGACGATCTCGACACCGGTCACGTGGTTGGTGGTGAATCCGTACTTGAGGCAGTGCGCGCCGCCGGAGTTCTCGGCGACGTTGCCGCCGATGGAGCAGATCTGCTGGCTGGACGGGTCGGGTGCGTAGTAGTATCCGGCCGGCGTCGCTGCCCGGGTCACCTGGAGGTTGATGACGCCGGGTTCGACGACGGCCCGCTCGTCGGCGGGGGCGAGCTCGAGGATGCGCCGCATCTGCGCGGTGACGATCAGGACGCCGTCGGCGTGCGGCAGCGCGCCGCCGGACAGGCCCGTCCCCGACCCGCGCGCCACGAACGGAACGCCCGCCGCCGCGCACGCCTTGACCACGGCCGCGCACTCGGCCGCGGTGTGCGGGAAGACCACCAGCGCCGGGACGACCCGGTACTGGGCCAACCCGTCGCATTCGTACGTGCGCAGCTCCTGCCGATCGCTGATGACCCGGTCGGTCCCCAGCACCGTTCGCAGGCGCGCCGCGAGGGTGCCGATGGCCGTCGTGGAGGTGGCGGTCATGGAGGTGGCGGTCATGGAGGTGGCTGGCGTGGAACTGGTTGTCATGGCATCCGTTCGTACGCGGGCAACGGGCGGGGTGAGGAGCTCAACGACATCGTCGACCACGGCGGCCTCCATGAACAGCGCCCGCGCGTCGGCGTACCCGCTCGGGTCGTCGCCGCACGCAGGCCCCGCGGTGGACGCCGGCCGTGGTCGATCGGCCGACCCGCCGCGGGGCCCGCGTTTCTCGATGCCTGGCAGACGGCCGGCCGACTACCAGTAATGGCGCCTGCCGGCGACCGGGTGGCCGGTTGTCCCCAGCAGGAACAGGACCGCGCCGATCACGAGCAGGATGATGCCGATCGTCCACAGGACCGAAATCTTGAGGAACAGGCCGAGCAGTAGAAGGATCACTCCGAGGATCAACATCGGTTGCTCCGCTCTCGAGTGGGATCGCCCGAGTCGCCATGCACCTGCCCGACCCGGCGCCCCTTCCAGTATCGCGCGGGCGGGTCGGACCGTCATCGGCATCGACGCCACCGCCGCGGAGCGCGGGCGGGGCAGTTTCGATGGCCGCCGTGTCATCGTTTCTGCGGGTTTCGATGTGGTGCGCCTGTGAGTGGCGTGCCGGCCGTCGGGCTTGTCTATATCCACGGTGATCGCGCCGGCAGCGGCGGACAAGCGCAAGTGGCGAGAACGTTCCGGCTACGGAAGAACCGACAAAGGGGGCGCGGTGGCCGACGCGGTCAACGCCCTGGCCGCCCGGATGCCGTGACGCCGGAGGGGACGCCGGAGGGGACGCCGGAGGGGACGCCGGAGGAGAGGACGGCCGCCACGAACGGCTCCACGGCGGCGCGCCAGCCGGCGGGGTTGTCGTGGTGCACGACGTGCCCGGCGCGGGGCACCTCGGCGTAGAGCGGCGCACCGAGGCCGGGGCCGCCGCCGCGCCCCGGCACACGTTGTCCCTCACCGCCGAGGGGTGCGCCGAGCTGCGCCGACGGCTCGCGGCGCCGACCGACGTCGACATCAGGGACGGCAGCCGGTTCTTCGTGCTGCTGGCGTTCCTCGCACACCTCGCAGACCCGGCGGCGCAGGCGACCGTGCTCCAGCGGCGCCTCGACTTCCTCAGCGGGCCGGCGAGCTTCTTCCACGCGGGGAACCGGCCGCTGCGCGCCGAGGACCAGCCCGATCCGTTCCGTCGGGGCATGCTCACCATCGCCCGGGCCCAGAGCCGCGCGGAGAAGCGGTGGCTCACCGACACGATCGCCGAGCTGCGGTCATGAGATCAGCCGGCCCGTGTACCCCGCCGCGACCAGCCGTTCGTACGCGGCCCGCACCTCGGCGGGCACCTCCTGGGGGACGGCGAACCCGCGCTGCGCGTACAGCTCGATGCGCTGGGTGTCGCCGACGACCGAGTCGATGACGCGCTTGGCGTCACCCGCGCCGGACACGTACTCGGCCAGCGACTGCCGGGACGCCGCGCACACCACGTCGACCTCGGGCCACTGCTTGCGGCAGGTGGCGTACGCGCGGCGCTGCTGGTACGGCCGGGACACCAGCAGGACCGACCGGGGTCGCACCCCGTGGGCGGCGAGCACCCGCCGGGAGAAGACGATGTTCTCGTACGTGTTGGTGGCGCGCTCCTCCAGGAGGATCGACTCCGGCGCGACCCCGGCCGCCACCGCGTACTCGTGGTAGGCGACGGCCTCCCCGTGCGGAAACCGGTCGGCCGAGCGGGGTGTCCGCGCGCCGGTGAAGACCAGGATTGGGAACATGCCCCGGTGGAACAGCTCCACCGCCACCCGGGCCGCGCCGAGGTCGCGCCCGCCGAGCCCGATGCCGGTGTCGCACCGACGCGGCTCGTGCCCCAGGTCGTGGTAGCGCCACAGCGTTTCCGCGGCGGAGCGGAGGTCTTCCCGGAGGGTCGGGTCTGGCACCGTCGTGTCTGGCACCGTCGGGTCTGGCACCGTCGGACCTCCTCGTTCGCGGACCGGTCCCGGCTGCCAGCGGCGGAATACCCCGGCGGCGGGCGGCGAACCTCCCCGGGGCCGGTGGTGGTCAGCCGGCGACGCTGTTCCGCCCGGACCGCTTGGCCTGGTACAGGCGGGCGTCCGCGGCGGCGAGCAGGTCGGCGGCGGTCATCTGCGCTCGCAGCTCCGCGACGCCGGTGCTGATCGTGACCTTCAGGCCGGGAGCGACGGCGGACCAGTCGCGGCCGTCGATGATGCGCCGGATGCGTTCGCCGACCGCCATGGCGTGCCTGAGGTCGGTGCGCAGGAACAGGGCGAACTCATCGCCGCCGTAGCGGGTGGCCACGTCCTGGTCGCGGCAGTTGGCCCGCAGGACGGACGCGACCTCGACCAGGACACGGTCGCCCACGGCGTGCGAGTACGTGTCGTTGATCGGTTTGAACTCGTCGACGTCGATGAGCAGCAGGCTGAGCGCGCCGGCCGGCCGGTCCGTGGGGCTGGCGAGGCCGGCCATGACCTGCTCGTAGTGGCGCCGGTTACCGATGCCGGTCAGCTCGTCGCGGAGCAGGGCGGCGGCGGCCTGCTGGCGCTCGGTCTCCAGCTCGAGACGGTGCTGGATCTGGCGCACCATGCCGACGCGCGCCAGCCGGAGCTCCCACAGGCGTTGGGCCTGGCCGGCGATGACATCGAGCAGGCCCGCGGCGGCGTGCGGCCCGGCGTCGAGCATGGCCAGCTCCCGTCGTACCTGCAGGCGGTCGGTCCACGTGCCGCCGTAGCCGCTCAACTGGTCGGCGGCGACCAGCTCGCGTCGCGCGCCGGCCAGGTCACCCCGGGCCCGCAGCGCCAGGCCGTAGCCGAGGTGGCCCAGCAGCGCGTCCACCGACTCCCCGGTCGTCCGCAGCGGCACCACCACCTGCTCGGCGAGCGCGATCGCCTCGTCGTACTCGCCCAGCTTGGCCAGGCTCACCAGGTACGGGCCTTTGAGCAGCAACGAGTACCCCGGGCCCTGGGTGGCCAGGTCGGCGATCGCCTCGGCGGCGATGGCGCGGCAGCGCCGGAACCGCGCCGTCGCCTCCTCGACGCGGCCGATCTGCTCCAGGCGCAGACCCCACTCCAGCAGGACCCGCACGTAGCAGTCCTGGATGGGGCAGGCCAGGTTGAAGCCGCTCACCAGGGGCAGTACCCGTTCGCACACCTCCGCGGCCAGCTCGTACAGCTCGGCCATCATGGCGGCGATGGCGAGCGAGTTCAGGGCGCTGAGGTAGCGGAGGTCGGCGCGGTCGTACCGGAACAGCGCGGCGTGGGCGCGGGCCAGCCCGTCGAGCCCCTCGTCCACCTGGCCCAGCCGGAACTGGATGCCCGCCAGATCCGCCCGGGTCTTGGCCTCGGCCACCGGGTTGCCCAGCCGCTCGCGCAACAGCAGCAACTGCTGCGCGACCTCGACCGCCTCGTGGTCGTGGCCCGTGGCGATGAGGGCGGCGACCCGGGCCTGCAGCAGGAACCCGACGGTGACCTCGTCGCCGGCCAGGCGGGCGAGGGGCGTGTAGTGGTCGATCGCCGTCAGCGCCTCGGCGATCTGGCCCCGGTTGACCAGGGTGTGCGCGCGGACCGCCCAGGGCATGAAGGGGCCGTCGGTGGAGACGGGTACCGGCAGGTACGCGCCCGCCGCGCCGCGGGGCTCCATGGTCGACTCCCTTGCCTGATTTGCCTTTCCATCGGCATTTGTCTTTTCATCGGTGGACAGGTGACGATCATGAGACGTTTTGCCGGTCGCCGGCTGGTACGCTTCGCGGTTGCGAGTGCCCGAGTGACCCGCGCCAGCTGCGAAGAGAGGTTCGGCAGTGGACAGCCCCCGCCCCACGGGCGTCTTCATCCCGGAGTTGATCAGCCCGCGGCGGACCTTCGGTAACCGGACCTTCGACTTCTCCCGCCAGGTGGCGGTCATGGCGATCGTCAACCGGACGCCGGACTCGTTCCACGACCGCGGTCGTACCTTCGCCCTGGACAAGGCGGCCGAGGCGGTCGACACCGCCGTCGCCGACGGCGCCGACTGGGTCGACGTCGGGGGAGTCCCGTTCAGCCCGGACGTACCCCCGGTGGGCGAGGCCGAAGAGGCCGACCGGGTGCTACCGCTGGTGGAGGCGGCCCGCAAGCACCCGGAGCTGATCATCTCCGTCGACACCTACCGGACCGGGGTGGCCCGCCAGGCGATCGAGGCCGGCGCGAACGTGATCAACGATACGTCCGGCCTCCACGACCTCGGCCTGGCCGAGCTGGTGGCGGGCACCGACGCGAGCCTCATCATCACGCACAGCCTCGCGTCGCCCCCTGGTACGCGGGTCGTGCGACCGACCTACGGCGATGTCACCGCCGAGGTGGGCGCCTTCCTCGCCGGCCGCGTCGAGTTGGCGCGACGCCACGGAGTCCCGGCCGACCGGATCGTCATCGATCCCGGCCATGACCTCAACAAGAACACCCACCACTCGCTGGAGCTCACCCGCCGGCTGGCCGAGATCGCCGCGCTCGGCTACCCGACGCTCGCCGCCGTGTCGAACAAGGACTTCATCGGCGAGACCCTCGACGCGCCGCAGGACCGGCGGCTGGAGGGCACGATCGCGGCGCTGGTGACGTGCGTCCTGCAGGGCGCACGCATCGTCCGGGTCCACGACGTCCGGGCGGCGGTGGCGGCCACGACGATGACCGAGGCGATTCTCGGCTGGCGCGAGCCGGCGTACACCCGCCACAACATGTGATCGGCCCGGCGACCTGATCGACTGGAGACCTGATCGACTGGGACCTGATCGCCTGGGGACCTGATCAGCCGGTCACCACGGCCACGACCGTGGAGCCCGGCGGAAACCAGCCGGCTTCGGCGCGCGCGACGATCCCGTACATCATCTTTGCCACGTAGATCCGGTCCAGCACGTCGCCGTGGCGCCGCGCCCAGTCCGCGATGAATGCGTCCAGCTCCGGGGTGCGCTTGGCGTACCCGCCGAAGTGGAAGTCGTACGCCAGCTCCCAGTTTCCCGACACCGACCCGAACGCCGCCCGCTGCAGCCGCGCCACCTCGGCTTCGAGAAACTGCGCGCCTTTGAGCACGCAGAACCCGACGGCGCGGGGCCCG
Source organism: Planosporangium thailandense (assembly GCF_011947195.1). GTDB lineage: Bacteria > Actinomycetota > Actinomycetes > Mycobacteriales > Micromonosporaceae > Planosporangium > Planosporangium thailandense. The sequence goes on along the minus strand of NZ_JAATVY010000024.1, from coordinate 20,421 downwards.
GCAGCGGGGCTGCCCGCGATACCACCCGCGATGCCGCCTGCGATACCACCCGCGATGCCGGCAAGGGTGCCGCCGGTGCCGACGGGGCAACAGATCACGTCGTACGGTTCGGTGATCTCGGCCGGCAGCTCGGCGCAGCCGCGTACCGCAAGCTCGTTGCTGGCGCCCTCGGGCAGCAGGTAGAACTCGCCGAACTCCCGGTGCAACGCGTCGACCACCTCGGCGGAGTGCTTGCGACGGTAGGTGGAGCGGTCGAGGTAGGCCAGCCGCATGCCCCGGCTCGTCGCGTACGCGAGGCTCGGGTTGAGCGGCAGGTGCTCCTCGCCGCGGATGACGCCGATCGTGTCGAAGCCGAAGTAGTGCCCGGCCGCGGCGGTGGCGCGGATGGCGTTGGAGTAGGCGCCGCCGAAGGTCAGGATCGTCGAGTGGCCCTGTTGACGGGCCCGCTCCAGGTTGTACTTCAGCTTGCGCCACTTGTTGCCGGGCAGCTCCGGGTGGATCAGGTCGTCGCGCTTGACCAGCAGCCGTACGTCCCGGCGCGCCAGGCGATCGTCGCGCAGCTGGGTGAGCGGGGACGGTAGCCGAAGCCGCGGCTGCACGGACGCCCCCTTTCCCGCTGCTGCGCTGCGCGATCCCCGCGAAGGGTACGCCGATCTTGGACACGTGGCGGTGCCATAGGCCCGCCACGTGTCCAAGATCTGGGTTCTCGCGGGTGACGACGTTTCCCGGGGCGCGGCGCGGGAATCAATGCCGATGGATCACTTCGTACGGGCCGTCCGGGCCGGATTGGAGCGAGAGATGAACGAAGCCGAGCCGACCCCGCTGTCGCCGGAGGAACTCGCCGCGGAGGCGGCCACGCCGCTGCCGCGCAAGGAGGTCATGTCACTGCTCGATCTCAACGCCGACATCAACGCGGCGCTCGATCTGGCCGCGCCGATCGATCTCGCGGTGGCCGCGAACGCCAACGTGGCGGCACCGATCGAGGCGGCGGTGGGCGCCAACGTGCTGTCCATCGACTCCAAGGTCGGCTCGCTGGCCGACCAGGCCGTGGCAATCCACCAGGACCTGTCCGGTACCTCGGTCGCGCACTCGCCGCAGCACAGCACCATCGACCAGGCGGGCAGTGCCGCCGGCGATGGGACGACCGCCGGCACCAGCACGGACGCCACCCCGACCACGGGTACCCACGCCGGCACTGGCGTCGGCTCGACCGTGGGCTCGACCGTGGGCTCGACCGTGGGCTCGACCGATCCCGCGCAGATGCTCAACGGCAACCTGCTCAACGTCAACGTGAACGCGGCGATCGACGCCAAGCTCGCCGCGCCGGTCGACGGTGCGGTGGCCGCCAACGCCAACGCCGCGGCGCCGATCGACGCGTCCGTCGGCGCGAACATCGCGTCGGTCGGCTCCGAAGCGACCTCGGTGGCGAGCCAGCAGGCCATCATCGATCAGCACCTCGACGGCACCGCGCAGGCCACAGCGGACCAGACGTCCAGCATTCAGCAGTGACGTCACGGCCCCGATGAGTACGTTCACCACTTCCGCATCACCCGCCGCGCCGGAACCGGCTGAGCCGACCGGGGTCGAGCCCACCGGGCCCGAGCCGACCGGGTCCGAGCCGACCGGGGTCGAGCCGACCGGGTCACGCGGGCGCGGCGCGAGCCCGGACGGGCGGCCGGACGCCGTGCCCGTCCGGGCCCGCGGGGTCGAACTGCTCGGCGAGCAGCGCGGCTCGGGGTACCGGCAGGCCCCGGCACTGGTGCGGCGCGCCGACGGGCAGACGATCCAGCTGACCCCGCTGCTGTACCTGGTGCTGGCGGCCGTCGACGGGCGGCGGGACCTGGCCGGGATCGCGGAGATGGTGGGGGGCGAGATCGGGCGACTGGTGAGCCCGGACGACGTCCGCCTGCTCATCGAGTCCAAGCTGCGCCCCTTGGGGCTGCTGCGCTCGGCGGACGGGGCCGAGCCCCGGGTGCGGCCGGTGAATCCGCTGTTGGCGCTGCGACTGCGGTACGTGGTGAGCGATCCGGCGGTGACGCGCCGGATCACCGCGCCGTTCGCCGCGCTGTTCCGCCCGCTGCTCCTCGTACCCGTCGTCGCCGCGTTCGCGGCCGTCGCCGGCTGGCTGCTGTCCACCAAGGGGCTGGCCTCGGCGACCTGGCAGGCGTTCGACAAGCCGGGCCTGTTGCTGCTCGTGGTCGCGGTCAGCATCCTGTCCGCCGGGTTCCACGAGTTCGGCCACGCCGCCGCCTGTCGGTACGGCGGTGCCACCCCGGGGGCGATGGGCGCCGGCATCTACGTCGCCTGGCCCGCGTTCTACACCGACGTCAGCGACAGCTACTCGCTCGGGCGCGCCGGCCGGGTCCGGGTTGACCTGGGTGGGCTCTACTTCAACGCGATCGTCGCGGTCGCTGCGTTCGCGGTCTGGGCGGTGACCGGCTGGGACGCTGTCCTCCTGGTCATCGCGGCGCAGTTGCTGCAGATGGTGCGCCAGTTGGCGCCCTACGTGCGCGCGGACGGGTACCACATCCTCGCCGATCTCACCGGAGTACCGGACCTGTACTCGCGGATCAAGCCCACGCTGCTCGGCCTGCTGCCGAACCGCTGGGGCAGCCCGGAGTCGAGGACGCTCAAGCCGTGGGCGCGGCTGCTCGTGACCCTGTGGGTGCTGACCGTCGTACCGCTGCTGCTGACGACCAGCGCGCTCATGGTGCTGTCCCTGCCGCGGGTCGCCGCGACCGCCTGGGCGAACCTCGTACGACAGTGGCGCACACTGGGCGTCAACCTCGATCACGGTGACGTCGCCGCGGTGGGGCTGCGGCTGGTGTCGATCGTCGCGATCGTGCTTCCGCTGCTCGGCATGTCGCTGATGGTGGTGCGGATGGTACGGCGCGGGTCGCTGCGGGTGTGGCGGGCCACCGAGGGGCGCCCGGTGCGACGCGCCCTCGCCGTTGTGCTCGCGGCGGCCGTGGCGGCGGCGCTGGCGTGGGTGTGGTGGCCGAACGGGGACAGGTACGCGCCCATCCAGCCGCACGAGCGGGGGACGGTGTTCGACGCGCTACCGGCCGCGCACCACACGGTCGGGCTGCGCGACGGTGAGGTGGTCAGCAACCGGACCAGCGTCTGGGCCGCCACGTCCGCGCCACCCACCCGGGAGCACCCGCGCCTGGCGCTGGTGCTGGCACCGCGAGCGGCGAACGGGGACGCGTCCGGGTCGACTCGGGCGACCACTCCGGCCTGGGTGTTCCCCTTCAACCCGCCCGCTCCGCCGGGCGCCGGCGACAACCAGGCGCTCGCCGTCAACACCGAGGACGGCACGACCCGTTACGACGTGGCGTTCGCGCTGGTGTGGGTCACCGATGGGACCGCGCTGAACCGCAACGAGGCGTACGCGCTGGCGAGCTGCCGCGGGTGCCGCACGGTGGCGGTGGCGTTCCAGGTGGTTCTCGTCGTCGGCCAGGCGAACATCGTGGTTCCGCAGAACATCTCGGCGGCCGTCAACTACTCCTGCGTCGAGTGCGTCACCGACGCGCTCGCCCAGCAGCTGGTGCTGACGATCCCGCACGCGCTCAGCGCCGATGCGATGGCGAAGCTGACGGCGCTGTGGCAGCAGATCGAGGCGTTCGCGGCGAACATCGAGACGGTCCCGGTCGCACAGCTCCGGACCGAACTGCAGAAGTACGAGCAGGCCATCCTCGCCGTCGTCCGGGCCGACCTCGGCGCGAACCCGCAGAGCGGCCCCGGTGCGTCGGCGAGCCCGTCGGAGGGTTCGCCCGGCGACACCGGTGGCCGGAACGGGGCCTCGCCGGCACCACCGGACGCGACGGCGACACCGATTCCTGCCCCCGCGCCGAACACTCAACCGGGCCAGGCGCCCTCCGGGTCGTCGAACACCTCCAGGCCGTCCAATACCGATGGGCCGTCCAGCACCGATGCGCCGTCGAATCCGGCGTCCCCGGCGACGGGCACCGGCTCGGCGACCGGCGCTTCGGCTTCCCCACCCGGTTAGGCAGCCGGCGACCGTGACAGCCAGGCGGTCCAGGCGTCCGACAGGATGCGGCGCAGCCCGGAGCGCTCCGGACGCCAGCCGAGCTCGTGGGTGATCCGGCTGTTGTCGGCGACCAGCCGCTGCGGCTCGGGGCTGGGCGGCAGGTGCTCCACGGCGACCGGACGGCCCGCCACCTCCCCGGCCACCCGTACGACCTCCGCCATGCTGCTGCCGATGCCACTGCCCACGTGGTACAGCCGGTGCCGGCCGGGGCGGGCGGCGGCCAGCGCCAGGCGTACGGCCACCGCGACGTCGCGGACGTGGACGAAATCGCGTACGGCCGAGCCGTCGCCGTTCAGTGTGACGTGGGGCAGCTCTCCGGTCAGCGCGCGGAAGACGTTGGGGATGATGCGGGAGGTGTCGGCGTCGACGTAGCCGTCGGTCGCCCCGGCGAGGTTGAAGCACCGCAGCGTCACCGCTCCGATCGACCCGGTCGCGGTGTGCGCGGCGACGAGCTGTTCCGCGCTGAGCTTCGATGCCGCGTACGGGCTCTCCGGACGCGCCGGCACCTCCTCGTGCAGGGCGCCGGCGTGCTGCGAGCCGCACACGGCGTTGGTCGAGGCGAACACGAGCCGCGGCCCCGGCGCCGGCACCCGGTCCCGGACGGCGTCCAGCGCCATCAGGACGTTGAGCGTGCCCCCGACGTTCACGTCGTAGTAGCTCAGCGGGTCGGCGAACGAGTCCCGGACCCTGATGAGGGCGGCGAGATGGCAGACCGCGTCGTAGCCGCCGGCGCTGATGATCTCGCCGATCCGGGCCCGGTCCCGGATGTCGCCCTCGACGAGGCCCGCGCCCTCGGGCGGCCGGGCGCCCGGCCGGCCCCGGGACAGGACGGTGACCTGGTGGCCCGTGGCGAGAAGGTCGGCGGTCACGGCGTGTCCCAGGAATCCGAGTCCTCCGGTGACCAGAATGTGCACATTAGTTCCTTTCCGGACGTGCCATCGCAGCCTGGATCACCGGAGGTGGGGAGTTGCAGGTCCGTTGCCGGGAGGTTCGTGGCGCTTGATGAAAACCCTCAGGGTGTCGGCCGGTCAACCGATGTGGCAGTCCGACGTCCACGTACAGAGCCGGATCGGATTGGTTGATGCCCATCTCTTCTCCCCTGCCGGCTAGCTTCTACGACCGGGCGTTGGCCGCGGTCGGCCAGGCGGTGATCGCCGCCGACCTGGACGGGCGCGTGCTGTACTGGAACGCGTTCGCCGAGCAACTGTACGGATACCGGTCGGCCGAGGCGGTCGGCCGGACGGTGGCCGACCTCATCGTTCCCGCGCACGACCGTTTCGACGCCGCGGACCGCTGGGCGCTGTTGTCGGCCGGCGTGCCCTTCGCCGCCGACCGGGAGGTGCGCGACAAGTCCGGTCGGCTGTTCACCGTGTACGCGACGTCCACCCCGATCGTCGACGAGAACGGCGAGATCGTCGCCGTGCTGGGCGTCTCCTCCGACGTCACCGCCCGCCGGCAGGCCGAGGCGCACGCCCGTCACCTCGCGGCCATCGTCGAGAACTCCGCCGACGCCATCATGGAGGTCGACCTGGATGGCCGCGTCCGCACCGCCAACCGGACGGTCACCGCCATCACCGGGTACGAGTGCGAAGAGCTGATCGGCCGGAGCCCGGACCTGCTGCTCCCCCCGGAGGTCCGCCCCCGGTTCCACGCGGCCCTGACCGCCGTGCGCGAGAGCCGGTCGCCGGTTGCCCTCGCGATCCCGAACGTGTGCAAGGACGGCTCCCTCATCGACATCTCGCTGCGCCTGTCACCGGTGCGCGACGAGACCGGGGAGATCGTGGGGATCAGCAGCGTCGCGCGGGACGTCACGGCCGAGACGCGTACCCGCGAGGAGCTCGCGGCCAGCGAACGCGCGTACCGGTCCCGCTTCGAGCAGGCGCTCGTCCCCCAGGCGGAGCTCTCCCTGTCCGGGCACTACCTCCGCGCCAACGACGCACTGTGTCGGCTGCTCGGCCGGCGGCGCGACGAGATCGAGGGCGCGCCGCTGCACGCGTTCCACCACCCCAGCGACACGGGCGTGGGCGACGAGCGCATCGCGGAGCTACAGCGCGGCGAGGTCGAAGCCGCGAGCTGGGAGCGGGTCTTCATGGCCAGCGACGGCTCGGCCATCCCGATCCTGGCCGATGCCGCGGTGCTCAGGGACGGCCACGGCACGCCGTACGGCCTCGCCACGTTCCTGCACGACCTGCGCGAGCTGCGCGCCGCCGAGCGGGCGCTCACCCATCGGGAGGCGCTGTTCGAGGCGCTGGTCAGGCGCGCCAGCGACGTCGCATTGGTGGTGTCTCCCGACGCGCGGCTGACGTACGTCTCCCCGGCCGCGACCGCCCTGCTCGGCTACGACCCGCACGCGATGACCGGCCGCCTGGCCTGGGACTTCGTCCATGCCGACGACGTCGCCGAGGTCAAACGGGTGCTTCACGATGTCGCCGGCGCGGGCGGCCGGTCCGAGGTGCTCGTGTTCCGGGTACGTCACGCCGACGGCACCTGGCGGTGGATCGAGGATGTCATCACCAACTGCCTGCACGACCCGAACATCGCCGGGCTGGTCTCCAACCTGCGCGACGTCACCGCCCGGCTGGAGGCCGAACGGTCGCTGCGGGAGTCGGAAGCCCGGTACCGGGCCATCGCCGAGACGGCGCAGGAGGGCATCTGGACCATGGACACGACCGGGCGCACCCTGTACGCCAACGACAAGCTGGCGGCGATTCTCGGTGTGCCCCGTGAGGAGATCTACCGGCGGCCGGTGCCGGAGCTGGTCGGCGCGGCGAACGCCCGCATGATCGCCGACCGGATACGCACCCGCGCCGCGCGGGGCGCCGAGGAGTACGAGTTGTCCTACCCGCACCCCGACGGCGGGGCGCGGATGCTGCGGGTGAGCGCCAGTCCGCTGCGTGACGACACCGGCCACGCCGGGTCGCTGGCGATGATCGCCGATGTGACCGGCGCCCGCCGGGCCGAGCGCGAGCTGCAGCGCCGGGCGCTGCGCGACGAGCTGACCGGCCTGGCCAACCGCGCGCTGCTGACCGACCGGCTGGACCGGGCCGTGTCGCGCAGCGCGCGGACCGGCTCGCCGCTCGCCGTCATGATGATCGACCTCGACCAGTTCAAGCTCATCAACGACACCTGGGGCCACGAGGCCGGCGACCAGCTGCTCAAGCGGGTCGCGGAGCGGCTGCTGGCGGTCCTGGGGGCCGAGGACAGCGTCGCCCGGTTCAGCGGCGACGGGTTCGTGGTGGTCTGCGAGGACACCGACCAGCACCGCGCGCGCGAGGTCGCCGATCGGCTCGTGGCGGCGTTTTCGGAGCCGTTCGCGCTGGACGGGCAGCGGCTGCACGTACGCGCGTCCGTCGGCATCGCGGTGTGCCCGCCGCACTCGGCGCCGGACCTGGTCCGGTTCGCCGAGGCCGCCATGTACGACGCCAAGGCGCGCGGCCGCAACCGGGTCCAGCTCTTCGACGGCGCGCTCGCCATGGAGTCCGCCGACCGGCTGGCGCTGAGCAACGACCTGCGTGACGCCCTCGTCGGTGACGAGCTGGTCCTGCACTACCAGCCCGTGATCGACCTGGCCACGGGCCGGGTACGCGGCGTGGAGGCGCTCGCCCGCTGGCACCATCCGGGCCGCGGTTCGGTGTCCCCGGCCAGGTTCGTCGCCGTGGCGGAGGCGACCGGCCTCGCGCCGGCGCTCGACCGGTGGGCGCTCGACCGGGTCCGCCGCGACGCCGCCGCGCTGCGGGCGGCGATGCCCACCCTGCACGTCGCGGTGAACGTGTCCGCGACCCATCTCGGCGATACCGACCTGGAGGAGGCGGTGTTCTCCGCGCTGGGCACCGGGGAGCTTTCGGCCCGGGAACTGCGGCTGGAGGTCACCGAGAGCGCCATGATGGACAACCTCGACCAGGCGCGGGCCGCGCTCGAGCGACTGAAGGCGCACGGCATCGAGGTGGCCATCGACGACTTCGGCACCGGCTACAGCTCGCTGAGCTACCTCAGCCGGCTGCCTGCCTCCACCGTCAAGATCGACCGTAGCTTCGTCGAGCACATCACCGAGGACGCCGACGCACGGGCGATCGTGTCGTCGGTGATCCGGCTGGCCGGCAGATTGCGGCTGACCACGGTCGCCGAAGGCGTGGAGACGCCGGAGCAGCTGGCCATCCTGCGCCGCCTCGGCTGCACCGCGGCGCAGGGCTTCCTGTTCAGCCCGGCGGTCGCGGTGGCCGACCTGCCGGATGTCGTCACCCGCCTGACCGACGAACGCTGGGAGCTCGGTCTGGCCGGCTGACCGCCCCGCACGGGGCGTGCCGGGGCGGTCCGTCAGACCTCCGCGACGGTCGGGGTACGCAGGGGACGGACCACGGGGACAAGGTCCGACCGGCGGTCGGCGGCCCTGTGGTCGGTGGCACTGTGGTCGGTGGCCCTGTCGGCGTGCCGGCGAATCAGGTCGTCGATGCGCCGATGCTCGTCGCTCATCGTGGGTCGGTACTCCTCGGTCAGCCGCGCCATCCGGTCGAGCACGGCGGGCGGGGTGGCCCGTACGCCCGCCACCAGGAGGTCCCAGCCCAGCTCGCCGAGTACCCGCCTGGCCTGCCGGTCCGCGGTGACCCGGCACCACCGTTGCAGCTCGGGAAGCCGGCCCACGACCTCGGGCGCGTCGTACGCGGCGACCGCCGCGCCGTCGATGCCGGCGCAGGCGCTCGCCTCCACCTGATGCGCCTCCATGGCGTTCAGCAGCGGGCTCACGTCACCGGAGAGGGCCGGGTCGTAGAGGCCCGGGTACGGCGCCTCCTCGTACCCCGGTTCGTGGCCGGCGAGGTAGATGGGCGCGATGCGAGGACCGTCGGCGATGACGCCGAGCGCCACGTCGAGCAGGCTCACCGGCCAGCCCAGGTCGCGGATCGCGTACAGCCGGAAGACGTCGTCGGCGGGCGAGAGCGCGGCGGTCAGCAGAAGCTGGGCCGACTCGATCGCCGACTGCGCGTAGAAGACGGTGTCGGGCGCGTGCAGGCGCACCACCTCGCCGGTGTCGCACCAGCGGCGCAGGCGGTCGTGGAGGATGGAGTTGTCGACCACGTGGGTGAATCGCACGCCGGTGCACGTCATGCGGCCACGCCGGGCGGCATCGGCCACCAGCCACTCCCCGACCCGCTTCGAGGCGGTGTACACGCACCGCGAGTACGGTCGTAGCGCCTTGCCGGTGGAGGCGTACACGAACCGGCGGGCGCCGTGCCGTTCGGCTGCCCGGACGACCTGGACGGTGCCGAGGACGTTCGTCTCGACGGTGTACCCGAGGTGCCGCTCGGCCAGGCCGGGATCGCGCTGGGCGGCCAGGTGGAACACGATGTCGGGCCGGTAGCGGGCGAAGAGCCGGTCCAACACGCCCGGCGATCGGACGTCCACGGTGGCGTACTCGACGCCCGGCACCGGCCGCCGGGGCTGCGCGATGTCGGCGCTGACGAAGCGGGCCGGGCACAGCCGCCGAACCTGCCTGAGCAGCGCGGTGCCGATGCAGCCGCAGCCACCGGTGACGAGCACGGTGCGGCCGCGCAGCGCGGCGGCGACCCGCTGTTCGGGGAGCGCGGCCGTGCGCGTGGTGATCGAGCGGTACCGCTGGAGCTCGGCGGCGCCGTCGGGCCGGGCCGCGAGCAGTTCGGTGGTCAGTCCGGCCAGCCGCTGCCGGGTCGGCTCGTCGACCGAGTCCTGGTGCGGTGGCGCCGCCGACCGGATGTCGTCCACTATCGCCGGGAAACCGCGCATGTTCGCCCCCAGAGCCTCGTGTCCACATCAGACAGTGAAGATCGGCGACATTTCGGCCGGGCCGGCGCCTGCCGGCGGTGTCGCGGTGGAGCGGTGGAGCGGTGTGGTGGTGTGGCGGTGGAGCGTGCCGGGCGGTGAGCCCGCGGCCGTCAGGTGCCGCGCTGCCGGCCCGTCCGGGCCGGCGCGCCGGGTGCGGGAGCCGTAGCACCTGTCGTCACGCCACCGCCATGCCCCGAAGGAGGGGAGTGGCGACTAGACCGAGGGGCTCGTTCCGGTGCGACGTTGGAGCTAGTACCGCAGCGGTACGCCGTTGCGGTGCCGGCTCATCCGCCGCTCGGGGGAAGCACCAGCCGCATCGCGGGGTCGCGGGTGCGTTCGAAACCGAGGGAGCGGTACATCGGCTCACCGTCCGTCGAGGCCCGCAGGTCGATCTGGGTGACGCCGCGGTGGGAGAACCAGGCGAGCAGCCGCTGCATGCACGCCCGGGCGTACCCGCGGCGGCGGTGGTCGGGGTCGGTAGCGACGCTGAACACGTAGCCCACCTCACCGGTGGGGTTGGCCGGCGAGGGCAGACGCTGTTCGACGAGGCCGACGACGCAGGCGGCCAGGGACGCCGGCCGGCCCTGGCCGTCGCCGTCCGGTGCGTCGCGGTCCGGGGCGTCGCGGTCCGGGGCGTCGCGGTCCGGGGCGTCCACGACGAAGGCGGCCAGCGCCCCGTCCGGGTCGACCAGCCGTGTGCGCAGGATCTGGACGGCAGTGTCTCGCCAGGGCCCGGGCGCCGGCTCCGTGCCGCCCAGGGAGCTGAGCATGACGGCTCGCAGCCGGACCAGTTCGGGAGCGTCGGGGGGCGTCGCCTGGCGTACTGAGATCACCCGCCGCACGATAGCCGCCGCCGAACCGACCCGGCCACGAACTATCGTCCCGCGTGGCGTCGGCGACTCCGCCACCCGGAGGGCCGTGCCACCCGGAGTGCCCTGCCACCCGGAGGGCCGTGCCACCCGGAGGGCCCTGCCACCCGGAGTGCCCTGCCACCCGGAGGGCCCTGCCACCCGGAGAGGCCCGCCACCCGGAGGGGCCCGCCGATCGCCCGGGCCGCAGCCGGCTCACCCGGCCGCGGCCACCCGGGCGTCCCCGCCGGCTCACCCGTTCCCGTGTGATGGCAGCCGGCCTCGCACGCGTGGCGTGCCCGGGATCTCTTGTTTCACAACCGATGCGGCGTTTTCCGGCGTCGGGATCGGGGAGGGCTGCCGGGCGAGGCTGCCCCTGAATGCCGACCGCGCAGCGCTCCGGATCCTCTCGTCACGCGACGCACGCGCACCACCACGTCTTCAACGGGTACAGACAGGGAGAAGGAATGACCGAAATACAGGCGCGCCACGAGAAGCTGCCGGCACTGTCGAAGACCGGGTTCGTCGTGCTTCGCCCCTTCGCGCAGCAGATCGATCCGGCCGAGTGGGAAAGCCTCGCCTACCTGGACTGGAAGTCCGGTGGGGACACCAACTTCGCGGTGCTCGCCTCCGCCAACGGCGAGGACGACCCGCGCGGTTTCTGGGAGCACGGCAAGCCCGACAAGGACGGCATCTGGACCGCGAACGCCCTGCGCGCACCGACCCTGCGCAAGTGGGTGACGTCGGTGGGCGCCCGTTTCGGCCGGGTCCGCATCATCAAGCTGCAACCGTCCACAAGCGAGGACGAGGTAACGGGTCAGCACATGCACCTCGACGACAACAACCGGCTCAACCCCGAGGGCGAGGGCTGGGTGGTACGCGCTTGGGTGAACCTGACCGACGACCCGGACAGCTACATGATCCTGCGCGAAGACCGCGACGACCCCACCACCGAGCATCGCATTCCGCTGCCCCTGGGCGCCCAGTTCGTCGTCGACACCGAGCGGCTCTGGCACGCGGTCTACCACACGGGGTCGGCTCCCCGGTACGCGATGATCGCCAGCTTCGAGTCGGGCCCCGCGCTCCAGGCGTGGATGGACGCCAACTCCGCGGAGCGGCGTCCGGGTCGCCGGTCCGGCACCGCCCGGACGCCCTCGGCCGAAATCGCGGGGTGAGGCGCGGCCCGGTGGGAGCCGTGGCGTCGCGGCTCCCACCGGGCCGGGCCGGCCGCGCCGATGTGCGCCGCCCGGCCGTACAGTCGAGCGCATGACCAACCCGCCGCCCCCCGCGGTCACCGGTGAGCCGACGAGCCTGCTGCTGCCCGGGCACGACGTGCCGCTCGGCCGCTACACGACGGTCCGCCGGCTGCTACCGCAGCGAACGCGTCGCATGGTCGGCGCGTGGTGCTTCGTCGACCACTTCGGTCCCGACGACGTCGCGGGCCGGCCGGGGATGCGGGTCCCGCCGCACCCGCACACCGGCCTGCAGACGGTCAGCTGGCTGGTCGAGGGGGAGATCCTGCACCGCGACAGCCTCGGTAACCGGCAGTCGATCGTCCCCGGCCAGGTGAACCTGATGACGGCCGGCCACGGCATCGCGCACTCCGAAGAGTCGCCCTCCGCGCATCCGCCGGCGATGCATGGACTGCAGCTGTGGATCGCGATGCCCGACGCGGCGCGCCACGGGCCGGCGCGCTTCGAGCATCACCCGAGCGTGCCTGTACTGCGGGACGGTGCCGCCGAGATCACCGTCGTGGTCGGCGACCTCGCGGGCGCGCGCTCGCCGGCACTGGTGCACACGCCGCTGCTGGGTGCCGAGATCGCCCTGCCGGCCGGTGCCGCCACCCGGCTGCCGCTCCAGCCCGCCTTCGAATACGCGGTGCTCGTGCTGACCGGCATCGCCGAGGTCGACGGCGCGACGCTCACGCCGGGGTCGGTGCTGTACCTCGGCGACGGCCGGTCGGAGCTGGCGATCCGCGGCGGTGGCGCACGGCTGTTCCTGCTCGGCGGCGAACCGTTCGACGAGCCCCTCGTGATGTGGTGGAACTTCGTCGCCCGCAGCCACGACGAGATCGTCGAAGCGCGTGAGGACTGGCGTTCCGGCCGCCGGTTCGGCACTGTCACCGGCTACGACGGTGGTCCGCTGCCGGCGCCGGCCATGCCGACGACGAGGTTGAAACCGCGCGATCGCCACGGCCGTACCTTCGGGTGACGCCGGTCGGGTGGCGCTCACCGTCGGGTGCCGCGGGGCTGGTGGACCGGTCAGCCTGCCGACCGGTCAGCCTGCCGGCCGGTCAGCTTGCCGGCCGGTCAGCCTTCCGTGCGCTGCCCGGCCAGCACCGGCGGGGCAGCCTCGGCGGCCGGCGTCGGCACACCGGCCCGGCCGGCTACGAGGACGCCCAGCAGGGCCAGCGCCTCGGCGATCGCGAAGCCGGACAGGTACGCCGTCCGGGGCGACGACGAGACCCAGGCGGCGAACAGCGTGCCGCCGACCGCGAGCACCGTCGTGGAGAACAGCGAGTCCGACAGCTGTAGGGCCGAGCTGTTGGCACCCTGCTCCGCGGGCGGGGACAGCCGCAGCGTCAGCCCGGCCATCGCCGGGTACGACAGCCCCATGCCGAAGCCGGCGAACGTCCAGCCGACGACGCACACGACGACCGGCACGGCCGGGGCGACGCACGCGGCGGCGGTGACGATGCCGGCGGCGATGAGCACCAGGCCGGTACGGAGGTGGCGGGTGGGTGCGAGCGGCTCACCCCGGCGATCGCGGTACCGGGACCGGTTGTACCGGGAGCCGTGGTACCGGGAGCCGTGGTACCAGGAGCCGAGAAACCAGGACACGCCACCGATTGTCAGCGTCAGCCCGGCCGAGGCTGGCGAGAAGCCGCGCTCCCGGGACAGCAGCAGCGGCAGGAAGACGTCCGCCTGGATGAAGGCCGCCCCGGCGAGACCGCGCAGCAGCACGATGCTGGGTAGGCCGGGTCGCGCGGCGAACGTGCCACGTGGGAGCAGCCGGGGCGCGAACCCGACCAGTCCGGCCAGTGCCACGGCGATCAGTACGAGCGCACCCGGACCGCGCTGCTGGCCGCCCACGTACAACAGCCCCAGGCTCACCGCGGCGCCGACCGCCCACACCATGCGTGCCGTCCGTCCGCGTGGTTCGTCGCCTCCGGCGCGCCCACCCTCGGCGTGGCGGTCGCCGTCGGGTTCGGCCGGCGCGCGCAGTCCGCGCCGTACCAGCAGGACAGCCGGCGCGGTCAGGAGGACGATGCCGAGGAAGACCCACCGCCAACCCGCACGCTCGACGATGAGGCCGGCGAGCGTCGGCCCGGCAACCGACGGCACCACCCACGCCGCCGCGAACGCGGAGAACACGCGGGCGTGCAGGTGCGAAGGGTACGCGCGGCCGACGACCACGTACAGCGCAACCGTGATCAGGCCGCCGCCGAAGCCCTGGGTGACCCGGCCGACGACGAGCAGCCACATGGTCGGCGCCGACCCGGCGATCACCAGGCCGGCGCAGAACGCCGCGACGCCGGTCCAGGTCGGGGCGGCCGGGCCCTTCGCGTCGCTCCAGCCACCGGAGACGACCATCGCGACCACCCCGGCCGCGAGTGCGCCACCGAACGCGAGGGCGTACAGCGGGAGTCCGTGCAGCGCCCGCGCGACGGTCGGCATGGCGGTGGTCACGGCGACGGCCTCGAAGGCGACCAGCGACACCAGCGTGACGATCCCGATGGTGAGCGCGCGGTACGGTGCCGCGAGTGGGCTGCTTTTCACATGTCGCCTCTCTCGACGTCGGATCTATGTCGAGAGTGCAATATCAAGCGGGATTGAGGTCAAGCGGCGCGCGGTGAGCAGGCTGACGCGACGTGACCCGGCGCGGGTGCGTCATTCGCCGACCCGACTCTCCACCACCGTGGTGATCCGGGAGCGCCGGTACGGTGAAGGCGGGCACCGGAGCGGTGCCGGATACTCCATCTCCCGGCGCGCGGTCAGCGGTCACCGCGCCGCTGCCGGCCGGCGGGAGCGTGCGGGTTGCTGATTCCGGCCACGAGGTACGGTTTCGGTCTTGTCCGCACACTTGGTACGGCCGGCGCCGCCCGTCCCTGTCGCCGTCGGCGCGGCGGAGTAGCGCGAGACCGCCCTGGAGCTCCGCTTCTGATCCGGGCCTCGCCTGATCCGGGCCTCGCCTGATCCGGGCCTTGGCCGACTCGGGCCTCACCTGACTCGGGCCTCACCTGACTCGGGCCTCATCTGATCCGCGCGCGCGGCTCGTCGCCGAGCGCGAGCAGCACCTCCCGCAGGGCGTCGATCGCCGCCCTGGCCGTGTCTTCCGGCACCGAGCGCAGGAGCGCCGCCTGGGCGCCGCTCGCCGCGCGTACCGCCATCTCGGCGATCTCTCGTCCGCCGGACGTGAGCCGTACCCACGAGCTCCGGGCGTCGCGGGCGTCGGCCTCCCGCTCGACCAGGCCGATATCCGTCAGGCGACGCAGCAGGTTGCTGGTGCCGCCCGAGGACAGCAGCAGGCGGCTGGTGAGGTCGGTCGGCCGCAGCTGGTACGGCGGGCCTTCCGCGCGCAGAATGGCCAGCACCTCGTACTCGGCCCGGGTCAGACCGAAGCGGCTCAACTGCGCGTTGGTGGCCTCGTCGAGCAGCGCGGTGAGGCGGGCGGCCCGCTTACCCAGCTCCAGTTCCAGGCCGGCCGCCGCCGGAAGTTCGGCACGCCACGCGTCGACCAGTTCGTCGACGGTGTCACGCCCGGAGACGCTCCTATTCACAACTCGACCATATCGGGCGGTGTACCCGTGCGATCACCACTGCGCCCATCACCACAGTTGCGCGTTCGAGGATCCTCGCAATTTCATGCCTGTCACGCGGACTCCCTGTCACGCGGTCTCCCCGTCATGCAGTCTCATGACCGGTGGCTCACGTGATCGGGGCCGAGCGGGACCCCGTGCGCGTGCGCGATGCCGGGCACGGCAAGATCGCACCCATGGCGCACATCGAATTGAGCAGCCCCGCGACGCTGCCCGCGACGAACGGGTACAGCCACGTGGCGAGCATTCCGCCGGGCTGCCGGCTGGTGTGGACCTCGGGTCAGGTGCCGATCGACGCCGACGGCGCGCCGGCCGCAGCCGATTGGGAGGCCCAGACGCGCCTGGCGATGCAGAACGTCGGGCGTGCGCTCGAGGCGGCCGGTGCCACCTGGGACGACGTGTTCAAGTTGACGATCTTCGTCGTCGACACCTCGGCGCTGGGCACCGTCCGTGCCGTACGCGACCAGTTCGTCAACACCACGCGGCCGCCGACGAGTTCGCTCGTGCAGGTGGCAGGCCTTTTCCGGCCCGACATGCTCATCGAGATCGAAGCCGTCGCGGCCGTGGCCGCCTCCAGCTAGCGACAGCACGCTTCGAGCTGGCGACAGTACGCCTCGAGCTGGCGACACGCGGTGCGCCCGACCCGCTCGGTGGAGCACGCCTGGCACCGGTTTCGCGCCGCAATAGGCTTTCGGGATGGAACGCAGCGTCGCGCCCCTGCCCGCTACCGCGATCGAGCGCACCGCTGACCCCGACCGGCTCGGCTTCGATTCGAATCGGCTGGAGCGCATCGACCGCCATTTCGCCCGGTACGTCGATTCCGGCAAGCTGGCCGGCTGGCAGATCGTGGTGACCCGGCGCGGCGCGGTCGTGCACGCGTCGACCTGCGGGTACCGCAAGCGGGAGGAGCAGATCCCGGTCGAGCCCGACACGCTGTGGCGTATCTATTCGATGACCAAACCGATCACCTCGGTCGCGGCGATGATGCTGTGGGAGACCGGGCTGTTCGAGCTCACCGACGAGATCAGCCGGTGGCTGCCGGAGTTCGCCGATGTGCGGGTCTACGACAAGGGTTCGGCGCTGCGCCCGTACACGGTGCCGGCGACGGAACCGATCCGGGTGTGGCACCTGCTCACCCACACCTCGGGGCTGACGTACGGCTTCATGAACAACTCGGTGGTGGACCGGCTCTACCGCGATGAGGGCTACGACCTGTACCCGCCGGAGAACGTCAACCTGCCCGACGCGTGTGAGGTCTGGGCCCGGCTACCGCTGCTGTTCGATCCCGGCACCGCCTGGGGTTACTCGGTCGCCACCGACGTCCTCGGCCGGCTCATCGAGGTGGTCAGCGGGTTCAGCCTGGACACCTTCTTCGATGAGCGCATCCTCGAGCCGCTGGGCATGACCGATACCCGCTGGTGGGTGGCGGGCGACGACGTGGAGCGGCTGGCCGGGCTGTACTCACCGCACCCGATCGACGGCCATGCGACGCACGCTGACGATCTCGGTCGGCTGGCGCTGCGGAAGCCGGCGCTGCTGTCCGGCGGTTCCGGGCTGATCTCGACGGCAGCCGACTACCACCGGTTCAGCCAGATGCTGCTGCGCGGCGGAGAGCTGGCCGGCGTACGGCTGCTCAGCCCCCGTACCGTCCGCTTCATGACCCGCAACCACCTTCCGCACGGGCACGATCTCGGGGAACTGTCGACCGGCGGCTTCGCCGAGACCACGCTCGACGGCATGGGCTTCGGGCTCGGCTTCGCGGTCGTCGAGGACCCGATCCCGAGCCGGGTACCCAGTAGCGTGGGGGAGTACTACTGGGGCGGCATGGCGAGCACCGCGTTCTGGGTCGACCCGGTCGAGGAGCTGACCGCGCTGCTGTTCACCCAGTTGATCCCGTCGAGCACGTACCCGCTGCGCTCGCAGCTTCGACAACTGGTCTACTCGGCGCTCATCGAGTGACCGGCGCCTGTCGGGCGGCGCCCGTCGGGAACCATGCACCGGTTCCAGTCTCGACCGTCAACCGGCTTCTTTCCCGACTCCGCCGGTGGTTGCTCCCTCGGCGCAGGTTCAGCCGGCGCGATGCCGCCCGCAAGCTGGCCGACCGTACGGGCACGCTGAGGTGATTCGATCCGGGCGGAGCCAGGCCCCCGATCCTGGAGTTCGGTGACCCTAGAGTTCGATGACGGACGCGCTGTCCTCGACCCGGTCGGCGCTCTGGTCATCGAGCCAGACGTCGCCGGTTGCGAGGTAGCGAAACCGGTACTCGCCGGGCCCGAGCGTCACCGACACGCTACGCGTGCCGTTGCGCCGGGCGACGAGCTGGTGCCGGCCGGGCGTCCAGTCGTTGAAGGTGCCGACCACGCTCACGTCGCCGGCCGGCTCGTCCGCCGGCAGGGTGAAGGTGACGCGGGTCTTCCCGCCGAACAGACGGGAGCGCTTGATCATTGTCGATCTCCTTCGAGAGGGGGAGTATCCAGCATTGCGCGGCTGGCGTTGGGGGATTGGCCGCGACACGCCGTTAAGACTACGACACAGCGCTCGAGAACCGACATCTTGGGAGCGGTCGGGAGGGATCGGGCGACCTCCTGGCTGCGATCGCGTCCGGACAGGTGTCGTCGCCGTGTGTCGACACCTCTCGCGCGCCGAATATCTGCCATACGTCAATATCTAACGTCGCCCACCCGTGAGGGCTACGGCTCCTGGCGGCTACGGCAGGCGCGGTACGTCACACCCGATACCAGTGGGCGTACCGGTGGCCGGTCGCTCGCGGCCGGGCGCTCGTCGACCAGCGGGTCGGGAGCGTGGGGTTCCCGGACATACCGGCTTCTGCTGCCGGGTACGCCGGCCAGCAGTTGCGGCACGGCGAGCGGTAGGGGCAGCGTCAGCCGCGGGCTCCACGATCCGGCGGCGCCGGATCGACGGCCCCTGGTCGGTCGTGGTCGGCTGTGCCGTCGCTCCGTGTGCCGTCGCTCCGTGTGCCGTGCCTCCGTGTGCCGTCGCTCCAGCGTGATCGATTACCTCGGGTGCGTTCAGTAGTCCCGCCGTACGTCAGAGCCGGGCGGTCGTGACCATGTCTGCTGTCGGTGACGGGTGCCTGTCGGACCGGCGCTGACCTCGGCTTACCCTCGCCGGTCACCTCCCCGCACCCTCGCTGCAATGTAGATTCCCATCAATCTATTGACACCCTTGAAAGTTCTTTCTAACTTTGCGTCAACGTTGCGGTCATGTTTCCGGCCGCGCCCGGCGTTTCTCCTCATTCGTGTCGCCTCTCGGGAGGTCCGATGCATCGCCGCCGGTCGCCCTCAGGGCTCCTCACCGTCCTCGTCCTGGCCGCGTTCGCCGCGGTCACCGTGTTCACGGCGGTCGGTCCGACCGCCCCGCCCGCAGCTGCCTCGCTGACAGGCAGCAAGAAGGTCATCGCGGATCTGTTCGAGTGGAACTGGAACTCGGTGGCGAACGAGTGTCAGAGCTTCCTCGGCCCCCGTGGCTACGGATACGTGCAGGTATCGCCGCCGCAGGAGCACGTGCGGGGGCAGCAGTGGTGGGTGGCGTACCAACCGGTGAGCTACCGGATCGAGTCCCGCAAGGGTAACCGGGCGGAGTTCCAGTCGATGGTCAACGCCTGCCATGGCGCCGGCGTCAAGATCATCATCGACGCGGTCATCAACCACATGTCCGGCCAGGAAACCGCTGGTTTCGGCTGGGCCGGCGGCTCCTACAGCCACTACAGCTACACCAACATCTACCAGTACCAGGACTTCCACCACTGCGGCCGCAACGGCAACGACGACATCGTCAACTACCAGGACCGGTACGAGATCCAGAACTGCGAACTGGTCAACCTGGCCGATCTCGCCACCGAATCCGAGTACGTGCGCGGCCGGATCGCCGGCTACCTCAACGACCTACTGTCGCTCGGAGTCGACGGGTTCCGCATCGACGCGGCCAAGCACATCCCGTCCACGGACATCGCCGCGATCGAGGCGAAGCTGACCCGCTCCGTCTACATTGTCCAGGAGGTCATCTACGGTGCGGGCGAGCCGGTGCAGCCGGGCGAGTACGTCGGCAACGGTGACGTCCACGAGTTCCGCTACGGCCGGGACCTCGGCCGGATCTTCCGCACCGGCAAGCTCTCCTACCTGTCGAGCTTCGGTGAGGCCTGGGGCTACCTGCCCAGCGACAAGGCCAACGTCTTCATTGACAACCACGACACCCAACGGCAGGGCGGCGACATCCTGACGTACAAGGACAACGGCCTGTACGCGCTCGCGAACGCGTTCATGCTGGCCTGGCCGTACGGCTCGCCGACGGTCATGTCCAGCTACGACTTCAGCAACAATGACCAGGGGCCGCCCTCGGACAATATTGGCCGGACCCTCGACACGACGTGCTTCTCCGGTTGGCGCTGTGAGCATCGGTGGCAGGTGATCGCGAATATGGTCGGGTTCCACAACGCGGTCGACGGCACCCCGGTCGTCAACTGGTACGACAACGGCAACAACCAGATCGCTTTCGGCCGGGGCAGTGCCGGGTACCTCACCATCAACAACGAGGGGTACGCCGTGACCGGCCGGCGGTACCACTCCAACCTGCCAGCGGGCCGGTACTGCGATGTCATCCACGGCGACTTCACGGGCGGGTCGTGCACCGGTCCCGTGATCACCGTCGACACCGGCGGCTGGTTCGGCGCCGACGTTCCCGCTCACGATGCGGTGGCGATCCACGCCGGGGCGAAGGTTGGCTAGCCGGTACGAGTGGCCAGGGTCCGTCGGGGTTGGCGGGCGGGCGCAGACGTTCGCCGCTCCGGTCATCATCGACGCTCGCTGCTGTCACTGCCGTCGGTGGTAGCGGTTGCGTCGGGGGCGTTGGGTCGGGTCGATGTATGTGGGTGGGATGAACTCCGGGAGCCG
>NZ_JAATVY010000023.1 GCF_011947195.1 Planosporangium thailandense | reverse complement strand
TGGCCACGATCACCCTATGGTGTTCCCCGGCGCGAGGGGCGGCTTCCAGCGCCGCTCCAACTTCAACCGCCGCGCCTGGACCCCCGCCGTCGCCGGCGACCCTGCCGCCGGCATCCCGCCGATCCTGGCCGGCATGCACTTCCACGATCTCCGGCACACGCACAAGACCTGGCTGATCGAGGACGGCATCCCCGAGATCGCCCAGGCCCGACGGCTGGGTCACCGCCTCGGCGGCGTCCGGGGCATCTACAGCCACGTCACCCCCCGCCATGCGCCAACACCTCGTCGACGCGCTGCAACGCCGCTGGGAACGCCTCCAGCCGTTGGCGCCGGCCACCGGCGACGACAGTGGCCACGTGGCGGGGGAGGTGCCGGCGGCGTGACCGCCACAGCCCCGGATCGCGCGTGGGGATCGACCGTCGACGTCCACCGGGACGCTCCACAGGCGAGTCTACGACGATCATGTGCTCCCAGTTTGCTCCCAACGTAAAGGTCACAACGGGAAACGCCCGTTACCGGAGCTCCGGTGACGGGCGTTTGACCTGCATAAATGCTGGTGGGCGATACTGGGATCGAACCAGTGACCTCTTCGGTGTGAACGTGGACGCTGCGACGCTGTGACCAGCGCAAACACGAGGCGGCGCAGGTCAGCGGCGCCTGTTCGCAACAGTTCGATGCCGTTCGGAGCAGTTCAGTGCGGTTCACGGCGGCCGTGTGCTCCCCGCGTGTCGTGTCATGGCCGCCGGACCGGTCCGCGACCTCTGGAAACGCGACGGTCTAATAGCCGTTACCGGTGGACTATCGCCACCAGATGGCTGAGCGGACCACGCCGACGCAACCGGACCCGCAGACGGCCATCGTGCGCCAGTTTGAGCGCGACGAGGACGGTCGCCACCGCGGGTACCGCTCCGGCGAGCAACATGCCGATGCGTGGGCCAAAGTGCTGGTCGATGCTGCCCAGCAGGGGTCCGCCGAGCGCGCCACCGCCGATGAAGACGACCAGGTACACGCCCATCACTCGGCCGCGAATCGAATCGTCGGCTGCCAGTTGCACCATCGAGTTCGCCGAGGTGTACAGCAGCAGGGTGGCCGCACCCACCGCGACAAGGAACAGGCAGTAGCTCCACCGGTCTGGTGCCGCTGCGGCGAGCATTTCCAACGTGGCGAGGATGAGGCAGGTACCGACCAGTTCCCTTAACCTGGCCCGGGTCCGCCGAGTGGAGACCAACGCGCCGCCGAGCGAGCCGAGCGCCACCACGGAGTTGAGAAGTCCGTAGCCGCCCGGCCCGGATTGAAACACAGTCTTGGCGTAAACGGCGAGCGTGACGGGAAGGTTGCTGGTGAACATGCCGAACACGCCGACGAGGACGATCGGCCACAGCAATTGCGGCCGGCCCGCGACGTAGCGCAGCCCGGCACTCACCTGACGGCTCATCGTGTCCCCCCTCGGCGATCTGATGAGCTCGTCGTCGCGCATGAGCAACAGCGCGGTCAGGGGCGCGACGTACGAGGCGGCGTTGACGGCGAACGCGTAGCCGGCGCCGACGGCGCTGATGAGCGCACCGCTGATCGCCGGACCGATCAGCGCGGCGAGCTGAAAGACCGACGAGTTGATACTGATCGCGTTGCGTAGCTGATCCGGGCCGACCATCTCATTGACGAACGACTGCCGGACGGGATTGTCGACTGCTGTGACGGTTCCGAGACCGAACGCGATGGCGTAGACGTGCCATGCCGCCTCCTGGTGGGTCAAGGTGAGAAGGGCGAGCGCTGCCGCCATGGACGACATTCCGACCTGCGTCGCCAGCAGCACGCGCCGCTTCGGGTAGCGGTCGGCGATCAACCCGCCGGTCAGGCCGAACAGCAGTGTCGGCATGAACTGCAGGGCGGTGGTGACGCCGACGGCGGTCGCGCTGTGCGTGATGCTGAGTACCAGCCAGTCCTGGGCGATGCGCTGCACCCAGATCCCGGTGTTGGAGACGATCTGACCCGACGCGAACATCCGGAAGTTCCGTGCCTGCAGCGAGCTGAGGGTTGCCCAGCCGCGCGACGGCGGGGTGGGCGGTGGATCCGACGGTTGAGGACACTCGGCTCTTCTGGGCGCGCTACTCAACAGTTATCCAAACCTCGTGATGTGGGCCAATCTGATCCTCGCCACTCCCACCTCATTCCTAAAGCTAATTGATCGTATTAATGTAATTGCGAAACATTATGAGAGGCGATGATCGATGTACGATCCGGACCAGTTGCGGACGTTTCTCGCCGTGGCACAGTCGCTCAGCTTCACGAAGGCGGCGGCGTCCCTCGGCATTCGCCAACCGACTGTCAGTCAGCACGTTCGCAAGCTGGAACAGGCGGTGGGTCGCCCACTGTTCATCCGCGACACCCGCACGGTGACCCTCACCGCCGACGGTGAAGCGATGGCGAGCTTCGCGCGGTCGATCCTGGCCGCGTACGAGCCGGCGGTCGCGTACTTCACGGGTTCCGGCTTGAGCGGTCGGCTGCGATTCGGTGTGACCGACGATCTGGCGCTCACGTCGGTACCGAGGATCCTTCGCGACTTCCGGCAGCTCTACCCCCGTATCGCGTTGGAGCTCACCGTCTCGCAGAGCGTCACCCTGCAGCGCCGCGTGGAATCGGGGCATCTTGACGTCGCGTTCGTCAAGTCCACCGCGGGGGAGGGGCGCGGCCGTCTGGTACGGCGTGACCGGCTCGTCTGGGCCGCCGTCGACGGCACTACCGTAGAACCGGGTCGCCCGGTGCCGCTGATCGTGTATCAGGCGCCGAGCCTGAGTCGCTCCCTCGGCGTGCAGGCGCTGGAAAGCGCCGGTCTCAGCTACCGCGTCACCTGTACGGTTCGGGGTGTCAATGGTGTGATCGCGGCCGCCCGCGCCGGGCTCGGCATCGCGATCTTTGCGCGCACGATGGTCCCTGAGGACCTCGTTGAACTACCGGTCAGCGCCCGCCTGCCGGAACTGGGTGAGATCGATCTTGTCCTGCTGACGAGCGCCCGAGCTGCCGCGGGGCCCGTCGACGCGCTCATCGCGGCGATCATCGCGAGCGGAAATCCGATGGGTGCGGCTCCGTTGAAGGGAGTTGTCGGGCGGGGATGACATCCGTCGAGGTCCCGGCCGGTGTTCGGCGCACCCCGGTCGCGGTCACCGTCCCGCCTCGCCCCGGTCAAGGGCCGGAACGGAAGCCAGAACCGGGTCCGACCCGCCCCTGGGGGTCGGGGCGTCGAGGTGCCCGGACTCCTGCTGGTGGGCGCTCGTGTTGTGGGCGTGAACGAGACTTTGCGCCTTGTCTGCCGCGCGCTCCGCAATCGCGTCCACGAGCGCGGCGTGCAGGTCGTACCGCTCCCGGAGGTACATCGCGTGCGCCTCGTGTGCGGGGAGCACGAACACCGTGTGCGATTCGATGATCTCGAGCAGGCTGCAGTAGAACGAGCGAAGAATCGCGCTCGGGCTGACGGCGGCGATCCGCGCGTGCAGCGCCCAGTTCGCACGGGTGAACGAGGTCGAGTCCTCCGTCTCGATGGCCTCGGCCATGGCGCGCAGCAGTTCGCGCATGGCCTGGATGTCGGAGGCGGAGGAGTGGCGGATGGCGTCCGCCACGAGTAGCGGGTCGAGGGCGTCGCGGATGCGGATGGCGTCGGCGACCGACGTGTCGGCGGCGTCGAGGGCGAGCACCGAGTTGCCCAGCCGCACGATCGGTGACGGGGCGGCGGCGAAGACGCCGCCGCCCGGACCGGTTCGGACCGAGACGATTCCTCTCGACTGGAGCAGGCGCAGCGCTTCGTTGAACGTTCCGACGCTGACGCCGACGGCCAACCGGAGGTCGTTCTTGGTGCCCAGACGGGCGCCGGGAGCGAGGTTCTGGACCATGGCCGCGATGCGCTCGGCCGCTACATGGGCGAGGGGCGAGTCCTGCACCCGGCCTTGGTTCATCTCATACCTCCAGGGGAGATCCTATGCCACCCCTTGACAGCGCTGCCCCGACCGATAACATCGCCTGCACAAACCTCCATATTCAATATAGCGAATTCAGCTATCCCCATCCTTCTCTGGGAGTGCCGCGTGCGGGTTGCGAACGTTGCGGGTCGATTGGCCCTGGTGAAAGATTCCGAGGCGGTCGATGTGGAGAAGGCCAGCGACGGCCGGTTCGGTCCGGACCCGCAGTCGGTGTACGCGGACTGGGACGCCTTCCACGACTGGGCACGCCACGCCACCCTGCCCGCCGGTGAGTCGTTCGACCTCGCCGAGCTGGGGCCGCCGGCGCCGGCGCCGCGGCAGGTCTTCGCCATCGGGCTCAACTACCGCGACCACGCGGCCGAATCGGGCTATGAGGTCCCCACCGATCTCACCGTGTTCACCAAGTTCCCGGCGAGCTTCACCGGTCCGTACGGCGAGATCGCGCTGCCGGACGGCGGAATGACCGACTGGGAGGTCGAGCTGGTCGCCATCCTCGGCCGGCGTGCCGAACGGGTCGACGAAGCGGACGCGTGGGACCACGTCGCCGGGCTCACCGTCGGCCAGGACCTGTCGGAGCGGATCTCGCAGACCAGGGGCTCCGCGCCCCAGTTCAGCCTCGCGAAGTCGTTCGCCGGCTTTTCCCCGACCGGCCCCTGGCTGGTCACCCCCGATGAGTTCGACGACCCCACCGACCTCGAGCTCGGCTGCTCCCTCAACGGCGAGAAGGTGCAGTGCGCGCGTACCCGGGATCTCATCTACAGCTTGCCCGTCCTCATCAGCCGGCTGTCGCACGTCCTTCCGCTGCTGCCCGGTGACGTCATCTTCACCGGCACGCCCGCGGGCGTCGGATTCAGCAGGGAGCCCCAACGGTCCATCGCCCCCGGTGACGATCTGGTGAGCTACGTCGAGGGAATCGGAGAGATGAGGCACCGCTTCGTGGCCGGCTCGGGAGCCCGGTGAGTTCGCGCCCGGCACCTTCGAGTGGAAAAGGGATGAGATGACGCACCCGGTTGTCCTGATGCCCGGCCCGATGACCGAGCACGTGATGGCGGCCTGCGCGGCGCGCTTCGACGTGATCCGGCTCTGGGAGCACAGCGACCAGGATGAGACGCTGCGCACCCGTGGCGCCACGGTGACCGCGATCGCGACCGCCGGCAGCCCACCCGTTGACGCGGCCCTGATGGACCGTCTGCCCAATCTGCGGATCGTGTCGGGCTTCGGCGTCGGCTACGACTCCATCGACGCCGTCGAGGCGGCGCGGCGCGGGATCATCGTGACCAACACCCCGGACGTGCTGACCGACGACGTCGCCGACGTGGCGCTGGGCCTGTTGCTGATGGCCGTGCGCGAACTGCCCCAGGCGGAGCGGTACCTGCGCGAAGGGAAGTGGCGCAGCGGACCGTTCCGGCTGGCCCCGGCCACCCTGCGCGGGCGGAAGCTGGGAATCTTCGGTCTCGGCCGGATCGGCGAGGCGATCGCCAGGCGCGCCGAACCGTTCGGTGTCGAGGTCAGATACCACAACCGCCGGCCCAAGGCCGTCCCGTACCGCTACTGTGCCACCCTGGCCGAACTCGCCGACCAGGTCGACACGCTCGTCATCGCGACGCCGGGCGGACCGGCGACGCGGCACCTGGTCGACGCCGACGTCCTCCGGCGGCTGGGCGGGCGCGGCATCGTGGTCAACGTCGCCCGCGGCTCCGTGATCGACCAGGCGGCGCTGATCGACGCCCTGCGGTCGGGCACCATCCTGAGCGCGGGCCTCGACGTCTTCGAAAACGAGCCGCACGTCCCCGGCGAGCTGCTGGCCCTGCCCAACGCGGTTCTGCTGCCACATGTCGGTTCGGCCAGTGTGGACACCCGGCGCGCCATGGGCCAGCTCGTCGTCGACAACCTCGTCAGCTGGTTCGAGCGCGGAACCGCGCTGACCCCGGTACCCGAAACCCCACAGCCGGAGCCCGCGCACGCGCCGCCCGGACGCGGCTGATAGCGCACGACCGCACATCCGTCACCACCTACGAGGGGGAGCCCCAGTGCGCAGCTTGAATGAGTCGGCCCGGCTGTACGACGCCGCGTGCAAGGTGATCGCCGGGGGAGTGTCGAGCGACATCCGGCGGAGCACCACCTCGGCACCCCCGCTCTACATCGACCACGCGTCGGGCTCGCACCTGTGGGACGTCGACGGCAACGAGTACGTGGACTACGTGCTGGGCCAGGGCCCACTCCTGTTCGGACACTCGCACCCGCGGATCGTCGAGGCGGTGACGAAGCAGCTTGCCCGCGGGCAGGTGTACTCGGCGCAGCACGCCCTCGAGGTCGAGGTCGCGGAGCTGGTGTGCGAGCTGGTGCCGTGCGCGGAGCTGGTCCGGTTCAACAGCGTGGGCTCCGAGGCGGTACAGGGTGCCTGGCGGCTGGCTCGGGGGCTGACCGGCCGGCCGAAGGTCCTCAAGTTCGAGGGGCACTACCACGGCTGGTACGACTCGGCGCTGTTCAGCCTGCACCCCAGCCTGGACGAAGCCGGACCGGCCGACCACCCGCGCGCGGTGCTCGGTTCGCTCGGTCAGTTGCCGTCCGCGGCCGACGGGCTGGTCATCGCGCCCTGGAACGACCTGGCGGCGTTCAACCGGCTCCTCGACGAGCACGCGGGCGAGATCGCCGCGGTGACGATGGAGCCGCTGCTGTGCAACACCGGCTGCATCGAACCGCACGCGGAGTTCCTGCGGGGCGTCCGCGAGCGGACCCGGCGCGACGGCATCGTGCTCATCTTCGACGAGGTCATCACCGGCTTCCGGCTCGCGCCCGGTGGCGCGCAGGAGTGGTTCGGCGTCGTGCCGGACCTCGCGGTCTTCGGCAAGGCGATCGCGGGCGGGCTCCCGCTTTCCTGCATCGCCGGTACCGCGGAGGTCATGCGGCCCATCGTGGAGGGGCGGGTCGGTCACTCGGGAACGTTCAACTCCAACCCGGTCGTCATGGCCGCCGCGGCAGCGGCCCTCAGCATGATCGCAGAGCAGAGGGACGCGCTGTACGACCCCTTGCGGGAACGGGGCCGGCGGCTCGTCGAGGGCATCGCCGAGCGGGCGAAGGCCGCCGGCGTCGACATCCTCACCAGCGGCCCCGGTCCGATCGTGCAGACGTACCAGACGAGCCGGTCGGCGATCGACAACTACCGCGACTTCGCGACGGTCGATCGGGAGCGGACGCTGCGGTTCCACGCCGCGCTCCTGGATCAGGGCGTCAACTCGGTGAGCCGGGGCCTGTGGTTCCTGTCGACGGCGCACGACGACGCCGACATCGACCGGACGCTGAACGCGGTCGAGCGGGTGTTCGACGACCCGACCTGGACGCGGGAGCTGCCGTGACGGCCACGCGGCGGGCACCGGCCACGCGGGCACCGGCCACGAGGCGTGCCGGGCTTGGGCGCCGGTTGGCCCCCGGACTTTCGGAGGTGCTCGCGTGATGGAGTACGTCCGGCTCGGCGCGTCCGGCCTCAAGGTGTCCCGGGTGGTCTACGGGAACTGGTTGACGCACGGCCCGCACACCGACAGAGCCGACGCGTTCGCATGTGTCCGCGCGGCGCGCGATCTCGGCATCAGCACCTTCGATACGGCCGACGCGTACGCGAACACCGAGGCGGAGTCCGTACTCGGCGAGGCCCTCCAGCACGAGCGGCGGGAGAGCCTGGAGATCCTGACGAAGGTCTACAACCCCATCGGCCCGCGTGGTCACAACGATTCCGGCCTGTCCCGCAAGCACATCATGGAGGGGATCAACGGATCGTTGCGGCGGCTGCGTACCGACTACGTGGACGTCTACCAGGCTCACCGCTTCGACACCGAGACGCCGCTGGAAGAGACCATGCGGGCGATGGCCGACGTCGTACGGCAGGGCAAGGCGCTGTACATCGGCGTCAGCGAGTGGACCGCCGACCAGCTCCGCCGGGGGGCCGACCTGGCGCGGCAGTTGGGCATCCAGCTCGTCTCCAACCAGCCGCAGTACTCCATGCTGTGGCGCGTCATCGAGCAGGAGGTGGTGCCGACCTGCGAGCAGCTTGGCATCTCCCAGATCGTGTGGTCGCCGCTGGCGCAGGGCGTGCTGACGGGTAAGTACCTGCCCGACGCCCGGCCGCCCGGAGGATCCCGGGGCGCCGGTGCGGCCGAGTCCGGTGAGCCGCTGCTGAACAGGTTCATGCAGCCCGAGGTGCTGCGCCGGGTGCAGCGGCTCCGCCCGGTCGCCGACGCCCTCGGCCTGAGCCTCGCCCAGTTGGCACTGGCCTGGGCGCTGAAGAACCGAAACGTGGCGGCCGCGATCGTCGGTGCGTCCCGCCCCGAGCAACTGAAAGAGAGCGTCGCCGGGTGGAAGGCCAACATTCCACCGGACGCCATGGCCCGCATCGACGAGATCCTTGCCGATGTCGTCGAGCGCAGACCCGAGATGACCGCCGCGATGGCGCCGAAGCGGCGCCCCACCTAGGCGTGACGAGACAGCCGCGCCGGCGACCGGCCGGCGCGGCGATGGAGACGGTGAGTATCGCTAGTTCGGTTACCGCGAGGTGAGCTGAAAGGCTGCCTTCCTTCCGAAATGAGGATAGCCACGATGGCGAGGTTCAAATTCAGAACAGGGGCATGGTTAGGGGCCCTGCTGCTGACAGCGGCGGCGCTGACGGCCTGTTCGGGCGGGTCGTCGGGTGGCGGGTCGGCGAAGGGCGACCCGGCCAAGCCGGTGGATCTGCTCAAGTGGGCCGGCCCGGGGCCGGTCGTGACCCTCGACGGTTCGGTCGCCGGGGACGCCGCCTCCATGGACGGCATCTATCTCGCCTCGGGTCAGTTGACCCGGTTCAACGCTGACGGCAAGCCGGTTCTGGACCTTGCCGAGAGCGTCGACATGGCCAAGGACGGCCTCACCGCCACGATCAAGCTCCGGCCGAACCTGAAGTATTCGGACGGCACACCGATCACTTCCGAGGACTTCCAGTACGCGGTCGAGCGCAACCGGAAGGGCACCGGCGCCTCCTTCGTGGCCACCATCAAGTCGGTCGACGTCGTCGACGACACCACGGCGGTGGCGCACCTCAAGGGTCCCGACCCCGACTTCCTGACCTGGTTGGCGGAGCGCGGCACCCAGCTTCACCCGAAGAAGCTCATCGAGTCCGACCCCGACTACTGGAAGCATCCGGTCAGCGGCGGCCCGTACATGGTCGACAAAGGCTGGACCCCTGGCAGTGACGTGTTCCGCGCTGTGGAGAACCCGAACTACCCCAAGGGCCCGATGATGGCCAAGGCGATCGAGATCCGCTCGGTCCCGGACGCCGCCTCCCGGGTGCTCCAGGTGACCAGTGGCGAGCTGGACGCGGCCATCGACCTCCCCCTGTCCAGTAAGGACAATTTCCCGGCGGAGGTGAAGACGTCCTACGCGGGCGTCGGCGGTACGAACTACGTGGTCGCGAACGAGACGCTGGGTGGGCCGTTCGCCAACGCGAAGGTGCGGCAGGCCATGTCGTACGCCATCGACCGCAAGTCCATTTCCCAGAAGGCGTTCTTCGGCCTGCAGCCGGCGTCCACCTCGCCGATGTTCAACTGCGGGGACCTGTGTGAGCGCGACCTGCTGCCGGAGAAGGGCGCGCGGGACGTCGCCAAGGCGAAGCAACTGATGCAGGAGGCTGGGTACGCCAACGGCTTCGACGCCGAGATGAAGGTGAGCAGCGGCCGGGGCGGTTGGCAGGAGGCGGCGGTGATCGTCGCGCAGAACCTCGCCGACATCGGCATCCGGGTGAAGGTCACCCCGGTCGATGAGGGCCAGCACTTCAGCTCGATCACGAAGCAGAACTACCAGCTGTTCTTCACCGGCGGCGGTGGGAAGGCGCAGTCGACGCTGTCGCAGATGCTCAACACCGGTGACTTCTGGGTGAAGGCCACCGGCTGGACCCCGCCGGCCGAGGCGGCCGAGGTGATGCAGCGGACGGCGTCCGAACTCGACCCCGCCAAGCGTCGCGAGGCGTACACCGAGGCGCAGAAGATCTGGATGGACGCGATGCATGTCATCCCGGTGACCGAGCGCATTCAGCTCAACGCCAGCAGGGTTTCGCCCAACCTGTTGGTGCTGCAGGTCAAGAACGACCAGAAGGTCATCGTCCAGACCGTTGCCGAGGCCAAGCAGGGCCTGAAAGCTGGAAGTCTGTGAGTTCCCGAGTTGAGTGAGTCGATCAGGGTGCCGCGTCGGCGGGCCGGGTTCACGGACGTGTGGCGCAGGCACCGGGCGGTGCAGATCGTGGCACGGGGAGTCGCCGTCAGTTTCATCGTCGCGACGGTGGCCTTCTCCGTGCTGCGGTTCGCACCGGGCGATCCGGTGCTTGCGATCCTCGGCGACCAGGCCACGCCGAGCGCGGTCACGGCGATGCGGGCGAAGCTGGGGCTGGACGGGAACATCTTCGTGCAGTACCTCCGCTTCCTCGGCCACGCGGTGCGGGGCGATCTGGGTACATCGATCACGAGCGGCGTGCCGGTGGCGCGCATCATCGGTGACTCGATCGCCCCCACCCTGTCACTGGTCGCGATGACCGCGATCCTCGCGCTGATCTTCTCGGTGCCGCTCGGGCTGCGGCTGGCCCTGGCGCCGGAGGGACTGTTCAGCAAGGTGTTCCGGGTTGCCGCGTCACTGTCGCTGGCGATGCCCGGGTTCTTCCTCGGCCTGCTGGCGCTGCTGCTGTTCGCCATCCGGTGGGGGGTGGCGCCGGTCGCGGGGTTCACGTCGACGTTCCCCGGGGCGCTGACCTACCTGTGGCTGCCCGCCCTGGTGATCTGCGCCCAGCTCGTGCCGATCCTGGCGCGCGTCTTCCGGGCTTCGGTCCTGCGGACGCTCGACGAGGAGTTCATCGAGGCCGCCATCGTACGGGGAGTCTCGCGACCGCGGTTCTACTGGCACTACCTGATCCGGCCGTCGATCGCGCCGACCATAGCCCTCCTGGGCTACATCACCGGCCAGCTCCTCGGCGCCTCGGTGATGATCGAGATGGTGTTCAGCATGCCGGGGATCGGCACCCGCCTGGTGCGGGCGGTGACGACCCGCGACTACCCCACGGTGCAGGGGATCCTGCTGGTCTTCGGGGTGCTCGTGGTGCTCATCACCACCCTGTCGGAACTGGTGATCAAGCGCCTTGACCCGAGAGCCGGGGGTGACAGATGAGGTGGGCCTCGCGGTTGAAGGACGCCGACCGGATGTTTCTCATCGGTGCGCTACTGCTCGCACTGATCGTGCTGGCCAGCGCGCTCGCGCCGATACTCAGCTCGTTCGATCCCGTCCGGGGCACGTCGCCGCCGATGCGGGCGCCGTCGGCCGGTCACCTGTTCGGCAC
The DNA here is from genome assembly GCF_011947195.1 of Planosporangium thailandense. Classification (GTDB taxonomy): domain Bacteria; phylum Actinomycetota; class Actinomycetes; order Mycobacteriales; family Micromonosporaceae; genus Planosporangium; species Planosporangium thailandense. The sequence goes on along the minus strand of NZ_JAATVY010000023.1, from coordinate 82,628 downwards.
GGACAACCTCGGCCGGGACGTCTTCGTCCGCGCGTTCGCCGCGACCCGGCTCGACATGATGCTGGCGGTGGTCGCCGTGGGGGTTTCTCTCATCGTCGGCACGCTGGTGGGCGCCGTCATGGGAATGGGCGGCCGGTCCAAGGTGAGCGGTTTCCTGAACCTGGTCGTCGACAGCATCAACGCCTTCCCGTTCATCGTCCTGGCGCTGGGGGTGGTGGCGGTGGTCGGGCCGAGCGTGCCCGGCGTGCTGTCGGCGATCATCCTGACCGGATGGGCCCGCTACGCGCGGGTCGCCCGCGCCCGGACGGCGGTGATCGCCGACGCCGATTTCGTCAACGCCGCCCGGCTGCTGGGCTACGGCCGCTCGCGGGTGATGATCCGGCACGTCTTCCCGAACGTGTACTCCGAGAGCTTCGCGTTCGCGCTGAGCGAGCTGGTGATCGTCATCCTGGCGATCGCCTCGCTGTCCTTCCTCGGCGCGGGCGTCCGCCCGCCGACACCCGAGCTCGGGGCGATGATCTCCGAGGGCCGCATCATGCTCACCCGGGCCTGGTGGATCTCGGTCTTTCCGGGGGCGGTGCTGGCGCTCGCCGCCCTCAGCATCCAGCTCATCGCCGACGGCTACGAGAGGATGACGCGCTATGCCTAGTGGGCTCAGCACGGAAAGCGCGCAGCCGCGCGGGGACGCCGACGGCGCCGGCCGCCCGGCCGACGACCTGCTGGCCGTCTCCGGCGTGAGCGTCGCCCTGCGGCGCCGCGTCGGAGAGGTAATGGTCGTCGACACCGCGAACTTCACGATCGCACCCAACGGCGCGCTCGGCGTCGTGGGAGAGTCGGGCTCCGGCAAGAGCATGCTCAGTCGTGCGCTGATCGGTACGCTGCCCCGCTACGGCGGGCGGGTGACCCGCGGTTCGATCCGGTGGCAGGGGCGCGAACTGGTGGGCCTGCCGGAGAAGGAGTGGCGGACGATCCGGGGAACCGAGATCGGCTATGTTCCGCAGAGCTCGATGGCCTCGCTCAATCCGATCCTGCCGATCGGCGAGCAGTTGCTCGAGGCCGTCTCGAACGGACGGCGCCGGGCCGACGCCGAGCATCGCGCCCGGGTGCTGGAGCTTCTCGAGCTGGTCCGGATCCCCCGGGCGAAGCAGGTGATCGGGGAGACCGCCGGCCAGCTGTCGGGCGGCATGCGCCAGCGGGTGGTCATCGCGGCCGCTCTGGCGCAGCGGCCGAAGCTGCTGATCCTCGACGAGCCGACGACCGCGCTGGACGTCACGGTCCAGGCCGGCATCCTCAAGCTGATCGTCGAGCTTCGCCGCGAGCTCGGCATGGCGGTCATGCTGACCTCGCACGACCTGGCAGTTATCGAGACGGTCTGCGACAACGTCATGACGATGTACGCCGGCGCGGTCATCGAGATCGGGGCGACCGGCGCGGTACGGCAGCAGCCGCTGCACCCGTACACGAAGGCGTTGATGGGCTCGCGGGTCGACCAGGCGGACCCGGCGAAAGAGCTCCTCACCATCCCCGGCGAGCCGCCCACCACCGGCAACTGGCCGACCGGGTGCCGGTTCTGGCCCCGGTGCCCGAGCGCGATCGACGCCTGCCGCGTCGGGGAACAGCCGGCGATGGGCGCCTACGGCGAGCGGTGGTCGGCCTGTATCAGAACCGAGGAGTTCCTGTGACCGAGCCGATCATCACAGTGGCCGACCTGCACGTCACGTTCGCGACCCCGCGCGGCGACGTGCCCGCGGTCCGTGGCGTCGACCTGGTCGTCGCGCCCGGCGAGACGGTGGGCATCGTCGGCGAGTCGGGCAGCGGCAAGTCGACGCTCGCCCGCGCCATCGTGGGCCTGGTCGACGCGCAGAGCGGAAGCGTCACCGTCGACGGCCGCCCGGTCCGGCCGGTGCACGGGCGCCGCTCGCGCGCCGATGCCGCCACCGTCCAGATGATCTTCCAGGACCCGTACAGCTCGTTGAATCCACGGCAGCGGCCCATCGACGCGGTCGCCGAAGCGGTACACGTCTGCCAGCGGCTCGATCGGAAAGCGTCCCGGGCTCGGGCGATGGAGCTGCTCGGCTCGGTCGGGATCTCGCAGGCGCAGTGCCGGATGAAGACCCGGTCGTTGTCGGGCGGGCAGCGGCAAAGGGTGTCGATCGCGCGGGCCCTCGCCGCCGAGCCGAAGATCCTCGTGGCCGACGAGCCGACCTCGGCCCTTGACCAGTCCATCGCGGCGAGCCTGCTCAACCTCCTGCGGCGGATCCAGTCCGAACGGGGTATCGCGGTGGTGTTCATCTCCCACGACCTCGGTGTCGTCCGGTACCTCGCCCATCGGGTCTACGTGATGAAGGAAGGCGTGTTCGTCGAGGACGGCGTGACCGTCGACGTCTTCGAGGCGCCACGCCACGAGTACACCCGCACGCTCGTCTCGTCCGTGCCGGGCGCCGGTACCACCGTCGCCCACGGGCACGCCCCGGCTCAGGAATGACCGGTTCCGCTCAACCGCGTTGGAGATGAACACATGCCGAGCATCGGTGTTGGAATTGTGGGGACCGGCATCATGGCCAAGGCCCACGCCAGAGTCGTGCAGGAGGACCCGCGTACCCACCTCGCGGGGTGGGTGAGCAGGCAGAGCAGCCCGACCGGAATCGACGAGTTCGGCCCGGTCCCGGTCCACCGCACGGTCGACGACCTGCTGCGGGACGAGTCGGTCGCGATCGTCATCGTCGCGACGCCGGACTTCGCGCACCGCAACCCGAGCGTGGCGGCGGCGCGGGCGGGGCGGCACGTGCTGATCGAGAAGCCGCTCGCGATGTCCGGCGCCGACGCCGAGGCCATCCTCGCCGCCGTCCGCGGGTCCGGCGTGCACGCCATGACGCTGTTCAACCAGCGCTGGGCGCCCGCGTACTGGCAGGCCAAGCAGGAGCTCGCGCAGCCGTCCGCGGGCCGTCCGATCATGGCGTACGCGCGCAAGAACGACACGCTCCACGTGCCCACCAAGATGATCCCGTGGGCGGACCGCTCCTCGCCGTCGTGGTTTCTGTCCTCACATGACGTCGACCTGGTGACGTGGTTCTTCGACGCGCCGGCCGTCGAGGTCTACGCGACGGCGGTCGAACGGGTGCTCGTCGGCATGGGCATCGACACCCCCGACGCGGTGCACGCGCAGGTGCGGTTCGCCGACGGCGCCGTGGCCACCTTCGAGTCCTCATGGTCCGTACCCGAGGGCTACCCGACCGTGGTCGAGTCCTTCGTCGAGGTGCTCACCTCGGACCGCCACATCCACGTCGACCGCAAGGTCGAGCAGTTGGAGATCGCCACCGCGGAGCGGATGTACTACCCCCGTACCGGCGGAACCCGGATCGGCGGGCGCAACGTCGGCCCCGCCGCCTCGGCGGTTAGGCACTTCATCGACGTGGTCGTCGACGGAGTGGAGCCGATCATCCCGCTCGAGCACTCGGTACGGGTGACCTGGCTGCTCGAGGCGATCGAGAAGTCGTACCGCTCGGGCGCCCCGGTGCGGGTCAACGCCGCCGGTGGCGCCGGCTGACCCGGAGTCCACGGTAGACACCGGTCCCATTCGCAGGCACGCCGGAGAGGGCGGACATGAGCCAGGTTGAGCCAGTACCGCACAACGGTCGGAATCATCGCAGCGCCAAATGGTTCCAGGGCGACAGCATCAACGCGGCGTCGAGCCGGGCGTGGCTGCGCTCCCAGGGGCACAGCGCGAGCATGTTCGACGGCCGGCCGACGATCGGCGTCATCAACTCGTGGGCGGACACCACACCGTGCAACATGAGCCTGCGCGACGTCGCCGAGCACGTGAAGCGGGGAGTCCGCCGCGCCGGCGGTTTCCCCCTGGAGCTTCCGGTGATGTCGCTCGGCGAGACGCTGATGAAGCCGACCACCATGCTCTACCGCAACCTCATGGCGATGGAGGTCGAGGAGTGCATCCGCGCCTACCCGTTCGACGGCGTGGTGCTGCTGTCCGGCTGTGACAAGACGACACCGGGGATGATCCTCGGCCTGGCGAGCACCGACGTTCCCGGCATCGTGGTGACGAGCGGCCCGATGCTCCGCAGCATCCGCGGCACCCAGGAGCTCGGCGGCTCGAGCGGGCTGTGGAAGGCCGACACCGCGCACCGGACCGGGGCCATCACCGGGCGGGCCTGGCGCGAGATCGAAGGCTGCATCGCCCGGTCGGCCGGTCACTGCGGCGTCATGGGATCGGCGTCGACCATGGCGATCGTGGCCGAAGCGCTCGGGCTCACGCTGCCCGGAAACGCCGCCATCCCGGCCGTGGACTCGCGCCGGCTCGCGCTCGCCGAGGAGAGCGGGTACCGGATCGTCCAGATGGTCGACGAAGGGCTGGTGCCGGAGCGGATTCTCACCCGCGCCGCCTTCGAGAACGCCATCACCGCGCTCATGGCGGTGGGCGGCAGCACGAACGCGATCATCCACATCACCGCGATCGCGCGGCGGGCCGGAGTCGACATCACGCCGGCCGACTTCGACCGGATCTCCCGGCGCACGCCGGTCATCGCGAACGTCCTCCCCGTCGGCACCCACCAGATGGAGGACTTCTTCTACGCCGGCGGGCTCCCGGCGGTGATCCACGAGCTGGGCGACCTCATCGACCCGGACTGCGTCACCGTGACCGGCCGGAGCCTGCCCGACGAGTGCGCGGACGCGGAGATCCTGGACCCGGACACCATCCGGCCCCTCGCCGACCCGTTGCAGGCCGACGGCGGCATCGCGGTCCTGCGCGGGAACCTGTGCCCGGACGGCGCGGTCATCAAGCACGCGGCCGCGTCACCGGGGCTGCGCAGGCACCGCGGCCGCGCGGTCGTGTTCCGCGACAAGTACGACCTGGAGGCGCGCGTCCACGACCCGGCTCTCGACGTCGACGCGAGTTCGGTGCTCGTGCTGCAGAACAGCGGACCGGTCGGCGGCCCCGGCATGCCTGAGTGGGGGATGCTGCCGATCCCGCTCAAGCTCGCCAAGCAGGGCGTCGTCGACATGGTGCGGATCTCGGACGCCCGGATGAGCGGAACCTCCTTCGGCACCTGCGTGCTGCACGTCTCGCCGGAGGCCGCGGTCGGCGGCCCGCTCGGGCTGGTCGAAGACGGCGACGAGATCGAGCTGGACATCGCGAACCGCAGCCTGACCCTGCTGGTCAGCGACGAGGAGCTGGCTCGGCGCCGGGAGCGCTGGCGGCCCGCGGTCGCCGCACCGCAGCGGGGCTTCACCTCGCTGTACGTGCGCCACGTCGAGCAGGCCCACGAGGGCGCGGACTTCGGCTTCCTCGCCGGCCGCACGTCGGTGAGCGAGCAGATGTACCAGCCGATGCCGGACTGACCGACGGCGTGCGGACTTCCCGAACGGCTCAATGGAACGGATGGCGGGGGTATGGCCAGTAGCGACAATCTCACCGGACCGCTGACCGAACTGGAGACGAGCGTCGTCGACGTCAACGTGCTCGTCGGTCCCGACGTGCCGGCCAGCCGGTCCACGGGCGCCGCTGACGTCGGAGAACTCCGCCGCCGCTTCGGCATCGGCCACGCGCTAGTACGCAGTTCGGCAGCGATCCGGGTGGCGCGGGAGCGCGGCAACCGGTCGGTGCTGGACCTGGCGGGCGAGGAGGGGGTGTCGGCCGTCGCCGTCGCCTCGGCACTGCACCTCGACCGGCTGCCCGACGAACTGGACACTGCGGTGAAGGCGGGTGCGCGGGCGGTCTGGGTCGAGTACGCCAACTGGGCGCTGGAAACCGAGGCGGCACGGCGACTCCTGCGCGTCGTCGAGGCGACCGGCCTGCCGCTGCTGGTACCGCACCTGCATCCGGCTGCCGCCGCCCGGCTCGGCGCGCTGACCGCCCGGACGAAGACACCGGTCGTGCTGGTCGAGGCGCGGTATCCGGACTTCACCGAGGTCGTTCCCGCCCTGGAGCGGTACGAGAACCTGCACGTCGAGACGAGCAGCCTCGGCAGCTACGAAGCGATCGAGTGCATGGCGCGGGTGGTCGGGCACGAGCGGATCCTGTTCGGCTCGGGCGCTCCGGTCCGCTCGCCGCTGTCGCCGATGTACGCGGTGCTCCAGGCCAGAATCTCCACCGCCGCGAAGCGAGCGATCTTCGGCGGCAACGCGGCGCGGATCTTCGGCCTCGGCTCGGTTCCCACCGCCACGGTGAGCATGACCGTACCCGAGCGCCTGTTCGACGTGCACGGGCACTTCTTCCCCGCGCCCTGGGAGGTGCCCGAACAGTCCGGGGAACCGCTGCTCGGCGAACTGGCCGGGTTCGGCATCCGTACCCAGGTGGCGTCGTCCGTGCCCGCCATCATGGGCGACCTGGAGGCCGGCAACGAGCAGACCGTGCGCGCCTGCCAGGCCCAACCGGGCCAGCTCGGGTACCTGGTCGCGCACCCGGACGACATCGGCCTCGCCGAGGAGCACATCAGGAAGTGGGGCGACGCCGCCGGCATCGTCGGCATCAAGGTGCACGCCGAGATAGCCGGCGTGCCGACGAGTTCTCCGCAGATGGCCAGGCTGTTCGACGTCCTCGCGGACTACGGCCGGCCGGTCAAGATTCACAACGCCGGCGACGGGTGGGAGCCCGCGCTAGTCGCGATCGCCCGGAAGCACCCGCGGCTGCCCATCATCATCGCGCACGCCGGCTTCCACCGGCCGCAGCCGTCGGCGGCCACGGTCGTCAACGGCACACCGAACGTCCACATCGAACTGGCGAGCAGCAAGGCCGATATCCGTGACGCGCGCGACCTGGTCCACGCGGTCGACGCCGATCGGGTGCTGTTCGGCTCGGACGCACCGCTGATCAACCCGGCCTTCGTCCTCGGTGTGTACCAGGACCTGGGCCTGCCGGAGCCCGTCCTGGAGCGCGTCTACTGGGACAACGGCGAGCGCCTCTTCGGCGGCTACCGCTGAACGGTCGTCCGGCCCGGTACACCACTTCCGAACCTACGAAAGGAAAGAGTCACATGGCGTTGGACCTTGCCGGGGCAGAGTCGAAGCGGCTGCGGGAGCGCGCACTGTCTGTCATCCCCGGCGCCGTCAACTCGAACATCCGACTCTCCGCCCCGCCGGTGTTCTTCGGCCGGGCCAGTGGCGCGACCCTGTGGGACGTCGACGGCCGCGACTACATCGACTACGTGCTGGGGCAGGGGCCGCACTTTCTCGGGCACGCGTGCGAGCGGGTCAACGCCGCGGTGGCGGAGGCGTGCGCGCAGGGCATGCTGTTCGGCGCCTCGCAGGCGCTGGAGGTGGAGGCCGCCGAACTGGTTCTGCAGGCACTCGGGTGGGCCGAGCGCCTGCGGCTCGGGCTGACCGGGACGGAGTGTGTGCAGGCCGCGCTGCGGCTGTCCCGCGCGGTCACCGGCCGGCGGAAGTTCGTCCGGTTCGACGGGCATTACCACGGCTGGCTCGACAACGTCCTGATCAGCCCGGACGAGCGCGCCCGCCAGGCGAGCGACGGTCAGGTCGGGGAGTATCTCAACGACTCGTTCATCCTGGACTGGAACGACGCCGACGCCCTGGCCGAACTCCTGCGCGAGCACGGCGACAGCATCTGTGCGGTGATCATGGAGCCGGTGATGGTGAACACCGGCGGCATCGAACCGCGGCCGGGTTACCTGCGGCGCGTACGGGAACTGTGCGACCAGTACGGGGTCGTGCTCATCTTCGACGAGGTGATCACCGGCTTCCGGGTGGCCCGTGGCGGCGCCGTCGAGCGGTACGGGGTCGTGCCGGACCTCGCCATCTACGGCAAGGCGATCGGCGGTGGATGGCCGGTGGCCGCTGTGGCCGGGCGCGCGGATCTGATGGACGAGTTCGGCTCGGGCCGGGTGAACCATTCGGGCACCTTCAACGGCTCGGTAATGGCCGCGGCGGCGGTCGTCGCGACGCAGCGACTGCTGGCGGAGAACTCGCCGTACGACCGGGTCGCTGACTACGGGAATGCGCTGATGAAGGGGCTGGCGGCGGTCGCCGCCGACCACGGCGTCGCGCTCAACGTGCACGGTCTGCCGGCGGCCTTCCACGTGTCGTTGGGGCCGCAGATGCCGGTACCCGACCTGCGCACCCTCAACGAGTTGGATCTCGCCGGGTACGCCGCGCTGACCGACCGGTTCGTAGCGCAGGGCCTGTGGGTGATGCGACGCGGGATCTGGTTCGTCTCGGCGGCCCACGGCGACGCCGAACTGGACAGGACGTTGGACCGGTTCGGTGCGGCGCTGGGCGGCGCGTCGTCGTAGACCAATGGTGGCCGTACCGCGGCCGGCCAGCACGGTCGACACCCGTACGCGTATCCGGTCCGCATCGATTCGAAGGGGAAGTGGGAAGCGTTGGCCAATCGCTTGAGAGTCCTCTACATCGTCCCGTCGGAGCCGACGTACCGGCGGCCGTGGGCGGTGGACATGACGGAGGCCATCGGCACGGAACACCATCTCGTCCCGGTTGACGGCAGCAGGTCGCTGATCGAACAGGTGGCTGACGTCGACGTCGTCGTCGACGCCGCCGGCGCGGCTTCACCCGATCTGGCCCGGGCCGCGGCCGGTTCGATGCTGCTGTGGCAGTTGACCTCGGTTGGTTATGACAAATACGACGTAGGGTCATTGCTGGATCACCGCATACCGACCGCCAACTGCCCAGGATTCACCAGTGCGAGTGGGCTTGCCGAATGGGCGATGACGCTGGCCAGCATGGTCCTGCGTCGTTGGTCGGAGATCGGCCACCTGATGAGGTCGGGTCGTACGGACCTGGTCACCGGTCGGCAGTTGCACGGCCGAACTCTTCTTGTCCTCGGCCTGGGCGCGAGCGGTCGCGCCATCGTGCGACTGGCCAGGGCGCACGGAATGCGGGTGATCTGTGTTCGCCGAGCCGGACCCGATGACCGGTTGGCCAAGAAATTGGGGCTGGCCCGGCTCACCGGATTGGATGAGCTCGACGAGACTCTTCCGATGGCTGATGTGGTCTCGCTCCACATTCCCTTGACGGGCGACACCGAGAACATCCTCGACCGCAGGAGAATGGCCCTCATGCGGCCGGGCGCCGTGATCGTGAACGTGAGCCGTGGCGGCCTGCTGGACGAACCGGCCCTGGCTGAGCTCGTGCGTGCCGGGCACCTTGGCGGCGCCGGTCTGGATGTCCTCGCCAAGGAGCCGCCCGATCCGGGTAATCCGTTACTCGACCTGCCACAGGTGGTCGTGACGCCACATGTCGCCGGACTGACCGATCGGACGTCGAAAAGGCGTGCGTTGTTCTGCGCCAGAAACATAAGTCGAGTTGGTGCCGGCCGGGAGCCGCTTTCGCGTATCTGTTCATCGCAGGAACGGTGAAGATGAAGATTTCCAAAGTCGAGACCATCTGGTGCGCCGCGGGTGCGAGCCCGGCACTCACCTTCGTCCGTCTCCACACGGACGGGGGTGTCGTCGGCCTGGGCGAGACGTACTACACCCCGTTGTCCGTGGCGTCGTACGTTCACGAGGTTCTCGCTCCGTACGTCATCGGGCGGGACGTGCTCCGGGACGGCTCGATCTGGGAAGAGCTGTACGCGCAGTCGGCTCGTCGCGGTGCGGGGGGAACCGACATGCGTGCGCTGTCCGCCGTGGATCTGGCCGTGTGGGACCTTCGCGGCAAGCTTCTCGACGTGCCGGTCTACGTACTGCTCGGAGGCAACGACAAGCCGAGCGGCGTACGGATGTACAACACCTGTGCCGGTCGGACGTACGCGGCTGCCCCGGCTGTCGGCCGCGGCGAGTCGGCGGAGCACGATGACCTGTGGCGTTGGCGGCACGCGCCGGCGGAACTTGCCGCGGAGCTGCGCGACGAAGGTTTCGCCGGCATGAAGGTGTGGCCTTTCGACGAGGCTGCCGCCGAGGACCAGGGTCGGCGGATCTCCGCTGGTGCGCTTCGGGCCGGTACGGCCATCCTCGAGGCGATCCGCGGCGCGGTCGGCGGCGACCTCGAGCTCATGCTCGAAGGGCACGGCCAGTGGCAGATCGAGCCGGCCGCGCAGATCCTTCGGGCGGTCGAGCCGCTGAGCCTGCAGTGGGCTGAAGACATGATCCTCGCCCATGACCCGGAGGCGTTACGGACGCTCGCCGCGCGCACCTCGGTACCGATCGCCGCGTCCGAATACCTCATGGGCCGATGGCAGTACCGTGCCGTGCTCTCATCCCAGTCGATCAGCTACCTGCATCTGGATCCGACGTGGTGCGGCGGCATCACCGAGGCGCAGCGCATCCTGGCGCTCGCGTCGAGTTTCGGGGTGGTCTGTTCGATGCATGACTGCACCGGGCCGATGAACCTCCTGGCCGGCCTCCACCTGGCCAGCGCGAACCGGATCGTCGGATACCAGGAGGTGGTGCGCGGCTTTCTGTCCGACCTCTACCCCGAGATGGTCGACACCACCTGGCTGCGCCGGGACGGACGGATGATCGTCCCAGATGCTCCCGGACTCGGCGGTGAGCTCAGCGATCGCTACCTGGCCCGCCCCGATCTCATCCGCAGTGTCACCGAATGACGGGAGACGCGGAGGACCCGTACCTCCACCGACGCGCGGCGAGCGGTACGGGCACCTGGGCGTCGCGGCGATGGCAGCGCCGTCTCAGTCGCGCATCTGCCGGCTGAGACTGCGGGCGACCTTCCGAAGCTGTTTGACCGTGTCCGCGACCTGTTCGCGGGGGAACCGGTCGGCCGGGGCGCTGACGCTGATGCCCGCCGGCAGGCCGGTGCCGCGGATGACCACCGCCACGCACCGGCCGGCGGGCTGGTTCTCAGCGTCGTCTTCGCCGAAGCCCTCGGTGCGTACCCGCTTCAGTTCCGTCAGGTACGAGTCGACACTGGTGATCGTGCTGTCGGTCAGCGCCGGCATCCCGGCTGCCGAGAGGATGGACCGGACGCGGTCCTCGGGAAGCTCCGCGCAGATCGCTTTGCCGAGCGCGGTGCTGTGAATATAGCCCCGGTCCCCGACCCGCGCCGCCAGCCGCATGATGTGCGGTGACTCGGCGACGGCGGTGTGTACGACGTAGGCCCCGTCCAGCACGCCGAGGTTGGTGGTCTCGCCGAGCTGGTCGCGCAGCTTCTCGAGGGCGGGGCGCGCCAGTTCGGTGAGCATCTCGACGGCACGAGTGTTCTGCGGGCGGAAAGCCAGGCCCAGCCGGAAGCTGCTGGTCTCCGGGTCGCGCTCTACGTAGTGCCGGCCTTCCAGGACGGTCAGGTACCGGAAAGCGGAGCTTTTGGGCATGCCGGTGCCCTCGGCGACCTCCGACAGGGACACGGAGCTGTTGGAGTTGGCCAGGATATCCAGGATGTCGCAGACGCGCTCGACCGCACGCAGTGCGTAGGGCGGCCCGGACTCTGCTGGCGCGCTCTGCTTCACGATCGTACCCCTGTCGTCACGTCGGATCTGGGTGTGGGCCTTCATCAGTTCTCCCCGATGTTATTGGATCCACCGCGGCCGGTGGGCGCCGACGTCCGCCCACCTCGGGCCGGTCCGTGCGCCACCGGGTCGTTGTTCCAGCCCTGGCTGGTTCCGCCTTTTGGACAAGGACTTGCCTCGATGCTTGCCTCGACCGATAGCATCCTAGCTGAAACGCCCGTTCCTGTGCATGGAACAGGTGCTGGACTCGGGAGGCCTTATGACCATGTCGGCCGACGACGAGGGTGACCTGCCCAGCGGGCTTCCCGACGTGTTCGAGGTCCGGGGCGCGTCGCCGGGGCCGACCGTCGCCGTGCTCGGTGGCGTACACGGCGACGAGTTGGAAGGCGTCCTCGCCGCGCGCCGGGTCGCGCGGCTGCTCGATCCCGCCGGGCTGCGCGGGACCGTACGGTTCGCCGCGCCCGCTCATCCGGCCGCGTGGTCGGCGATACGCCGGACCAGCCCGCTGGACGGCCTCAACCTGGCCCGGGTGTTTCCCGGCGACCCGCTCGGCAACCCGACCGAACGGGTCGCGGCGGTGCTGACCTCGCAGCTGATCACCGGAGCGGATCTGCTCATCGACCTCCATTCTGCGGGAGAGGGCTTCGACATGCCGCTCCTTGTCGGATACGGCGCCGATGCCGGCGACGTCTCCGAGCGGTCGGCGGCCGCGGCGGAAGCCTTCGCCGCGCCGTTCCTGTGGGAGCACCCCACCACGGCGCCGGGCCGGTCGCTGTCCGCGGCCACGACGCTCGGCATTCCGTCGATCTACGTCGAGGGGCGCGGCGGCGGCCAGGTCCGGCACGCGGACCTCACCTGCTACGTCGGCGGCGTGCTGCGGGTGCTGCGCCATCTCGGGATGATCGACGAGGCGCCCGCGCCGGCGCAGCCCGCGCCCGTGCGGGTCCACGGCGACGGTGACACGGACGGCGGCATCGAAGCCGGCGCCGCCGGCTACTTCGTGACCGCGGTCGAGGTCGGTGACTCGGTCAGCGGCGGAGCACTGCTCGGCGCGCTTCTCGACGAGCACGGCGAGCAGGTCGCGGACGCCCGAAGCCCCCACGACGGAGTCGTGATGCTCCTACGCCGCCACTCACGCACCGAGGTCGGCGACACGCTCGCGATCGTCGCCACCGTCACCGCGCCGCCCGGAGAGGACCCGAGATGACTGACCTGATCGACCCCCGTGTCACGATGGGCGAGGGCGGGACGCCGATGGTCGCGCTGCCCCGGCTGGCCGAACGCTGGGGACTGAAAGCGTTGTGGGGCAAGGCCGAATACGTCAACCCCACCGGCTCGTACAAGGACCGGATCGCGGCGGCCAGCCTCTCGGTCGCGCTTCGCGACGGCATGCGCGGCTGGATAGCCACCTCCTCGGGTAACGGCGGGGCGGCCATGAGCGCGTACGGCGCGCGGGCCGGACTGCCCGGCGTGCTGTGCGTGTTGACCGACGCGCCGGTCGAGAAGCTCGGCTCGATCGCCCCGTACGGCGTCCTGCAACTGTCCATGGACCGGATGGGACCGGACGTCATGGGGCGGCTCGCCGAGATCGCCACGACCGAGGGTCTCCAGCTCACCATCACCGCGCACGCCTACAACCCGGTGGGCATGCGCGGCGCGGACGCGATCGGACACGAGATCGCCGGGCACGGGCGCGCCACGCACGTGTACGTGCCGACCGGAGGTGGCGGGCTGCTGGTGGCGACCGCACGCGGTCTGCGCGACCGCGGGCACGACGCCGCCGTGGTGGTGGCGCAGCCCGCCGGCTGCGCGCCGATCGCCCGGGCGGTCAACAAGGAGATCGTCGAGCCGCGCATCGACGACTGGTCCACCCGGGTCTCCGGGCTCCAACTGCCCGTGCCGCCAGACGGCGAGCTGGCTCGCGAGGCGGTCACCGCGTCGGGCGGGTGGGGCGCGCCGGTCGACGACGACGACGCGTGGGTCGCCCAGGAGTTGCTGGCCCGCACTGAGGGCGTCTTCGTCGAACCGGCGTCGGCGCTCGCGCTCGCGGCTGTCCGCAAGGACGCCGCGGCGGGGAGGTTGGGCGCCGACGATGAGCCCTGCGTCGTCCTGACCGGTCACGGGCTCAAGGACCTCGGACGGTTCACCGGCGCCGACCGTCGCCCAACGCCCACCACATTGGACGAGGTTCAGGACCGGGTTCGGGCCTGGCTCCGCTGACCGCCGCCGGTGGTCAACGACGAAGGGACACGACACATGAGGGAACGCCTGGCCGTGCTGGGCCTGGGACACGAAACCAACACCTTCTCCACCGTGCCGGCCGATCTGCGCAAGTACGAGGACGGGGGCATCCACCGTGGACAGGCGCTCGTCGACCACTACGCGGAATCCCAGGCTACCTGGGCCGGGTTCCTGGCACCGCGGCCGGACGATCCGGTCGAGACGGTGCCCCTGCTCGCCGCCTGGATCAATCCGTGCGGCGCGATCACCCGCGAGGCGTTCGAAACGATCGTCGACGAGATGACGGAGCGTCTCGCGGCCGCCCTGCCCGTCGACGGCGTCCTGCTGGGCCTGCACGGCGCGGCGGTGGCGGACGGCTATCCGGATGCCGACGCCGAGATGGCCGAGCGGGTACGCGCGGTCGTCGGGCCGAATGTCCCGATCGGCGCTGTCCTGGACATGCACGCGAACGTGAGTCCCCGGCTGGTGGAGCACGTCGACGTGCTCCTTCCGTACCAGACGAATCCGCACGTGGACGCTCGCGCCCGGGGCATCGAGTGCCGCGACCGGGTGGTCGAGATCATCCGTACCGGGCGCCGTCCGGCCCTCGCGCTCGAACAGCTGCCCCTGGTGGTCACGATCACCCGACAGGACACCCGCGAGGAACCGATGCGCGGCCTGCTCGAGTACGAGCGGCGGTTGGAGCAGCGCGACGGGGTGCTGGACGTCAGCGTCGTGGAAGGCTTCCCCTACGCCGACGTGCCGCAGATGGGCATGTCGGTGCTGGCGGCCCACCGGGACGGTCCGGCCGCGGCGCGGCGGGTGGCGCGTGAGATGGCAGAGCGCGTCTGGGCGGCGCGCGAGGCGCTGCAGGGCGACGGCGTCACCGTCGAGGACGCCATCGCGCGGATCGCGGCGCACCGTGGCGACAAGCCGCTGCTCGTCCTGGACGTGGGGGACAACGTCGGCGGCGGTGGGCCCGGTGACTCGACGGTGCTGCTGGCCGCGGCCGTACGCGAGAAGGTGGGCGGGATCGTCGTCGTCCTGCTGGACCCTCAGGCGGTGGAGAGCCTGGCCGACCGTGCCGTCGGCGACCGGGTCCGGATCGCCGTCGGCGGCCGGTCGGTGGAGCAGGACGGCGCGCCGGTGGACCTGGACGCCGTGCTGGTCGGCCGCTCGGACGGGCGGTACGAGGAGCCGACCATGGCCCACGGCGGCCTGCGCTACTTCGACGCCGGTCCGATGGTCGCGCTGCGCACGGACGACCGCATCACCGTCGTGCTGACCTCCAAGCTCGTGCAGCCGATCACTCCCCGGCAGCTGACGGCCGTGGGCCTCGACCCCGGCTCGTTCCGGGCGATCACGGCCAAGGGGGTCAACGGTCCCCGCGCCGGCTACGCCGACGCCTGCGGCGACCTGGTGGTGGTGGACACCCCGGGCGTCACCCGGCTGTCGGTGCAGGGCTTCACCTACGCCAACCGCCGGCGGCCCATGTACCCATACGAGCCGGACGCGACCTACGAACCGGCGCCGGCACCGGACGACAAGGAGAACTGACATGCCACGTGAGGCGATCGTCGAGGGCGACGTTCCGCTCAGCCACCTGCCCTTCTCACCCGCCGTGCGCGCCGGCGACCTCGTCTTCGTGTCCGGGCAGGCGTCGGTGGACGACACCGGCGCCTACGTGGAGGAGGACTTCGCGGGGGAGATGGACCGTGCGATGAGGAACGTCGAACGGATCCTCGCGGCGGCCGGCGCGACCATGGACGACATCGTGCAGGTGCGCTCGTACCTGGGTGACATGTCCTACCGTGACGATTACAACCGGCTGTACCCGCGGTACTTCCGGACGCCGCTGCCGGCGCGCACCACCGTCGCCGGGGAGATCGGGTCCCTGAAGTTCGAGATCGACGTGATCGCCTACGCGCCACGCCACAAGGGTGATGCGTGAGTCGTCCGGTCCGGAGGCCTGAGCCGTCGGTGCCGACGGTGACCGCCGAACCCGTCGACGCGCCCGCGTGCGCGCTCGGAGAGAGCCCGCGGTGGGCGCACGGCGCCTGGTGGTGGGTGGATGCCGAGGCGGGGGTGCTGTGGACCGCGGACGCCGCGCTCACCGCCGGCGGCGCGACGGCGGTCGCGCTGCTGCGCACCGGCGGCCGGCTCAGCCTCGTGCACCCGGCTGCCGACGGGCCGGTCGTGGTCGCCAGCGGCAACGATCTCCTGTTGGTGGACGCCTCCGGCGCCGCCGCGCCCCGCGTCTGGTCACGCCTGGACCTGCCGGCCGGCTGGGTGCTCAACGACGGCGTCGCCGACCCGGACGGTCGGCTGTGGATCGGTGCGGTACATCCGGACCGCCTGCCGGGATCCGGTCGGTTGTACGTCGTCGAACCGGACGGTACGGCGCGCGTCGCCGCGGAGGGGTTCGCGCTGTCCAACGGGATGGCGTGGCGGTCGTCGACGGTGCTCGTCCACGCCGACTCACTCGACCGTTGTCTGTGGCGGCACGAGGTGGACGCGGGCGGAGCGACCGTCATCCGGTCACACCGGACGGTGACGTTCCCCGCCGAGCCTCCGGGCGACCCGGATGCGGGACCGCGGGGGCTTCCCGACGGGGTGGCGCTCGACCGCGACGGTGGACTGTGGGTCGCGCTGTACGGGTCGGGGCAGGCGTGGCGTCTGGTGGAAGGCCGGGTCGACACGGTCATCGAGGTGCCGACCCCGCGGGTGACCAGTGTGGCCCTGGGCGGAGCCGACGGCCGCGATGTCCTGATCACCTCAGCCCAGGAGGGCATGGACGAGGCCGCCCTTGCGGCGGACCCGCTGGCCGGACGCCTTTTCCGGGCGCGTGTGGCGGTGCCGGCGGGCCCGGTGCCGGCGGCGCGGCCAGGACATTGATCCGTAACCAAAACTTGACAGTGGGCCCGGCCGGAAGCCTTGACCGTGCCGCTCCATGTTTCTGATACTGAACACTCTATTTCACACAGCGAAACCTAACCAATGAATGGTCCACCTTGCTTCCGCAATGAAAGGTGCACACATGGTTCGCCGACAGGCACGAAGAATGGGCCGGGTCGCCGTGGCCGCGGTCGTGGGAGCTGCGCTGCTTCTCACCGCCGCGTGCAGCTCGTCCGGGAGCGGTGGGACCAAGACCAAGGGCGGCTACCTGCCCGCGTCGGCCCGCAAAGCGGCCAACAAGCTCGTTCTGGTGGCGTCACAGGACCCGGGCACGCTCGACTACGTCAAGAACAACCTGACGGCGCTGATCCTGTGGCTGCCCGGCAACGTGGTCGAGCCGCTGCTGAGCTTCGACAAGAACGGCGACGCTCAGCCGAACGTCGCGGAGTCGTGGAAGGTCAGTGACGACCAGACCACCTACACCTTCAAGATCCGCGATGTGAAGTTCTCCGACGGCTCGCCGGTGACCGCCGACGACGTCGTCTACTCGCTCGAGACCATGCGCAAGAGCCCGATCACCACCTACTCGGCGCCCTACACCGCGGTGCAGACGATCCAGGCCACCGGCGACCACGAGGTGACGGTCAAGCTCAGCCGGCCCAGCCAGTCGTTCATCCACGGCATGGGCGGCATGTCCGCGCTCATCCAGCCGAAGGCCGCGGCCGCCAACATCGCCACGAAGCCGATCGGCACCGGCCCGTACGTGCTGGACCGGTACGTGCAGGGCACCAACATGATCTTCAAAGCCAACCCGAACTACTGGGGCAAAGCGCCGAGCATCAAGGAGGTGGAGGTCCGCATCATGCCCGACGGCACCGCGGCCCTCAACGCCCTGCGCGCCGGCGAGGTCGACGCGTTCCCGGTCATCACGATCGACAAGTGGGAGCGGTTGACCAAGGAGAAGTTCGGCGACACCTTCAACCTCATCACCTACCCGCAGGTCGGTGAGATGCTCTACGTGACGTTCAACGCCACGCAGGCCCCCTACAACAATCCGGCCCTGCGCAAAGCGCTGGCCGAGACGTTCAACCGCCAGCAGTTCATCGACGCCTTCAACGCACCGTGGGGCGCCAAGGCCACCTGCGGCTACGGCCTCGACAACACCTCCTGGTTCGAGAAGGAGAGCAAGGCGAGCTGCCCGGCACCGTTCGACACCGCCGCGGCGAAGAACGATCTGAAGGCGGCCGGCTACAACGGCGAGGAGCTCGAATTCGCCTCGCTGAGCGACGTGCCGGACCTGTCCCTGCCGGCGGACCTGCTGATCCAGCAGCTCAACGGGTCCGGGGTGAAGGTCAAGCGGGACGCGATCACGCTGGCCCGGTACTCGCAGCAGATTTTCCAGCAGAAGCCGCCGCAGTTCGGGATCACCGTCATGTCCGACCCGGCCCCGATCACGCAGTTCGCGTGCGCGGACCAGTCGCAGATGGGCTGGACGACCTACTGCAGCCCGGAGATGACCGACCTGATGAACAAGGCGGACGCGGCGAAAACCAAGCAGGAGTACGAGGACCTGATGAAGCAGGCGGACGACGTGCTCAAGAAGGACGCGGTGATCGTCCCGCTGCTGTCCAAGAGCGGCGTGGGGCTGCTCCGGCCGGACCTGAAGGGCTGGCAGGAGCCGAAGATCCTCGTCGACATCGACTTCGCCAACCTGCACTGGTAGCCGTGGAAACCGTCCAGAAGTGACGGTCAGGGGGCGCGCCTGGCGGCGTGCCCCCCTGACCGGACTCCATACACCGCCTCAAAAACTGGAGAGGCATGCTGGTCTTTCTCGCGCGCCGGCTGGCGTTCTTCGTCATGGCGCTCATCACGTCGTCGATCCTCATCTTCGCCCTGATCCGGCTAGCCGGTGGCAACGTCGCCTCCGTGATGCTGGGCAAGGCCGCGAAGCCGGAGGCCATCGCCGCGCTGTCCAAGGAGCTGGGCCTGGACCGCCCGCTGCCGGTGCAGTACTTCGACTGGGCCTGGGGGATGCTGCGGGGTGACCTCGGCATCTCGTTCCGGACCCGCGAGCCGGCCACCAGCCTGCTCCTCGAACGCCTGCCGGTCAGCGTGCCACTGGCCCTCGCCGGCATGATCCTGGCGCTGCTCATCGCGGTGCCCGTCGGCACGTACGCGGCGACGAAGGTCGGTACGCCCATCGGCGCGTTCGTGGCGTTCACCAGCCAGGTGGGGATCGCCATCCCGGTGTTCTGGGCCGGCGTGCTCCTGTCGCTGTTCTTCGGGGTGCGTCTCGGCTGGCTGCCGACCGGTGGGTGGGTGCCCTGGTCGGCATCGCCCATCGACTCCATCCGGTCCCTCGCGCTGCCGGTCATCGCGCTCGGGCTGGTGATGGCGGCGACGTTGAGCAGGTACACCCGGACGGCGGTGCTCGACGTGATGAACGAGGACTACGTCCGCACGGCGCGCGCCTCGGGGATGACGAAGCGGGGTGCCCTCCTGCGGGTGGGCGTGCGCAACGCGTCCCTCCCGCTGGTGACCGTCGTGGGCCTGCTCGCGGCCGAGCTGATCGGCGGCACAGTGATCATCGAACAGGTCTTCTCGCTGCCGGGGCTGGCCCGCATGGTTCTCGACCAGGTGCAGGCGCGCGAGGTCATCGTCGTACAGAGCACCGTGATGATCATGGTGGCGTTCGTGCTCGTGGTGAATCTGATCGTCGACATCCTGTACGGCGTGCTCGACCCGAGAGTGAGGGTGAGTCGATGAGCAGCGCTGCCGAAGGCGCCATGACGTCGCACGAACTGGCGTCAGGCGGCGGCCCCGTACCCACTGGCGGCGTGGGTCGACGCGTTCTCGGTAACGCGTCGCTCGTCGTCGGCGTCGTCATGACCGTGGCCCTCGTCGCCGTCGCCGCCCTGTCGCTGGTATGGACGCCGGCCGACCCCAACCTGGCCGCGCCGGCGGATCGGCTGCTGCCGGCCGGGTCCCACGGGCACCTGCTCGGCACCGACGCGCTCGGCCGCGACATCGCCAGCGCACTGATGGTCGGAGCCCGTACCTCGATCACCGTGGCAGCGGGCGCGGCCCTGCTCGGGGTAGTGCTGGGCACGATCAGCGGCCTGACAGCCGCGGCGGCGCGGCCGGTGGTCAGCGAGTCCATCATGCGTGGCGTGGACATTCTCCTGGCGATGCCGGGCATCGTGTTCGCGCTGGTGCTGGCGGCGACGGTCGGCGCGGGGGTCGGTTCGACGATCTTCGCGTTGACCGTCTTCTTCGTACCGTCCTTCACCCGCGTGGTCCGGGCGGCCGCGCTGCGCGTCCTGGCCGAGGACTACGTCACGGCCGCCGAACTGTACGGGCGGCGCAAGGTCTTCATCCTCGCCCGGCATGTGCTGCCGAACATCTTCTCGGTACTGATCGTGCAGTTCACCCTGTACTTCGCCGCCGGAATCCTCACCGAGGCGGGCCTGTCCTACCTGGGCGTCGGCGTGAACCGGCCGGCGGTCTCCTGGGGCATGCTGCTCAAGGAGGCGCAGGACACGGTCGGCGTGTCCGGCCCGCTGGCGATCTGGCCCGGGCTGGCCATCGTGTTCGCCGTGCTCGGCCTGAACATGCTGGGCGACGGCCTGCGCGACGTACTCGACCCGCGCCTTCGGAAGAGGAGCTCATGACGACGCAGACCGTGCTCGACGTGCGTGGGCTGGTGGTCCGACGCGATGACCTGAAGGCCGTGCGCAACGTCGACTTCCAGATCCGGGCGGGGCAGCGGGTCGGCCTCGTCGGCGAGTCCGGCGCCGGCAAGAGCCTGACCGCGCTGGCCGTGATGGGGCTGCTCCAACCCGGCTGGACCACCGAGGGGCAGGTGCTCCACGACAACGTCGACCTCACGACCATCTCCGACCGCGAGTTCTCCAACCGCCGAGGCCGCACCGTCTCGATGGTGTTCCAGGACCCGCTGTCGGCGCTCAACCCCACGAAGCGCGTCGGCGCGCAGGTGAGCTGGGTGATCCGGCGCCACACGAAGGTGACCCGGGACGAGGCGCGAGCCCGGGTGCTCGACCTGTTCAAGCAGATGCACCTGCCACGGCCGGAGCAGTTGCTGCGCGCGTACCCGCACGAATTGTCGGGCGGGCAGCGCCAGCGGGTGATGATCGCGATGGCCATCGCGTGCTACCCGCAGCTGATCATCGCGGACGAGCCGACCACGGCGCTCGACGTCACCGTGCAGAAGCAGGTGCTCCGGCTGCTCGATGGCGCGGTGAAGGACCGCGGCAGCGCGCTGCTCATGATCACCCATGATCTGCCCGTCATCGCGGCGATGTGCGACTACGTCATGGTCATGTACGGCGGCCGGCTCGTGGAGCAGGGGCCGGTGGGAGAGGTGTTCCGCTCCCCGCGCCACCCGTACACCAAGGGGCTCCTGGAGTCCCAGCCCACATTGGACAACATCGAGCTGGAGGGGACGACGCGCTTGCCGTCCATCCGCGGGAGCGTCCCGCCACTTCACGCCATGCCGACCGGCTGCCCTTTCCGGACCCGGTGCGACCGCGCCACCGCCCAGTGCGAGATTGTGCCGGAGCTCGAAGGCGACACCTCCCAGGCCGCCTGCTGGCACCCCCTCGACGCGCACTCGCCGGTGGTAGGGGCATGACCGCGCGGACGGCGGACACCGCCGCGACCGACGCCGTCCCGATCATCGCGGCCCGTGGCGTGTGCCAGGAGTACAAGCTGGCGCGCAAGTCCCTTTTCGGGCAGCGGGAACGCTTGGCGGCGCTCCAGGACGTCGACTTCCACGCCATGCCCGGCGAGGCCGTCGGGCTGGTGGGGGAGTCCGGATCCGGCAAGTCGACCCTGACCCGGGTACTCGTGGGGCGCGAACGGCCGACCGCGGGGGTCATGGAGTACGAGGGGCGCGACGTCTGGTCGCTCGACGGGGCCGGCCGGCGGCAGTTCCGGCGGTCGGTGCAGGTGGTACTGCAGAATCCACGCTCGTCGCTCGACCCGCGGATGACGGTGGGCGTATCCCTGGTGCAGCCGCTGCGGGCGCTGCACATCGACGTCGATCCGAAGGCCCGCGTACGCGAGGTGCTCGAGCAGGTCGGGCTCGGCGTCGACGTGCTGAGCAAGTACCCGCACGAGTTCTCCGGCGGCCAACTGCAGCGCATCGCGATCGCGCGGGCGCTGATGCCGCACCCGAAGGTCGTCATCGCCGACGAGCCGGTCTCGGCGCTGGACGTCTCGATCCAGGCCCAGGTGCTCAACCTCCTCAAGGACCTGGTGGCCGAACTCGGGCTCACCCTCGTGCTCATCGCGCACGATCTGTCGGTCGTCGCCTATACGACCAGCCGGGTCGCGGTGATGTCGGCGGGACGGATCGTCGAGACCGGCCGCCCCGCCGACCTGTTCCGTCACCCGACGGCCGAGGCCACCCAGGCGCTGGTCGACTCGGTGCTCACCGTCGAAAAGGGTCTGGAAGGAAGTGCACTGCTATGAGTACGGGTCGGCTCGCCGGGCGTACGGCGCTCATCACCGGGGCCTCGCGCGGTATCGGCGCGGCGGTCGCGCGCGCCTTCGTCGCCGAGGGCGCCCGCGTCGCGCTGGCGCACGAGCCCACAGCCGCCATGGCCGAACTGGCCGAGCAGTTGGCCGATGAGCTTCGCGCCGGCGGTGGGCAGGCGGTCGCCCTCGCCGGTGATCTGGCCGAACCGACCGGGCCGGCCGAGGTGGTGGCGAAGGCCCGGGAGGCGCTCGGCCCGCTGAACATCCTGGTCGCGAACGCCGCGGCGTCTGGACGGTCGCCGTACCAGGACATCTCGGTGGCGCAGTGGGATCTCGTGCAGGCGGTCAACACGCGCGGCACGTGGCTGCTGGCCAAGGCGGTCCGCGACGACCTCATCGCGACGCGCGGCTGCATCATCAACCTCACCTCGGTGATGGTCCGCACCGGGCAGCCGTGGGCCGTGCACTACACGGCCTCGAAGGCAGCGATCCTCGGCATGACCCGTGCGCTCGCCCGTGAGCTGGGCCCGCACTACGTACGGGTCAACGCGGTCATGCCCGGCGCGATCCGTACCGAGAACGAGGTCGAGCTCGAGGCCGACCCGGCGGTCGTCGCCGCGGAGATCCTGCCGCTGCAGTCGATTCCGCGCCGGGGCCTGGCCGAGGACCTCGCCGGCGCCTTCGTGTTCCTTGCCAGCGACGAGGCGGCGTTCATCACCGGCCAGGTGATAAACGCCGACGGCGGCTGGGTGATGTACTGACGGCGCGTCGCCGCGCCCCGCGGTCACCGGGTGCACGCCTCCAGCAGTTCGAGGATGTGCCGGTAGGTGTGGCCGGTCGCCCGCGACATGCCCAGCTCGCAGGTGCGGTTGTTCGACACGTACTCGTCGAACCGGGCACCCGCGAGCTCGGCCGCCTCGGGCCGGGTCGCCGCCGCGGTCACCTCGGGGTGCAGCAGGCCCCGATCGCCGGCGAACCCGCAGCAGCGCCAGGTCGCCGGCACGGTGACCGAGTCGGCGCAGGCGTCCGCCAGCGCCAGCAGATCGGCGGTCGAGCCGAGATGCTCGCTGGAGCAGGTCGGATGTACCGCCACCGACGCCACCCGGCGGGTGACGGTGAGTCGGGGCAGCACGTCCGTGCGCGTGTACGTCACCGCGTCCACGATGGGCAGGGCGGCGAAACTGTCGGCCGCGTCGCCGGTGAGGTGGGCGCCGATTTCGCGCAGGCCGAGCCCGCACGACGAGGCGTCGCAGACCACGGGGAGGCGTCCGCCGTCCGACGCCGCCCACACGGCCTCGAACGTCCGGTGCGCCATCACGTCGTACCCGCGGGTGAGCCCCTTCGATTTCCACGGGGTGCCGCAGCACAGCCCGGCCACGCCGTCCGGTACGGCGAGCGCCAGCCCGGCCCGTTCGCACAGCGACTGGAAGGCGGTCGCGGCTCCCACCGCCATCGTGTCGTCCCCGTCGACAGCGGGTCCGAACAGCGCGTTGATACAGGCCGGAAAGAACACGGCGGCCGCGTCGCCCGGCGTTCGGGGCCGGGGCCGCCGCGGGCCCGCGCCGGGCAGATCGGCACCGAGCTGCGGCACCCAGTCCTCGGAAAGGATCCGCCGGGCCGCCCTGCTGCCGGCCGACAGCACGTTGGTGGGTAGCGCGTCGGCGACGCGCAGGGCCGCCCGGAGTCCGTTGACCGTGCCGCCCCAGTGCGCGGCGGCGGTCGCCCCCGCGCGCTGCGCGGTGGCCGAGTGCCGGCGCTCGCGGTCGGCCTTCATGACGGAGCCGGTGTCGATGCCGACGGGGCAGGCGGACCGGCACATCGAGTCCGCCGCGCAGGTGTCGACGGCGTCGTAGCCGAAATCGCGTCGAAGCGCTCGGGCGCGCGCGGTGTCTCCGGCAGCATCCGCCGCCGCGATCTCGCGCATGATCACGATGCGCTGCCGGGGCGTGGTCGTCAGGTCCTGTGACGGGCAGACCGGCTCGCAGTATCCACACTCGACGCAGGTGTCCACGGCCGGATCGGCCGGCAGCGGGATCTTGAGGTCCTTGAGGTGAGTGCGCGGGTCGTCGCTGAGGACGGTGCCAGGGTTCAGCAGAACCGCCGGGTCGCACAGGTCCTTGATGGCCCGCATCACCCCGTACAGTTCGTCGCCGAACTGCCGGCGCACGTACGGCGCCATGATGCGGCCGGTGCCGTGCTCGGCCTTGAGCGAGCCGTTCGCGCCGAGCACCAGGTCGACGAGGTCCTCCGTGAAAGCCTCGTACCGGCTCAGCTCGTCAGGGTCGTCGAAGCGCGGGTTGATCAGGAAGTGCAGGTTGCCGTCCTTGGCGTGGCCGAAGATGACGGCGTCGTCGTACCCGTACCGGGCGAACAGCGCGGTGAGCCGCTCGGTCGTGTCGGTGAGCCGGTCGAGCGGCACCACGATGTCCTCCAGCAGCGCCGTGCTGCCCAACGGACGCGCCCCGGCCACGAGGGTGTACAGGCCTTTGCGGAGGTGCCAGAGCGTGGCGCGTTCCGCCGGGTCGGTAGTGAACCGGGCCGCGGTGGACAGTGCGAGCGTCGCGAGAACCGACGACGCCGCTGCCAGCTCGGCGTCGAGCTGCCCGGTGGTGGCCGCCTGCAGTTCGACCAGCAGGGCGGTGTGTGACCGTACCCGCACGCCGGCCAGCACCGCTGCGCCCTGCGGTTCACGTTGGACGACCCGCAGTGACGCCGCGTCCATGAGCTCGACGGTACGCGCGCCGGCCGCCAGCAGCCCGGGTACCGAGTCCGTGGCCTGTCGCAGGGAGTCGAACACGAGCAGGGCGGTCGCGACGTGCGGCCGGACCGGCACCGTGTCGAAGACCGCTTCGGCGATGAACGCCAACGTTCCCTCGGAGCCGACCAGCAGGTGGCTCAGGATGTCCACTGGGCGGTCGAAGTCCAGCAGCGCGTTGAGCGAGTACCCCATGGTGTTCTTCATGGAGAACTGGTGGCGGATGCGGGCGACGGAGTCGGCGTTTCCGCGTACCCGGTCGCGAAGCTCTGCGAGGCCCTGCCACAGCCGCGGCTCGCGGGTGCGCAGCAGGTCGTCGGCGCCGGTGTGGGCGGTGTCGACGACGGTGCCGGAGGGCAGGACGAACGTCATGGACCGTAGCGTGTGATAGGCGTTGAGGGCGGTGCCGCAGGCCATCCCGGACGAGTTGTTCGCCAGCACTCCGCCGACGGTGCAGGCGGCCTCGCTGGCCGGATCCGGCCCGAGCTTGGTGCGGTACGGCGCCAGCCGGGCGTTCACCGCGCGGACTGTCGCGCCGGGCTGGCTCCGGACGCGCGCGCCGTCGTCGAGGACCTCGACCCGCCGGAAGTTCCGGCGGGTGTCAACCAGGAGGTCGTTGCTGCCCGCCTGTCCGGACAGGCTGGTGCCGCCCGACCGGAACGTGACGGGAAGGTTGTTGTCGGCGGCGAGGCGGAGCAGTCCGGCGACGTGGTCGGCGTCGCGCGCGGTGACGACGACGCGCGGCTGCCGCAGGTAGTGCGAGGCGTCGTGGGCCATCGCCGCGAGGTCGATGGGCCGGGTCCGTACGTTTCCGGGATCGCTCAGGGCGCGCAGCGCCTCGAGGGCGGACCGGTCCAGGGGTCGGTTGACAGCCATGGTGGCCTTTCCGGATGATGCCGGTCAGGCCCGCTTGGCCACGGGGCCCGGCCCTTGCGAGAGGGTGGCCGCGAGCGACTCGTCGAAGACCGCGACCGTCTGCGCGATGTCGGCGTCGCTGTGTGCGGTCGACAGGTACCACCGGCCGCCGGGCAGGGTGAAAACGCCGCGGCGCAGCATCTGCACCCCGAGCCGGTCGTAGAACTCCTGGTCGGCGGCCAGGAACGCGTCGAACGAGTCGGCGTTCTCGACTCCGGCGATGCACTGCACGACCGGACCGACCTGGTGCACTGTGGACGGTACACCGTGGCGGGCCAGCGCCGCCCGCATGCCGTCGGCCAGGGCCGTGCCGCGCCGCTCGAAGTCCTCGTACACATCGGGCTCCGCGAGCGCGTCGAGGGTCGCGCTGCCCGCCGCGAGCACAACCGGGTTGCCGTTGTAGGTGCCGGCGTGGACGACGCCCTTCGTGGTGCGGTCGATGATCTCGGCGCGACCGGCCACGGCCGCCAGTGGGTAGCCACCCGCGATCGCCTTCGCGAGGACGACCAGGTCCGGCGTCACGCCGTACCGCGTGACGGCGCCGCCCGATCCGATCCGGAAGCCAGTGATGACTTCGTCGAACACTAGGATGGTGCCGGTGGCGTCGCACAGGTCGCGTAGGCCCTGGAGGAATCCGAGCGGGGGTGCGAGCACACCGGAGTTGCACAGCACGGGCTCGCAGAATACGGCCGCGATGTCCGAGTCGGGCGCTTTCAGCAGGTCGGCGGTCGCTTCCAGGTCGCCCCACGTGACCAGCGCGAGATCCTCCATCGCTGCGGGATTCTGGCCGAGGCTGCCGAGGCCCAGCGATCCGTCCGGGCCGGGGCGGTACCCGACGAGCATCGTGTCGGACCACCCGTGGTAGTGCCCGGTGAACTTGACGAAGCGGTGCCGGCCGGTGGCGGCGCGGGCGAGGCGGAGGGCGACCTGGGTCGCCTCCGAACCGGTGTTGCTCCACAGGACGCGCTCCGTGCCGGGTATGCGCGCGAGAACCTTCTCGGCGACCTCTGCCTCGAGGAGGTGCCCCGAGCCGTACGTGGCGCCCAACGGCAGTTGCCGGCTGACGGCTTCGGTGAGGCCGGGGTGGCCGTGCCCCAGGATCACCGGACCCCAGCCGAGGACGTAGTCGAGGTAGGTGTTGCCGTCCAGATCGGTCAGCCGAGGGCCCTGTCCGCCCTGGAAGAAGATGGGGTGCGGTTTCATCGAGGCGCGTAGACCGGTCGAGACGCCGCCGCCCAGCGAGGCCTTGGTCCGCTCCCATGCTTGTTGTGACGCCGGCCATGCAGCGATCGTCATTCCGTCTCCCGCGGTTGAGCGACTACGTCGTTGGGTTTTACAGAATGGAATACCGGTTCCAATTGCTTCACGCTACTATCGCGCGATGAGTCGGTCAATGTGGTGCGCCGATGGCGGCGGAAACAGCTCTTCCCACAACGGAACCGGTGGTCCGCGCTACCGCAGTCTCCCGGTGCCGGACATTCCTGCCGACCTGGTCGGCGCGCAGAATTGGCGCCTCGACGACCTCCTCCTGCCCGCGCTCACGGTGCGCCGCAGCGCGATCGAGCACAACGTCGGACTGCACGCCGCCTGGTGTGCCCAGCGTGGGGTGTCACAGGCGCCCCATGCGAAGACCCATCTGTCGCCGGAGATCGTGCGGCTGCAGCTGGAGTCGGGAGCGTGGGGCATGACCGCGGCAACCGTCCACCAGGCCCGCCTGCTCGCCGAGTGGGGAGTACGTCGGATCATCCTGGCGCACGAGGTGGTCGATCCGGCCAACATTCGTGCCCTGGCGGGGCTGCTCCGGCAGTACCCCGGCCTGACCGTGCTGCCGCTGGTCGACTCGGTGGACGGGGTACGGGCGTTGGACCGGAACCTGACCGCGGTGCGGGCGGGGGCGCCGCTGCCCGTCCTTGCCGAGCTCGGCCTGCCCGGCGGCCGGACCGGCGCCCGCACCCTCGACGAGCTGGAACGGGTGGGCCGAGCGGTACTCGCCAGCGAGACGCTCGTGCTCGCCGGGGTGGAGGGCTTCGAGGGCATCCTGCCGGGCGGCCGCGACGCCGAATCCCTCGCCTGCGTGGACGAGTACGTCGCCGCGCTCATCGACGCGGTGGCGCACCTCGACGAGCTGGGGATGTTCGATGGCGTCGACGAGATCCTGCTGACTGCCGGCGGCTCCGCCTTCCCGGACCGCCTCGCGCTGGCCGAACGGCCCGTGCTCAGCCGGAGCCTGCGCCTGGTGGTGCGCTCGGGTGGGACGGCGACACACGACTACGGCGACCATGCCGACATACCTCCGCTCGCGCCGGAGGCCGACCATCCGCTCGGGGCGCTGCGGCCGGCGCTCGAACTGTGGGCCGCCATCGTCTCCACGCCGGAAGCGGGCCTTGCGCTGGCGGCGTTCGGCAAGCGTGACGCGCCGTACGACACCCAGCTGCCCGTCGTTCTCGGTTGCCGACGCGACGGGCAGGCGGTGCCGGTCGACGGCGTCGCCGTGACGAAGCTGAACGACCAGCACGCCTACCTCGCACACGACGGACGCCTGCGCGTAGGGGACGTCCTCCGGCTCGGTCCGTGCCATCCGTGCACGGCGTTCGACAAGTGGCCGCTGGTGCCGGTGCTGGACGACGAGGACGCGGTCGTCGGCGCCGTGACCACCTGGTTCTAGGCGGGTGGGCGTGCCGGGGGCCGGTCCCGGCACGCCCACCCGCTCAGTCCGCGCGGCGAAGCTCCTGGCGTTGGGTACCCAGGCCGTCGATGCTCAGCTCCATCACGTCGCCCGGCTTCAGGTACGGGAAGCGCCCCGACAGCGCGACACCCTGCGGCGTGCCGGTGTTGATGATGTCGCCAGGTTCGAGCGCCGCCACCTGCGACAGGTGCCACACGAGGTAGTCGACGGGGAAGATCAGGTCCGCAGTGGTGGAGTCCTGCCGCGGCTCGCCGTTCACCCAGGACCGGATCCGCAGCGCTGTGGCGTCGATCTCGTCGGCCGGCACCAGGGCGGGGCCGAGTGGGTTGAACGTCTCGCAGCACTTGCCCTTCGACCATTGCCCGGCGGACTGTTCGAGCTGGAAGGCCCGCTCGGAGACGTCGTTCGCGATCGTGTATCCGGCGATGTGGCGGCCGGCGTCGGCCGGGGAGTCGAGGTACCGTGCGCGCTGGCCGATGACCACAGCCAGCTCTACCTCCCAGTCGGTCTTCATCGAGCCCCGCGGGATCAGGACGTCGTCGTTCGGCCCCACGACCGTGTTCGGCGTCTTGAAGAACAGCACCGGAACCGACGGCGGTGCCGCGCCCGACTCGGCGGCGTGGGCGGCGTAGTTCATGCCGATGCACCAGACGGCGTGCGGCCGGGCGACGGGCGGCCCGAGGCGTACGCCGGTGATGTCGACCGGCGGTAACGCGTTGTCGGCCAGCGCCTGTCGCGTACGCCCGATGCCGTCGTCGGCGAGGAAGGAGCCGTCCACGTCGGCGGTGAGCGGGGAAAGGTCGAACGTGGCATCGGTGTCGTCGGAGACGACCGGCCGTTCGGCGCCGGGTTCGCCTACGCGAAGGAAGCGCATTGTTCTCCTTCAGGGTCTGCGCGGGGCTGGTGTCTGCCCGGATCGCCCACCCATCCGAGGCCTGCCGCAGTGGCCGGATGGTGAGCGTCCGCATCGACGCGGTCCCGTGACGATCTCACACTGTTGAGTGCAGAAATGGTACGTTATTTTCATCAGGCGAAACAGTAGTGTCCGGCGCGGTGTGTCGGGCCGCCGGACGACGGCTGCCGTGCCCGGTTCCCGGCCGCGTCCGCCGGTCGGGACCATCGCCCAGCGCTGAAACCACGGTCTCCACGAGGAGTATGAGCGTGACCAACCAGCCTCACCCGACGTCCGGCACGAGGCGGGTCGCCTTCGCCTCGTTGATGTACGAGACCAACACGTTCGCGCCCGGACCGCAGGGGCTCGACGCGTTCAGAGCGTCCACCTACGCCGACGGCGCGGAGGTTCTCACCGTCGGGCAGGGGCTGGACTCCATCGCCGGCGCCCTGGCGGTGGCGCGCGCGAACGGCGTGGACGTCGTGCCGACGACCGCCGCCGGCGCGATGAGCGGCCCGACGGTCGCGGCCGGGGTGTACCCGTTCCTGCGCGACCGGCTCCTGGCCGGGCTGGCACCGTTGCGCGGGCAGGTCGACGGCATCTACCTGCAGTTGCACGGCGCGATGGTCGCCGAGGACGAGCCGGACGTCGAGGGCGACTTGCTGTCGGCGGTGGCCGACCTCATGGGCGTACCCGTCGCCGCCTCCTTCGACCTCCACTGCCATTTCACCGCTCGGATGGCCGGGGCGACGCCGCTCATCGCGGGCTACCACACGCTGCCCCACGTCGACATGGTCTCCACCGGAGAGCGGGCGATGCGACTGCTGCTCGCCGCGCTGGATGGTGCGCGACCCGTCATCGCGTGGCGCAACGTCCCGATGATTACCTCGTCCGAGGGGCAGGACACGAACCACCCGCCGATCAGCGAGGTCATGGCGCGGCTGCACGAGATCAAACAGGAGCCCGGCATACTCGACGCCTCGCTGTTCATGACCCAGCCCTGGCTCGACGTACCGGAGCTGGGGTGGACCGCCGTGGTCGTCGCCGACGGCGCCGGTGAGCTGGCCCAGCGCCGGGCCGACGAGATCGCGCAGCTGGTGTGGGACCGGCGGCATCGGGTACTGGCCCCCAAGCTGCCGATCGACGAAGCCCTGGTGCGGGCCGCCGTGATACCCGCGGGTCGGGGGCCGGTGGTCATCGGCGACGGCGCCGACAGCGTCTCCGCCGGGTCGACCGGGGACGGGGCGGAGGTGCTGGCAGCCCTGTCGCGAGCCGACCTCACCGCCCGGGCTCAGGTCATCGTCACGGACGCGCCCGCCGCCCGGCGCCTCGCGGAGGCCGGTATCGGCTCGGAGGTGACCCTACGCCTCGGTGGCCGCCTGGCGCCGCAGTTCCACACGCCGGTCGAGGTCACGGGAACCGTCGTCACCGTGACGAACGGCCGGTACGAGTCGCTGTACCCGCCGGTCCCCGTCGACCTGGGGACGGCCGTGGTGCTCCGGGTTGGCCGGCATCTGCATGTCGTGGTGACCGAGCGGCCGGCCAGCCAGCTTGACTACCAGCTGTACCTGCACGTCGGACTGGATCCGCGCGACGCCGCGGTCGTCGTGACGAAGTCGGCAGGTGGCTACCGCGCGTTCTTCGAACCGATCGCCGCGGAGTGTCTCGACGTCGCAACACGAGGGCCGTCCGATTCGCGCATCGAGCTGATGCCGTTCACGCGGGTGCCGCGCCCGCTGTACCCGCTGGACCCCGACGTGGAGTGGTCTCTTCCGGGTTAGACCGGCAGGCTACGCCGGCCCGGTGGAGCCGGGCCGGCGGCTGCCGGCGCGTACGGCGGTCCGCACGTCGCGCGCCGAGGCGGCCCCGCGCAGGTGCCACAGTGTGGTGGTGGCGGGCAGGGGAACGTCGGTCCGATCGTGCGCTCGCTCGCCCGTCACCCGGCCGGGCTCAGCGCAAAAAATGAAATGTCCATTCCACTAGACAGTAGACCGTGGTTTCATATGGCAGAGCGGACGCCCGCCGGCCAGGGTAGGTGAGCGTCCGCCGATACTCGCGTGAGATGGGGGCGCCGTGGCTGCTGACCTGATTCTGCGATCCGCGACTGTCGTCGACGGAACGGGTAGCGAGCCGTTCACCGCCGATGTCGCCGTGTCCGGCGGTCGCATCGTGGAGATCGGCGACCTGCGTGGCCGATCGGCCGCCCGCGTCGTGGACGTGGACGGAAGGGTCATCTGCCCGGGGTTCATTGACATCC
Source organism: Planosporangium thailandense (assembly GCF_011947195.1). GTDB lineage: Bacteria > Actinomycetota > Actinomycetes > Mycobacteriales > Micromonosporaceae > Planosporangium > Planosporangium thailandense. The sequence goes on along the minus strand of NZ_JAATVY010000023.1, from coordinate 51,120 downwards.
ACACCCATTCCGACGTCAGCCTGCTGTTGGATCCGGCCGGTGAGAGCAAGGTGCGGCAAGGCGTCACCACCGAGGTGACCGGAAACTGCGGCTTCTCCGCGTTCCCGCTGTCCGAGGACAGGCTGGACCTGCACGCCGACCACCTGGCGAGGATCGGGGACGATCCGGTCGAACTCACCTGGCGCACGCTCGACGGGTACGCGTCGCGGCTGGCCGGGTCTCCGCCGGCGCTGAACGTCGCCCCGCTGGTCGGCCACGGCACGATCCGCGTCGCCGTGATGGGGGTGGAGCAGCGACGGCCGACCCCGGACGAGCTCGACGAGATGCGCCGGCTGGTCGCGCAGAGCCTCGACGACGGCGCCTTCGGACTGTCGACCGGGCTGACACACATCCCGTCCGGGTACGGCGACACCGACGAGGTACGCGAACTGGTGCGCGTGGTGGCCAGCCGGGGCGCGCTCTACAGCACGCACTGCCGGGAGTCCCACGGTCGCGGGTTCCCGGCGATCGAGGAAGCGATCGCGACCTGCGCCGATGTCGGCGCCAGGCTCCAGTTCTCACACGCGGCCATCAACGAGCCGGGCAAGTGGGGGCGTGCGTCAGAGGCCGTGGCCCTGTTCGAGCAGGCCGAGGCGGCCGGCCTGGACGTGCGCTTCGACGTCTACCCCTACGACGCGTCGTCGTCCTCACTGACCCAGTACCTGCCCGCCTGGGTACAGGCCGGCGGGACCGAGGAGATGCGCCGGCTGCTGTCGGATCCGGCGGTGCGCGAACGCGCGGAGCGGGAACTGGCGGCCGGCTGGATGGGGGGCATTCCCTGGTTCTGGGACCGGGTGGTCATCAGCCGCAGCGGTCCGGGGCGCGAGGACTGTGTCGGCCTGACGATCGAGCAGGCCGCCGCCCGCGCGCGCGTGGACCCGGTGTCGTTCACGCTCGACCTGTGCCTGGAGCACGGCAACAGCGTGCAGGTCGTCCTCTTCTACCGGACCGAGGCCGACATGACCACGTTCCTGGCGCACCGGCTCTCGCTGGTGGGATCCGACGGCTCGGCGGTACCGCTCGATCAGCGTGGGCTCAAGCCACACCCGCGTGGCTTCGGCACCTTCCCGCGCATCCTCGGCCGGTACGTCCGGGACCAGGGGCTGCTCACCCTCGCCGGCGCCGTTCACAAGATGACCGGCGCGGTGGCGGACCGGCTGCAGGTGCGCGACCGGGGCCGGGTCACCGTTGGGGCGTACGCCGATCTGGTCGTCATCGATCCCGCGTCGATCGCGGACTCCGCCACCTTCACCGAGCCCGCCCAGCCGCCGGTAGGGGTCGACTATGTGCTGGTCAACGGCGACGTCTGCGTCGATGAAGGAGTGCAGACGGCGGCCCGCCCGGGACGGCTGCTACGGCGGGAACGCCACGTACCGGCCTGACCGACTGGTAGCGCGCCGCCGCGCCGGCCATGACGCGAGACATCGCTCGCCCGCCCCACTGCAGAAACTCGCCCGCCTCATTGCAGAAAAGAGCCCGAAGGTGCAACCCACATCCACGCCGGGGGACCAGAACCCGACGGAGGTCCCACGCGAACTCGCCAGCCAGCGGGTACGCCGGATGAGCTTCGAAGGCGACGCGCTCCGCCTCTCCATGGATTGGTCCGTCGAGGACCTCGGCCGGCCGCAGGTGCTGGTCGAGACAACCGCCGGCTCGTCCCACCCGAGCTCCTACGCGCTGCGCGAACTGGGCGCCGAGGCGGCGAAAGGCGTGCTGCAGGCCGGCGGCAAGCCGGGCGAGTACACCACGACGGACATCTGCGACGGGGTCGCGCAGGCGCACGACGGCATGCGGTACCCGCTGGCATCGCGGGAGTTCATCGCCAACATGGTGGAGATCCACGCCAACGCCACGCCGTTCGACGCGATGGTCCTGTCGTCGGCCGGGGACAAGGCGGTGCCCGCGCACCTGCTCGCCATCGCCCGACTGGACCTGCCGTCGGTGCACATCCCGGGTGGCGCGATGGCGGCCGGTCCCCAGTTCCGCTCCAACGAGGAGCTGTGGAGCATGAAGGTGGCCGTCGACCAGGGGACGCTGGATTTCGAGGAGTTCCTGGCCTTCCAGCGCTTCGCGTGTCCGGGCTGCGGGGCGTGCCAGTACATGGGCACGGCCGCGACCATGCAGGTGATGAGCGAGGCGCTGGGGCTCGCCCTGCCGTGGGGTGCGCTCGTGCCGGCCACCATGGCCGAGATCCGTCGGATGGCGCGGGCGGCAGGGGAGCGCGCGGTCGAGTTGCTGACGGCCGGCGTGACTGCCCGGCAGATCCTGACCCGCGAGGCCTTCGAGAACGCGGTCACGGTACACGCGGCCATCGGCGGTTCCCTGAACGCGGTCATGCACCTCATCGCGATCGCGCGCGAGGCCGGTGTGCCGCTCACGGCCGAGGACTTCGACGCGATCCACCGGCGTACGCCGGTCCTGGTCGATGCCAAGACCGCCGGCCGGTACCCGACCGAGCTGTTCTGGTACGCCGGTGGTGTCCCGGCGCTGATGGCGCAGATCAAGGATCTACTGCACCTCGACTGCGTCACCGTCACCGGCGCGACGGTGGGGGAGAACCTCGAGCGGCTCAACGGTAGCCAGTTGCAGAAGCATGCCGCGATGTTTCTCGGAAACTACCGGCTGCGACCCGAGCAGGTCATCCGCCCGCTGAACGACCCCGTGTACGATTCCGGCTCGACCGTACTGTTGTCCGGTAATCTCGCCACCGGCGCCATCGTGAAGTCACACGCTGTCGCGTCGTCGATGCTCACCCATGCCGGCCCCGCGCGCGTGTTCGACCGCGAAGAGGACGCGATCGCCACGCTGCTCGATGACCGCATCCAGCCGGGCGATGTGGTCGTCGTCCGCTACCAGGGGCCACGCGCGAACGGCATGCCGGAGATGTTCTTCCTCTCGGAACTGATCGCGTCCAACCCCGTGCTGGCATCCACCACCGCGCTCGTCACTGACGGCCGATTCTCAGGAGCCAGCCGCGGTCCCTGCGTCGGATACGCCTATCCGGAGGCGATGGACGGCGGCCCGCTGGCCTTCGTCGAGGACGGGGACCTGGTGGAGATCGATATCCCGCGCCGGCTTCTGCGGGTGGTCGGCCTGAGGGGCGTGCCCGCGACCGCCGAGCAGATCGACCAGGAGTGGGGCCGCCGCAAGGCGGACTGGCCCCGTCCGCAGGTCGTCCATCGTGGAGCTCTCGGCCAGTACACTGCCCTGGCGAGGCCGGCACTGTTCGGAGGCGGCCTGGAGACCCGCATCGAGCACTGAGCGCAGCGTGTCCGAGCATTCAATCGCCCCGTGGCCCACCCGGAATACAGCGAGCTTCGCCGGGCCGCGAGCGGGTGGGCTCGGCGCCGACCGCTGCGGCGAGCATCTCGGATCGACACCGACCACCGCGGCGAGCAGCCCGGATCTTCCTTACCCCGCGCACACATTCCCGGCGGCCAGCGCCGCGGGTTCCCGTCCTTGCGGTCCCGGTAATTCGAGAGGTGTTCTGATGACCAACATTCACCCCAAGCGGCCCGGTTGGCGTTTACCGTGCCTCGCACCGGTGGCTTCCGCAGACCACGTCTGCGGCCCTTCTTGCGGAGCAGCTGAGGCCGTTGGCGCCCAAAGCGGCGGGGTTCTCCTTCTACAACTACGGTTTCATGGCGCTACCTATGCTCGACTGGGTGGCGGAGGCGACAGGTGCCGTCCCAGTGGCCTCCCGTACGTCTGAAGCCAGGTCATGACCAATGCGGCAGCGCCGGACCGAGGCGCTTCAACGGTACTGGGAACCTCTCCAGGCCATGCCAAAGCAGGGCCAGGCGTCACTTCGACAGCGGGCAGGGGTGTGGTGAGCACGCGCGCCCGCATCGCGGTGGGCGGCATCCGCTACGAGTCGAACAGGCCGGGCCTGCCGGTGCCCACTGGCGAGAAGGTTCGGCTCCGTTGAGCGCGAACGGGGCCGTTGTCGTGACCGGTGCGGCGTCCGGTATCGGCTCGGCCGCGGTGCGCCTGCTCGCCGCCCGTAAGCCCGATCGGCCGATCGTGGGTATCGACCTGGCCTGGCCGGCCGACAGCGACGTGCCGTGTCACCGGTTGGTTGCCGATGTCACGGACCCGGCCATCCTCGCCGAGGCGTTCGCGGCGTGGGACGCGCACGGGCTCGGAGTCCGTGGACTCGTGTGTGCGGCGGGTATCCAACAGCGGGTGCCGTCACTGGACCTCACCGCGGAGCAGTGGCACGCCATGCTCGCGGTTCACCTCGACGGCGCCTTCTTCGCCTGCCAGCAGGCCGCCCGGCGAATGGCCGACGGGGGCTCGATCGTCCTGTTCTCCAGTGTCGCGGAGTTCTTCGGCTGGCCCGAGCGCACCGCGTACGCCGTGGCCAAGGCCGGAATCTCGGCCATGGCCCGTTCGCTCGCCGTGGAGTGGTCCGGCCGTGGCATCCGCGTGAACGCCGTCGCTCCGGGATACGTCGACACGCCACTCATCGCCCGGGCCCGGGCCCGCGGTGAGCTCCCGGTCGAGCCCGCCGACCTGCACGCGATGGGCCGACTGGCCGGTGCGGACGAGGTGGCCGCACCGATTTGCTTCCTGCTGTCGGAGGACGCGTCGTTCATCACCGGCGAGACGCTCGTGGTGGACGGGGGCTACCGGGTCCTGAAGAGCCGGTAGGAGGCGAGTGTGCTGTCCGCGGGTTTCCGGCACGGTGTCCCGTCCGCGCCACATGTCGGTACGGATGACTGCAGCTGAGGACAGAAGCAGGGAGTGATCGGTGCGATGAGCGGTGAACATACAGGGCTCGCAGTGGTTACCGGAGCGGGCTCAGGAATCGGTCAGGCGATAGCCATCCGGCTCGCGAAGGCTGGTTATGCCTGCGTACTTACCGGCAGGCGCCCGCAGGCGTTGGCCGAGACGGCCGAGGCTATCGCCGTCGACGGTGGGGACGCGCGCTGCGTACCGGCCGACGTCACCGGCCCGGACGGTCGAGCCGAGGTGCTCCGGGCCGTAGATGAGCATCCGCTGAAACTCACCGCGCTGGTCAACAACGCCGGTGCAGCTCATCCCGAGCCGCTGTTCGACCAGCGGCTGGAAACCTGGCGCGCCGCCTTCGCGCTCAACGTCGAGGCCGCCGCTTTCCTGTCGTTCGAGGCGATGAGACGGATGACCGACGGCGGGGCGATCGTCAACATCGGGTCGGTGTACGGCTCGTTGGGGCGCAACGCTGCCTTCTACGCTCGACGCGATCCTGTGCAGACGCCCCACGGCCCCGTCCGCTCGATTTCCTACGCGGCCTCGAAGGGGGCGATCGTCCAACTGACGCGCGAGCTGGCCGTCGCGGGCGCCGGCTTCGGCGTGCGTGTCAACTGTGTGTCACCCGGGATGATCAAACTCGCGACGCGTGACATGCATCCGGAGATGGAGGAGGCCCTGAGCGACGCGACACCGATGGGTCGGCTCGGCCGCCCGGACGAAGTCGCGGGGGCGGTGCGCTTTCTCCTCTCTTCCGATGCGAGCTTCGTGACCGGGGTGGACCTGTTCGTCGATGGTGGATGGACCGCTTGGTAGGAGGCTGGAACCGAAGCGCCTGCCGTACCTCCGTCGCGGGCGCCTCCCCGGCCCAGGTGCCGACAATGTGCCGGCGTCGCTCGCCGGCCGGCTGGAGCAGGCCGGCCGGCGAGCGACGCCTCAGCGCTGTTCGTTCGCCAGCGCGGCCGAACGCATCTGGATCGTGCTCACGCCCTGGATCCGCGACACCGTGCCGGCCGCCATGGCTGACCGCGTCCGCTGGGCTGGCGCCCTCTTCCGCGACCGTCCGACCGGCCGGATGGCGGCCACCGGCGCGCTCTGAAGCTCGTCCTGGCCTCCCGCTGGAACCGACAGGACTCCTGGCCAACTGCTTAGTTACAAAGAATTGATTACGTGGCCTGGACAGGGTTGATCGTCGCCGGTACTTTAGCTCACAAAACTCGGGTTCCATCAGATGAAACAACGGCGGTGCGGTCCGTCGTACATCGGCCGGGTGGGCGTCGCGCCCCGAGCGGGGCGAAGGTGCGGACGCGCGGGGCTCGCCGGTGGTGCGTTGCGGTATGCCGCCTCTGCCCGCGGGGCCCCGCCTGCACGCGGCGTCACCCGCAACTGTCGATCGCGGATTCGACGAGAACAGGGATCACGGCGCAAGGGGGGATCGAGTGACTGTCACCTGACCGCGCGGGAAGCGCTCCGGACGGGCGTATTCGAGTCGCGGCCGGCGTGCCTTGAGACGGTGGCCGAAACAGCGGCACGCTCGCCCGGGGGACAGCCGCCGGTTGCTGTCCCTGCGACGCGTCGGTGCCGACGGTGCGGGCCGGGTGGATGCGCCTCTCGCGCGAGACGCCGACGTTTGTCGGAACGCGCGGTCCGCGCAGATCGTGGAGCTGGCCGATCGAGAACGGAGTTGTGGTCGCGGTGGCGCCTGTCCTGGACATTTCTGATCTTACGGTGGAGTTCGACACGCCCGAAGGAACCGTGCGGGCCGTCGACCATGTCAGCTACTCGGTCGATGCCGGCGAAACGCTCGCGGTGGTGGGGGAGACGGGCTGCGGCAAGTCCGTGACGGTGTTGGCGGCGCTCGGCCTGCTCGGCGCCGGTCGCATCGTGTCGGGAGCGGTCACGTTCGGTGGTGCCGACCTGCTCGACATGCCCGCCAAGAAGCGCCGGCGTCTGCTGGGTCACGACCTGACCATGGTCTTCCAAAACCCGATGACCGCTTTGAACCCGGTGATGACAGTCGGCCGGCAGGTAGCCGAGACACTGCTGGTCCACGAGCCGAAAATGAGCCGGGGCACCGCCCGCGACCGTGCCATCGAGTTGCTGGCGATGGTGGGAGTGCCGCAGCCCGACGTCCGCTACAACCAGTACCCGCACGAGTTCTCGGGTGGGATGTGCCAGCGTGTGGTGATCGCGATGGCGATCGCGAACAAGCCACGGCTGATCGTCGCCGACGAGCCCACGACAGCGGTGGACGTGACGATTCAGGCGCAGTTGCTCGACCTGTTGCGGGTAGCGCGAGAAGAGACCGGGGCGGCCGTCGTCATGATCACCCATGACCTCGGAGTGGTGGCCGAGGTCGCCGAGCGGGTGGCGGTGATGTACGCCGGACGCGTCGTGGAGATGGCGCCGGTCGAGCAGATATTCCGCAGTCCCCGACACCCCTACACCGTCGGCCTGCTGTCGTGCCTGCCCCGGCTCGACCGCGACGTGTCGGAACTGATCCCGATCCCGGGTGCGCCGCCGGACCTCCGTGACGTAGCCCGCGGCTGCCCGTTCGAGCCGCGCTGCGAGATGTCGGCCGCACGGTCCGCGTGCCAGAACACTCGTCCGCCACTCATGCCGGCTGACCCGAACTCGGTCAGTGCATGCCACTTTGTCGACGAGGTGGAGAGCTGGGCGAGGGCGCGGCGCGGGAACGTAGAGGAGGCGGCGTGAGCGTGCGGACCGAGGGTAAGGATGCGGGCTCCGGTGGGGACACACTGGGCCGTGATGCGAAAACGCCGGTGCTGCAGGTCGAGCACCTCGTGAAGCACTTTCCGGTACGCAAGGGGGTATTCGGCCGTCGGGTGGGTGAGGTCCACGCGGTCTCCGACGTCAGCTTTGAAGTATTTAAAGGACAGACGCTAGGCCTGGTCGGCGAATCGGGCTGCGGCAAGTCGACGACGGGCCGAACGGTGATGCGGCTGTTGGAGCCGACGTCGGGAGTCGTCCGGCTGCAGGGGCAGGAGATCACCGCAGCGACGAATCCGCGTGATCTCGCGCGCGACATGGCGTTCGTGTTCCAGGACCCGTTCGCGTCGCTGAACCCGCGCCTGACGGCGGCGAAGAACGTGACCGAGCCGCTTCGGATCCAGGGGGCGGGCGATGCCGCGCAGCGGCGCGCACGGGCGCTCGAGCTGTTCGCCCACGTCGGTCTGCGCGAGGACCAGTTGGACCGCCTGCCATCCGAGTTCTCCGGCGGACAACGCCAGCGCATCGGCATCGCGCGTGCGCTCGCCCTGTCGCCGAAGGTGGTCATCCTCGACGAGCCCGTATCGGCGCTCGACGTCTCGGTGCAGGCGCAGGTCCTGAACCTGCTCAAGCGGCTGCAGGCCGAGACCGACGTGGCCTTCCTGTTCATCAGCCACGACCTGTCGGTGGTACGCCACCTGTGCGACCGGGTCGCCGTGATGTATCTCGGCAAGATCGTCGAGATCGGTGATCGCGCGCAGGTCTACGACCGTCCACTGCACCCCTACACGCAGGCGCTCCTGTCGGCTGTGCCTGTGCCAGTGCCGGGCGCGCGCAGGAACCGGATCGTGCTCCAGGGTGATCTGCCCAGCCCGGTCAATCCACCGAAGGGCTGCCGGTTCCGCACGAGGTGCCCCAAGGCGCAGGCCATCTGCGCGGAGAAGGAGCCCGAGCTGGCGTCCCGGACCGGGGCTCAACTCGTCGCCTGCCACTTCGCCGATGATGATCGGAGCATGGTATGACTGCCTCACCAGCAACCAGCGCGGCGGTCGCGCCGCGCGTGGCGACGCGGCGCGTGCGGTACTCGGCGCGGCAGAAATTCCTGCGCAGCACGTCGGGTCTGATCGGCACGCTGGTCTTCCTCGTGCTTGTCGTCATCGCGATCGCCGCGCCGTTGATCGCTCCCGACAGTCCCCTCAAACGTGCCGGCGACGCCCTGCAGCAGCCGAACGCGCACCACTGGTTCGGCACCGACGAACTCGGCCGGGACCTGTTCTCACGGGTCATCTACGGCACCCGGCTCTCCCTCGAGACCGCCGTCGGCGCGGCCGCACTGTCCTGTGTGGTGGGCTTGCCGGTCGGGATCGTCACCGGCTACCTCGGTGGCTGGGTCGACGCGGTCATCATGCGCGTCACGGACTTCGTGCTGGCGGTGCCCGAGATTCTGTTCGCGCTCGTCGTCGTCGCGACGCTCGGCTCGGGGGTGTTCAAGCTGACCCTCGCGATCGGCATCGGCGCGACCCCGGCCTTCATCCGTCTGGCGCGAGCGAGCACGCTCTCGCTCCGCGACACGGAGTACGTGCTCGCGGCGCGCAGCATGGGCGCCGCCAAGCGCGACATCATGTTCCGGACGGTCATGCCGAACATCCTGCCACCGATCTTCGTACAGATCGTCGTCACCGCGTCGGTGGCGATCCTGGTCGCCGCGGCGCTGAGCTTTGTTGGCCTCGGCACGCCGCCGCCGGCACCGAGCTGGGGTGGCATGTTGCAGACCTCGCGCTCGTATCTCTACCAGCAGGTCTGGTACGCGATCCTGCCAGGCGTCGCGCTGGCGATCACGGTCGGTGCGCTCGACGCGATCGGCCGCGGTCTGCAACAGGCGCTGGGCACCGAGACAGCAACCAAGGCGAGCGGGGCGATGGGCTGATGGGTAGCTACGTTATTCGCCGACTGTTGCAGTTCGTGCCGGTGATCCTGCTGGCGTCCGTGGCGGTGTGGGCGCTCATCTACGCCGTACCCGGCAACCCGGCCGACGCCCTGGTGGGCCCCGACGCGACGCCACAGGCCGTCGCCGCCGCCAAGGTGCGGCTCGGTCTCGACCGCCCGGTCGTCGAACAGTACTTCATCTGGCTGGGACACGCGCTCCATCTGGACCTCGGTCACTCGGCCATCAGCGGCCAGCCCGTCACGGAGCTCATGGCATCGCGCATCCCGGCGTCCATCCAACTCGCGGTGTTCTCGATGGTGATCGGGCTGGTGCTCGCATTCCCGCTCGGAATCGCCTCGGCGCTCAAACCGCGATCCGTACTGACCAAAGCGATCAACCTCTACCAGGCCGTCGCGCTGGCCGTACCGACGTTCTGGGTCGGGATCCTGCTGATCATCGGCCTGGCGATACGCGTTCACCTGTTCCCGTCGATCTCGAACTATGTGCCGTTCTGGGCCGACCCCGTCGGTGCGTTCAAGAACACCTTCATGCCGGCACTGTGCCTGGGCACCTTCATCTCGGGGATCATCGCGCGATTCGTCACGGCCTCGCTCAGGCAGTCGATGTCGCAGGATTACATCCGCACCGCACGGGCGAAGGGAGTGCCCGAGTACGGGGTGATCTCCAGACACGCCCTGCGCAACGCGCTGCTGCCCACGGTGACGATCGTGGGCTTGCAGGTGGGCTCCTTCCTCGGCGGCACCGTCGTCACCGAGGTCGTGTTCTCCTATCCGGGACTCGGGCGCATGATCTATTCGGCCGTGACCTCCCGCGACTACCCGGTGATCCAGGGCGCAGTGTTGTTCATCGTCGTGGCGTTCCTCGCCATCAACCTGGTGGTGGACGTGCTTTACGCCTATCTCGATCCACGTGTGCAGCTCCGCTAGGTGAGTTCAGAAGTCTCACTCCAACTGGAAGGGTGGAAGATGGCCGACAAGAGCGTCCGCGGCACGGCTGACGTCACCGATGGTGGCAACAGCCAAGTGCTTTCGCGGAGATCAATCCTGAGGATGTCGCTGCTGGGTAGTTCCGCGTTGTTCGCCGGGCCCGCGCTGGCGGCGTGCGGCACGTCGTCCGGCGGCAGCGGATCGACTGCCAGCCAGAACGTCACCATCGGTGTCGTGGGCGACATGGTGAACTTCGACCCCTACTACAACGGGACCGTCGATTTCATCCTGCTGCAGAACCTGAACACCTTCCTCATAGACTACGACGACAAGCTGAAGCCGCAGCCGGCCGCGCTGACGAGCTGGGAGATCAGTAGCGACCATACCCAGGTCACCCTGAAGCTTCGTCCCAACCTGAAGCTGCAGACCGGCAAGACGTGGACCGCCGACGATCTGGTGCAGGGTTTCAAGCGCGCGGCGGATCCAGCCGAGGGCCAGCAGCTCAACGGGCCGATGGCGATCGTGAAGGACTACAAAGCGACCGACAGCAGCACGGTCGTGCTGACGTTCAACCAGCCTGTGCCGGAGCTGCTCATCACGGACCTGCTCGAGAGCTTCCCCGCGGTCGACAGCGCCGACAACAGCTCGAAAGAGCTGGCGAGCAAGCCGGCCAGCGGCGGCCCGTTCCAGCTCGTGTCACGTGATCCGGGCAACGACGTGGTCATCAGCCGCTGGCCGGACTACTGGAACGCCAAGAACGTGCATCTGGAGAAGGTGACGTTTCGGATCTTCGACAACGCGGACGCGATGGTCGGCGCGCTGCAGTCCGGGGCTCTGGACGCGGCCTACAGCCTGCCCGCGAAGAACGCGTCCCAGCTGAAGAACCAGTACGCGATCGTGAAGGGATACCCCGGAGCGCTCGTGCAGTGCCTTCGGATCAACGTGAACACTGCGCCATGGGACAACATCAAGCTGCGGCAGGCGGTTTCGAGGGCGCTGGACCGCGAACGCATCGCCCGTGAGGTGTACTTCGGCTACAGCGTGCCGCTCTACCTCCCGTGGGGACCGGACTCGCCGGCCAACGATCGGTCGTACGCGAAGATGAACTCCTTCGATCTCAACGCGGCGAAGCAGTTGTGGCAGGAGGCCGGCTCACCCGCCGGGGCCGAAGCCCTGGCTGACGGATCGGACGCGGACGCGCTACAGATGCTTCAAATTCTGCAGCAGGACCTGAAGCAGATCGGGTTCGACCTGAAGATCACGACCGTGGACAAGGCCACCTTCACCAAGCGGTTGCTGGCCGGCGATTTCGGCATCCTGTTCGGCGCCATCGGCAACTCGTCGAAGAGCCCGTCCCGCGTCGACACGAACTCGATCTTCCGGATCGTGAAGAACCCCGTCCTGAAGGACAAGGTGCCGCAGGAGTACATAGACGCGATCAAAGCGTCGGAGCGGGCGGTCACGCCGGACCAGGCCAAGGCCGCCTATGCGCAGTTGAACAAGGTGATCACGGAGCAGGCCTTCGGCATCCCGGTGTGCGACATGCCGACGCTGACCGCCACGAAGAAGTCGCTGACCGGTGTGACGCGGGATGTCGACAACCGCCTGGTGCTGGAAGGCGCGAAGGTCAGCTGAGCCGCCGCGATGCCGTCGCCCGTGGCGTCGCCGGTGTGGCTCCGCGCTCGCGTGGGGCCACACCGGCAAGCCGGCAGGCGTGGACTGTCGTAGTGCGAAAGATGTGCGGCGCGTTGGCCGGTGTCCAGTGAGGAGCGCGATGTGAGTACGAGGACCGCGATGACATCCGGCCGTGTCTGGACGCAGGTCGGATGTTCGCGAGTCGTGCGGGTGGTCGACCTCATCGAGGTCAGGTCCCTGCCGCATCAGGATCTCGTGATCGAGATCGAGGCGACGGCGATTGCCGGTTCCGGTGAGTGACGCGATGGCCGTCCCGGGTGGATCGGTGAACGACGAGGTCGCACCGCACGTCTGGCATCACGAGGAAATCATCGGGCACGGCATACGTGCGTTGGCCGAGGGCGGAGTGGACGGCGCTCCCCTGATCGACGGGCGGGTGCTGTCGGTGCGCGCCACGCCCGTCAACGGCACCTCGACCAGCATGGCGATCGGGCTTTCCGTGCTGCCACCGGGCGGGGCGACCCCACCGCACTCGCACGATGCCGAAGAGTTGGCGACGGTCCTGCGGGGCGAGGGGACTATCACCATCGACGGCGCCGATTTCCCGGTCCGCCCCGGCAGCGTCGTCCTGACTCCGTCCAGGTCGACCCACGTCACATCGGCGGGACCGCACGAGCCACTTGTCGTCTGGTGGACCTACGCGCCAGCCGGCAGCGAGCAACGATGGCTCGACGCGGGAGCGGTCGACCCCCGATGACGTAGCTCAGCGGCGAGCCGCCGCCGAGCCGGATGATTCCCCCGTGGACCCGACAGTTCGCCAAACCACTCATACCGCTGTGGCGTTGACGGTGCCTGACACACTGCCGCGACCACCCATTCGCATCCTTTGGACGAAGGACGACTCATGCGAATCGCTGTTGCCTACATCGGTCAAGAATCGGACACCTTCAACCCCACGCCGGCCACCATGGAATCGTTCGAGGCGTTCGGCCTCCTCTACAGCGAGCAGCTCAACAGCCTCGTCGGGATCGGTCCGGTGGGTGGCTTCTTCGACGCGGTGCACAACTCGGGTAGGGACGTAGAGGTCGTTCCGCTGGTCAAAGCCTGGGCCGTCGCAGGTGGGCGGATCACCGAGCAGACTCTCGATACGCTGACCCGGGACTTCACCGAACGACTCGCCGCCGCCGGCGACCTGGACGGCTTCGCCTTCCTCATGCACGGTGCGTGCGCCGCGGCCGGCGAGGACGACGTCGAGGGCCACATGCTCGCGGCGGCACGCGAGGTCGTGGGCGACTCGCTGCCGATCGTGGTCGGCCTCGATCACCACGCGAACATCACCGAGCGCATGGTGGCGTTGTCGACCGCGATCATCGGTCACCGGACCCAACCGCACGACCCGTTCGAGACCGGCAGGCTGACCGGGGGGCTGCTCCTGCGCACCGTCGCCGGCGAGGTCGCCCCGGTCATGGCGTGGCGCAAGCTAAGGCTGTTGTCGCACCAGGAGCAGTACCTGACCACACGCGGACCGATGAAGGTCTGGTTCGATCGCGCTCGGGACCTGGAGAACAACGAGGGCATCCTGTCCGTCTCGCCGTTCCCGATGCAACCGTGGCTGGACGTCGAGCAGGGTGGCTGGTCCGTCGTCGTGGTAACCGACAACGACGCGGCGCTGGCCGAAGCCCGAGCCGAGGAGATGGCCGAGCTTGCCTGGTCGATGCGCGAGGAGTTTCAGGTCCGTACCTCGGTGGAGCCGAGCGAGGCCGTGGCGAAGGCCACCGCCCATGACGGACTCGTGATTCTCAGCGACACGGGCGATTCTGTCTTCGGCGGTGCGGGCGGCGACAGCAACGTGTTGTTGACGGAGATTCTCCGCGACGGCGGGCCGAAGACGATCCTGCCGCTGGTCGATCCACCCGCGGCTCGGACCCTCGTGGCCGCGGGTCCGGGAGCGACGGTTGAAGTGGACCTGGGTGGCGTGGTGACACGCTGGTACGAACCGTGCCGGGTAAGCGTCGTCGTGCGACAGGTGGAGGCCGACCTCGTCCTGCAACTTCAGGACTCCCGCAACGACCAGGCGCGGCACGGCGCGACCGCGGTGGTCGACGCCGGGCCGGCCACGATCGTGGTGAGCGAGCTGCCCGGGGTGGGTGGGAACTATCCGGCGTTGTACGAGCACTTTGGTATCGATCCGCGTGACTACTCCGCAGTGGTGCTGAAGACCGCCAGCAACTTCCAGTGGTTCGCCGGGCTGACGACCGAAGTGATACGCGTCGACAGCCACGGACCGACCCAGTCCGACATGCGGTCGCTTCCGTGGGAGCGAGTGCCGCGGCCAATCTACCCTCTCGACGCGATCGAGGACTGGCGTTGAGGCGCGGATACGGCGTGGGAGGAGGTCCGGTGTCGGCGTTGTCGTATGTCACCCGAGCCGCTGGGCGCGGCGCTGCCGGAGCGGGACCGGAGGTCGACTGATGGCCCAGGTGGTGATCGCCGATTCAGAGCTCGCAGACGGCACCGGGGGCGAACTGCGGCGAGCGGACATTCTCGTGGACGGTGACCGAGTCGCCGAGGTGGGTGCGCCGGGGGCGCTGGCGACGGCCGGCCGGACGGTGCTGCCCGCGCAGGGCCTGGTGCTGGCGCCGGGGTTTGTCGACGTGCACTCGCACGCGGACAACGCGCCGTTGCTCGAGCCGCCGGATACGTCCAAGATCCTTCAAGGGGTGACCACCGAGGTCGTCGGCAACTGCGGGTTCGCCCTTGCTCCGCGTGGTGCGCACGGCGTGCTGGCCGACACGTTGCTGCAGCGAATCTTTCCACCGATCGGCGCGAGCTGGGGCGGCTTCGCCGACCTGTTCGATCGGCTCGATTCGCTCGGTTACGTGACCAACATGGTGCCGCTCGCCGGCCACCACACGCTGCGGATCCTGGCGATCGGGATGTCGGATGCCGCGCCGACCGCCGCGCAGCAGGCGGCGATGGCCTCCGCGCTGGATGAGGCGCTGGACGCCGGGGTGTTCGGGCTATCCACCGGGCTGATCTACCCGCCGGGCGTGTTCAGCATGACTGACGAGATCATCGAGCTCGTCCGGAGACTGCCGGAGAACGGGATCTACACGACACACATGCGCGGGGAGGGAAGGGGGCTGGCCGCGAGCGTGGAGGAGGCGATCCGGATCGGTCGCGAGACCGGGCGGCGGGTGCAGATCTCGCATCTGAAGTCGGCGGGCCGGCCGAACTGGGAAGCAGTCCCGGGCATTCTCGCGACGCTGGACGCCGCGCGGGCGTCGGGCGTCGACATCCGCCATGATGTCTACCCTTACACGGCCTCGTCGACGATGATGACCGCGCTGTTGCCGCCGTGGGTGCAGAGTGGCGGCAGTCCCGCTGTCCTCGAGCGGCTGTCCAATCCAGACACCCGTGAGCGGATCCGGGCGCAGATCGCGTCTGATACGAACGGGGACTGGGAGAATATGGCCGCAGGGGCCGGCTGGGAAAACATCGTCGTCGCCTCGACGGCTGACGGCCGGTACGAGGGAAGGTCCGTCGCCGCGGTGGCTGCCGAGGTGGGAATGGAACCGTTCGACGCCGCAGTCAAGATCATGCTCGACGAGCGGCTGCGCGTAACGATGACTGTGCACCAGATGTCCGAAGCGGACCTGGTGGCTGCGCTGGCCCACCCGTACACAATGATCGGCTCGGACGGGCTGCCTCCCGGTACCGGTGGCAAGCCGCATCCGCGAACTCACGGTACGTTCCCGCGGGTGCTGGCGCGTTACGCGCGGGAGATGGGCGTGCTGTCGTTGCCCGAAGCGGTGCGCCGGATGACGTCGCTGCCCGCCGATACCTTCGGTATTCCGCAGCGAGGCCGGATCGTCGTGGGCGCCATCGCCGACCTGGTGGCTTTCGACGCGCAACAGATCGCCGACCAGGCGACGTACGAGCAGCCGACGCAGGTTCCGCGCGGCATCGCCTGGGTCATGCAGGCCGGCAAGGTGGTCGTGCGCGACGGGGTCTTCTGCGGTGAGCGAACCGGCCGTCGGCTACGGCCGGCTTCGTGAAAGGGGCGAGCGGGCCGCCGGCTGCGCAGTCGGGTTCGCCCCGGCGTACGACAATTCGGTACGTCGCACCGGGTACCTGGGCATGCCGCTCACCATGACGGTGGTCGAACGAGGTCTCGGCTGATCTGCTCGATTCGGCCGACCCCGGCTCCGGCCATGGCCTGCCGCAGCTCTTCGATCAGGGTGGTGAGTACGGCGGTGACGCCGGCGGCGCCGTCGGCCGCGAGACCCCAGAGGACCGGTCGGCCAACGGCGACCGCTGAGGCGCCGAGTGCCAGCGCGCGAAAGACGTCCAGCCCGGACCGGATCCCGCCGTCTACGATCACGGGGACCCGTTCGGCGACAGCGTCGACGATGCGGGGGAGTGCCTTGGCGGTGGAGACGACGCCGCCCATCTGCCGGCGACCGTGGTTTGACACGATGATGCCGGCTGCGCCCGCGTCGACGGCGCGTGCAGCGTCGATCGGATTGAGCACACCTTTGGCGTAGACCGGCAGAGTGGTCTGCCCGGCCACCGTCGAGATGTGGTCGACGGTGAGTCCGGTCGCGTACGTCGCCACCATCTCCGTCCAGGTGGACCCGGGAAAGTTGCCCGCGACCGCGGACAGTCGCGCCTGCACGGTGGTGCGGAAGGACGCGCTGCCTACCGGTACGCTTCCGTCGACGGTGAGGACGATGGCGCAGGCGCCGGCCGCTGCGGCACGGTCGAGGTAATCACGCGTCCGTGCGGGATCTCGCAGGAGATACGCCTGAGCCCACCAGGGCGAGGTCGCAGCCGCGCCGAATTCCTCCACGCCAACGGTGGCGGAGTGCGAATAGATCATGAGCGTGCCGGTGCTGGCCGCAGCCCGGGCGCTCGCCAGTTCCGCCTCCTCGCAGGCCAGCCCGTGGCCTGCGGTCGGAGCGATGACCAGCGGTGACGCCAGCGGTGCACACGCCGGAAGGGTGGCCGTCGTGTCGATGTTCTCGACGCCCCGTAGGACCCTCGGGACGATTTCGATCCGCTGCCACGCGTCGTTGTCGTGCTCCGTGCTCTCGGTCGGATCGGCCGTCGCCATGAAGTAGGACCAGACGAGCGGATCGAGTGCGCGGAGCGCGGCGGCCGTCCACTTAGTGAAGTCCATGGCACCCGCGCAGTGGGTTGTGCGTACCCGGCCGCCGCGACGGCTGGCGGGAGATGCCCGCCCGTGCACGCGTCGCCCGGTCGGATCGGTCAGACCCGACCCGACCGATCACGGCTGATCCGCTGTCTGCGTCATCCAGCCCGCGCAATGCGCGTTCCTCCCTCGCGAACCGACGTCAGGCTGCCGGCAGTGAATGGGTCAGGCTGCGGCGGGACGGTCTCGATGTCCGCATCGCGCCCTCGTTCGTCGTCGCGCGACTACGCTGTAGAGGTCCACTTCGACTGCTGGCGTCGTTGACTGGTGTATCGGGCTCACCCTAGCACCGAAATTGGAACGATGGTTCCATACGGTGAATGGTGGGCCGCGTTGGTGACGCGCCGGTGAGTGGCTGGGGGCGACCGGAGTGGCGGGAAATGCCCAACGGCTAGCGACCCCCGCCGCGCTCCCGACGTACCGTCGCCTTCTTCCCCTTGATTGTGCTTGCAGGCACAAGCGGATCGTAGCCGCGGCGACCGGGGGAAGCCGGTCACCGCCGCCGCTTCTGTCAACTAGTGTGGTTGTACAGGTTTAGCCGAGATACGCGTTGAGCAGCGCTTCATCGTGGACGACCTCGTCTCCCATCTCGGTCAGCCGAGCCTCGATCGCGCCTTGGTCGTCAACGGAAAACCACGGCGCAGCCTCGTAGTCCAGGCCAAACTCCTGATCCTCGCGTCCGAACTCGGCCAGCAGCGTGGGTGGTGCCATTTCTGCAGTCTGGAGCCGTACGAGCGGCATCCAGCTGGGGTCTCCGCGGCGAACCTGCGGACGTTGCCGACGAACGTGTGGGACCACGCCGCGCATCTTCGCGGCGGGGCACCGGGCTCCACGGGCGCCAACACCCCGGCCGCGCCCCCGCCGCGAATACCGGCTCGTCGGGCGGCGGCTCGGACGTGTACTACGCCAACTGCGCCGCGGTGCGCGCCGCGGGCAAGGCGCCGCTGCACCGCGGTGACCCCGGCTACCGGTCGCCCCTCGACCGCGACAACGACGGCATCGCCTGCGAATAGTGCGATGGCCCCACCGCGTCCCGGCGACCGGCGCGCCCGCGGCCCTTCCGCGGCGGGGACCGGCCCGCCGGGGTACTCGAAGATCGCGTTGGCCAGTTCGATGCGGGTCTTCCACCGGCGCCGGTCGAGTAGCTCGGTCTGCATCCGGCCCCAGAACGACTCCATCATGCCGTTGTCGTAGCAGTCCCCGATGGAGCCCATCGACGGTGCGAGGCCGGCCTCCCGGACCCGTCGGGTGAACACCCACGAGGTGAATTGCACGCCGTGATCGGAGTGGATCACCGTTCCGGCCGGCTGCCGGTTGCTGATGGCCATCGACAGCGCGTTGGTAACAAGCGTGGCGGTCTGCGCGGAGTCGATCGACCAGCCGACCACCTTGCGGGAGTAGGTGTCCAGCACCACGGCGCAGTAGACCTTGCCCTCGCGGGTGGGGTGTTCGGTGATGTCGGTGACCCACAATTGGTTGGGCGCCGAGCGGGTGAAGTCGCGGTTGACCAGGTCCGCCGCCGTGGGGGTCTGGTGCTTTGGGCGCGGCCGCCGGCTGCCGGGCAGGCCACGGATGCCGGCGCGGCGCATGAGCATCTCGACGGCGTGGTAGCCGACGAGGATGCCCCGGCCGAGGCGCAGTTCGGCGTGTACCCGGCGGGAGCCGTAGGTGCCGCGCGAGGCGGTGTGTACTGCCTGGATCTGCTCGGTCAGCCAGGCGTGCCGCAGCGACCGCGCCGACGGCGGCCGCATTCGCCAGGCGTAGTAGCCGGACGCGGACACGTCCAGCACCCGGCAGCACACCTCAACCGACAGCCCTTCCGCGGCCATCACCTGGATGGCCGCGTACCTGACTTTTGGGGGCACCGCCTCCTTGAGCAACTCCGCGGCTCGCCGGTGGATCGCCAGTTCGGTCTCCAACTCGGCGATGCGCCGCCGGGCGGCGATCAGCTCGACCTGGTCGCTGGAGGTGATGCCGGGCAGTTGGCCGGTGTCGATGAGCTCCTGGCGGCGCCAGTTGTAGATCGTCTGATCGCTGATCTGAAGGTCGCGGACCAACTCGGCCACCGATCGGCCGGCCTTCAAAAGATCGAGGACCTTGCGGCGGAACTCGGGTGGATAGCTTCGCGGCACGTCTCTCCTTACAAGCGACGAGCACGACGAGTCAACCAATCCGACTCCACGGAACCCGGGGAACATCAGAGTCCCCATCAGACCCGGAGCGGTTCAACACCGTGCTCGCTCGCGAGCTCCAGGCGTACCTGCGCTGGCGAAACGCCAACGCCCGCCACCCCGACGTCCTTGCCGCGCAACGCCGCGAACGCGCCCGCATCCGCAGCGAACGCCAACAACGCTGGGCCGACCCGCGACGACGCGAGCTGCCTGACGTCAGTCCACCGCACCAAAATGCGCCGGGTCATACGGCCGGTGACCGATCGTGCAGTGGTAGCAGTGTTCAACCACGCCGTCGGCGTTGTACCACTCGTGATCGCCGCAGTCAGTAGTTCCTTTGCCCGCCACACCCCGATCGACCAGGAACCACGGAAGACGCCGACGAAGCCACGTCCGCCAGTGAAACCGACCACGACCAGAGCTACGCATCAGCACACGCTACGGCGCTTCGGTCCCAACCACACCCAATTTCAACACGGTGAACGTTTGTGGTCAGCGCACTAGCGACTCCATCTGCTCAGCAGAACCGCGCATCCCGTGGGGAGTGGGGGAGGTTCGACGCTAACAGCACCGTACTGGTGGGTGGCGCTGGTTGGGCGGGCCAGCTGTGAGCCGCACGTTTCATGATCTTCCGGCGAACACAGCTGACAGCCGGACATGCGGCGCAATCAGCTGACGCCCTCGCTGATCGTCAGCAGGCGCGCGGGTGCGTGGCACAGCATCGCGTCAACCGCCTCGCGTCCGAGTGTCTTCTCGACCCGGGGGACGAATTCTCGACCGAGGACATCCATGCCGGGCCCGCCGCCGTATGCCCGCAACATCGAGCGTCGCCCGACATCAGTACCGAGGCAGAGGCGATTGATGAGGCCGGCGTCGGCCATACCGCAGATCAGGTCGAGGATGCGTGAGTCCGGTCCGTACTTCACCCGTCCGATGGTGTCGTACACGAGGTAGGCGCCGCGTGCCGCAAGCTCTTTGTGCAATTCGAGGTCAGGGTTGCGGTCAGTGTGTGCGAGCATGATGCGGTCGGGTTCGACGCCGAGATTGCCGAGGCGATCCAGGATCTCGTGAGTGGCCGAGCCGATTTCACAGTGGACGGCGATAGGCGCCCCGGTGCGACGCGACGCTTCGGCACCTGCGGCGAACCAGCGTCGTTCTTCGGGTGCGATGTGCTGGTATGAGGCCCCGAGCTTGATGATGCCGGCCCTCACCTGACTGGGCACCGGCCGAGGGCCTGACCAGTCGCGGTCGTCCATACCCGAGGTGAGATCGGTGAGTAGAACGTCGACAAGGAGCTCATGATCGGCGGTACGTGCCCAGTGCCAGGGCGAGTAGTGCGCGGATCGGTGGTAGCCGGTTGCGGCGACGATGTGCGCGTCGGCGGCGGCAGAGACGTCGGCGAGCGCGGTCGGGCGGCGCCCGAGCCCGACCGTGGTGAGGTCGACGATGGTCCGGATGCCGGAGTCGCGGACGAGCTTAGCTTCGTCGGTGATCTTCTGTTCGTCCCAGAAGGAGTCGTTGGGCGTCTGCGGGGTTCTCAGGAACAGGTGCTCGTGGGCGTCGACTCGACCGAGTTCGTCAGGAGGAACAGGACCTCGGACGGTCATCACATGTGCCATTGCGTTTGCTCCCTGAAGGCTGGTCATCGGGCCGGTCAGAGGGACAGCACGATGTGGAAGACGAATTCGTCACCCACGTACCGTGTCTCGGTCTTCTCGAGTGGCAGGCCGTTTTGATTCGTGATGAGCCTGCGCTCGATGAGGAGGGCCGCGTTCACCTTGATCGACAGCAGCTTGGCGTCGTCAGGTCCGGCGAGGGCAGCGACCTGCGTTCCGGTGGCCCGGGTTGGTATCTCGCCCAGTCGCTGCAGGGCTTCGTGGAGTGAGCCCTGTTCGAGGTCTTCGTTCAGTACCGCTGCGCATGAGACCGGCAGGACTACGTCTTCGATCGCCATCGGTTTGCCGTCGGCGAGTCGCAGCCGGCGTACGTGGGTCACCTTCGCGCGCGGCGGCAGCTGCAGCGCCGCGATCTCCTCGTGGGTGCCGGAGCGAATCTCGGACACCAGCAGTCGGGAGCTGGCCGCAGCGCCGCGAAGAGCCATCTCCTCGGTGAAGGAGCGGAGGCGTCCGACGTCGCGATGAACCTTCGGTTCCGCGACAAAGGTTCCGACTCCGGGAACGCGATAGATCAGACCCTCGTCGGCGAGCCGTTGTGCGGCCTGGCGGACCGTCATCCGGCTGACGCGAAACAGCGCGCAGAGTTCGGCGTCGGATTCGAGCGGGTCGCCGGGCTGGAGACCGGCGACCCTGCTGCGTAGGTGACGCTCGATGGCCTGGTGTCGCGGGATCGTGTGTCGGCTCATGAGCGCCGGCCAGCGCGTCGGTTTGCGGCGGGATCGGTCATCGGACGTAGCGGCACACTAGACAGTCTAGACGGGTGCTCCGTTTGTGGGTACCTCCAAGGATGAATTCATCCTTTACGTGGTCCTGTCTGGGGCGTTTACCTTGCATCGCGGCCCAGTTTCGTCTTGGTTATTGACGTAGCAGGAGGTCAGGTCTACCTTCGCCGTACCAGTCTAGACAGGCTGGACTGCTGGGCCACGCGGATGAGGAGCGGACGGTGCTCAACTCGACAGCCACGCTCGGGGTGGACGTCGGCGGCACTCGGATCAAGTGGGTGCGCTGGATCGCCGGAGCGGGCATCGCTGAGCAGGGCCAGTTGCCGACGCCGCGTACCGGGCCGGCCGGCGTCGTCGAAGCGATCGGTGCGCTGGCCGGCGGGCAGCAGTGCGACGCCGTCGGAGTGGGCGTGCCAGGTCACCTCACCGATGACGGTCGCGGGACCCGGATGATTCCGAATTTGCCGGGCGAGTGGGCGGGTCTGCGGCTCGCCGACCAGGTCGAGGAGCGGATCGGTCACCCGGTCGTGTTGACGAATGACGCCAGGGCGTTCGCCCGCGCGGAGCTCGACCACGGCGCGGCTCGCGATCTCGCAAACGTTCTGTTCGTGACCCTCGGAACCGGCATCGGCGGTGCGCTGGCGCTCAACGGAAAGATCCTGCGCAGCCGTGGCGACGCCGTGGGCGAACTGGGGCACATGATCTGCCGTCCGGGCGGTCGCCGGTGCGGCTGCGGCGCGATCGGGTGCCTCGAGACGGTAGCGGGCGGAAGCGCTCTGGTCACCTGCGCACGTGCGTTGGGGAGCGCGGCAGAGACTCCGGACGACGTGGTACGGCTCGCGGAGAGCACCGACGGGCCCGAACGCGGTGTGCTGCTCGACGCCGCGCAGGCGCTGGGCCTCGTGCTGGGCAACGTCCTGGCCTACACGGGCGTGAACACGGTGGTCATCGGCGGCGGCGTCGCCTCCGCGTTCGACGCGATGCGCGAGCGCGTGCAACTCGCGCTCGCCGAGCGGTCGGGTCTCATCGGGACCGCCATCATCCGCATGGCAGAGCTCGGCCCCATCGCCGGAGCGCTCGGGGCCGCCTTCGAAGCAATCGAGTACGCCGACGCACGCCTGACGCTGCCGGCGCCGGGCGGCACCTGAGCGACGCCGGCCCAGCCGAACGCGACCGACACGTCACCACGACCGAGCACGGATAGGACACCACTGTTGACTGATAGCTGGCTGGCCGCCGCGAGGCGCGCCCTCGACGAGCTGGAACGGACGCAAACTGACGCCATTCAACGGGCGGCGGAACTGTGCGCGAGGTGCATCGCGTCCGACGGAGTCGTGTACGCCTTCGGAACCGGGCATTCGCGGATGCCGGTCGAGGAGATCTTCCCCCGCTACGGCTCGTTCCCGGGTTTCCACCCGATCGTTGAGCTGTCGATGACCTACCACAACCAGGTGGTCGGTGCGAACGGCCAGCGTCAGGCTATGTTCATCGAACGTGTCGAGGGGCTCGCCGAGCAGATTCTGGCGAACTTCCGCCTGCGCCCCACGGACAGCCTGATGGTCTTCAGCGTGAGCGGTGTAAACGCCGTGCCCGTCGAGATGGCGATCGGCGCTCGGAAGGCCGGCCTCCCCGTCATCGCCGTCACGTCGCTCGCTGAGACCAATTCAGCCGAGCCTGTGCACCCGAGCGGGACGAGGCTGCTCGACCACGCGGACATCGTCATCGATCTTTGCTCGCCCGTCGGCGACGCGGTCTGTCAAGTGGACGGCATGCGCGAACCTGTCGGCCCGGTCAGCACGCTGACCGCGGTCGCAGTGGTGAACGAGATCAAGGTCCGAACGGCCCACCTGCTCGCGGCGCAGGGACTCGTCCCGCCGGTCATCACCAGTTCGCGGTTGGTCGGCCGCGAACGCAGCAGCGAGCTGTTCGAGGCCGCCTACCTGGACTTCGCGCGGCGCGCGACCGGAACCCTCCGAACAACGGCGGTCGACTCATGAACGGCCCACAGCGCATCCTCGTTGCCGGAGTAAACGGCGGCATCGGCGGGGCGTGTGCGACGGCGGTCACCACGGCAGGCCACCGAGTCCACGGTGTGGATGCCGACTCCATCGACATCACCCTCCCCGGTGGCGCGGAAGCCGCTGTCGAAGCGGCTCAGGAGGCGTTCGGCGGCCTTGACGGTGTCGTTCATGCCATCGGGATGTCGGGGCGGCGGCTCGGCGACTCGACCGTCCCCGAGTGCTCGGACGAGGCGTGGGCAGAGGTGCACCGGGTCAACCACGAGTCAGTGTTCCGCCTGCTACGCGCATCGATACCCGCGCTGGCCGAGTCCGGTGGCGGCTCGATCGTCGTCATCGGCTCCGCGCTCGCGACCTCGCTGGACAGGGACTTCCGCACGGCGGCGTACGCGAGCGCGAAGGGCGCGCTGGTCCCGCTGGTGCGTTCGGCCGCGTACGACGCGGCGGCAGCAAACGTCCGCGTCAACCTGGTAGCGGCCGGTCTCGTCGACACGCCGATGGCGCGGCGCGCGCTGGAGTCGGCCGAGATTTCCGCCCGCCTAGGCGAGCTGATGCCGCTCGGGCGGCGAGCCTGCTCCCCGGAAGAGATCGCCGACGCGGTGATGTGGCTGCTCAGTCCGGCATCCCGCCGGACCACAGGAGCCGTGATCCCGGTCGACGGAGGGTGGCACCTGCGATGAACGCACCCGAGTTGCTGACTCCTGAGGAAGCCCAGGCGATTCCCCTTGCCTGGACCGGTGATGTCGTGGTCGTCGGCGGAGGGTCGGCCGGCTGCGCGGCCGCCGTCGCCGCCGCGCGGAGCGGCGCACGCACCCTGCTCATCGAGGCGATGGGGTACCTCGGCGGTACCGGGGCCTCGGTCCTCGACACGTTCTACGGCTTCTACGCGCCGGGCCGCGCCGACCGCGTCGTCGGCGGCGTCGGCTGGGAGCTGTGTGAACGGCTGCTGTCCTGGCAGCAGGCGTTCGAGCGGCCCAACACCTACGGTGCCGGTACCGGCGTCACCTATGAACCCGAGGCGCTCAAGGTCGCCTGGGACGAACTCACCGTAGCGGCCGGCGTCGACACCCTGCTGCACGCGCTCGTGAGCCGGGTCGTGGTCGACGACGGCCGGATCACCGACGTCATCGTGGAGACCCGGGCAGGAAGCCGCCGGATCACCGGCACGGTCTTCATCGACGCGAGCGGTGACGCCGAACTGGCGTGGCGCTGCGGAGCCGCGCTCGAGCGGCCGGACGCCGAGCATCGCGTCCAGCCGCTGACGGCGACGTTCCGCCTCGGCAACGTCGACGTGTCAGCGACACCGTCCAAGGTGTTGCACCAGTTGATGCGCGATGCTGCCGCGTCCGGGGAATTCGAACTGCCCCGCACCGAAGGCTCAGCGCATCGCACCGTGCTTCCCGGCGTCGTGCACACCAACATGACCCGCGTCAGCAATGTCAACCCGCTCGACCCGTGGGAGCTCTCGGCGGCAGAACGGGAAGGGCGGAAGCAGACGCAGGAGTACATCCGGTTCCTTCGCTTCCGCGTCCCGGGGTATGCCGATTCCTACCTCATCGGCACGTCCACGCGCATCGGCGTGCGTGAGAGCCGGCGACTCATCGGGCAGTACGTGCTCACCCGTGAAGACGTTCTCGTCGGCCGCAGCTTCGCCGACGCGATCGCGCGGTGCGGCGCGCCGATCGAGGACCACGGGGGTGGCAGTTCGACCATCTGGAAGTACGTCGGCGGAGACGGTGAACCGACCGGCGTGACGTACGGAATTCCCTACCGGTGCCTACTGCCGAACGAAGTCTCCGGTCTCCTCGTGGCCGGACGCTGTCTGTCGGCTACCCACGACGCCCACGCTTCGGTGCGTTCGATGGCGCAGTGCATGGCGATGGGGCAGGCCGCCGGCACCGCGGCCGCACTCGCCGTCGCCACGGACAGCATGCCGTCCGACGTGGATACCGATCGACTCCGCGCCATGTTGGAAAAGGACGGTGCCCTGCTGTGATTTCGCGCCGTCGTTCGGCGCCTCTTTCAGCACTTCAGAAAGTTGGTTCAAGCCCACGTAACACCAAGCTGAGAAGGACAACGGTCATGAACGAACCGGAGAGCACGGGCGGCCTGAGCCGCCGCGGGATACTCGGCATCGCCGGCGGTGTAGCCGCGAGCTTCGGCCTCGCGGCCTGTACCCGAGGCAAGGACAGCGGCGGCGGTTCCGGGTCCACTTCCGGCGCCCAGGGCAGCGGCACGTACTACTGGATCTCGCACGGCGCGCCGAACGACCAGGTGCACGTCATCGCCAACAAGGGCGCCACCCGTGCCGGTAAGGATCTGGGGGTCACGGTGCGGACCTCGTTGCACAACAACGACATCCCGTCGCACCAGCAGGCGATCCAGTCCGCGATCGCCGCCAAGGCGACGGGTATCGCCACCTCGATCCCGCAGGCGAAGGTCTTCAATGACCTGATCAAGCAGGCCACCGACGCGGGCATTCCCGTGGTCACCTTCAATCAGGACGAACCCGATTCCGAGCGCGTCGCCTACGTCGGCGCCGACCTGAAGAACGCCGGGGCGGTCTGGGCCCACTATCTGGTGGACAACAACCTGGTGAAGCCCGGTGACAAGGTCTGGCTGCCGGTCGAGGTCGCCGGTGCCAGCTATCAGGTGTTGGAGACCGAGGGAGCGAAGTCCGTCTTCGCGGAGAAGAACATCTCCGTCGACGTGTTCCAGGCCGGCGGCGACCCTGCCGCTTCGCTGACGGCGATGCGCAACTACCTGACCGCCCACCGCGACGTCAACGCGATCATCGGGCTGGGTGACTCGGTCATGGGCAACGTCCCCCAGGCCCTCCAGGGCGTTGGCGCTACGCCCGGGAAGATCCCGGTCGTCGGTTGGGGAAACAACAAGGCAACGGCCGAGGCCGTCAAGGCGGGATGGGTCAACGCCGCGCTGTGGCAGTTCCCCGACACGCAGGGCTACATGCCGATCGTCATCCTCAACATGCTGCACAACGGTTTGGCTGGCGGTTACGACATCACCAGCCAGGCCCTGTACACGAAGAAGAACGTCGCCAACTTCGAACGGTTTGTGCAGTGACCTCAGCTGAGACGCTTACGCGTGAATCGTCGGACGACGGAGTCACGCAGCGACCGCCGGCCCGACGCCTGCAGCACATGCTGGCGTCGCGGCCGGCGGCGCTGCCGTCCGTTCTCCTCGTCCTGGTCGCCATCCTGTTCTGGATCCTGAACCCGACGTTCCTGACCGCGATGAACATCAGTGGCATCCTCGCCTTCGTTCCGGAGCTCGGGCTGATCGCCCTCGGCATGACGATGCTGCTCACGGCCGGCCAGTTCGACCTGTCCGTCGGCGCGATCTTCGGCTTCACGCCGCTGATGGTCTTCACGATGGTCAACAACATGGGCATGCCTCTCCCGTTGGCGGTGGTGCTCTGGCTGTTGGTGGCCGCCGTCATCGGCTTCATCAACGGCTATGTCGTGACCAAGTTCGGCATCTCGTCGTTCCTGGTCACCCTGAGTACGCAGCTGATGATCGGTGGCGTCGGGCTGTACGAGTCCAACGGCTTCCCTCAGTCGACATTGAACTCGACCTCCTGGATGAAGCCGCTCTTCAACGGGTCGATACAGTTCGGCGGCGTCAAGTTGTACATCAGTCTGCTCTGGTTCCTCGTGATCGCGGCGGCGCTCTGGTACACCCTGAACCAGACCCGCTTCGGTAACTGGATCACGGCCACCGGCGGAAACCGGGACGCCGCCGCAGCGCGGGGCATCCGCACAGACTGGACGACGATCAAGCTGTTCATGCTCAGCGCGCTGCTCGCGGGTTTCGCGGGGATCATCAGCGACATCCGGGTGGGATCGGCATACCCCACCGCCGGTACCGGCTACGAACTGCAGGTCATCGCGATCGCCGTCGTCGGCGGGACCCTGTTGACCGGCGGATCCGGAACGATCGTCGGCACTGTCGTCGGGGCGATGTTGCTGGCCGTCATCCAGAACGGGGTGATCCTGGCGGGCGTACCCGGGCTCGCGTACCAGATGTTCGTCGGCGCCGTCATCCTCGTGGCGCTGATCCTGCAGACCGGCGTACTGCGCCTGCGAAGGGGCACGTCATGACCGCCGTCGACACGCCGCTGATCGAGATGAGCGCCATCACGAAGAGCTTCGGAGCCGTTGCCGCGCTGTCCGGAATCGACTTCAGCGTGGCCAAGGGCGAGATCGTCGCTCTGCTGGGCGACAACGGCGCGGGCAAGTCCACGCTGATCAAGATGCTGTCCGGCGTGACCCGGCCGGACATCGGACAGATCTCCGTGCGTGGCAAGTCGGTGAACTTTCGCAGCCCCCGGGACGCCATCGAGGCCGGAATCGAGACGATCTTCCAGGGCTCCGCGCTCGTCGACCAACTGAACGCCGCCCGGAACCTGTTCCTCGGCCGCGAGCCTCGTACCCGCATCGCTGGCATACTCCCGCGCCTGAACACCCGGTTGATGAACGAGCAGTCCAGGATTCTGTTGAAGGAGATGGGGCTGCACCGCAAGATCGACCCGAGTACCCCCATCGCCAGGATGTCCGGCGGCGAACGGCAGTCCATCGCCATCGCCAGGGCGATGTACTTCGACGCCGAGCTGATCATCCTCGACGAGCCGACCAACAACCTCGGTGTCGATGAGACCAGGCGGGTGCTTCAGTTCATCAGCGACGCGAAGGACGCCGGGCGGTCGAGCATCTTCATCACACACAACATCTTCCACGTGTTCCAGGTGGTCGACCGCATCGTTGTGCTCAGGCGCGGCCGGAAGGTCGCTGACATCGCCACGAGCGACACGACCATCGAAGAGGTGGAGCGGCTGATCACGGGGGCGAGCGAGCCGAGAACCTGACATCGCGCCGAGAGCACCCGGCACGGTCCTCGTGGTGGACAACGCCAACTGTGCGTGGGGGACAGCGCCGGGTGATCTCATGACGCCCTGCAACTGGTCGAGCCGTTCCCAGGCGGCTGGCGGGTGGTCCCACCTGGACCAGGGCGTGTGCCCGCACCGACATCGTCGTGACGTAATGAGCAACCGAAGAGGAGACGATATGGGGAGCCCCGAATGAATCGCATCGGCGTCGGGATCATCGGTGCCGGAGCGGCAACTCAGGCGATCCACCTGCCGGCACTCGCCGCCCTCGGCGACCGGCTACAGCCGGTGCACATAGCCGACCCGGATCAGGGCGTGGGCGAGCAGGTCGCCGCACGCGTCCGTGCGCGCTGGTCAGCTGACGCGCAGGCGGTCATCGATGACCAGGCGGTCGACATCGTCGCGATCTGCAGCCCTGACTGGGTCCACGCCGATCAGGTCGAGGCGGCGTGCCGCGCCGGCAAGAAGGCGGTGCTCTGCGAGAAGCCGCTGGCCAAGACCGAGGCGGACGCGACCCGAATCGCCGAGGCGTCCACCAACAGCGGCGTTCCGGTCATCGTAGGAACCATGCACCGGTACGACCCGGCATTCGTCGCGGCGAGGTCGGCCTGGCAGGGCTTCGGCTCGCGTCGGGTCTTCGTCCGCTCGGCGATCTATCTGCCCGACAACAACGAGATGACGTCCCTGGCAACCAACCAAGCGGGCAGCACGATCACCCCTGGCGCCGGTCCGGCACCCGACGAAACGCCGGAGGCAACGGCGGAGGCGCTGCGAAACTCGGTGCTCGGACTGGCGATCCACAACCTGCCCCTGATCCGGACCCTGATTCCCGGACCGGTGGACGTACTCGAGGCACGCCTGATGCGGCCGTACGGGTACTCGATCACCATCGGCGACGGCCTGCGGATCGCCCGGCTCGCCGCGCTCATGCCGGGGCGTTGGGATCCGAGTTGGACGCTGGAGGCATGGGATGACCGACAGCACCTCGAAGTGCGGTTCCCACCGTCGTACGTGCTGGCGGGCTCGAGCGCTGCCGCACTCACCACTCAGAACGGATCACGCTCGTGGCGATTCCGCGAATCGGGCTATGAGACACAGTGGCGTCACGTCGCGGATGTGGCCGCAGGACAAGCAAGCCCCGATGTGAGCGTGCACGAAGCAGTCGCCGATCTCCGGTACGCGATCGCCATCGCGGACGGCGCGGCCCGGACCGTGCTGGAAAGGACGTCATGACAGCATCGCAGCCTCTTACCGTCGAGTTCGGCCCGGTAGCTGCCCGGACCGTACTGCGACACCGGGTCGCCCTGGCCAGCGTGCCACAACTGCTCCAGGAAGGGCGCGCCACCGACGGGATCCGTTTCGTGGACGGCGAGCGCGCGACGTGGGCAGCCGAGGTCGTCTCGGCCGTCGAAGCCGGCGCCTGCGGCGTGCTGGTCAGCCAGCCCAGCTGCTGCCCTACAGCGGATCTCGACAAGGCGGTACGGGCGGCCGCCTCGTCGGACGTGCCGGTCGCGGTCGCTCTGCGGGCAAGCGGGAACCGAGCGTTTCTGGCCGGTGCGCAGCGGACGGCCACGCACTTCGGCGAGCTGGCGATTTTTGACGCCGTGCACGTCATCGCGCCGGCGGATGTGCACGGCGCCGCCCTGCTCGGGCCGCTCGTCGACCAGATCGCACTGCTCGTACGCATGGCGGGCACCGCAGGTGACCTGGAGCGCGTACACAGCTCCGCCGATGGATACGTCGTGACATCCGACGTGCGTGGCTGCGCAGTCAGCATGAGTGCGACGGTGTCCGGGGCAGGCGACCATGGCGGGCGCGTGGACCTGGTAGGCATCCCGACGCGGTGGTCCATGCACTTCCCGGACCAGGGCCCGGCCCGCCCCGCCGAGATCGTGGAGTACACACGCGATGGCGGGAGTCAGCGCGAGCTAATCTTCGAATCCGCTGAGCGGACGACCTGGATCGCGCTGCACGACGCCGTTCGTGGCTTCAGCCACCTTCCGCTCGACTTCGCCACCTTCGCCGAATACCACCGTATGGCGTCCGTAGTCCTCGGAGCCTCATGACCGAGGAAGCCGGCCGGCGAATCGCCTGCCGGCACACGCTGTAGCCGCAGAGGAGCATGAGTGAGTAAGTTCTACCACCTTGACGATGTTCCGGTGCCCTACCGCGCGGTCTCAGCCAGCAGTATCGCCATGGAGCACGCCGTCTGGGATTCGTTGGAGCCGTTGCCCTTCGACGGCGACCTCGGCGTGGGCCTCATCGGCTGCGGCTGGGTCGCCGGGCTCCAGCTCGACGCGTACCGGCGCGCCGGTATCCGCGTCGGTGCGCTGTGCGACCGTCACCGGGAGCGGGCTGAGAGATATCGCGACCTCTACTACCCGCAGGCGAAGGTGTTCGACGACATCGACGAGTTCCTCGCCGAGTCCGACGTGGCTGTCGTCGACATCGCGACGCACGTCGACGTCCGCCCCAGTCTGGTCGAAAAGGCTTTGCGCGCAGGCAAGCATGTCCTGAGCCAGAAGCCGTTCGTCGAGGATCTCGATGTCGGGTCACGGCTCGCGGCCCTGGCGAACGAGGTCGGCCGCGTACTCGCCGTGAACCAGAACGGACGGTGGGCTCCACACTTCGGCGCGATGCTCGCGCTGGTACGTTCCGGTCTGATCGGCAGCGTGACGAGTGCTGATTTCCTGGTCGCGTGGCCGCAAGACCTCGTCGTCGAAGCGATGCCGGCCTTCGCCACGATGCAGGACCTGATCCTGTACGACTTCGGCAGCCACTGGTTCGACGTGGTCGGTCTGCTGGCGCCGCAGGGCGAGCTCTCGGTATGGGCGACCACCGGACGACGGGCCGGGCAGGTGATTCCCGCGCCCACTCAAGCGAACGCGGTCATATCCGGCGACGACTTCATGGCCTCCCTGACGTTCCGCGCCGCCGAACGCTTCGAGGAGGTGAGCCGGTACCGGGTAGTCGGCACGGACGGCGTCGTCACCCATACGGGTAAGCACCTCGGTGGCGACACGGTCGTCGTCTCCACCCGCAGCGGCCAGGCGTGTATCGACATCAGTAACAACTGGTTTCGCCACGGCATGACGGGCTCCATGCGCTCGATCCTCAACGCCATCACGAACGGGACGCAGCCCTCCAACTCGCCCGAGTCGGCACTGCGCGGATTGTCGCTGTGCTTCGCCGCGACCGGTTCGGCCGAGACCGCCAATGTGCAGCGTGCCGGAAGCCGCCGTACACGATCCGGCACAGAGGCTGCCGTACCGGACCTGGCCGGCGAGTCGGTGGCCCATGGGACGCCCCATGACGACTGGCGCAGCACAAGGTTTTGAGGTCGGTGATGTGCTCGTGGTGTGCCGCCGCCGGTGCGTCGGCCCGCTGGCAACCGCTCAGGATGCTTGTTGGATCGCTTGCGGAGCAGCAAGGTCATGTACCCCAGGAGCGAACACTCGCACGTTCTTGAAGCTGACCTCCGTTACCTGGCACCTTTCGGGTCGAAGCGTGCCGCGACGGAAGGCGTGACGGGGGCTGGCCCATGTCGAGAGTCTTCTGTGCGTGGGGTGGCGGTCTCGACGTCCCGAAAGTCAGGGTTACCTGGTTTCGGGCAGCGTGGATGACGCCGACGCTGAAACCGAGGTTGACGACGACCCCGCGGATCCGCCCGTAGCGGCGCGTTGGTGGATTCCACGGCAGACCGGATGCGGCTGACATCCGAGCGCGGCCACAGCAGCGCCAATGTCTTGAGGAGAACAGCTGATGAGTCTGGTTTTGCGTGGTCCCGCCGACGTGCTGGCGGTCAACCCTGTCATCCCCGTCGTCGTCATCGACGACGCCAGGCACGCAGTGCCGCTGGCCCGCGCCCTGCTACGGGGCGGCATACGCATCATCGAGATCACGCTTCGCACTTCCGTAGCGCTGAGCGCTATTGAGCGGGTGGCCTCGGAGGTGCCTGAAATGGTCATCGGCGCGGGTACGGTGATCACGCCTGAGCAGGCTGTCGCGGTACAACGGGCGGGTGCCAGGTTCATCGTCACGCCCGGCACAACGCCCCGACTGCTTGACTTCGTGCTCGACTCTGGTGTGCCGCTCCTAGCCGGAGCATCAACCGTGACTGAGATGATGCAGCTGGCTGAAAAAGGATTGAACGCGATGAAATTCTTTCCGGCTGAGGTATGCGGCGGTCGTGCGTATCTGTCAGCCGTTGCCGGTCCGTTTCCCGAACTGAGGTTCTGTCCGACCGGTGGGATCTCCGCAGCAAATGCCGCGGACTACCTGGCGCTGGCGAACGTGGGGTGCGTCGGCGGCTCCTGGCTGACGCCTAAGGCGACCATACTCGCCGAGGACTGGGACAAGATCGAACACTTCGCCCGACAAGCGGCACTGCTCAACCGTTGACACAGAGCCCATTGAGGTCAAATTGCAGTGCCAGTACTCCGGTTGCACTTGGCGGAGCCGGAGTCTTCGCTGGTAGTGCCTGCCGAGGTTCTGGCCCATGCCGACTGGGGCGTCAGCCCTCCGGCCTTCGGTCTTCCCGGCGTTCAGTGGGGCCGGGCGTCCCGGCGTGGCTATACAGGCGGCGCTATGAGGACATCGTCCTGAAGTGATCCCCTGAGACCTGAAGTGACCGCTACCGGCCGGACGCCGTGGTGCCGGTCAGGGAACTCGCATTGGGTCTTCTCTCGATGGAAGTGACTACTTCGGTGCGGCCGAAGAGGTCACCCAGTCAGATCGTTCCTGGTCGACGCCTTGATCGATTAGCGGGCCGGCTACGGCGCGACCTCCATGCAGGACATCGCGGCGGCCTCCGGTGTCCTGCGCGGATCGCTTTACAACGCCTACCACGACAAGGAAACCCTGTTCCTGCGCGTCTTCGAAGACTACGCCGAGCAGTTCCTAGCCGATGCGGCCCAAGCGCTCGCCCATCCGATCATCGACCATGCCCTCCGCGACTTCTTCGACTTCACCATCACCTTACGTAGCCGACATCCACGCCATGATCCGGCTCAACCTGCTCGCCCCCATCCTCGCGACGCGAGCGGCGCTGCCGTACCTGCGCGCCGCCGGCGCCCAACACGGACACGCCGCCCTGGTCGGCATCGCCTCGGCCTCCGGCCTGGTCGGCACGCCCTACTACGCCACCTACGCGGCCACCAAAGCCGGCCTCGCCCGCTTCGACGAAGCACTGCGCCGCGAGCTGTACGGCAGCGGCATCCACGTCGCCACGGTCTTCCCCGGCCCGGTCGACACGCCCATGATGGCGACGACCCAGGCCGGCCCGGACCTGGGCTACGGACTGCGTCCCGTCGACGACGTGGTCGCCGAGATCGTGGCCGGCCTCGAGGGCCGCCAGATCGATATCAACACTCAATTGCCCGAGCGCCGCGCGATGGAGGACCTCAACGCACGGGATCCGCTCGCCGTCGATGCCGCCCTCGCGCCGAAGCTCGCCGAACTCCGAGCCGCCGTCAGCAGGCACCGCAGCATCTGACCCGTACGGCGGCGGCCGGGCCGACATCTTCGGCCGCAGGGCGCTGTCGTCGGTCGTGTCTGGGCCGACAGCGCCTCCGCTCCACGCCACTCGCCGGACTGCCCATGAGTCGTCGTTCGTCGTCGCATCCATGGCCGCGGCCGTGATCATGGCTCTGCTCGATCAAGTTCTTGCCGGCTCGTCATTGGCCTCGGCTGCCGCTAGCACTGGCGGCTGTCGCTGCCTTTTGGGCTAACGTCCGACGGCCGGCTCGCGGCTTCGAGGTACCGATGATCTTCGCGCGTGCGAGCGATGTGTCAGCAATAGTCGGTGAGCTACGGTGCGCGCCCCTGAGCGACGATGCGTGCCTGTGATCGCCAAGCAAGATCACGATGGTCCGTGTGATCGGCGTGCGATCGCCGGTCGGCGCTGTCGCTGCTGATCGGCGGTGAGCGTCCCTGCCGCCCGCTGATCGTCGCTGGCAGGTACCCTAGTGCCCGTCGCCCTCGTAGCTCAGGGGATAGAGCAACGGTTTCCTAATGAGCAGCGACGATCGTAACCGCAGGCCTGTGGCCTGCGGTTTCTCGTTTCTGGATCTCGATTTTGGGGTCGTAGACGGCCGCTCGTGTGCTCGGCAGTTGGAGATCAGTCGGACGCCGGCCGTCGGGGACGTGGCGCTACGCGATTGAGGATCTGGTGATGGTGTAAGCCCTGCGCTCGTTGGGCCAGGTAGTGATCACGGTGGCGAAGCACCGATCGCGTCAGTTCGCACCACGCGGGCGGTGGCGGTGGCGGTCGCGACAATCTGATCTTCGGCGTCGCGCAGCGAGCCCTCGAGGAATGCGATCGTGCCGCCGCGGTGCACGATCCGGCCCGTGCCGACGAGTCGTCCCGGCCGTGCCGGTCGCAGGAAGTTGACCTTCAGCTCCAGCGTCGGTGCGAACTGTCCCGGCGGCAGCGTCGCGACGAGCGCCGGCCCTAGTGTGTCGTCGAGCATCGCGGCGAGGAAGCCGCCCTGGATGACACCGAGTGGATTGGTGAACGCCGCCGGCGCCTCGAACGCTACCTCGATCGTGCCGCTGCCGGGATCGATCGCGACGAGCTTCCAGCCGAGCGTCTTCGCGGTCGGCGGCGGATCGGCTCGTCCGGCGATGACGTCCCAGAACGGGCCGACGCGTTCAGTGGTCGTCTCGTTTGCCATGTCCGCTGTCTATCACGTACTCCCGACATACTCCGTCGGCCGGCGGTGGTACGCCGCAGTCTGTTCCGGTCCGACCCGGATCCGGTGGTCCATCCTGCACACTGGCACGGTGGTATCCGTCGTTGAACTCCTCGCGGAGTTCGAAGACCAGCGTTCCCGACTGTTCGGCCTGGCGTACCGCCTGCTCGGCTCTGCCGAGGAGGCGGAGGACGTCGTCCAGGACACGTTCATCCGGTGGAGCGGTGTGGACCGGGCCGCGATTGTCGCCCCGTCCGCCTGGTTGGCCAAGGTGGTCACCAACCTGTGTCTGAACCGGCTGACCGCGGCGCGCGTCCAGCGTGAGCGGTACGTCGGATCGTGGCTGCCGGAGCCGGTGCTGACCGAGGACGGCGCTGGTCCGCTGGAGACCGCCGAGATGCGCGACTCCATCTCCTTCGGAGTGCTGGTACTGCTCGAACGGCTCACTCCGGCCGAGCGGGCGGTGTTCGTGCTCCGGGAGGCGTTCGGATACCACCACCGGGAGATCGCGGACATCTTGACGTTGTCCGAGGCCAACTGCCGGCAGCTACACCGCCGGGCCCGCCAGCGGGTGGGTGAGGCGGAGCCGCGTTTCCGGGCTGACCGGCGGCAACGGCATCGGCTGGTCGAGCGTTTCGTGGCGGCGGCGAGGGACGGTGACCTGTCCGGTCTGGAGCGCCTGCTGGCCGTGGACGTGGCGTCCTGGGCCGACGGAGGTGGCAAGGTCACCACGGCCCGGCGCCCGGTGCTCGGCCGGGACCGCGTCGCCCGGTACATCGCCGGTGGCACCCTCCGGTACGCGGCGGGCATGGACATCGTGGTGGCCGAGGTCAACGGTGAGCCGTCGGTTCTCGCCTGGGCGGGTGGGGTCTTGGCCGGTGTGCTGGTACCGGAGATCGCAGACGAGCAGATCGCGGTCCTGCGTATCGTCGCAAATCCGGATAAGTTGGGGTTCCTGGCGCGGCAGGCGGCCGACCTGTCACATTTCGGGGGTCCCACCGGTTCCTGACGGGTGACAGACCTGGAGGGAGAGTTCCGTGTCGGAACGGATTTTGGTCACTGGGGGCACCGGCCTGCTCGGCCGGCAGGTGGCCGTGCGGCTGCTGGCTGCGGGGCGTGAGGTACGGGTGATGAGCCGACGGCCCAGAGCCGCCCACGACGGCGGGCGGTACGAGTGGGCGATCGCGGATCTGCGGTCGGGCCGGGGCGTCGGGGAAGCTGTGGCCGGCGTCGACGTGATCGTCCATTGCGCCACCGCGTTCGGCCGCGGGGCGGAGGTCGATGTCGCCCGGACGGTGGTCGAGGCCGCGCAGCGGGCGGACGTGCCGCACCTGGTGTACATCTCGATCGTCGGCGTCGATCGGGTGCCGCTGGGCTACTACCGGGCGAAGTTGGCGGCCGAGAGGCTGATCGAGCACTCCGGCCTGCCGTACACGATCTTGCGCGCCACCCAGTTCCACGACCTTGTCCGAACCATGCTCGCGGCAGCGGCCAAGTCGCCGGTGATGCCGGTGCCGGACCTCAGCTTCCAACCCGTCGACGTGAGCGAGGTGGCCACCCGGCTCGCCGAACTGGCTCTTGGCGACCCGGTCGCTCACGCCCCGGACTTCGCCGGGCCGCAGGTACGCGCCGCCCGCGAGCTGGCCGGTTCCTACCTGCGGGCGACCGGACGCCGCCGTCCCATCCTGCCCGTTCGCCTGCCGGGCATGGTCTTCCGCGCTTATCGGCGCGGCGGCAACCTCGCTCCAGAGCACGCGGCCGGCAAGATCACCTTTGAGGAGTGCCTGACGCGGCACGCGGACCCCACGCGCGTGTCCTACCGAGGGAGGCTCCGGTGAACGCGCGTACCTGGCTACGTGTGGGACTGGTCTTCCTTGCTGTCGCCCAAGGCGCGGCCGGCGCGGTGCAACTGTTGCTGCCGCGGGTGTTCTACGATGACTTTCCCGCGGCCGGGCACCCCTGGGTGTCGCTGCTGCCGCCGTACAACGAGCACCTGATGCGCGATGTGGGAGCGGGGACGCTCGCGTACGTGCTCGTTGTCGGTGTCGCGGCGGTGAGCATGGACCGCCGCATGGTTCGTACCGCGCTCGCCGCCAACCTGGTGTTCTCGGTGCCGCATCTAGTGTTCCACGCCACCCACCTCCAACACTTCCCGCCGGTCGACGCGATCACCCAGACCATCCTGCTCAGCCTGGGCGTGATCATTCCGGTCGTGCTGCTCCTGTCCGAACGCGTGCTCAGCCAGCGGGAGCCGGTCCCGGAACAACCGACACCCCACGGTGACGGGCCCGTACCAAACGCGATCCGGTAGCTGAGACGGCCAACGCGCCCGAACGCGTCGCCCTCGTCCGCGCCGGCGCCCACGTGGACAGCGGCGAACGACCTGACGAACACTGTAGGTGCCGAAAATGCCGTCCGGGCAGGTCAAGCGGCGTGTCGGTATTCGTGGAGGATGCCGCCGAGTCGATCGCGTCGTCGGATGTCGAGGTGGTCGAGTGTGTCTGGTGGGGTGATCGGTTGGGGGAGCGGGCGCAGGGGTGCCGCGGCGTGGAGAGCGCGGTGGGTCCGGTGCTCGTTGTAGAAGGTCTCGTACTCGCGCAGTGCGTGCAGCAGGTGGGCCTGGTTCAGGATCAGGGTGCGGTCGAGGAGTTCGGTCCGGCAGGTGCGTACCCACCGTTCCATGATCGCGTTCATGCGCGGGACGTGGATTCCGGTCTTCACGATGGCGATGCCTTCGGTGTGGAAGACCGCGTCGAAGGCGGCCGAGTACTTGCTGTCGCGGTCGCGGATTAGGTACCTCACGGTGGCGCCGGCGTCCTGGAGGTCTATGACCAGGTTGCGGGCCAGTTGGGTGGTCCACGCCGCGGTGGGGTGGGCGGTGACGCCGAGGACGCGGACGCGACGAGTGGCGTGTTCGACGGCGGCGAAGACGTACAGCCGTGCCCGGTCAAAGTCCGGGTCTCGAAGGCGTCAGCGGCGAGGATCGCGTGTGCCTGGCCGCGCAGGAAGGTGGCCCAGGTCTGGCGGTCTCGGTGGGGCGC
Organism: Planosporangium thailandense; assembly: GCF_011947195.1. Classification (GTDB taxonomy): domain Bacteria; phylum Actinomycetota; class Actinomycetes; order Mycobacteriales; family Micromonosporaceae; genus Planosporangium; species Planosporangium thailandense. The sequence goes on along the minus strand of NZ_JAATVY010000023.1, from coordinate 12,670 downwards.
GGGCTCGATCCCGTGGGCGTTGAGGATTTCCCAGACCGTGGACGGGGCGACCTTGATTCCCAGGGTGGCCAGTTCGCCGTGAATGCGCCGGTACCCCCAGCTGGGATTCTCCCGGGTCAGGCGCAGGATGAGGGCCTTGATACTGCGAACGGTGGGCGGTCGGCCGGGCCGTTTCGGGCGGGACATCTTGGCGTGATGGCGCCGGAGCAGGTCGCGGTGCCAGCGCAGGACGGTGTCGGGGGAGACGATCAAGTGCAGCTGGCGCAGTTTCGGTCTGGGTAGCCGGTGCAGGAAGGCGGCGAGGAAGGCCCGGTCAGTCACGGTGAGGCAGGGCTTGTCGTGCTGGCGCTGCAGGACGGCGAGCTGGTGGCGCAGCGCAAGGATCTCGACGTTCTTGTCCACCTCGCTCATCGGCAGCAGCCGGATGAGGGTGACCACGCTTGTCAGGGCCAGGTAGGGCAGTCGCAGCAGCACGATGGATCATCCTGGCGTACCCGTGTCCCGGCCTTCGGCTGTATCCGAGAATCGGCAGATCACAGCCCATGGACGGGGTTTTCGGCACCCACACGAACATGTCTAGCCCGAAACTGATCGGACAGTCCGATCGGCGCTTGGGGCGGGCGGGAGCCGAGCTGTTCAGCGTGCCAGCTGTTCGACGGCGTCGACCATGGAGCCGAGGTGTTCTCGCTCGCGAGGGCCAGCGACCTTAGTTCAGAGGACTACCTCAACGCGTACTTCGACCTCGGCTCCGAGCAACAAGGGCACATCGAGGAAGCCTGTCGGTGCTCGTACGCTCCGATGAGCCAGACGGTCGGGAGCTGTGCCCAGTCGAAGGTGCGACCGTGGGCGCCGTTCGGTCTGCATTCGAGCCCAACGGAGCCCCTCCGCCCAGTACGCGGGTTCACACTGGTCAAAGTGGACGGTGCGACGTTTTCAGCTCAAGGCTGCCGGCTGAGTGCGCGTGGCCGCAGGCCCGTGACCTGTGGTTTCTCGTTTCTATCTCTCCATTTCCGGGTCGCAGATAGCCGCGTGTGCGCTCCGTGGTTGACGATCAGTTGTGCCGCCTGCGGCGGCCGCCGTCCGGTGTGACGGCGGCCGCAGCGGACGACGGTCCGCGCCGCGAGCGGATGGCTCTGCCCACGATGAGGGTTTCCGCCTCGCCGGCGTCAAGTCGGCGCATGACAGGGGAGCATCGCGCGGCCACAGCCGAACACTGCTGGGCCGGCACCTCCTAACCTGCTCGCAGAACGCCCCTTCGGGGTGGGGAGGCGTCCCTACCGGCGGAGTCACCGGATAGCGTGGGTCTATGCAGGCCATCGAGCTGGCCGACTACCGGGAAGCGGTGGCTCGGCTGTACCTATCCACCTGCGGGCTTGCCGAGTTTCGGGCCCGTCGCGACGAACTGTTCGCCAGCCATCCGCAGTCGCCCATCCCACCCGCCGAACGGGCGACGTTTTCGGGGCTCCGATACTTTCCGCCGTCTGACGATGTGATTGTCGAGGTGGCGCTGCGGGAGGAGCCCGGCGGGTTGAACATAGACACTGGTGGGCCCGACGGAGTTATCCGATATGACCGGGTGGGTGTGCTCACCACCCCGTGGGGTCCGCTGTCGTTGTGGTGGATCGCCGCATACGGTGGCGGCCTGTTTCTGCCGTTCCGCGACGGTACCTGTGGAAGCGAGACGTACGGCGGGGGGCGCTACCTCACCGATACGGCAAAGGGCACGCACGGTAGGGGGCTTCAGGTGGTCGGACCTGGTCGGGTCCGGCTGAACTTCAACTACGCGTACAACCCGTCGTGCGCGTACGACAGCAGATGGGCCTGTCCGCTCGCGCCGCGCGAGAACTGGCTGAACGATCGGGTGCGCGCCGGCGAGCTTCGCTATCTGTGAGCTCATCTCGTGTCGGGCCGGCAGGTCGTCTGCGCGGGTATTGAATGATCGCTGATCTCCTTACGACATGCGCGGCGGCACCGACCTGTGGGGCTCGTAAAGTCGGTTCGGGCTACGCGGCCTGCGAGTACTCGTTGATCAGCCCGCCCAGGATCGGCCGCCGTTGAACGCGGGCGGCGTTCAGGTCAACGACTCTCGTTGGTGGGTTCGGTGGCCGTTGTCCCAGTGAGCGATGTGGACGGTGGCCGTTGTAGTGCGAGGTGTACCCGGCAAGTACGGCCGCCAGGTGTCGCTCGCCGACGATGAGCATCCGATCGGTGCATTCGCGGCGTACGGTGCCCACCCAGCGCTCCGCGAATGAGTTCGCTCGGGTCGCCCGCGGCGGATTCTTGATCACGTCGATGCCCTCGGCGGTGAACACCGCGTCGAATACGCTCGTGAACTTCGTGTCGCGGTCGCGGAGCAGGAACCGCAGCCCCGTCGCGCGCTGGTCGAGGTCCATGAGTAGATTCCGTGCCTGCTGGGCTACCCAGGTGCCGGTCGGATGTGCGGTTACCCCGACGACGTGGACCTGGCGGGTGGCGATCTCCACGAAGAACAGCACGTAGATCCGCTTGAACAACACCGTGTCGACGGTGAAGAAATCGCACGCCAGGATTGTGTGCGCCTGGGCGGCGAGGAACTGCTTCCAAGTCGGCCCAGACCGCCGGGGCGCCGGGTCGACCCCGGCCTGGTTGAGGATCTTCCACACCGTGCTGGCCGCCAACCGGCAGCCCAGCCCGACCAGCTCACCCTGTACCCGTCGGTGCCCCCACGATGGGTTCTCCGCCGCGAGGCGCAGCACCAGGTCACGGACCTGCTTGTCGACCGGTGGCCGGCCGGGTCGTGCGTGCGGGTACGTCCAGTGTCGGGCGAACAGCTCACGATGCCAACGAAGAAGCGTCGCCGGAGTCACGAAGAATACCGACCAGCGTGGGCGGGGCAGTAGCCGCGACAGCACTGCCAGTACCACCCGGTCGGCGGGTTGGAGGTCGGGGCGGTGCACCTGGCGGCGCAGCACCGCCACCTGATGGCGGAGCACCAGGATCTCGACATCCTTGGCGCCGCCGTCCCGGGCGAGCTGGGTCAACATTTGCAGGATCTGGCGCAGGAGTAGGTACACCAGCGATACGCTCATGGCCACGAGCATGATGGTTGTGCAGGGCTCGATCTTGCACAGAACTGCACTTCAGGACGGCCGAACCGAGTATTCGAGCCCCACACGTTGCTGGCCACAGTCCGGCCCCGCGACGCCGCCGGCAAGGCCCGCCGCCGGGTGGCCGCGGAACTGATCGCCGACCTCGAACGTGTCTACCAACGCTCCAAGGCCGCCGACAAAGAGCTCACGGACCTGGTGGCCGCCACCGGCACCACGCTGATGGACCTGCACGGCATCGGACCCTCCGGCGCCGCCCGGCTGCTGGTCGAGGTCGGCGACATCACCCGCTTCCCCGGCGGGCCCACTTCGCCTCCTGGAACGGCACCGCCCCCATCGACGCCTCCTCCGGCGAGCAGGTCCGCCACCGGCTCTCCCGCGCCGGCAACCGGCAGATCAACCGCGTGCTGCACATCATGGCCACCGTCCAACTGCGCAACCCCACCGAGGGCCGCGCGTACTTCGACCGCAAGAAAGCCTCCGGCAAGACATCCATGGAAGCCATGCGGGCGCTGAAACGGCGCTTGTCCGACATCGCCTACCGACAGATGATCAACGACGTCGCGGCGGCTGCGACGACGGGTCCGGGAGGACACCAGGGAACGACTACTGACTCCAGCGTGACCAGCTCTCATCCCCATGCCGGCTCTTCGGAGAAGTCACTTCCCGGACCCGCCAAGACACAGCTTAGAACCCCAATCCCGGTGGCGTCTTGACACAGAGGGGAGCCAGAAGGGGATGGCTCAACCTGGCGCAGGTGCTGCCGACGAAGGTTGCGGTCGGCGGCTGACATCACTCACCGTTACCGAAGGCAACTCTGACGGCTCCGTTGCATTGAGTATTGGCAAGATCGAGGCAGGCTTGACCGGTGAAGCCATCAACCCGTCCTCGCTCTTGGCTGCCGTCGCGGTCGGCGTTCGCCGGGTTCCGGTTCCCGCCCGAGGTGATCGTGGTCGCGGTCCGCTGGTACCTGCGTTACAACCTGTCGTATAGAGACGTGGAGGAGCTGTTGGTTGAACGCGGCATCGAGGTCGACCATGTCACCGTCTACCGGTGGGTGCAGCGGTTCACGCCACTGTTGGCCGACGCGGCCCGGTTTGCCCGCCAGTCACCGGGCGATAGGTGGCATGTCGACGAGACCTACGTCAAGGTCAACGGTGTCTGGCGCTACGTATACCGGGCGATACACCAGTATGGACAGATCATCGACGTGCTCGTCTCGGCCCGCCGGGACGCCGGCGCGGCTCGGCGGTTCTTCCGGCGGGCGTTGTCGGCGTTGAACGTGACGCCGAACGAGGTGGTCACCGACGCCGCCGCGGTCTACCCGGCCGTCCTCGACGAGCTGATCCCATCCGCGTGGCACCACATCGAGCAGTACGCCAACAATCCGATTGAGGCGGATCCCGGACGGCTCAAACACCGGCTGACACCGATGCGCGGGCTACGAACGGACAAGACAGCACACGTGATCATCGCCGGGCACGCCTTCATGCATAACCTACGACGCGGGCACTACGAACTCGGAATCGACGCCCCACCCGCCAGCGGGTCGCCGCGGCATTCACCGAACTCGCCCAAGCGATCTGACCTCCGACTCGGCGCGAGAGTTCAACGCGTTCGTCGATCCCGCAACGCAACGCCACCCTCGGTGTTGCCTCCGCCGGGTCAGCCGGTGCTGTGCGGAAGGTCGAAACGGTCGCGCTTTTCCTGGGGGACGAGGTCGAGGTAGGTGTCCAGGTTCTCGGCGATGACCTTGCGGACGTACGGGCAGAACGGCAGGACGGCGAGCCCGCGCCGTCGGGCGTCGTCGAGTTCGGCCGCGACGAGCTGCCTGGCCAGGCCGCGGCCGCCGAACGCGCGGTCGACCTCGGTATGGGTGAAAGCGATCGTGTCGCCAGTGAGTTTGTAGGCGGAGAATCCGGCCAGCGTGTCGTCGTCGTAGACCTCGTAGCGGCTCTTGGCTGGGTTGTCGCGGACGGTGGCGGTCACGAGGTGTCCTTTCCTGCGTACGGGGTCCGGCCGTTGTCGGGCGAATCGGCGGTCGCCTGCGGCCTGACCGGGTGGCGGCTGACGACGGAGATCCGGTTGAAGGCGTTCATCGCGATGGTCACCCAGCTGACGGCCGAGATCTCGTCTTCGGTCAGGTGCCGGGCCGCGTCGGCGTAGTCCTGGTCCTGGGTACGGCCAGAAGGCAGGGTGGTGAGCGACTCGGCCAGCGTCAGGGCGGCGCGCTCCTTGGCGGTGAACAGGGTGGTGTCGCGCCACGCCGGCAGGACCGCGATGCGTTGCGTGGTCTCACCGCCGACCAGGGCGTCGCGGACGTGGATGTTCAGGCAGTAGGCGCAGCGGTTGAGCTGGGAGACCCGGATGTTGACCAGCTCCACGAGGGCGCGGTCGAGTCCGGCGTCCTGGGTGGCCTGCCGTACCGCCTGGGCGACCTCGCGCTGTGCCCGGTACACCTGGGGGTGCTGTTTGTCGATGAACACTCTCTCGTCGGTCATCGCTGTCCTCAGGCTTGGTGCCAGTACGGGGCCTTGGCCGGAATCAGCGGCAGGGACGAGCGCACCCGGCCGAACCGGTCGTCCTGCCTGGCCCAGGATTCGTATGCGGCGTCGATCTCGGCGCGGCTGCGGGCCACGAAGTTCCACCACATGACGATCGGGTCGGCGAACGGCTCGCCGCCGAGCAGCATCGCACGGGCCGGCTCGCGCACGTCGACACGCAGCTCATCCCGGCCGCGGCCGAGGTAGCCGAGCTTGCCCGGAGGCAGCGCCGTGCCGCCGATGCCGACCGACCCCTCCAGGACCACGACGGCATACTCGAAGTCCGGCCGCAGCGGCACGGTGGTCGGCCGGTGCAGGGCGAGCTCCACGCCGACCAGCGGAGTGTCGTGCCGGGCCGGGCTGGACAGGTTGGCGAAGTCGCCAACAAGGACGGTCGCGACCGCACCGTCGAGCTCGCCCTGCGGTAGCTCGGCGTGGTGCTCGAACGCCGCGCCGCCGTGCCGGGTGGCCTCGGGCAGCGCCACCCACAGCTGGATGCCTTCGAGGGTGCCACGGTAGTGGCCGGTGGCCTCCTCGGCGTGCGAGACCGCATCGCCCGAGGTCATCAGGTTGAGCTGGCCGGGCTTGATGACCTGCTCTGAGCCGAGGCTGTCGCGGTGCAGCACCTGCCCGTCGATGAGCCAGGTGACGGTCTGCAGGCCGATGTGCGGGTGGGGGCCGACGTCGAGACCGCTGTTCTCGGTCACGTCGGCCGGCCCCATGTGGTCGGCGAAGCACCAGGCGCCGACCGTGCGGCGGCCCTTGCGTGGCAGAGCCCGGCGGACCCGGATCTTGCCGACCTGCTCGTCGCGGCTGTCGCTGACCTCCACGCAGGGCGCGGTGGGATGGCTGGCGTCAGCCACGGCGGGCGGGGCGTCGGTCGCGTCGACCGGTCCGCTCATCACAGCACCTCGTTTCCGTACATCTCGCCGAGCGGGTCGGCGATGAGCTCGATGCGGGCGCCGTCGGGGTCGCGGAAGTAGACCGAGACGCCGCTGTGGATGACGTATTCGACGCCGGCCTCGTCCAGGCGACGCACGATCTCGTCCCAGCGAGCTGGCTCCATGGAGATCGCGCAATGGTGCAGGCCGCCGAGCACCTCCGCGTACGGGCCGAGGTCGAGGCCGGGGAAGTCGAAGAAGGCGAGCAGGTTGCGGTTGCCGATGTCGAAGAAGAAGTGCGAGGAGCCGGGGTAGTCGCGGTTCTCGATCAGTTCGGTGAGCGGGAAGCCCAGCAGGTCCTGGTAGAAGTGGATCGTCCGCTCGACGTCGCTGCTGATCAGCGCGGTGTGGTGCAGCCCGCGTGCCGTGGACAGGGGACGCTGCGTGGCGGGGCGGAGGTGGGCATCGCGGATGCGCTGCCGTTCGGCCTCGATCGCGTTGAGATCGGGTGGGGTTTTGGACATCGTTTCCTCTGCGGGGTCGGGAGACGGGTTGTGGTGCCCGTGGCCGGTTCTTTAGGGGCGGTTACCCACGAACGCGGCGCGCAGGAGGTGGACAAGGTCGGCCTCGGTGACCGGGCGCGGGTTGCCGACGGTTGCGGCGGCAACGGACGCGGCTACGCTTTCGACCGCGTCCGGCTCCAGGCCCAGCTTGGCCAGCGAGGTCGGTGCGCCCACCGTGGTGGCCAGGTCGAACAGGGCCTGACCCACGCAACGGCCGGAACCGACGTGCATCGCCCGCGCCGCGCGGGTGAATGCCTCGGGTGCAGCAGTGGCGTTGAACGCGGCGACCTGGGGGAGCAGTGCACTGTGGAGGTCGGCGTGCGGTAGCCGGTAGGTGCCGCCGAGGACGTGGGCGAGTTTGTGGTGCAGGCCCATGGTGGCGCTGCCCAGCGCCCAGCCGGCCAGCCACCCGCCGAACAGCAGGTGTGCTCGCGCGTCGAGGTCGTCCGGCTTGGCCACGACCACCGGGAGCGCCTCGGCCAGGGCCCGGAGCGCCTCCTCAGCGACCGTGGCCAGTAGCGGGGTGGCGTCGGGCGCGTACAACGCCTCGAGCGCGTGGGCCAGCGCGTTCATCCCGCTGGCCGCGGTGAGTTGCGGTGGCAGCGAGACGGTCAGGGTCGGGTCGTACAGCACCGTACGCGGGATTACCCGCGCGTCCCGGCCGGTGGTCTTGCCCTGTGCGTCGGTGAGCCCCCAGATCGGGGTCATCTCGCTGCCGGCGTAGGTCGTCGGGACCGCCAGGATCGGTAGTCCGGTGCGCAGGGCGATCACCTTGGCCAGCCCGGTCGCCGAGCCGCCACCGACGGCGAGGAGCACCTCGGCACCTAGTTGTGTCGCCCGGTATGTCGCCTCGTGGGCCAGGTCGGTCGGCACGTGCTGGGCCACGTCGCGCAGCCGCCCCGCCAGGTCCGGGCCCAGCTCCGCGGCTACCACGTCGGCTGCCGCGTCCTCGTGCGGGCCAGCGATCAGCAGCGCCCGGCAGCCGAGCTGCGCTGCCTCACCGCCTATCCGGTACAGGGAGCCGACGCCGAAGACCACCCGCACCGAACGGTCGGCCAGTACGGGCGCGTCGTAGGTGAACTCCTCCCGCCAGCGCGCTTCGGGCAGTTCCATGGCGTCTCCCGCGTCCTCGGTCAAGATATGTTCAGGCGGCGAGGGTGGCGTGCATCTCCCACACCAGGATCTCGGCGGGCTCGGTCGTGGTGACCCGCTGGCCGCCGACGGCGGTGAAGCGCACGGCGTCGCCGGCGCCGAGCGGACCGGAGCCTTCGAGTGTCACGGCACCGCGCGGCACGAACAGGTGCACATACGGTGCGTCCGGCAGTTCGACGCTCTGGCCGGGCGCCAGGCGGGCGGCGTAGAGCGCGGCGTACCGGTTCTTGATCCGGATCGCGGCCTCGCCGTCGTGGCGGTCCATGCCGGAGGCGACGGGGATGAGCGCGCCGGACGACAGCAGCTTCTCGTCGATTTCGAGCTGCTCGTAGCCCGGGGTGATGCCGGCCTCGTCGGGCACGACCCACATCTGCACGAAGTGCACCGGCTCGTCGTGCTGCTGGCCCTGCAGCCGCCAGGAGTCGTTCTTCTCGGAGTGCAGGATGCCGGTGCCGGCGCTCATCCGCTGCGCGAGGCCGGGGTAGATCACGCCGTTGTGGCCGGTGGAGTCCTGGTGGACCAGTGATCCGCGCATTACCCAGGTGACGATCTCCATGTCGCGGTGCGGGTGGGTCTCGAAGCCCATGCCGGGGACGACGATGTCGTCGTTGTTGACCAGCAGCAGCCCGTGGTGGGTGTTGCGGTGGTCGTAGTGGTGGCCGAACGAGAACGAGTGCTTGGAGTCCAGCCAGCCGATCTCGGTCTTGAACCGGTCGTCGGCGCGGCGGATGTCGATCTGCGGGTTCAGCAGGGTGCGCATGGGACGTCCCTTCACGGCGAGGGAGATGAACGCGGAATGTCGGGTGGCTGTCCCGCCGGCCGCGCCCCCCTCGGGGCCGGCGGGACAGCAGCTATCGGGTCAGGCGTTCTTGATCGCCGAGACCTCGAACTCGAGGGTGATCTTCTCGCTGACCAGCACGCCGCCGGTCTCGAGCGCGGCGTTCCAGGTCACGCCGTAGTCCTTGCGGTTGATCGTCACCGAGCCCTCGAAGCCGACCCGGACGTTGCCGAACGGGTCGGTCGCCGCGCCCTCGTACGTGAACGGCACGGTCACGGGCTTGGTCACGCCCTTGATGGTGAGGTCGCCGGTCAGGTCGAAGCTGTTGTCACCGGTCTGACGCACGGCGGTGGACACGAAGGTGATCTCCGGGTACTGGTCCATGGCCAGGAAGTCGTTGCTGCGCAGGTGCCCGTCGCGATCGGCGTTGCGGGTGTCGATGCTGGCGGCCTTGATGGTCACCGTGGCCTTCGAGAGGGCGGGGTTGGCGCCGTCGATGTACGCACTGCCTTCGAACTCGTTGAACGCGCCGCGCACCTTGGTCACCATCGCGTGGCGGGCGACGAACCCGATGCGGGTGTGCGAGGGGTCGAGGGTGTAGCTGCCGGTCAGGGTGGCCAGGTCGGCGGTGAGGGTGGTCATCGGGGTGCCTCCGAAGCATTTCTGTCGTCGTGTAGATGATGCGTCATCTACGTGCCTCCAATTTACATGACGGGTCATGCAGTGCAAGGGGTGCATGATGTGTCATGAACCACGCTAGAATGGCCGCATGACGGGCACTCGATGGCTCGACGACGACGAGCAGCGCGCCTGGCGGGCGTTCATGCGTATGCAGGCGCAACTGACCGCCCAACTCGGTCGACAGTTGCAGGCCGATTCCGGCCTGTCGCTGGCCGACTACGAGGTGCTGGTGCAGCTCACCGACGTCCCGGACGGGCGGATACGGCCCTACGAGCTCCAGCGCAATCTGCAGTGGGAGCAGAGTCGCCTGTCCCACCACCTCACCCGGATGCAGCGCCGCGGCCTCATCACACGCGAGGAATGCACCGAGGACGGCCGGGGCGCCTTCGTGGTGCTCACCGACGCCGGCCGGCAGGCCATCACCGCCGCCGCGCCCGGCCACGTCGCCGCCGTCCGGCGCCTGTTCTTCGACGGGCTCACCCGCGACCAGATCGCCACCCTCCAGCGGGTGTCCCAGCAGGTGCTCGCTCAACTCGACGCCGCCGTCGAAACGGGGGGCTGAGGCTTTGGACCGGCCGCCGCTCCACCCGGGGCGACGGTGGCGACGGCCTGGCATATTGTTCCTTACCGTTCCACCGATCACCGTCGGATCGGCGGTAAGCTGCAACCCACGCGGACTCTTCGGTTGTGGCACAACCGGTCTGGTCGCCAGCGCGCCTACCGAAGAGCCCCGCCCGGTGTCATCCCGACACGCTGATGCCGGTCACAGACATCTTTTCCGGCCGATGCCTACCGGTGCCCGGCCAGGCCCTCGGCGCAACGGTCACTACTGCTCCCGAACTCATGGTGCGGTGCCGCGCTTGACGCGTCGAGTCCGCCCGTGTTCGTCCTCGCGCTCACTCGTCGACGTCAGCCTTGGCGACTATTCCATCGCGGGTTGGTGCGGTTGACCACACGCACCCGGCCGCGGCGACGCACCACCACCGACCCCGGCTTGCGCTTCAATGCCCGTACCGAGCTGCGAACCTTCATCAGTGCCTCTTTCCGACCCGACGGTTGGCTTCCCAGCCGTCACGGCATCGACAACGCTCAGGAGCCCGTCCGGATTCCCGAGGTGCCGAGACCGTCCCGGCCGGTTCGGCCGGGCCGCCAGGGCCCGGGCGTGGGGTGCACCACGGTCGTCTCGATCGCGAGCGCCACGCTTTCGACCGACCGTGCGATGTCGGCGGACGAGCGGGCGGCCGCCTCCGCACTCGTCTCGATCGACCGGGTGGCATCGGTCTGTACCTCGATGGCCGCCGAGATGCTCTCCTGGATATCGTGGGTCCGCCCGATGGCCTCGGTGATACGGCTGATCGCCTCAATGGCGCTGCCGGTGTCGGCGCGCATCGCCGTCACCGCCGCGCAGTCGGTCGCGTTGGTGGGCAGGTGGCGTCGTTGGGCCGCTCTGGGCTCGGTGCCAGGGAGTCCGTCCGGTAACTGCACGGAGTAGGAGCGTGAGGATGAGCGAGCAGGTGGATGTGGTCGTCGTCGGTCTGGGGCCCGGCGGCGAGTACGTGGCCGGCGCGTTGGCCGAAGCCGGACTCGACGTGGTGGGGATCGAGGCGGAGCTCGTCGGAGGCGAGTGTCCGTACTGGGGGTGCGTGCCCAGCAAGATGATGATCCGGGCTGGGAACCTGCTTGCCGAGGCGCGCCGCTTGTCCTCCCTGGCCGGCGACGCCGAGGTGACCGCGGACTGGAGCCGGGTCGCCGGACGTATCCGCGACGAGGCCACCGACGACTGGAACGACCAGGTTGCGGTCGATCGCCTCGCGGCCAAAGGCGGGCGGCTCGTCCGCGGAACCGGGCGCCTCACCGGGCCGCGCCGGGTGGCGGTCGGCCAACGCACCTTCGAGGCCCGGCGCGGTGTCGTGCTGGCCACGGGCAGCCGGCCGCGGATCCCTCCGATTCCGGGCCTTGCCACGACGCCGTACTGGACCAATCGGGACGCTGTGGCGACCAAGGAGCTGCCGACTTCGATGCTCGTGCTGGGCGGGGGCGCCATCGGCGTGGAACTCGCCCAGGTGTTCGCCCGCTTCGGCTGCGCGGTCACGGTGATCGAGGGGCAGGAGAGGCTGCTGTCGCAGGAGGAACCGGAAGCCGGGGAACTGGCCGCGAAGGTGTTGGGGGCCGACGGCGTGAGCGTGCTGACCGCCGCTCGGGTACGGGAGGTCAGCCATGACGCTTCGGGGTTCACGGTACGCCTCGAGGGTGCGGGCGAGGCGCTGCACGCGGAGCGGCTGCTCGTGGCCACCGGGCGGCGCGCCGAGCTCGCCGCGCTGGGGGTCGACACGATGGGGCTTGATCCGGCGGCCGCAGCCGTGTCCACGGACGGACAGCTGCGCGCCGCGCCGGGGTTGTGGGCGGTCGGCGACATCACCGGCCGCGGCGCTTTCACCCACGTGTCGATGTACCAGGCCCAGATCGCCGTCCGGGCCATTCTTGGCCAGCCCGGTCCCGACGCCGACTATCGGGCGCTGCCTCGGGTCACCTTCACCGATCCCGAGATCGCGGCCGTGGGGCTCACCGAGCAGCAGGCCCGCGACCGGGGCCTGCGCGTGCGCACCGGCATGGTGCCGATCGCCTCCTCGACCCGTGGCTGGATCCACGGACCGGGCAACGACGGTTTCATCAAGCTGGTCGAGGACGCTGATCGGGGCGTCCTGATCGGCGCGACCTCGACCGGACCGGCTGGAGGCGAGGTGCTGTACGGGCTGAACGTCGCCGTCCAGGCGGAAGTGCCCGTCGAGCGCCTCCGGCACATGATCTACACCTATCCAACTTTCCACCGGACCGTGGAGGCCGCCCTGGAAGCCCTTCGCTGAGCCATGCCGCGAGGGGACTGGTGAGCGACGCCGAGCGGGACCGGGTGCTTCGCGCCTGGCCAGTGGGTGCGACAGGGCGAAGGCCTCGACGTAGGTCGTGCCCAACGCTGCGGTCACGGCTG
>NZ_JAATVY010000022.1 GCF_011947195.1 Planosporangium thailandense | reverse complement strand
TGGATGGCATGACCATGCTGGGGATCGACATCGGCGGATCGGGCATCAAGGGCGCGCCGGTGGACCTGGCGGCCGGCGACCTGGCGCTCGAACGGTACCGGCTGGAGACGCCGCAGCCGGCGACCGTGGAGCGCGTCGTCGAAACGGCCGCGGAGGTGGCGCGCCACTTCGACGCGGCGGACCGGGTGGGGGTCACCTTTCCGGGCGTCGTGGTCTCCGGGGTCGTCAGGACGGCGGCCAACGTCGACAAGGCGTGGCTCGACGCGCCCGCGGCCGACCTCTTCACGAAGGCGATCGGCCGCCCGGTCACGGTCATCAACGACGCCGACGCGGCGGGCATCGCCGAGATGCGGTTCGGCGCCGGCCGCGACCGGCACGGCACGACCATCATGCTGACCTTCGGCACCGGGATCGGCAGCGCGCTGTTCCACGACGGCGCGCTCATACCCAACACCGAGCTCGGGCACCTCGAACTGGACGGGCACGACGCCGAGCAGCGCGCCTCCGACCGCGCCCGCGACGTCGAGGACCTGAGCTGGCACGCCTGGGCGCACCGGGTCCAGCGGTACCTGCGGCACGTGGAGGCCCTGTTCTGGCCGGACCTCATCATCATTGGCGGCGGGGTCAGCAAGAAGGCCGAGAAGTTCCTGCCGTCGATCGAGATCCGCACCCCGGTCGTGCCGGCGCACCTGCAGAACAACGCGGGCATCATCGGCGCGGCCCTCGCCGCGAACGGCCAGGCCTGACGCCGGGGCTCAGGGCAGCAGCGGCCGCGCGTACGTGACGGCACGGGACACGACCTCGAACCCGGCCCGCTCGTAGACGCCCACCGCACCGGTCGGGCTGTCGGCATCGACCCCGAGCGAGGCCGTCTGCCTGCCCTCCGCCCGCGCCGCCGCCAGCACCCGGGTCAGGAGCGCTCCGGCCAGGCCGCGACGGCGCCACGGCCGCCGCACGCCGACCTGGCCGATGTAGATCCGGCCCGGGTCGGCGTCGCCGTAGGTCAGCGCGTACCCGGCGATCTCGTCGCCATCGAACGCCACCGTGGACAGCCCGGGCAGGAAGCTCTCCGACCGTACGGTCATCGTCGCCCAGTCGTCGTACTGCCTCGCCTGAGATCCCCAGTGGTCGGCGAAGGCCTCCGTGTGCGCCTCGTGCAGTTCCTTGTCGTGGCCGGCCTGGTAGCCCGTCACGCGGATACCGTCGGGCAGCGTCGGGTGCGACGCGGACCCGGTGGGCGCGACCATGTGGAACCAGTACCGTACCGGGCTGAAGCCGAACCGCCGGTAGAGCCGGTCGGCGCTGTCGTTGCCCGCCGCCGTGTCGACCTGGGCCTCCCACGCGGTGCCCGCCCCCGCGGCCCGGTGAACCTCGGCGGCCCGGTCGAGCTCCCAGCCGAGCAGGTCGCGGCCGATGCCGCGACCGCGCCAGCGCGGGTGGACGCAGCCCATCAGGTCGACCCGGGAGCCCGCGCCGGGCGGCGCGAAGACCAGCCCGACCGCGACGAGGTCCCCGTCAGGCGCGGACAGCAGGCGGGTATCGGTCACCGGGTCGCGGACCAGGCCGCGGACGGTCGACTCGACGTAGCCGGCGGTGAGGCCGGCGTGACCTCCGGCGTCCTCCTCGACCAGGTTGATCAGCTCGGCCAGCCGGGACGCGTCGGCCTCCCGGTATTCTCGCGCGGTCAACTCCACCATCCCGCGACCCTAACGACGGCCGCGACGGCGGCGGAACCGATTTGACGCCTACCGTGGGCCGGCTTGAGGGCGCGGGCCGACCAGCGCGCTCGCTACGCCGGCCGAACAGCGCGCCCGCTACGCCGGGCGGCCGGTCCCGCTCAACGCTTCGACGGTGAGCTCGTCGAGCCCACCCAGGACGAGATCGGCGAGCGCGAGGGCGTCGGGCTGCGGCGGGTACGCCGGGTGCGGTATGGCGACGACCCGCATCCCGGCCGCGTGGGCGGCGCGCAGACCGTTGCTGGAGTCCTCGACGGCCACGCAGGTGCCGGGCGCGACGCCCAGCCTGCCGGCGACCGCGAGGTAGACGTCGGGCGCGGGCTTGCCCCGGGGTACCTCCTCGGTGGACATGGCCACCGCGAACCGGTTCGTGAGACCGGTCGCCTCCAGAACCGTGCCGATCAGCCGCGCGGGCGACGAGCTGGCGAGCCCGAGCGGCCACCGTTCGCCGACCCGGTGTACCGCCTCGACCGCGCCGGGCAGCAGCGGAAGCTCCTGCGCGTAGCGGCGCGCCATCCGGTCGATCACGTCGGCGGCCACCACCTCCGGCGGGCGCCCGACGCCGAGGTCGGCGCTCAGATACCGGGCCCATTCGAGGGTGCTCATGCCCATCAGCCGCTGCTGGCTGTCCGGCAGCCACCGGCCGCCGGCTTCGGCGACGTACGCGCGCCGCACCTGCTCCCACACCGGCTCGGAGTCGATCAGCACACCGTCGAGGTCGAATACCACCGCGTCCGTCACGAATTCATCCCTCCTGACCGTTGCCCCAGGTCAGTCCCATTCCCAGTAGAACCCGACGACGGCGCGTTCGATCGGGCCGAACCTGCCGTGCACCGCCAGGTCGTCGTCGAGCTCGGCGGGCTGCCGGTCGACGATGCGCGCGTGGTCGATGCCGTCCCAGCGGGCCAGCCATACCCGGGCCGGCACGCGGCGCGGGTGGAACTTCACCCACAGGGTGACGTCGTCGGTGCGGCGCAGCACGCCCCGACGGAACTCGGGAGGGGGCGGGGTCCGGTAGAAGAAGGTCGTACGCACCTGGGTGAACGCGGTCTCCCCGGCGGCGAGCGGCCGATCCAGCAGGATGTCGACGGCGTACAGCGTGTCGGTGATCCGGTAGATCCGGTCGCCGACCCGCCCGCCGCGGGTCACCTCAACAGCCAGCTCGTCGGTGTCGAACCGGTACGGGTACGCGGTCAACCCGTCGACCTCGGCCCGGATGACCTGGATGGTCCGGTGCTCGGCGGGCGTGCCGTCCGGCCCGAGGACGTGCAGCTCGTGCAGCGCGAGGGTGCGATGGCGCGGCGGCCCGCTCTGCTGGATCTGCTCCTGCAGTGACCTCGCCTCGCCGGTGATGACCCGTACCGAGGCGGAGCCCCGCAGCAGCTCGTGCAGCCTGGTCGCATCCCGCCCATCGAGGGCGAACGCGCGCGCGAACAGGCGGACGGTCCCGGCGTCCAGCGCGGAGCCGTCGAGCGCCTGCCGCGCGATCGTCACGGGATCGGCGCCGCCGTCGCCGGTCTCGGCGAGGACCTGGGCGACCGCATCGACGTCGACCTCCTCCGGGCACGGCTGCCGCGCGCGCCGTTCCCAGCGGTTCCGGTACTCGCCGGTTCGCAGCAGCAGCATCCGAAGGTAGGCGGCGGCCTGTGCCACTGCACCGGTCACGTACGCCCACCTCCATCGACAACTCTTACGGTCGGTAGCCGTCAGCCTAGCGAGCGCTTTCTCGTCCGCGCCTCCGACGGGCGGCCCGACCGCTCTCCCGCCCGCGCCGCGGACGGCCGGCCCCTGGTTGCGGCCGAACCCTTGCTCCTTTAGTTAAGTTTCCTTATTGTCTGCTCAATCGATGGAAGCCCATCGATCAGGGCCCACACCTCGGGAGAGGCCATGAACAGAAAACGGGCAAGTTTCGTCGCCGCCGGGACGGCGGCCCTCCTCGCCGCCGGGGCCGTCGCCGTCGCCGCCACGTCCGCCAACGCGGACGGATCGGTCACCGCCTCGTTCTCCACGAACTCCTGGGGAACCGGCCAGACCGCGACGTACACGATCACCAACGGCACCGCGAACCCCATCACCTCCTGGACGGTGGAGTTCGACCTGCCGGCCGGCACGGCGCTCGGCTCCTACTGGGACGCGCTGATGACCCAGTCGGGCAGCCACGTGGTCGCCCGGAACCGCGAGTACAACGGCAGCGTGGCCGCCGGCGCGAAGACATCCTTCGGCTTCAACACGACCGGATCAGGCGCTCCGACCAACTGCACGGTCAACGGCGCTCCGTGCGGCGGCGGGAGCACGCCGCCCACCACGGCACCGCCCACGACCACACCACCCACGACCACACCACCCACGACGGCGCCGCCGACCACCCCGCCGCCCCCACCGCCGGGCGGTGGCGGCGGAAAGGTCGTCGGGTACTTCACCGAGTGGGGTGTCTACGGCCGCAACTACCACGTCAAGAACATCGAGACGAGCGGGAGCGCGTCGAAGCTCAACGTCATCAACTACGCGTTCGGCAACGTGACCAACGGGCAGTGCGCGATCGGCGACAGCTACGCCGACTACGACAAGTTCTACGACGCGGCGTCCAGCGTGGACGGCGTCTCCGACACCTGGGACGCCGGCGCGCTGCGGGGCAGCTTCGGCCAGCTACGCCGGCTCAAGAAGATGCACCCCGGCCTGAAGGTGGTCTGGTCGTTCGGCGGCTGGACCTGGTCGAACGGCTTCGGCCAGGCGGCGGCCAACCCGGCGGCGTTCGCCGACTCCTGCTACAAGCTGGTGGAGGACCCACGCTGGGCGGACGTGTTCGACGGCATCGACATCGACTGGGAGTACCCGAACGCGTGTGGCCTGAGCTGCGACACCAGCGGTCCGGCCGCCTTCAAGAACCTGATGGCCGCGTTGCGGTCCCGCTTCGGCGCGAACAGCCTGGTGACCGCGGCCATCACGGCCGACGGCAGCAACGGTGGCAAGATCGACGCCGCCGACTACGCCGGCGCGGCGCAGTACGTCAACTGGTACAACCCCATGACGTACGACTACTTCGGCGCCTGGGCGGCCCAGGGCCCCACCGCACCGCACTCGCCGCTGTACTCGTACCCCGGCATCCCGACGGCGGGCTTCTACGCCGACGCGGCGATCCAGAAGCTGATCAGCAAGGGCGTTCCGCGCAACAAGCTGCTGCTCGGTATCGGCTTCTACGGCCGGGGCTGGACGGGCGTGACGCAGAGCACGCCGGGCGGCACGGCGACCGGACCGGCGCCGGGCACCTACGAGCAGGGCATCGAGGACTACAAGGTACTCAAGAACAGATGCCCGGCGACCGGCACGGTGGCGGGCACCGCGTACGCGAAGTGCGGCAGCGAGTGGTGGAGCTACGACACGCCGGCCACGATCGGGGGCAAGATGGGCTACGTCAAGAGCCAGGGGCTCGGTGGCGCGTTCTTCTGGGAGCTCAGCGGTGACACCGCCAACGGCGAGCTGATCGCCGCCATGCGCTAGCTTCTACGATCTTGGACACTTGTGCGAGCTATAGCTCGCACAAGTGTCCAAGATCGAGTCAGGAGTGGGCGGCGTCGAGCCCCAGATGCGCCGCCACTCCGGCGATCCGCAGCATGGCCAGCACGGGCCGTTGCGGGTTCACGACGGTCAGCCGGCAGTTGCGCTCCTGCGCCAGGCGCCATCCGTGCAGGAGCGCACCCCGGCCGGTACTGTCCAGGAAGGACACTCCGGATAGGTCGACCACGAGGTCACGGGGGTCGAACTCCGCCAGCACCCACCACAGCCCCCTCTTGAGCCGTGGCGCCGTCAGGAAGTCGACCTCGCCGTCGACCGCGACGCGCACACCGTCGGCCCCGCTCGCGACGACGACGAACCGGAGCCCCTCCTCCGAACGCCGGTGCGGGTCCACAGCGCCCCCATTTCGTCCCCGTCCAAGTCACCTCAGCCTATGACTTGCGCGCCGGTTCCGCCTTCTGGGTCGAATCTCCCCGCTTTCTTCCTATTTTGCCCTATCTTAGGGGTGGATTAAGGGCGTGTAGGGGCTGGTCGATAGGGGCATCACCTGAACATGGAAGCCGTACGTCTGCTGACCGACCGGTACCGGCTGGTCGAACGCCTCGGCGCGGGCGGCATGTCCGTTGTGTGGCGGGCCCACGACGAGGTACTCGGACGCGATGTGGCAGTGAAGATGCTCAGCGGCCGGTACGCCGGCGACGCCGCCTCGCGGGACCTCATCCGCTACGAGGCGCAGGCCGCCGGCCGGCTGTCCCACCCGCACGTCACCAGCGTGTACGACTACGGCGAGGCGGTCGAGTCGGACGGCACCCGGGTCCCGTTCGTCGTCATGGAGCTTGTCGAGGGCGTCACTCTGGACGCCCGGCTCGCCGACGGCCAGCTGGCCTGGCCGGTCGCCGTGCGCATCGCCGCCGAAGTGGCGGCGGCGCTGGCCGCCGCGCACGCGCGCGGGCTGGTGCACCGCGACATCAAGCCGGCGAACGTGATGCTCACGCCGGCCGGCGTGAAGGTCGTCGACTTCGGAATCGCGGCGCTGGCCGGCGCGAACCCGGAGGATACGACGACCATCCTCGGCACCCCGGCCTACGTCGCGCCGGAACGGCTCGGCGGCCAGGCGGTGACGCCGGCCAGCGACGTGTACGCCCTCGGCCTGCTGCTGTTCCGCATGCTCACCGGTCGGCTGCCCTGGCAGGCCGAGACGGTCACCCAGATGATCGAAGCCCATCAGTACGCCGAGCCGCAGCCGCTGCCGCCGGTCGTCGGGCTGCCGTCGCGCGTCGCCGACGTGTGCGCCCGCAGCCTCGCCAAATTGCCCGAAGACCGGCCGAGCGCGGAGGAGGTCGCGCGCGAACTCGCCGCCGCCGCCGGGACCCGGGTCCCGCTCCCCCAGGACGATGCGCTGAGCTGGGATCCGGTCGACCGGACCGACGCGGACACGGCACTCATGAGCGTGGACGGCCCGGTCGCCGCCGGGCGCAGGCGTCGCCGGCCGCGGCGCCGCAGCACCGTCCTGGTGGCCGGCACGGCCGCGGCTGTCACCGCCACCGGCGCGATCGCCTGGGCGGCGGTCGGTTCGAAGCCGGCCGCGAACGCGGCGACCCTCGCCGCGGCGCCGAGCCAGCAGGCCGCACCGGCACCGCCGCCCTGCGAGGTGCGCTACCAGACCAAGAAGGACCAGTCGGGTACGTTCGCCGTCGACGTCACCGTCGTCAACCACGGCGCCCGGCCGGCCCCCGACTGGACGCTGCGCTTCGACTTCCCGGCCGACCAGCGGGTGACCGGCGGCACCGGCGCGACCTGGTCACAGACCGGCAACGCGGTCACCGCCCACGGCACCGGGGCCATCGCTACCGGCGGGTCGACCACGCTCAGCATGACCGGCGGGTACCAGGACTCCAACCCGATCCCGACGCAGTTCACGCTCAACAACGCCACGTGCCGCGCGGTGATCACCGGCGCGGTGAACGTTCCGGTGAACCTGCCGGCCACCACCCGGGCCGCCGGGGGCTCGACGCCGACCGCCGCCGGTAAGCCGGCGCCCGCCTCCGGTGCGCAGGGCACCCCCTCCCCGTCGAGCGCCCCCGGTCAGGCCGACAGCAAGCTGCGTGACCTGCTGCGCCAGATCCAGGCCGGGCAGGGCGGGAAGAAGAAGCCCCCGAAGGGCGGCGGCAAGAAGGACGACTGAACCGCCCACCGGCACCGGTCGGCGACGACCGCTCCCGCGTGGTCGCGGAAGCCGGGCCGAGCGCCTCGCGCAGGGCGACAACCTTGGCCGTCGTCGCATGTGGCAGCGGCCGCCCAGCTCCCTCTCGGCGACCGACATGGGGTGTACGGCAGAATTTCTGCGAGACATAATTGCTGCATGACCACGATGGCTGAGCAGCCGGCCCGGCGACCGCTGTCCGCGCCGTTGCGCGAACGCGGCGTGCTGACGATCCCGCAGAGCGTCCGCGAGCAACTGCACCTGGAGGCGGGCGACAACCTGCTCGTCGACGTCCAGGACGGCCGGATCGTACTCACCCCGGCGACCCTGGTGGCCCGGGACCAGGCATGGTTCTGGACACCGGAGTGGCAGGCCAAGGAGTCCGAGTCCGACGCCGACCTGGCCGCCGGCCGATCGGTGCGTCACACCAGCGACGAGGCCTTTCTCGCCTCGCTGGATGAGGACTGATGCCCACCTGGGAACAGCTGGACAGCTTCCGTCACGACCTCAAGGGGCTTACTCCGGAGCAGCGCGCCGCCTTCAAGAAAGCGGTGGAGCACTTCGTGGCCGACCTACGCACCGGCCGTTTCCGCAAGGGCCTGCGGGTGAAGAAGATGCAGGGCCACCCGAACGTGTGGGAGATGACCTGGGCACCCGACAGGCGGGCGACGTTCCAGTACGGCAACGAGGTGCAGCCCGGCGAGCAGCACATCATCTGGCGGCGCATCGGCACCCACGACGTTTTCGACCGTCCCTGAGCCGGCCGAAATCAGCAGTAGTCCAGGCCAGCAGGCGCTGGCCGGGGAACTCCACCGTCGGCGAGGCCTGCGAGATCACGTCGAGCGAGGCGTGGAACGCGGCCGCCGACGGGTCGACCCGGCACGGCCTCCGGGCGGCAGGCCGTGCCGACTGTACCGGCGGACGCGACCACCCTTTATGCTCGCGTGGGTCTAGGAGGGGCACACCTACATGCAGAACAACAGCGGGCTGTTCGCCGACGCCTCCAACTTCGAGCTGCGGTACGTCAAGGACTACGACCGGATCTCCGAGATCGTCCAGGCGCTGCGCGTGCTCGGGTTGAAGGTCGTGCTCACCAGCGGCTCGTTCGACATCCTGCACGAGGGCCACTCCATGTACCTGGAGGCGGCCCGCGGGTTCGGCGACTTCCTGATCGTGGGGCTCGACAGCGACGAGAAGCTGCGCAAGCGCAAGGGTCCGGGCCGGCCGGCCGTGCCGGAGCTGGAGCGGCTGCGGATGGTGACCCACCAGCGCGGTGTCGGCCTGGTCACGCTCAAGCACGTCGACGAGCCGAAGTGGTCACTGATCAAGGCCGTGCGCCCCGACGTGCTGGTCGCCACCGCCGAGACCTACACACCTGAGCAGATCGGCGAGCTGGAGGCCAAGTACTGCGGCCGCGTCGAGGTCCTGGAGCGGATGGCCACCGTCAGCACGTCCGCCCGGCTGCGCCGGCTGCAGATGGGGCTGGCCGAGGTGATGTCCAAGAAGCTGTCCGAGCGCCTGCCCGAGCTGATCCAGGACGTGATCGACGAGACCGGGGGCAGGTCCTGAAACAGCTGCTGCTCTACCTGCCGGTCCTCCACGCCGGGTACGAGGCGTTCCTGACCCGGCACCGCGACGCGGCCGAGGTGCTGCTGCTGGGCCGGGGCTTCGCCGAGCGGTTCCCGGCGCTGCGCAAGGACATCCGCGCGCTCACCCCCGAGCGCGCGGCCGCCTACCTGCGCGCGACCGGGACGCCGGCCACCGTCGTCGAGCCGGACGGCCTGCGCACCGCGGTCACCGCCGACACCCTCGTCGTACCGGACGAAGAGATCATGCGCGAGCTGGTCGACCGCCACGAGCTCCAGGGCGTGATCTTCGAGCGTACGTTCCTGCGCTGGGACCGGCCCTGGGCGCAAGCCGAGAAGCCGGCCGACTACGACGGGACGGTAGCGACCGACGAGGTCTCCCGGGAATTGACCCGGCTCGCGGTCGTCGAGGCGCAGCACAGCTCCGACTGGTGGCGCCAGGTGGGCGCGGTCGCCGTCCGCGACGGCAAGGTGCTGGGTACGGCGTACAACCGGCACCACCCGACCGAGTACGCGCCCTACCTTGACGGCGACCCGCGCAACGAGTTCCACCGCGGGCTGCGTCCCGACCTGTCGACCGCCCAGCACGCGGAGGCGGCGATCGTGGCCCGGGCGGCCCGCGAGGGCGTGAGCCTCGCCGGGGCGGACCTGTACGTGTCGACGTTTCCGTGCCCGGCCTGCGCCCGGTTGGTCGCCGAGGCCGGCTTCACGCGCTGCTATTTCGCCGGCCCGTACGCGATGCTCGACGGCGACGGGGTCCTGCGCGCCGCCGGGGTGGAGCTGATCTGGGTCGACCTCAGTCCCGGGGCCGGTGGCTCATCTTGAACCGAACGCCCCGGTGTTCGGGGTCGTCCACGTCACCGACGACGACGTGCACGTGGACGTGGGCGATCGAGCTGCCGGTGTAGCGTCCGTCGCCGTTGCGCGAGCCGATGCTGTAGAACGTCAGCCCGTACGTGTCCCGGACCCACCGCAGCACGGTCCAGTACTCGTCGCGGGCCGCCGGTTCGAGGTCCAGCAGGTCCTCCACGTGCGCCCGCGGCACCAGCAGCAGGTGCAGCCGCGTCTCGGCGTACGGGTACTTGTTGGTCGTGACCACCCAGTGGGCGGTCTGGTGCAGGACCGGGTGGTTGGGGTCGGTGGTCAGGTGCTGCGGGCAGAAGATGCAGATCCCGGCGTTCTCGAGCGCCTGCATGTCCGCGAGCTGCTCGGGGTGCCGGAAGTTGTCGAGCTGGTAGAGCGCCATGCCGTCGCCTACCGACGCTCGTACCGCTCGAAGGTGTAGGGCAGCTCCTCACCTTCCGGGCCCGGCTCGCTCTCGACGAGCGTGAACCCGGAAAGCCAGCCGGCCGGCATCCGCACGTCGCCCTCGACCTGCGCGTGCACCCGGGTCAGGTGGATGGTGTCGGCCTCGGGCAGCGCCTCGGCGAAGATCTGCGCGCCGCCGAGCACGAACACCTCGTCGCCGCCGGCGAACTCCTCGATCGCGCGGGCCACCGACAGCGCCGCGGACACCGACGGCTGGTAGATGACCGGCCCCTCGCCGGGGCGTCCGGCGTCGCGGGTGACCACGACCGTGATCCGGCCGGGCAGCGGCCGGCCCAGCCGGCTCACCATCGAATCCTGGTTGAGCCGCCCGGTCACCACGACGTGCCCGGACGTGAGCCTCTTGAACCGCTTCAGGTCCGCGGACAGGTGCCAGGGCAGGTCGTTGTCGCGGCCGATGACGTCGTTCTCGCTCGCGGCGAGGAAGAACGAGGTTCTCATGGCGCCACCGGGATCCTGCCGACCGCCGGGTGCGGGTCGTAGTCGGACAGTTCGAAGTGCTCGGCCCGGAAGTCGTGGATGTCGGTGACCTTCCGGCCCTCCTCGGTGAGGTGGACGGTGGGCAGCCGGCGCGGCTCCCGGTCGAGCAGCGGCAGCACCTTGTCGAGCTGGTCTTCGTAGACGTGCGCGTCCGAGATGGTGTGGTAGTAGACCCCGGCGGCGAAGCCGGTCAGCTGTTCGAGCATCAGGGCCAGCGCCGCGTACTGGACCATGTTGGACGGCACGCCCACCGGCACGTCGCCGGAGCGCTGGAACATGTGCAGGTGGATGCGCTCGTTGATCACCCGTACGTGGACCCAGCCGTGGCACGGCGAGATGGTGGTCTTCGGCTGTTTGCCCTCGCCGCGCACCTGGTACTGCGGGATCCAGGGCGAGACGAAGTGGGTCCGGTCGCTCGGGAACTCCGTCATCTGCTCGACCAGGTGTTTGAACTGGTCGAACGGCGTCCCCTCGACGGTGGGGAAGTCGTGGAACGCCCCGCCGTACGATCCGGGCCCGATGTCGCCCGGCGGCAGGCCGCGCTTGGCGGTCTTCTCCGGGGTCGCCCACGGCTCCCACCAGTCGCAGCCGAACTCGGCGAACTCCTCCAGGGTGGTCGCACCGTTGATGAAGGCGCACAGCTCGCCGATCGGCTTGCGCCAGAACGAGACGATGCTCCGGTCGGTGATCACCGGAAAGCCGTTGGCCAGGTCGAACCGCATGGTCTGCTGGATGAGCGTGCGGGCCGCCGGCCCCTGCCGGGTCGGCGACGTCTCGCCGTGCTCGACGATCCGGGCCAGAAGATCCCGGTATTGCGAGTCTGGTTCGCGCTGATCGAACGGAACGTACTGCACCGAGGGACTCTATCTCGTCCCTCCCGCGATCTTGGACGCCTGACGGTGTGATAACCCCGCTACGTGTCCAAGATCGCCGGGTAGTCACTCGTCGAAGCCGCGGCGACCCCGCTTGACCTGCGAGCGCCGGCGCTTGGCGTCCAGGCGGGCCTGCACCGCACCCCGCGACGGCCTGGTCGGGCGGCGGGTACGCGCGGGCGGCGCCACACCCTCGGCCAGGAGCGCGACGAGGCGGGCCTCGGCGGCGCGCCGGTTCTGCAGTTGGGAGCGGTGCTCGGAGGCGGTCACGGCGAGGACCCCGTCGACGAGGCGGGGCGCGAGCCGGGCGAGCGCCCGCGCCTTCAGATGTTCCGGCAGCGCCCCGGTGGCGGCGAGGTCGAAGCGCAGTTCGGCGCGCGAGTCCGCGGTATTGACCGACTGCCCGCCCGGCCCGCTCGACCGGCTGAACCGCCAGGTCAGCTCGGACCGAGGGATCGCGAGCGAGCCGGTCACCTGGAGGTATGCGTCCATCAGTCCCCCGATCAGAGGTGCGGCAGCGTACCGAGAAAGCCCTCGACCACCTGCCGGAACGCCGCCGGCTGCTCGACCCAGGGATAGTGCCCGCATTCGTCGAGCACCACGGCACGACCGGCCGGAAAGATTCCGGCCAGCGCAACCACCGGCGCCAGCCCGGTCAGGCAGTCCTCGGATCCCGCGACGACCAGTACCGGAGCCGTCACTTGAGCGAGCCGGGCGGCGAAGTCCCGCGGTGGCTCGACGCTGAAGTACCCCTTCACGGCGGCGAGGCTCCAGCTCCCGACAGCCGCGTGCGCCTGTTCCCGCGCTCCCCAGGCGGCGTACCCCACAGGCGCGGTCTCGCGCTGCCAGGCGTTGAACCGGTCGTCGTCTCCCAGATCCGGCCCGGCCTCCATCGCCGCCACGGCGGCGTCGAACGCCGGCTCGCCCCGACGCCGGGCGATCAGGTCCACGGCGTCGGAGGGTACGTCGACCAGATGGGCGGACGGCGGGGTGATCAGCACCAGGCCGGCGAGGCGGTCCGGAAACTGCGCCGCGTAGCTCAGCGCCAGCCTCGTACCGGCCGAGTGGCCGACGAGCAGCACGCGCTCGAGGCCCAGGCGGACGCGCAGGCGCTCGACATCCTCGGCCTGCCGCCAGAACGAGGCCCGCCCGACCGCACCGGGCATCGGGGTGCGACCCACCCCGCGCAGATGGGGCACCACGAGGCGGTACCGGTCACCCAGCCCCGCCAGATCTCCCAGGTAGTCCGGGTGCCGGGCGGCGCCACCGGCGAGGGCGACGAGCGGTGTCCGGTCGTCCCCGGTCGCACCCCGGTACGCGTCGTCGCGGTAGTACAGCGGCGCTC
Source organism: Planosporangium thailandense (assembly GCF_011947195.1). Lineage (GTDB taxonomy): Bacteria > Actinomycetota > Actinomycetes > Mycobacteriales > Micromonosporaceae > Planosporangium > Planosporangium thailandense. The sequence goes on along the minus strand of NZ_JAATVY010000022.1, from coordinate 82,444 downwards.
CGTCGGCGCCGGCGAAGGTGGGCATCGCCTGACCATACTGATCGCTTTCCGGCGGGCCCGGACCGCACCGGGTCCGGGCCCGCCGGGTGGCCGCGCTAGGGCAGGCGGGCCGCCGCGCTGGCGATCGCGGCGGCGAACGTGGAGACCTCGGTGTACACGCCCGGGTAGCCGGGCCGCGCGCAGCCCTGGCCGAAGCTGACGATGCCCACCTCGACCCAGTTGCCGGCGTCGTCGCGGTGGACCATCGGGCCGCCGGAGTCACCCTGGCAGGTGTCGACGCCCCCGTTGCGCATGTCACCCGCGCACAGCATCTTCGCGGCTTCGAAGTCCGAGCCGTACGCCGAACCGCAGGTCGCGTCGTCGACGAAGGGCACCTGCGCCTTGAGCAGGTACCGCTGCTGCGCTCCGCCCTCCTGCGCGGCGCCCCAACCCATGATCGTGAAGGTGCCGCTGTTGTACGCGGCCGTCGTCGCGGTCGGCAGGGTGGGCAGGTTGACCGGCGAGGCCAGCTTGATGAGCGCCCAGTCGTCGTTGTTGCTGGGGTATCCCGGGGCGCGGTAGACGTACGCGGAGCGCACCTTGACGGCCGACGCGCTCCTGAGGTCGACGACCCCGGCCGTCACCGTGATGCCCGAGTTGGCGCCGGTGCCGTTGACGCAGTGCGCGGCGGTCAGGACGACCTGCGCGGTGTACAGGGCACCGTCGCAGCCCATCGACAGCCGCACCACCCACGGGAACTCACCCTGCGCGGCTCGCGTACCGCCGACGACGGACGGACTCGGGTCCGGGCGTACCTGCGCCGCGTGCGCGGCGGCGGGCACGGCGAGTGCCCCGACCGCGGCGACCGCGACGGTGACGAGCGGCACGGCCAGGCGGCGGTGGAGCGCGGGTGCCTTGATTGACGCCATTGCTGCCTCCCCTTTCGACGCCGGCTTCGGCGCCTGGCCGCCCGGGATCGCCGGAGCGGCTCCGGACCGCCGGAGACCGGACAAGACATTGGAGGCGGTCAATGTATGAGTGCAATGGGCGCTCATTCAAGACGGTTAAATTAAAGGGGTGTGCGAATGAGGACCCCACGCCCGTCCACGCGACGGGCGAACATTCGGACACACACCCCACGCTGGGACCCGCTAACGCCGCCGGCTACGGGCTTTCAGGATCGAACGCAGACTCAGCAGCGCGACGACACCCACGATCTGCCCACCCACGACGATCTTGTTAATGTCGATCGCCGGGTGCCACCTGACATTGCCGTCCTTGATGACGAATGCGCCGATCGGCGTCGTCGTCACACCGAACCCGGCGCCCCCACCGTCGCCCTCGTTCTCCGAGCCGCCACCCGCGCCACCACGGACCTTCGCCGCCGGCACCACAACAACGTCGCCCTGGACGATCGGATCACCGAACGCCATCCGGACCGTCATGGCGTCCCGCGCCTTCGCCAGCACGTCGCTCGCCTTCATCCCGCACCTCCTGTCGACAGTTCCAACCGGTACATCCTGCACGTCCGCCCATCCCGCGCAGGCGACGATCCGCCCCGCGCAGGCGGCCCGTCCCGCGCAGGCGGCGATCAACGAGAGGCCTATCGTCCAGGGATCATGGTTTCGCTACTGTTCGCGGTCACGACCGCGCTCGTCTGGGGCGCGGCCGACTTCTCCGGCGGCAAGGCCACCCAGCGCGCGTCGACGCTGGCCGTATCCGTAACCTCCAAGCTCGCCGGCCTGCCGGTGCTCGCACTCGGGCTGGCCGTCACCGGCGGCACACCGACCCGGGCGGCCCTGGGCTGGGGCGTCCTGGCGGGGGTGTTCGGCCTGACCGGCATCATCCTGCTCTACCGGGGCCTCGCCACCGGAGCGATGACCGTGGTGGCGCCCGTGACGGCGGTGACGTCGGCGCTCGTACCGTTTCTCATCGGCATCGTCGTCGACGGCGCGCCGGCGCCGGCGGCGATGACCGGCGCGGCGTGCGCGATCGGCGCCATCGCGCTCGTGAGTACCGGGCCGGGCGACGGGCGCAAGCACGTGGGTCCGGCCATCGTCGGCCTGGCACTCGCCGCGGGGGCGGGCTTCGGCCTGTTCATGACGATGCTGTCGCGCGCCGGCGCCGGCGCCGGGATGTGGCCCCTGGCGGCCGCCCAGTTCACCGGCCTCGCCATGGGCTGGCTGCTGGCGCGCCGCGCGCGCACCGCCCCGCTGCTGACCGGCCCGGCGCTGCGCTGGGCGTTGGCAGCCGGCGCGCTCGACTTCACCGCGAACCTCACGTACGTGCTCGCCGCGCGGGACGGCGCCCTGAGCGTCGTCGCGCCGATCTCCTCGCTGTACCCGGCAACCACCGTCCTGCTGGCCCTCGCGGTCGACCGGGAGCGGATCAGACTGCTCCAACTGGCCGGGCTCGGCCTCGCCGCCGCCTCGCTGATCCTGGCGGCATCCTGAACACACACCGCGACCGCATCCGTCACAGGCAGCTATAAACCCCCCTGCGTATAGGGGAAACCCTATCGACGTTCGTCTTTCTCATGAAACATATCCGGTTCATGCTTTCACTCATTCCGATCGATAAATCGGACTGAGGGGATGAAGTATGAAACGGATCGTCACAGCGGGTACGGTCGCGTCCGTCGTCGGGCTCGGCGTCGTAGCCGTTGTCACCCCGTCGGACGCGAGCACCGGTCGCGTCGACACGGAGGCGTTCGCCGTGTCCCACGCGACGGCGGCCCTGCACACGCACGCGACGGAGGTCGGGGTCACCGACGCCGACCAGTTCCAGGTCCGGAACACGACCGTGGACCGCGACGGCACCTCGCACGTCCGGTACGACCGGGTACACGCCGGGCTTCCCGTCCTCGGCGGCGACATCGTCGTCCACCTGGACAAGGCCGGCACGATGCGGGCGATGTCGGCGCAGCCGCTGGCGGCGCCCCTGTCGGCGCCCACCACCCCGACCGTGACCGCGACCGTCGCCGCCCAGGCGGCGACGGCGAAGTTCCACGGTACGGGCGCGGCCACGGCGCCGAGCCTCGCCATCGACGCGGCCGGGACACCACACCTGGTCTGGAAAACCTCGATACCCGGCGTGCGCGGCGAGGACGGCGACACGACCACGATGACGGTCCTCGTCGACGCCACGACGGGCGCCGTCAGCGACTCCTGGCCCGACCACGAGACCGGCACCGGAACCGGCTTCAACGTCGGCACCGTGACCCTCGACACCACGAAGTCGGGCAGCTCGTACCAGCTCAAGGACCCGAAGCGCGGCGGCAATTACACCGTCGACGCCGGCAACGGCAACGCCGTGTTCACCGACGCCGACGACGTCTGGGGCACCGGGTCACTGAGCGACCGGCAGACCATCGCGGTCGACGCGCAGTACGGCGTCGCGGAGACCTGGGACTACTACAAGGCCGTGCACGGCCGTAACGGCATCGCGAACGACGGCCGGGGCAGCTACAACGCCGTCCACTACGGCTCGGGGTACAACAACGCGTTCTGGTCGGATTCCTGCTTCTGCATGACCTACGGCGACGGCGACGGCACGCAGTTCAACCCGTTCGTCGCGCTCGACGTCGCCGGCCACGAGATGAGCCACGGCGTCACGTCCCGCACGGCCGGCCTGCGCTACTCCGGCGAGTCCGGCGGCCTCAACGAGGCGACCAGCGACATCTTCGGCACGATGGTCGAGTTCTACGCCAACAACCCCAAGGACGTCCCCGACTACCTCATCGGCGAGAAGATCCGCAAGAACGGCCAGCCGCTGCGGTACATGGACGACCCGGGCAAGGACGGGAAGTCGGCGAGCTGCTGGACGCCGAGCGTCGGCAGCCTGGACGTGCACTACTCGTCGGGCGTGGCCAACCACTTCTTCTTCCTGCTGGCGGTCGGCAGCGGCGCCCACACCGTCAACGGGGTCGCGTACAACAGCCCGACCTGCAACGGCGCGCCCGGCGTCACCGGCGTCGGGAACTCGGCGGCGGAGAAGATCTGGTACCGGGCGCTGACGACGTACATGACGTCGACCACCAACTACAAGGGCGCGCGTACTGCCACGCTGAACGCGGCGAGCGACCTGTTCGGCGCGAACAGCACGCAGTACAAGGCGGTCGCCGCGGCGTGGACCGCGGTCGCCGTCAGCTAGTACCCGGCGCCACCGAGCGGTTCGGGCGAAGGGTCCAGAGCACGCGCATGTCGGCGGTGACCGTGCCGTCGAGCGTCGCGATCTCGACGGACACCTCGAACTCCGGCCGGGTACCGGCATCGAGCTCGGCGACGACCTCGGTCACCGGACGCGACAGCCGGGCGGTCGCCCGTACCTCGCCCATGGCCAGCTTGCGGTACGCGATGTCGGCGCGTACCGCAAGCGGCGTGGCGCGGTCGAGTTGGCCGCCGAACGCCGCCATGACGACCGCGCCGGACGCCGTCTCGCCGAGCGTGAACATCGCCCCCGCGTGCGGGCCGCCCACGTGGTTGTGGAAGTCGGCGACGTCGGGCAGCGCGACCACCACGCGCACCCCGTCGGCGCCGTCGGGAGCGAGCTCCAGGTAACGGATTCCGAGCGTACGCGCGAAGGGCACCGCGCCGGTCATCATCGCCGCGAGCGTCGGCAGGTCGGGGAGAACGGTCATGCCCGGATGTTACTCGCTAGTAGCGAAGCTCAGTGCATGCCGACGTCGATCCGCTTCCCGCGCTCGTCGAAGAAGTGCAGCGCCTCCATGCGTACCCGCACCGCCAACGGCGTTCCCTGCGTCAACGCCGGGTACGGCGCCAACCGGACCACCAGTTCGGCCGGCCGGCGGTGATGGCGGCCACCGTCGGAGGGGGTGAACCGCGACTCGGCCGAGCCGTTCTGGTGGGCGCGGCCGTGCGACGCGACGTCGTCCGTACCCGGCCCGCCGACGGCGCGACCCGCGAAGCGGCTCACCAGGCGGCGGAGCCCGTTCGGCGCGCCGGAGCCGGATGCCGGCTGGGTGGCCATCTCGTCGACGACCACCGCCGTGGCACCGATGTCGAGGAACGCGAGGGTCTCGTGCCCGTGGTGCTCGAGGTAGCGCACCCGGCCGTGGATGACGTCACCCTCGGCGGAGCTGACGACCGGGATAAGCGCCTCGGCCCGGATCCCGACGATGATGCGCTCGCCGTGGAAGTGCGCCACGTGGCGGGCACGTACGTCGTTCCACGGCAGGTAGAGCGACTGATCGCCGAAGTGCAGCGCGACGTGGCGGTCGAGGCTGACGTAGACCGACGCCTCGAGCAGGTTCATCCGGGGGCTACCGAGGAAGGCGGCGACGTACAGGGTCGCCGGCCGGCCGTACACCTGGGTCGGCGTGCCCACGTCCTGCAGTACGCCCCGCCTCATGATCGCCACGCGGTCGGCCATGGTCAGCGCCTCCGCCTGGTCGTGGGTCACGTACACGCACGTGACGCCGAGCTCGCGGACCAGGCCGGCGATCTCGGCCCTCAGTTCGGCGCGCAGACCGCTGTCAAGATTGGACAGTGGTTCGTCCATGAGGAACAGTCCCGGTCGGCGTACGATCGCCCGGCCCATCGCGACCCGCTGGCGCTGACCACCCGACAGCTGTGAGGGTTTGCGCCCGAGCACGTCACCGATGCCCAGCGCGCTGGCGATCTGGGCGACCTGCTCGGATCGGACACCCGGGTCAACGCCGGACAGGCGCAGCGGGAAGCCGATGTTGTCGGCGACCGTCATGTGCGGATAGAGCGCGAAGTCCTGGAAGACCATCGCCACTCCCCGCTCGCGGGGTGGGAGGTCGTTGGCGGCCTCGCCGTTCAGCAGGATGATCCCGTCGCTAGCGTCCTCCAGCCCGGCGATCATCCGCAGCACGGTCGACTTGCCACAGCCCGACGGCCCGAGCAGCACCATGAACTCCCCGGCGGCGACATCGAAGCTGACGTTGTCCACCGCCACCGTGCCGTCCGGGAATACTTTTGTCACATCCTTGAGCGCGACGGTTGTAGTCACCGTCACACCTCCGCCCCACGGTCAATATGAGCAGGATCGCTCAACCCGGGTACCGACTGTGACCAATGTGTCTGCTCTCGCCTATCGGCTAAACGTCCCATGTGCACGTGGTGACGAGAGCACTACCAAAAAGTGAACGGAGGAGCTTACTTTGATGCCTTACTGACCGATACGTCCATCAATGCGCTCTCGGAGCAGATCGGCGTGTCCATTGTGGCGGGCGTACTCCTCCACCATGTGGACCAGGACCTCCCGCAACGAGATCTGCCCGTTACCTGGAAGGCTGCGAATTATGTCAAGGTTCGGGGCCGCAGCGATGAACTGGTCGGTGAAGGCACATTCCTCCCGCCATGCCTGCCACGCTTCGGCGACGACGTCGGGGTCGGCGACCGCGCCGTCGAAATCCCCGTCGTCGAAACCCCCGCCCGGGCTGGCGGCCTGGTAGCGCCGCGGAACGTCGAGCCCTGCCATCCGCTGCCGAAACCAGATGCGCTCCACCTCGGCCATATGCCTCACGAGGCCGAGCAGCGACAACGTCGACGGCGGCACCGAACGGCGCGCCAACTCCTCGGGGGTCAGACCGCCGCACTTGACCTCGAGTGTCAACCGCTGGCCACGCAGGAATTCGCACAGCGTGGCCCGCTCGTCCCCGAGGGAGGTGCCACCCCCGCGCGGATCGTCGGCGGGATCGTCGAAGAACAGGTCCGCACGTTTCCGGCTTTCACCCATGTTTACGATCATCGACGCTCCGCGCGCATGGCGCCACGCAATTGCGACGATCAGGAATTGCGAAGTTCAGGGCGTGGCGTAATCGACCGTGATCGAGGTGTACCCGAGCGACCGCAGCATGCCCTCGAGCATCCGGCGGGTGTTGTCCTCGGCCCGCTGCGGCAGCTCACTGCTTTTAGCGGCGTCAGCGATCTTCTGCTCGCCGAGCAGGTACAGCTGCTGCAGCTTGTTCGGGTCGCCCGCGAACACATCGCCGAGATGGTTGAGCAGCCCCTTCTGCTGGGCGAACACGTAGCTCTTGTCGTGATCGAGGCTGGGCTTGTTGAGCTGGGGCGCCGGCAGCTTGACGTGGACGGTCCGGTGGTCGGCCGACTCGGTGACGGCGCCCTTCCCGACCGCGCCGAAGTCGACGTACGCCTCCACGGTGCCGGCGGCCACGAACAGCGTCCGGTCGTTGACCAGGAAGTCGGGCACGTACTTCCGGTCGTTCTGCACGTCGACGATGACCTGGAAGTTCCCCTCCGCGGCGACGAACCGGCTCATGTCCTGGATGGACTTCAGCAGCGCCGGCTGGCTACGGTCCGTGCTACGGCCACCGAACGGATTTCGCAGGTGGGGAAGGACGCCGACGGCCGTCATGCCGACGATGAGCGCGACGATCAGCGCCGCCGTGGCGGTCAGGAAGAACAGACCACGCAGCAGGCCGCCGCCGGTACGGACCACGATGGGCGGCTGCGGCGGCGCCCCGTCGCGCGGGCCGTCGGCGGGCCCGGCAGCGGAGCTGCCATCCGGGCCGTCGTCAGCGCCAGCGCTCCGGGGCCAGCCGAGGCCGGTGCGGTGGCCCGGCTTCTCCTCCTGAATGGGCAGCTCAGCGGTCGGGCGAGCATCACCCGGTGACGCCGGGGCCGCGGCCTGGCCCCGTTCGAAGCGCGTGGTCTCGTTGTCCTGGGCCATGGGTGTGTCCCCTCATCCCCCGACGCCGACACCATCCCACATACCCAGAGCGCATGATCGATACAACAGACGTCGCGATGGCCCGCCGGCTCGCGGCCGGCGCCGTCAGGACGCGAAGGCGGACAGGCCCGTCAGCTGCTGCCCCACCACCAGCTGGTGGATCTCGGAGGTGCCCTCGTAGGTCAGGACGGTCTCCAGGTTGGCGGCGTGGCGCATCACCGGGTACTCGGCGCTGATGCCGTTGGCGCCGAGGATCGTCCGGCACTGCCGGGCGATCGTGAGGGCTTCCCGGACGTTGTTGAGCTTGCCGACGCTCACCTGTTGCGGCCGCAGCGCCCCGGCGTCGGCACGGCGACCGAGGTGCAGCGCCAGCAGGTACCCCTTCTCGAGCTCCAGCGCGCTGTCGGCCAGCTTCGCCTGGGTGAGCTGGAACCCGGCGATCGGGCGGTCGAACTGCACCCGGGTCGTGGCGTAGTCGATCGCGGTGTCGAGGCAGTCACGGGCCGCGCCCAGCGCACCCCACACGATGCCGTACCGCGCCTCGGTCAGGCAGGACAGCGGCACCTTCAAGCCACGCGCCGTGGGCAGCACCGCGTCGGCGGGCAGGCGGACCTCGTCGAGCACCAGCTCACCGGTGACCGACGCGCGAAGCGACAGCTTGTGCTTGATCGTGCGGGCGCTCACGCCCGGCGTCTCGGTGGGGACGACGAACCCGTTGATCCCGTCTTCGGTACGGGCCCACACGACAGCCACGTCGGCGACCGGCGCGTTCGTGATCCACATCTTCGTGCCGGTGAGGATCCAGTCGTCGCCGTCCCGGCGGGCCCGGGTCTTCATCGAGGCCGGATCGGAGCCGTGATCGGGCTCGGTCAGCCCGAAACACCCGATCGCGTCGCCGGCGGCCATCGCCGGCAGCCACTGCTCCTTCTGCGCCTCGGAGCCGTAACGCCAGATCGCGAACATCGCCAGCGACCCCTGGACGCTCACCAGGCTGCGCAGGCCGGAGTCGCCCGCCTCCAGCTCCATGCAGGCCAGCCCGTACGCGACCGCGCTCGCCCCGGCGCAGCTGTAACCCGACAGGTGCATGCCGAGCAGGCCCAGCGCCCCGAACTCCTTGGCCAGCTCACGGACCGGCACCTCGCCGCGCTCGTACCAGTCGGCCACGTACGGCCGCACCCTGTCCGCGACGAGGCGGCGCACCACCGCACGGATCTGCAGCTCCTCCTCGGAGTGCAGCGAGTCGACGTCGATCAGATCCAGTGGTGCGACGCGGTCGGCCATGGGCTTCACGCTAACGCCTACAGCCGGAAACCATTACAGGACGAGAACCCGGACGTGGATGGAGGTGCGCTGCTGCAGGGCGGCGCGCAGCGCCCGGTGCAGGCCGTCTTCCAGGTAGAGGCCGTCCTCCCACTGCACCACGTGCGGGAAGAGATCGCCGTAGAAGGTCGAATCCTCGGCAAGCAGACGGTCGAGCGCGAGTTCCCGCTTCGTTGTGATGAGCTGATCGAGCCGGACCGGCCGCGGCGGGATCTCGGACCACTCCTTCATGGTCTTACCGTGGTCCGGGTACGGCCGCCCGTCCCGCACCGCTTTGAAGATCACCCCGGCTTACACCCCTTCCCCCACCTCGTTCCCCGCTTCGAGGACGCTGTAAGCCTACCGACAACGTGCGACGGTTTAATTTCGTACATATATGGGGGCAAATGCCGGTATCACGATGAGCTGATCTCGTAACCCGTACCCCACCGGCCGCGGTGCGTCACCTCGGCGACGGATCGCCGCCCCCGCCCCAGCGACCCCGAACGGTGGTCCGCGGCCCGGTACCCGATCGTGATCGCACCGATCGGGGTGAACTCGTCCGGGACGTCGAACGCCTTCCGGTAGCCGGGGATGTTTCCCGGCGGGATGCCGAAAAAGCACGCCCCCAGGCCCTCGTCGACCGCACCGAGCAGCATCAACAGGCTGGCGAACCCAGCGTCGACGTGCCAGTACGGCACCGGCCAGCGTGTTTCGCGGCGGTCGGTCCAGCCCTTGTCCGGCTCGGCGTAGCGCTCCAGGTACACCTCCCGGTTGGAGTGCGGCACGACGATCAGCGGCGCCCGGCGCATCCCCTGCGACCACCGGGACCCGTCCTTCCCGTCCGGGGTGGTCACCTCCCAGAACGTCCGCCGGTCCGCCTCGTCGGCCAGCACGAGGAAGCCCCAGCCCTGCGAGAAGCCGGCCGACGGCGCGTGCACGGCGTACCCGAGCAGGCGGTCGACCACCTCCGGCGGCACCGGACGGTCGGGGTCGTAGTTGCGGACCATCCGCCGCCGGCGGACGACCTCGGCGTACTCCATCCTCGTGCCCTGTCCCTACGCGCTCACGCCCGGCAGCGGGCGGATGCCCCACCTGCCGCGCCAGGTCTCACCCGGCTGGATCACGACGACGTCCCGGCCGGACCGGAACGCGTCCGGCGGGCAGGTCATCGGCTCGATCGCCACGGACCGCCGGTGCCGGTCCGGAGCCAGCGAGTCGCTCGTGAACACCTGCCACCATCCGAACGCGCCGTCGGCCCAGACCTCCGCCCCTCGGCCGTCCGCGGTGGTCAGCGTGACCGCCGAGCGACCGTCGGCGTCCCGGTCCACGTCGCCGAAAGCCGTGTCCAGCGCCAGCTCGCCGATGGGTTTCGGCTGCGTGAAGTCGTACTCGCTGCCGGCGACCTTAGCCGCGCCGATCGGCAGCATCCGGCCGTCCACCAGCAGCCGGGAGCGCCCGGGCACCCGCAGCAGCAGGTCGTCGACCCGCACACCCGGCACCTGGACATAGGGGTGGGTGGCAAGGCCGAACGGGCAGGGCCCGGCGCCGGCGTTGGTCGCGGTGTGCTCCGCGACCAGCCCGTCCGTCCCGACCGACCAGGTCGTGCGCAGCACCAGCGGCCACGGGTACCCGGGCTGCGGAACGACCTCGTACTCCACGGTGACCGAGGAGCCCGTCGCCTCGACCCGCCGCCAGCGCGCCCAGTTGACCAGACCGTGGATCGCGTTGTGCCGGGCCGGCTCGGTCAGCGTGAGCTGGTGCACGTCGCCGCCGAAGGAGTACCGCCCGTCCCGGATCCGGTTGGGCCACGGCGCGAGCACCTTCCCGGCGCTGGCCGGGCAGATCTCGTCGGCGGCGTACCCGAACAGCACGTCGACGCCGCCGGCCCGGTACTCCCGCAGGCCTCCGCCCACCTCGACCACGGTCGCCCGGTGGCCGTCAGCCTCGATCGTCCACTGGGTGCCGGAAGGAAGCTGCGTCAGCGTGTCCATGACGAGACGATATCGTCCGGTTACCGGGCGGTGTAGCGGCGCAGGGCGGGAAAGGCGACCACGAGCGCAACCGCGACGACCGATGCGGCGAGCCCGCCGCCCACCCAGGTGATCGTCAGGCCGAGCCCCTGGGCCATCAGACCGGCGCGCAGATCGCCCAGCCGCGGCCCACCCGCCACCACGGCCGTGAAGACGCCCTGCATCCGGCCCCGCAGCTCGTCCGGCGCGTACGTCTGGAGCATGGTCTGCCGGTACACCGCGCTCACCAGGTCGGCCGCGCCGCCGACGGCGAGCAGGATCACCGCGAGCCACAGCGAGTGCGCCAGCCCCGCGGCCGCCACCGCCAGCCCCCACACCACCACGGCGGCGACGAGGGCGATGCCCTGGCGGCGTACCCGCCCGATCCAGCCGGACGTGAGCCCGGCGACCACGGAGCCGATGGCGATCGCGCTGAACAGCCAGCCGACCGCGCCGACGCCGCCGAACCGGTCGGTCGCGGCCTGTGGGAACAGCGCCCGCGGCAGCGCGAGCGTCATCGCCGCGATGTCGACGGCGAACGACAGCAGCAGGACCGGTGTCGTGGCCAGGTACCGCAGCCCGAACAGCACGTCCGCCATCCGGCTGGTGGTCCGGTCGACCCGCTCCGGAGCCATCGCGGGCAGGCGCAGCGCGGCCCACAGCGCGACGGTGAACAGCACCGCGTCGACGGCGTACGCGGTCGCGACCGGGAAGCGCGCCAGGACCAGGCCGGCGCCGAGCGGCCCGGCGACGGTGCCGACGTTGGACATCGTGTAGTTGAGCGTGTTGCCGGCGGCCACTTCGTGCTCGGGGATGAGGCGTGGCACGATCGCCGACCGCGTCGGCGCGCTCACCGCGAACGCCACGGACTGCACCGCCACCAGCACCAGCAGCAGCGCCGGGCTGCGCAGCCCGAACAGCCCCTGTGCGAAGAGCCCCAGCGTGCTCGCCCACATCAGCAGGGAGCTGGCCAGCAGCACGAGCCGCCGGTCGAACGCGTCCGCCACGGCCCCGCCCCACAGCGCGAAGATCAGCAGCGGTACGAGGCCGGCGACGCCGAGGTAACCGACCCAGGCCGAGGAGTGTGTGAGGGCGAACATCTGCACGGGTACGGCGACCGCGGTGAACTGGTAGCCGAAGAAGGAGACGGCCGACCCGATGAACATCCGCCGGTACGCCGGGTGCCGCAGCGGCCGGACATCGATCGCGTGCCGCGCGAGCCAGCCCCGCCCACCCTCAGATCCGTCGCCTGCGGCGCCGGTCGGCTCCGTCGCCTCCCCCGCCAGGGCCTCCGGCAGCGGCTCGCCGCCACCCGTTCCGTCCGCGGCGACGAGCCCCGATCTGTCCTCGCTCAGTTGTCTGCCTTTCTCGTGGATCTTGGACAATTGACGGGCCTGTCACCCCGCCAGGTGTCCATGATCGCCGAAGCCGGGGAGCGTCACGGCGCGAGCCGTTCGACCACCCAGCTTCCGTCGGTGCACCGGAAGCGCAGCCGGTCGTGCAGCCGGCTCTCCCGGCCCTGCCAGAACTCCACGGTCTCGGGCACCACGCGCAGCCCACCCCAGCGCTCCGGCGGCGGGACCTCATCCCCCTCCGGCCAGCGCCGGTCCATCTCGGCCCAGGCCTCGTCGAGCTCCGCGCGGGACTCGACGACCGACGACTGCGGACTGGCCCACGCGCCGAGCCGGGCGCCGCGCGGCCGCAACGCGAAGTACGCCTCCGTGTCGGCGCGGTCCACCCGCTCCACGGTGCCGCACACCACCACCTGGCGATGGATCGGAAACCAGGGGAAGACCAGGCTCGCGTACGGGTTCGCCAGCGCCTCGCGGCCCTTGCGGGACTCGTAGTTGGTGTAGAGCGTGAACCCCCGGGCGTCGTACGCCTTGAGCAGGACCGTACGCGCGCTGGGCCGGCCGTCCGGGGCGGCGGTCGCGAAGACCATGGCGTTGGGCTCGGGCAGACCGGCGGTGATCGCGTCGGCCATCCACCGCCCGAACTGGGTCAGCCAGTCCGGCGCCAGGTCCGCCTCGTCCAGCCCGGTGCTCGAGATGTAATCCCGCCGCATACGGGCCAGGTCCGCCTCATTCGCGGGTGTGCTGGGGGTCACGCCACCAACCTTCCGTCATCGACCCTGAAATGCGTGAAGATGTGTCGCGCGAAACACAATCGTGTGAACACTTTCCCTCGCCCGACAGCGAGTGGAGCCGCAGAATGATCCGAAGGGCTACCAGTCAGTAGTAGCAGCAGCGCCAGCAAAGACGTAGGAGTGAGAGATGTCCGATTTCAAGCCTGGCCTTGAAGGTGTCATCGCCTTCGAATCGCAGATCGCCGAGCCCGACAAGGCAGGCGGAGCGCTGCGCTACCGCGGGGTCGACATCGAGGACCTCATCGGCCAGGTTTCGTTCGGCAACGTCTGGGCGCTGCTGGTCGACGGCAAGTTCGGCCCGGGCCTGCCGCCCGCCGAACCGTTCCCGCTGCCCGTGCACTCCGGCGACATCCGCGTCGACGTACAGTCCGCGGTCGCGATGCTGGCCCCGTACTGGGGCCTCGGCCAACTGCTCGACATCAGTGACGAGCAGGCGCGTGAGGACCTGGCCCGGGTCAGCGTGACCGCGCTGTCGTTCGTGGCGCAGGCCGCCCGCGGCCTCGGCCTGCCGGCGGTGCCCCAGAAGGAGATCGACAAGGCCCAGACCATCGTCGAGCGCTTCATGAAGCGCTGGCGGGGCGAGCCCGACCCCCGCCACGTCAAGGCGGTGGACGCGTACTTCATCTCCGCGGCCGAGCACGGCATGAACGCCTCCACGTTCACCGCCCGCGTAGTCGCCTCGACCGGCGCGGACGTGGCCGCCTGCATCTCCTCGGGCATCGGCGCGCTGTCGGGACCGCTGCACGGCGGCGCCCCGTCGCGCGTGCTCAGCATGCTCGAAGAGGTCGAGCGCACCGGCGACGCGGTCGGCTACGTCAAGGGCGTACTCGACCGCGGCGAGCGGCTGATGGGCTTCGGACACCGCGTCTACCGGGCCGAGGACCCGCGCGCCCGGGTGCTCCGGCGCACCGCCCGCGAGCTGGGCGCACCCCGCTTCGAGGTCGCCGAGGCGCTGGAGAAGGCCGCGCTCGACGAGCTGCACAGCCGCCGCCCGGACCGGGTGCTCGCGACGAACGTGGAGTTCTGGTCGGCCGTCGTCCTCGACTTCGCCGAGGTACCCGCGCACATGTTCACCTCCATGTTCACCTGTGCCCGGGTCGCCGGCTGGAGCGCGCACGTGCTGGAGCAGAAGAAGCTGGGACGCCTGGTCCGCCCGTCGGCGAACTACGTCGGCCCCGGCCCCCGCAAGCCGCAGGATGTCGAGGGCTGGGACGAGATTCCCCACGGCGCCTGAGGAGCGCCCGTACGCTCTGCGGTGTGGCGAAGGAGCGGGTCGATCCGGCAGCGGCCGCCGATGACGAGGATCGGGGCAGCTGGCACCTGCGCGGCGTCGGCAGCTGGGCGTTCGCGCTCGCGCTGTGGCTCGCCGCCACGGGCGGCGTTGGCCTGTTCTCCCGGGAGGGCATCGAGGTCGCGCTGGCCCGTCTCGGCGGTGTTCCCGGCACCGTGACGATCGAGAACTGTGCCCACAGCAGCAGCTACGCGCTCTGTTACGGGCCGTTCTCGGCGGCCGACGGCTCGGTCCGCAGGCAGCGGATCGAGCTGCGCACGCTCCGTCACGACCGGCCGGGGGCGGTCGAGCGGACGTGGCTGCCCGACCGTTCCGCGACGCATGCCTGGGCCGGTGACATCAGCCCCTGGCGCCAGCTCCTGCCCGCCGCCCCGTTCGCGCTGCTGACCCTGATCCAGACGGTGTGGATCATGCTGAGCTGGCGGGCCTGGCGTCGCCGGCGCAGGCTGACGCGCGACGAGAACCCGCCCGCAGCGCCCACGCGCGACGACGTGGTCCGGCACCGCGAGACGACGCCTCCCCGGCCGGTCGGGGTCGCCCGGCCGCCGGCCGCGACCGGCGCACCGACACCGGCGATCACGATCAGTGATCGAGGACATCCGCTCGGTGCGGTAGGCGGGGCGGATCGACGACAGCCGGGATGGCAGGATCTGCGGGGTACGGCAGCGCCGCCGGGTCCGTCCATCCCGCAGCAGCGGGACCGCCCCCCACCCTGGGAGAGACCGGAACATGGCTGACATCCGCATCCCCGACGACCTCAAACCGGGTGACGGTCGGTTCGGGTGCGGGCCGAGCAGGGTCCGCGCCGAAGCGGTGGAGGCGCTCGCCGCCGTCGCCGACACGTACCTGGGCACGTCACACCGGCAGAAGACGGTGCGCGACCAGGTCGCGCGGCTGCGCCGGGGGCTGGCCGACCTGTTCAACCTGCCCTCCGGGTACGAGGTGGTGCTCGGCAACGGCGGCACCACGGCCTTCTGGGAGGTCGCGACGTTCTCCCTGATCCGCGCGCATGCCCAGTTCGCGAGCTTCGGCGAGTTCGGGGCCAAGTTCGCCCAGGCGGTACGCGACGCGCCCTTCCTGGCCGAGCCGACCGTGCACACCACCGAACCGGGTACGGCGGCGGCGCTGCGGGCGCAGCCAGGCGTCGACTCGTACTGCACGCCGCAGAACGAGACCTCGACCGGTGTGGCCGTCCCGGTCCGGCGGGTGGCCGGGATCGACGACGGCGCGCTGATGCTGCACGACGCGACGTCGGCGGCCGGCGGCCTCGACGTCGACGTCGCCGAGACCGACGTGTACTATTTCGCGCCGCAGAAGAATTTCGCCTCCGACGGCGGGCTGTGGATCGCACTGCTGTCGCCGGCCGCGATCGCCCGGGCGCGCGAGATCAAGGAATCCGGCCGCTACATCCCGGCCTTCCTCGACCTCGTCACGGCGATTGAGAACTCGCGGCTCGAGCAGACCCTCAACACCCCGGCGCTCGCCACGATCTTCCTCGCCGCCGAGCAGGTCGACTGGATGTTGGCCCACGGTGGCCTCGCCTGGGCGGCCAAGCGCTGCGCCGAGAGCGCCGCGATCCTGTACGGCTGGGCCGAACAGTCCCCGGTCGCCACGCCGTTCGTGCTCGACCCGGGGCTGCGCTCCAACGTGGTTGTCACGATCGACTTCGTCGATGAGGTGGACGCTGCGACGGTCGCCAAGGTGCTGCGCGCCAACGGCATCGTCGACGTCGATCCGTACCGCAAGCTGGGCCGCAACCAGCTGCGGGTGGCGACGTTCCCGGCCACCGACCCGGCCGACGTGGAGGCGCTGACCCGGTGCGTCGACTACGTGGTCGAACGGCTCTGAACGGGGTTCAACGCGCGCTGGAGCGGATGGTGGAGGCCGGGTACGGGCCCGGCCTCTTCGCGCGCGTCACACAGGACGGGGTCGAACAGGTCACGGCCGCCGCCGGAGCGGCCGACCTGGCCGACAGCCGGCCGATCAGCCCGACCGACCGGTTCCGGATCGGCAGCATCACCAAGGCGTTCGTCGCGACGGTCGTGCTGCAACTGGTCGCCGAGGGGCGGATCGCGGTCGAGGATCCGGTCGGCGGCTGGCTTCCGGAGTACCCGCTGCATCCGGAGCTCACGCTGGGGCACCTGCTGGCGCTGCGCTCCGGGCTGCCCTGCTACACCGGAGCGCTGATCGGCAACCCGCCCGACTGGCGGGTGCTCGACCGCTACCACGCCCCGGAGGATCTGGTACGCCTCGCGCTGACCCTCGACGGCCACACCCCGCCGGGGCTGGCCCACCGCCGCTCCAGTACGGATTATCTGCTGCTCGGTCTCGTCGTGGAGTGGGTCACCGGCCAGCGGCTCGACGCGCAGGTGTGGCAACGGATCATCGCGCCGCTCCAGCTGCGCGACACGTACTTCCCGACCGTCGACCCGACGCTGCGGGGCCGGCACGCCGCCGGGTACGTGCGCTGCGACGGCCGGTACCGGCCATGCCCGGAGGTCACCCCGTCGCAGTCGTGGGCCTCCGGGGCGATGGTGTCCACCCCGGCCGACCTCGCCCGGTTCTTCGACGCGCTGCTCGACGGCGAACTGCTGCCGCCCGACCAGTTGGCGGCGATGCGGGCGGCCGTTGCGATCGACGATCAGCACGGCTACGGGTACGGCCTGCACCGGTTCCGGTTCGACGACGGCACCGTGGGCTTCGGCCACTACGGGGTGGCCCCCGGCTACGAATCGCTGGTGGTACGCATTGATACCGGCAGAACTGTCGTGTTATATCGGAACAGTTTCGACAAGGCGTCGCCATTGCCGTGGAACAACCTTGTCATGTCCGCCGCACGTGGCTGACCTTGTATCTTTTCGGTCTCTCCGGCGCGGCAGCCAGCGAAACAGCTAGGGTGACGCGTACTGTTTCCTCAACCGAGCATCACACGTAGCTGCTCACAGGTGGACGGAGGCATGGGATGCGACCGGTTCGGTTCGTCGCCCTCTCCGAGGACGGAAACGCACTCGTACTCACCGATGAGGTCGGGCGCCTGCTGGCGCTGCCGGTCGACGACCGCCTCGCCGGGGCGTTACGAGTCGAGCGCCCGGCCGGGGCACCAGCGCCCCACCCGGCCAGCGCCGCGCACGACTTCGGCACCGCCTCACCCCTGTCGCCACGAGACATCCAGGCCCGCATCCGCGCGGGTGAATCCGCCGAGGACGTTGCGCGGGTGGCGGGGGTCCCGGTCGACCGGGTGCTGCGCTACGCCGGCCCGGTGCTCCAGGAGCGGGCCATGCTCGCCCAGCACGCGCGCAGCACGAAGCTGAAGAACTCCGAGAGCGGCGCCTCGCTCGCGCAGGTGGTCGACGTCCGGCTGGCACAGCACGGCATCGACAACGAGAAGATCTCCTGGGACGCGTACCGCCGCGACGACGGCAGCTGGCGCATCGTCGCCACCTGGCCCAGCGGCAAGGCCACCGCGCAGGCGATCTGGGAGCTGGACAAGGCGCGCCAGCTCGTCACCCCGCACGACGACATGGCGCAGTACCTGTGCGCCGAGCGCCCCACCCCGATCCTCGGCCAGGACCCGCCGGCCCCGCAGCACGTGCCAGGTGAGCTGAGCCGTGGTGGACATGAGCCGATGCGGCCGGCCGCCGACACCGCCCGGCGCGAATCCCGCCCCGGCCGAGGCCTCGCCGACCCGATCCGCTCCGGCCGGGACGCGCTCCTCGCCTCGCTCGAACGGCCGCTGGAGGGTCAGGGCACCAGCACCCGCCTCAGCCCGGCGGTCGGGACCGCCCCCGTACCCTCGCCCGAGCCCAGCCGCCAGCCCGTCCGGGGCGGTGCGGCCGCCGTGCTCGGCTCCACCACGTCGACCGGCCCGGCCGGCTCCGCCTTCGACGAAGACGACGACGTCGCTCGGGCCGTTCCGGACGTGCCGTCGCTGGCGGTCCTGCGCCCGCGCCGTAACACCGCCCCAGCCGCCGGCGGCACAGAGTCGACCGGCGAGAAGCCGCGCAAGCGCCTTCCCAGCTGGGACGACGTGCTCTTCGGGGGCGCTCCGGCCCGCGAGTCCTCCTGATCGATCCCCAACCGAAGGGGCGGCCGTCAACGGCCGCCCCTTTTGTGCGCCCGGCTGCGGTCCCCTCCACCGGCCTAGGGTGGATCCATGGAGTACACGAATCTTGGACGCACCGGACTGCTGGTGAGCCGGCTCTGCCTCGGCACGATGAACTTCGGCCCCAAGACCTCGGAGGACGACAGTTACGCGATCATGGATCGCGCGCTCGACCACGGGCTCAACTTTTTCGATACCGCCAACGTGTACGGCTGGAAGACCGGCGAGGGCGTCACCGAGCAGATCATCGGCCGCTGGCTCGCCCAGGGCGGCGGGCGCCGGGACAAGGTCGTCCTCGCCACCAAGGTGTACGGGAAGATGGGCGAGTGGCCCAACGAGCAGGGCCTGTCGGCGCGCCACATCATCCGCGCCTGCGACGATTCGCTGCGCCGGTTGCAGACCGACTGGATCGATCTGTTCCAGATGCACCACGTCTCGCGGACCACGCCGTGGGAGGAGATCTGGCAGGCGATGGAGATCCTAGTGGCGCAGGGCAAGGTGCGCTACGTCGGCTCCTCGAACTTCGCCGGCTGGCACCTGGTCGCCGCCCAGGAGTCGGCGGCCCGCCGGCACTTCCTCGGCCTGGTGAGCGAGCAGTGCATCTACAACCTGCTCACCCGCTTCGTTGAGCTGGAGGTCGTACCCGCCGCGATCGAGTACGGCATCGGCATCATCCCGTGGTCGCCGCTGCACGGCGGACTGCTGTCCGGCGCGCTCCGCAAGCAGCGCGAGGGTACCGGCGCACGGTCGGCCGAGGGCCGGTCGAGCCAGGATCTCGAGGCCCACCGCGAGGCGATCGAGGCGTACGAGAAGCTCGCCGCCGAGCTGGGCCATGACCCGGCGGACGTCGCGCTGGCCTGGCTGCTGTCCCGGCCGGGCGTGACGGCGCCCATCGTCGGTCCGCGCACGATCGAGCAGCTGGACAGCTCGCTGCGGGCGCTGGAGCTGAAGCTCGACGGGCAGGCGCTCGCCCGCCTGGACGAGCTGTTCCCGCCGGTGGGCAAGGGCGGCCCGGGTCCGGAGGCGTGGGCCTGGTAGCTGTCTTCCGCGATCTTGGACAGTTGGCGGGCCTGTAACCCCGCCAACTGTCCAAGATCTACGACAGGGGGGCCTCGTGCAGCACGTCGTACGACGGGCGCGGGCCGAGGTGGCTGCGCATCAGCCGGATCCCCGCGACCGTCCATACGGGCCCCTCGTACGCGCCCAGACTCGCGAGGTCGGCGGCCAGCTCATCGGCTGTGATCCGGTCACCGGGCCGGGCCACGGTGACATGCGGACGGAAGCGCTTGTTGTCGTACGGCAGGTGCGCCGCACGTAGCTCACCACGCAACGCCTCGGCGACGCCGGCAAGCTCGTCGAGGTCGCCGCGCAGGCCGGCCCAGAGCGTCGTGAACCGGCCCCGGCCGAACGTGCCGCCACCGGCGATCCGCACGGCCGGCGCGCCGCTGGGATCGCCGGTACGGTCGGCGCGCCAGCGCTCCACCGCCCGGTCCACCGTGGACCGGGCGGCGTCCGCTTTCGGATCCGGCACCTCGCCGAGGAACGCGAGCGTGATGTGCCACTGGTCGGGCGGCGCGAGCCGCACCGACCGGCCGGGTTCGCGCGGCTGCCCCACACTGAGGCGGCGCACGACGCCCTCGAAGTCCTCCCGCACGTGGTCCGGCGGGTAGGCGGCGACGAACAGCCTCACAACCCCGAGGCTATCCGGCGATCACGGACGCGTCAGCGCGCCGCCGGCCGGATGGCGGGCACCCGGAAATCGATCACACGACCGTCGGCGGCCGGCTCGCGGACGTGTACGTGCGGTCGCGGCCGCATGTGCACGCCGATCTCCGCGTCCGAACGCCGTACCTGCACCACGGTCATCACGAGGCCGGCCAGCACCGAGGCGATACCGCCGATCCACAAGCCCGACCGCGGACCGAACCGCTCGTCCGCCCAACCGATGAGCATCGAGCCGAACGGCGTCGTGCCGAGGAAGATCAACATGTAGAGACCGATCACCCGGCCCCGGAACTCGGCGTCGGCGCCGAGCTGGATGCGCTGGTTGGTCGCCTGCGCAAAGTAGATCATGAAGAACCCGGTCGGGATCAGCAGCCCGATCTCCGCCAGGTAGCTGGGGGCGAACCCGGCCAGCATCTCCAACGAGCCGAACAGCAGCGCGCCCATGAGCACGATGTAGATCGACGGCCGGCCCCGGCGGCCACTGCCGGCCAGGGCACCGGCCAGCGCACCGATGGCCAGCGCCGTGGACAGCAGACCGAACGACTGTGCGCCGGAGTGGAACACCTTGGTGGCGGTGACCGCGAGCGTGACCGGGAAGTTGAAGCCGAACAGCCCCACGACCAGCATGAGCACCATCGGGATGACGAGATCCGGGCGGCGACGGGTGTAGCGCAGGCCGTCGATGATCCGAGCGTCGCGGGACGCCACGTGACCGGGCTCGTTGCGGTACAGCTCGCTCGGGCGCATCCGGATCGCCGAGATCAGCGGGCCTACGCACATCACGGCGTTGGCCACGAAGACCGGCCCGATGCCGATCCAGTCGATCGCCGCGCCGGCGACGGCCGGGCCGATGACGCGCGCCGAGTTGAACGTGGCCGCCGACAGCGCCAGCGCGTTGGGCAGCAGTTCGCGCCCGACCAGCTCGGAGACGAAGGACTGGCGTACCGGCCCCTCGATCGCGTTGATCGTGCCGGCCACGAAGGCCACCAAGAACACGTGCCACAGCTGCACCACGCCGGTCGCGACGAGGGTGGCGAGCACCCCGGCCACCACGGCGAACGCGGCGTTGACGGCGATCAGCAACTTCCGCTTGTCGAACCGGTCGGCCAGCTTGCCGCCGTACAGGGTCAGGAGCAGTACCGGCAGGAACTGCAGCGCGGTGACCGTGCCGAGCGCGGTCGGGCGCTGGTGGGACAGCTGGAGGACCAGCCAGTCCTGCGCGGTGAACTGCATCCAGACGCCGATCATCTTGACCAGCTGACCGGTGGCGAATAGCCGGTAGTTCCTGACCCGTAGGGAACGAAAGGTGTTGTTCAGCCGTAACTGCACGCTGGTGCGCGCCTCCTCCGCTGTGTCACTCGCGGCCCGGCCGGCACACCCTGCACCGGTCAGGCCCTGCTTATCCGGTCGACGATCTCCGCCGCCCGTCGGAGCGTCTCCCGCTCCTCCGCACTGAGCGCCGCGATCTGACCGCTCAACCAGGCCTCCCTGGCCCGCCGGTTGGCGGCCAGCACCGACCGGCCCGACTGCGTCGGCGAGAGGATCACCTGTCGCCCGTCGGTCGGGTGCGGGAGGCGTTGGACCAGCCCGCGGTCGACCAGCTTGGTGACGGTCCTCGTCATCGTCGGCGGCTGTACCCGTTCGGCCTCGGCCAGCTCACGCGGAGTGAGTGCGCCTGCCAGATCCAGGCTGGTGAGCGCGGAGAGCTGGCTCTGGGTCAGCTCACCGAGCGGCCTGGTCTGGCGCAGCCGGCGGTTGAGCCGGACGATCGCGTCGCGCAGCAGGGCGGCGATCCGCTCGTTCGACGCCGTGCGTACCTGCACAATCGTTAGCTTAACTAATAAGCTTAGCTAAACATGTTTGTTTGTGAGCACACTCACGCGATCACGTGGTCGGCACCGCGTACCCTGACGCCGTGCCGACCAGCGAGATACCACAGCCGACCGACGACGCCCAGCCGGCGCAGGCGCCCCGGCTCGCCGCGCTCGACCCGCCGATGGTCCCCTTCGCGATCGGCGGCATCGTGGCCTGGGCGGTGGCCGGACTCGCGCTCCTGCCGTTCCGGCATGCCCTCAGCGCGCACGGACACGGCGACTGGCTGGCGATCTGCCTGGCCGGCTTCCTGTGGGGCTTCCCCGGGCTCGCCGTCATGATCAAACATGACGGCAACCGGCGCCGGCGCCGGGGCCGGTAGCCGGCAGGGCGTCGAGGGCCGGTAGCCGGCAGGGCGTCGAGGGCCGGTAGCCGGCAGGGCGTCGAGGGCCGGTAGCCGGCAGGGCGTCGAGGGCCGGTAGCCGGCAGGGCGTCGAGGGCCGGTAGGCCGACACCGGCTAGTGGACCTCTTCGACCTCGCTGTCGTCGTAGACCGTGGGCAGTTCGTCGACCGCCGCGTCGCCCTGCCCGGAGAGCACCTCGGAGTGGGCGCCGCAGCCGTGGTCGACGCTCACGACCCGGCCGTCGTCGCTCGCGTACATGTTCGCGCAGACGCCGAAGGTCTGCCGCATCGCGCCCGCGAGGGGCAGGTAGAAGCCGCAGCTGCCGCAACGGGCGTTGCGCGGCGCGCCGACCGAGATCGGCGCGTTCGGGCCGTGGTCGCTCTCGTACCACCGCTGGGCGGTGTCGGCGCGGCCCTCACGTGACATCACGCGCGCACGTCCGAGACCGAGCTCCCACGACACGTCCTCGACCGCCCAGTCGTCGGACGCGAGGTATCCGGGCGCGAGCCGGTAGTCGTCCGGCTCGGTCGGCAGCAGATCGCCGACTCCGAGGTCACCCGGGCGCAGGCGCTCGTTCCACGGCACCCAT
The DNA here is from genome assembly GCF_011947195.1 of Planosporangium thailandense. Classification (GTDB taxonomy): domain Bacteria; phylum Actinomycetota; class Actinomycetes; order Mycobacteriales; family Micromonosporaceae; genus Planosporangium; species Planosporangium thailandense. The sequence goes on along the minus strand of NZ_JAATVY010000022.1, from coordinate 59,408 downwards.
TCGGGTGCGAGCAGCGCGTCCGGGCCGGGCAGCAGGGCCGTCTCGGAGATGGTCACGTGGCGGCTGCGCGGAACCCGGGTGACGGTCACCGCCCAGCGCCAACCGCGGTAGCCGGGCAGGCGGCAGTCGAAGAGGTGGGTCACCACCCGCTCCCCCTCGGCGAGCGCCTCCAGGTGCTCGCCGACATGGTCGGGGTCCACCTCCGACAACGCCGAACGGGCCACGCCGACCGCGTCCGCGCATGTCTGATCCAGCTTCGCCGCCCGTGCGGCACCCCTGCCCACTACCCTTGTCACCCGAATATTCTGCCTCAACTCCGCCGACATCACGCCATCGAGAGGCGACCCTTCACACCATTGACGCAAACAAGGGGCCTCCGTGGCCGGTGAGCCATCGACGGAAACGCTACGAGTGCCCACCTGACCGCCTCGATGGTTGAAGATGGTGGGCATGTCGGTAGCGCGCACCCTCGCCCGCACCGCCCTCGTTGCCGCCCTGGCGACCCGGCGGCTGGGCCGGACCGGCGTGCGTACGGCGCGGTTCGTCGCCCGCAACGTCCTGGTGGCCCGCCAGCGCGGCGGGGCCGGCGAGGCGGGGATGATCCGCCTGCTCGACCTGCACGCCGCCTCCTGCGCCGGCGACACCCTCGTGGCCATCGGCCTGGCCGGGACCGTCTTCTTCAGCGTGCCGGTCGGCGAGGCGCGCGGCCGGGTGGCGCTCTACCTGCTGATCACCATGCTGCCGTTCGCGCTGCTGGCGCCCGTGGTCGGCCCCGTGCTCGACCGGTTCCGGCACGGCCGGCGGTATGCGCTGGCCCTCACCATGCTGGGCCGGGCGTTCCTCGCGTACATGATCGCCGAGCACATCGGCGGGTACACGCTCTACCCGGCCGCCTTCGGCATGCTGGTGCTCTCGCGGGCGTACGGGGTGGCCCGCAGCGCCGCGGTCCCCCGCGTCCTGCCGGCCGGCCTGGGGCTGTCCGAGGCGGGCGCGCGGGCCTCGGTCTTCGGTACGGTCGCCGGCGCCGTGGTCGCGCCGCTCGGCGCGGCGGCGGCGCTGATCGGCCCGGCCTGGCCGCTGCGGCTGTCGATGATCGTCTTCGCGTACGGAATGGTCGTGGCACTGCGGCTGCCGCCGCGCGCCGACTCCCAACCCCCCGAGGCCGTCCCGCGCGTGCTCCAACTGCGCGGCCACAAGGGCGCCAAGGTGCTCTCCGGCCGCCTGGTCCTCGCGAGCCTCGCCGGCAGCGCCACCCTCCGCGCCGCCTACGGCTTCCTGACCCTCTTCCTGGCGTTCGCGATCCGCGCCCACGACCTGCCGGTCGCGCTGTTCGGGTGGAGGCCGCCCGCCACCACGGCGATGGCGCTGGTCGCCGGCGCGCTCGGTCTCGGCTCCTTCCTGGCCACGGCCGTCGGCACCACGCTGCGCATCCGCCGCCCGGTGCTGTTGCAGGCCGGGTCCGTGTTCGCCGTCACGGTCGCCGGCGTCGTCGCGGTCGTCGGGTACAACCTGCTGGCCGTTGCCGCGCTCTGCCTGGTGACCGCGGTAGCGAGCGGCCTGGCCAAGCTGTCGGTCGATGCGGTGATCCAGGAGCGGGTCCCGGAACGGGTACGCGCGAGCGCCTTCGCCCACTCCGAGACCCTGCTGATGTTCGCCTGGGTGGCCGGCGGCGCGCTCGGGCTGATCCCGTCGGCCGGCCGGCTCGCCCTGGGTGTCCTCGCCACGCTGCTCGCGCTTGGGCTGGTACGCGCCGTGCTGGCGGCGGCCCGCCTGCGCGGGGAACGGCTGAACGGTTCGCCGGCCGCGGAGGAGCCGGCCGCGGAGGAACCGTCCGCCGCCGAGGCCACCACCGCCGACCTCCGCCGACCGGGCGACGCCGCCACCCGTGGTCTACGCGGGTCGGCGGCGGAGCGTACGGTACGGGTCGACCCGACGGCGCCGGGCCGACCCTGGCCCGAGCCGTCACCCGATGCGGGCCCGACCCGCGTGCTGACCCGGCCCGAGCCGGACCCGCCCGCCGGGTACCACCTCTACCGGCCGTCCGGCACCGATCCGGCCCTCGACCCGGAGGACGATGCGTGAACCTCCTCGGCTACCGGCGGGTGCTGGTCGTCACCGCCGTCGAACCGGAGCGGCAGGCGGTGCTGCGCGGATTGAGAACGGTGGGAGGTGCCGACGACACCGTCGTGGTCGAGGTCGGCGGGGTCGGCTCGGCCTCCGCCGCGGCGACCACCGCGCGGGTACTCGCGCAGCAGCGCTTCGACGCCGTGCTGTCGGCCGGAATCGGCGGCGGGATCGGCGTCGCGATAGGTGGGACGGTCATCGCCACCAGCAGCGTCGCCGCCGACCTCGGTGCCGATTCCCCCGACGGGTTCCTGAGCCTCGACGAGCTCGGCTTCGGCACGGCGACCATCGCGGCCGACCCCGACCTGGTCGCCGCGGCCGCGAAGGCCCTACCGAACGCGGTGTCCGGGCCGGTCCTGACCGTTTCCACGGTCACCGGCACCCTCGCCGGCACCCGCGACCTGATCGCCCGCCACCCTCGTGCGGTCGCCGAGGGGATGGAGGGGTTCGGCGTCGCCACGGCCGCGATTCAGGCCGGCGTCGCATTCGGCGAGGTACGGGCCGTATCGAACCCGGTCGGTCCGCGTGATCGGGCCGCGTGGCGCATCGGCGAGGCCCTGGAGGGGCTGAGCGAAACATTTGCCTGCCTGGCAAAGTTGACCCTGTGACGCTGTCTCTCGCTATCTCCCCCTGCCCCAACGACACGTTCGTGTTCCACGCGCTAGTGCACGGTCTCGTACCGGGCGCACCGCCGATGGACGTGACGTACGCGGACGTCGACGTCACGAACATGTCCGCCGCGAAGGGCAAGTACGACCTGGTCAAGGTGAGCTACGCGGCGCTGCCGTGGCTGCTGGACAAGTACGAGCTGCTGCCCTGCGGCGGGGCGCTCGGCCGCGGCTGCGGCCCGCTCGTGCTGGTGCGTGACCCCGAGGCCACCCCCGACCTCGCCGGGCGCACGGTCGCCGTGCCGGGTGACCGCACCACCGCGTACCTGCTGATGCGGCTGTGGGCGGCCGACGCCCAGCCCGCCCGGATCAAAATCGTGCCGTTCCACCAGATCATGCCGGGCGTCGCGGCCGGCAGGTACGACGCCGGGCTCGTCATCCACGAGGCGCGGTTCACCTACCACAAGCACGGCCTGCACTCGCTCGTCGACCTCGGCGAGTGGTGGGAACGCGACACCGGGCTGGCCATCCCGCTCGGCGCGATCCTGGCCCGCCGCGGCACCGTCGACGCGGACGCGGCCGCGGAGTGGGTACGCGCGTCCGTACACGCCGCCTGGGACGACCCGGAGGCGACCCAGGAGTACGTGCTGACGCACGCTCAGGAGCTGGAGCCGGCCGTGGCGAGCCAGCACATCGCCCTGTACGTCAACGACTTCACCGCCAACCTGGGCGACGAAGGGTACGCGGCGGTGGAAGCGCTACTCGGCCGCGCGGCCGCCGCCGGCCTCACGCCGCCGCTGCCCGCTCCGCTGCGCTGACCGTGATGCTGCGCTGACCGTGATGATTGCGCTGAACGCGACGCGCCGGTGCCCGGATGTCCCCGGGTACCGGCGCGGGCTCAGATCTCCAGCTCCCGGGCGACCGCGTGCACAAGCTCCGCGACGGTGCGCGCGGTCTTCTTGTCGGGGAAGCGGCCACGCCGCAGCTCCGGCTGCACCTTCGCCTCGAGAACCTTGATCATGTCCTCGACGAGGCCGTGCAGCTCCTCGGCCGGCCGCCGCCGCAGCTCCGCCACCGACGGCGGGGCCTCCAGCAGCTTCACCTGCAGCGCCTGGTTGCCCTTGCGGCTCTCCACGACGCCGAACTCGACGCGCTGGCCCGTCTTGAGGTCGGCCACGCCGGTCGGCAGGGCGGCCTTGTGCACGAACACGTCGCCACCGTCGTCACGGGTCAGGAAACCGAAGCCCTTGTCCGTGTCGTACCACTTCACACGCCCCGTCGGCACTGCTCGCCCTCTACTTCTGATTCGAAGGGACAACCGCCCGCTCGTCGCCAGACCGGGCACCCGACACAAGGCTATCTAGTTGTGCTCATTGGACCAACCGAGATCCCGTCACTTCCCAACCACGCAGGAAAGGCCCGCAGGTCGGGCAGGACCTCGGTCGCGCCGGCCGCCCGGAGCGCGTCGGCGTCGCACGGGCCGGTCGTGACCCCGACGCCGGTCGCGTCCGCGCCGCGCGCGGCGGCCATGTCGGCGATGTGGTCGCCGACGTAGACGTGCGCGTCGTGCGCGCGCAGCGCCACCGACTTCCCCTCGGCCCAGAGGTCGCCGACGAGGTCGTCGACGGCCAACCCGAGGTGATCCAGGTGCAGCCGGGCGAGCGGTGCCCGCTTGGCCGTGACCACGACGACGCGGCCGCCGGCCGCGCGTACCGCCGCGATGGCCTCCGCCGCGCCGGGCAGCGCGAGGGTGGGTGCGATCGCCTCATCGGGGTACAGCGACCGGTAGATCGCCGCCGCCTCGTCGATCCGCTCCAGCGGGAACCAGTTGGCCAGCTCGTGGGTCAACGGCGGGCCGAGGCGGCTCACGGCGGCTTCGACGTCGATGTACACGCCGGTACGCGCCATCAGCGACCGGTACGCCGCGGCGATCCCCGGCCGGCTGTCGATCAGCGTCATGTCGAGGTCGAACCCGACGGTCAGGGCTGGCTGGGTCGACATCGATGCCGCTCTCAGTGACCCTTCGCCCAGGGGTTCTCGCTGGGGTGCAGGTAGACCAGGCTGCTCACCGGCAGCGGGAAGGTCTGGTCGTCGCCGAACGGCGACGCCGAGGCCGGCCGGTCCGACAGGAACTCGTTCACCGGAAGGTGCCCGTCCTTGACGGCGCCCTTCTTGCCGGCGTTGCCGGAAACCACCGAAGAAGACATCTCGATCCTTTCGTCACGCAGCCCGGGTAGTCTGCCACGACCCGCTGGGCCCGGTCGGCAATCCCACCGCCCAGCGCGCGGTCCCGACCAGTGAACGGGGCGGGATGAGGCTGAAATCACAGGCCCGGATGGACGTCGCGACGCGCCGTCCGGGTCGCCGCCCGTCGCAAGTCACGGGCGGCCGGCTAGCGTAATTCACGATGGCCGTCACACTCGCCGATCACCTGCGCGCACTTCCGGACGAAGAGCTAGCCGCGCTCATCGCGCTGCGTCCGGACCTCGTCATGCCCGTACCGGGGGACATCTCGGCGCTCGCCGTACGCGCCCAGTCGCGGCTGTCGGTCGCCCGCTCCCTCGACGCGCTCGACCGGTTCACCCTCGAAGTGCTCGACGCGGTACGCGTGACCCGTGACCCGCAGACCGCCACCACCTCGGTCGAGGCTGTCCTGCTGCTGACCGGCGAGGGCGGCGTCGACAAAACCCGGGTACGCGAGGCGCTCGGCCGGCTGCGCGAGCTGGCGATCATCTACGGGTCGGACGCGACGCTGCACCTGTCGGACGGCGTGGACGACGTCTGCTCCCCGTACCCCTCGGGTCTGGGCCGGCCCGCCGACGAGCTGAGCCCGGCAGCGGCGGCCCTGGTCTCCGACGCGGCCCGGCTGCGCCGCACCCTGCTGGCCGCGCCCCCGGCCGCCCGCGCGGTCCTCGATCGGCTCGCCGCCGGCCCGCCGATCGGCACGGCCAACCGGGCGGTGCTCAATGACCCCGACTCCGACTCGCCCGTGCGCTGGCTGGTCACCCGGCACCTGCTCGTGCCGACCGGCGGCGACACGGTCGAACTGCCCCGCGAGATCTCGCTGCTGCTGCGGCGCGAGACCGGGCCGCTCGGCGAGCTGCACCCGACACCGCCCGAGGTCGACGCGCCGGTACGCGAGATCTCCGCCGCCGACCGGGCCGGCGCCGGACAGGCGATGGAGGCCGTACGCAACGCCGAGGCCCTCGCCGAGGCGCTCGCCGCCGACCCCGCACCCATCCTGCGCTCCGGCGGGCTCGGGGTACGTGAGCTGCGTCGGCTGGCCCGCGCCATCGGGCTGACCGAGCCGGACGCCGCGCTGCTGCTCGAGGTGGCTTACGCGGCCGGCCTGCTCGGCGAGTCCGGCGGCGAGACCGGCGACGCGGTGGTCCTACCGGCAGCCGGCTACGACACCTGGCGGATCGGCACGCTCGCGCAGCGGTGGACGCGCCTGGCACAGGCCTGGCTGCTCATGACCCGGATGCCGAGCCTGGTAGGCCAGCGCGACGACCGTGAGCGGCTGCTGCCAGCGCTGTCGAACGACGTCGAACGGGTCGGCGCGCCGGCCCAGCGCCGCGCGATCCTCGGCGTCCTGGCCGACCTTCCACCCGGCACGGCGCCGACCCCCGATGACCTCCGGTCGGTGCTGGCCTGGCGGGCCCCGCGCCGGATGGGCCGGGCCGCGGCCTCGGCCGGGTACGACGCCGCCCTGTCCGAGGCGGCCACGCTGGGGTTCACCGGGCTCGGGGCGCTCACCTCGTACGCCCGGTGGCTGCTGGCCGAGGTCGACGCGGCCGACCGCGCCGACCCGGACGCCGACCCCCTGGGCATCGGACCGGACGAGCCGCCGTCGCGGGCGCTCGAAGCGCTCGACGCCCTGCTTCCGGCGCCGGTCGACCACGTGCTGGTACAGACCGACCTGACCGTGGTCGTCCCCGGCCCGCCGGAGCCCGGACTGGCCGGTGAGCTGGCGCTGGTGGCCGACGCCGAGTCGCCCAGCGTCTACCGGGTCACGCCCGACTCGGTACGCCGGGCGCTCGACAGCGGATACGTCGCGGCCGACCTGCACGCCCTGTTCCAGCGGCGGTCGCGCACCCCCGTTCCGCAGGCGCTGACGTACCTCGTCGACGACGTGTCGCGCCGCCACGGCGGCTTGCGGGTCGGTTCCGCCGGGGCCTACCTGCGCGGCGACGACGAGGCGCTGCTGGCCGAGGTGCTCGCCGACCGGCGGCTGGCGATGCTCAGCCTGCGGCGGCTGGCGCCCACCGTGCTGATCAGCCCGTACGCGCCCGCCCGGCTGCTCGCCGCGCTCCGCGAGGCCGGCTACTCGCCCGTTCCGGAGGACGCCACCGGCGCCGCCGTGCTGAGCCGGCCGCGATCGCCGCGCGCGCCCGCCCGGCCCGCCGCGCCGTCGCGCCGGATCGAGGACCCGCGCAACCAGCCCAGGCTCACGCCGGCCCGGCTCGCGGGCATCGTCGAGCAGCTACGGCGCGGGGACGCCGCGACGCGGGCGGCCCGCCGGGCGCCGACGACCGTACGGTCGCAGCCCGGATCCGCCGGGCTGGCCGGCGCCCAGGCCCACGCGCAGGCCATGGCCGTGCTCCAACAGGCGCTGCGGGACAAGGCACGGGTATGGGTCGGCTACGTCGACGCGCACGGCGCCACCAACTCCCGCCTGGTACGGCCGGTGTCGATGGGCGCCGGTTACCTGCGCGCCGAGGACGAGCGGACCGAGATGCTCCACACGTTCGCGCTGCACCGGATCACCGCGGCGGTCCCGGAGGAATCTCCCTCTCCGTGATCCTGAAGGATTTTCCGTGCGGGGACACGGAAAATCCTTCAGGATCACGTACCCGGGCGGTTGCCGAACACCTTCACGGTCGCGCCGACGCCGGCCGCGTTCCACAGCGCCACCGCGTCGGCGTGCAGCAGGTTGACGCAGCCGTGCGAACCGAGCGAGCCGTCGTGGAGGTACGTGGTGGTCTCGTGGAAACCGATGCCACCGTTGAACGCCTGCCAGTACGGCAGCCAGACCTTGTAGGGCACGGACCACTCGCGCTCGGCCCGGGAGTAGATCTCGTACGTGCCGGTCGGGGTCTGGTAGCCGCCGCCCATGCCGGTACGCACGACCGTCGGCCCCCACACCAGCGCGCCGTCCCGGATGGCCCACGCCGTCTGCTGGGTCAGGTCGACGCAGATCGTCGTCCCCGTGCCACGCACCCGGCACCTGCCCTGCTCGTCGGCGTCGGCGCTGGCGGCCAGCCGCCGTGCGACATCGGCGGTGGTGGGGCCCGCCCGGCCGGCGGCCGGGCTGATGCCGTACCTGGTCTGGAACTTCTTGATCAACTCGCAGTCCGGCGCCGTCTGCACGCCGTCGACCGCCACGGACGAGTAGCCGTCGAGCCGCGCCAGGGCGGTCTCGACAGCGCGCTGGTGGTCCCCGCCCAGGCACCCGGGCGGTACCGCCGCCTCGGCCGTCCCGGCGGGCGACGGCGTGGCCTTCCCGGAGCCGGACGGGGCGGGGTCGGGTGACGTGCTCGCCCCCGTCGCGCCGGCCGCGGCGCCCGGCAGCGGCTGCTGCGCGGCGGCCGCCCGGGCCGACCCGAACACGTACGCCCCGGCCCCCACCGCGACGGCCACGGCGACCACGCCCATCGTGATCGCACCCCAGGGCCTGCGCCTACCTGCCATCTGTCCCTCCTCGTGACCGTCGTGACTGAAGACGCCCATGCCCCCGTCGGAGGTTGCACGCGGAGTGGACCTTTCTCCGGCACCGTCCTGGCGCCCCGTGCCACACTGGAACGTCTGTCTTCCACGGAGGTCCCCTTGACCGACGGCCCATTGATCGTCCAGTCCGACAAGACCCTGCTCCTCGAGGTCGACCACCCGGACGCCGGCGCCTGCCGCATGGCCATCGCGCCGTTCGCGGAGCTGGAGCGCTCGCCCGAGCACGTGCACACCTACCGGCTGACGCCGCTCGGGCTGTGGAACGCCCGCGCCGCCGGGCACGACGCCGAGAGCGTGGTGGACGCGCTGCTGCGCTTCTCGCGCTACCCGGTGCCGCACGCGCTGCTGGTCGATGTCGCCGAGACGATGGACCGGTACGGCCGGCTGCAGCTGGCCAACCACCCCACGCACGGCCTGGTCCTGCAGGCGTCCGACCGGGCGGTGCTGATCGAGGTCGCCAAGTCCAAGAAGCTCGCCGGCATGCTCGGCGCGAAGGTCGACGCCGACACCGTCGCGGTGCACCCGTCCGAGCGGGGGCGCCTCAAGCAGGCGCTGCTCAAGCTGGGCTGGCCGGCCGAAGACCTCGCCGGGTACGTCGACGGCGAGGCGCACCCGATCAGCCTCACGGAGGACGGCTGGAGCCTGCGCTCGTACCAGCGCGAGGCGGTCGACTCCTTCTGGGCCGGCGGTTCGGGCGTGGTCGTGCTGCCGTGCGGCGCGGGCAAGACGATGGTCGGGGCGGGCGCGATGGCGGAGGCCAAGGCGACCACCCTGATCCTGGTGACCAACACGGTCGCCGGCCACCAGTGGAAGCGTGAGCTGCTCGCGCGCACCTCGCTGACCGAGGACGAGATCGGCGAGTACTCCGGGGAGCGCAAGGAGATCCGGCCTGTCACGATCGCCACGTACCAGGTGCTGACGTCCCGTCGCGGCGGCGCGTTCACGCACCTGGACCTGTTCAGCGCCCGCGACTGGGGCCTGGTCATCTACGACGAGGTGCACCTGCTTCCCGCGCCGATCTTCCGGTTCACCGCCGACCTCCAGGCCCGCCGCCGGCTCGGTCTCACCGCCACTCTCGTCCGCGAGGACGGTCGCGAAGGCGACGTGTTCAGCCTCATTGGCCCGAAGCGGTACGACGCGCCGTGGAAGGACATCGAGGCGCAGGGCTGGATCGCGCCGGCCGACTGCACCGAGGTGCGGGTCACGCTGACCGAAGAGGAGCGGATGGCGTACGCGACGGCCGAGCCCGAGGAGCGGTACCGGATGGCCGCGACGGCCCGTACCAAGCTGCCGGTGGTGAAGGCGATCGTCGACAAGCACGCCGGCGATCAGGTCCTCGTGATCGGCGCCTATATCGACCAGTTGCACCAGCTCAGCGAGTACCTCGACGCGCCGGTCGTCCAGGGCGCGACGACGACGAAGGAGCGCGAGCGGCTGTTCGACGCCTTCCGTGCCGGCGAGCTGTCCACGCTGGTGATCTCACGGGTCGGCAACTTCTCGATCGACCTGCCCGAGGCGGCCGTGGCGATCCAGGTGTCGGGCACGTACGGCTCGCGGCAGGAGGAGGCGCAGCGCCTCGGCCGGGTGCTGCGGCCGAAGGCCGACGGGCGGCAGGCGCACTTCTACACGGTGGTCGCGCGGGACACGATCGACACCGAGTACGCGGCGCACCGGCAGCGGTTCCTGGCCGAGCAGGGCTACGCGTACAGCATCGTCGACGCCGACGACGTGCTGTCGGCGTGACGGCCCTCAAGATCTACACAATGGTGCGCACTGTGCTGCTTCCGCCGCTCGGACAGCAGCAAGAAGTCACGCCTTGCGCGGATCTTGGGTGAGGAACCCGGACTCCAGATGGGCCAGCGCCTCGTCGATCAGTCCCGGCAGGTCCTGCTCCCCGTTGCTTTCGAGCCAGGCGAACACGGCTGCGAGCAGCGCGCCCAGACAGGCGCCGGCAAGCGCGCGTACCGCGAAGTCGTCCGGTTCCCGGCCCGAGCGGCGCGCCAGCGGGCCGGCGAGCACGTCGATCGTTCCGGTGAGGTTCTCGACGACCCGGGCGCGCAGCGCGGGCACCGACATCGACAGCCGCCCTCGTTCCAGGACCTTCGCGGTGTCAGCCGGGCCCAGCTGCGCGAACGCGGTGTGGATGGCGTGCCGCACCGCCGGCACGGGCGCGAGCTCAGCCGGAGCGGACTCCAACGCCGAGATCAGCATCGGGTCGTACTCGTCCTGGACGACCACGTCCTCCTTGGTCGGGAAGTAGCGGAAGAACGTGCTGGGCGACACCTCCGCCGCGGCCGCGATCTGCTCCACGGTGGTCGCCTCGTAACCCTGCTCGGCGAACAGGCGCAGCGCATGCTCCTGGATCGCCCAGCGCGTCTTCTGCTTCTTGCGTTCCCGCAGCCCAGGTGAGCCCATGCCGACGATTGTCCCCTACCGGACGGTGATCCGATCACGCTCCGGGACCGGCGGCGTGGCACGGGCCGGCAGGAACACGGCCGCGAGTACCGCCCCGAGCAGCGCCACGCTGCCGCAGGCGACCAGCACGAGGTCCATGGCGCGCACGTACGCGGCCCGCGCGCTCGCCTCCAGCACGGTGTCGTGCAGCCGGCCGGCGACGGCCACAGCGCCCGCGACGGAGCCCGTGACGGCGTCCGCTGCCTGCCTGGGGAGGCCGGCCACCACGACCCGGTCGGCGTACGCGCCGGCCAGCAGGCTGCCCAGCAGCGCGACGCCGAGCGCCCCACCGACCTGGCGCAGTGCCATGGTCAAGGCGCTGCCCGCGCCGGCGCGCTCGGGCGGCAGGTCGCCGAGGACCGCGTCCATCGCGGGCGCGAGGGTCAGGCCGGTACCCAACCCCACGATCGACAGCCAGCTCGCCGCGAGCCCGTACCCGCTGTCGACGCCCGTGGTGGCGCCGAGGGCAAGTCCACCGGCGATGACCAGCAGGCCGGCGGTGACCGGTACCTTCTCGCCGAGGCTGCGACCGATCACTTCGCTCACCCGGGAACCGACGATCAGCCCCGCCATCATCGGCAGCAGCCGCACCCCGGTGCCGAGCGCGTCGTTACCTCGCACGTCCTGCAGGTACTGCGGCAGCACGAACAGCAGCCCGAACAGCGCGAACGACGCGACGGTCATCGCGACGCCGCCCCACAGGAACCGCGGGCGGGTGAACAGCCAGAGGTCGATCATCGGTTCCGCGGTACGCCGCTCCCGGACCACGAAAGCAACGAGCAGCGCGACGCCGATCGCGATCGACCCGACCACCAGCAGGTCGCCCCAGCCGCGGCGCGGGACCTCGATGACCCCGTACACGAAGCCGATCAGGCCCAGCGTGGACAGCGCGCCGCCGAGCGCGTCCACGCGGCGCGGCGCGGGATCTCGCGACTCGGGTACCAGCGCGCCGATGGCGAGCAGTGCGAACACCACCACCGGCACGTTGACCAGGAAGATCGAACCCCACCAGAAGTGGCGCAGCAGGTAGCCGCCGATGATCGGGCCGAGCGGGACGCCCACGCCCATGCCGATAGCGGCGTACGAGATCGCCTTCGCCCGCTCGTGCGGCGCGAACATCACCGGGAGTACGGCCATCCCGATCGGGGTCAGCACGGCGGCGGCGAGGCCCATGAGGGCGCGGGCGGCGATCAACGCGCCGACCGACCCGGCATAGGTGGCGACCACCGACGCCCCACCGAAGAGCGCCAGCCCGACGAGTAGCAGGCGCTTGCGCCCGTACCGGTCGCCGAGGGCGCCCATCGGCAACAGCAGCCCGGCGAAGACCAGGGTGTACGCGTTGACGATCCACTGCAGGCCATCGGTGCCGGCGCGCAGCGCGGTGGCGAGGGTGGGCAGCGCGACGTTGAGGATCGTCGCGTCGAACCCGATGGTCAGCATGCTGAGCATGATCGCGGCGAGCGCCCACCAGCGACGAGTGGCAGACATGGCAGCTACTCCTATCTGATAGTGAATAGAAAATGAGAGTAGCTGTCAGAATATTCGGGGACAACAAAGGGCGCCCGGCTTCAAGCCGGACGCCCGAGATCGCGATATGCGGGATGTGGACTAGCGGGAGAACTCCGCCGCGAGCAGTTCGGCGATCTGAGCGGTGTTCAGCGCCGCACCCTTGCGCAGGTTGTCGCCGGTCACGAACAGGTCCAGCGCGCGCGGGTCGTCGAGCGAGCGCCGGATCCGGCCGACCCAGGACGGGTCGGTACCCACGGCGTCGATCGGCATCGGGAACTCGCCGGCCGCCGGATCGTCGACGAGGATCACACCCGGCGCGTGGCGGAGCACCTCGCGCGCGCCCTCGGCGTCCACCTCCGTACCGAACACCGCGTGCACCGCCACCGAGTGCCCGGTCACCACGGGCACGCGTACGCAGGTCGCAGAGACCTTCAGGTCGGGCAGGCCGAGGATCTTGCGCGACTCGTTGCGCATCTTCAGCTCCTCGCTCGACCAGCCGGCATCACGCAGCGAGCCGGCCCACGGGACCACGTTGAGCGCCAGCGGCGCCGGGAACGGGCCGAGGTCGTCGCCGACGACCTGGCGCACGTTGCCGGAGCGGGAGCCGAGCGTACGGTCGCCGCCGACCTTGTCCAGCTGTGCCAGCAGGGTGTCGATGCCCACCTTGCCAGCGCCCGAGACGGCCTGGTAGCTGGCGAGCACCAACTCCTTGAGCCCGTACTCGCGGTGCAGCGGCGCGATCGCGACGATCATCGCGAGCGTCGTGCAGTTGGCGTTGGCGATGATGCCCTTGGGCCGGTTGCGCACCTGCTCCGGGTTGATCTCCGGCACCACCAGCGGCACGTCCGGGTCCATCCGGAACGCGCCCGAGTTGTCGACCACGACGGCGCCGTACTTGGCGGCCAGCGGCGCCCACTCCGCGGAGACCTCGTCCGGCACGTCGAACATCGCGACGTCCACGCCGTCGAAGACCTCCGGCGCCAGCGCCCGTACCGTCAGCTCCTCGCCGCGGACCACGACCGTCCTACCGGCCGAGCGCTCCGACGCGATGAGCCGGATCTCGCCCCACACGTTCCTGCGTGACGAGAGCAGCTCGCACATGACGGCGCCGACCGCTCCGGTCGCCCCGACCACGGCCAGGGTGGGCAGCTGGCGCACGGAGGTCACCTCCCGGTCCCGGCGTAGACGACCGCCTCCTCGTCACCACCAAGCTCGAACGCGTCGTGCACGGCCCGGACGGCCGCGTCCAGGTCGGTGTCGCGACACACCACGGAGACGCGGATCTCCGACGTCGAGATCATTTCGATGTTGATGCCGGCGTCGGCCATCGACGCGAAGAAGGTCGCGGCCACGCCCGGGTGCGACCGCATGCCGGCGCCGATCAGCGAGACCTTGCCGATGTGGTCGTCGTAGAGCAGGCCCTTGAAGCCGATCTTGTCCTGGACCTTGCCCAGCGCCGCCATCGCGGCCGGGCCGTCGGTCTTCGGCAGCGTGAAGGAGATGTCGGTACGCCCGGTGGCCTCGGTCGACACGTTCTGCACGATCATGTCGATGTTGCTCTCGGCGCTCGCGACGGTCTCGAAGACGCGGGCGGCGGCGCCCGGCTCGTCGGGCACCCCGACGATCGTGATCTTCGCCTCGCTCCGGTCGTGGGCGACACCAGTGATCATTGCCTGTTCCACGGGAACGTCCTCCATCGAGCCGGTCACCATCGTGCCTGGGTTGTTCGAGTACGACGAGCGCACATGGATCGGCATCCCGAACCGCCGCGCGTACTCGACACAGCGAAGCATGAGCACCTTCGCGCCGCACGCCGCGAGTTCGAGCATCTCCTCGTACGTGATCTGTTTGATGTGCCGGGCGTTCGGCACGATCCGCGGGTCGGCGGTGAAGACCCCGTCGACGTCGGTGTAGATCTCGCAGACGTCGGCGTGCAGCGCCGCGGCGAGCGCCACCGCCGTCGTGTCGCTGCCGCCCCGCCCGAGCGTGGTGATGTCCTTGGTGTCCTGGGAGACCCCCTGGAAGCCGGCCACGATCGCGATCGCGCCCTCGTCGAGCGCGCCGCGCAGGCGCCCCGGCGTGACGTCGATGATCCGCGCCTTGCCGTGGGTCGACGTCGTCAGGACCCCGGCCTGCGATCCGGTGTACGAGCGGGCCTCGTACCCGAGGTTGTGGATCGCCATCGCCAGCAGCGCCATGGAGATGCGCTCACCCGCGGTGAGCAGCATGTCCAGCTCACGGCCGGCCGGCAGCGGGCTGACCTGGTGGGCCAGGTCCAGCAGCTCGTCGGTCGTGTCGCCCATCGCGGAGACGACCACCACGACCTCGTTGCCCGCCTTGCGGGTGGCCACGATGCGTTCGGCAACCCGCTTGATGCGCTCGGCGGTTGCTACTGACGAGCCACCGTACTTCTGGACGACCAGCGCCACGTCGGTCAGCTCCCTTCACACGTGCCAACGCCGCCGGTGGTCTGATGTCTGCGGTGCGGACACGCAGCCGGCGGCGCATGTGGGACTCCAGAGAGCGTACCGGCGGCCCGGACCCGCCCGCAGTGGCGTTCCCACCATCCGACCGGCACATCGGTGAGAATGGCCCGATGCGCCGCCTCACGGCTCCGGCCGTCCCCCTCGTCCTGGTGGCTGTGATCACAAGCGGCTGCGCCGCCCCGGCCGCCACCCCATCGACCACGGCAAATGAGCAGCCGGCCACGTCGGCGCCGCAGCTGGACGCGCGCACCCAGCTGGCCGGGCTGGTCGCGACGGCGAAGGACCACCGCTTCACCGCCGGGTACACCTACCGCCCGACGGTGGGCGCGCCGCGTACCGTCACGGTCGCCCTGGCCGGCGACGGCTCGTGGCGCGTCGACGTCCCCGGCGGAGCGCTCGGCGGGAAGGCCGACATCGCTCTCGTCGGCGACAAGGACGGCCTGTTCCAGTGCCGGACCTCCGGTGCGAACCCGGCGTGCGCGAAGGCCCCGGACGGGTCGCTGCCGGCGTGGGCCGACCCGCGGGTGCAGCACCCGTTCGTCGACTGGCTGGACCCGCTCACCGACCGGCGGGCGGCGCTGTCGGTGGCGGTCGCCCCGCTCCTGACGGGAGCGCGGGGCACCTGCTTCTCGGTGGAGTCCGACTCGGCGGCGCTCACCCCACCGGTCGACCCCGGTGTCTACTGCTACGACGCCGACGGCACGCTCACCGGCGCGAAGGCCGACTTCGGCACGCTCGTCCTCGCGGCGCCGGTGTCGCCGCCGCCCGCGTCGGTCCAGCCACCGGCGCCCGTCTCCGGCGACTCGCTGCTGGCGGCCGCCGCGCCCACCTCGACCTCCTCCGGCCAGTAGCCGGAGGAGGTCCGGGGTCACCTCAGACGGCGTGCGTGCGGTAGTACCGGATCTTTTCCCTGATGTGCTCCTGCTGGGCCCGTAGCCGCGCGATCTGCCGCTCGACCGCCCGGTCGTGCTCCGCCAGCAGGGCCAGCCGTTCCGGCATGGTCTCCTCGCCGCCCCGGCTGAGCTCCGCGTAGCGGCACATCCGGGCGATCGGCATGCCCGTGTCACGCAGGCACCGCAGGATGCCCAGCCAGCTGAGGTCGTCGTCGGTGAAGACGCGCTGTCCCCCGGCGGTGCGCCGTACCGAGGTGAGCAGGCCGATGCGCTCGTAGTAGCGCAGGGTGTCGAGGGAGAAGCCGCTCCTCTCGGCGGCCTCGCCCGGTGCGTAGCTCCCCATGGCGTCACACCCTGCCCGCACGTTCCCGCCCTGCCAACCCCTTTCCGCCGCGCTTGACCTGGAGCGCGCTCCAGGTACCAGCCTGAAACACCTACGACGACAAAGGAGGCACGGTGGAGCGACTGAACCTCGCCCTGGGAGCGATGTTCTTCGGCACCCGACAGGATGAGCGGACCTCATTCAACCTGCTGGACCGGTTCGTCGACGCCGGCGGCACGATGATCGACACGGCCAACTGCTACTGCTTCTGGGAAGGCCCGATCGGTACGGGCGGCGCGAGCGAGCGGGTCATCGGCGCCTGGCTCGCGGCCCGGCCCGGCATGCGGGACCGGGTGTTCATCAGCACCAAGGTCGGCGCGGAGCCGACCGCCGCGGGCCAGTGGCCGCGGCACCGGGAGGGTCTGTCGGCCGACACCATCAGGTCCGGCTGCCAGACCAGCCTGCGCCGGCTGCGCACCGACCACATCGACCTGTACTGGGCGCACATGGAGGACCGGTCCGTCCCGCTGGTGGAGACGGTCGGCGCGCTGGCCGGACTGGTCGAGGCGGGCTCCGTGCTCCAACTGGGCGCGTCGAACCACCCGGTGTGGCGGGTGGAACAGGCGCGTAGGCTCGCCGCCGCCGCCGACGGCCGGGCGGCCTACCGCGCACTGCAACTGCACCACACGTACCTGTCGGCCAGGCCGGATATCCGGTTGGATCCCAACCACCGGTTCGGTACGGCGACCGACGAGACGCTCGATTACGCTGCGACCGAGGGCCTGGCGCTGTGGGCGTACCGCACGCTGCTGAGCGGCGCGTACACGCGGGCGGACCGGCCGTTGCCGGACAGCTACGACCACCCGGGAACGGCGCGCCGGCTCGCGGCGCTCGACGACGTGGCCGGCGAGATCGGGGTGAGCCGCAACCAGGTGGTGCTCGCCTGGTTGACCGGCGGACGGCCGGCGGTGACCCCGATCGTGGGAGTGAGCAGCCCCGATCAGTTGGACGAGGCGATCGCCGGCGTGTCCCTGCGCCTGACCGATGCCCAACGCGACCGGCTGGATGCCGCCGGCTGACGCCGCCCCGTCACACCGGTCGATCCCAACATGTGAGCCAGACTTCCATGGCCCGGACCCCAAAACGCCCTGAGCAGGACGTACATCACTAGTTGGCAACCGGACGGCCCCTGACATCGCCACCTGCACAGGTGTACCGTGGCAGGCGTCATGTGGCAGGCGACCCTTCTTCTTCCGTGCCGCGACGAGGCCCCATCCGGCCGGCACCTCGTCGCGGAGTGCACGCGCGCCACCGCCTGAGAGCTCCGAGCGCAGCCGGTCGATCCCCTCGAGATCCCATCGAACGGATCGTGCCCACATCTCATGACACCGGGAGCAGGACCACATGTCTGATCAAGAATCGACCGTCGTCGACCCCATTGCACGCCAGCGTCCCAGCCGGATGCCCGTCCACCGCTACCAGCCGTACCACCAGCAGTTCGCCGTCGATCTGCCCGACCGGCGGTGGCCGTCGCGCCACATCGACACCGCTCCCCGCTGGTGCGCGGTCGACCTGCGCGACGGCAACCAGGCCCTGATCGACCCGATGTCGGTCGAGCGCAAGCGGCGGATGTTCAACCTCCTCGTCGCCATGGGCTACAAGGAGATCGAGGTCGGCTTCCCGTCGGCCAGCCAGACCGACTACGACTTCGTCCGCCAGCTCATCGAGCAGGACATGATCCCGGACGACGTCACGATCCAGGTGCTGGTGCAGTGCCGGGACCACCTGATCGAGCGGACGTTCGAATCGCTGCGCGGCGCCAAGCGCGCGATCGTCCACTTCTACAACTCCACCTCGACACTGCAGCGACGGGTCGTGTTCGGCCTCGACAAGGCCGGCATCACCGACATCGCGACCAGCGGTGCGCGGATGTGCCAGAAGTACGCCGAGGCCATCACCCCGGACACCGAGATCTTCTACGAGTACTCCCCCGAGTCGTACACCGGCACCGAGCTCGACTACGCGCTGGAGGTGTGCAGCGCCGTCATCGACGTGCTGCAGCCCACCCCGGACCGGCCGCTCATCGTCAACCTCCCGGCCACCGTCGAGATGGCGACGCCCAACGTGTACGCCGACTCGATCGAGTGGATGTCACGCAACCTCCCACGGCGCGACTCGGTCATCCTGTCGCTGCACCCGCACAACGACCGGGGCACCGCCGTGGCCGCCACCGAGCTGGGGCTGCTCGCCGGCGCCGACCGGGTCGAGGGCTGCCTTTTCGGCAACGGCGAGCGCACCGGCAACGTAGACCTGGTCACGCTGGGGCTCAACCTGTTCAGCCAGGGCGTGGACCCGCAGATCGACTTCTCCGACATCGACGAGATCAAGCGCACCGTCGAGTACTGCAACCAGCTGCCCGTACACGAGCGGCACCCGTACGCCGGGGACCTGGTGTACACCGCCTTCTCCGGCTCCCACCAGGACGCCATCAAGAAGGGCTTCGAAGCGCTGCAGCGTTCCGCTGACGCCGCCGGGATTTCGATCGATGACTGCGAATGGGGTGTTCCGTACCTGCCGATCGACCCGAAGGACGTCGGACGCTCGTACGAGGCGGTCATCCGGGTCAACTCGCAGTCCGGCAAGGGCGGCGTCGCGTACATCATGAAGTCCGAGCACCAGCTGGAGCTGCCGCGCCGGCTGCAGATCGAGTTCTCCGGTGTCGTCCAGCGCCACACCGACGACGAGGGCGGCGAGGTCGGCCCGCAGGAGATGTGGGACATCTTCGCCGGCGAGTACCTGCGGCCGGGGCGGCTGGCGCTGCGCGACTACAACAGCGCCACGGTCGACGACAAGGTCGAGGTGTCGGTGGTCATCGAGCTGGACGGCGCGCGACACGCGCTCGACGGCCGGGGCAACGGCCCGATCGAGGCCTTCGTCAACGCACTGTCCGGCGTCGACCTCGACGTACGGGTGCTCGACTACGCCGAGCATGCCCTCACCTCGGGTGAGAACGCGCAGGCGGCGGCGTACGTGGAGTGCTCGGTCGGCGGGCAGGCGTACTGGGGTGTCGGTGTGGACGCCAACATCCTGACGGCCTCGCTGCGCGCGGTCGTGAGCGCCGTCAACCGGGCGTAAGCACGCAGATCTTGGACGCGTGGCGGGCCTATGACCCCGCCACGTGTCCAAGATCCCAAAAGCTGTGGCCGTGTTGTGCTGGCCGCCGCGCGTACGTCTCCTCCACATTGGCGGTATGCGTACCCCTCGCCGGCTCGCCGCCGCCTTCGTCCTCACCGCAGCTCTGTCGGCCACCGGCTGCGTCCCCAACGGCTCCGCTCCGGGCGGCGCCGTCTCGGACAGCCCCACGTCCGCCGCGAGCGGCGACGCGTCCCAGGCGCGCGCCGACCTCGACGCGCTGACCGTCGCCGCGCCACGGTCGATGGCCGGGTACAGCCGCGACCGCTTCCCACACTGGACGCAGCAGGGCAACGGCTGCGACACCCGGGAGTACGTCCTCAAGCGGGACGGCACATCGGTCACGACCAGCACGAGCTGCCACGCCACCGGCGGAAAGTGGCTCAGCCCGTACGACCACAAGACCGTCACCGACGCCGCCAAGCTCGACATCGACCACGTGGTTCCGCTGGCGAACGCGTGGCGCTCCGGGGCCAACGCGTGGACCGACGACAAGCGGTCCCAGTTCGCCAACGACCTCACCCGACCACAGCTGGTAGCCGTTTCATTGACGACCAACAGGGCAAAGGGTGACCAGGATCCATCACAGTGGAAGCCGCCGTACCAGGGGTACTGGTGCCAGTACGCCGAAAACTGGATCACCGTGAAGCGGTACTGGCAGTTGACGGTGACCACGGCGGAGAAGCAGGCGCTTGTCGATATGTTGGGGACGTGTCAGTAGTGGCAGAACAGCGGACAACCGACATCAAGGCCGGCCCCGGCGGGGTCATGACGGACGAGGTCGGCGTCGTCACCGGGGATCTCACCCTGCGCAGCGAGCTGGACGACGCCGGCGCCGTGACGCTCCGGGTGCAGTACAAGGACGCGGCCGAGTGGTACGCGGTCACCGGCGGCAAGGCCAAGCTGGCCGCGCCGGCCGACCTCGACGCGGTGCACGGCATCGCGGTCGCCCTGCTCAACCGGCCCGAGGGCTGAAAACGAAAAGGGGAGGGACGCCTGGCCGTCCCTCCCCTTCGAGTCGCTGCTGTCGTTACAGCGCCGGCTCGGCGGCGGTGTCCGGCGGGACCTCCGCGGCGGCATGCTGCGCCGCCATCCGGCCCTGCGGGGTGCGCTCGGCGTCCGTCACCGGGAAGTGGCAGGCCACCCGGTGCCCGGGGGCGAGCTCGACGAACGGCGGCACCTCCTGGGCGCACTTGTCCTGCGCCTTCCAGCACCGGGTGCGGAACCGGCAGCCCGACGGCGGGTCGATCGGGCTGGGCACGTCGCCGGTGAGCAGGACCCGCTCCCGCTGGGCCTTGTCACGCCGGGACGGGTCGGGCACCGGCACCGCCGACAACAGGGCCAGCGTGTACGGGTGCATCGGTGTCGCGTAGAGGGCGTCCCGTGGCGCGAGCTCGACCATCTTCCCGAGGTACATGACCGCGACCCGGTCGGAGATGTGCTTGACCACCGACAGGTCGTGCGCGATGAACATGTACGTCAGGTTCAGTTCGCGCTGCAGGTCGTCGAGCAGGTTGACGACCTGGGCCTGGATCGACACGTCGAGCGCCGACACGGGCTCGTCGCAGACGATCAGCTTCGGCCGCAGCGCGAGCGCCCGGGCGATCCCGATGCGCTGACGCTGTCCGCCCGAGAACTCGTGCGGGTACCGGTTGTAGTGCTCCGGGTTCAGGCCGACGAGCTCCAGAAGGTCCTGGACCGCCCGCTTCTGGCCCTTCGGCGTCGGGATGTTCTGGATGCGCAGCGGCGCGCCGACGATGGTGCCGACGGTGTGCCGCGGGTTCAGCGAGGAGTACGGGTCCTGGAAAATCATCTGTACGTCGCGGCGCAGCTCACGCATCTGCCGCACCGACATGTGCGTGATGTCGCGGCCCTCGAACGTGATCTTCCCGCCGGTCGGCTCCAGCAGGCGCGTGACCAGGCGTCCCGTGGTCGACTTGCCACAGCCGGACTCGCCGACCACGCCGAGCGTCTCGCCGGTGCGAACGGTGAAGTCGAGCCCGTCGACCGCCCGCACGGCGCCGACCGTGCGCCGGATGAAGGCGCCACGGGTGATCGGGAAGTGCTTCTCCAGCCCGCTCACTTCGAGCAGGTTCTCGGTTGCCGGGCGGGTCGCGGCGCGCTCGGTCTGGGGTGTACTCGTCGGCACAGGTGCTCCTTCTACGCAGCGATCCGCTGTCACAGCGCCGGGGCGATGTCTTCGGAGAAGATCCGCTGCCGCTCCGCCGGCGGAATGTGGCACGCGACGCCGTGGTCACTGCCCTCGGCCAGGGTCGGGATCTCGGTACGGCAGGGGATGCCGTTGTAGCCCACGTACGGGCAGCGCGGATGGAACGCGCACCCGCTCGGAAGGTTGATCAGGCTCGGCGGCGTGCCCTTGACCGGGATGAGGCGGTCCCGCACGTCCCGGTCGACACGCGGCATCGAGCCGAGCAGGCCCCAGGCGTACGGGTGCTCGGGGCGCCGGAAGATCGTCTCAGCGGTGCCGTACTCGACGGCCTTGCCGCCGTACATCACGAGGATGTCGTCGGCCAGTTCGGCGACCACCCCGAGGTCGTGGGTGATCATAATGACCGCCGAGTGGAACTCCTCCTGGAGATCACGGATCAGGTCGAGAATCTGTGCCTGTACGGTCACGTCGAGCGCCGTGGTGGGCTCGTCGGCGATGAGCAGTTCGGGGTTGTTGACCAGGGCCATGGCGATCATCGCCCGCTGGCGCATACCGCCCGAGAACTGGTGCGGGTAGTCATCCACCCGCCTGGCCGGCTGCGGGATGCCGACCCGGCCCAGCATGTCGATGGCGCGTTGCCGGGCGACCTTCTTGGAGACGTTGTTGTGCACCCGGTACGCCTCGATGATCTGCGCGCCAACCGTGAAGTACGGGTGCATGGCCGTGAGCGGATCCTGGAAGATCATGGCTATCCGCTGGCCGCGCAGCGCGCGTACCCGCTCGTCGGAGGCGGCGATGAGGTCCTCGCCGTCGAGCCACACCTCGCCGGAGACCCGCGCCTTGCTGTGCCGGTGCAGGCCGAGGATGCCGAGGCTGGTCACGCTCTTGCCGGAGCCGGACTCGCCGACGATGCCGAGCGTCTTGCCGCGGTCGAGCTGGAACGACAGGCCGTCCACGGCCTTGACCACGCCGTCGTCGGTGTTGAAGTGGATCCGCAGGTCGCGCACGTCCAGGAAGGAGCGCGGCGCGGACGGCCGCGAGCCGCCGGACGCCGGCTGTCCACTTGCGAGCAGGTCGGTTGCCATGCCCTTCCCTTTCATGCCAGCCGGACGCGCGGGTCGATCACGGCGTACAGGAGGTCGACGACGAAGTTCGCAACGACAATGAATAGCGCGCCGAACAGGGTGACGCCCAGTACGACCGGCAGGTCCTTGGTGTTGACCGCGTCGATGGAGAGGCGGCCGATGCCGGGCAGGCCGAAGACGGACTCGGTGAGGATCGCGCCGCCGAGCAGCTGTCCGATGTCGAGGCCGAAGATCGTGACGATCGGGGTGAGCACCGAACGCATGGCGTGCTTGCCGATGACCACCCGTTCGCGCAGGCCCTTGGCGCGCGCGGTGCGGATGTAGTCCTCGCTCACCGTCTCGAGCATCGTGGCGCGGGTCAACCGGGCGTACGTGGCGGCGTACAGCAGCGCGAGGGTGATCCAGCCGAGAAGAAGCTTGCTGGCCCAGCCGATCGGGTTGTCACGGAAGTTCACGTACTCGCCGCCGGGGAGCCAGTGCAGATTGTGCACGAAGATGAGCTGGGCGAGCAGGCCGGTGAAGTAGATCGGAAGGGACACGCCGGCCAGCGCAAGGATCATCATTGACCGGTCGAGGATCGACCCTCGGCGTAGCGCCGAGATGACCCCGGCGAGCACGCCACCTATCAACCAGATGATCGAGGCGCCGATGGCCAGCGAGATGGTGACCGGCAGCCGGTCCAGCAGCAGCGGAAATACCGGGCGGTCGTTACGGAACGAGTAGCCGAAGCACGGCGCCGGGCAGTGGGTCTTGCTCGGGCCGCTGTTGAAGTCGCGGCCGGCGACGATGCCCTTCACGAAGCGCCCGTACTGCACGTAGACGGGCTGGTCGAGTCCGAGCTTGCGGGCGGTCGCCGCCACGTCGGCCGGGGTCGCCGACTTTCCGACGTAGAGCTCGGCCGGGTTGGTGCCGGCGAGCTTGGGGACCATGAAGAACACGCCGAACGTGACCACCGAGATGATGATCATCAGTACGACCGAGGTCACCACCCGGCGAAGGATGTAATTGATCACGTCGTCGGCCTCACGCCGGCCGGCGCCGCGGGGTTGCCGCGGCACCGGCCGGCGCGGTGGCCTTCACCTGCCTTCGACTACTCGCGTAAGGGGTAAGGGTGGGACTTACTTGCCGTCGCTGAGACCCAGCGCGCTGAAGTCCCACTCGCCGTAGTACGACCAGACGAAGACGTTGGTCAGCCGCGGGTTGCGGTAGTTCAGCGCCTTGTCGTACACGAACGGCAGCTGGGTCGCGGTGTCCATCACCTTGGCGTTGATCTGGCTCCAGATGGCGGCGGACTTCTTCGGGTCCGGCTCGGAGTTCGCCTTGTCGATCAGGCTGTTGATCTCCGGGTCGTTCAGCTCCCCGTAGTTGTTGTTACCGCTCGGCTGGATCTTGCGACCGTCGACGAGCACCTGCAGGAAGCCACCGGCCGTCGGGAAGTCGGCGCCCCAGCCGGCGAACATCAGGCCGTAGCCCTTGGCGTGCACGTTGTCGGGCGAGCCGATGGTCGACCGGAAGTACAGCGACGCGTCGGACTGGTCGATCGTGGCCTTGATGCCCACCGCGGCGAGAGCCTGCTGCAGCGCCTCAGCGGTCTTCGGCTCCTTGCCCTTGTTACGCACGGCGATCTTGGTCTCGAAGCCGTTCGGCTTGCCACAGGCCGCCAGCTCCTGCTTGGCCTTGTCGATCTGCGGCTTGCCGCTCTTGGTGTTGAACGGGTCGAGGTTGGGGTCGTAGCCGGCGATGTTCGGCGGCAGCATGTTGGTGGCGATGTCACCACCGGCGTCCGCACCACCACGCGCGGTCTGCAGGGCCACCTTGTCGGCGGCGTACTGCACGGCCTTGCGGCAGTGGATGTTGTCGAACGGCGCGACCTTGCTGCTGATGGTGACGTAGCGGATGAAGCCGGTGTTCGGCTCGTCGGCGTTCGCCTTCAGCTTCGGGTCGAGCAGGATCTTGGCCTGGGCGGCCTGCTGCACACCGGTCTGACCGAAGTCGATGTCGAGCGTGCCGTCAAGCAGCTGCTTGTCGAGCTCGTCCGGGTTCATCTGCAGCGTCATCTCGATCCGGTCCGGCAGCGCCTTGCGGATCGGGTCGGTCGCCGGGTCCCAGTTCGGGTTACGGACCAGCACGACCTTCTTGCCCGGGTCGAACGACTCGAACTTGTACGGGCCGTCGGAGACCACGTGGTCGGTGTACTTCTCACCGGTGTCCTTGGCCGCCGGCACCGCACCGGCGAGCATCGGCAGCAGGTACGGGAAGTCCGCGTACGGCTGCGCGAGGTGGAAGACGATCGTGCTGTCGTCCGGCGTCTGGACCGACTTCAGCCCCATCTTGTTGGGGTCGGTGTCCTTGTACGGGCCGGGGTAGTTCTGGCCCTGGTCCAGCTGGTCGACGATGTAGGTCGGACCGCCGGAGAGGACGTCCTGCGCGAAGCTGCGCTCGACGGCGTACTTGACGTCCTTGGACGTGATCGGGCTGCCGTCCTCGAACTTCAGGCCCTTGCGGAGCTTGAAGGTGTAGGTCAGCTTGTCCGCGCTGATCTGCGGCAGCGACTCGGCCAGGTCGGGCTGGAGGACCAGGCCGTCCTTGCCCGGCTTCTGGGCCGGGGCGAGCAGCGTCCGGTTGTACAGCGCCATGAAGTTCTCGCCGGAGGCGTAGTAGATCCGGGTCGGGTCGAACGAGTCGACGTCCGAGCTGTACCCGATCCGCAGCGTGCCGCCCTTCTTGGTGGACGGGTTCACGATGCCCTTCGTGCCGGCGTTGAAGCCGGAGCTGGAGCCCGTGTTGTTGTTGCTGCTATTGCTGGACGAGCCGCCGCCGCCACAGGCGGACAGCCCTAGGGCGAGGGCGACCGAACCGGCCACCACCGCTCCTCTTGTGATTCTCACTGCGGATTCCCTCCTTGTTGCTGCGGCCCACACCAGGAGTGGGCCGTCCGGGGCGGTACTGCGTGCGGGGTGGCGGTGAACACCCGGTCCGGGTGGTCAGCGGTTGGACTTGGGGTCGAGCGCATCGCGCAGCCCGTCACCGAAAAGGTTGAAGGCCAACACGGTAACGAAGATCGCCAAGCCGGGGATGAGCATGTACATGGGGTCGTACTCGTAGTAGTCGACCGCGTCCGACAACAGCCGGCCCCACGACGGGGTGGGCGGCGGTACACCGACCCCGAGGAACGACAGCGCCGCCTCGAAGAGGATGTTCGACGGGATGATCAGCGTGCTGTAGACCAGGATCGGCGCCGCGAGGTTGGGCAGCAGCTCGCGGAAGATGATCCGGAAGCTGCCGGCGCCGACGCTGCGCGCCGCCTCCACGAACTCGCGCTCGCGCAGGGACAGCGCCTGCCCGCGGACGATCCGGCCGATGTAGGGCCAGCTGAACCCACCGATGATGAGAACCATGACCGCGATCCGGAAGCCCTTGGTCGGCGGCAGCACCGAGATCAGCGCGATCGCGAACAGGATCAGCGGGAACGCCAGGATCAGGTCCATGAACCGGCTGAACAGCGAGTCGACCCAGCCACCGTAGTAGCCGGCGGTGACGCCGACGACGATGCCGATCACCACGGCCAGCAGCGTGGCGAGGAGCGCGATGAGCAGCGAGGTCTGCGCCCCGTAGATGATCTGGCTGAAGAGGTCACGGCCGGTGACCGGCTGCACGCCGAGCAGGAAGTCCTTGCTGATCCCGCCCCAGGTGCCGACCGGCGGAATGCCGCCGAGGTTAGGGTCGATCTTGTCCTGGTGGTACTCGTTCACCGGGTGACCAAGCACCTTGTTGATCAGCGGCGCCAGGATCGCGACCAGGATCAGGAAGATGATGAACCCGCCACCGGCCATCGCCAGCTTGTCGCGCTTGAGGCGCATCCAGGCGATGCGGCCGAGCGATCGGCCCTCGATCTTCTTGCCATCCGCGATCGTGGGCGTCTCTTCCCCGGCTGGCGTCGCCACGTCGGTGCTCGATGTCACCGGTCCGAGTGTCATGAAACGCCGTGCCCTCCTCCGACCGCCGCACCGCGCCCAAGCAGCGACCGTCGGGCAGACGCATCTGCCACGCCGGCGGAACTGGGGCCCGTTGCAGGCGGCAACCGATCTGGTCGCCCTTGCATGGACTCCTGCGGCTCCCCACCTTAGGACACCCGTACGGTGCCTTTGCAGGGAGTACAACCGAAGGCGACTCGGTCAGTCACCTTCGTTGGGGGAACCCTGTCTCTCGTACTCCTCGCCGTCAATAGCCGGGCCCGCTGATGTAACCAACTTCAGGCCGCACCGTGATGATGGCGTGATCGGAAGTCGGCCGTTCGGCGACAAATCCCACCCGCTCGGCGGGCAGTGACCGGCCACCCCGGATCCGCCGTCGGCGAACGTCCGCGGGTCCGGGGCCTTCACATGGCGCGTCGGCCCTCGAAGGCGCGGCCCAGCGTGATCTCGTCGGCGTACTCGAGATCGCCGCCGACCGGCAGCCCGCTCGCCAGCCGGGTCACGTTCAGCCCCATCGGTTTGACCAGCAGCGCCAGATAGGTTGCCGTGGCCTCCCCCTCGGTGTTCGGATCCGTGGCGAGGATCAACTCCTTCACGTCACCCGACGACAGCCTGGCCATCAGCTCGCGGACCTTGAGGTTGTCGGGCCCGACGCCCTCGAGCGGATTGATCGCACCGCCGAGCACGTGGTAGCGCCCCCGGAACTCGCCGGTCCGCTCGATCGCGACGACGTCCTTGGGCTCTTCGACAACGCACAGCACCTCGTCGGTACGCCGCGGATCACGGCAGATCCGGCACTGTTCCGACTCGGCGACGTTGTAACAGGTGGAACAGAACTTGACCAGGTCTTTGACCCGCTGGAGCGCGGTGGCCAGCCGCTTCACGTCCACGGCGTCGGCCGACAGGACGTGGAAGGCGATGCGCTGCGCGCTCTTCGGGCCTACGCCCGGCAGCCGGCCGAGCTCGTCGATCAGATCCTGAATGGCGCCTTCGTACACGTCCTGCCTACATTCCGGGCAGGCCGAGGCCGCCCGCGAGTGGACCCATCTTCTCTTCGGTCAGCTCCCGGGCCTGTTCCGCGGCGTTGTGCAGCGCGGCGAGCACCAGGTCCTCCAGCGTCTCGACATCGTCGGGGTCGACCGCCTTCGGGTCGATCTTGACTGCGGTCACCTCGCCGGTGCCGGTCACCGTCACCGTCACGAGACCACCGCCGGCCGTGCCGGTCAGCTCGGTCTCAGCCAGCTCGGCCTGAGCCGCAGCCATCTGCTGCTGCATCTTCTGTGCCTGCTTCATCAGCTGCTGCAGGTTCGGCTGTCCACCGGGGCGCACGGGATACTCCTTCGTGTCGGCTGCGATTCGCAGCCTAGCCTGTTGTGCGGTCGAGATTACGTGGCGCACGTAGCCCCATGCCCGGAATCGGCATGAGCCCAAACCGCCGGTAGTACGCGACCAACGGCGGATCGCACAGGAGATCCACCGAGTACAGGTGGCCGAGCCGGTCGAGCATGCGGCGCATCAGCCGACTGCCGATACCGCGTCCGCGGTACTCGGGCACGACCTCGAGCCACGGTATGAAGGCGGCAGCCACGCCGTCGGAGAGCGCGTTGACAAACCCGACGACCCGCTCCTCCGGCGCGATGGCGAACTCGACGGCGTAGCTGCCCCGCAGCGCGGCCTGGAAGGTCGCCTCACCGGGCGGATTCGGCCAGCCTTCGAAGAAGTCACTCGCCCGGGCGACGGGCTCGTAACCGTACCCGCTCCGATAAGTGATCTTGTCTTTCACCGGTGGCCGTCGTCTATCCTCTCCGCGCCGAGCGCCTCGGCGAGCAGCCGCAACGCCTGTTCCTCGGTGGACTCCCGGATCACGCGCTCGTCGAGCACCTCGTCGGTCGGCTCGTCTCCGGGATCGAAGCCGGGGTACTCGGGATCGCTCACCGGGCCGTCGTAGTCGGGGTCGTACGGCGGTTCGTCGACGGGTGACCCGTCGCGCCAGCCCCCGCCGCCTGCCGTCGGAGCCGCTGCCCTGCCGGGCGGCGCGCTCGCCGGCGCGCTCTGCACGGCCGGCACCGGGCCACCGGCTCGGCCGTCGACCGCCTGCCGGCCCGACAGGCCCGCCGCGGCCGCTCGTGCCGCCGCGAGGGCGGCCGACCGGCCGCTCGACACCGGGGCCGCCGCTGGGGCCGGCCCGGCTGACGCGGGCGGCGCGGACGGCGCGGACGGCGACCGGACAGCCGTCGCGAAGCCGGCGGCGGTCGGGGCCGGTGGGGTAGGGCCGGCGGCCGGTGGGGTAGGGCCGGCGGCCGGTGGGGTAGGGCCGGCGGCCGCGGTCGG
The DNA here is from genome assembly GCF_011947195.1 of Planosporangium thailandense. Taxonomy (GTDB): domain Bacteria; phylum Actinomycetota; class Actinomycetes; order Mycobacteriales; family Micromonosporaceae; genus Planosporangium; species Planosporangium thailandense. Next base: position 30,533 of record NZ_JAATVY010000022.1, on the reverse strand, counting down.
TGCGGCGCCTGCCACCGCGGTCGGTGCGGCGCCTGCCACCGCGGTCGGGGCAGCGCCGGCCACCGCGGTCGGGGCAGCGCCAGCCACCGCGGTCGGGGCAGCGCCGGGCACGCCGGTCACAGGGCCGCTCGGCGCGGGGCCGCCGTTCACGGCGTCGCCGGGCGCGGCGCCGTCGGCAACCGCCTGCCCGCCCGGGCGCGCGGGCGTGGGCCAGTCGTCGGCCGGGTCCTCGGCCGGGTCCTCGGCCGGCGATGCGGATGCCGTCGGGGCGATCCCGCCGCCGGGTCGGGCGGGGGTCGGCCAGTCGTCGTCGCCTCCGTCCGCCGGGTCGCTCCTGCGGGAGGCCGGGCGAGGGTCCCGAGGCGAGGCCATGGCGTGCCCGGATGAGGGAGCGTCCCTCGGGGCGGGCTGCGGCGCGGGGGCGGGCGCGCTCCGCGCTGCGCCCGCGCCTCGTAACACCTCAGCCTGCGTGCCGCCACCCACGTCGCAGCGGATCTGCCACGTGCCACCGAAGACCTCGGTGATCGCCTGACTCAACACGTCGGCCGACCGGGACAGCATTTCGGCAAGGGGTCGGTGCTGGAGCAGCAGCACGACGGTGTTGCCCTCGACGTCGCGCACGGTCGCGTCACGCGCGAGCGCGGCGGTGGCCTTCTTCTTACGGCCGGTGGCGCTGACGATCTCGTCCCATCGCCGGCGAATCGCGGCGGCGTCCAGCACACCCGGCGCCTGCCCGCGGTCGGAAGCCTGCGCCTCGGCTGCGGGCCGCGCGGGTGCGACCGCACCGGCGGGTGCCGGCTCAGCCGGCCGCGGACCAACCGGCGTGGATGGCCTCGACGGCGGCGCGGACGCGGCCACCGAAGGCGCCGCCGGGGACGTCGGCGCAGAAGACCGCTCGGCAGCGGATGAGGACGCGACGGCCGGGACGGACGGGGCGACAGCAGGCGGCGGAGCAACCGGCGTGACCACGGTCGGTGGCGCCGCCGAAACCTGCATCGCGGCGGCGGGAGGCGCGGATGGCGGCGCCGACGCGGGCTCGCCCGCGGCGCCCAGGCGCCGCTCCATCCGCTCGAGCCGCTGCAGCAACGCGGACGACGAGTCATCCGCGCCGGGCAGCAGCATGCGGGCTGTGACCAGCTCCAACAGCAGCCTCGGCGCGGTCGTGCCACGCATCTCGGTCAACCCGTTGTGGACGATGTCGGCGAAGCGGGACAGCGACGCGGGCCCGAGGCGGGCAGCCTGGGCGGTCATCCGTTCCAGCTGGTCGTCGGGTACGTCGAGCAGACCCTTGGCCGCCGCGTCGGGCACCTGTTGCAGGACGATCAGATCCCGCAGCCGCTCCAGGAGGTCCGACGCGAACCGCCGGGGATCGTGGCCGGCCTCGACCACCCGGTCGACGGTCGCGTAGGCGGTGGCGCCGTCACCGGCGGCGAGCGCATCGCACATCTCGTCGATCAGGGTGACGTCGGTGACGCCGAGTAGCGCGACGGCACGCGAGTAGCTCACCCCGTCCGGGCCGGCACCCGCGATGAGCTGGTCGAGCACCGACAGCGTGTCACGGACGCTGCCGCCGCCGGCGCGCACCACGAGCGGGAAGACCGCGGGCTCGGCCTTGACTCCCTCGCTCTCGCAGAGCTTCTCCAGGTAGGGCCGGAGCACACCGGGCGGGACGAGCCGGAACGGGTAGTGGTGGGTACGCGACTTGATCGTGCCGAGCACCTTCTCCGGCTCCGTCGTCGCGAACACGAACTTGACGTAGTCGGGCGGCTCCTCGACCAGTTTCAGCAGGGCGTTGAAGCCGGCGGCCGAGACCATGTGGGCCTCGTCGATCACGTAGATCTTGAATCGGCTGCTCACGGGCGCGAAGAACGCGCGCTCGCGCAGATCACGGGCGTCGTCGACGCCGCCGTGGGAGGCCGCGTCGATCTCCATGACGTCGATCGAGCCGGCGCCGTCGGGCGCAAGGTCACGGCAGGACTGACACTCCCCGCAAGGCTCCGGGGTCGGGCCGTTGGCACAGTTGAGGGAGCGCGCGAGGATCCGGGCACTACTGGTCTTACCGCAGCCGCGTGGCCCGGAGAACAGGTAGGCGTGGTGCAGGCGACCGCTGCGCAACGCCTGGGCCAGCGGCTCGGTCACGTGCTCCTGACCGATGACCTCAGCGAAGGTGCGTGGACGGTACTTACGGTAAAGCGCGAGCGCCACCTGCGACCTCCCTCGCCACCGTCGTCAAGCCTCGCATCACGGTAGCGCGCGCATCTGACGAAAAGGGCCCCTCGTGCACCCGTCAGAGCCCGCTTACCCTTGCTGCCTTCCGGCCCTGGGGGGGTTCACAGGATGTACGCCGCACGAGGGGCGACACCTACTGTACCCGGTATCGCCGCCAGAAGTCGTATGGGTATCCTTCTCGACGGAGGATTCGCCTAGAGGCCTAGGGCGCACGCTTGGAAAGCGTGTTTGGGGTAACTCCCCTCACGAGTTCGAATCTCGTATCCTCCGCCAGCCTGAACAGGCGAAACGTGGGGCCGGTCCGCCAGCGGACCGGCCCCACGTGCGTTCGCGGCCTCAGCCGGGACCCTCCGACCGCCCCTCCTCGACGCGCAGAGCCGCACCTCGCCACGGGAAAGCTTGATTGCACACAGTGCATAACTGTCCCGCAGGCAAGAAGGGGCTGCCACCCCGCCCCGCGGCGCAAGAACCGCCCACCCCAACCCGGTTGACCAGCCAATATTCACCGAAACCGGGCCCCGTCCCCGCCGGACGCAGGCCGCGCGCGTACCCCCCTTGAGATAACTCTCCGTACATTTGCTGCCGCCAGAACTCTCATCCGCCACCCCTGCGGGTCGATGACTCCGCTGCGGCTTCCGGGCTCCGATCACGGTGGGGCCCGCCCCGCGCGTACCTCGGCACGACAACTCGATAGGAAGTGGCGCCTTGATGGGCACCGACACCTCGCCCGGCAGGCGGCGTACCAACTGGTTCGTCGACCAGAGCCTCACCACCAAATTCTTCGCCAGCGTCCTGGTGGCATGCCTCACTACCGGCGTGGTCCTGATCGTCTCCCTGATCCACATGGCGACCCTTCGCGACAGCGCCCGGCAGATCCAGACCGAGGCGATCTCGCCGATGCTGAAGGTCAGTGAGGTCCGCCGGGCCTACCTGCAGTCCCGGGTCGACAGCCTCGCCGACCAGACGCTGGCGACGGACGCCAGCAGTACGGAGCACCAGGCGTGGCTCAAGGACGTCACCGCCATGAACGACGCGCTCGCCGCCTACGGCAAAACCGCGCTGACCGCCGACGAGCGGGCCACGTTGGACGATCTCACGACCAACTGGAACTCCTTCACCGACATCGTCAGCAACCAGCTCATCCCCCTCGGGTGGGCCGGCAAGAAGGCCGAGTTCGCGGCGATCCGCAGCCAGCAGGTCAAGCCGATCGCGACGCAGATCCAGGCCGACGTCGACAAGCTGATCGGCAGTGCGCAGAAGCGCGTGACGACGCAGATGCAGATCAACAGCGACGACTACGACACCGCCCGCACCACCGTCGTCGTCACCGCCGTGATCGGCATGGTGCTGGCGGCGCTGCTCGCCCTGCTCACCGTACGGTCGATCATCCATGCGGTCCGGAAGGTGTCCGCGGTCGTGGACCGGATCTCCGTAGGTGATCTGACTCACTCCGCCGACGTCGACGCTGGCGACGAACTGGGCCGGATGGCCCGCGGCCTGGATCTCGCCACCGAACGGTTGCGCCAGATGGTCGGCGCCGTCGCCGACAGCGCGCACACGCTCGCGGGATCGGGCGAGGAGCTGACCGCGGTCAGCCAGCAGATCGCCGCGTCGTCCGAGGAGACCTCCACCCAGGCCGCGGTCGTCTCGCAGGCCGCCGAACACATCAGCCGCAACGTGCAGACCCTGGCGTCGGGCGCCGAACAGATGGGCGCCTCCATCGGGGAGATCTCGTCGAACGCCACCGAGGCGGCCCGCGTCGCGCAGGACGCGGTACAGGCGGCCGCGTCGGCGAGCACCACGATCAACCAGCTCGGCACGTCGTCCGCCGAGATCGGCAACGTGATCAAGCTGATCACCTCGATCGCCGAGCAGACGAACCTGCTCGCCCTCAACGCGACCATCGAGGCCGCCCGCGCGGGCGAGGCGGGCAAGGGCTTCGCGGTCGTCGCCAGCGAGGTCAAGGACCTGGCGCAGGAGACGGCGCGCGCCACCGAGAACATCGCCCGGCGCATCCACGTCATCCAGGACGACGCCGGCCACGCGGTCGAAGCGATCACCCACATCGGCGAGATCATCGGCCGGATCAACGACTACTCGACGCTGATCGCCTCGGCCGTGGAGGAGCAGAGCGCGACCACGAGCGAGATGGTGCGCAACGTGGCCGAGGCGTCCACGGGCGCCACGGACATCGCCGGGAACATCACCGGTGTCGCCTCCGCGGCGCAGTCGACCAACGCCGGGATCGCCGAGACCAACCGGGCCGCGTCCGACCTGGCCCGGATGGGCGCCGAACTCCAGGAACTGGTGAGCCGCTTCACGTACTGACGTCAGCGGTAACGGCGACGGCCCGGACCGCACAGGTCCGGGCCGTCGCCTTGTCAGAAGCGGTGGCGGCGGGATTTGAACCCGCGGAGGGGTTGCCCCCTCACACGCTTTCGAGGCGTGCTCCTTAGGCCACTCGGACACACCACCGCCGAGAAGGGTACCCGATCAGCGACAGGGCTGTCGTGCACCCCCGGTAGGTCGTGTCGCCTGGCAGGATCAACAGCATGAGTACGCATATCGGCGCCAAGCCGGGTGAGATAGCGGAACGGGTCCTGCTGCCGGGCGACCCGCTGCGCGCCAAGTGGATCTCCGAGAACTTCCTCGACGATGCGAAGTGCTACTCGACGGTCCGCAACATGTTCGGCTTCACCGGAACCTACCGGGGAGTGCCGGTCTCGGTGCAGGGCACCGGCATGGGCATGCCCTCGGCCTCCATCTACACGCACGAGCTGATCAACGAGTACGGCGTGCGGACGCTGATCCGGGTCGGCAGCTGCGGCGCCCTCTCCGAAGACCTCGCCCTGCGGGATGTGATCGCGGCGAACGGCTCGAGCACCGACTCGGCGATGAACCGGCAGCGCTTCGACGGCCTGATCGACTACGCGCCCGTCGCGGACTTCGGTCTGCTGCGCACCGCCGTCGACGTCGCCGCGGCCAAGGGCATCCACTTGACCGTCGGCCAGGTCCTGGCCGCCGACGCGTTCTACACCGACCGGCCCGACCTGTACGACCGGCTCGCCGACTACGGCGTGCTGGCCGTGGAGATGGAGTCCGCGGCGCTGTACACGATCGCGGCGAGGTACCGGGCCCGGGCGCTGACCATCCTGACCGTCAGCGACCACATCCGCACCGGCGAGAAGACCAGCGCGGAGGAGCGCGAGCAGACGTTCGGCCAGATGGTCCAGGTGGCGCTCGACACCATCATCGCGTGATCGCCCGGCCGCCCCGAGCGGGTGGCCGGGCGGCGCCCGTCACCGCCGACGGGCAAAGAAGTCGAGCAGCAGCGCCGCGCACTCGGATTCGAGCACGCCGGCGTAGACCTCGGGCCGGTGGGTGAGCCGGCGGTCGCGGACGACGTCCCACAGGGACCCTACGGCACCCGTCTTCGGCTCCCACGCGCCGAAGACCAGCGTGCTGACCCGCGCCAGGACCAGCGCGCCGGCACACATCGTGCACGGTTCGAGGGTGACGACGAGCGTGCACCCGTCCAGGCGCCAGCCGTCGCCGACGACGGCCGCGGCCCGGCGCATCGCGACGATCTCGGCGTGCGCGGTCGGGTCGCCGGTGAGCTCACGCTCGTTACGACCGGTTGCGAGCTCCCGCCCGTCCGGCCCGTACAGGACCGCGCCGATCGGTACATCGTCGGCGTCGGCCGGCGACGTCGCCGCGCTACCGGGCGGTGGGGCGTCGCCGGCAACCTCGATCGCCCGCCGCATCCAGGACTCGTACCGGGCGCGGCGCCCGGCGACCATCGCGGGCTGGCTCACCCTTCGCGCAGCTCCTCCATGTCGTCGCCGCACCCGATCAGCTGGCACACCTCGGCCGTGACGTCGGAAGGCAGGGTGCCGTCCCGGCCGCACAGCTCGAGCAGCCGATGGCCGGACACGCCGAGATCAGCCAGCAGCTCGGGGTCGCCGACCGGTTCGAAGTCGGTCTGGACCGGACGGGTACCTTCGTCGCCGGCGCTGTCGCCCCGCTGGGCGCCGGCGCCGACGGCCACGCTCTCGAGGTCGATGGCCGGCTCCTCGACGTCGCCGAGCAGCAGCGCACCCAGCCTGGACTCCTCGGCGAAGACCTTGTCGGAGCCGAAGACCCGCAGGTCCTCGCCGTCGTCGAGGCGAAGGATCACCAGGTAGGTCTCGTCGGACTCCACGAACAGCAGTGACACCTGCGCCTCAGGGTCGACCTCGCGCATCAGGTCGGCCACCTCTTCGATGTCGGCGACCCCGGACAGGTCCGTTTCGGTCACCGTCCAGCCATCGGAGCCGCGGACGGCGGCGGCAGCGAAGTAAGACACGGTACCCCCGGTTGACTCGTCGGTGCTGCGGGAACCCGATGAGAAACAACGATGTCCCCAGAAAGCGGCCGCTAGCGAGAATATGCAGCCGTCGGGTCCGCTTCCCGCTGGGTCCGGCCTGACACCCCGGCGTGTCGCGCCTGCGAGTGACCGCATCGCTCGTCGGGTGACCGCCCGGGCCGGCTACCCGACGAGGCGCCGGCGCTTGGCGATGAGTTGCCGCAGTCGATCGGCCCGCATGCGCGGCGGCTGCACCGGGTCGTGCACCGCCTTCGCCTCGGCCCGCTCGGCGAGAATCCGGAGCCGACGACGGCGCCGGTCGGGGTCAAGCCGTTGCAGCGTCAAAGCCATACGGCCGAGAGTGAAGGCCGGCGGTCCATCCGTCAAGACGGGGTACCTTCCGCAATCAGCCCGGCACGGGAGGCTATCGGCATCGGCACTCTTCGCCGCCGCGCCGGCACGATCCGCCCCGGCCTCCCGATCGACGAACGGGTGCGCTCACCACAGCAGCCAGTCACCCGCCGCCCAGCGGACCGCCACCACGATCGTGGCGATCGCGAGGCCGACGGCGACGGACACCGCGATCCCGACCGCGGCGCCACGGTCGCCCATCCGGACGAGCACCAGCGCGACCAGCCAGGCCGCGAGCCCGGCCAGGATCGTGATCCACGCATAGCCGCCGGCGTTGGAGGCCAGCAGGCCGAACAGCATCATCCACAACCCGCCACCGAGCATCCCCAGGGCGACGGAGCCGCCACGGACCGGGAACGGCTCGCGGAAGGTCGGGCGCGGCGGCCCCGACGAGAACAGCCCGGACGTTGCCCGCATCGCCGGCGCGGCCGGCGGCCGGGCGGGCTGCCCGCCGGTACGCGGGGTGGCCAGGGTGTCAGGTGGCCAGCCCGACGTACCCGGCCGCGCCGGGGCCGACGGCCAATCCGGCTGTTGCGGGGGCACGGACGCCGGCGGTGTCCACTGCGGCCGGGCGGGCGGACCCTCCGGAGCGCCGCCCGCCCCGGGCGGCGCCCACGGTGACGGCCGGCCCGTGTTCGGGCCGGCCGCAGTCTCGTTACCCCCGCTGTCCACCACGTCGCAGCCTATCGTCGCGGCGGCCGGAACAGGCAGCCGGAACAAGCGACCGGAACATGCAGCCGGAACGGGCAGCCGGAACGGGCAGCGGGAGCGGGCCCGCGACCGGGAAGCCGGGCATCGACATCTGCTGGCAGGATGGGCCGGTGCCGAGCCGTTTCCTTCGCGTACTCGCCGGTGGCCTGCTCCTGGCCGCGGCGGCGGGTGGCTGCGGCGTCTCGAACGGTCACACCGAAATCGGGCTCCGCGGGCCGAGCGCGTCGCCGGGCGGCTCGCCGAGCCTCACGCCGACCCCGGCGCCGAGCGTCGCGGGCTCCGCCGCCCCGGCACCGTCCACGCCGGCCGAGGTGCGCCGGGTGTTCCCGGTGGGCGCACGTGCCAGCTACGGCCACACCCACCACGACTATCCGGCGACCGACATCTTCGCCGCCTGCGGTTCGCCGGTACGCGCCGCCGTGAGCGGCATCGTGCTCGAAGTCAGCCGGGTGGACCGGTTCGACCCCGCTCAGCCGGCCGGCGAGGACAAGGGCGGGCTGTCGGTGTCGATCGCCGGTGACGACGGCGTCCGCTACTACGGCTCGCACCTGTCGTCGATCGCCGCCGGTATCGACGCCGGCGTCCGGGTCACCGCCGGGACGCAGCTCGGCACGGTCGGGCACACCGGCAACGCCAGCAACGTCTGTCACCTGCATTTCGGCCTGTCGCCGATCTGTCTGCGCACCGGCGACTGGTGGGTACGCCGCGGCGTGATCTACCCGTGGAAGTACCTGGACTCCTGGCAGGCCGGCGGCAACCTGTCCCCGGTCGACGAGGTCGGCACCTGGCAGCACGAGCACGGCTGCCCTACCGCGCCGACGCCCGGCACACGGTGAGCGCAGCGCGCCCTCACCTGCCGGCGGCCGCCGGGAGGGGCCGGCGCACCCGCTCACGCAGCAGGATCCACAGCGCCTCGACGCCGTCCTTCCAGGTGATCTTCTTGCCCTCTTCCCGGGTGCGGGCGCGGTAGCTGATCGGAAGCTCGTACGGCCGGTAGCCGTTGCGTAACAGCTTGCCGGTCACCTCGGCCTCCATGCCGAAGCCCTTGGACCTGATCTGAAGCGCGCGGTACAGGTCCAGCGGCATCAGTTTGAAACAGGTCTCCAGATCGCCGATGTAGCAGTTGAAGAGCACGTTCGCGGCGGTGGTCACGCCCTTGTTGCCCATCACGTACCAGAACGAGAACGAACTGTGGCCGCCGAAGGTCCGATTTCCGTAGACGACCGTGGCGCGCCCGTCGAGCACGGGGGCGAGCAGACGGGGGATGTCCTGCGGGTCGTACTCGAGGTCGGCGTCCAGAATGATCAGGTAGTCCCCGGTGGCGTGCGCGACCGCCGTCTTGATCGCGGCGCCCTTGCCCTGGTTGCGTTCGTGCAGGACCACCCGCAGCCGGGGGTCGTCGGCGCGGTCGAGGATCTCCCGGGTGCGGTCTCTGCTCCCGTCGTCGACGACGACCATCTCGATCTCGCAGGGGTATTCGACGTTCAGAGCCTGTTTGAGTGCCTCCGGCAGGCGCGCCTCCTCGTTGTACACCGGCATGAGGATGGACAGCTTCACGGCACACACTCCGAGACGTTGAGAGAACGGACGCAAGCCTACGTTCGCCGCGGTCCGCGGGTAACTCTCGCACAAGCACAGCCCTCGGGCCTGCCATCCGGCCGGACCGACCCCGCTCGATCGGTCGAACGACCACGCCAGCCAGGGCCTCGACGAGCATTCGCCAGTGTCTCAGATCCCGGCAACGGGCGGGGGCCGATGCTCACGCCGGGCGGTACGCGCCCAGCCCCTCGCCCCGGTCCAGCCGGACCACCCGCTGATCGGTGACGATCGCGGTGACCAGCGAATGCGGGGTCACGTCGAATGCGGGGTTGACCGCGTCAGCGTCTCCCGGCGCGCAGGCCGCGCCCAACAGCGACGTGACCTCCGCCGCGCCCCGGTCCTCGATCTCGACCGCGTCACCCGACGGCGTGTCCAGGTCGACCGTCGACTCGGGCGCCACCACGACGAACGGGATGCCGGCGGCCCGGGCGCCGAGCGCATGGGCGTACGTTCCGACCTTGTTGACCACGTCGCCGTTGGCGCAGATCCGGTCGGCGCCCAGGATCACCGCGTCGACCTCACCGCGAGCCATCAGGAACGGACCGGCGCCGTCGACGGCCACCCGGTACGGGATGCCGGCCCGGCCCAGCTCCCAAGCGGTCAGCCGCGCGCCCTGCAGCAGCGGGCGGGTCTCGCTGGCCACCATGCCGGCGAGCGCGCGCCGCCGGTGCAGCTCGAACGCGACCGCGAGCGCGGTGCCGCCCGTCACCGTCGCCAGCGCTCCGGTGTTGCAGTGGGTCAGCAGCCGGGGCCGCTCCCCGCACAGCGACGCGATCAGATCCGCGCCGAGCCGGCCCATCCGCTCGGCGCTGGCGATCTCCTCGTCGCGGATGCGCAGCGCTTCGGCGAGGACGGCTTCCGGGCCGTCCGGCAGCCGGCCGGCGACCCGCCGCACGCAGCGGGCCAGGTTGACCGCGGTCGGCCGGGCGGTGCGGATCAGCTCGACAGCGTCGGCCAGCCCGTCCGGGTCGTCGGCGAACTGCCGAGCGGCCAGCGCGACTCCGAGGCCGCCGGCCACCCCGATCGCGGGGGCGCCCCGGACCGCGAGGCGGCGTACCGCGGCGACCAGTTCCTCTACGGTGGACAGCCGGAGGATCCGCGTCGTGTCGGGCAGCGCGGTCTGATCGATGATCTCGACCGCGCCGTCGACCCAGTCGATGGTCCGCATCGGCTCAGCCTAGCCAGGCCGATTCCGGTCACGGAGCGTCCGGCACGGCCCCTGCCCGGTCGGCGGCGGTCGCGACCGTCTCCTCCGCGCCGACCGTCTCCTCCGCGCCGACCGTCTCCTCCGCGCCGACGACCGAGGTCACCACGCCCAGCTCACGCAGGCGTACCTGCAGGTCGGCCACGCCCGTCCCACCGTCGATCGCCGCCGCCACGAGCGGGCCCAGGCCCAGCGGCGAACCGTCCCGCCCGACCAGGGTGGCCCGCTGCGACCACGAGTGCTGCCAGCGCCCGGTGCCCGCCCGCTCCACGGCTACGCCGAGCGCGCTCTCCAGCGCCGACCTGAGCGCCTCGGCACTGGCGACGGGGCCGAGGATCTCGCCGGGGCGCAGCGCGGAACCGAGTTCGCCACCCCGGCCGGTCTCGATCAGGGACAGTACGGTGCCCAGGTCGCTGCGCGGCACATCGGCGATCCGGGCGGCCATCCGGTAGAGCACGTCGGCTTGCCGCTGACGAATCATCCGCATGGCCTGGCCCGTGTACTCCTCGGACGGCACCCGGACGCGGTCGCCGAAGTCGAACGCGGTCCGCTCGACCGCCTCGAGCAGCTCCGGCAGGACCGGTACAAGGGCCTCCGCCGGGCGGTGGTCGCCGCTGTCGGGCACGGTGGGCTCCCGCTCGATCATCGCTACCCGGGTGGCGATCGGCGGGTGCGAGTCCCACCGCGAGTACTTCTCGTCGGGCGCCTTCCCGCGCAGCTCAGCCAGCTCGTCACCGCGCGCGGCGAGCATCCGGCCGAAGCCGCCCAGGACGTCGGTCGGGGCGTAACCCGAGTCGAGGCCCCAGCCGACATAGTTGTTGAGGTAGAAGCCCCACGCGGCGTTGAGTACCGGCAGCTCGCGGAGAGCGGTGGCGGTCGCGCCGCTGCCGGCCACCCGGACGGCGGCCCGGTCGGCCTCGAGCTCCATACGCCGGCTGACCGCGAGCGAGACCAGGAAGTACAGCCGCGCGTACAGGCCGAAGATCCGACCGGCCAGGCTCTTGGGGCCGACCTGCACGACGGTGTGCACGATGGCCGCCTGACCCCGGTAGGTCAGGGCGCCCAGCCGGGTGTGGCTGTGGGAGTAGTGGCCGAGTTCGTGGGCGAGCACGGCCCGTATCTGGTCGACGGTGAGCGCCTGCAGCAGCGGGACCCCGATGTAGAGGTAGCGCCGGCCGGCCCGCAGGCCGAGCAGCCGGGCGTCCTCGGTGACGGCCGCGTTCACCTCGGCGACCAGCCGGATCTCGTCGGGTACCCGGGTCTGCACGGCCCCGGCCAGCTCGCGCACGGCCGTCCACAGTTCCGGCGCCTGCCGCTCGTCGATCACCACCCCGTCGGGTCGCTGCGGCCGGGTGGTGACCACCTTCCACAGTGCCGACACGATCCCGACCGCGATGGCGATGACCAGGAAGCTCAGCTTGCCGGCGGCGACGCCCGAGTGCTCGTGCCACAGCCACACCGTGATCCAGCCGAGCGCGGCGACCAGGCCGAAGGCGAGGACATAGAAGCCGGCGAGCAGGACGGCCGACACCGCCGCGCGCACTGTGGTGACCATACCGGTTCCTCTTCCCGTAGCACCGTCGAGCGACCTTAATCGTCGTGATCATCGATGTCTCTCCTCCGGATGTACGACGACCCGGCGGTCGGGGGCATTAGCCTCGGCTGCATGGCCGACCGTGACCCGATCGAGGACCTGCGTCGCATCGCGTTCCTGCTGGAGCGCGCCCACGAGGCGACGTACCGGGTGAAGGCGTTCCGGACGGCGGCGGCCGCGCTCGCCGCGCTGCCCGCCGACGAGATCGCGCGGCGCAGCGCCGCCGATACCCTCACCGCACTGCCCGGGGTGGGCGAGGTGACCGCCCGGTGCGTGGCCGAGTCGCTGGCCGGCGAGGAGCCGGTCTACCTGCGCCGCCTGCTCGACACCGAGGGCACCGACCTCGACGAGGCGACTGCCGCGCTGCGGAACGCGCTGCGCGGTGACTGCCACAGCCACTCCGACTGGTCCGACGGCGGCTCGCCGATCGAGGAGATGGCGCTCGCCGCGGTCGAGCTGGGCCACGAGTACCTGGTCCTGACCGACCACTCCCCGCGCCTGACGGTGGCGCGCGGCCTGTCAGCCGACCGGCTGCGCGAGCAGTTGGACGTCGTCGCCTCGCTCAACGACAAGCTGAGCGAGCTGGCCGCGCAGGGCGCCATCAAGCCGTTCCGGCTGCTCACCGGGATCGAGGTCGACATCCTGGAGGACGGTTCGCTCGACCAGTCCGACGACCTGCTGGCCCGCCTGGACGTGGTGGTGGCGTCGGTGCACAGCAAGCTGCGCGCCGAGTCCGCCGTGATGACCCGGCGGATGGTGACGGCGCTGGCCAATCCGCACATGGACATCCTCGGGCACTGCACGGGCCGGCTGGTCACTGGCAGGAAGGCGACCGGCCAGAACAAGCGTCCCGAGAGCACGTTCGACGTGGATGCCGTGTTCAGCGCCGCCGTCGAGTACGACAAGGCGATCGAGATCAACAGTCGTCCGGAGCGGCTCGACCCACCCAAGCGCCTGCTGCGGCGGGCGTACGAGCTCGGCTGCCGGTTCAGCATCGACACCGACGCACACGCGCCCGGACAGCTGGACTGGCTGCCGTACGGCTGCGCCCGCGCGGTCGCGTGCGGCGTCGGCCCGGACCGCATCGTCAACACGATGCCCGCCGAAGGGCTGCTGGAGTGGACCGCCTCCCACGAATGATCGCGTCGGTCTCCGCTCGGGAGATCCCGCGGTTGACCCTGCGGCCGACCCTCGGGCGCCTCGGGCGGCCCGCTTTCGGTGCGCCCGGCGCTCGGACGGTCAACTAGGGTCACAGACGTGGACCGTGTAAACGACATTGCCGACCGCTATGTGGACGAGTGGGCGTCGCTGGACCCGACCGGCGCGACACACGCCGGCATCGCCGGCCATGACGACCGGATGACCGACCTTTCCCCCGACGGGTACGCGGCCCTCGCCGACCTCGACCGGCGCACGCTGGCCCGGCTCGACGCGGCCGAACCGGCCGACGAGCGCGAACGCGTGGCCAAGGAGGCGATGCAGGAGCGGCTGGGCCGGTCGCTGGCGCTCTACGACGCCGGCGACGTCACCAGCGCGGTCAACGTGATCTCGAGCGGCCTGCACTACGTACGCGGTGTCTTCGATCTGATGCCGACCGCGGGCGAGGAGGCCGCCGCCAACATCGCCGCCCGGATGGCGGCCGTTCCGGCCGCCCTGGCGCAGTGGCGGCAGACGCTGCTCGACTCGGCCGGCCGGGGCTACGTGGCGTCCCGTCAGCAGATGATCGAGGTCGCCAAGCAGGCCGAGATCTGGACCGACCCGGCTGGCGACAACTTCTACGCGGCCCTGGCCGAGCGGGCCGGCACCGGAGTGGGCGACGCGCTGCGGGCCGACCTTTCGCGCGCCGCCGGCCGCGCCCGCGAAGCGACCCTGGAGACCGGCCGGTTCCTGCGCGACGAACTGGCGTCACGCGGACGCGAGCAGCAGGCGGTCGGCCCCGAGCGGTACGCGCGGGCGATCGGGTACTTCCTCGGCGCCGACGTCGACGTGCACGAGGCGTACGCGTGGGGCTTCGAGGAGCTGGCCCGGCTGGAAGCGGAGATGCGCCAGGTCGCCGACAAGATCGTGCCCGGCGGGTCCGTCGACGACGCGGTCGCCGCGCTCGACGCCGATCCCGCGCGCAGCATCGCCGGCAAGGAGGCCTTCCGCGCCTGGATGCAGGAGCTGGCCGATCGCGCCATCCACGAGCTGCACGGCGCGCACTTCGACATTCCGGAGCAGGTACGCCGCATCGAGTGCTGCCTCGCGCCCACCTCGGACGGCTCCATCTACTACACGGGCCCGAGTGAGGACTTCTCGCGCCCGGGTCGCATGTGGTGGGCGGTGCCGCTGGGCATCGACACGTTCTCGACCTGGCGGGAGGTGACCACGGTTTACCACGAGGGCGTGCCGGGTCACCACCTGCAGGTGGGTCAGACTGCGGCCCGGTCGGAACTGCTCAACCGGTGGCAGCGGCTGCTGTGCTGGTGCTCGGGCCACGGCGAGGGCTGGGCGCTGTACGCCGAGCGCCTCATGGACGAGCTGGGCTATCTGGCCGATCCGGGAGACAAGCTCGGCATGCTCGACGGCCAGGCGTTCCGGGCGGCCCGGGTCATCGTCGACATCGGGATGCACCTGGAGTTGGAGATCCCGCGCGACAACCCGTTCGGCTTCCACCCCGGTGAGCGGTGGACGCCGGTGCTGGGCTGGGAGTTCATGCGGGCGCACTGCCGGGTGCCCGACGAGAACCTGCGCTTCGAGGTCAACCGTTACCTCGGCTGGGCCGGTCAGGCGCCGTCGTACAAGCTCGGTGAGCGGATCTGGCTGCAGGCGCGTGATGAGGCCCGGGCCCGCAAGGGCGCCGACTTCGACCTCCGTACCTTCCACCGCGACGCGCTGAACCTCGGCTCGCTCGGCCTCGCCCCGCTCAAGGCGGCGCTCGCGCGCGTGTAGCCGGCGCGACCGCGCGTACCGCCGGTGGCGGTACCCAGCAGGTAGTGACCGGCCGGTCCGGGGGCCGGCCGGTCACAGCTCCTGGATCTGCATCGCCTTCGCGGTCAAGATGTCGGAGTGCACGAACGCCAGCTCGAGCGTGACGTTCTCGAACGTGATCTCGGGGAACGCGATCGGGGGCAGCGGCGGCGGCGAGTCGGGCGTGAAGGTCAGGGTCGTGAGCGGTTGCAGGATGTCGGGCACCCCGATCGGGATGGGAATCACCGGCAGCGTGACGTGGGTCAGCGTGCCGGTGAACTTGCTCGTGTAGAACGTCACCACGTTCTGCTCGCGCTGAATCGTCAGCTCCGAACTGGTGATCTGCGTGGTCTTGCCCGCCTTCTCCGAGACCTTGAGGGTGAAGGGGGTCGTCACGGCGCTCGTCATCGTGAACTTGAGGACCTTCTTGGTGCCGCCGCTCGTGGGCAGATCGACGATGCCTTCGTACTTGAAGTCGTGCATGACCTGCGTCGCGCCGGTGATCAGTCCCGGCTGCAGGGCGGCCGGCGGCTGTCCGGGCTCCACCGCGGCGATCGTGAGCTGTGGACAGGGGGCCGTGGACGCCGACGTCGACGGTGTGGCGGACGCTTGAGGGCGGTTCGGCGCCGCCGACGCGCTCCGCGGTGCAGGGGCCGAAGCATCGGGAGACTTCCCCCCGCCGCTCGGCGCGGCGCTCGGGCCGGGAACCGCGCTCGCTGACGGCGCCACGGAGGGATCGGGGGTGGCCGGGGCAGCCGGGGTGGCGGAGGTACCGGCGCCGAAGAGCTTCTTGACGCCGCCGACCAGGCCGTCCCAGAGGTCGGTCAGCGGGTTGCCGCTCTTGGCGGCCGGTGCGGCCGACGCGGTCGGGCCCGGCGCCACGGCGTCCCCGGCGCCGCTCTGGGGCGCCGCGTTCTGGCCGCCCTGTGGCGCGGCGGCCGGTGCGCCGGCCGGGACGGCCGGCTGGTTACCCGGCGCGGCCGAGTTGTTGCCCGACGCGCCCGGCTTGTTGCCCGACGTGCCCGGCTTGTTGCCGGCCGCGGCGCCGGGCCGCGCCGTCGCCTGCCCAGACGCCGTGGCCGCCGACGTGGACGCGCTCGGCACCGGGCAGGGCGCGGCGTACGCCGGCGTGGTCCGGTGCACGACGGCCACCAGGGTGGCGGCGATCGTCACCGGCACGAGGGTGATCGCCAGCATCCGGGTGTGGCTGCCACCCGAGTTCGTACCGAAGGGCGGCTCCTCCTGCTGCGCCGGTTGCCCGGCCGGCTCGGAGCCCCACCAGCGCTCGGGGTCCTGCACGTGCCGCGGAATCTCGGCCGTCTCGTCCATGGCGGGGGCGCCCGCGTACGGCTGGGGGTGCCCGTACCCCGGCCGCGGTGCGGCTTCGCCGAGGCCGGCGGCCTGCGGGCCGGCGGCCTGCGGGCCGGCGGCCTGCGGGCCGGCGGCCTGCGGGCCGGCGGCGTAATCGGTGCCCTCCGCGTCGACGTCGCCGTCAACGGTGGGGGTCGCAGTGACAACCGGCGACCAGGCGATGGTCAACGCGCCGCCGACGATGCCCAGCAGCAGGCCGAACAGGAAGCCGCCGAGGTTGAGCCCGATCAGGGAGTACACGGCGACGAGCGAGCCGACGACGCCGTAGAACAGGCGCAGGTGTGGCGTTACCAGGGCGCCGCCACCGCAGAGCAGCAGCATCGCCGGGATCACGTACGACAGGAAGCCGGTCGGTCCGACGTGGACCTGCATCGCGCCGAGGTCGAGATTGCTGCTGAGGAACAGTTCGATGCCGGACAGAATCAACAACAGGCCGCCCGAGAAGGGCCGCTCCCGACGCCAGGTCGAGAACTTCTGCCAGGCGCCGGCGCGGTTGCCCGGCTGCGGCGTGTGTGCGCTTGGCACGTACTCCTCCAGCATTCGACGATCAGGACGCACGACGTGGGCGAGGCCCGCGGACGACAGGTGCCGCGGGCCTCACGCCGTCCGTCAGAAGCACTGCTCCGCGTTGTCTCCCAGGCTGAGGTACAGGTGCAGCCCGTTGAGCGTGAAGGTGCCGGCATGGGTCCCGAGCGCGACCTGCTTGAGGTGTTCGATGTGGACGGTGGCGGCCGACTGGCCGAACATGCCGTTCAGTGCCGGGCTCCTGGTGAGGTCACCGGCGTCCTGACCGATGTTGATGTCGCCGAAGGTCGCGTCGCCCTTCAGGTCCGTCATGTCGATCGCGAGGTTGGACGCCGTGACTGGGTGCTTGGGATCCTGGCCCGCGCGAATGATCACGCTGACCGGAACCCCGTCCGGCTTGACCGACTGACACAGGTTGGTCAGCGTCGCGTTGCCGATGACCGACGACGCTACGTAGGCCGTGCGCGTCGATCCGTCATGGTTCTTGGCGGTCACCTGGCCGCCGTACTGGATGAACTGCTGGCCGTCGAGCGCGTCGGCCGAGACCTTGAACGGCTGACCCGACACGGTGAACTGGGCGGCGATGGCGCCGTTGGCCATGCCGAACACGATGGCGCCAGCGGCTGCGGCGGCCGGGATTACGACGGCTGCGAATCGCCGCCATCTGATGCGGCCCCGCACCGGGCCGCCCTGTGCATCCTTCACGGAGTTCCTCCTCGCGAGCAGTGCCACCGGCGTGACCGCGGGGGGATGCGGTTGGGGGTGTCGCCGGCGGTGACATGCATGAAGTACAGATCGGGACCACACCGGCCGCCCCGAACGGTGCCGGCGGAAGTGTGGCGTGCGAGAGATGTTGCCGTGACCGCCCAACTCGTTCAAGCCCGCGCTACTCGCCGGTAACAACGACATAGATCAATCAATACAGCGAGTAATTAAAATGGCGATGTGGGCACAATCACAGATAGAAATCGGGCGGACAAATGCGGCCATATTGCAGCTGTGAGCGTTACCACACGTAGTTGAGAAATAATCTGGTTACGGTTCGGTAACAGAGCATGTCAGGCCTGGTCACGCCCATTCCGTTCGCGATGACCGTCACTATTCGCTAATCGTGCAAGCACAGTGAGCGACCTTTGGCACCCCCTTGCTCGACCCTTCATCTCGTACATCGAATGACCGAGCCGACACGCAACGCCCCTGGGGACAGGGGTGAAGCGGGACACAGCGGGAGTGACGGAGCGCTAATCTCAGACAGCGGCATGCGCCAATGTCAGAACGGTTCGACTAACCGTCTCCGAGTACCGGCTGTCCGAATCATTCGTCCGGAAATGCCCTACTCCTGGCACCCGACTCACGGGCCCGACCGGGGGCACCGATCGGCGTGCTACGGGCGGTGCCGACGCTCCGCGCAGGCCGGGCGGTTCAGGCGCAGGCCGGGCGGTTCGGGCGCAGGCCGGGCGGTTCAGGCACAGGCCGGGCGGTCCGGGCACAGCCGCCCCTACCGGCAGCCGCCCGCGTCCGGTGGTCCGGTCACTGCTGCGGGTGCAGCTCCCGGTGGCGGGCGCTGATCTCCCGGATCAGCTCCTCCTTGTGGAGCTCGTCGGCGCCCTGGATGCCTTCCCGGCGGGCCGCGTCGCGCAGCTCCGCCATCTGCATGCCGCGCAGCGCGGTCTCGCTCAGATCCGGAGTATTCGGAGTCTGGTTGCCGGGCTGGTACTTCCCCTCGACCTGACCACCGCCGGCCTGCCCACCGGCCGCCCGAGGCTGGTCCTGGCCGCCGGCGTCACCCTGGCGGCCGGCGCCGCCCTGCCCGCCGGCCGCCCGAGGCTGGTCCTGGCCGCCGGCGTCACCCTGGCGGCCGGCGCCGCCCTGCCCGCCGGCGCCGCCCTGCCCGCCGGCCCCACCCTGGCTGCCACCGATGCCAGCCGACTGCTCGCGGCGCTCGCGGTGCCGGGCGCTGATCGCCCTGATCAGGTCGTCTCGGCGCATGTCATCGACGCCCTCGAGCTGTTCCTGGTGTGCCAGGTCGATCAACTGTTGCATCTGCATGCCGCGCAGTGCGGTCTCGCTCAGATCCGGAGTATTCGGAGTCTGGTTACCTGGTTGGAACTTGCCTTCAGTCATACCGGTCCGCTACCCCGATCCCCCTGGCATACCCTCCAGCCCGGAAACCGACCGCTACGCACGCATGACCGTGGCGATGGGGATGCGTGCCGCGCGCAGGGCCGGGATGAAGCCGCCGAGAAGCCCGGCCACCAGCCCCGCGACGACCCCGGCCACCCCTGCCTGCCACGGGAAGACGATGCCCTGCAGGAGCGGTACCCGGTCACCCAGCACCGCGCCGACGGCGCGCAACGCGACGGCGCTGACCCCGATCGCGGCCGCCGCGGTGAGCAGTCCGGTCAGCAGGGTCTCGCTCAGCACGATGCCGGCCAGTAGCGACCGCGGCGTGCCCACGGCCCGGCGGAGCGCGAACTCCTCGATCCGTTCACCCACCGTGGCGAGCCCGACGTTGAGGATGCCCGCGACGCCGATCAGCAGCACCAGGCCGGCCATGCCCAGGAAGATCCAGCGCATGATCGCCAGTTCGGTCCGGGCGTGCCCACGCGCGTCGAGCGTCTCCACGTGGATCGCATCCGGGGCCATCCCGGCACCCACCAGCCGCGCCCGCAGCGTCCGCTCGACGGCGGTGGCGTCCGGCGACGACAGCACCAGCATCGAGGCGCCGCGGTCGCCGGCGAGGGCCGTTTCCGGCAGCCAGTTGAGCAGTTCGTCGGCGCGCACGTACGCGGCCGGCTGGTACCCGCCGTCGTCGACCACACCGATGATCCGGGGCGTCGCGTCCGCTGTCGCCCCGTCGATACGCATCTGCGCCGGTACGTGGTAGCGCGCGAAGCCCTTCGCGGCCTCCCGGTTGAGCACGATCCGGGGCGACAGCGACGGCGCCGACGAGAAGTCCAGCCACTGCCCGGCGTACGGACGGAACGGGCGGAAAGTTCGGATGTCGCCGGTCAACGCGGTCAGCTGGAGCGCGATCGCCTTACCGGGCGGCGCCTCGGCCGCGTCGCCGACCTGATGGCAGCCCCGGGGATCGCAGACGACCTCGGGGCCGGACCCGGCCGGGTCGTCGATCCGTCCGGCGCCGGGGTTGACCGGCCGTACCCGGGGCTCGCCGATGATCGCCATGGACTGGATGGCCGCGACCGCGTCCGACCTGCCGCGCAGCGTGTCGAGGGTGACCGGTAGGGCGCCGCCCTCGGTCGGTAGGAAGAGCTGGCGCGTACCGTCCTTGCCCTGGGTCAACTCGGCCTCGCTCAGCAGGGCGTGCTCGGCGATCGAGGCGCCGGCCTGCACCACCACGACGGCCAGCACGCCCAGGAACAGGCTGACCATCGACAGCAGCGTGCGCAGCTTGCGGGCCCGGATGCCCTGCCCACCGATGATCAGGGAGGAGCGCAGCCGCCCGGACAGCCGCATCATGCGCCGACCCTTTCGATTACCGGTTCGGTCACCGGGTTCAGGACCCCGCCGTCCAGTTGAAGGACGCGCCCCATCCGGGCGGCGTGGTCGCGGTCGTGGGTGACCAGGATCAGTCCGCAGCCCCGCTCGGTCGCAGCGTGCAGCGCGCCGATCACGAGCTTTCCGGTCTCGGTGTCCAGGGCCCCGGTGGGCTCGTCGGCCAGCAGGATTCCGGGCTCACGGACCAGCGCCCGGGCGATGGCGACGCGCTGCTGCTCGCCACCGGACATCCGGGGCGGCCGTTGCTTGGCGAGGTGGGCGATGCCGACCTGGTCCAGGGCCGCCATCACCTTGGCGCGGCGCTTGCGGCGCGGCAGCCAGCCCTGGCCGTTGACGAGCGCCATGGCGACGTTCTGCGCCGCGGTCAGGTGCTTGAGGAGGAAGAACCGCTGGAAGACGAAGCCGAACTGGGCGCTGCGCAGCGCGGCGGCCTTGCGTTCCGGCAGCCGGGTGATGTCGCGGCCACCCAGCATGTACCGGCCGCCGTCCGGCCGGTCGAACAGGCCGATCAGGCTGAGCAGGGTGCTCTTGCCGGAGCCCGACCGGCCGAGGATGGCCACGCTCTCACCACCGTGGACCGTCAGGTCCACACCGGACAGGATGGGGCGCGGCTCCCCCTGGCCCTTGAGCGTCTTGGTGATGCCGGTGAGCTCGATCAGGGGACTGGTCATCGGGGCCCCTCCGACGAGCCGTTGCCGTCCGGCTTGGCCGGCGCCAGGTCCGGGCCGGGTACGGCCACCGTCTCGTCACCGGTCAACCCCGACTTGATCTCCACCACCTTGCCGTCGGTCAGCCCGAGCACCACGTCCCTGGTCTCCCGGGTCTTGTCCGGTCGTACGACGTCGACCTTTCCCTTGCCCTGGCCGCCGGCGACCGCCTCGACGGGAAGCACGAGCGCGTTGGTGGCCTTCGCGGTCACGACCTCGACGGTCGCGGCAGCCCCATTGATCAGCTTCACGTCGGCCGGCGCGGCGCACACCACGCGCATGCCGGTCGGCTCCGACGCCGCGTCGGTGCCGCCGCCACCGGCCTGCTGTCCGGGATCGGCCGGCGGTCCGGGGTCGGCCGGCGGTGGCGCCTGCTTGCCCGACTGCCGGTCGGCGGCCCCGCTGGGCTGGGCGGCCGGCGGGGCCGGGACCGTCCCGGCCGGTAGCGCGGCGATGGTGCCGAGCACCGTGCAGGTGAAGGGGCCGGGGCCGTTCTTTATCTGAGCGGAGACCGTGGCGAGCCCGTCTGAAATCTTGTACGCCTGCGCGGCGTCGATGTCGGCGACGATGCCGTACCCGGCGAGCTTCGCCGAGACGATGGGCATGCCGGCGGCGACGGTCACCCGGTCGTCGACCAGTCGGCCGGCGAACGTCGCGCCCGCGGGTACGTCCACGTTGGTGGGTTTGCCGCCGGCCCAGACGTTCGCCACCCTGGTGGGCTTGGTCGGGGTCGCCTGCGCGGGCTTGACGTCGAAGTAGCGCACCTGCCCGGCGACGGGAGCCGCCAGGCCGAACACCGGGTTCATGGTGACCTTGCCCGTCAGGCTCACCCGGTTTGCCAGGTCCTGCCGGCTGGGCTTGGTGGTCGTCATGGTCGTGCCACGGGCGGCGAGGCCGGGGGTGGTCGGCGCCGGGCCGGACGAACCGCACCCGGCGGCCGCAGCCGCCACGACCACCAACACGCCCGCCCCGACAAGTCGTTTCCTTCGCACCCGTAACCCCCGCTGGATCGGTTCCGGCTTCACGGATCTCACTGGACGCATGGCGCGCGGGCGGCTCGCGCGGATGGCTCGATCCCGCACGTACGGCCCGCTCCACGCCTCGGGCCCGCAAGCTACGACCCCGCGTCAAGCCGCGCGGCAGTCGACGGCGCCGGGCGGCACACGGAAGCATATCGATTGATATCTACGCGACGACTCGGCCGCCCCACGGTGTGACTTTCCTACATCTTTCAGGTCGTGACTGTTACTCATCAACCCCTTGCGCAATTCAGCCGTCGCATCCAGTCTCATCGACACACTTCTATTGCTGGAGGACCGATGAGCAGCCCCACGCCCGCCACACCCGCCTCCACCCGCCGGAGAGGACGACGACTCCTGGCCGGCCTGTCGGCCGTCGCGACCATGACGGCCCTCACCTTCCTCACCACGACCGCGGCCAGCGCCGCGCCCGCCGGAGTGCCCGGCATGGACGTCTCCGGCTACCAGACCAACGTGAACTGGTCGGCCGCCTGGAACAACGGCGCCAGGTTCGCCTACGTGAAAGCGACCGAGGGCAGCGGGTACACGAACCCGTACTTCGCCCAGCAGTACAACGGCTCGTACAACGTGGGCATGATCCGCGGGGCCTACCACTTCGCGCTGCCCGACCGGTCCAGCGGCGCCACCCAGGCCGACTACTTCGTCAACCACGGCGGCGGCTGGTCCAAGGACGGCAGGACGCTGCCCGGGGCGCTCGACATCGAGTACAACCCGTACGGCGCCACCTGCTACGGCAAGTCCGCCAGCGGGATGGTCGGCTGGATCCGGGACTTCATCAACACCTACCACGCGCGCACCGGCCGGTGGGCCACCATCTACACGACCACGGACTGGTGGAGCACCTGCACCGGCAACTACTCCGGCTTCGCCGCCAACGACCCGCTCTGGATAGCCCGGTACGCGAGCAGCGTCGGCGCGCTGCCGGCCGGCTGGGGCACGTACTCGATGTGGCAGTACGCCGACTCCGGCGCCGTCCCCGGCGACCAGGACGTGTGGAACGGCAGCTGGGACCGGCTCAAGGTGCTCGCCTGCGACGGTCCCTGCTGATCGGACCCAACGGACCTTGGGCGCTTGTGAGACCTACGGGTAGCACAAGCGCCCAAGATCGATAGGCTTTCCATCATGGAGCAACGCATCCTCGGCCGCACCGGGACTCCGGTCGGTGCGGTGGGTCTGGGCACGTGGCAGCTCGGCGCGGACTGGGGCGACGTCGACACCGACGACGCGCTGGACACGCTGCGGGCGGCGGTCGCCGCCGGGGTCACCTTCTTCGACACCGCCGACGTGTATGGCGACGGGCGCAGCGAACGGCTCATCGGCCGCTTTCTGCGCTCGCCCGAGGGATCCGGCATCACCGTCGCGACCAAGATGGGCCGGCGCGTCGAGCAGGATCCGGCGTTCTACACCCTCGACAACTTCCGGGCCTGGACCGACCGCTCCCGTGCGAACCTGGGCGTCGACACGCTCGACCTGGTGCAGCTGCACTGCCCACCCACGCCGGTGTTCTCGTCCAACGCCGTCTTCGACGCCCTCGACACCCTGGTGCAGGAGAAGCGCATCAAGGCGTACGGCGTGAGCGTCGAGACCTGCGCGCAGGCGCTGACCGCGATCGCGCGACCCGGCGTGGCGAGCGTACAGATCATCTTCAACGTGCTGCGGCTCAAACCACTGGAAGAGGTGTTCCCGGCCGCGCGGGCCGCCGGGGTGGGCATCCTCGCCCGGGTACCGCTGGCCAGCGGCCTGCTGTCCGGGAAGTACGACGAGCGCACCCGTTTTCCGGACAACGACCACCGCACCTTCAACCGGCACGGTGAGGCGTTCGACGTCGGCGAGACGTTCTCCGGCGTGGACTTCGCGACCGGCCTCGAGGTCGTCCGCCGGCTCGCCCCGCTGGTTCCGCCTGGCGCCACGACCGCACAGTTCGCGCTGCGCTGGATCATCGATCACCCGGCGGTGTCCGCGGTGATCCCGGGCGCCCGCAACCCGCAACAGGCGCGCGCGAACGCGGCCGCGGCCGTCCTGCCACCGCTGCCGCAGGCCACCCACGACGAGGTGGCGGCGATCTACCGGGAACTCGTCGCGCCGCAGGTGCACCACCGCTGGTGACGGTTTACCGTCAGCCGGCGGACGGGTACCGGTGGGCATATGGCGGAACTGGAATGGCTCGGCATCATCCGGCACGGTGAGAGCACCGGCAATCTCGCCGCGGCACAGGCCGAGGCCGGCGGGCTGGAGCTGATCGACATCCCGGAACGGGACGCCGACGTGCCGCTGTCGGAGACCGGGCACCAGCAGGCCGCCGCCGTCCGGCACTGGCTCGCCGACCTGCCCGACAAGCAGCAGCCCGAGATCGCCGTGGTCTCCCCGTACCTGCGGACCGTGCAGACCGCCGAGCTCGCCCTCGCCGGGCTGGCCGTCCCGTTGGTACGCGACGAGCGGTTACGCGACCGGGAGCTGGGCATCCTCGACCTGCTCACCACCCACGGGGTGCAGACCCGGCTGCCCGCCGAGGCGGAGCGCCGGCGGCGGCTCGGCAAGTTCTACTACCGGCCCCCCGGCGGTGAGTCGTGGGCGGACGTGGCGCTGCGGCTGCGCAGCCTGCTCGGCGACCTGCGCCGCGACCACGCCGACGGCCGGGTGCTGCTCGTCGGGCACGAGGCGGTGGTCTACCTGCTCCGGTACCTCATCGAAGACCTCACCGAGGCCGACCTGACCCGGCTCGCACACGACGGCACGATCGCCAACTGCTCCATCAGCAGCTGGGGGCGCGGCGACGACGGGCGCCTCCGCCTGGTCGACTTCAACCGCATCGACCACCTGCACCGCGAAGGCGCGACACCGACGCGAGAGGAGGAGGTCCGTGCCGAGCCGGTCTGAGGCGACGGTCATCACCCCGCGGCTGCTGCGGGAGTGGCCGCTGCCCGCACCCGACGGCGACAAGGGCAGCCGGGGAACCGTGCTCGTCGTCGGCGGTTCCCGGTTCACGCCCGGCGCGGTGCTGCTCGCGGGCGTCGCCGCGCTGCGCGCCGGGGCGGGCGTACTCCAGCTCGCCGTGGCCGAGTCGACCGCCACGGCGCTGAGCATCCAGGTACCCGAAGCGCTGGTGATCGGGTTGCCGGAGACGGCCGAGGGTTCGGTCGCCGGACGCCCACCGCGGCGGCTGGTCGACCTGGCCGCACAGGCGCGGGCCATCGCCGTCGGCCCCGGCCTGGACAACATCGAGGAGACCGGCCTCCTGCTGCGCCACATCCTCGACGCGGCCGGTCCGGGCACCGCGCTGGTGCTCGACGCGTACGCGTTGGGCGCGCTCAGCCACGAACCCGACCTGCTGGCCGGGCGCGACCGTCCGGTCGTCCTGACCCCCAACCTCACCGAGGCGAAGTACCTGCTCGGCCGCGAGCCCGACGACGACCTCGGCCGCGCCGCCGCCGCACTGGCCGAGCGCTACGGCGCCGTCGTCTCGTTGTTCGGCCACATCGCCGCTCCTGACGGCCGGATCTGGCGCGAGGAGAGCGGCGACGCCGGCCTGGGCACGTCGGGCAGCGGCGACGTCCGCGCCGGAATCGTCGCCGGGCTGCTGTCGCGCGGCGCGGATCCGGCACAGGCCGCCTGCTGGGGCGCGTACGCCCACGCCGGCAGCGGGCAGCGGCTGGCGGCCCGGTTCGGCCGGATCGGATTCCTCGCGCGCGAACTCCTCGACGAGGTACCGCACACGATCGCCGAGCTGTAGGAGGGAGAACGCGCCGGCCGGGCCACGGTTACGTGACCCGGCCGGCGCTTTCAGCGTTGCCGTATCAGGCGACGAGCGTCGTTGCCCTGCTTCAGGCGACGAACTTCGTGGTGTCGCGGCGGCGGCGCAGCACGAACAGCGCGCCGATCGCGACCAGCACGACACCGACGCCGGCGACGGCGGCGACGTTGGCGCCGGTCACGGGCAGCGAGGAGCCGCTACCGCCACCCGCACCGGGCGCCTTCGACGGGGGCGCGGGCACGCTCGCGGTGGGCGTCGGACTGCTCTCGGTCTTCGGGGCGCAGACGCGTGCGAGCGTGAAGTCCTCGGGCGCGCCCTCGACCTGCGGCGAGTACAGCAGGGCGCCGCTCGCCAACTGCCAGCCTGCGGGGGTCTGCAGCCAACCCTCGCCGGTCGAGGTCAGGCCGCCGGCGACGCCCTTGGGCGCGGGGACCTCCTTGACGCCGTCGGACGAGTCGTCGGCGGCGGCCGCGGCCGCGAGCGACTTCACGGCGCTGCTGCCGAGCGTGCCGTCCTTGAGCCCCTGCGCCGCCGACTGGTCGAGTTCGAGGCCGGTGACGCCGTCGGCGCTGATTCCGAGCGTGACGACCTGCTTGTTGTCCATATCGAGCAGACCGACGATGTACCCGTAGTCGGTCGCGCCCTTCACCGGCTGGTTGAACACCCAGCCGTCGGTGCCGGTCTTGGCGCCGCCGGGGATGCCGTCACAGCCTTTGGGGCTGAAGTCGCCGGCCTTCAGCGGAACGTGCGGGAGCGTCAGCTTCGCGAAGCCGAAGTCGGGAGACGGGGTTTCCGCCGCTGCGGCCGGGGCGGCGGCGACGGCTGCGCCCACAAACATCGCGCCAGCGGCGATGGCGGTGCGCACGAGCCCACGATGGATCATTCGATGTCCTTGTCCGGGGGGAATTGGGCGTCGTCGAACTTCCCAAACAGAGGCCGTGGTACGCAACGTGAACAATTACGGACAATACGCCATCTATTGCTCATACGGTCCCGACTGTCACCGATTTAATGATCACGCCCTCGTCCGAACGTACGATCTCGCAACCACCCTGCGTAGCGCCATGATCGCGGCGCCGTCACCGACCGCGCCGCGGGCCACTGGTTCAGGCGACAGCCGGCGCCGGTACGGGATCCGCGCCCCGCGCGCCGCCCGGCCGGCAGCGCAACAGCCGGCGCGCCGCCAGGCCGAGACCACGGCGTACCCCGTGGGTCTGCAGCGCACCCACCGCGTACTCCGAACAGCTCGGGGTGAACCGGCAGCACGGCCGGCGACGTGCGCTGATCTCCCGCTGGTAGACCCGGATGGCGCCGACCAGCCCGGCGGCCAGCCGCGACGGCCGCCCGCCGGCACTCACGTTCGCGCGGCGACCCGCGGTCAGCATGGCGGCGGTGGTCGCTCCGACGAACTGCGGCACCAGGAGCAGCCCCGCGATCAGACAGTTGCCGTCGAGCGCCTCGGCGACGCAGCAGCCGGTCTCGAGCAGGCACGCGTCCCGCAGGCACGAATTGCCGGCCGAGTACCGGGGGCGTCCCCAGCCCCGGTACGCGTAGGGGTCACCGTATCGAGGGTCGTAGTAGCCACGGGGCCGACGCATGCGCATAGCCGACTAGTACCCCGGGCGCGCAAGTGGCACACCGGCGCTCAGGTCAGCCGCGGCCGGGCGGCCCGGCGTACCTTCGGACGCCCACGCAGCGAGGTCTCGATCTCCTCCAGGCTGCGCCCCTTCGTCTCCGACAGATGCCGGTACAGGTAGGCGAAGCCGAGGACGCCGAAGAACGCGTACATCCAGAACAGGCCGGTGGCGGTCAGCGCGTTGATGGTCGTCAGCACCGTCAGCGAGATCACGAAGTCCAGTCCCCAGTGCGTCACCGTCCCGAACCCGGCCGCCTTGCCCCGCACCGCGGTCGGGAAGATCTCACTGTTGATCAACCAGATCCCCAGGCCCAGGCTGGCGGCGAAGGCCGCGATGTAGACACAGAGGGCAGCGACCGTCAACCAGCGGAGCGGACCCGCCTGCGCCGGCAGCAGATAGAGCGCGCCGAGGAAGATCAGATCCACGACGACGACGGCGATACCGCCGAGCAGCAGCGGGCGCCGGCCCAGCCGGTCGACCACCGACAGGGCCACGATCGTCACGATCATGTTGACCAGCCCGATGCCGACGGTCGACAGGATCGCCGCGTTCGCCCCGAAGCCGGTACGGGTGAGCAGCGTCGGCGTGTAGTAGATGATCGCGTTGACGCCCACCAACTGGTTGGTGGCGGCCACCACCACCCCGAGCAGCACCGCCGGACGTAGCTGCGGCGTGAGCAGGTCGTGGAACGTCAACCGGCGCTCCACCTCGGCCAGCGCCCTGATCTCGGCGATCTCCGCCTCCGCCTCCTCGACCGACCGCGTGCGCAGCATGATCTCGCAGGCCTCGGCGTCGCGTCCGCGCGCCAGGAGCCAGCGCGGGCTCTCCGCCAGGCCGAGCAGGCCGGCGAACATCACGGCGGCCGGCACCACGGCCAGACCGAGCATCCACCGCCAGCCGTGGCTGGCCGCGAAGGCGTAGCCGACGAGGTACGACACGAAGATCCCGACAGTGATCATCAGTTGCTGGAGCGAGACGAGCCGGCCCCTGATGGCGCGCGGCGCCATCTCGGCGATGTAGGTCGGTACGACGAGCGACGCCGTCCCGATGGCGACCCCGAGGAAGAACCGGGCCACGACCAGAACGGCCGCGTTCGGCGCGAACCCGGACGCCAGCGCACCCGCGCCGAACACCGCGGCGGCGGCCATGAGCATGCGGCGGCGGCCGATCCGGTCCACCAGCGGGCCGGCGGCGAGCACGCCGACGATCGCGCCCAGCAGCAGCGACGCGACCACGACCTGCTTGTCGGTGTCGGAGAGGTGGAAGGCGGGCGACAGGTACAGCAGCGCGGCCGAGATGACGCCCGTGTCGTACCCGAACAGGAAGCCACCGATCGCGGCGACCAGCGACGGCCCGAGGATCGGCCACACCGGCCTCGGGCCCGCTACCGACGCTCCGGTGGCTCCACCGGCGGCCTGGTCCGCCATGGCTCACCCCCGAGTGAAGGCCCCTGTCGGGTCGGCGGCTGTGCATATCCAGGATCGCAGGCATCGGCGCCGGCAGCCACCCGTCCGGCGACCCGCGCGTACGCGGAGCAGGATCGAACGCATGGAGGTGCTCGCCAGCCGTATCCTGCTGCGCCCGTCGGATCTCCGGCGTACCCAGAGCTTCTACCGGGACACCCTCGGCCTGGCGATCTACCGTGAGTTCGGCCCGCCGGACAGCCCCGGCGTGGTCTTCTTTCTCGGCCAGGGGCTGCTTGAAGTGTCCGGCCGCTCCGGCGGCGAGCCCGGCTCCGTGGTCGAGTTGGCGTTCCAGGTACGCGACGTGGGCGCCGAGCACGAACGCCTGCTCGCCGCCGGCGTACCGGTGATCCGGCCGCCGCGGCTCGAGCCGTGGGGGCTCGTCGAGATGTGGATCTCCGACCCGGACGGGGTACGGATCGTCCTCATCGAGGTGCCCGCCGACCACCCGCTGCGGCGCGACCAGCGCCACCTGCCCGCCGGCGACTGACCCCACCGATTTGCCACGGGTTTCCCACGGTGGCCTTCGGGTAGGCCGACCGCCCACGGGTGGAGGTCGATGAACTCACCGGAACGGTCCGCCGGGCGGCGCCTGGGCTACCAGGTGTACCGCGCCGCCGCGCTGCTCCACCGGCCCACGGAGGCCGCCGACCGGGTACGTGGCCGGCTCGAACGATCGCTGGACACCGTCCTGTCCGTGCGCGTCGCGCCCTGCCGGGAGCGCGACGACCGGCTGCACGAGCTGCTGGACCTACCTGCCGACGCTGCCGAGTGCGCCGGCTTCGACGACGTCTGGGGGTCGATCACCGCACGGCTGCCCGGCTCCTGCGGGCACGACGCGGGCGCCGCGTTGGCACGCACCGTCTGGACGGTGGCCCGGCATCTCCGCCCCGAGCGGGTGGTGGAGACCGGCGTCGCGCGTGGGGTCACGACCTCCGTGCTGCTCGAGGCGATGGAGCGCAACGGGCGGGGCGCGCTGTGGAGCATCGATCTGCCCGACCTCAGCCTGGCCTGGCGCGGGGAGGCGTCGGCGGCGGTACGGCCCGAGCTGCGCCGGCGATGGACGTATGTCCGTGGCTCGAGCCGGAGGTTTCTGCCAACCGTCCTCGCCCGGCTGGGCTCGATCCAGCTTTTCGTCCACGACGGGCTGCACACCCACGGGAACATGCTGTTCGAGTTCGGCACGGTCTGGCGGTACCTCAGCGCCGGTGGTGTGCTGCTGGCCGACGACGTCGACGGCAACGGGGCGTTCACCCACTTCGGGAGCTGGGCCGCCGCACCGCTGCTCATCTGCCCCGAGGACGGCAAGACCGGCGCGTACGGCCTGATCCGCAAGCCGCCGGGCGGGCCCGTCGCCGGCCGGGTGTGACGTTCCCGGCGGTCCTGACGCCTTGTGGTACATGGCTGTTCTGCAGGGCGAGACCGGATCAGCTCGGTGACCGACAGCAAGCCACCGTCGGCCGAGCCGGCCGATCTGG
>NZ_JAATVY010000021.1 GCF_011947195.1 Planosporangium thailandense | reverse complement strand
GCGGCCCGCATCCGGGGCAACTCCCTAACGTTATCCCGTCCGGTTCGTGGTGTCAAGTCCCGGCTTGCCGGGTTTGGCACCCACTGTCCGATCCGCGCACCAGCGCAGCAGACAACCAACGACACAACATCGAAGGATTTTGACAGGCCGGCCGCCACGGCGCTCCCGCACCGCACTCGCCCGGTTCCCTGCCGGTCGTTCAGGTTACCCGATTTGAGCTCCCACTCCAAACGAACCGCAGATCCGGTCGAAGTAGTTGCCACATCGGGCACCAGTCAGGCCAGCGCTCACGCACCACCCACCTGGCTTGGCCCGCCGCCGCCGGAGATGATCTCCGTCAGCCCCGCGGGCAAAGAGAAAATTACGCTCGACGGCTCATGATCGTCAAATCCGCGACCGTTGTCCTGCGTCACATTCCGACTGACCATCGCGAACGATGCACTACGGGAACGCTGAGGACGCTCACCGAGCGGAGCCCTACTGTCATCGCCGGCCAGCGACGACTCATTCCCACCCCAAGAGTCAGCACCCGGACCGGCCAAGCGGCCGGCGGCAGCGAGTCCAACAACCACGGCCGGAGACGCATTCCCGTCGCCGTCGACGCTGCGGCAACCACCCGTCGAGCTCCACGACGCCAGGTATGGCCGGCGCCCGAGAGGCGCCGGCCATACCCGTACGCCTAACGCACCAGCTCGACCCCCGCGATGGTCTTCTTGCCCCGGCGCAGGACGAGCCAACGACCGTGCAGGAGCGCGTCCTCGGAGACCGCCTCCTCCGCATCGGTCACCCGGACGTTGTTGATGTACGCGCCGCCGTCGGCGATGGTGCGCCTGGCCTCGTTCATACTCGAAACCAGGCCGGACTCCTTGAGCAGTGCGGCGACCGGTGGCAGAGAGCTCCGGATCTCGGCCAGCCCCGCCTCGGCAAGCGCCGCCCGCAGCGTCGCCGGCGGCAGCGCCTCGAGGTCGCCCCGCCCGAACAGGGCCTGGCTGGCGGCGATGACGGCGCGGGTCTCCTCCTCGCCGTGGACCAGGCGGGTGACCTCTTCGGCCAGCCGCCGCTGCGCGACGCGCGCGGCGGGCCGCTCGGCGGTCTCCTTCTCCAGGGCGAGGATCTCCTCGCGGTCGAGGAACGTGAAGATCCGCAACAGCGGTCCGACCGTCGCGTCGTCGACGTTGATGAAGTACTGGTACAGCGCGTACGGGCTGGTCATCTCCGGGTCGAGCCAGAGGTTGCCGCCACCGGTGGACTTGCCGATCTTCTCGCCCGACGCGTTCGTGATCAGCGGCGTGGCCAGCAGGTGCACCGACTCACCGGTGACCCGGCGGATCAGGTCGCTGCCTGCCGTCAGGTTGCCCCACTGGTCGCTGCCACCGGTCTGCAGGCGGCACCCGTACCGGCGGAACAGCTCCAGGAAGTCCATCCCCTGCAGGATCTGGTAGCTGAACTCGGTGTAGCTGATGCCGGCTTCGGAGTTGAGCCGGGCGCTGACCGCCTCCTTGGCGAGCATGGCGTTGACCCGGAAGTGCTTGCCGATGTCGCGCAGGAAGTCGAGCGCGGACAGCCCTTCGGTCCAGTCCAGGTTGTTGACCATGCGGGCGGCGTACTCGCCGTCGAAGTCCAGCAGCGGCTCGATCTGCCCGCGTACCCGCTCGACCCAGCCGGCGACCGTCTCGCGCGAGTTGAGCTGGCGTTCCGACTGCGGCCTGGGGTCGCCGATCAGGCCGGTGGCGCCGCCCACGAGAGCGAGCGGCTTGTTACCGGCGAGCTGCAGGCGCCGCACGGTCAGGATCTGGACCAGGTTCCCGACATGCAGGCTGGGCGCCGTCGGGTCGAAGCCGCAGTAGTAGGTGATCGGCCCACGCGCCATCTCCGCGCGCAGGGCGTCGAGGTCGGTGGAGAGCGCGATCAGGCCGCGCCACTGCAAGTCATCGAGTACGTCGGTCACGCCCGCGATTGTCCCTCATCGGGGGCGCGCGGTCGTAACGGGTTGTCAGGCGCGGATCCGCGACGACCGTTTCGGCACGTGCCGCCGGTACTCGCTGACGGTCGGGTCACCTTTGATCCAGAAGCGCCACGGGGTGTCGTGGCCGCCGGTCACCCCCACGCGCGGGCCACTGCAGATCAGCTCGGCGGGTACGGGCTTCTCCGGCGGCAGCAGGGTGACCGGGCCACCGCCGAGCAGGTACGTGCCGTACGCCGACCGGTCGATGCCGAGCGCCGAGCACAGCCGGGCCGGGCCGCGGGCGAGCTGCCGGTCGTCGGGTACCCGCAGCCGGCGCCGCGCCCGCGCCTCCTCGACGCCGTCGACCACCTCACCGGCCCGCAGCAGGACCGCCGCGGCCTCACCCTCCGGACCGCAGACCACGTTCATGCAGAAATGCATCCCGTACGTGAAGTAGACGTACGCGTACCCCGGCGGGCCGAACATCACCGCGTTGCGGGGCGTACGGCCGCGGTAGGCATGTGAGGCCGGGTCGCCGGCCGTGCCGGCGTACGCCTCGACCTCGCTGAGCCGTACAGTCACGCCGCCGGCGGTCAGGCGGCAGCCGAGCAGCCCCGGGGCCGCCACCTCGGCGGGGCCGGCGAGCAGATCCAGGAGTTGGTGACTCATCCGGCTACCGCGGTACGACCGACTCCCCGACCCATTCCCGCCAGCCGTCGAGGCGGTCCTGCACGGCGGCGAACTGCTCACTCACCGGACCGGGACCCGTCGAGCCCGGCGTCGTACGCGCCGCGAGCGCCCCGCGTACCGACAGCACCTCGCGCACGTCCGGGGTCAGGTGCGGGCTGCACGCGGCCAGGTCCTCGTCGGACACGTCCTCCAGCGGGCACTCGCGCGCGGCGCAGATCATCACCAGCTTGCCGGTGATCTCGTGGGCCTCGCGGAACGGCACGCCCCGCTGCACCAGCCAGTCGGCGACCTCGGTGGCCAGGGTGTACCCGCGCGGCGCGGCCTCGGCGAGTCGGTCCACCCGTACCGTCATGGTCGAGATCATGCCGGCGAGCGCGGGCAGGACCAGCTCCAGGGTGTCGACCGCGTCGAAGACCGGCTCCTTGTCCTCCTGCAGGTCCCGGTCGTACGCGAGCGCGAGTCCCTTGAGCATGGCCAGTACGCCGGCGACGTGGCCGATCAGCCGGCCGGACTTGCCCCGGGCCAGTTCGGCGATGTCGGGGTTCTTCTTCTGGGGCATGATCGACGAACCGGTCGCGAAGGCGTCGTCGAGCTCGACCCAGCCGAACGACGGCGTCGTCCAGAGCACGACCTCCTCGCCGATGCGGGACAGGTGCACGCCGGTGAGCGCCGCGACGAACAGGAACTCGGCGACGAAGTCGCGGTCGGCGACGCCGTCGATGGAGTTGGCGACCGCCGCGTCGAAGCCCAGCTCGTGGGCGACGACAACCGGGTCGAGCGGCAGCGACGAGCCGGCGAGTGCCCCGGAGCCCAGCGGCGAGACGGCGGCGCGGCGGTCCCAGTCGCGCAGCCGGTCGAGGTCGCGCAGCAGCGCCTGGACGTGCGCGAGGAGGTGGTGTCCGAAGGTGACCGGCTGCGCCGGCTGCATGTGGGTGAAGCCGGGGGCGGGCGTGTCGATGTGCCGGCCGGCCTGGTCGACGAGCGCGTCCGCCAGTTCGACGATCCGGGCGGCGACGCCACGGGCGTGGTCGCGCAGGTACAGGCGCAGGTCGGTGGCGACCTGGTCGTTGCGGGAACGCCCGGCCCGCAGCTTGCCGCCCAGCGTGCCGAGGCGTTCGAGGAGGCCGCGCTCGAGCGCGGTGTGCACGTCCTCGTCCTCGACGGTCGGCCGGAACTCGCCCGCCGCGCAGGCCGACTCGAGGTCGTCGAGCGCGGCGAGCATCTGGCCGAGCTCCTCGGCGTCGAGCAGACCGGCCCGAGCCAGGACCCGGGCGTGCGCCCGGGAGGCGGCGAGATCGTACGGGGCCAGGCGCCAGTCGAACTGGACGCTCACGCTGAGCCGGGCCAGGGCTTCGGCCGGACCACCGGCGAAGCGGCCGCCCCACAGCCGCGTGGGTCCGTCGGTCTGCGTCACGCGCTTACTCCTTCAGGACTTCAGGACTTCAGGTAAATCTTGGGGAGTTTGACACCGAATACGATGTCAAACTCCCCAAGATCGCGTATGGGCGGGTCAGTGCTCCAGGCGGGCGTCGCGGGCGGCGGCCAGCCGGCTGGGCAGGCCCCACAGGTCGACGAAGCCCTTGGCCAGCGACTGGTCGAACATGTCGCCCTCGTCGTACGTGGCCAGGCTGAAGTCGTACAGGCTGGCCTCGGAGCGCCGGCCGGTCACCGTCGCCCGGCCCCCGTGCAGCACCAGACGGATCTCGCCGGACACGTGCTTCTGGGTCTCCGCGATGAACGCGTCGAGCGCCTTCTTCAACGGCGAGAACCACAGGCCGTCGTAGACCAGCTCGCCCCACCGCTGGTCGACGGTGCGCTTGAAGCGGGCCACGTCCCGCTCGACCGTGACGTTCTCCAGCTCCTGGTGGGCGGTGATGAGGGCGATCGCGCCGGGGGCCTCGTACACCTCACGGCTCTTGATGCCCACGAGCCGGTCCTCGACCATGTCGAGGCGGCCGACCCCGTGCTCACCCGCGCGCCGGTTCAGCTCCGCGACGGCCTGGTACGGCGTGACGGTCTCGCCGTCGATGGCCACCGGTACGCCGCCGTCGAAGGTGATGACGACCTCGTCGGCGTCCTTCGGTACCGTCGGGTCCTGGGTGTAGCTGTAGAGGTCCTCGATCGGCGCGTTCCAGATGTCCTCGAGGAACCCGGTCTCGACGGCGCGGCCCCACAGGTTCTGGTCGATCGAGTACGGGGACTTGTGCGACACGTCGATCGGCAGGCCCTTCTCCTCGGCGTACGCGATCGCCTTGTCGCGGGTCCAGGCGAAGTCGCGGGCCGGAGCGATGACCTTGAGGTCGGGCGCGAGCGCGCCGATGCCGACCTCGAACCGGACCTGGTCGTTGCCCTTGCCGGTGCAGCCGTGGGACACGATCGTGCCGCCGTGCTTGCGGGCCGCCGCCACGAGGTGGCGCACGATCAGCGGCCGGGACAGCGCCGACACCAGCGGGTACCGGTCCATGTAGAGGGCGTTCGCGCGCAGCGCCGGCAGGCAGAAGTCGGCGGCGAACTCCTCCTTGGCGTCGACGACCTCCGCCTCGACGGCGCCGCAGTCGAGCGCCCGCTGGCGGATGACGGCCAGGTCCTCGCCGCCCTGGCCGACGTCGACCGCCACGGCGATGACCTCGGCGCCGGTCTTCTCGGCGAGGTACGGGATGGCGACGGAGGTGTCCAGCCCTCCGGAGTATGCAAGCACGACCCGGTCGGTCATGATGTGCTCCTTTCAAATCCTTCTACTAGCTGTGTGCCGCCCGGGGGAGCGGCTGCGATGTCGTTGTCAACGGGCCCGGCCGCGGCATCGGTACGGCCCCAGGCCGACAGCTTCTCGGCCAGCGCCGGGCCGCCCATCACGTCCCGGGCGACGACCAGGATCGTGTCGTCGCCGGCGATCGTGCCGATCACGTCCGGCAGGCCGGAGCGGTCCAGCGCGCTGGCCAGGAACTGCGCGGCGCCCGGCGGGGTACGCAGGACGACCAGGTTGCCGCTGGCGTCCGCGCCGGTGAGCAGCTCGCGCAGTAGCCGTACGAGGCGGGCCGGCGCCTGCTCGGCGTGGCGCAACGGTCGGCTGCCGTCCTCCGGGATCAGGTACGCCCCGCCCACCTTGACCGCGCCCAGCTCCTCCAGGTCCCGCGACAGGGTGGCCTGGGTGACCTGGATCCCCTCGGCGGCGAGCAGATCGGCGAGCTCGGTCTGGGAGCGCACCGGGCGCTGCCGGATGAGCGCGTCGATGCGGGCGTGCCGGGCGGCTTTGGTCTGCGGGGCGGTCATGACAGCAGCCAGGTGAGCAGGGCCTTCTGGGCGTGCAGCCGGTTCTCGGCCTCGTCCCAGGCGGCGCTGGCGTCGAGCACGTCGCTGGTGATCTCCTCGCCGCGGTGGGCGGGCAGGCAGTGCAGCACGACCACGTGCGGCTTGGCGCCGGCAAGCAGGTCGGCGTTGACCTGGTACGGCCGGAACGGCGTGATCCGGTCCAGGCCGTCGCTCTCCTGCCCCATCGACGTCCAGCAGTCGGTGGCGACCACGTCGGCGCCGGCCACGGCCCGCACCGGGTCGTGGCCGACCTCGATCGAGCCGCCCGTCGTCGCGGCGATCTGCGCGGCGCGCGCCACGACCGCCGGGTCGGGGTCGAAGCCGGCCGGGCCGGCGAGCCGTACGTGCATGCCCGCCGTCGCCCCGCCCAGCAGGTACGAGTTGGCCATGTTGTTGCCCGTGTCGCCGAGGAAGGCGAGGGTCCGGCCCTGGGTCGAGCCCAGCCGCTCCCGGACCGTGAGCAGGTCGGCCAGCAGCTGGCAGGGGTGGAACCCGTCGGTGAGCCCGTTGACCACCGGCACGGTCGCCCCGGCGGCGAGCTCGGCGAGCCGCTCGTCGGCGCCGGTCCGGATCACGACCGCGCGCACGAACCGCGACAGCACCCGGGCGGCGTCCGCCACCGTCTCGCCCCGGCCGAAGTGGGTGCTCTGGGCGTCGATGATGATCGGGTGGCCGCCCAGTTCGACGATCCCGGCCTCGAACGACACCCGGGTACGCAGGCTGGGCTTTTCGAA
Organism: Planosporangium thailandense; assembly: GCF_011947195.1. Taxonomy (GTDB): domain Bacteria; phylum Actinomycetota; class Actinomycetes; order Mycobacteriales; family Micromonosporaceae; genus Planosporangium; species Planosporangium thailandense. The sequence goes on along the minus strand of NZ_JAATVY010000021.1, from coordinate 104,536 downwards.
GATGACCGCGACCGAGCGCGGACCGGCGAGCGGCCGCTGGCCGTACCGGTCGGCCTTCAGCTGGGCCGCCAGATCGAGGACGGCGGCCTGCTCGGCCGCCGTCAGGTCGTCGTCACGCAGGATGTGCCGGATCATTGTGCTTTCTCCAGAGCGGCCGGCAGGGCGGCCACGAACGCGTCCGCCTGGTCGGCGGTCAGGATCAACGGCGGCGCCAGGCGCAGCACGTCGGGCTGTACGGCGTTGGCGAGGAACCCGGCGTCGCGCAGCGCGCCCGCCACCGCGGCCGAGACCGGTGCGCTGAACACGACGCCCAGCAGCAGCCCGGCGCCGCGGACCCCCGCGACGAGCGGGTGGCCGAGTGCCTCGATGCCGGCGCGCAGCCGCTCACCGACCCGCTTGACGTGGTCGAGCAGGTTTTCGGACTCGATGGTGTCGAGGACGGCCAGCGCCGCGGCGCAGCAGACCGGATTGCCGCCGAACGTGCTGCCGTGGCTGCCCGGGCCGAGCAGCGCCGCCGCCTCGCCGAACGCCATGCAGGCGCCGATCGGCAGGCCGCCGCCGAGCCCCTTGGCGAGCGTCACCACGTCCGGCGCGACGCCTTCAGCCTGGAAGGCGTACCAGTACCCGGTGCGCCCGATACCGGTCTGCACCTCGTCGAGGGCGAGCAGCGCGCCGTGCCGGGCGGTGATCTCGCGGGCCGCGGCCAGGTATCCGGCGGGCGGCACGACGACGCCGCCCTCCCCCTGGATCGGTTCGAGGATCACCATGGCGGTGGCGTCGGTGACCGCGGCGGCCAGCGCGTCGGCGTCGCCGTACGGCACATGCGTCACCTGTTCCGGCAGCGGCAGGAACGGCTCGCGCTTGGCCGGCTGGCCGGTGAGCGCCAGCGCGCCCATCGTCCGGCCGTGGAACCCGCCGGCCGCCGCGACGATGTGGGTGCGTCCGGTACGCCGGGACAGCTTGAACGCCGCCTCGTTGGCCTCGGCGCCGGAGTTGGCGAAGAAGACGGCGCCCGGTGCTCCCGCGAGCGCCACGAGCCGCTCGGCCAGCGCCGCCGGCGGCTTCGCCGCGTACAGGTTGGACACATGGCCGAGCGTCTGGATCTGCTCGGTGACCGCGCGTACCACGGCCGGGTGGGCGTGGCCGAGCGCGTTCACCGCGATCCCGCCGAGGAAGTCCACGTAGGACTTTCCGGCCTCGTCGACGACGACCGCGCCCTCACCGCGTACCAGGGCGAGCGACGGCGCGCCGTACGTGTTCATGACCGCGGACTTCCACTGCTCGACCACACTCATGATGGGACCACCATCGTTCCGAACCCTTCCGAGGTGAACACTTCGAGCAGGATCGAGTGCGGTACCCGCCCGTCCACGACGTGCGCGGCCGGCACCCCGCCCTTGACCGCCCGCAGGCAGGCCTCCATCTTCGGGACCATCCCCGCGTCGAGCGTGGGCAGCATGCCGGCCAGCTCGTCGGCGGTCATCTGGGTGATGAGGCTGCCGGTGTCGGGCCAGTCGGCGTACAGGCCCTCGACGTCGGTGAGGACGACGAGCTTGCGCGCGTTCAACGCCACCGCGAGCGCGCCGGCGGCGGTGTCGGCGTTGAGGTTGTGCAGGACGCCGTCGGCGTCGGGGGCGACCGTCGACACCACCGGGATCCGGCCGGCCTCGATCAGGTCGGTGATCGCGGAGGTGTTGACCTCGGCGACGTCGCCCACCTGCCCCACGTCGACCGGCTCCCCGTCGACCATGGCGGCCCGCCGTACGGCCGTGAACAGCGCCGCGTCCTCACCGGACATCCCGACCGCGAGCGGGCCGTAGCCGTTGATGAGGTTCACCAACTCCCGGCCGACCTGCCCGACGAGAACCATGCGGACCACGTCCATCGCCTCGGGCGTCGTCACGCGCAGGCCCCCGCGGAACTCACTTTCGATGTCGAGCCGACCCAGCATCGATGAGATCTGGGGCCCGCCGCCGTGCACGACGACCGGCTTGATCCCCACGTACCGCAGGAACACCATGTCCGCGGCGAACGCCCGCTTCAGCTCGTTGTCGATCATCGCGTTGCCGCCGTACTTGACGACGACGGTCGCGCCGTGGAACTCCCGCAGCCACGGCAGCGCCTCGATCAGCGTGGAGGCCTTGCCGAGCGCGATCCCGAGATCCCGTCCGTTCATGTCGAATACGCCGAGTTCTCGTGGACGTAGCCGGTGGTCAGGTCGCTGGTCCAGATCGTCGTCGCGGCGTCGCCGGCGTGCAGGTCGACCCGGACGGTGACCTTGCGGCTGGTCAGGTCGACCTTGCCCCGGTCGTCACCGGCGGCACCGTTGCGGCACACCCACACGCCGTTGATGGCCACGTCGATCGCGTCCGGGTCGAAGGTGGCGGCGGTGGTGCCGATCGCGGCGAGGATGCGGCCCCAGTTGGGGTCGTTGCCGAAGAACGCGCACTTGACCAGGTTGTTGCGGGCGATCGAGCGGCCGACCTCCAGCGCGTCGGCTTCGCTCGCCGCGCCGGTCACCTCGATGGCGATGTCCTTGGTCGCGCCCTCCGCGTCGGCGAGCAACTGCTGGGCGAGGTCGTGGCAGGCCTCGGTGACCACGGCGGTCAGCTCCAGAGGCGAGGGCTCGATGCCGGAGGCGCCGCTGGCCAGCAGCAGCACCGTGTCGTTGGTCGACATGCAGCCGTCGGAGTCGATCCGGTCGAAGGTGAGCCGGCACGCTTCGCGCAGCGCCGCGTCGAGGACCGCCGAGGAGGCCACCGCGTCGGTCGTGAGGACGCACAGCATGGTGGCGAGAGCCGGCGCGAGCATCCCCGCGCCCTTGGCCATGCCGCCGACGGTGTACCCCTCGCCGGTCTTGACGGTCGTCTTGGGCTGGGTGTCCGTCGTCATGATCGCTGCTGCGGCGGCGTCGCCGCCGTCGCGGGCGAGCCCACGCACGACCGCGTCCACCCCTGGCAGCAGCTTGTCCATGGGCAGCCGCTCACCGATGAGGCCGGTCGAGCAGACGGCGACGTCCGCCGCGCCGAACGGCTGCCGCGAGGCCGCCGTCAGCCGGGCCGCGACGTGCTCGGCGGTGCGATGGGTGTCCTGGAAACCCTGCGGGCCGGTGCAGGCGTTGGCGCCGCCGGAGTTGAGCACGACGGCGCGCACGATGCCCGCGCGCAGCACCTGCTGGCTCCACAACACCGGCGCGGCTTTGACCCGGTTGGCGGTGAACACGCCGGCCGCGGTGGCGTCCGGCCCGTCGTTGACGACGAGCGCCACGTCAGGCTTACCGGACGGTTTCAGGCCGGCGGTCACCCCGGCCGCCCGGAACCCCTTCGGACTGGTAACACTCACGGTGCCACTCCGTTCGCCGTGAGGCCTGCCTCCTCGGGCAGGCCGAGCATGAGGTTGGCGCACTGGACCGCCTGGCCCGCCGCGCCCTTGCCGAGGTTGTCGATCGCGGATGTGACGAGCAGGCGGCCGGAGTCGAGGTCGACCGTGCCCTGCAGGTGGCAGGCGTTCGACCCGTACGTGGCGGCCGTGTGCGGCCAGCGGCCCTCGGGCAGGACCCGGACGAACCGCTCCCCCGCGTACGCGTCGGCCAGGACCGCGCGCACGTCCACGCCGGCGGCGGTGGCGACCGCGGTGACGGTCGACAGGATCCCGCGCGGCATGGGCGCGAGGACCGGCGTGAGCGACAGCGTCCGGGCGCCGGACGCCTGCTTGATCTCGGGTACGTGCTGGTGCGCGCCGACCTTGTACGGGCTCAGGTCGCCCATGACCTCGCTGCCGAGCAGGTGCGCCTTGGGCGACTTGCCGGCTCCGGAGGTGCCGGACGCGGCGACGACGACCACGTCGTCGGGGCTGGCGACCCCGGCCGTGATCAGCGGCGCGAGCGCGAGGATGGTGGAGACCGCGTAACAGCCGGTCGCGGCGACCCGGGTGGCCCCGGCGATCTTCTCCCGCTGGCCCGGCAGCTCGGGCAGCCCGTACGTCCAGGTACCCGCGTGCGCGCCCGGGTAGTAGCGGGTCCAGTCCTCCGGATCGACCAGCCGGTGGTCGGCTCCCAGGTCGACGACCTTGGTGTGGGCCGGAAGTTGGGCGGCCACCGCTGCCGACTCCCCGTGCGGGAGAGCCAGAAACACCAGGTCGGCGTCGGCGAGAGCGGCGGGCTCGGTCGGTGCGAGGACGTGGTCGGCGAGGTCGACCAGGTGCGGGTGCACCGCACCGAGCGGCGACCCGGCCTGGCTCTGCGCCGTCGCGACGGCGAGCTCGAGGTGCGGGTGCCCGGCGATCAGGCGCAGCAGTTCGCCACCGGCGTACCCGCTCGCCCCGGCGACCGCGACTCGCATTCCCATACCGCCTCCTGCATGACTATGCAGGAGACTGTATAGAGGTCACGGAGGGTACGCAACCGAAACCGCGAAGAGGGTGACGGCCGACACAACCCGGCACCACTCCCGCTCTCATGATCACGGGCCCCAGCCGGAAAGAGCAGTCAGTCCATCGAGTCGAGCGCGCGGGCCAGCTGAGCCCGGTTGCGCACGCCGAGCCGCCGGTACAGGCGGGTCAGGTTGGCCTCCACGGCCTTGATCGACAGGAACATGGACCGGGCGATCTCCCGGTTGGTGGCGCCGCCACGCACCAGCTCGACGATGCGCCGCTCGGTCTCCGACAGCCCGGCGCCGCGACCGCCGTCGAGCCGGGCCAGCTCCGCGGTGGCCACCTGCCGCCACGGCACCGCCTCGGCGGCGGTGTACCGGCGGACCGCCTCGGTCAGGGCGGCCCGGGCCGCGCCCCGCCGGTGCGCGCGCCGCTCCAGCCCGCCGAGGGTGTGCCAGGCCCGCGCGACCTCCAGCGGGTACGGGTGGTCGGCCCACTTCTCGATCGCCGCGGCCAGCGACTCGGCGGCCTCCCGGGGATCGACCGCCGCGGTGAGCATCGCCCGGGCCCGGGCCAGGCCGAGCAGCGCCACGTCGCGCCCGAGCCGCTCGGCGCAGCGCTGCACCTCGGCCAGCACCGTCGCGGCCTCGGCCCGCGCACCCGACGCGATCAGCGCTTCAATGAAGTCGGCGTGCCAGGGCAGGACGCCCGGGTCCACCCGGCCGTGGGACTGCTCGATCGCCCACGCCTGCCGCATCACGTCCGCGGCCGCCGCCGGGTCACCGCGGTGCAGGTGCACCATGCCCTGGGTGGCGTACGCGAGCTTCAGCCAGTCCTCGTCGCCGGCGTCCTGGATGGCGCGCACCGCCTGCTCGGCATAGGTGGCCGCCTGGTCGGCGGTGCCGCCGAGCAGCTCACTCATGGCGCCGACCAGCAGCCCCGGCCCCGGCGTGATCTCCACGTCGGCGTACAGGCGGGCGCAGTAGCGACCGGCGGCGAGCGCGTCGGCGCACCGGCCGGCCCGCCAGTAGATGCCGGCGACCGAGATCAGTACGACGGCGAGGTCGTGGACGGTGCCGGCGCTCTCGACCGCCGTACGCAGCGACTCGATGCGCCGGATGGCCTCGGCGACATCGCCGCGGAACAGCCGGCTCATCGCGGCCAACTGCCGGGCCGCGATGACCGGGCGGGTCAGCGGCAGCCCCAGCGCCAGCTCACCGGCCCGCTCCAGGATCTCGTCACCCTCGGGGCCGTCGTGGAAACTGCCCTGCCAGCCGAGAACCTCGACCAGGCAGTCGAGATCACCGCACTGCCCGGCGGTCTCCTCGGCGCGCTTGAGCTCGGCGAGCGCCGCCTCGGTGTCGCGGTCGTAGTGCGCCTTGACACCCCGGTACAGCCGTACCCGCGCCAGCAGCGCGGGGTCATCGGCGGCGTCCCGGAACGCCTCGTCCAGCAGCGGCGCCACTCCCGACTTGTCCTGGCCGGCGAGGTCGACCAGCAGCAGCCGGGCGCCGACCCGGGTACGCGGGTCGGCCGCCTCCCGGACGGCCACCGTCGCGTACCGGGTGGCATCGGCGGGCGAACCCGCGTCGTAGGCGTACTCGGCAGCCGACAGCCAGCGCCGCGCCGCGACCCCGGGCAGCGCGGCCGGCGTGCGCTCGGACGCGAGCGCGGCCAGGTCGGCGGCCGTGGCAGGGGCGCCGCGCCGCCGCGCCACCGCCGCGGCGTCGGCGAGCGTGTCCGCCAGGGACTCGTCCGGCTCCGGCCGCGCCTGCGCCAGGTGGCGGGCCCGTTCGACCGGATCGACGACCGCGTCGGCGAGCATTTCATGCGCGCGCCGCCGCTCCGTCGGGGTGGCGTCGGCGTACACCATCTCGCGCAGCAGCGGGTGGGAGAACGTGACCGCGTCGCCGTCGACGGAGACCACCCCGGCGCAGACCGCCCCGCCCAGCTCCTCGTCGACGGCGATCCCGCAGTGCTCGAGCAGCGACCGGCTCGGGCGGGCGGTGGCCGCCGCCACCAGCAGCGCCGGGCGGACGCGCGGGGGCAGCGTGGCGATCCGGGCGGCGAGCAGCGCCCGCAGCCGGTCGGGCACGGGCAGCGGCGCGGTCGGCGAGTCCTCGTCGCGCTCGCGCAGCGCCCGGCCCAGCTCCACGGCGAACAGCGGGTTGCCGCCGCTGGCGGTGTAGACCCGGTGCAGCCGGCTACGGGGCACCGGCCCGCCCAGCCGGGCGCGCAGCAGGTCGGCGACGTCCGACTCGGGCAGCGGCGGCACGGCAAGCTCCACGCACCCGGGCGGGCACAGGTCGAGCGCTGTCGGAGCGCCGCCGTCGGAGACCCGCTCGGCGGCGAGCACCCGCGCGGCGACCGAGCCGAGGCGCCGGACGACGAAGCGGAGCACGCCCGCGCTGGGCTGGTCGATCCACTGCACGTCGTCGAGGACCAGCAGCACCGGCCGGTCGGCGGTAAGCGCGCGGACCAGTTCGAGCACGGCGAGCCGGACGGCGAGCTGGTCGTGCGCCGTGTCCGGCAGGGAGCTGCGCAGCAGCGCGCCGTCGAGGGCGGCGCGCAGGTGCGCGGGGAGCGCGGCGGCGTACTCGTCGAGCACGCCGTCGAACAGGTCGACCAGTGCGAGGTAGGGCAGTTCGGCTTCGGCTTCGGCGGCGTCGGCACGCAGGACCAGGGCGGGACCGGCGTCCGCGGCGAGGGCCTGCAGGATGGTGGACTTACCGATCCCCGCCGGCCCGTACAGCAGTACGCTCCCCCCGGCCGCGAGCCGGGTGCGGGCCTGGTCGAGGATTTCGCCGCGGCCGATGGGGATGGACGGCCGGGTATTCACCACGGTTGCGAGTCTGCCTTCGCGAGGGGCGCTCACGCGAGCCTCCCCGTCAGTTTGTTAGCGCACCGCGACTGTCGGTACACGCCGACCCGCTCAGCCCGCGATCCGGAAGGGGTCGAGGTCGGCCACGGCACCGTCACTCACCGGCCCTCCCCGACCGGTGAAGCGCGGCACGGCTGGCGAACAGATACACGTGTTTACCCTACAGTACGGTCACGTCCATCGATGGAGAGGAAGTGGTCCACCTAACGGCCACTTCCCCTCCATCAGCGAATATCGACGCGTATGAGTAGGCTACGCGCCGCGAAGCGTGGCGCCCAGTCGCTCGGCTGCCACGGCGACCGCCGCGTCACGGGCGGCGACCGCCTCCTCGACCGTGAGGGTCCGGTCGGGCGCCCGGAACGTCAGCTTGTACGCCAGGCTCTTGCGCTCCGCACCCACCTGCTCGCCGGTGTACACATCGAACAGTCGGACGCCCTCCAGCAGCTCACCCGAGCCCTCGACCAGCGCCGCCTCGACGGAGGCCGCGGACGTCGCCCGATCGACCACGAGCGCGACGTCGATGAGGGCCGGCGGGAAGCCGGAGATCGGCGGCGCGACCGTCACGTCGGGCAGCGGCAGCGCGTCGAGGTTGACCTCCATGGCCGCCGTGCGCCGGGGCAGCTCGAGCGCGGCGCAGGCCTGCGGGTGCAGCTCACCGGCGTGCCCGACGACCGTGCCGTCGACCAGGATCTCGGCGCAGCGGCCGGGGTGCCACGGCGCGTAGGCGGCGGCCCGGATCTCCGGCGTGTGCCCGGCCCTGGCCACGACCAGCCGCGCCGCCTCGACGGCGTCCGACCAGTCGGCGGCCCGGCCGGCGCCCCACCAGCCGGCCGGCTCGACCTCGCCGGTCAGCACCGCGGCCACGTGCCACGGCTGCTCCGGCAGGAACTCGTTGACGCGGGCCAGCTCCGCGTCGGACGGGCGCCGGTCCACGCCGAGGCGCGGCGGCGTGCCCTGTGCGTCAGCCGGGTGGAACACCATGCCGATCTCGTACAGCGCGAGGTCGCGGTGGCCGCGTCCCAGGTTGCGCCGCAGCGTGGCGAGCAGCGGCGGCAGCAGCGTGGTGCGCAGCTCCGGCTCCTGCTCGGAGATCGGGTTGCGCAGCCGTACCGCCCGGCGTCGCGGGTCGTCCGCGGGGATGCCCAGCGCGTCGAGGGTCGCCGACCCGACGAACGGGTAATTGATCGTCTCCACGTACCCGGCCTCGGCCAGCGCGCGGCCGACCGTACGGCGGCGGCGCTGCGTCGCGGTCAGCCCCCGACCGGGCGGTGCGACCGGCAGCTTCACGGGCACCTTGTCGTACCCGTCGAGCCGGATCACCTCCTCGGCGAGGTCCGCCGGGTCGGTGAGGTCGGGCCGCCACGTCGGCGGGGTGACCAGCAGCCGGTCGCCGTCGGACTCGACCGACGCGCCGATCTCGGTCAGCAGCTCGACGACCCGTTCTCCCGGGTAGTCGACGCCGGCGGTGCGGGCCGGCAGGTCGGCCGGGATCGCGATCGGCGCCGGCGGGGTCACCGCGTACACATCGGTCAGTCCGCTGTCGACGGTGCCGCCGGCGTACTCGGTGAGCAGCGCCGCGGCCCGGGCGAGCGCCACCGGGGTCAGCTGCGGGTCGACGCCGCGCTCGAAGCGCTTGCTCGCCTCGCTGGGCAGCTTGTGCCGCCGCGCCGTACGGGCGACGGTGACCGGGTCCCAGTGCGCGGACTCGAACAGCAGGTCGGTGGTCTCCACCGACACCTCGGTCGTCGCGCCACCCATGACGGCCGCGAGCGAGATCACGCCGGTGGAGTCGGCGATGACCAGATCCTCCGGGTCGAGGGCCCGGTCGGCACCGTCCAGGGTGGTCAGCCGCTCGCCGGGGCGGGCCCGCCGGACGACCAGCTCGCCGGACAGGCGCCCCAGGTCGAACGCGTGCATCGGCTGGCCCAGCTCGAGCATCAGGTAGTTGGTGATGTCGACCGGCAGCGAGATCGAACGGATGCCGGCGAGCGTGAGTCGTCGCTTCATCCACTCCGGACTCGGGGCGACGGGGTTGACGCCGCGCACCGCGACCGCGGTGAACCGGTCGCAGCCGGCCGGGTCCTCCACGCGGATCGGGTAGCCCGGACCGTCATTCTCCAACGGCAGGACGGCGGCGGCCGGGTCGCGGTAGGCGACGCCGAGCGAGTGCGCCAGTTCGCGGGCGACACCGCGCATCGACAGGCAGTACCCGCGGTCCGGGGTGACGTTCAGCTCGACGACGACCTCGTCGAGGCCGACGAGCGGCCGGGCGTCCTCGCCCAGCGCGGCCTGCGTGTCGGCGGGCAGCACGATGATGCCGGAGTGGTCCTCGCCGACACCCAGCTCACGGGCCGAGCAGATCATGCCGTTGGAGACGTGGCCGTACGTGGTCCGCGCGGCGATCTCGAACCCGCCCGGCAGCACCGCCCCGGGCAGCGAGACCACGACGAGGTCGCCCTCGGCGAAGTTGCGGGCGCCGCACACGATCCCCTGCGGCTCCGCGTTGCCGACGTCGACCAGGCAGTACCGGATGGGCTTCTTGAAGCCGGTCAGCTCCTCGATCGAGCGCACCCGGCCGACGACGAGGGGGCCGGTGACGTTGCGGCGCAGGTCGTGGAGCGCCTCGACCTCCAGGCCGACGCGTACGAACGCCTTCTCCAGCTCGTCGACGTCCAGGTCGGCCGGCAGGTCGACGTACTCGCGAAGCCAGGAAACGGGTACCCGCACGGCTCAGACCTCCATTCCGAACGCGCGGGCGAACCGCACGTCGCCTTCGACCATGTCGCGCATGTCGGCCGCACCGTGGCGGAACTGCAGCGCCCGCTCGATGCCGATGCCGAACGCGAACCCGGAGTACTCGTCAGGGTCGATGCCGCAGGCGACCAGCACGCGGGGGTTGACCATCCCGCAGCCGCCCCACTCGACCCACCGGGGCCCCTCACGGTGCTGCGGGAACCACACGTCGAACTCCGCCGACGGCTCGGTGAACGGGAAGTACGACGGCCGCCACCGGGTACGCACGTCGTCGCCGAGCATCGCCTTGGCGAAGTGGTCGATCGTGCCCTTGAGGTGGGCCATCGTGATGCCCTTGTCGACGACCAGGCCCTCGACCTGGTGGAAGACCGGGGTGTGGGTGGCGTCCAGCTCGTCGGTGCGGTACACCCGGCCCGGGCAGGCGATGTAGATCGGCGGCTTGCGGGTGAGCATCGTGCGCGCCTGTACTGGCGAGGTGTGGGTGCGCAGCACGAGCCCGGAATCCTCGTTACCGACTCCAGCGGCCGCGACCCAGAACGTGTCCATCATCGTGCGCGCCGGGTGGTCGGGGGCGATGTTGAGCGCGTCGAAGTTGTACCAGTCCAGCTCGACCTCGGGGCCTTCGGCGATCTCGTACCCCATGCCGACGAACAGGTCGGCGATCCGCTCCATCACGGTGGTCAGCGGGTGCCGGGCGCCGCGCGGGCGACGCTCCGTCGGCAGGGTGACGTCGACGGTCTCCTCGAGGAGGACCCGGCGCTCGTGGTCGGCCCGCAGCTCGTCCTGCCGCGCCTCGAACGCTTCGGTGATCGCGGTCCGGGCGGCGTTCACCCGCTTGCCGGCGTCGGACTTCGCGTGCGGCGGCAGCGCGCCGATCTCCCGGCGCGCCAGCGACACCGGCGCCCGGTCGCCGAGGTGCAGGTGCTTGACCGCCGCGAGCGCGTCGAGGTCACCGGCGTCGGCGAAGGCCTTCTGGGCGTCGGCGACCGCGGCGTCGAGGCTCGACTGGTCGAGCAGCGCGACCTGCTTCGGGTCGTAGGGATCGTTGCGGTACGTCATGCCGGCACCTCGCAAGGCTCGGGCGCGCTGGAATTACTGGTTGGCTCGCTCACAGCAAGGGCTCTCTTCCCCTGGAAAGGACCGGACAGAGTCTAGGGCGCGCGGCTTCGCCGCAGCCCGCCGGTGTTCGCGCGAAGAGAGCGTGGAGGTCAGCTGGCCCTTAGCCCCGTCGCCCGCCGACACCGGCGGGCTGGCTAAACAGGTGCCTCATCGGGATGTCCCCTCCATACGCTGCGCTCTCGCGCAAGAGTACAGGCAGACGGCTGCGGCGGCAGCCAGGTTCAGGCTCTCGGCGCGACCGTGGATCGGCACCCGCACCCGGGCGTCGGCGGCGTCGGCGAGCTGCGGGGGCAGCCCGTGCGCCTCGGAGCCGAACAGCCAGGCGGTGGGCCCGGCCAGCGGTACGTGGTCGAGGTCGGCCGCGCCGTACGCGTCGGCGGCGTACACGGTCAGGCCGGCGGCCCGGATCCGCTCGACGACCGCGAGCGGATCGTCGGCCCGGACCACGTCGACGTGGAACAGGCTGCCGGCCGACGCCCGCACGCACTTGCCGTTGTACGGGTCGACCGCGCTGCCGGCGAACACCACGGCGTCGGCGCCGGCCGCGTCGGCCGTGCGCAGCACCGTGCCGGCGTTGCCGGGGTCGCGGATGTCGGCCAGGACGGCGACCAGCCGGGGCTGCTTCGCCAGCGCCTGAGCCAACGGGACGTCGACGAACGAGCAGACGGCGACGACGCCCTGCGGCTGCACCGTCTCGGCCAGCGCGGCCAGGGCGTCGTCGGTGACCGGGGAGACGCGGGCGCCGTCGGCCTCGGCGGCCGCGATCAGCTCGGCGTACCGCTCGGCGGCCGCGGCGGTGGCGAACAGCTCAACGACGGCGCCGTCGGCGAGCGCCTCGCGTACGGCCTGGGGCCCCTCGGCGAGGAACCGGCCGGTTTCGGTGCGCTCACGGCGCCGTTGCAGTCGCCGCGCAGCAACGACCCGGGGCGTGCGCGTGGTGAACGGCTCGACCCCGGGTCGCATGTGCGTACTTCGATCAGGCGGCGGCAACGGCCTTGCGCGCCACCTCGACGAGGCCGGCGAACGCCTTGTCGTCGGTCACCGCCAGGTCAGCGAGGATCTTGCGGTCGACCTCGACGCCAGCCAGGCGCAGCCCCTGGATCAGGCGGTTGTAGGTCATGCCGTTCGCGCGAGCGGCGGCGTTGATCCGGGTGATCCACAGTTGGCGGAAGTCACCCTTGCGGTCGCGCCGGTCGCGGTAGCTGTACTGCATCGAGTGCAGCATCTGCTCCTTGGCCTTGCGGTACAGCCGCGAGCGCTGGCCGCGGTAGCCGCTGGCGGACTCAAGGACGGTACGGCGCTTCTTCTGGGCGTTCACAGCCCGCTTGACGCGTGCCACGGTTCGTACTCCTCATCAAGGACCGGGCCGGTGGGCGGCCCGGTCAAAGTGGTTCTCGTCAGTTGGTGGCGCGCCTCTTAGAGGCCCAGCAGCTTCTTGATCCGCTTGGTCTCGACCTGGTCGAGCTCAACGTTGCCGGTCATCCGGCGGGTGACCTTGGAGGACTTGCCCTCCAGAAGGTGGCGCTTGCCGGCCGGCTCACGGAGGAACTTGCCCTTGCCCGTGATCTTGACCCGCTTGGCCATGCCGGCGTGGCGCTTCATCTTCGGCATTGAAACTGCTTCTCCCCTACTGTTCGCCCGCACCGCGGTCTGCAGTGGCCGCGGCGTTGACCGTCTGTGCGGACGGAGCCGATGCCCCGCCACCCGTCGCCTCGCGCTGCGTCGCCTTCGCGGCCGCCGCGGCGGTCTTCGCCTCCGCTGACGCGGTCGCCTTCGCTTCGGAGGCGGCGACCTTGGCGTCGGACGCGGCGACCTTCGTCGCGCGGTGCGGCGCCAGGACCATGATCATATTACGGCCGTCCTGCTTCGGACTGGCCTCGACAAACCCGAGCTCCGCAACCTCTTCGGAGAGCCTGCGCAGGAGTCGGAAGCCCAGCTCGGGCCGGCTCTGCTCGCGGCCACGGAACATGATCGTCACCTTGACCTTGTCGCCCGCCTTGAGGAACCGCACGACGTGACCCTTCTTGGTCTCGTAGTCGTGCGCGTCGATCTTGGGGCGGAGCTTCATCTCCTTGATGACGGTCTGCTGCTGATTGCGCCGCGCCTCGCGTGCCTTGAGTGCACTCTCATACTTGAACTTGCCGAAGTCCATGAGCTTGCACACGGGTGGGCGGGCCATCGGCGCTACTTCGACCAGATCCAGGTCGACGTCCGCGGCCAGCTGAAGGGCACGCTCCAGCGGGACGATACCCACCTGCTCACCCTCGGGGCCGACCAGCCGGACCTCACGTGCCCGGATCTGCTCGTTGATGCGTGGCTCGGTGCTGATGTGGCCTCCTAAGTCAATATCTTTCGTGTCGCCGGGCATCTCCCGGCAAGCCGACCAAAAGCAGAAGGCCCCAGCACATGCCGGGGCCCGCTCGACCGGTCATCGCGCACAACGCGCTACCGCCCGTCGATATTCCGACGGCGGCTGACCGGACCCGGCCGCCCGTAGGCTGCTCGGGTGGGAGCGGGACGCTCCGCTTCAAACACCGTGGGTAACTGATCGCTTACGCGAATCAGCGGCACGATGTGGTCGACGCGACCAGACTATCAGGATCGCGCCGCAACCCGCCAATCGGCGCACCGTGGACGCCGTCAGCGATCAGAACCGACAGCGGACGATCAGCTGCCCTCGGCCGGCGCGGACGTCGCCGCCCGGCGCGACTCCAGCATGGCGCGCAACGCGCGCACCGCCTCCACCGCGTACTGCTTGTCGGCCGCCTGCACCGCCAGCACGCTCACGACGTCGTCGTCGTCCAGCTCGATGCTCGCCCACGGCGCGCCGCGCGAGAACCGCACCGCGCGCACGATGCCCCACTCCAGGTCGTAACCGCCCAGGACGTTGCGGACGTGGATGCCCCGGTCGTCGGCGACCACCCGCGGCCGGGTGAACAGCAGGATCCCCAGCGCCGCCAGCACCCCGATACCGATCATCGCGGCCTGGTCACCGCGCTGGAAGCTGCCGGGAGCACCGTCGCCCAACGGACCGTGCAGGCCGAACGAGACGGCCGTGAACACGGCGAAGACGACGACCGCCGACACCCAGCACACGACGCGGAGTCGACGCGGACGGAAGCTGACCGACTGGTTCAGAGACGTGCTCACGAGAATCGAGTGTGCCACGCCGGCCGGCGACTACAACCGGCAGGCGTGGATGCCGGTCACGAGGATCGCCCGCGCGCCCAGGTCGTACAGCTCGTCCATGATCCGGTGCACCTCGGCGCGCAGCACCATCGCCTGCACCGCGACCCAGCCCTCGCGGTGCAGCGGGGAGATCGTCGGCGACTCGATGCCGGGCGTCAGCGCCGAGGCCCGCTCCAGCAGGTCGGCCCGTACGTCGTAGGCGAGCATCACGTACCGGCGGGCGACGAGGACCCCCTGCAGCCGCCGCAGCAACTGGTTGACCGGGGGCGTCAACTCTCCGCCGCCGTTACGGCGGCGGATCAGGATCGCCGACGACTCCAGCAGCGGCTTGCCCACCGGCTCCAGGCCGGCCTGCCGCAGCGTCGCGCCGGTCGAGACCACGTCGGCGATCACGTCGGCCACTCCGAGCCGGATCGCGTTCTCCACGGCGCCGTCCAGCCGTACGACCTCCGCCGCGATCGCCCGCTCCGTCAGGTAGCGGTTGACCACGCCGGGGTACGCGGTGGCGATCCGCCGGCCGGCCAGGTCGGACGGCGCGGTAAGCGTGCCCGGACGGGCGGCGAAGCGGAACGTCGCGCCGCCGAACCCGAGGTCGAGCATCTCCTCGGCGTCGGCGTCGGCGTCGATGAGCAGGTCCCGGCCGGTGATGCCGAGATCCAGGTCACCGGAGCCGACGTAGGTGGCGATGTCACGCGGACGCAGGTAGAAGAACTCGACGCCGTTGTCGGCGTCGGTGCACACCAGGTCGCGGCTGTCGGAGCGCTGGCGGTAACCCGCCTCACGCAGCATGTCAGCGGCCGGACCGGACAGGGTGCCCTTGTTGGGGACGGCGATACGCAGCACGTTCAAAGCTCCTTGGCGGGACTTTCGGCGGACACGACGACGCGAGGCGTCACAGATGTCGGTACACGTCCTCCAGCTCCAGCCCGGTCGCGAGCATCAGCACCTGCACCTGGTACAGCAACTGGGAGATCTCCTCCGCGGTCCGCTCGCGCCCCTCGTGCTCGGCGGCCATCCACGCCTCGGCCGCCTCCTCCACGACCTTCTTGCCGATCGCATGCACCCCGCGCTCCAGGGCGGCGACGGTGCCGGAACCGGGCGTACGGGCCGCGGCCTTGCCCCGCAGCTCCTCGAACAGGTCGTCGAACGTCTTCACGGGCCCTGAGTCTGCCAGGGTTGCCCGCCTCACATCACACCGGTTCCACCTGGTGCGATACGGGACCCACTCAGGACCCGTCCGCCGGTCACCCGGTCGGCTCCAGGATCACCACCGGGATCTCGCGCTCGGTGCTCTTCCGGTACTCCTCGTACGGCGGGAAGATCCGGGCCATCTGCGGCCACAGCCGCGCCCGCTCCTCCGGCGTGGCGGTCCGGGCCCGGGCGTCGAACCGGTCGCCGAGCACCTGCACCCGTACGTTCGGGTCGGCGCTGAGGTTGCGGTACCAGTCGGGATGTTCCGGGTGGCCACCCTTGGACGCCACGACGACGTACCGGTCGCCGTCGCGCCCGTAGATCAGCGCGTTGCGCCGCGCCTGACCCGAGCGACGGCCCCGCGTGGTCAGCAGCAGCGTGAAGACGCCCGGCCGCCACTCGTGGCCGTCGAGGCCGTCGGTGTCGACGTACCGGCGGATGTGATCGGCCTGCCACCCCTCGGTGGGGTCGGTCGGCCGGTCGAAGTCGGTCGCCATGTCAGCCCCCCGCATCGATCGACGGTTCCAGCCTGGCACCGCCACCGGCGGGCCGCCACCCTACGACCGGAGCACCCGGCGGAGCGTCAGCACGGCGTCGAGCGCCGCGACGGTGGCGTCCCACCCCTTGTCCTCGGGCGAGTCGGGGAAGCCGGCGCGGTCGTGGGCCTGCTCGTACGTGTCGACGGTGAGCACGCCGTGCGCGACCGGCCTGGACTCGTCGAGGGCGACCCGGGTCAGCCCCTCGGTCACCGCCTGGCAGACCACCTCGAAGTGGGCGGTGTCCCCACGGATCACCACCCCGAGCGCGACGACGGCGTCGTGCCGGCGCGCGAGGGCCTGTGCGACCACCGGAAGCTCCACCGAGCCGGCGACCCGCGCGACCGTCACGTGCTCGACGCCGCAGGCCTTCGCCGCCTGCGTCGCGCGCTCGAGCAACTGCTCGGTGAGGTCGGAGTGCCAGCGGCTGACGGCGATGCCGAGGGTCAGCCCGGCCCCGTCCACCACCTCGAGGTCGGGAATCCCGTGTCCAGCCATCTGCTACACCAACCCTTCCGCCGTCATCTGATCCAGGCCCTCCAGCAGGTGCCCCATCCGGTCCCGCTTGGTGCGCAGATACCGCACGTTCTCGGGGTGCGGGCGCACGGGCAGGGCCACCCGTCCGGTGATCTCCAGACCGTACCCTTCCAGGCCCGCCCTTTTGGCCGGATTGTTAGTTAACAGCCGCATACTCTTCACGCCGAGCTCGACGAGGATCTGCGCCCCCGTTCCGTAGTCGCGCGCGTCCGCCGGCAGCCCCAGCTCCAGGTTCGCGTCGACCGTGTCGCGGCCGGCGTCCTGCAGCTGGTACGCCTGCAGCTTGTGCATCAGCCCGATGCCCCGGCCCTCGTGGCCGCGCATGTACAGCACCACCCCGCGCCCCTCGGCGGCCACCCGGGCCATCGCGGCTTTCAGCTGCGGTCCGCAGTCGCAGCGCAGCGAGCCGAAAACGTCGCCGGTCAGGCACTCCGAGTGGACCCGCACGAGCACGTCCCGGCCGTCGCCGAGGTCACCGAAGACCAGCGCCACCTGCTCGGAGTCGTCGAACTCGGCGCGGTAGCCGACGGCCCGGAAGACGCCGAACTCGGTGGGGATGCGCGCCTCGGCGACCCGCTCGACCTGTGTACCGGTACGCCGCCGGTACGCGATCAGGTCGGCGATCGAGATCAGCGTGAGGCCGTGCTCGGCGGCGAACTTCTCCAGCTCCGGCAGGCGCATCATCGTGCCGTCGTCGTTGACCAGCTCGCACAGCACCCCGGCGGGCCGCAGCCCGGCCAGCTCGGTCAGGTCGATCGCGGCCTCGGTGTGGCCCGGCCGGCGCAACACACCGCCCTTGCGCGCCCGCAGCGGCACGACGTGACCGGGGCGGGCCAGATCGGCCGGCGAGGTCGCCGGATCGGCGAGCAGCCGGATGGTGTGCGCCCGGTCCGCCGCCGAGATGCCGGTGGTGACGCCCTCGCGGGCGTCGACGGTCACCGTGTACGCGGTGCCGCGCCGGTCCTGGTTGGTGTGGTACATCGGCGGCAGCTCCAGCCGGTCCGCGTCGTCGGCGGTCAGCGGCGCGCAGATGAAGCCCGACGTGTACCGGACGGTGAAGGCCAGCAGCTCCGGAGTGGCGAGCTCGGCGGCGAAGATGAGGTCGCCCTCGTTCTCGCGGTTCTCGTCGTCCACGACGATCACCGGCCGGCCGGCGGCGATGTCCGCGATGGCCCGTTCGATGTCGGCGAACCCGGTCATGCCACGACCTCCACGTGACTCGGCGCCGACTCGGTACGCCGGCGCAGCACCCGGGCCGTCCGCAGCCAGGACACGAAGCCCCAGGCGCAGAAGAGCCCGTACACGCCGTACATGGCGGCCGAAGGGTAGAACCGGCCCTGCAGCAGCAGCGGCACCCCGACGGCGTCGACGGCGATCCAGATCAGCCAGAACTCCACCCAGCCGCGCGCCATCCCGTACGTGGCGAGCAGGCTGCCCACCAGGATCCACGCGTCGGGAAGCGGCCCCCACGACCCGAGGGCTTTCAGGGCCGGATAGGCCAGCGCCATCCCGACCACCAGCATGCCGAGCAGCAGGGCGCGCTCGCGGTTGGTGGCCCAGCGCGGGACGACCGCGCCGGCGTCGGGCGCCGTCCCGGTCCGGCGGTTACGCGACCAGCGCCACCAGCCGTACACGCTCACCGCGAAGAAGAACACCTGCCGGCCGGCCTGCCCGTACAGGTCGACGGCCTGGGGCGTGACGAACACCCCGCCGAGAAAGACGGTGAACAGCAGGGCGTTGCCGAGCATGCCGATCGGCCACGCCCACACCAGGCGGCGCATGCCGAGCAGCGCCGACGCCAGCCCGAAGACGTTGCCGATGATCTCGCGCCAGAGCACGGCGGAGCCGCCGATGTGCACCTGGGCGTCGAGCAGCCAGCGCAGGGTACCCATCACGCGACCTCGTCCCGGCCGGCCAGCAGCTTCTCGACGTGCTTGGCGATCACGTCGATCTCCAGGTTGACCGGGTCGCCGACGCCCTTGTGCCCGAGCGTCGTGAGCTTGAGGGTGGTCGGGATCAGGCCGACGGAGAAGAAGTCGGCGCCGACGGCGGTGACCGTGAGCGACACGCCGTCCACGGCGATCGAGCCCTTCTCCACGACGTACCGCCCGAGCGCGGGCGGGAGGGTGAACCGGACGGCTTCCCAGTGCTCACCCGGCTGGCGGCTGACGATCGTGCCGACCCCGTCGACGTGCCCCTGGACGAGGTGGCCGCCGAGGCGGGTGGCCAGGGTCGCAGCGCGCTCCAGGTTGACCGGGTCGTCGGGTACGAGCGACGCGAGCGACGTCCGGTCGAACGTCTCCTTCATGACGTCGGCGGTGAAGACGCCGCCGTCGACCTCGACGACGGTGAGACAGACGCCGTTGACGGCGATCGAGTCGCCGTGCCGCGCGTCGGCGGCGACGGCCTCGCCGCGGACGATCAGGCGGGAGTGGTCGGCCGACCAGCCGACGACGGTGCCCAGCTCTTCGATGATGCCGGTGAACAACGCCCGCAGCCTCCTTCGCGCGCGGCGCCGGCGAAGCCGCGGGCGGCCACGAGCAGGAGGGGACGGGTGGCCGGCGGGAAAACACGCACGGCACCCGGCGGCCGAATACACGGCCGACTCCCGCGCGCTGCCTCCCATCCGGACTTTCACCGTCGGCCCCGGAATTTCACCAGGTCCACCGGTCACCGGATGTGACCGGGTCGCGGGCTGCCGGTCTCACACGAGACCGATCACCGCCGGTTCGGACTTTCACCGAGCCCCGCCAGCGCGTGGTGGGTACTCTGCGAGTCTTGCACACCGACCGGCGCCCTGACCCGCCGTGAGCGACGGATCTCACACCGCCGTGTCGCGGCTCACGCGCGGCGGCGGTCCATCGCCACGTACGAGCCGTCGTGGCCCTTGGCTACGGTCTTCATCTCGGTGGCGATCTCGATGATCTCGCGGGGGCTGGTGTGGCGCCGGTTGGTCGACACCGCCACCCCGATCGACAGGGTGACCAGCGCGGCCCGCTGGATCTCACCGTTGCGCTTGACGACTTCGGCGTAGCCGCGTTCCCGGTCCTCGGGGTCGTACAACGCGTCGGCGGCGGCTTCGAAGTCGGTCACCGCCCGTTCGGTCACCGGGTACACCTGCTCCGGGGTGCACACCACGATGAAGTCGTCGCCGCCGATGTGCCCGAGGAAGGCCGGCGGCAGGCCGACCGCCACGACGGCGCGGTGCAGCGAGCGGGCCAGGGCGCTGATGAACTCGTCGCCGCGGGCGAACCCGTACACGTCGTTGACGCTCTTGAAGCGGTCGATGTCGATGTGGCACACGGCGTAGTCGGTGCCGCCGTTCACCCGGTCGGCGATCTCCCGGAGGATGCGGGTGTTGCCCGGCAGCCCGGTCAGCGGAGAGATCTCCCGGGCCTCCTGGTTGCGCCGCAGGGTGGTCTGCACCCGGGCCACCAGCTCCATCGTGTCGAACGGCTTGACCAGGTAGTCGTCGGCGCCGGCGGTCAGGCCGAGCACCTTGTCCACGGTCAGTCCCCGGGCGGTCAGCATGATGATCGGCATCGGCGCGGTCAGCGGGTTGGCGCGCAGTCGGCGGGTCAGCTCGAGACCGTCGATCTTGGGCATCATCAGGTCGATGATCGCCAGCGCGGGCTGGTGCCGCTCGATCAGGGCCAGCGCCTCCTCGCCGTCGTGGGCGAGCAGCACCCGGTACCCCTCCAGGGTGAGGTTGACCTCGACGAACCGCGCGATGTCGACGTCGTCGTCGACGACGATCAGCAGATCCGGACGTGACTCGGTCAGACCTACGCCGGCCCCGACCCCCTCGACGCTCACGGCAGTCTCCTCGTCTACCTCATGGTCGTCGGACTTGTGCCCGCACCCGATGCCGTCGCGCCGCCGGCCACCGCGCTCGTCGCCCGCGCGCGCAGCCGCCGGACCGCCTCCGCCGGATCGGCCGCCCCGTAGACGGCGGTGCCCGCCACGAACGCGTCCGCGCCGGCCTCCGCCGCCGCCGCGATGGTGTCGTCGGCGATCCCGCCGTCGACCTCGATGCGCAGCTCCAGCTGGCCGCTGGCCACGTGCCGGCGCGCGGCGCGCACCTTGTCCAGCAGCTGCGGGATGAACTTCTGGCCGCCGAAGCCGGCCTTGATCGTCATGATCAGCAAAGTGTCGAAGTGCGGTAGGAGCTCCAGGTAGGGCTCGACCGGGGTGTCCCGGTCGATCGCCAGCCCGGCCTTGCTCCCGGCCGCCCGCAGATCCCGGGCCAGGCCGACCGGGTCCGCGGCCGCCTCCGCGTGGAACGTCACGTTGTACGACCCGGCCTCGGCATACCCCACCGCCCACCGGTCCGGCGCCTCGATCATCAGGTGGCAGTCGAACGGGATCGTCGTCGCTTTGCGCAGGCTCTCGACCACCGGCAGCCCGATCGTCAGGTTCGGCACGAAGTGGTTGTCCATCACATCGACGTGCAACCAGTCGGCGGCGCCTTCGACGGCGTGCACCTCATCGGCCAGGTGTGCGAAATCAGCGGCGAGAATGCTCGGAGCAACGATGAGCGGGGAAGCAACCACGCGGTCAGTGTACGGATGCGGACCGGTCCGGGTCCGACCCGCGTACACCTCGTCTATGCCTCGCCCCGGCGCAGCACCGCCAGGAACATCGCGTCCGTGCCGTGCCGGTGCGGCCACAACTGCACGCTCGGGCCGCCACCGAGCTCCGGCATGCCCGCCGGCAGCAACGGCCGCGCGTCGACCAGCTCGACCGGGTACCCCGACCGCCGGCAGGCCTCCGTCACCCCCACGTTGGTCTCCACCAGATGGGGCGAGCAGGTCACGTACGCGACGACGCCGCCCGGGCGCACCGCGCGCAGACCGGCGGCGAGCAGCTCGCGCTGCAGCCGGGTCAGCGGCGGCAGATCCGACGGCTGGCGGCGCCAGCGTGACTCCGGGCGGCGGCGCAGCGACCCCAGGCCGGTGCAGGGCGCGTCCACCAGTACCCGGTCGAAGCCCTGCGCGGGTAGCTCGGCGATGGCTCCGACGTCCCGCCCGTCGGCGGTCACCACCGTCACCGGCAGGTTGCGGGTGGCGGCCGCGACGAGGTCGGCCCGGTGCGGGGTGACCTCGACGGCGGTCAGCGCGGCGCCCCGCTGGGCGGCGAGCGCACCGAGCAGCCCCGACTTGCCGCCCGGGCCGGCACACAGGTCCAGCCAGCGCTCGTCGGCCCCGTCGACGGCCGCGTTCACCAGCGCCGCGGCCACGAGCTGGCTGCCCTCGTCCTGAACGTGGGCGCGGCCCTCCCGGACGGCGCGGATCTCGCCCGGCGCGCCGCCCGGCAGGTAGACCGCGTACGGCGAGTACCGGCCCACCTGGCCGCCGACGTCGGCGGCCAGCTCGGCGGCGGTGACGAGCCCCGGCCGGGCCGCCAGGTGCACCGGCGGCGCGACGTTGTCGGCCGCCAGGGCCCGGGCGGTCTCGTCGCTGTCGGCGCGCAGCGACTCGCTGAACGCCCGCACGATCCACTCGGGATGGGCGTGGGCGAGCGCGAGCCGGCGGACCGGGTCGGCGTCGGCGGCCAGCCGTTCGATCCAGCCGTCCCAGTCCCGCTCGCCGACGCGGCGCAGGACGGCGTTGGCGAACCCGACCGCTCCCGGCGCGAGCGCCCGGACCAGGTCGACCGTCGTGCTCGCGCCGGCGTGCGCGGCGACCCGCATCCGCAGCAGCTGATACGTGCCGAGCCGGAGCGCGTCCCGGACCGGCGGGTCGATGCGCGCCACGTCCCGGTCGGCCGCCACCGCGATGATCGCGTCCAACGTGCCGGTCAGCCGCAGGGTGCCGTACGTCAGCTCGGTGGCGAAGGCGGCGTCGCGCCCGCGCAGCCCGCGCTCCCGCAGCAGCCGCGGGAGGACCAGGTTGGCGTACGCGTCGTCGCGGTGGACCGCCGACACGGCGTCGTAGGCGGCCCGGCGGGCCGGATCGGCGGGTGGACGCCGTCGGCTGTCCCGCCTCGGGCCGCCCTCGCGCCGCTGGTCACGGCCCACGCCGCTCTCGCGCCGCTGGTCGCGGCCCACGCCGCCCTCGCGCCGCTGGTCACGGCCCGCCGAGCCCTCGCGCCGCTGGTCCCGGCCCGTCCCGCCCTGGGGCCGTCGGCCTGCCGGGCGTCCCGCCTCACCCATCACGCGGCGCCGTCCACCCCGAAGCGCTCACCGGCGGCCGGGCGCACCCCGCGCGCCCAGGAGTCGGCAGCCATCGGCTTCTTGCCGGCCGCGCGCACCTCCCCCAGCGCGACCGGGTCGGTGGCCGTACCCACGAGCACCCGGCCCCGCTCCACCAGCAGTTCCCCCGGCGACAGCGCCGGCCCGCCCGCCGCAGGCGTGACGGGGCCGAGCTTGACCCGCTCGCCACGGAACGTCGTCCAGGCGCCCGGGGCGGGGGTGCAGCCGCGGATGCGCCGGTCGACCGCGAACGCCGGGTCGCCCCACCGCACCGCCGCGTCCTCGACGGTCACCTTCGGCGCGAGCGTGACCCCCTCGTGCGGCTGCGGCACCGGCTCGAGCGCGCCGGCCTCGATCCCGTCCAGGACGTTGACCAGCAGCCCCGCGCCCGACCGGGCGAGCCGGTCGAGCAGATCACCGGCGGTGTCCGACGGCTTGACCGGCTCGGTCAGGGTGCCGAAGACCGGGCCGGTGTCCAGCCCCTCCTCCAACTGGAACACGCTCGCGCCGGTCAACTCGTCGCCGTGCGTGATCGCGTGCTGTACCGGCGCGGCGCCGCGCCAGGCGGGCAGCAGCGAAAAGTGCAGGTTGACCCAGCCGTGGCGCGGGATCTCGAGCGCGACCGGCGGGACCAGGGCGCCGTAGGCGACCACCGGCACGCAGTCCGGGGCGATCTCCCGCAGTCGGTCCAGGAACTCCGGCTCGCGCGGGCGCTGCGGGGTCAACACCTCGATGCCCCGCTCGTCGGCCCACGCGCCCACGGGCGAGCGCTGGAGCTGGCGGCCCCGGCCGGCAGGCGCGTCCGGCCTGGTCACCACGGCGACAAGGTCGTGGCGGGAGGCCGCGATGGCGTCGAGGGCGGGTAGCGCGACGGCGGGCGTACCGGCGAAGACGATGCGCATGGCTAGCCGAAGATACCCCGGGAGCCGTGCGGGCTCACCTTGATCTGGGGCGGATTGGACGGGTCGTACCAGTCCGCCGAGCGGATGGCCCGCAGGGCCTCCTTACGGGCGGAGCGGTCGAGCCGGTCGACGAACAGCACGCCGTCGAGGTGGTCGGTCTCGTGCTGGACGCAGCGCGACATCAGGCCGGTGCCCACGATCTGCATCGGGTCGCCGTAGACGTTGAAGCCCTTGGCGATGACGTTCTGCCGGCGCTTGGTGTCGAAGTACAGCCCCGGGATGGACAGGCAGCCCTCCGGGCCGTCCTGCTCCTCTTCGTCGGGGAACTCCAGCACCGGGTTGACCATGTACCCGAGCACGTCGTCGACGTCGAACGTGAACACCCGCAGGCTCACGCCGATCTGCGGGGCCGCCAGGCCGGCGCCGCTCTGGTCGCGCATCGTCTCGGTCAGGTCCTCGACGAGCTTGCGCAGCTCCTTGTCGAAGTCGACAACCGGCTCAGCCGGAGTACGCAACACCGGGTCGCCGAACAGGCGGATCGGCTGCACGGTCACCCGGGCACGCTCCCTTCGTACGCTTGCCAAGAACCTTTGACGAGTTTACGGGTACCGACCCGGCGGCCACTCCACGCCCTACTCCCATGATCATGAAGACTTCGTGGGGCCCTGGCCCCACGAACCTTTCACGATCACGAAATCGGTACCGGTCAGAGAAGCTCCAACGGATCGATCTGGACGCGGACCGGGTCCCGGGCCTTCTTGGCGCTGCGCACCCCGGCGGCGGCGTGCAGGGACGCGGCCAGCCGCCGGCCGGCCGAGCGCGGCACCCGTACGAGCATCCGCTCCTGGTCGTCGTCGGCCGGTACCGGGCCGAGCAGCTCAGCATCCGGTGGCAGCTCGGCGGTGGCGAGCAGGTCGGCCACGGCGTCGGGGCTGCCGGTCAGCGACGCGAACCGGACCGCCGGGGGGAAGCGCAGCTCCCGCCGCTCGGATAGCTCGCGGGCGGCCAGCCAGGCCGGATCCCACCGCAGCAGAGCCTGCACGGTCGGGATGCCGGCGTCGGCCGTCACCACGACCCGGCCGCCCCGCCTGCCCGGGCGGGCCAGGGCGGCGGCGGCCAACCAGCGGCGCAGCGTCTCCTCGCCGGCCCGCAGGTCGGCGCGGGTGAGCAGGGCCCAGGTGTCCAGCAGCAGCACGGCGCCGTAGCCGCCCTCGGCGACCGGCTCCGCGCCGGGAGTGGAGACCACCACCGCCGGCTGGGCCGGCACGCTGTCGAGCACACCGTCGCGGCCGCTGGTGCGCACGGGCGTGCCGGGGAAGGCGCGGCCCAGCTCCTCGGCGGTACGCCGGGCGCCGGTCACCGACGCGCGCAGTCGCCGGCCGCCGCAGTGCGGGCAGGCGTACGCCGCGGCGACCTTGCCACACCAGCGGCAGACCGGGGCGCCGCCGGATTCGCGCAGGGCGAGCGGGCCCGCGCAGGACGGGCAGCGCGCCGGCGTGTGGCAGTCGGCGCAGGCGACCGACGGCAGGTAGCCGCGCCGCGGCACCTGGACGAGTACCGGGGCGCCGGCCGCCAGCGCGTCCCGGGCGGCGCGCCAGGCGACGCTCGGCAGCCGCGCGGTGACCGCCGCCGGGTCCCGGTCGAGCTGCACGTCGTCGCCGACCGGCTGTACGTGCGGAGCGGCGCGATGGACCACCTCGCGGGGCGCCGCGATCTCCTTGGCCCAGCCGGTCTCCAGCAGCTGTTGCGCCTCGGCGCTGCGGGCGTACCCGCCGACCAGGGCCGCGCAGTTGCCGAGCTGGGCGCGGGTGAGCAGCACCTCACGGGCGTGCGGGTACGGTGCGCGCGGCTCGGCGTGCAGGTCGTCACCGTCGTCCCAGATGGCGACCAGTCCGAGCGGGTCGGCCGGCGCGAACGCGGCCGCCCGCGTACCGGCGACGACGCGGACCCGCCCGCGGCTGGCCGCGAGGAACCGCCGGTAGCGCTCCTCCGGCCCGACCGCCGCGGACAGCGCGACGTGCCGGCCGGCGCCGAGGACGCGGGTGAGCGCGGCGTCGAGCCGGTCGAGGTCACGGGCGTCGGCGACCACGAGCACGGCGCCCCGTCCGCCGGCGTCCGCCGCCGCGGCGGCCTCGGCCAGCCGCGCCGGCCAGTCCTCGCCCGGCAGCGCGCTCCACACCGCCCGCGCGGGGCGGCCGTCGGCGACCGCGCGCAGGAACGCGGCGCCGGCCGGGTACGCCGACCAGCCGCTGTCAGTGGGGTGTGCCGCCGCTGCGATGCCGGCTGTTGTTTCCGCCTTCCCCTCGGCGCGGGCGTGTCGCGGCGGGACCGCCAGGCGCAGCACGTCGGCGAGGGTGCCGCCGTACCGGTCGGCGACGGCCCGGGCGAGCCGGGCGATCTCGGGGTGCAGGACCTGCTCGGGCGAGACGACGCGCTCCAGGAAGGCCAGCCGGCCGGTGTGCGCCGAGTCGTCGACGCGTTCGAGCACGTACCCGTCGACGAGCTGGCCGGAGAAGCGCACGCGCACCCGGGTACCGGGCACGGTCTGGGCGTCCAGGGATTCGGGTACGAGGTAGTCGAACGGCCGGTCGAGGTGGGCGTGCGGCACGTCGACGCAGACCCGGGCGACCGGCAACGAGGCCGCGGGCTCGGGGCGGGTACGCGGTGCCCGCCGGGCGGGCGCCTTCACGAGGTGGCCTTTCTACGATCTTGGACACTTGACGGGCCTATGACCCCGCCAAGTGTCCAAGATCGCGGGACGAGACTTACGCGCCGGCGGCCGACTTGAGGTCGGCGACCCGGTCGGTACGCTCCCAGGTCAGCTCCGGCAGCTCACGGCCGAAGTGACCGTAGGTGGAGGTCAGCCGGTAGATCGGGCGCAGCAGGTCGAGGTCGCGGATGATCGCGGCCGGGCGCAGGTCGAACACCTCGCCGATGGCCTTCTCGATCCGCTCGACCGGCACGACCTCGGTGCCGAACGTCTCCACGAACAGGCTCACCGGGTGCGCCTTGCCGATCGCGTACGCGACCTGCACCTCGCACCGGTCGGCCAGCCCGGCCGCCACCACGTTCTTGGCCACCCACCGCATGGCGTACGCCGCCGAGCGGTCCACCTTGGAGGGGTCCTTGCCGGAGAAGGCGCCGCCGCCGTGCCGGGCGTACCCGCCGTACGTGTCGACGATGATCTTGCGTCCGGTCAGCCCGGCGTCACCCATCGGGCCGCCGATCTCGAACCGGCCGGTCGGGTTGACCAGCAGCCGGTAGCCCTCGGTGTCCAGGCCCAGGTTCTCCAGCTCCGGACCGAGCACGTGCTCGCGCACGTCCGGCGTGAGCAGCGACTCCAGCGAGATGTCCGGGGCGTGCTGCGAGGACACCACCACGGTGTTCAGCCGCACCGGGCGGAGGCCCTCGTACTCCACCGTCACCTGGGTCTTGCCGTCCGGGCGCAGGTACGGGATCGTGCCGTCCTTGCGGGTGGCCGACAGGCGCCGGGCCAGCCGGTGCGCCAGCGCGATCGGCAGCGGCATCAGCTCGGGCGTCTCCGTGCACGCGAAGCCGAACATCATGCCCTGGTCGCCGGCGCCCTGAGCGTCCAGCGAGTCACCGGTCTCGCCGGTGCGCGCCTCCAGGGCCGCGTCCACCCCCTGCGCGATGTCGGGCGACTGGGAGCCGATCGAGACGCTGACACCGCAGGACGCGCCGTCGAAGCCCTTCTTCGACGAGTCGTACCCGATCCCGAGGATCGTCTCCCGCACGATCGCCGGGATGTCAGCGTACGCGTTCGTGGTGACCTCGCCGGCCACGTGAACCTGACCGGTGGTGATCATCGTCTCCACCGCGACGCGGCTACGCGGATCGGCACCGATCAGGGCGTCGAGGATGCCGTCGCTGATCTGGTCAGCGATCTTGTCCGGGTGGCCCTCCGTCACCGACTCGGAGGTGAACATTCGCCGTGCCACGGTGCTCCTTTACGGCTCGAGTGTTTCGGCAGAGTCTAAGAGTTGCCGTTTCACGTATCGTCTGTCGTCCGGTCCACGTACCGTCTGTCGTCCGGGCAGTTACCCAGTGCGAGGGGTGTCGGACAGCCGGCCGACGACCAGGTCGAGGACGGCGTCGGCCAGTTCATCCTTGGTACGGTCTCCGATCCGGACCGGTTCAATCCCGGCACCGAGCACGACTGCGGCGTTGTTATCGGCACCAAATGTACGGTCGGCGCCGACCTCGTTGACCACGATGAGATCGGCCCGCTTACGGCGCAGCTTCTCCTGCGCGTTCGCCAGCGCGACCGGCTCGGCCGCGGTCTCCGCCGCGAAGGCGACGAGCACCTGGCCGGGCCGCTTGCGCTCACCCAGCTCCGCGGCGATGTCCGGGTTGGCGACCAGACGGAGGGTCGGCGCGTCCTCGCCGTCCCGCTTCTTGATCTTCTCCGCCGCGTAGTGCGCCGGACGGAAATCGCTGGGCGCGGCCGCCATGATCACGGCGTCCGCCTCCTCGGCGGCCTTGACCGTGGCCAGCCGCAGCTCCTCGGTGGTGCCGACCCGCACGACGTCGGCGCCGGCGGGGTCGGGCAGCGCGACGTTGGCCGACACGACCGTCACCCGCGCGCCCCGGGCGACGGCGGCTCGGGCGAACGCGTACCCCTGCTTGCCGGACGACCGGTTTCCGATGAACCGGACCGGGTCGATCGGCTCACGGGTGCCGCCCGCGGTGACGACCACGTGCCGGCCGGCCAGATCCGGCCCCTGGTCGGGTCGCGCCAGCACCCGCCGGGCGACCGCGAAGATCTCTGCCGGATCGGGCAACCGGCCCTTTCCGGTGTCGACGCCGGTGAGCCGGCCGACGGCGGGCTCGATGACCACCGCGCCACGCCGGCGCAGGGTGGCCACGTTCCGGACGGTCGCCGGGTGCTCCCACATCTCCGTGTGCATCGCCGGCGCGTAGACGACCGGGCAGCGCGCGGTGAGAAGCGTGTTGGTCAGCAGGTCGTCGGCCTGGCCGGTCGCCGCCTTGGCCAGCACGTCGGCGGTCGCGGGCGCCACGACGACGAGGTCGGCGCGCTGCCCGAGCCGCACGTGCGGCACCTCGTGCACGTCGTCCCAGACCTCGGTGCTCACCGGCTGCCCGGACAGCGCCGCCCAGGTCGGCGCGCCGACGAACCGCAGCGCCGACGCCGTGGGTACCACGCGCACGTGGTGGCCGGACTCGGTGAACAGCCGGAGCAGCTCGCACGCCTTGTAGGCGGCGATCCCACCGGAAACGCCCAGTACGACCTCGGTCACGGCTGCTCCGCCTCGCGGCACGGCGCGACGACGGCGACCGGAGCTGACTGCCCCCGCTCCACCCGGTGCGCCGCTCAGCCCTCGATCGGCTCTGCCGTCAGCAGCGACGAGTTGATCTCGCGCATCGCGATCGACAGAGGCTTCTCCTGCGGCGTGGTCTCCACCAGCGGACCGACGTACTCGAGCAGGCCCTCACCGAGCTGGCTGTAGTACGCGTTGATCTGGCGGGCGCGCTTTGCGGCGAAGATCACGAGGGCGTACTTGGAGGTGGTCTTCTCCAGCAGCTCGTCGATCGGCGGGTTGGTGATGCCCTCGGGGCTGGCCACGATTCCGGACACGATGCAAATCCTCGAGACGGGGCTAGATGGTAGTCCTCAGCGGTACGCGGGAGAACCGAGCAAGCTTACCAGTTCATCGGCGGCGCGTTCGATGGAGTCGTTGACGACGACCTCGTCGAACTCCTTTTGCGCCTCCAGCTCCTCGTGGGCGTGCTGCAGCCGGCGCGCGATCATCTCGGGGTCCTCGGTGCCCCGGCCGGTCAGCCGGCGCTCCAGCTCCTCGACGCTGGGCGGGGCGAGGAAGACGAGCTGCGCCTCGGGCATGGCCGCGCGTACCTGGCGGGCACCCTGAATGTCGATCTTCAACAGCACCGGCGTGCCCATGGCGAGGTGCTTCTCGACCTCGATCCGCGGGGTGCCGTACAGGTTGCCCGCGAACTCGGCCCACTCGAGCAGGGCGCCCTCGGCCACCAGCCGCTCGAACTCGGTACGGCTGACGAAGTGGTAGTGCTTGCCGTCGATCTCGTAGTCACGCTTGCGACGGGTGGTGACCGAGACCGACAGGTGCACCCAATGGGTACGCGCCCGGATCAGCTCGATGACACTGTCCTTGCCGACCCCGCTGGGGCCGGAGAGGACCGTCAATCGAGCCGAAGCCGGGCGCGTGTCGTTGTTGCTCACTGCTTGTTTCTACACAACGGTCACTTGCCGTTGGCAGAGAACTCCCCAAGCAGTGCCTTGCGCTGCTGCTCGCCGAGGCCACGCAGGCGCCGGCTGTCGGCAATCTTGAGCTTCTCCATGATCTGAGTCGCTCGGATCTTGCCGATACCGGGCATGGCCTGCAGGACGGCCGACACCTTCAGCTTGCCGACGATGTCGTCAGACTCAGCTTGCTCGAGCACCTCGGCGAGCGTGGTCTTGCCTTGCTTGAGCTGCTCTTTGAGCTCAGCACGGGCTTTGCGGATCTCCGCAGCCTTCTCCAGAGCGGCAGCGCGCTGTTCGGGGCTCAATGACGGGAGCGGCACCAGGTCTCCTCGGGTCCCTTGACGAAACGGTGGTCCATGAATTGTGTGTTGCTAGCTGAATTGTGTTGTTGCTAGCGCGGGGAAAACTAGCGGTCCAGCGCGAATTCGGCAACGCCGGGGTACCTTGATCACATCTTGCCGCGTCATCCGATCGGCTGCACCACGCTCCGACAGACATCCAAAAGGCGCTCGATCGAATCCCGCAGCCGCGTCACGGACGGGCCCTGGGACAGTATCTCCCGGGAGTACGAGGGCAGCACCGCGCCGAGATCATCGCCGAAGACGGCGCGCAGGTCTTCGGGCCGGCCACCCTGCGCGCCGAGGCCCGGAACGAGCACCGGACCACCGAGCGCGCTCATGTCGTGCCCGGTGTCCCCGACGGTCGCACCGACCACGACACCGATATCACCAAGGGGGTTTACACCCGCGTTGACCTGCGAAACCTCGTCGATGACCGTCTGCGCGACGGTCCGGCCGTCGGCCGTACGGGCGTGCTGGAAGATCGGCCCTTCGGGGTTGGAGGTGAGCGCCAGCACGAAGACGCCACCCCCGGTGGCCACCGCCTTTTCGATCATCGGGCTGAGTGAT
Source organism: Planosporangium thailandense (assembly GCF_011947195.1). GTDB lineage: Bacteria > Actinomycetota > Actinomycetes > Mycobacteriales > Micromonosporaceae > Planosporangium > Planosporangium thailandense. Next base: position 73,693 of record NZ_JAATVY010000021.1, on the reverse strand, counting down.
CCGAACCCCAGATAGGGACTCGCCGTGATCGCGTCGGCGCGCAGCGGACTCGCCGGATCGAGGTACGCGTCGGCGTAGGCGGCCGCCGTCGAACCGATGTCACCGCGTTTGACGTCGAGGAGAACCAGGGCGCCCGCCTCGCGCAACTGTCGGAAAGCCGACTCAAGGACGGCAACGCCCTGTGACCCAAATCTCTCGAAGAAAGCCGACTGCGGCTTCACGACCGCCACCCGGTCAGCGACCGCCTCGACCACCGTTCGGGTGAATCGTTCGAGGCCGGACACGTTGTCCGGTAGCCCCCACGCCGACAGCAGCGCCGGGTGCGGATCGATGCCCACACACAACGGCCCTCGCGTGTCCATCGCGGCGCGCAGCCGCGCACCGAACCGGCCTTCCGTCATCAGCGCGCCCTTCCTCGACTCAAACCCCGCACGCTGGCGCGTACGAGTGCCGGACCGGCATAGATGAGACCCGAATACACCTGGATCAGGCTCGCGCCCGCGTCACGCAGCCGCACCGCGTCGTCCGGGCACATCACGCCGCCCACCCCGATCACCGGCAGCCGGCCGCCGGTCTCACGGGTCACGAACGCGACGACGTCGCGGGCCCGCCGCGTCAACGGGGCCCCGCTCAATCCACCCGCCTGGACCGCCCTCGCCGCGTCGGCGGGCGCCACGCCCTCACGCGAAAGGGTGGTGTTCGTGGCGATCAGCCCGGCCACCCCGTGCGCCTCGCACACCTCGAGCACCTCGCCCAGCGCCCCATCGGTGAGGTCGGGGGCCACCTTGACCAGCAGCGGCTTGGGCCCCACCGCCCGCAGCGCCGGCAGCAGCGCGTCGAGGTGGGCGCGGTCCTGCAGGGTACGCAGGCCCGGCGTGTTCGGCGACGAGACGTTGACGGCGAAGTAGTCCCCGTACGGGTACAGCGCCGACAGCGACGCCACGTAGTCGGCCACCGCCTCCTCCAGCGGCGTCACCTTCGACTTGCCGAGGCTGATGCCCAACGGCACCGGCAGCGGCCCCAACGCCGCCAGACGGGCCGCCAGGGCCCGCGCACCGGCGTTGTTGAAGCCCATCCGGTTGACGATCGCCCGGCTGGTCGGCAGCCGGTACAGCCGGGGGCGGTCGTTGCCCGGCTGCGCATGCCACGTGACGGTGCCGACCTCGACGAAGCCGAACCCGAGGGCCGGCCAGGCCGGCAGCGCCCGGCCGTCCTTGTCCATGCCCGCCGCGAGCCCCACCGGGTTGGGGAAGCGCACCCCGAAGACGGTCGTGGCCGCGCCCGGCGGCGAGTACGCCCGAGCCGGCGCGAACCGGCTCAGGCGGGCCAGCCACCGCAGCGTGGCCTCGTGGGCCGCCTCCGCGTCACCGCCCCCGACGCGGAACAGCACCGGCCGGGCCACCCGCTCGTAGAGGGTCACCTCACGTCACGCCTCGTCACCGCGCAGCGCCGCGTGCAGCTCCTGCAGCGGGCGTACGGTCATCTCGCCGCGCAGCAGCGCCTCGATGCCCATGACGGCCGCCGCGGCGCCCGGCAGGGTCGTGATGCACGGGATGTCGGCGGCCACGGCCGCGCTGCGGATCTCGTACCCGTCCATCCGCGCCCCCGAGCCCTGCGGCGTGTTGATGACCAGGCTCACCTCGCCCGACCCGATCAGCTCCACCGCGTCGCGGGTGCCGTCGTCGCCCTCGAAGTGCTTGCGCAGCACCTCGCACTCGACGCCGTAGCGGCGCAGCACCGACGCGGTGCCGTCGGTGGCGAGGATCGAGAAGCCCAGGTCGGCCAGGCGCTTGGCGGGGAAGACGATCCCCCGCTTGTCCCGGTTGGCCACGGTCACGAAGATCTTGCCCGACGTGGGCAGCGAGCCGTACGCCGCCGACTGCGACTTCGCGAAGGCGTGCCCGAACGCCCGGTCGATGCCCATGACCTCGCCGGTCGACTTCATCTCCGGGCCGAGCAGGCTGTCGACGCCCTTGCCCGCGCGGGTACGGAACCGCTTGAACGGCAGCACCGCCTCCTTGACCGCGATCGGGGCGCGCGGCGACGCGACACTGCCGTCACCCACGGGCGGCAGGATCCCTTCGGCCCGCAGCTCCTCGATCGAGGCGCCGAGCATGATCCGGGCCGCGGCCTTCGCCAGCTGCACGGCGGTCGCCTTCGACACGAACGGCACCGTACGCGAGGCGCGCGGATTGGCCTCCAGCACGTACAGCGCGTCGTCCTTGAGCGCGTACTGGACGTTGAGCAGGCCGCGCACCCCGATGCCGCGCGCGATCGCGGCGGTGTAGCGGCGTACCTCCTCGATGTGGGCCGCACCGAGCGTGATCGGCGGCAGCGCGCAGGAGGAGTCGCCGGAGTGGATGCCGGCCTCCTCGATGTGCTCCATGATGCCGCCGATGTACACCTCGCCGGTCGCGTCGCACAGCGCGTCCACGTCGATCTCGATGGCGTCGTCGAGGAACCGGTCGACCAGCACCGGGTGCTCCGGCGAGATCGCCGTGGCCCGCGCGATGTAGTCGCGCAGCGTCGCCTCGTCGTAGACGATCTCCATGCCCCGGCCGCCGAGGACGTAGCTCGGCCGGACCAGCACCGGGTACCCGATCTCGTCGGCGATGCGCTTGGCCTCCGGGAAGCTGGTCGCGGTGCCGTGGGCCGGCGCCCGCAGCCCGGCCTCGTCGAGCAGCTTGCCGAACGCGCCGCGCTCCTCGGCCAGGTGGATCGACGCCGGCGACGTGCCGACGATCGGCAGCCCGGCCGCGGCCATCCGCCGGGCCAGGCCGAGCGGGGTCTGACCGCCGAGCTGGACGATCACGCCGACGACGCCCGGCCCGCCCGCGGCCCTGCCGCTTTCGTCCTCGGCGTGGAACACCTCGAGAACGTCCTCGAAGGTCAGCGGCTCGAAGTACAGCCGGTCGGCGGTGTCGTAGTCGGTCGACACCGTCTCCGGGTTGCAGTTGACCATGACAGTCTCGTAGCCGGCCGCCCGCAGCGCCATGACCGCGTGCACGCAGGAGTAGTCGAACTCGATGCCCTGGCCGATCCGGTTGGGGCCGGAGCCCAGGATCATCACCTTCGGCCGGTCGGACGGGCCGACCTCGGTCTCGAAGTCGTACGACGAGTAGTGGTACGGCGTCTTCGCGGCGAACTCGGCCGCGCAGGTGTCGACCGTCTTGTACACCGGGCGCAGGCCGAGGCGGTGGCGCAGGGTCCGCACGCCGTCCTCACCGGCCAGCTCCGGGCGCAGCGCCGCGATCTGCTTGTCCGACAGCCCGGCGCGCTTGGCCCGGCGCAGCAGCGCCTCGTCCAGGACGGCCGCGGCCACGATCTCGGCGCGCAGGTCCACGAGCGACGCGATCTGGTCGACGAACCAGGGGTCCAAGCCGGACGCCTCGGCCACCTCGTCGACCGACGCGCCGAGCCGCAGGGCCCACTCCACCGTGTACAGCCGGCCGTCGTGCGGGGTGCGCAGCCGTCGCAGCACCTCGGCGCGGGCCGCCGCGGCCGGGTCGTCGACCGCCTCGGCGCTCGCGTCCGGCGGCGCGACCAGCACCGGGTCGGGCACCGTCCAGAACCCGGCGGCCTTCGTCTCGACCGAGCGCATCGCCTTGTTGAGGGCCTCGGTGAAGTTGCGGCCCAGCGCCATCGCCTCACCGACCGACTTCATGGTCGTGGTCAGCTCGGGGTCGGCGCCCGGGAACTTCTCGAAGGCGAAGCGGGGAATCTTCACCACGACGTAGTCGAGCGTCGGCTCGAACGCCGCCGGGGTCTCCCGGGTGATGTCGTTGGGGATCTCGTCGAGGGTGTACCCGATGGCCAGCTTCGCGGCGATCTTCGCGATCGGGAAGCCGGTCGCCTTCGACGCGAGCGCCGACGAGCGCGACACCCGGGGGTTCATCTCGATGACGACCAGGCGCCCGTTGTCCGGGTTCACCGCGAACTGGATGTTGCAGCCGCCGGTGTCGACGCCGACCTCGCGCAGCACCGCGATGCCGAGGTCACGCAGCCGCTGGTACTCGCGGTCGGTGAGCGTCATGGCCGGCGCCACGGTGACCGAGTCACCGGTGTGGACACCCATCGCGTCGACGTTCTCGATGGAGCAGACGACGACCACGTTGTCGTTGCGGTCGCGCATCAGCTCCAGCTCGTACTCCTTCCAGCCGAGCACGCTCTCCTCGATGAGGACCTCGTGGACCGGAGAGGCGGCCAGGCCGGTGCCGGCGATGCGCTCCAGATCCTCGTCCGTGTGCGCCATGCCGGAGCCGAGGCCGCCCATGGTGAACGACGGCCGGATCACCACCGGCAGGCCGAGCTCGGCGACCGTCTCCCGGACCTCGTCCATGGAGTGGCAGACCCGGCTGCGCGGCGTCTCCCCACCCGCTCGGGCCACGATCTCCTTGAACAGCTGCCGGTCCTCGCCGCGGCGGATCGCGTCGATGTCGGCGCCGATCAGCTCCACGCCGTACTTCTCCAGCACGCCGGCCTCGTGCAGCGCGACGGCGGTGTTCAGCGCGGTCTGGCCGCCCAGCGTCGCCAGCAGCGCGTCCGGGCGCTCCTTGGCGATCACCTTCTCGACGAAATCGGGCGTGATGGGCTCGACGTACGTGGCGTCCGCGAACTCCGGGTCGGTCATGATCGTTGCCGGGTTGGAGTTGACGAGCGTGACCCGCAGCCCCTCGGCACGCAGCACCCGGCAGGCCTGGGTACCGGAGTAGTCGAACTCGCAGGCCTGTCCGATGACGATCGGGCCGGACCCGATGACGAGTACGTGGTTGATATCGGTCCGTTTAGGCACGCTGCACCAGCTCCAGCAGGCGATCGAAAAGGTAGTCGGCGTCGTGCGGGCCCGCCGCGGCCTCCGGGTGGTACTGCACGGAGAACGCCGGCGCGTCCAGCAGGCGCAGCCCCTCGACCACGTTGTCGTTGAGGCAGACGTGGCTCACTTCGGCCCGGCCGAAGTCGGTGTCCACGGTGTCGCCGATCGGCGCTGCGACGGCGAAGCCGTGGTTGTGTGCGGTCACCTCGACCTTGCCGGTGGTCCGGTCGAGCACCGGCTGGTTGATGCCGCGGTGGCCGTACTTGAGCTTGTAGGTACCCAGCCCCAGCGCCCGGCCGAGGATCTGGTTGCCGAAGCAGATGCCGAACAGCGGCACCTTGCGTGCCAGCAGCGACCGGGTCAGCGCGACCTGGGGGTCCGCCGTGGCCGGGTCGCCCGGCCCGTTGGACAGGAACACCGCGTCGGCGCCGGTCGCGAGGACCTCGTCGACGGTCGCGGTCGCCGGCAGGACGTGCGTGGTGATGCCGCGGGCGGCCATCCGGCGCGGAGTGTTGCGCTTGATGCCCAGGTCGATCGCGGCCACCGTGAGCCGGTGCTCGCCGTCGGCGGAGACCACGTACGGCTGCGCCGTGGTCACGTCGGCGACCAGGTCGGCGCCGGCCATCTCCGGCTGCTGACGTACCCGCTCCAACAGCGAATCAGCGCCGTCCACACTGGAGATCCCCACCCGCATCGCGCCGCGCTCGCGCAGGTGCCGGGTCAGCGCCCGGGTGTCGATCTCGCAGATGCCCACGACGCCCTCGGCGGCCAGCCGCTCCTCCAGGCCGCCGCCGGCGCGCCAGTTGGAGTAGCTGCGCGAGGGATCGCGTACGACGTATCCGGCGACCCAGATCCGATCGGACTCGTCGTCCTCGCCGTTGACCCCCGTGTTGCCGATGTGCGGGGCCGTCATGATGACGACCTGCCGGTGGTAGGACGGGTCGGTCAGGGTCTCCTGGTACCCGGTCATTCCCGTGGAGAAGACCGCCTCACCGAAGGTCTCCCCGACGGCGCCGTACGCCTCGCCGTGGAACGTCGTGCCGTCTTCGAGCACGAGTACCGCGCTTCGCCGCCTCGTCATTTAACAGCCTTTCCGTCGAGGACCGTCGGTTCGCCGTGCAGGAACGTGGCGACCACCCGGCCCGGCAGCGTCATCGCCGCGTAAGGGGTGTTCCGGCTGCGGCTGGCCAGCCCGGCCGGGTCGACCGTCCAGCGGGCGGCCGGGTCGACCAGGGTCAGGTTGGCCGGCGCGCCCGCGGCCGGCTCGAGGCCGTGCCCGGTCAGGCCGGCGATGCGGGCCGGGGTGCGCGACATCCGTTCCGCGATCCCATCCCAGCCCAGCTCGTCACCGACCACGTCGAGCACGATCGACAGCGCCGTCTCCAGCCCGAGCATGCCCGGCCGGGCGTACGCCCACTCGCACTCCTTGTCCTCCACCGCGTGCGGCGCGTGGTCGGTCGCCACGATGTCGATGACCCCCTCGACCAGGGCCGCCCGGAGCGCCGCCACGTCGGTGGCCGTACGCAGCGGCGGGTTGACCTTGAACACGGGGTCGTACGAGGTGGCCCGCTCGTCGGTGAGCAGCAGGTGGTGCGGCGTGACCTCGGCGGTCACCCGGATGCCGCGGCCCTTGGCCCAGCGCAGGATCTCGACACTGCCGGCGGTCGACACGTGGCACACGTGCAGCCGCGCGCCGACGTGCTCGGCCAGCAGCACGTCCCGGGCGATGATCGACTCCTCGGCCACCGCGGGCCAGCCGGTCATGCCCAGGCGGGCGGCGACCTCACCCTCGTGCATCTGCGCGCCGGAGGTCAGGCGCGGCTCCTCGGCGTGCTGGGCGACCACGCCGTCGAACGCCTTGACGTACTCGAGGGCCCGGCGCATCAGCCGGGGGTCGGCGACGCAGTTGCCGTCGTCGGAGAAGATCCGCACCCGGGCGGCGGAGTCGGCCATCGCGCCCAGCTCGGCGAGCTGCTCGCCGGCTAGGCCGACGGTGACCGCGCCGATCGGCTGCACGTCGACCAGCCCGGCCTCCCGACCCAGCCGCCACACCTGCTCGACCACGCCCGCCGTGTCGGCGACCGGCGAGGTGTTGGCCATCGCGCAGACGGCGGTGTACCCGCCGAGCGCCGCCGAGCGCGAGCCGGTCTCGACCGTCTCGGCGTCCTCACGGCCGGGCTCGCGCAGGTGGGTGTGCAGGTCCACCAGGCCGGGCAGCGCGACGAGACCGTCGGCGTCGACGACCTGCGCGCCGGCAGCGGACAGGCCGGTACCGATCTCGGCGACGACGCCGTCGCGGATCAGCAGGTCCTTTTTCTGGCCCCCGAGGATCCGGGCGCCCTTGATGACGTACGTGGTCATGCCTTGCCCCCCAGCAGTAGGTAGAGCACGGCCATCCGGACGCTCACGCCGTTGGCGACCTGCTCGACGATGGTGGAGCGCGGGGAGTCCGCGACCTCCGGGGTGATCTCCATACCGCGGTTCATCGGGCCGGGGTGCATGACGATGGCGTGCTCCGGCAGCCGGCGCATCCGCGCGACATCCAGGCCGTAACGGCGGGAGTACTCCCGCGCGGACGGGAAGTACGCCTGGTCCATCCGCTCGCGCTGCACCCGCAGCATCATCACCACGTCGGCGTCGGGCAGTACCGAGTCGAGGTGGTAGCTGGTCTCGGCCGGCCAGGCGTCCACCCCGACCGGCAGCAGCGTCGGCGGCGCGATCAGCGTGACCTTCGCGCCCAGGGTGTGCAGCAGCAGCACGTTGGAACGGGCCACCCGGCTGTGCAGGACGTCGCCGACGATCGCGACGTTCAGGCCGGCCAGGCGGCCCAGCCGGGACCGCATCGTGTATGCGTCGAGCAGCGCCTGGGTCGGGTGCTCGTGGGTGCCGTCGCCGGCGTTGACCACGGTGCCGTCGATCCAGTTGGCCAGCCGGTGCGGCGCGCCGGAGGCGGAGTGGCGGATGACGACCGCGTCGGCGCCCATCGCCTGCAGCGTCAGCGCGGTGTCCTTGAGGCTCTCCCCCTTGGACACGCTCGACCCCTTGGCCGAGAAGTTGATGACGTCGGCGCTCAATCGCTTCGCCGCGGCCTCGAACGAGATGCGGGTGCGGGTGGAGTCCTCGTAGAAGAGGTTGACCACGGTGCGCCCGCGCAGCGTCGGCAGCTTCTTCACCTCGCGGTCAGCGAGCGCGGCCATCTCGGCGGCGGTGTCGAGCACCATCGTGGCAGTCCCGGCGTCCAGGTCCGCGGCCGACAGCAGATGTCGGATCATCGGACACCCCCCAGCAGCCGCACCTCGTCCACGCCGTCGGTCTCGGTCAGCGCGACCCGTACGTTCTCGGCGAGGGCCGTCGGGATGTTCTTGCCCACGTAGTCGGCGCGGATCGGCAGCTCCCGGTGGCCGCGGTCGACCAGGACGGCCAGCTGCACCACGCTCGGCCGGCCGAGGTCACCGAGCGCGTCGAGGGCGGCGCGGACGGTACGGCCGGAGAACAGCACGTCGTCGATGAGGATCACCCGCCGGCCGTCGATGCCGCCGGGCGGCAGCTCGGTCCGGCCGAGCGCCCGCGCGCCGCGCAGCCGCAGGTCGTCGCGGTAGAGGGTGACGTCGAGCGCGCCGACCGGCACGGTCACCCCTTCGAAGGTGTGGATGCGCTCGGCGAGCCGGTGGGCCAGGGGCACGCCCCGGGTCGGCACGCCGAGCAGGATCGTGTCGGCCGCGCCGGACGTCTTCTCCAGAATCTGGTGTGCGATCCGGTCCACCACTCGGGCGATGTCGGCCGCCGAGAGGATCGTCTTCGCTGGCCCCTCGGGGGATACGTCAGTTTCTGAGGGTGACGGAGCGGAGACAGCGACCGGGGCGGAGGAGACGGGGGCCGGCACGGTGCCGTCGGGGCGCGTGGCCGGCTCACCGGGGGCCCGGAAAGCGGGTGTACCAGGGGATCCAGTGCGCTGGGAGGCGTCGGAGCCGGACTGCCGGCCAGATGATGGATACGACAAAATGGACCTCCTTCCCCGCCTCGCTGGACGGGTCGTTAAAGGACGTCAAGGCCGTCGACCAGCCTAGCAACCCATCTGAGCAGGGAACCGGAAGGGTCGTGAGTACTTGACCACATCTCACATCCCGGTTACCATCACGCTCCGTAGCGATCGCTCGGGAGACCCCTCGGGCCAGTGACTGGGAGTATCCGTATGCCGTCTGAGTACGCCAAGTCCCTTGGCGCCCGCCTGCGCTCCATCCGCCAGCAGCAGGGGCTTTCCCTGCAGGGGGTGGAGGAGAAGTCGGCCGGGCGCTGGAAGGCCGTCGTCGTCGGCTCGTACGAGCGCGGCGACCGCGCCGTGACCGTCTCGCGCCTGGCCGAGCTCGCCGAGTTCTACCGGGTGCCGGTCGCCGAACTGCTCCCCGAGGGCAGCGGCGTCCGCCACGAGCCCACCAACAAGATCGTCCTCGACCTGGAGAAGCTGTACGACCAGGCGGCCGACGATCTCGCGTACGTCGCCCGGTACGCCCGGGCCATCCAGCAGCAGCGTGGCGACTACAACGGCCGGGTGCTCTCGATCCGGGCCGACGACCTGCGCGCGCTCGCCATCGTCTACGACAGCTCGCCCTCGGGCCTGGTCGAGCGGCTCACCGAGGCCGGCGTCACCGTTTCCGACCCGCGCAGCCTGTTCAACTCCTGAACCGATCGAGGAGAAGTGACCGGCGGGGGGTCACTTCTCCTCGATCGTTTCGGTTTCAGCTCGGTTTCAGCGGGTCGCGTACTCGGCGATCCGCCCGAGCACGCCGTTGAGGAAGCGCGGCGAATCGTCGGTGGACAGCGCTCGGGCCAGCTCCACCGCCTCGGTGATCGCGACCGCGTCGTCGATCTCTTCGCGGTACAACAGCTCGTAGACGGCGATCCGGGCGAGGTTGCGGTCGATGACCGGCATGCGGTCGAGCGTCCACCCCTCCGCATAGCTCGCGATCAGCTCGTCGATGCGGTCGTGGCGGCTCGCCACCCCCTCGGCCAGCGCCACGGTGTAGTCGAGCTGCTCGGGCCGCGGCTCGGGCAGCCGCTCCAGGTAGGCGGCCAGCACGTCAGTGATCGGCGACTCCCGGAGATCCGCCTCGTAGAGCACGTCCAGCGCCCGCTTACGGGCCTTGCGGCGCGCCGACATCGTCGAGGTGACGTCGCCGGTGAAGCTACTGCCGCGGGGTTTGCTCACGACCGGCTCACGCCCGCCCGAGATAGCGGCCGTCGCGGGTGTCGACCTTGATCTTCTCGCCGGTGGAGATGAACAGCGGAACCGCCACGGTCGCGCCGGTCTCCACGGTCGCCGGCTTGTTGCCGCCGGTCGAGCGGTCGCCCTGCAGGCCGGGCTCGGTGTAGGTGATTTCCAGGATCACGCTCGTGGGCAGCTCGACGTAGAGCGGTACGCCCTCGTGGGTGGCGACGGTCGCCTCGGCCTCGGGCAGCAGGTACTTCGCGGCGTCGCCGACGGTCGCGCCCGGCACCGGGATCTGGTCGTAGGTGTCGAGGTCCATGAAGATGAAGTCGTCACCGTCGGCATACAGGTACTGCATGGTCCGCTTGTCGACCGTCGCCGTGTCGACCTTGGTGCCGGCGTTGAACGTGCGGTCGACAACCTTGCCGGAGAGCACGTTCTTCAGCGTGGTGCGCACGAACGCGCCGCCCTTACCCGGCTTGACGTGCTGGAACTCCACGACGGTCCACAGCTCGCCGTCAAGGTTGAGGACCAGGCCGTTCTTGAGGTCATTGGTGGTGGCCATACGTACGCGCGTCTCCGTCTTCGGCTGCCTACTGAACCGAAGAAGTGTACCCATCGCGACGCGGCCGCCAGGCCATGCCCCCACCCCTTCTTCCGGGATCTTGGACACTCAGCGGTGCCACGGGCCCGCCAGGTGTCCAAGATCGCTGTCAGGAACGGGCGAGGTGGTGCAGCGCGAGCCGGTACCCGTCGACGCCGAGCCCGCAGATGACCCCCGTCGCGACGGCGGACACCACCGAGTGGTGCCGGAACTCCTCCCGCGCGTGGATGTTGGAGATGTGCACCTCCACCAGCGGGCCGGTCAGCATGGCGCAGGCGTCCCGCAGCGCGTACGAGTAGTGCGACCAGGCGCCGGGGTTGAGCACCACCGCGGCCTCGGTGTCGGCGGCCTCATGCAGCCAGGCCAGCATCTCGTGCTCGGCGTCGGTCTGGCGGACCTCGACGTCGAGGCCCAGCTCCTTGCCGACCTCGACGCACATCCCGGCGAGCTCCGCGTACGTGGTCGAGCCGTAGATCACGGGCTGGCGGTTGCCCAGCCGACCCAGGTTGGGCCCGTTCAGCACGTAAACCTTCATGCCGCCACCTCCTGGTAGGCCGTGCGGAGCAGGTCGTCGGACGGATTGTCCAGGATCGACGGCTCCGCGAGCCCGTCGAGCACGACGAAACGCAGTCGCGACCCGCGCGCCTTCTTGTCCACGCGCATGGCCGCGTGCAGGTCCGGCCACGCCTCGGCGCCGTAGGACACCGGCAGGCCGAGCCGGGTCAGCACCGACCGGTGCCGGGCGGCGGTCTCCTCGTCGAGCCGGCCCGCATGGCGCGCCAGGGACGCGGCGTACACCAGGCCCACCGACACGGCGTGGCCGTGCTTCCAGCGGTACCCTTCGCGCTTCTCGATCGCGTGGCCCAGGGTGTGACCGTAGTTGAGGATCTCGCGCAGGCCGGACTCACGCAGATCCTCGCTGACGACTCTGGCCTTCACCCGCACCGCCCGCTCGACCAGGTCGCGCAGCGCCGCGCTGCCCGGATCGGTGGCGGCGACCGGGTCGGCCTCCACGACGTCGAGGATCCGCGGGTCGGCGATGAACCCGCACTTGACCACCTCGGCCAGCCCGGCGCGCAGGTCATCAGCGGGCAGGGTATCCAGCGTCGCCAGGTCGCAGAGCACGCCGGCGGGCGGGTGGAACGCCCCGACCAGGTTCTTGCCGGCGGCGGTGTTGACCCCGGTCTTCCCGCCGACGGCCGCGTCGACCATGCCGAGCAGGCTGGTCGGCACCTGCACCACGCGTACCCCGCGCAGCCAGCAGGCGGCGACGAAGCCGGCCAGGTCGGTGACCGCTCCCCCGCCGACGCCGACCACCGCATCGGTACGCGTGAAGCCCGCGCCGCCCAGCGCGTCCCAGCACCTGGCCGCGACCTCGATCGACTTGCCCGCTTCCGCGTCCGGCACCTCGATCGGTAACGGCGCGATACCCGCGTCACGCAACGTGACCGCGATGCGCTCGGCGTACGCCCGGAGCGGCGCGGCGTGGACCACCGCGACCTGGGCGGCGCCGCCCAGCAGCGCCGGCAGGCCGTCGCGCAGGTCACGCCCGACCAGCACCTGGTACGGCTGGTCCCCGCCGACCTCGATGACGGTGTGCCCGCTCATCGGCCGCCGAGCCCGAGCGCCGCCGCCACCTCGTCCGCGACCTCGTCTGGCGTACGGCCGTCGGTGGCCACCACGACCGTGGCGACCTCCTCGTAGAGCGGCCGGCGCTGATCCAGCAGGTGGCGCAGGGTCGCCCGCGGGTTCATCGCCAGCACCGGCCGGCCCGCGCCGAACCCGACCCGCTTGAGCGCGTCCGGTAGCTCGACCGACAGGTACACGACCCGGTGGTCGGCGAGCCGCTTGCGGGTCTGCGGGTCCAGAATCGCCCCTCCGCCGAGGGCCAGCACGCCCGCGAACCCGTCGAGCGCGGCGGCCACCGCGTCGCGCTCCAGCTCCCGGAAGCGCTCCTCGCCGTCGTCGATGAAGATGTCGGGGATCGGCTTGCCGGCGGCCGCCTCGATGTCGGCGTCCACGTCGCGGAACGGCACGCCCAGCCGCTCGGCAACCAGCCCGCCGACCGTGGTCTTGCCCGCGCCCATCATGCCGACGAGCACACACACCGGGGTGCTCATGCCGTCACCTCGCTGCGCTCTGCGCGCAGTCTGGCTCGCGCCGCTGCGCCTTGCGACCCAGACCACGCGCTCACGCGATCACCAGGTTCTCGAGGTACCCGCGCAGGTTGCGCTGGATCTCCGCGACCGAGTCGCCGCCGAACTTCTCCAGCGCCGCCTCGGCGAGCACGAGCGCGACCATCGCCTCGGCGACGACCGCGGCGGCCGGCACGGCGCACACGTCCGACCGCTGGTTGATCGCCGTCGCCGGCTCGCCGGTCGTCACGTCGACGGTCTGCAGCGCCCGGTTCAGGGAGGAGATCGGCTTCATGGCGGCGCGTACCCGCACCGGCTCGCCGTTGGTGATGCCGCCCTCCAGCCCGCCGGCGCGGTCGGTGACCCGCCGGACGCCGTCGGGCGTCGGAATGATCTCGTCGTGGGCCTGCGAGCCACGCGACCTGGCCTGGGTGAAGGCGTCGCCGATCTCGACACCCTTGATCGCCTGGATCGACATCAGGGCCGTGGCCAGGCGGGCGTCGAGCTTGCGGTCCCACTGGACGTGGGTGCCCAGCCCCGGCGGCACCCCGTACGCGAGCACCTCCACGATGCCGCCGAGCGTGTCGGCGTCCTTCTTGGCGGCGTCGACCTCCTCGACCATGCGCGCGCTCGCGTCCGGGTCGAGGCAGCGCAGCGGGTCGGCGTCGATGCGCTCGGCGTCCTCGGGGCGCGGCAGCAGCCCCGGCTTGGCCGCCACCGAACCGAGCTCGACCACGTGCGAGACGATCTCGATGCCCAGCGCCTGCTTGAGGAGGGCCTTGGCGACAGTGCCCACAGCGACCCGCGCGGCGGTCTCCCGCGCGCTGGCCCGCTCCAGGATCGGCCGGGCGTCGGTGTGGCCGTACTTCTGCATGCCGGCGAGGTCGGCGTGGCCGGGGCGGGGGCGGGTCAGCGGCGCGTTGCGCGCCAGGCTCGCCAACTCGTCGGCGTCGACCGGATCGGCCGACATCACCTTCTCCCACTTGGGCCACTCGGTGTTGCCGACGCGGACCGCCACCGGGCTGCCCAGCGTGAGCCCGTGCCGGACGCCGCCGAGAATCTCGACCTCGTCCTGCTCGAAGCTCATCCGGGCGCCCCGGCCGTAGCCCAGGCGACGGCGCCCCAGCTCATGAGCGATCTCGGCGCTCGTCACCGCGACCCCGGCGGGCAGTCCCTCCAGGATCGCCACGAGCGACGGTCCGTGTGATTCTCCAGCGGTCAACCAGCGCAGCACGCGTCACAGTCTGGCACGCCGAGCGAGCGCCCGGACGTCCGATCCCACGTCAGGGCCCCGTCAGCAGGGAAAAGTAGCGTCGGTCACACCGCGGTCCGGCGCAGCACGAGCAGCGCGACGTCATTGGCCACGATCAACGACGGACGGTCAGCGCAGCCCGTCGCGGCGGCCCAGCCGCGGCTCTACCGCGGCTCAACCGCGAGCCCGCCGGAGCGCCGCCCGCATCGCGTCCACCGGCGCGGTCACGCCGGTGAACTGCTCGAACTGGTGTACGGCCTGGGCGAGCAGCAGGTCCAGGCCGGACACGACCGGGCAGCCGGCCCGCGCGGCGGCGGCGGCGAGCGGCGTCGGCCACGGCTCGTACAGCGCGTCGAACAGCACCACCGAGGGCCGCCACCGGACCGCCTCGGCGAGCCCGTCAGCCGCGCCCTTGGGGACGGTCGAGATCACCACCTGCGCGTCGGCGCAGCCCGCGGCGTCGTCCCAGGCGGCACCGGTCAACTCCACCCCGAGCGCCGCGGCCACCGGCGCCAACTGGTCGATCGCCGAGTGCCGGCGCGCGTACACCGTGACCTTCGCGCCCAGCGCTCCCGCGGCGGCGAGCGCCGCACGCGCCGTTCCGCCGGCGCCGAGCACCGCGATCTCGGCCGCCGCCGTGACGCCGGCCCCAGCGAGCGCGTCGACCATCCCCGGCGCGTCCGTGTTGTCCGCGCGCCAGCCGCGCTCGTCCCGGACGAGGGTGTTGGCCGCGCCGAGGGCCGCCGCGACCGGCGTCACCGCGTCTGCGACCGTGAGCGCGACCTCCTTGAGCGGCATGGTGAGCGACAGCCCGGCCCACTCCGGGCCGAGGCCGGCCACCAGACCGGCCAGCTCGGCCTCGGCGCACTCGGTCGCCGTGTACCGCCAGTCGGACAGGCCGGCGGCCGCGTACCCGGCGTTGTGGATCACCGGCGACAGCGAGTGGGCGATCGGCTTTCCGAGTACGGCGGCGCGGTGTACCGGCATATCAGAGCACACCGTTCTTCTTCGCGAGCTCGACGTTCTGCTGGAACTCCTGGAACGTGTCGGAGAAGCCGGTGTGGCCCTGCTTGTCGATGGTCACGAAGTACAGCCACTGGCCGTCGGCCGGCGACTGCGCCGCCTGCATGGCCTCCTTGCCGGGGTTGGAGATGGGACCGATCGGCATCCCGGCGACGTCATGGGTGTTGTACGGGTCGTTGGGGTCGTGCAGCTGCGAGACGGTCAGGTTCTTGGAGTCCTGCGCCTCCTTGCCGGAGATGCGCAGCCAGTAGTTGACCGTGCTGTCGAGCTGCAGGCAGGAGCACGGGAACTTGCCGCTGTAGACGCGGTTGTACAGGACCCGGGCGACCTTGGTCATGTCCTCCGGCAGCGGCGCCTCGGCCTGTGCGATCGACGCGGCGATGAGGCCCTCGTACGGGGAGATGTTGCGGGTGTTCTGCACGGTGTCCGAGAACTTCAGCTCGGCGTTGACGGAGTTGAACTTGTTGACCATGGTCGACAAGACCGTCTTGGCGTCGACCCCCGGGTTGAACTCGTAGGTCGCCGGGAACAGGAAGCCCTCGATCGACTTGGCCACGGGCTTACCGTCGTTGCGCTTGAACCACCACTCCGGCACACCGAGGGCGACCGGATCCTTCGCCGCCTCCTGGAAGTCGGCCACCGGGATCTTCGTCGCCTTCGACAGCAGCTCGAACGCCGCGAGGCTGATCGTGCCTTCCGGGATCGTCACCTTGGCCGAGATCTTGTTGATCAGGTTGCCGGCGGAGTCCGTGGCCAGGAGCGCCGTGAGAGCGGTCTTGGCCCGCATGTGCTTGTGGAGCTTGTAGGTACCGGGCTGGACCTGGTCACCGCGGGGGTCGGCCTTGGCGGCGTCCACGAACGCCTTGGCGCTCTTGACGACGCCGGCCTTGAAGAGGGTGTTGGCGATGTCGGTGGCCGTCTCCCCGCTGTTCACCTGCACCTGCGCGTCCCCGGTGCCGGCGCCCGTGTAGTCGGGCGCGGTGAAGAAGTTTTTCACCGCCGCGTAGCCGTACCACCCGCCGACGCCCAGGACGCCGAGGAGGACGACGCTGAGCAGGAGCGCGAGGAGGCTGCGGCCACGTCGTCGGGGTGTGCCGGGTTCGGTCCCGCGTTCGGCGGCGCGCTTGGCGCGGCGCATCGTGGAGCGCCGATGCCGATGTCGCACGCGCGCGCGATCCTGTTCATCGAACGCGAGCTCGAGCTCGTCCAACATCAGGGTCGCCTCCGCTGTGAGTCGAGCCAGGTCTGCAGGATCTCCACGGCGGCCGCCTGGTCCACGACCGCACGTTGGCGCTTGCCCCGTACGCCTCGCTCGGACAGCCTACGCGCCGCAGTTACCGTCGACATCCTCTCATCGACGAAAACCACCGGAACGGGATCGACGACAGCCGCTAGCTTGTCCGCGTATTGCCTGATGGCGGCCGCTGCCGGCCCTTCCTTCCCGGCCAGGTTGACGGGCAGCCCGACGACGACTTCGACGGCGTCGCGCTCAGTGGCCAGTCGGGCAATCTCCACCATGTCGGACGGAACGTCGCTACTCTCCGTAACATCCCGGGCCACGGTGACGAGCGGCGTCGCGAGAATGCCGTCGGGGTCGCAGACCGCGACCCCGACCCGCACCGTGCCGACGTCCACGCCCAGGCGGATACCCCGCCTCACCGGAGCCCTCCGAGATCTTGGACACTTACGGGGGCTATAGCCCGCGTAAGTGTCCAAGATCCAGGGTCATGAACCAGCAATCGCCTTCTCCACGGTCACCAGCAGCGACGCCGCGTCACCGGCCGGTACGCCGCCACCCTGGGCGAGCTCGGGGCTGCCACCACCCCGACCGGACAGCGCGCTCTTGACCAGCGTCGCCGCCGACAGGCCCCGGTCGCGGGCGGCGGCGTTGACCGCCACGATCAGTGAGGCCTTGCCACCGGACCGGGCCGTGACCGCCACGACGCCGGGCCGGTCCGCCGGCATCCGGCCCCTGATCTCCTGCGCGAGGGTCCGCACGTCGTTCGCGCTCGCCCCCTCCGGCGCCTCGGTGCCCACATACGCCACGCCCGCGACGTCGCGCGCCCCGGCCGCCATCGCACCGACGTTGGCCAGGACGAGCTGGGCGCGCAGCTTCTCCAGCTCCTTCTCGGCGTCGCGCAGCTGCGCCACGGTCTGCTCGACCCGGTCGGCCACCTGCTCGCCCGGCACCCGGTAGAGCTCGGCGAGCCGGCTCACCAGCAGGTGCTCCCGCGCCAGGTAGCCGAACGCGTCCATGCCGACCAGCGCCTCGACCCGGCGGATGCCGGAGCCGACCGACGACTCGTTCAGGATCTTGACCAGGCCGAGCTGCCCGGAGCGGGAAGCGTGCGTACCGCCGCACAGCTCCCGGGCGTAGTCGCCGACCTCGACCACCCGCACCTCGTCGCCGTACTTCTCACCGAACAGCGCCATCGCGCCGAGCTTGCGCGCCTCCTCCAGGGAGGTGATGAACGCGCGAACGTCGAGGTCGCTCATCAGCACCTCGTTGACCTGCTGCTCGACGTCGTGCAGCACGCTCGGAGGCACCGCGCCCGGGGTGTTGAAGTCGAAGCGCAGCCGGCCCGGAGCGTTGAGCGAGCCCGCCTGCGTGGCCGACTCCCCCAGGAACTGGCGCATCGCCGTGTGGATGAGGTGGGTCGCCGTGTGCGCCCGCGAGATGGCCCGCCGCCGCGCGATGTCGATCTCGGCGTACCCGGTCTCCCCGGCGCGGATCTCGCCCTCGACGACCCGGCCCCGGTGCACGATCAGACCGGGGATCGGCTGCTGGACGTCGTACACCTCGACGCTGCCGCCGCCCACGGTGATGATCCCCTGGTCGGGCTGCTGGCCGCCACCCTCGGCGTAGAACGGCGTGACGTCGAGCACCAGCTCGATCGTCTCGCCCACGCCCGCGCCGGTCAGCCCGTCGCCGGAGCTCGACAGCAGCGCCCGCAGCCGCGACTCGCGCGCCGTCTCCTCGTACCCGGTGAAGTCCACCGGACCGCCCGCGTCGAGCACCGCCCGGTACGCCGAGAGGTCGACGTGGCCGGTCTTGCGCGCCTGCGCGTCGGCCTTGGCCCGCTGGCGCTGCTCGTTCATCAGCCGCCGGAAGCCCTCCTCGTCGACCGTCAGCCCCTGCTCGGCGGCGATCTCGAGGGTGAGGTCGATCGGGAAGCCGTACGTGTCGTGCAGCTGGAACGCCTGCGCGCCGGTCAGCTGGCTGCCGCCGGAGCTCTTCGTCTCCGCCATCGCCATGTCGAGGATCGTCGTGCCGGAGCGCAGCGTCGAAAGGAACGCCTCCTCCTCGCCGTACGCGTACGACGCGATCCGGTCGAAGTCGGTGGCCACCTCGGGGTAGGACGGGGCCATGCAGTCGCGCGCGACCGGCAGCAGCTCCGGCAGCGCCGGCGCGTGCCAGCCCAGCAGACGCATGTTCCGGATGGCCCGGCGCATGATGCGGCGCAGCACGTAGCCGCGGCCCTCGTTGGACGGGGTGACCCCGTCGCCGATGAGCATCAGCGAGGTGCGGACGTGGTCGGCGACCACCCGCAGCCGCACGTCGTCGGGGTGCGACTCGCTGGCCACGTGGCCCGAGTGCGCGCCGTACCGCCGGCCGGTCAGCTCGACGGCCTTGTCGAGGATGGGCCGGACCTCGTCGATCTCGTACAGGTTGTCGACGCCCTGCAGGATCGACGCCATCCGCTCCAGGCCCATGCCGGTGTCGATGTTCTTGGCCGGCAGCGGGCCCAGGATCGGGTAGTTCTCCTTGTCGGAGCCCGGACCTCGCTCGTTCTGCATGAACACGAGGTTCCAGAACTCCATGTAGCGGTCCTCGTCGACCTCCGGGCCGCCCTCGCGCCCGTACTCCGGGCCACGGTCCAGGTAGATCTCCGAACAGGGGCCGCAGGGGCCGGGGATGCCCATCGACCAGTAGTTGTCGGCCTTCCCGCGGCGCACGATCCGCTCCAGCGGCAGCCCGACCTTCTTGTGCCAGATGTCGATCGCCTCGTCGTCGTCGAGGTAGACCGTCGCCCAGATGCGCTCCGGGTCAAGGCCGAAGCCGCCCGCGTCGACCGGCTTGGTGACCAGGTCCCACGCGAGGGTGATCGCGCCTTCCTTGAAGTAGTCGCCGAACGAGAAGTTGCCGTTCATCTGGAAGAACGTGCCGTGCCGGCTGGTCTTGCCGACCTCGTCGATGTCGGGGGTGCGGATGCACTTCTGCACGCTCGTCGCCCGCTTGAACGGCGGCGTGCGCTGGCCCAGGAAGTAGGGCACGAACTGCACCATGCCGGCGTTGACGAACAGCAGGTTCGGGTCGTCGATCGCGGGCAGCGGAGCGCTGGGCACGACGGCGTGGCCGTTGGCTTCGAAGTGGCTCAGGAACCGCCGCTTGATCTCCGCTGTCCTCATCAGTCCTGGTTTCCTTCTGCGTCGTACTCGTCGAATAGGGCGCCCGCGCTGAACGCCTCGTGGATCTCGGCCTCGCGCTCGGCCGCGGCCGAGCGCACGTCCTCTACAAAGCTACGCACCTCGTCGAGCAGCCCGACAGCGGATTGCTGGACGGTGCCGGCGAGCGAGGCCGGAGTCAGCGCCTGCATCTTCTTGTTGACCGCCCGGACCACCAGCGCCCCGACGGCGAGACCCACCCCGAGCCACAACAGACGTCGCATGCGAATCCTTCCTCAGGCGCCGTGGCGGCCGGCCCGGCGCCGCCGCTTGAGCTCGCTGCGGACCTCGGCCTCCTCGTCGGCCCGCCGGCGCTTGGCCGCGGCGCTGCGCACGCCGTAGCCGAGGGCGGCGACCTTGACCAGCGGGTTGGCCGCCGCGGCGGTCACGACGGTCGACAGGTTGGCCACGTTGGCGGTGACGTGCTGTACGTGCTCGGTGATGGTGTCCAGCCGCGCGAGCTGGAGATTGACGCCGTCGAGCGAGGTCTGCACCTGGCCCAGGGCGGTGTTGACGTTCGCGATCGTCGTGTTGACGTTACCGAGCATGGGGCCGGTCACGTCGGCCACGTCGCGCAGGGTCCGGCTCGCCGCGTCGACCGTGTGCCGCAGCCGCAGGATCGGCACGATCAGGGCGAGCACGAGCAACGCGAACGCGCCGGACACGATCAGCAGCGCTATCTCCCAGCCATGCAACTGCACGACTTCCTCCTTCGGCCACGCCGAGACATTCCGCCAACTTCGCAAGACCCTACCGTCGGCATCGACACAGCGCGCCGCGGCTTCCCGTGTCGGCGTCCGATGTGACGACGACCGCGTGACGATGTGCTTGCCGTAACACCGCCGCGGTTACTGACCGTCCCTGCGCACGATCCGACGTAGCCGGACCACCCGCTCGGCCACCGCCCGCTCGGCACCGTGGTTCGTCGGGTCGTAGTAGTCACGGCCGACCACCTGGTCCGGCGGGTACTGCTGGGTGACGACGCCCCGGGCGTCGTCGTGCGGGTACGCGTACCCCACACCGTGCCCCAGCCCGCGTGAGCCCTGGTAGTGGGCGTCCCGCAGGTGTGCCGGGACCGGACCGCCCAGCCCGGCCCGCACGTCGGCCATCGCCGCCCCGATGGCGGTGGTGACCCGGTTGGATTTCGGGGCGGTGGCCAGGTGAATCACCGCCTGCGCGAGGTTGAGCTGCACCTCCGGCATGCCGACGTACTCCACGGCGTGTGCGGCGGCGTTCGCCACCACCAGCGCCATCGGGTCGGCCATGCCCACGTCCTCACTCGCGAAGATCACCATGCGGCGGGCGATGAACCGGGGGTCCTCCCCCGCCACCAGCATGCGGGCCAGCCAGTGCAGCGCGGCGTCGACGTCCGAGCCGCGCATGCTCTTGATGAAGGCGCTCACCACGTCGTAATGCGCGTCGCCCGCCCGGTCGTAGCGCAACGCCGCCACGTCGACCGCCTTCTCCGCGGTCGCCAGGTCGATCTCGGTCAGCCCCTGCGCCTGCGCGCCGCTCGCGGCCGCCTCGAGGGCCGTGAGCGCCTTGCGCGTGTCACCGCCGGCCAGGCGTACCAGATGGTCCTCGGCCTCGGCCGAGAGCGTGACCGCGCCACCCAGCCCGCGCTCGTCGGAGAGCGCGCGCCGCAGCAGCGTGCGCACCTGGTCGTCGCCGAGCGGCTGCAGGGTGAGCAGCACGCAGCGCGACAGCAGCGGCGAGATCACCGAAAAGTACGGGTTCTCGGTCGTCGCGGCGAGCAACGTGACCGTACGGTCCTCCACCGCGGCGAGCAGCGAGTCCTGCTGCGTCTTGGAAAAGCGGTGCACCTCGTCGATGAACAGCACGGTCTGCGCCCCGCCGGAGCGGCGGGTCCGTCGGGCCTCGGCGATGACCGCCCGCACGTCCTTCACCCCGGCCGACAGCGCCGACATCGCCACGAAGCGCCGGTTGGTCGCCCCGGCGACCAGATGCGCGATCGTGGTCTTGCCGCAGCCGGGCGGCCCCCACAGGATGACCGACATCGGGGTGTCGCCCTCGACCAGGCGGCGCAGCGGCGCACCGGGCGTGAGCAGGTGCCCCTGGCCGACGAGCTCGTCGAGGGTACGCGGACGCATGCGCGCCGCCAGCGGCGCGTCCCCCGCCGGCGGCTCGAAGCTGGCGTCCCCCGCCGCGTCAACGGGTGCCGATCCCCCGAGCTCGAAAAGTCCCGCGTTGTCCACCGCGCAGAGAGTACCTGCGCACCCGCCCCGGCTAGCCGACAGGCTCGTCGCCGCCGCGTATCTGCGCCAGCGCGTCGGTCAGCCGGCGCCTGAGCACCGGGGCGAGCGGGCGCTCCACGATCCGGTGTACGAGCCAGGCGATCGCGAGCATCGCCGCGCTCAGTCCGATCAGCAGCGGCCACCGGGGCACGTGGTGGTGCAGACGGGCCAGGACCGCCCACCCGATCTGCTGGTGGAGCAGGTACAGCGGGTAGGTGAGCGAGCCGGCGACGGTCAGCCAGCCGCCGCGGATCCACGACAGCTTGCGCAGCGCGACGGCGGCCATCACCGCGAACGCAGCGGTGACCACGAGGATCACCCCGTGCAGTGACAGCGGACCGGACCGCTCCACCCCCAGCGCGGTCGGCCAGACGCGGTGCAGACCGACCGCCCACGAGACACCGACGATGCCCCACAGCAGCAGGTTCTGGCCGAACCGGTACATCAGGTAGAAGGCGATCCCGGCCACGAAGAACGCCGACATGTCGTCGCCGACGAGGATGTGCGCCAGCTTGTCCGGCGCGGTCGCGACCATCGCCGAGAGGGCGAGCCACCCGACGCAGAACGTCACCGCGCGGCGGTAGGTCAGCCCGCGCCACACGACGATGGCGAACAGCAGGTAGAAGTGCAGTTCCGACCAGAGCGTCCAGTACACCCCGTCGACCTCGGGCACGCCCAGGGGCCGCTCCAGCATCGTCAGGTTGACGAACAGGTCGGTCAGCGGCGGATGCGGATGGCCGTCACCGATCGCGTAGACCACCACCGCGGTGGCGACCACCGCGAAGCAGTACGCCGGAAACAACCGGACGACCCGGGACACGAAGAACTGGCCGACGCCGCGGTCCCACGCGCTCAGACAGATCACGAACCCGCTGATGATGAAGAACAGCTCGACGCCGAGCCAGCCGAACCCGGTGACCAGCGCCGTATGCGGGAAGAGCGCGGTCGAGCGGCCGCCCCACGCCGTGTTCGGCGCGTGGAACGAGTAGTGGTACGCCATCACCATCACGGCGGCGACCAGCCGCAGCCCGTCGACGACGGCGACCCGGCCGGTGGGCGCATCGGCCGGCTTCGCCGGCCGGCTCGGCACGGGTGCGTCGACCGCAACGGTCTCGGGAGAAAGAACCACGCCTTATCAACGATGTCCGTTTCACCCGGATATGGGAGTGATGCCGCGCAGGACGGCGCGCCTCGCCGCCGGCAACGCTCGGGCCGCCGCCGTCCACGGCGTGATCGTGGACGGCGGCGGCCCGAGTGCGGTCCTGCGACCCGGCCGCCGGAGCGGCGTCAGCTCGTCAGAACGGCGGCGTCAGCTTGTCAGAACAGGCGGCGTCAGCTTGTCAGCGCGGCGTCAGCGGGAGTGCTCCACCGGCACGGCTTCCCCGGACGTGCCCGGGATGGCCGCCGTCTTCGGCTTGGCGTCCACGCCCGCCTCGGCGCGCTGCTGCGACGTGATCGGGGTGGGCGCCCCGGTCAGCGGGTCGTACCCGCCGCGGGTCTTCGGGAACGCGATGACCTCGCGGATCGAGTCGGCGCCGGCCAGCAGCATGGTCACCCGGTCCCAGCCGAACGCGATGCCGGCGTGCGGCGGCGGACCGTACTTGAACGCCTCCAGCAGGAAGCCGAACTTCTCGTTCGCCTCCTCCGGGGTGATGCCGAGCAGGTCGAACACGCGGCGCTGGACATCGGCGCGGTGGATACGCACCGATCCGCCACCGATCTCGTTGCCGTTGCAGACGATGTCGTACGCGTAGGCGAGGGCCCGGTCGGGCGCCTCCTCGAACCGGTCGATCCACTCGGCGTTGGGCGAGGTGAACGGGTGGTGCACGGCGGTCCAGCCGCCGTCGTCGGCGCGCTCGAACATCGGCGCGTCGACCACCCAGCAGAACGCCCAGGCGCCCTCGTCGATGAGGCCGGTGCGCCGGGCGATCTCCTGGCGGGCCGCGCCGAGCAGCTCCTGCGCCTCCCGCCGCTCGCCGGACGCGGCGAAGAAGATCGCGTCACCGGGCTTGGCCTGGACGGCGGCGGCCAGGCCGGCGAGGTGCTCGGCCGAGAGGTTCTTGGCCACCGGGCCCCGGGGCTCGCCGGTCTCCGCGTCGAGCACCACGTACGCCAGGCCGCGCGCCCCGCGCGCCTTCGCCCAGTCCTGCCAGCCGTCCAGCTCCTTGCGGGTCTGGGACGCGCCGCCGGGCATCACGACCGCGCCGACGTACCCGCCGGCGTCGATGGCGCTGGCGAACACCCGGAACTCGGTGCCGCGCAGGTAGTCGGTCAGCTCGGTCAGCTCCAGCCCGTAGCGCAGGTCCGGCTTGTCCGAGCCGTACCGGTCCATCGCCTCGTGCCAGGTGATCCGCGGGATCGGCGTGCTGATCTCGTGGCCGGCCAGCTCGCGCCAGAGCGCCGACACGATCGCCTCGCCGAGCGCGATCACGTCCTCCTGGGTCACGAACGACATCTCGATGTCGAGCTGGGTGAACTCCGGCTGCCGGTCGGCGCGGAAGTCCTCGTCGCGGTAGCAGCGGGCGATCTGGTAGTACCGCTCCATGCCGCCGACCATCAGCAGCTGCTTGAACAGCTGCGGCGACTGCGGCAGCGCGTACCAGGTGCCGGGCTGCAGCCGCACCGGCACGAGGAAGTCGCGGGCGCCCTCGGGCGTGGAACGGGTCAGCGTCGGCGTCTCGATCTCGACGAAGTCCCGGTCGTGCAGGACCGTACGGGCGATCTGGTTGGCCTTCGAGCGAAGGCGCAGCGCCCGTGCCGGGCCGCTGCGGCGCAGGTCCAGGTACCGGTACTTGAGCCGGATGTCGTCGCTGGCCTCGACGGTGTCGTCGACGGGCAGCGGCAGCGGAGCCGCCTCGGACAGGATCGTCAGCTCGGCGGCGTTGACCTCGATCTCGCCGGTGGGCAGCTCGGGGTTCTCGTTGCCGGCCGGCCGGCGCTGCACCTCGCCGGTCACGAGCACGCAGAACTCGTTGCGCAGGGCATGAGCTTCGCTCATGCCCGCCATCTCTTCCCGGCTGAGCTCCTGGTCCTCGATCGCTTCCGCTCCTCGGAACACGACCTGCACGATGCCGGAGGCGTCCCGCAGATCCACGAAGATCACCCCGCCGTGATCGCGCCGGCGGGCCACCCAACCGGCGAGCGTCACGGTCGTGCCGGCGTCGGCAGCGCGCAGCGTGCCGGCGTCATGGGTACGGATCACGGGTACTTCTCCTTCATGGCCTCGCCCGTTTTGGGCAAAACTAGCGCGCGGACTTTCTCAGGTCCTACGGAATTCTCTCAGCCCGTGGAGCGGCCGCGTGCCGCCACCCCGGGTGCCGTGAATGGGCCGGTTCACCGTACCGGCGGCGGCCCGAGCCGCATCATGGTCCAGACCACCTTGCCGTCGCGCGTCGGCAGGTAACCCCACTTCGTCGTCAGCGTCTCGACGAGGATCAGCCCGCGGCCACCGATCGTGTCCGGTGCGTCGGGCGACAGCAACCGGGGCGGGGCTGGGCTGCCGTCGGCCACGGAGATGTGCAGAAACGGCTCGCGAAGCGCGACCACCACCTCCAGCTCGGTCTTCGCATGGATGATCGCGTTGCTGACGAGCTCGGTGACGACCAGTTCGGCCCGGTTGGCCACCTGCTCCAGCCCGGCGGCCGCGTTGACGCCCCACGCCTCGCAGGCCGCCACGACCATCGCGCGCGCGGCCGGCCCCGTGATCGACGGCGCGGCGGTCAGCCGCTGCCGGAACCGCAGCGGCGGCGGCACCGCTTCCAGGGCGGCCAGCGCGTGGTCGAGGTCCGGGTGGATGACGGCCGACCGGTTGACCGACATCCGGGCGAGCCCCGCCGCGACCGCGTCAGGTGGGCCGCTGAGCGCCACCGGACAGCCCGGCCACGCCGCCGCGGACCGGGCACAGGCGGCGAAGACCGTGAGGTCGTCGTCGGCGGCGGCGGCGGTCAGCCCGGCCAGATCGGCCACCACCGCGGCCGGCTGGAGCGCAAGGGCGGTCGCGACGGCCAGCCGCACCTCGGGCGCCGTGTCGACGTCGAGAACTCCTTCGAACCGGATGACCGCCACCGGCAGCTCTGTCTCGACCTTCCAGGTCAGCGTCACGAGGCGGCCAGCCCCGCCGACGACGCCGAGCGCGGCGGCCATGGCACCCCCACCCGGGGCGAATCGGGCGGAAGCTCCGGTGCCGAGCGCGGCGGTGACGGTCGACTCATCGGGCTCGGCGATTGCACGTCCCCAGCAAACACCCCCGCCCGACCCGCAATCAAGTTCCCGGCGGGTGCACGGCCCCGGATCAGGACCGCCCGCTGATCCGCGGCCGCAGGTCCACCGCCGGCGGCTGCCATGTCGAGGCGTCCGCCTGGGCCTGGTCGCCGGAGCGGATGTCCTTGACCTCGTCGGGCTCGCCAGGGAACCAGACGTACGGGATCCCGCGCCGCTCGGCGTACCGGATCTGCTTGCCGTACTTGACCGGGGCCGCCGCCACCTCGGTGGCGATGCCCCGCCCGCGCAGGGCCCGCGCGATCCGCTCGCACGCCGGGCGGTCGGCCTCGGTCGGCAGGGCGACCAGCACGCACGTCGGCACCTGCCGGCTGATCGTCAGCGCGTCGTGGCCGAAGAGCAGGCCGAGCATGCGGGAGACACCGATGGAGATGCCGACGCCGGGGTACCGCTCGGTGCCGCTGGAGGCGAGGTTGTCGTACCGGCCGCCGGAGCAGATCGAGCCGAACTTCTCGTACCCGCGCAGCTGGGTCTCGTAGACCGTGCCGGTGTAGTAGTCGAGGCCTCGGGCGATCTTCAGGTCGGCGACCAGCAGCCCGGGCGCGTGCTCGTTCGCGGTCTCCACGACCCGGACCAGCTCGGCGAGGCCCTCGTCGAGCAGCGGGTCGGAGACGCCGAGGGCGCGGACGGCGTCCGCGAAGGAGGCGTCCCCCGCCGAGATCTCGGCCAGCGCCAGCGCGGCCTTGGCCTGCGCCTGGGTCGCACCGGCGGTCTCCACCAGCAGGTCCGCCACCCGATCAGGTCCGATCTTGTCGAGCTTGTCGACCGCACGCAGGGCCGCCTCGGGGTCGCCGATGCCGACCCCGCGGTAGAAGCCCTCGCAGACCTTGCGGTTGTTGACCTGAATGCGGATCGGCGGGATCGGCAGGCCCCCCAGCGCGTCGGCGACGACGAGCGGCATCTCGGCTTCGTAGTGGAACGGCAGGGTGTCGCGGTCGACGACGTCGATGTCGGCCTGCAGGAACTCACGGTAGCGCCCCTCCTGGGGCCGTTCACCGCGCCACACCTTCTGGATCTGGTAGCGCCGGAACGGAAACTGAAGCTTCCCGGCGTTCTCAAGGACGAACCGGGCGAACGGGACGGTGAGGTCGAAATGCAGGCCGAGCGCGTCGTCGTCGGGTGCGTCGGGGTCGGCCTGCAGCCGGCGCAGGACATACACCTCTTTCGAGGTCTCACCCTTGCGCAGGAGCTGGTCGAGCGGCTCGACCGCCCGGGTCTCCAACGGCGCGAAGCCGTACAGCTCGAAGGTGTCGCGGATGCGGTCCACGACGTACTGCTCGATCATCCGCTGCGGTGGCAGCCACTCGGGGAAGCCGCTGATCGGCTTGGGACGGGTCATGGAAGTCTCTACCAGCCTCGGGTCGGAAAGGCCGCGCCCTGCGCCTCCCGCAGGTACGGGTTGGTGGCGCGCTCGCGGCCGATGGTCGTCTGGGGGCCGTGGCCGGGCAGGACGATCGTCTCGTCGGCGAGCGGGAGGACCTTGTCACGAAGGCTCGTCATCATCGCCGCGGAACTGCCGCCCGGCAGGTCGGTACGCCCGATCGAGCCGGCGAACAGCACGTCGCCGCTGAAGCACAGCGGCGCGTCGTCGCCGGGCAGCCGGAACATCACCGACCCGCCGGTATGGCCCGGCGCGTGGTCGACGGTGATCTCGAGGCCGGCGATCGTGATCGCGCCGCCGTCCGGCAGCTCGGCGACGTCGTCGGGCTCGGTCCACGGCAGACGGCCGCCGAAGAGCGCGGTCATGTCGGCCGACAGCCCCTTGGCCGGGTCGGCGAGCAGCTCCCGGTCGGCCGGGTGGATGTAGGCGGTCGCACCGCGGGCGCCGCAGACGGGCGTCACCGAGAACGTGTGGTCCAGGTGCCCGTGGGTCAGCAGCACCGCCACCGGCTGCAGCCGGTGCTCGGCCAGCACCTCGTCGAGCGCGTCGACCACGCCGATGCCCGGGTCGACCACCACGCACTGCTCGCCCGCTGCGGGCGCGATGACGTAGCAGTTCGTCCCGAACGCCTGCGCGGGAAATCCGGCGACCAGCAAACCCTCGACCCCTCCCTGTGCACCTTGCGGTGTGCGCGCCGCACCGCGCGGCTATCCGAGCCTATCCGCGCGCCCGGACGCGGTCCCGGCCGGCTCTCCCAGCTCTTTCCCGGCCAATTCCCAGCCAGCTCCCGCCGCCGTGACACATAGTTGAGCGTCCGGCCTCGATCCGCCATCGCTCAACCGGAATTCGCCGGCGACCGGCGGGCCTTGATCGACGTCCCCTGATCGGCGCGACAGCCGCCGCTGTCACCAGCCGGCCTGACCTGGCCGTTACACTCTTGAGCCGGCGTGTGGCATGCGCCTCACCGTTGTCGACGAAGTTGGGAAGGGGGCGTCCGGTGGCGCCAAGCAAGTCCCGGCAGCGCGCGCTGGCCCGCGCCAAGTACGAGCGCCAGGCCGCCCGCCGTGCGGCGGCCGCCCGCCGGCGCCGACAGATCCAGGCCTCGGTCGCCGCCGGGATCGCGGTGGTCGTCGTCGTGGTCGGCATCGTCTGGGCCGCCGGCGGCTTCGATCACAAAAGCAAGTCCAAGACCACCGCCGCCGACGAGTGCGCCTGGACCCCGGTCCCCGCCACCGGCAACATCAAGGACGTCGGGCAGCCGCCGACGAGCGGGATCCCCAAGACCGGCAGCTCGACGATGACGATCAACACCAACCAGGGCGTGATCGAGGCGCAGCTGGACCGTGCCGGCGCACCCTGCACGGCCGCCAGCTTCGCGTACCTGGCGGGCAAGCACTTCTTCGACAACACCAAGTGCCACCGCCTGAGCACCAGCGGTATCTACGTGTTGCAGTGCGGTGACCCGTCGGGCACCGGCACCGGCGGCCCGGCGTACCGGTTCCCGGACGAGAAGATGCCCACGCCCGCGGCCGATGCGTCGCCCTCGCCGTCGGCCAGCGCCGGCCCCCGCACCGATCTCTACCCGGCGGGCACCCTGGCCATGGCCAACAGCGGGCCGGACACCAACGGCAGCCAGTTCTTCATCGTCTACAAGGACGGCTCCGCGCTCGACCCGAAGTACACCGTCTTCGGGAAGGTCACCAAGGGCCTGGACCTCGTCCAGAAGGTGGCCGCCGCCGGCCACGACGGTGCGTTCGACCCCACCCCGGGCGGTGGCCACCCCAAGATGGATCTCGCGTTCCAGTCCGTGACCGTGACCGCGACCCCGGCGAATCCCGCCGCCACCTCCTCATCGAACTCCTGACCGACGCCATAGCACCAGTAACACCAAGGGAGATGCCGTGACATCCAACCGGGAGCGCCAGCAGCGCGCCGCCGCGCGCGCGAGGCTGGAGCGCGAGATGACGCTGCGCGCCGAGGCCGCCCAGCGGCGCCGCCGGATCCAGTCGAGCATCGGCGCGGGCCTGGCCGTCCTCGTGGTGCTCGTCGGCGTCATCCTGGTCGTGACGCTCACCGGAAACGGCAAGAAGAAGAACACCACCGCCGCCGCCCCGTCGGCGTCGGCCACTCCGACCAGCTGCACGTGGAAGCCGGCCGCGCAGTCGGGCCAGCCCGCCAACCCGAACGCCAAGGACGTCGGCACGCCGCCGGCTTCCGGTGAGCCCCGGTTTGGCACCCAGACGATGGCCATCAACACCAACGTCGGCGCCATCGAGGTCCAGGTCGACACCGCCCACGCACCCTGCACGGCGTCGAGCTTCACGTACCTGGCGAGCAAGAAGTTCTTCGACAACACCCCGTGCCACCGGCTCACCACGTCGGGCATCTACGTCCTGCAGTGCGGCGACCCGTCCGGCACCGGCACCGGCGGCCCGACCTACCAGTTCGCCGACGAGAACCTGCCGACCGACAAGCGCCCGGCGTACCCGGCCGGTACGGTCGCGATGGCCAACGCCGGCGCCGGCACGAACGGCAGCCAGTTCTTCATCGTGTACAAGGACACCGACCTGCCGGCCAACTACACCGTCCTCGGCAAGGTCACCAAGGGCCTCGACGTGGTGCAGAAGGTCGCCGACGGGGGCGTGACGCCGGCCGACCCGAGCAACCCGGGCGACGGCGCGCCGAAGACGAAGGTGACCATCCAGTCCCTGACGATGAGCGCGCCGACGCAGTCGTAACCACCCACCCAGAAGACGGAGGGCGGGCCGCTGGCCCGCCCTCCGTCGCGTTGTTCGCAGATCAGGCGCCGGAGGTCACCCGGTAGGCGTCGTAGACGCCGTCGACCCGGCGCACGGCGGCGAGCAGGTGCCCGAGGTGCTTCGGGTCGGCCATCTCGAAGCTGAATCGGCTGACCGCCACCCGGTCCCGGGTCGTCGTCACCGTGGCGGACAGGATGTTGACCTTCTCCTCCGACAGCGACTTGGTGATGTCGGCGAGCAGCTTGTGCCGGTCCAACGCCTCCACCTGGATCGCCACCAGGAACGTGGAGGCCGACGTCGGCTTCCACGCCACCTCGAGGATCCGTTCCTCCTGTGCCTTCAGGTCGGCGGCGTTCGCGCAGTCCTCCCGGTGCACACTCACCCCACCCGAACGGGTGACGAAACCGAAGACCTTGTCGCCGGGCACCGGCGTGCAGCAGCGCGCCAGCTTGATCCAGACGTCCTCGGCGCCCTTGACGACCACGCCGGGGTCGCTGGCCGCGCCGGTGTGGCGAGGGTGGCGGGTGGGGATCGCCGTCTCGGCGATGTCCTCGACCGCGCCCTCCTCACCGCCGTAACCGGCGACCAGTTTCTGCACCACCGACTGCGCCGACACCTGGCTCTCGCCGACCGCCGCGTACAGCGAGGCGACGTCGGCCAGATGGAGGTCACGCGCGATGGTGAGCAGGGCGTCGGAGGTCAGCAGCCGCTGCAGCGGGAGGCCCTGCTTGCGCATGGCCTTGACGATGGCCTCCTTGCCGGCCTCGATCGCCTCCTCGCGCCGCTCCTTGTTGAAGTAATGGCGGATCTTGGTACGCGCCCGCGGGCTCTTGACGAAGCCCAGCCAGTCCTGCGACGGCGCGGCGGTCGGTGACTTCGACGTGAAGATCTCGATGACGTCGCCGTTGGACAGTTGGCTCTCCAGCGACACGAGCTTGCCGTTGACCCGCGCGCCGATGCACTTGTGTCCGACCTCGGTGTGCACCGCGTACGCGAAGTCGACCGGCGTGGACCCCGTCGGCAACGCGATCACGTCGCCCTTCGGCGTGAAGACGTACACCTCCTGGCTGGACAGGTCGAAGCGCAGGGCGTCGAGGAACTCGCTCGGGTCGCTCGCCTCGCGCTGCCAGTCCAGCAGCTGGCGCAGCCAGGTCATCTCGTCGATGTGCGCGGGCGGCCCGGCGATGGTCGCGCCCTTGGTCTCCTTGTACCGCCAGTGCGCGGCGATGCCGTACTCGGCCGTGCGGTGCATCGCGTACGTGCGGATCTGCATCTCCACCGGCTTGCCGGTGGGTCCGATCACCGTGGTGTGCAGCGACTGGTACATGTTGAACTTCGGCATCGCGATGTAGTCCTTGAACCGGCCCGGAACCGGCTGCCAGTTCGCGTGGATCACACCGAGCGCCGCGTAGCAGTCGCGGACGGTGTCGACGAGGATGCGCACGCCGACCAGGTCGTAGATGTCGGCGAACTCGCGGCCCCGCACGATCATCTTCTGGTAGACCGAGTACAGGTGCTTCGGTCGGCCGTTCACCTCGGCCTTGATCTTGGCGCCCTTGAGGTCGTTGGCGACCTTCTGGGTGACCTGCCGCAGCAGCGCCTCGCGCTGCGGGGCGTGCTCGCCGATGAGCCGGTTGATCTCCTCGAAGCGCTTGGGGAACAGCGTCTTGAACGCCAGGTCCTCCAGCTCCCACTTGATCGTGTTCATACCGAGCCGGTGGGCCAGCGGCGCGAGGATCTCCAGCGTCTCCTTGGCCTTCTGCTCCTGCTTGGCGCTGGGCAGGAAGGTCAGCGTACGCATGTTGTGCAGCCGGTCGGCGAGCTTGATCACCAGTACCCGGGGGTCCTTGGCCATGGCGACGACCATCTTGCGGATGGTCTCGGCCTTGGCCGCGTCGCCCAGCTTGACCTTGTCGAGCTTGGTGACGCCGTCGACGAGCAGCGCGACCTCACCGCCGAAGTCGGCGCGCATCTGCTCGAGCGTGTACGGGGTGTCCTCGATCGTGTCGTGCAGCAGCGCCGCGACCAGTGTGGTCGTGTCCATCCCCAGCTCAGCCAGGATCCCGGCCACGGCGAGCGGGTGCGTGATGTACGGGTCGCCCGACTTGCGGTACTGCCCGGTGTGCCAGCGCGCCGCGGTGTCGTAGGCGCGCTGAAGCACCCGGATGTCGGCCTTCGGGTGGCTGGCCCGGTGGTTGGCGATCAGCGGCTCCAGGGCCTCGCTGACCGACGGGGTCTGCCAGGGAGCGTTGAAGCGGGCGAGCCGCGCCCGGACCCGCCGGCCCGTGGGCGCGCCGGCGAAGGAGAAGCTCTGGCCGCCAGCGGCGCCGCTGCTCGGAAGGGTACGTGGCGTCGCCGAGCCGTTACCCGCTGACGTGCCGTTACCGTTCCGTGCCGGGGTACCGGGCGCCACGCTGCGAGGCCCGGCGGTACGAGGTGCCGCACCGTTGCCCGGGGCCGCCCCGTCGCCGGCCGGCGTGGCCCGGGTCGGCTTCCCAGCGCCGGGAGCCGCAGCACCCGTACTCTGCCGGAACGGCACGACGGTCCCGTTGGCCGCGTCCGGGCCGCCGGCATCACCGCCCGCCCGCCGGGGCGCGGCATCACCGGCCCACCGGGCGGCGCCGGTCCGTGGGGCCACGGCGTCGTCGGTCCGCGCGGCGGCAGGATCACCGGTCCGCGGAGCGACGGCATCATCGGTCCGCGCAGCGACGGTGTCATCGGTCCGCGCGGCGGAGGTGGCGTCGCCCGTCACCGGCTCGGCGGCGGGCCCGTCGCCGGGCGCCCCGCTGGCCGGCACCTCCCGGGCAGGGTTCGTCGGCTTGATCGTGCCCTCCGCGGGAGGGGCGATATCCCCTGACACACGCCGCTCCTCATCGCCATCGGCGGAAAGGCAATCCTACCCGCCTCGGGAAGCATCCCGACCAGATCGTCTGCTGTCCAGCCGTTCGGTCAGTCAGAACCGGCCGTCAAACCGTCAAGAGAGCGTGTACCGAACGCGGTTTCAGCCGCTCGCGCCCCTTCAGGAACGCCAGTTCCAGCAGCACCGTGAAGCCGGCGACCACGCCGCCGGCCTGTTCCACCAGGTTCAAGGTGGCCTCCGCCGTGCCGCCCGTCGCCAGTACGTCGTCGACGACCAGCACCCGCTGCCCGTTCATGAACGCGTCGGCGTGCAGTTCGAGCGTCGCCTCCCCGTATTCGAGGGCGTACGTCTGGCGCAGCGTCTGCCGCGGCAGCTTCCCTACCTTGCGGACCGGGACGACGCCGACGCCGGTCGCGTAGGCCACCGCCGCAGCGATCATGAAGCCGCGCGCCTCGATGCCCGCCACCACGTCGAACGTGTCGCGGCCGTAGTGCGCCACAATCGTGTCGACCGTCGCGGCGAAGTCCGGGCCGCTCGCGAAGAGCGGTGTCAGGTCCTTGAACATGATTCCCGGCTGCGGAAAATCCGGAACGTCGAGGGTGAGATCCGCCACCCGGCGGGCCACGTCCCGGCCGCTGTCGCCGTCTGCCATTACGCCTCCATCATGATCGTGGAGATTCTCCCGGGTAAGGACCCGGAAGAATCTCCACGAACATCGCCTTTCATGCCGACCGGATCAGCGACGTTTGCCGCCGCCGCCCGACCGCTTACGCGACTGGCCCTGCTTGCCACCGGCGGGCTTGGCGCCCGCGGCCCGCGCGCCGGCGGGCTTGGCGCCGACCCGGGGCGCCGTCGACGCCGCCACGGGGTCGACCCGGGTCTCCGCGTCCGCGCCAGATTCTCCGGCGTTCGCGGAACCGGCCCGGCCCGCCTTGGCCTCGGTGCCGCCCTCGGCCGACTTGCCCGCGGCCCGCCGGGCCAGCACCCGCTGCGTGTGCAGCTTGTAGCGCTTGTCGAGCAGCTTGAGGTCGACCAGCCACGGCGTGGCCAGGAACAGCGACGAGTACGCACCGGTCAGCATGCCGACGAACAGCACGAGCGCGAGGTCCTTCAGCGTGCCGACCCCGAGCATCCCGGCGCCGACGAAGAGCAGGCCGGCCACCGGCAGCAGACCGATCAACGACGTGTTGATCGACCGCATGAGCGTCTGGTTGACGGCCTGGTTGGCCACCTCGGCGTACGTGTACCGGGAACTGCCGAGCAGCCCGCGCGCGTTCTCGTCGACCTTGTCGAACACGACCACGGAGTCGTACAGCGAGAAACCGAGGATCGTGAGCAGACCGACGACCGTGCCGGGCGTGACCTCGAACCCGACGACGGAGTAGATGCCGGCCGTCAGCAGCAGGTCGTGCGCGAGCGCGGCGAGGCCCGCTATCGCCATCTTCTGCTCGAAGCGGATCCAGATGTACGCACCGACGACAACCAGGAAGACGACCAGGGCAAGCAGCGCCTTGTCGGTGACCGCCGAGCCCCACGACGAGCTGACCTCGCTGGTGTCGACCTTGTCGGCCGAGACGTGATCAGCCTTCGCGACCGCGTCCTTCACCGCGGCCTGCTTGCCCGAGTCCTTGAACTCGGGCGTGCGGATCACGTACTTCTGCGCGCTGCCGCTGCCGGCCGTCTGCGCCGACACCACGGTCACGCCCTGGTTCTCCACGGCGGCGCGGACGTCCTGCAACGACACGCCGGGCTGCGCCGGCACCTGGAACTGGCTGCCACCGGCGAACTCGATGCCGAAGTTGAAGCCCCGGAAGATCAGGCTGGCGAGGCAGACCAGGACGATGATCGCCGAAGCGATGTACCACCGCTTGCGGTGCCCAATGAAGTCGATGTTCGTTTCACCGCGGTAGAGCCGGCGAAGGGTGTTCATGCTCAGGACTCCTTCGTGCGCGCCGCGCCGAACCGGTTGGTCGTCTTGACCGTGGTCAGCGCCCGGTCGGAGCGGAGGTTACCCAGCCCGGAGATCCGGGGCGAGGTGAACGCGTTCAGCCGGGACAGCACCGCGACCAGCGGATGGGTGAACAGGAAGACGACGATCACGTCTAGCAGCGTGGACAGGCCGAGCGTGAACGCGAAGCCCTTGACCGCACCGATGGCGAGGAAGTACAGCACCGCGGCGGCCAGGAACGACACCGTGTCGGCCGACAGGATGGTGCGCCGGGCCCGTACCCACGACCGCGGCACCGCGCTGCGGACCGACCGACCGTCCTTCACCTCGTCTTTCAGGCGCTCGAAGAACACCACGAACGAGTCGGCGGTGATACCGATCGCGACGATGAAGCCGGCGATACCCGCCAGGCTGAGCGTGTAGCCCAGGTGGCGGCCGAGGAGCACCAGCGACGCGTAGACGAGCGCGCCGGAGACCACGAGGCTCGCGATCACGGCCAGGCCCAGCGCCCGGTAGTAGAGCAGGCAGTACAGGACGACCAGCGCCAGACCGATCGCGCCGGCGAGCAGACCCATCTTCATCTGCTGCGTGCCCAGGGTCGGCGACACGTGATCGAACGACTGCATCTTGAAGGCCAGCGGCAGCGCCCCGTACTTGAGCTGCTGCGACAGCGTCACCACCTGTTCCTGGGTGAACGAGCCGTAGATGGTCGCGTCACCGGTCATCACGCCCTCGATCGAGGGCGCGGAGACCACCTGGTTGTCCAGGACGATCGCGACCTGCCGCTGGGACTTGTCAGCGGTGCCGTTGCCGTAGACCTCCCTGGACAGGTTGGCCCACTTGTCCGGGTTCTTGAACGACAGGTTGACGATCCAGCCCTGCGTGGGCGAGTTGGTGAAGTTCGCGTCCTTGACGTCCTCACCGAGGACCTTGGCCACGTCCAGCTTGTACTTGGTCGGCGCGCCGCCCTCCGAGCCGCACGACACCACCTGCTGCTTCGGGTCGCTGATCGAGCCCGGCTGGCGCGCGTTGAGCTGCGCGCAAGTGATCGTCGGCACGTTGTACTGGATGTCGACGGGCAGGGCCGCGACCTCGTCCGGGCTCAGCGTGCTGAACGGCTTGAGCGCGGGCAGCAGCTGCGGGGCGACCTGGTCGGGGCTCTGGATGCTCTGCGCGACCTGGTACGCCGGGCCGAGCTTGGCGATCACCGCCTCGCGCCGCTTCTCGAGCGACTCGCTGATCGGGGCCGCCGAGGCGGAGGCGCTGGCGCTCGGCGCGGCCGAAGCACCGGCGCTGGGCGTGGCGCTCGCGGCGGCGGGGCTCGGCGTCTCGTTGAGCGCGGTGCCGGTGCCGCCCCCGGTGCCGCTGGCCGCGGCGCTGGGTGTCGCCGTCGCGCCGGATGCCGACGGGGCCGGCGCGGCGGATCCGGAGGCCGACGGAGCCGGCGACGCGGGCGGCGAGGGCTGGACGCCGCCGGTGTCCGGCGTCGAGCCGACAACCTTGCGGAACCGCAGCTCCGCCGGGGCGACCAGCTTGCTCAGGTCGGCCTCGGAGGTCTTGCCCGCGACGTTGACGACGATGTTCTTGTTACCCTCGGTGATCACCTCCGGCTCCGACACGCCGGAGGTGTCGACGCGGTTCGCGATGATCTGTCGGGCGCGCTCGAGCCGGTCCTTGTCCGGGGCCTGGCCCTTGCCGAGCGTGGTGGCCGACAGCGTCATCGTCGTGCCGCCCTGCAGGTCGAGGCCAAGCTTGGGGTGCGCCTTCTTGTCGCCGGTGAAAAACACCAGCGCGTACAGCGCCACGAGGATCAGCGCGAGGGCGATGAAATATCGCGACGCCTTCAGCTGTCCGGAAGGTGCGGCCACGTCGGTCGTTCTCCTAGAGTTTCGATGAGGTCTGATCGGGCGGGGAGCCGGCTCTTACTCGGGCTCGACCACGTCGCTGGAGGCCGGCTGCGACTCCGCCTCGGGCTTGTCGGCCGGCGTGACGACCTGGCCGATGGCCTGCCGCGCGTACCGGTTGGTAACCCCCGGCGCCACCTCGAGCGTCACGGTCTTGTCGTCGATCTCGACGACCTTGCCGTACAGCCCCGCGACAGTGACGATCTCGTCACCCGGGCCGATCGAGTGCTGCAGCGCCTCCATCTGCTTACGCCGGCGCTGCTGCGGCCTGATGATCAAAAAGTATGCGGCAAGGATGAACAGCGCCAACAGGATCCACATCCCGAAGGGGCTGCCACCTTGGTTCGGTGCGGCGAGTGGCACGGTATCTGCCTTCCAATCGGCTCAAAACGGGCGAAATACCACCCGCGGTGAGGTAACGCGTCCAGTACGGACCGCGGCGAGTCTAGCCGCTGTGTGCAACACCACTGGGCCCGGCACCGATCACGGTCCGGTCACAGGCCCCTCAGGGCTCAACGCTGAACAGGTCCGGAACCGTTCCCGCGGTCCCCGGCGGGGGTGTACGTCCCAGGTGGCGCCAGGCTCCGGCGGTCGCGACCCGTCCGCGAGGAGTTCGGGCGATCAGCCCCTCCCGGAGGAGGAACGGCTCACATACCTCCTCAACGGTATCCGGCTGTTCGCCCACCGCCACGGCGAGCGTCGACAGGCCGACCGGCCCACCGCCGAAGGACTCGACGAGGGCTTTGAGCACCGCCCGGTCGAGCCGGTCGAGGCCGCGCTCGTCGACGTCGTACACGCGCAGCGCCGCCCGCGCCGCCGCCCCGTTGACCACGCCGTCGGCACGGACCTCCGCGTAGTCGCGGACCCGCCGCAGCAGGCGGTTGGCGATTCGGGGCGTACCGCGGGAACGGCCGCCGATCTCCGCGGCGCCGTCGTCGGTGATCGGCACCCCCAGGATCCCCGCCGACCGGCGCACGATCCGCTCGAGCTCGGCCGGCTCGTAGAACTCCAGATGCCCGACGAAGCCGAACCGGTCGCGCATCGGGCCGGTCAGCAGGCCGGCCCGGGTGGTCGCGCCGACCAGCGTGAACGGCTCCAGGTCGATCGGGATCGCGGTCGCGCCGGGGCCCTTGCCGACCACCACGTCGACGCGGAAGTCCTCCATCGCGCTGTACAGCAGCTCCTCGGCCGGCCGGGCCATCCGGTGGATCTCGTCGATGAAGAGCACGTCACCGGGGCCGATACTGGTCAGCACGGCGGCCAGGTCGCCGGCCCGCTCGATCGCCGGTCCGCTGGTGATCCGCAGACCCACGCCCAGCTCGGCGGCCACGATCATCGCCATCGTGGTCTTGCCCAGCCCCGGCGACCCGGACAGCAGGATGTGGTCGGGTGGGCTGCCCCGGCGCAGCGCGCTGCGCAGCAGCAGTTCGAGCTGTTCGCGTACCCGGTCCTGGCCGACCAGCTCGTCCAGGCTGCGCGGCCGGACGCTGGCCTCCGCCTCGCGCTCCTCGGGCGAGGCGTAGGCGGAGACGAGCGAGTCGCTCACCGGGCCCGCCCGAGCATGCGGATCGCCTGCTTCAACAGCTCGGGTACGGGCGGAGCGGCCTGCCCGTCGAGGCTCTCCGCCACGGCGGCGACCGCCTGATCGGCCTGTCCGGCCGTCCAGCCGAGCCCGACCAGCGCCTGGCGGACCTGGTCGGCCCAAGCGGCGCCCGCCACCGGCAGGGCGCCCTCGCCGCCCGGGACCAGGCCGACCTTGTCACGCAGCTCCAGCACCAGCCGCTCGGCGCCTTTCTTGCCGATGCCGGGCACCCGGGTGAGCGTGGCGGTGTCTCCACCGGCGATGGCGCGGCGCACGGTGTCGGGCGAGTGCACCGCCAGCACGGCCTGCGCCAGCCGGGGGCCCACCCCGCTGGCCGTCTGGAGCAGCTCGAACACCTGACGCGCGTCGTCGTCGGCGAAGCCGTACAGCGTGAGCGAGTCCTCCCGGACGACCAGCGTCGTCGCCAGCCGCGCCTCCGTACCGACCCGCAGCGAGGCGAGGGTGTCGGGGGTGCACGAGACCGACAGGCCGACCCCGCCGACCTCGATCACGGCGCCGTCCCGCCCCACGGCGGCCACCCGGCCTCGGACACTTGCGATCACAGTCGTCCTCCCCGACCTCCGGTGACAGCGGCCGCGGCGGCGGCCAGCCTGGACCGGGTGCCGCCGCGCCAGACGTGGCAGATCGCCAGCGCCAGGGCGTCCGCGGCGTCGGCCGGCCGGGGCGGGGCGTCCAGCTTCAGCAGTCGGGTCACCATCGCGGTGACCTGCGCCTTGTCGGCGCTGCCGGAGCCGGTCACGGCCGCCTTCACCTCGCTGGGCGTGTAGGTCTGCACCGGTAGCCCGGCCCGCGCGCCGGCCAGGATGGCCACCGCGCTGGCCTGGGCGGTGCCCATGACCGTACGCACGTTGTGCTGGCTGAACACCCGCTCGACGGCCACCGCGTCGGGACGGTGCCGCGCGACCATCTCGGTGAGCGCGACGTCGAGGTTGAGCAGCCGGTGGGCCAGGTCGGCGTCGGGATCGCTGCGGACAACGGTGTATTCGACGAGCGTGCAGGCGCGCCCAGGCACGCCCTCGACGACGCCGACCCCGCACCGGGTCAGCCCCGGATCGACGCCGAGCACCCGCACCTGGTTCCTCCCGCCACTTCCGCCGTACGTCTGTTCGACACCCTACCGGCCGCGGTGCCGGGTTCCCGGTGCGACACGGGCCGACGCACTCCACGAATCTGCGCAATTTGCCATAAACCGCCACCTCCCGCTGTTCGGCGAGCAGCGCCGGACCTCAGCGCGCGTCGGGGCCGCCGATGCCACCGAGAACGGCGTCGACGACGCGGGCCGCGAGGTTTTCACTGTCGATCGCCGGGTTCCACCGCAGCATCGACTGGATCAGCACCGGCCCGGACAGCAGGCTGAGCGCGAGTTCGATATCGAGGTCGGCGCGCAGCTCCCCGGTGTGCACGCCGCGCTGGAGGACCTCCCGCATCGCCTGTCGACGCGGCTCGATGACCTCCTGGTAGCAGCCGTGCAGGCTGGTGCTGCGCTGGACCTCCGGCAGCAGGCAGGAGATGATCTTCGCCCCCCGGCCGTCCTGGTTCTGCCACACCCGCGACAGCAGCGCGACGAGATCGTCCCGGACCGACTCGCCGCGCACTGCCGGGAGCGGGCCCTTCATCGTGGAGACCGCGTCGACGAGCAGCGCCTCCTTGTTGGCCCAGCGCCGGTAGATCGTCGCCTTCCCGACGCCGGCGCGGGCGGCCACCGCCTCGATCGAGATGGCTTCGGCGGAGTGGCCTTCGGCCAGGAGGCCCAGCACGGCGTCGATGATCGCCTCATCGGCGCGCGCGCTGCGCGGCCGGCCGGGAGCCTTACGGTCCCGGTCGGCCGCGTCGGCGCTTGCGGTCGTCATGTCCGTCATTTTCCGCGATCAGGCTATGTCGGCCAACTCCCGGTCACGGGAAGTCTCCTCCGCCACCACCGGGCCGTACCGCGCGCTGTGCCGTGGGACCCACCCGAAGACGACCAGGAGCCCGATCAGCGCGACCAGCGTCGAGCCGATCGCCGCGTAGTGCATGGCGTGCACGAACGCGTCGTTGACGTGGCCGATCAGGGTACGGCCGGCGGTGCCGAGGCGGGCGGCCACCGCGTAGCCGCCGCTGATCGACTCGCTCGCCGGGGTGCGCGCGGCGGCCGGCAGCCCGGTCACGTGCGGCGCCATGCCGCCGCGGTACGCGGCCGACAGCACCGAGCCGAGCACGGCGACGCCGAGCGCGCTCGCCACCTGCCGGACCGTGTTGCTCACCGCGGAGCCGACGCCCGCCTTCTCCCGCGGCAGGCTCGACATGACCGACTCGGTGGCCGGCGGCATGACGTTGGCCATCCCGACGCCCTGCACGAACGCGAGCGCGGCGACGACCCAGGCCGCCGTGCCGACGGTGACGAACGCGAACCCGGCGAGGGCCACCCCCGTGACAACCATGCCGGCCGCCATCACGGCCTTCGGCCCGTACCGACGGACCAGCGCCGAGCTGCGCGGCGCGAAGACCATCTGAGCCACCGCGAACGGGACCATCAGCAGACCGGACTTCAGAGGGCTGTACCCGCGCACCAGCTGCAGGTAGAACGCCATGAAGAACATCGAGCCCATTGCCGCGAAGAAGACCAGGCCGACCGCCGCGACCGCGGCGGAGAAGCGCCGGTCGGCGAACAGCCGCACGTCCAGCGACGGGAACGGGATCCGCCGCTCGTACGCGACGAAGCCCGCCAGGATGGCCAGTCCGGCCACGATCGAGCCCCACGCGACCGGCCTGCCGAAGCCGTGGTCGCCGGCGTCGACCACGCCGTAGACCAGCACGACCAGCCCCAGCACGGACAGCAGCACCCCCGCGACGTCGACGCGGCCCGGTTTCGGGTCGCGCGACTCGGGGACGATCGCAAGCACCGCGATGACGCCGGCGACCACGATCGGCACGTTGATCAGGAAGACCGAGCCCCACCAGTACCGCTCCAGCAGGGCGCCGCCGACGACCGGGCCGATCGCGACGGCGAGGCCGACCGAGCCGGCCCACACGCCGATGGCGCGCGCCCGCTCCCGCGGGTCGAACACGTTCGAGATGATCGACAGGGTCACGGGCATGACGGCCGCCCCGCCAATGCCCATGAGCGCCCGGGCCCCGATGAGCTGGGCCGGGCTCTGCGCGTACGCGGACGCGAACGAGGCCAGTCCGAACAGGACGAGGCCGATGAGCAGGGTGGCGCGGCGGCCGTACCGGTCGCCGAGCACGCCGGCGGTGAACAGCAGGCCCGCGAAGACCAGGGTGTACGAGTTGATCGCCCACTCCAGCTGGCTCTGGGTGGCTCCCAGGCCGTGGACCGGGTCGGCGATCGTGCGTAGCGCGACGTTGAGCACGGTGTTGTCGAGTACGACCACGAGCAGGCTGACGACCAGGACGCCGAGGATCGCCCAGCGCCGTGGATGGCCGGTATTGGACGCGATGTCCATGAACCCATCCCCATTTCAATACGGAACTGTCTCGTATACGAAGGCCACGATAATGGTGACTCATCAGATACGGAACGGGATCGTATTGAAAGTGGGGACGGTCACATGTCCGTCAACGCATCGAGCGCGAGATCGACGTCGGCCGGCGTCGAGTACACGTGGAACGACGCCCGCACCCGGCCGGCCCGCACCGCGGCGCGCACCCCGACGCGGGCCAGCCGCTCCTGCGCGCCCGGGACGTCGACCGTGACGATCGCGCTGTCGGACGCCGGCCGCCCCAGCCCGGTCAGGAACCGGTTGGCCAGGGCGACGTTGTGGGCCCGGATCCGCTCGACCCCGATC
Organism: Planosporangium thailandense; assembly: GCF_011947195.1. Classification (GTDB taxonomy): domain Bacteria; phylum Actinomycetota; class Actinomycetes; order Mycobacteriales; family Micromonosporaceae; genus Planosporangium; species Planosporangium thailandense. The sequence goes on along the minus strand of NZ_JAATVY010000021.1, from coordinate 31,441 downwards.
TCCGCCACCAGTTCGAGGGCCGGCGCGGCAGCCACCCAGGAGAACCACGCCGGCGAGATGTCGAAGCGGCGCGCCGACGACGCCAGCCGCATCGGCGGCCCGTAGTACGACTGGCCGAGGTCCGCACCGGCGTACCGCCCGGCGGCGTACGGCGTCAGGCGTTCGCGCAGCGTGGGCGCGAGGTAGGCGAATGCGCAACCGCGCGGCGCCATCAACCACTTGTACCCGCTGACGACCACGGCGTCGGCCTGGCCGGCGTCGAACGGCAACCAGCCGCACGCCTGCGTGGCGTCCACGACCACGAGCGCGCCGTGGGCGCGGGCGGCCGAGACGACCGCCTCGTGGTCGACGATCGCCCCGCTGGCGGATTGCACGAGACTGAACACGACCAGGTCGGTCCCGTCGTCGACGCTCGCGGCGAGCTCCTCCACGGGCACGGCGCGTACCTCGACGCCGGGTGCGGCCAGCCACGGGAACAGGATGGAGGAGAAGTCGCCGACCGGCGCCACGACCCGGGTACCGGCGGGCAGCGCGGCGGCGACCGGCGCAAGTAGCTGCGACGTGGCGCTGCCGACGGCCACGTCGTCCACCGGCACCCCGACAAGTCGGGCGAAGGCCGTCCGGGAGCGCGTGATCGACGTGTCCCAGCCGTCCGGCAGGATCCGGCCCACCCGCCAGTCGTCGAGGGCTGCCTGCAACTGTTCGAAGGCCGGCCGGGGTGGCAGCCCGTAACCGGCGGTGTTGAGCCAGCCTGGCTCGGGGTCCCACAACTTCTGCGCGCTCGCAAGCTCCATGATCTGACGCTAGGCGCGCCGGCAGCCGATTTCCGAGAGCCAGTCGTCGATCGGTGGCCCCGCGATGCAACAGGGGGCGGGCTCACCGGATCCGGCGAGCCCGCCCCCTGTTGCGAAACTGCGCGGCCGTCAGCCGACGGCCGCCATCACGTCGTCGGAGACGTCGAAGTTGGCGTACACGTTCTGCACGTCGTCGCAGTCTTCGATGGCGTCGATGAGCTTGAAGACCTTGCGCGCGCCCTCCTCGTCGAGCGGCACGGTCACGCTCGGCACGAAGGACGACTCAGCCGACTCGTACTCGATGCCGGCGGACTGCAGGGCGTTACGGACGTCGAGCAGGGCACTCGGCTCGGAGACGATCTCGAAGGACTCCCCCAGGTCGTTGACCTCCTCGGCGCCCGCGTCCAGCACCGCCAGCAGCAGGTCGTCCTCGGTCAGCCCGTCGGTCTTGGGGACGATGACGACGCCCTTGCGCGAGAACATGTACGACACGCTGCCGGCGTCGGCGAGGTTGCCGCCGTTGCGGGTGAGCGCGGTGCGCACCTCGGTCGACGCCCGGTTCTTGTTGTCGGTCAGGCACTCGATGAGGATGGCGACGCCGTTCGGGCCGTACCCCTCGTACATCGCGGTCTGCCAGTCGGCGCCGCCGGCGACCAGGCCGGCACCCCGCTTGACCGCGTTGTTGATGTTGTCGTTGGGTACCGAGTTCTTCTTCGCCTTCTGGATGGCGTCGAAGAGGGTGGGGTTACCGGCCGGGTCGCCGCCGCCCGTACGCGCCGCCACCTCGACGTTCTTGATGAGCCGGGCGAAAAGCTTGCCGCGCTTGGCGTCGATGACCGCTTTCTTGTGCTTGGTCGTCGCCCACTTTGAGTGGCCGGACATTACCCCTCCGTCGTCTCTGCCGCCCGCGCCATCTCCACGAAGAACCGGTGGACCCGCAGGTCCCCGGTGAGCTCGGGGTGGAAGGCGGTCGCGAGCAGGTTCCGCTGCCGAACCGCGACAATCCTACCGGTGGCAGGCCCTTCTGTGACGCGCCCCAGCACTTCGACGTCGTCGCCGACCGATTCGACCCACGGCGCCCGAATGAAGACCGCGTGGAACGGGCCGCCGTCGATGCCCTCGATCTCCACCGGCCCCTCGAACGAGTCGACCTGCCGGCCGAAGGCGTTGCGCCGGACCTGCATGTCGATGCCGGCGAGCGTCTGCTGGTCGGGCCGCCCGTCCAGCACGTCCGTCGCGAGCATGATCATGCCGGCGCAGGAGCCGTAGACCGGCATCCCGCCGGCCACCCGCTTGCGCAGCGGTTCGAGGATGCCGAAATCGACCGCGAGCTTGCTCATCGTGGTCGACTCCCCGCCCGGGATCACGAGCGCGTCGACGGAGTCCAGCTCCTCGGGGCGGCGCACCGGCCGGGCGAGGACGTCGCACTCCGCCAGCGCCGCCAGGTGCTCACGGACGTCGCCCTGGAGGGCGAGTACACCGATGATCATTACTCTCCCCTAAACCACGCGATCTTGGACACTTGTGCGAGCTATAGGTCGCACAAGTGTCCAAGATCGCCGAAAAGACGTTTACCAGCCGCGCTCGGCCAGGCGGTGCGGCACCGGGATGTCGTCGACGTTGATGCCGACCATCGCCTCGCCCAGCCCGCGCGACACCTTCGCGATGACGTCCGGGTCGTCGTAGAACGTGGTCGCCTTGACGATCGCCGCGGCGCGCTGCGCCGGGTTGCCCGACTTGAAGATGCCCGAGCCGACGAAGACGCCCTCGGCGCCGAGCTGCATCATCATCGCGGCGTCGGCCGGGGTGGCGATACCGCCGGCGGTGAAGAGCACCACCGGCAGCTTGCCGGTCCCAGCGATCTCCTTGACCAGCTCGTACGGCGCCTGCAGCTCCTTGGCCGCCACGTACAGCTCGTCCTCGGGCAGCGAGGTGAGCCGGCGGATCTCCTGGCGGATCTTGCGCATGTGGGTCGTCGCGTTGGACACGTCGCCGGTGCCCGCCTCGCCCTTGGAACGGATCATCGCGGCGCCCTCGTTGATGCGGCGCAGCGCCTCACCGAGGTTGGTCGCCCCGCACACGAACGGGACGGTGAACGCCCACTTGTCGATGTGGTTCTCGTAGTCGGCCGGGGTCAGCACCTCGGACTCGTCGATGTAGTCGACGCCGAGCGCCTGCAGCACCTGGGCCTCGACGAAGTGGCCGATCCGGGCCTTCGCCATCACGGGGATCGACACGGCGTTGATGATGCCCTCGATCATGTCGGGGTCACTCATCCGCGACACACCGCCCTGGGCCCGGATGTCGGCCGGCACACGCTCGAGAGCCATGACGGCCACAGCGCCGGCATCCTCGGCGATCTTCGCCTGCTCGGGGGTGACCACGTCCATGATCACGCCGCCCTTGAGCATCTCGGCCATGCCGCGCTTGACCCGGGCGGTCCCGGTCACGGGCGCGCTGTTGCTGGTGGACGAGGAGGTCTGTTCGGACACGACGGTATGGGCTCCTAGCGGGAGATGGGAAAGATCTGCGCTAATCGTACGCCGGGCCTGATCGGGCCCCGATGGCCAATTCGCAGGTCGCGGCCTGCCCGGCCGGTCCCGGCCGGCGGCTGGGCGCTCAGCCGTCCCCGGCCGGCCCGCTTCTCGCCTGGACCGTGGACGGGGTCACCGCCGCCGGCGGGGTGGGATCCAGCGCCGGGTCGTCCACGTCGAAGTACGCCGGTCGAGGATGCTTGCGGGCCAGCCGCAGCGCCCGGACCAGCGGACGACGGCGTGCCCCGAGCGCGTCGCGGACCAGGTCATTGTGGACCTGCCGGGCCAGGGCGACCCGGCGACTGACCGCGACGACCTCGGCGAAGACGGGCGTGTCCGGATCGATCACGACCGACCGCAACTGGCGGGTGAGGTCGTTCTCGGCGATGTCGCGCTCGTCGGGACGGGCTTCGATCGCCGTCCGGGCGGCGTACATCAGCTCGGGCCGCTGCGCCGCCTCCGCCAACGCGGTGGCGGCTGCCGCCCGGCGCACCAACTGTGCGTCGAGCGCCGCGTACGCGGTGGCCGCCCGTCCGTGCAGCCGGTCGACGCGGGCCGCCGTCCACGTCAGGTAGGTGGCGACGAGCATCACCACCGCCACGACAACGACGACCCACCACATGCCCGGCATCGTAATGCCCCGCGTTCACAGAATGTTGTCGGCAGCTTCGTCGATGACGACGCCCCCGGTGGCTTCGATGGCCGTCGTGTAGACCTCGAGCACCCGGGCGGCCACGACCGGCCAGTCGTACCCGGCGACCACGTCGGCGGCCCGGTCGACCAGCGCCCGGCGGCCGGCCGGGTCGTCGAGCAGGCGGTCGATCACCGCCGCGAGCGCCTTCACGTCGCCGTTGGGGAACAGCGCGCCGGCCCGACCGTTGTCCAGCACCCGCCGGAAGGCGTCCAGGTCGCTGGCGACCACCGCGGTGCCGGCGGCCATCGCCTCGGTGAGGATCATGCCGAACGACTCGCCACCGGTGTTGGGCGCCACGTACAGGTCGACGCTGCGCAGCATCCGCGCCTTCTCGTCGTCGGAGATCATGCCGAGAAAGACGATCCGCTCCCGGACGTCGGCCGGCAGGTCCCGGATTGCCTCGTCGGACTCGCCGCGCCCGGCTACCAGCAGCCGCAGCCCGGGGCGCGCGGGCGCCAACAGGGCGAACGCGTCGCGCAGCAGCGCGAAGCCCTTGCGCGGCTCGCTGTAGCGGCCGAGGAAGCCGAGCGCGCCCCCGGGACCGGGCCAGCCGTCCAGGGGCCGCGCGACGGCGAACCGGGCGACGTCGACGCCGTTGGGGATCTCCCACGCGCTGTTGCCCAGGTGCTCCACCTGTACCTTGCGCGCCAGTTCGCTGACCGCGATCCGGCCGGTGATCTTCTCCGAGACGAGTTGGAGCACGCCGGAGGCGGCCACCATCGCGCGCGAGCGGGTCATCGCCGTGTGGAACGTGGCCACCACCGGACCCCGCGCCGCGAGCACGGCGAGCATCGACAGGCTCGGGGTGAACGGCTCGTGCACGTGGAGCACGTCGAAGCGGCCGGCGGCCAGCCACCGGCGCACCCGGGCGGCCGACAGCGGTCCGAAGGCCAGCCGCGCCACCGAACCGTTGTAGGGCACCGGCACGGCGCGCCCGGCCGACACCACGTACGGCGGGAGGACGGCGTCGTCGTCGGCGGGCCCGAGCACGCTCACCTCGTGGCCGAGCCCGATCAGCGTCTCGGCGAGGTCGCGCACGTGGTTCTGCACGCCGCCGGGGACGTCGAAGGAGTACGGGCAGACGATGCCGATACGCACTCCGTGCCCCTTCCGTCAGGCCCGGTCCGGCCCGGCCACGCCGTCGGGCGAAGGCGCCAGACTAGCGGAGGTGGATCCCCGACCCGACCCCTCGGGTGGCGGCGTGAGCCACACCCGTTGAAGCATGTGCCAGTCCTGAGGATGCTCGGCGATGCCCTCGGCGAGCCGGTCGGCCACCCCCTGGGTGAGTTGACGCACCCGTACGTCGAGGGGTCCGGCCTCGGGCGGCGGCACCGGCCCGAGCAGGCGGGCGTGGGCGCGGCCGGGTTCGAACCACATCGAGGCGGTGTACAGCGGCGCGCCGGTGCGCAGCGCGAGCAGCGCGGGGCCGGCCGGCATCCGGGTACGGCCGCCGAAGAACTCCACCTCGACACCGCGCGCGGACAGGTCCCGGTCGGCGAGCAGCGGCACCACCCAGCCGGCGCGTACCCGGTCCTCGAGCACGTCGATGGCCGGCCGCTCGCCGCCGGTCAGCGGGAGGATCTCCATGCCGAGCCCCCGCCGGAACGCCAGGAAGCGCTCGTACAGCCCCTCCGGCTTGAGCCGCTCCGCGACGGTCGTGATCGGCCAGCCCTTCGCCGCCACCCAGGCTCCGGCGAGGTCCCAGTTGCCGGCGTGCGGCAGCGCCACGACCACGCCCCGGCCGGCCGCGACCGCCTCGGCGAGGATCTCCTCGTTCTCCAGCCGGAACGAACACAGGATGTCGTCGCGGGTGAGCGCCGGCAGCCGGAACGCCTCCAGCCAGTACCGGGAGTACGAGCGCAGGCCCGCCCGGACGAGCGCGTCGAACTCGGCGTCGGGCACGTCGGGCCCGACGACCTGGCGCAGGTTGGTCGCGAGCCGCTGGACGCCCCGCCCCCGCCGGCGCGCCGCGAGGTCGGCCCCGGCGGCGAACGCGGGCCAGGTCAGCCCGCGCGGCAGGGTGCGGACCACCCGCCATCCGGTGGCGTACCCCAGCTCCGCGAGGTTCACGACGCCTTGACCTGCCGGTACACGTGCGCCATGCGCTGCCAGACCGTGATGACCGACAGCACGGCGAGCAGCCAGAGGGCGACATCGAGCGCGTACGGGATGTGCAGGCCCCACGCGAGCCCGCCGAGGCCGATGATGAGCAGGCGCTCGGTGCGCTCGGCGATACCGACGTTGGCCTCGAGGCCGAGGCCCTCCGCCCGGGCTTTGACGTAGGACACGACCTGCCCGGCGACCAGGCAGATCAGCGCGGCGGCGAGGGTGGCGTGCAGGCCCTGGGTGGCGAGCCAGTACGCGAGGGAGGCGAAGATCGCGCCGTCGGCGATCCGGTCCATCGTCGAGTCCAGGAGGGCGCCGAACCGGCTGGTCGTGCCGCGGGCGCGGGCCATCGCCCCGTCGAGCATGTCGGTCAGGGCACACGCGGCGATCACGAACGCGGCGATGACGAGGTGCCCGCGGGTCGCGAGCCCGACCGCGGCGACGACCACGCCGACGGTGCCGGCGACGGTCACCGCGTTCGGTGAGACGCCGGCCCGCAGCAGAGATCGGGCTATCGGATCGACGACGCGCAATAGCCCCGACTTGGTTACGACACTGAAGATCTTCGCCATGGCGCTCCCACCCTATCGGCGCCCCGCTAGCTCGGCATACTCCCCCACCGGGCGCGGCGCGCCGCGGGGTTGTGCGGTCGGTGCATCGGGTGTGGGATCAATGAGGAGACTCTCGACCCAGACATGATCAAATAGAACGGCATTTGGCCGGCCTGACGGGAGGCGTGCGATGGCACAGAAGAGTCAGGAGAAAGGGGTCACCGGCCCGGCGCCGGTGGTGGAAGATCCCGGGAGGGTCCGCAACGTGGTGCTCGTCGGGCACTCCAGCGCGGGCAAAACCACTCTGGTCGAGGCCCTGTTGGCGGCGACCGGCACGATCAGCCGCGCGGGTGCGGTCACCGACGGCACCACGGTCTGCGACCAGGATCCCGCCGCGGTCAAGCAGCAGCGGTCGGTCGCGCTCGCCTGCGCCCCGCTGATGTACGACGACGTCAAGATCAATCTGCTCGACACGCCCGGATACGCGGACTTCGTCGGCGAGCTGAGGGCCGGCCTGCGGGCCGCCGACGCCGCCCTGTTCGTGGTGTCGGCCGCCGACGGCATGGACGCGGCCACGGGCGCGCTGTGGGAGGAGTGCGCCGCCGTCGGGATGCCGCGCGCCGTCGCGGTGACCCGGCTGGACCACCAGCGGGCCGACTTCGACGAGACCGTGGCCATCTGCCAGCGGGTCTTCGGCGACAACGTGCTACCGCTGTATCTGCCGATGTTCGGCGACGACGGGCAGAGCGTGGTGGGGCTGATCGGCCTGATCACACAGCGCGTCCTCGACTACTCGGCGGGCTACCCGCCGGCCGTGCGCGAACCGGACCCCGAACACCTGCCGGCGATCGAGGAGTACCGCAGCGTCCTGCTCGAAGGCATCATCGCCGAGAGCGAGGACGAGACTCTCATGGACCGCTACCTCGGCGGCGAGCAGATCGAGACCTCGGTGATCATCGAGGATCTGGAGAAGGCGGTGGCCCGCGGCCACTTCTACCCGGCTGTGCCCGTCTGCGCCGAGACGAAGGTCGGGCTCGACGCCCTGCTGGAGGTGCTGACCAGAGGCTTCCCGTCGCCGCTGGAGCATCCGGCGCCGGCGGTGACCGGGGTCGACGGCTCGCCGCACGCGCCGCTCACCTGCGATCCGGCCGGCCCGCTGGTCGCCGAGGTGGTCAAGACGACGATCGACCCGTACGTGGGCCGCGTGTCGCTCATCCGGGTGTTCTCCGGCACGCTGCGCCCCGACCAGCCGGTACACATCGCCGGTCACGGCATGGCCGAGCGGGGCCACCCCGACCACGACGCCGACGAGCGGTTCACGCATCTGTACTCGCCGCTGGGAGCCACCCTGCGGGAGGTGCCCTACGCGGTCGCCGGTGACGTCGTCGCGGTGACCAAGTCGACCACCGCCGAGACCGGCGACACCATCTCCGCCAAGGACACGCCGCTGCTCATCGAGCCGTGGGAGATGCCCGAGCCGCTGCTGCCGGTCGCGATCGTCGCCAAGAGCCGTTCCGACGAGGACGCCCTGGCCAAGAACCTCGGCCGCCTCGTCGCCGGCGACCCGACGATGCGCCTCGAGCGCAACCCGGAGACCCACCAGCTGGTCCTGTGGTGCATGGGCGAGGCGCACGCCGACGTGGTGCTCGACCGGCTGCGCGCCGGCGGGGTGGAGCTGGAGACCGAGCCGGTCCGGGTGGCGCTGCGCGAGACCTTCGCTACGGCCGGCACCGGGCACGGTCGCCACGTCAAGCAGTCCGGCGGGCACGGGCAGTACGCGGTCTGCGACATCGAGGTGGAGCCGCTGCCCCGCGGCGCCGGGTTCGAGTTCGTCGACAAGGTCGTCGGCGGCGCGGTGCCCAACAACTACATCCCCAGCGTGGAGAAGGGCGTACGCGCCCAGATGGAGCGGGGCATCGTGGCCGGCCATTCGGTGGTGGACCTGCGGGTCACGCTGTTCGACGGCAAGGCGCACTCGGTCGATTCGTCGGACGCGGCGTTCCAGACCGCGGGGGCGCTCGCACTGCGCGACGCGGCCGAGAAGGCCCAGGTGGCGCTGCTCGAGCCGGTCGACGAGGTGACGATCCGGGTGCCCGACCAGTTCGTCGGCGCCGTGATGAGCGACCTGTCCGGGCGGCGCGGCCGGGTGCTGGGCACCGAGTCCGGCGACGGCGACCGGGCGGTCGTCCGCGCCGAGGTGCCCGCGACCGAGCTGCTTCGCTACGCGGTGGAGCTGCGGGCGATGACGTCCGGCTCGGGCACGTTCACCCGCTCCTTCGCGCGGTACGAGATGATGCCGGCCCACCTGGCCGAACAGGTGAAGAAGGAGGCGGCCACCAGGCACGGCTGACCCGCGCCGCAGCTGGTGCCGGAGGCGCGCCGCGTCGCCGGCACCAGGGCGGTGTCAGACGTGCGCCGGGGCGACGGCCGGCGTGCCGAGCGCCATCAGCTCGCTGACGGTGACGAACCGGAACCCGCGCGCCCGCAGCCCGGTGATCATCTCGCCCAGGTGCCGGAGCGCGACGAGGCGGGTGTTGTTACCCACGTCGTGCGCGAGAATGATCGAGCCGGGCGTGGCGTGCCGGACGATGTCGGACACCTGACCCTGCTCGTTCGACACGTACGCCGCCTCGTGCATCTGCTGCGACCACAGCACGACGTTGTAGCCGAGCGAGTCGGCGGCGAGCAGGGTGGAGCCGCCGAGGTGACCGTACGGCGGGCGGATCAGATGGGCCTCCCGCCCGGTGACCGCGTGGATCATTTCGTGGCTGCGCGAGATCTCCCGCCGTACCCCGTTCAGGTCGAGCCTGGCGAGGTCGGCGTGCGACCACGAATGGTTGCCGACCTCGTGGCGGTCGAGCCGGCCGCGGACGAGGTCGCGGTGGAGGTCGAGGTTGCGCCCGACCATGAAGAACGTCGCGGGCACCTGGTAGTGGTCCAGCGTATCGAGGACCAGCTTCGTCCACAGCGGGCCGGGCCCGTCGTCGAAGGTGAACGCCACGACGGGTTCGCTGGTCTGCACGAAGTACGTGACCGAGGTACCCGGGTGACGGACGTCACCCAGCCGGTCGGCGGCTGCGGCGTACCCGCCGTCGAGCGGAAGCCGGTCGGGACCGACCCAGCGCGGCACCTGGGTCGCCGCCGCGCCCGCGACGGCGCCCGCGCCGACCAGCAGCGATCCGCGCAGCAACGATCTCCTGGTCACCTTCATCGACGACTCTCCCCCGTCCCGATCCTGCCTCAGACGATAAGCGAAGATCGCAAATGCCCGATGACACGGAGAGTCGGCCGACCGGCCAAAATCAACGTACTTTACGGCAAACCGCCGCCTCCCGTCATCGGATGGCGGCAGTTTCCCCGAACCGCGCGACAGCTACGCGTGCTCCGCCTCGACCTCACGCCACCGCTCAGCGAGCAGCTTCCGGGTGTCCCCGAGAAGCTGCGGCAGCACCTTGGTACGCCCGACGACCGGCATGAAGTTGGTGTCACCGCCCCATCGGGGCACGACGTGCTGGTGCAGGTGCGCCGCGATTCCCGCGCCGGCCACCGCACCCTGGTTCATCCCCAGGTTGAACCCGTGCGCCCCGCTGACCCGGCGCACCACCCGCATGGCGGTCTGCGTGAAGCGGGCCAGCTCGACCGTCTCGGCCTCGTCGAGGTCGGTGTAGTCCGCGACGTGCCGGTACGGGCAGACCATCAGATGGCCGGGGTTGTACGGGTACAGGTTGAGCACCGCGAACACGCTCTTGCCCCGCGCCACGACCAGCCCGTCGGCGTCGTCGCGGGTGGGCGCGAGACAGAACGGGCAGCCGGCCGGCTGGTCGTAGCTCTCCTCGCGCCGGTCGTTGTCGTTGATGTAGGCCATCCGGTGCGGCGTCCACAGCCGGTCCAGCTCGTCGGGCACGCTCATCCTTCTCCCCCATAGATCTTGGACACTTGGCGGTGCTATAGGCCCGCCAAGTGTCCAAGATCGCAAAAAGACTACTTCGCAGACGGGCCCACGTTGGTTCGCGACCGCACCACGTCGACCACGTGCGCCACCGCCTCGTCGAGCGGCACGCCGTTGCGCTGCGACCCGTCGCGGTACCGGAAGGACACCGTGCCGCCCGCCACGTCGTCGTCACCGGCGATGGCCATGAACGGGATCTTCTGCTGCTGGGCGTTGCGGATCTTCTTCTGCATCCGCTCGTCGGAGTCGTCCACCTCGACCCGGATGCCCTCGGCCCGCAGCCTCGCGGTGAAGTCGCGAAGGTACTCGATGTGGTCGGACCGGATCGGGATCCCCACCACCTGCACCGGGGACAGCCAGGCCGGGAACGCGCCCGCGTAGTGCTCGGTCAGCACGCCGAAGAACCGCTCGATCGAGCCGAACAGCGCCCGGTGGATCATGACCGGCCGCTGCCGGGTGCCGTCGGCCGCCTGGTACTCCAGCTCGAAGCGCTCGGGCAGGTTGAAGTCGAGCTGGATGGTCGACATCTGCCAGGTGCGGCCGATGGCGTCCCGGGCCTGCACCGAGATCTTCGGCCCGTAGAACGCCGCGCCGCCCGGGTCGGGCACCAGCTCGAGCCCGGACTCGGTGGCGACCCGGCGCAGGGTCTCGGTCGCGACCTCCCACACCTCGTCCGAGCCGACGTACTTGTCCGGGTTCTTGGTTGACAGCTCCAGGTAGAAGTCGGTCAGCCCGTAGTCTTTCAGCAGGTCGAGGACGAACTGGAGCAGCGAGGCCAGCTCGCTCTCGACCTGCTCCTGGGTGCAGAAGATGTGCGCGTCGTCCTGGGTCATGCCCCGGACGCGGGTCAGGCCGTGGATCACGCCGGACTTCTCGTACCGGTACACGGTGCCGAACTCGAACATGCGCAGCGGCAGCTCGCGGTAGGACCGCCCGCGCGACCGGAAGATCAGGTCGTGCATCGGGCAGTTCATCGGCTTGAGGTAGTAGTTCGCGCCCTCGACCTCCATGGGCGGGAACATGCCGTCGGCGTACCAGTCCAGGTGGCCGGAGACCTCGTACAGGTGGCCCTTGGTGATGTGCGGGGTGTTGACGAAGGAGTACCCGGCCTCCTCGTGCCGCTGCCGGGAGTAGTTCTCCATCTCCCGCCGGATGATGCCGCCCTTCGGGTGGAACACCGGCAGCCCCGAGCCCAGCTCGTCCGGGAAGCTGAACAGGTCGAGGTCCACGCCGAGCTTGCGGTGGTCGCGGCGGGCGGCCTCCTCCAGCATCCGGAGGTAGTCCTTGAGCTGGTCGCGGGTCGGCCACGCGGTGCCGTAGACCCGCTGCAGCTGCGGGTTCTTCTCCGACCCGCGCCAGTACGCCGCCGCGCTGCGCATGAGCTTGAACGCCCCGATCAGCCGGGTCGAGGGCAGGTGCGGCCCCCGGCACAGGTCGCCCCAGCACCGCTCGCCGGTCTTCGGGTCGAGGTTGTCGTAGATGGTCAGCTCGCCCCCGCCGACCTCCATCACCTCGTTGGCGTCGACGTCGCCCTTGATGTCGACCAGCTCCAGCTTGTACGGCTCGTCGGCCAGCTCGGCCTTGGCCTGGTCGAGTGAGTCGAAGCGCCGCCGGCGGAACACCTGACCGGCCTTGACGATCTCCTGCATGCGCTTCTCGAGCTTGTCGAGGTCGTCCGGGGTGAACGGGCGGGCCACGTCGAAGTCGTAGTAGAAGCCGTTCTCGATCGGCGGGCCGATACCGAGCTTGGCCTCGGGAAACACGTCCTGCACGGCCTGCGCGAGCACGTGCGCGCAGGAGTGGCGCAGCACGTTGAGCCCGTCGGGTTCCGACAGCGGGACCGGCTCGACCTCCGTGTCGACCTCCGGCGACCAGTCGAGATCACGCAGCCGCCCCTCCTGGTCGCGGACCACGACGATCGCGTTCGGACCGGCTGCCGGCAACCCGGCGCCAGCCACCGCGTCGGCGGCCGTCGTCCCCGCCGGCACGACGACGGGCGCGGACAGGGCTGCGGTACGGGGTGCTGACACGGTTTACTCCCTGAAGGTCATGCGGCTACCCGACGAATGCTATCCGCAGCGCCGGAACCGGCGGCGCGGTCTTCCTCAGGACCGTCGTGTCGGAGCCGATCCGCTGGCTGGAGGAGTGCAATGGGCTCGGTACGGGAGACGTCCGGCATCACGGTCGGCGCGATCCTCGGGTACGTCCGCACGACGGGCGGCCCCGAGGCGGTCACCCGTACCCTCGTGCTGGCCGGCGCAATCGAGAGCCCCGAAGCGTACGAGGACACCCGCCGCTGGTACACGTGGGACTTCAAGATCCGCCTCTTCGAGGCCGCCGCCATCGTGCTCGACGATCCCCACGTCGCACGCAACATCGGGATCGCCTTCCTGCAGAACAGCGTCAGCAGCGCGCTGATCCTCGCGATGTCGCTGATCGGCGGGCCCACCCAGTTCTACCGGGTGGCCCCGAAGGTCAACACCAGGTTCTCCACCTGCGCGGAGATGACCGCCGTGCGCGTGCGCCGCGGCGCCGCCACGCTGCGCTACCGGGTGCTCCCGCAGTACACCCCGAACCGCCACGACTGCGAGTACACGGCGGGCCTGCTGATGCAGGTCCCCTGCGGGTTCGGGCTCCCGATGGGCGTCATCTCCCACCCGGAGTGCCAGGTGGACGGGGCGCCGGCCTGTGTGTTCGAGGTGCGCTGGGCGCAACCGCGCCGGTTCTGGCGCTGGCGGCGGGGCGGCGACGACGGGGCCGGCGCCTTCCAGGGTGCGATGGCCGATCAGCTCACCCAGTTGCAGCACACGGTGGCCGAGCTGGTCGCGGCCCGGGCCCCCGACAAGGTCCTCGCCACGATCGCCGAGCGGGCCGGTTTCGCGGTCAACGCCCACTCGTTCCTGCTCGTCGCCCAGCCGTCACCGGACGAGCCGCCCCAGGTACACGGCTTCGGCCTCACCCCCGCCGAGTTCGACCAGCTCACGGCCGACGGCAGCCGGGTACCGCCGGGCCCGGACCGGCTGATCGCCGACATCGTCTCCCCCACCCGGCGTTACGGCTACCTGGTCGCGTTCACCTTCGAGGATACGTTCCTCGAGACCGAACAGCCGCTGCTCGACGCGTACGCCAACCTCACCGCGGTCACCCTCGACGCGCTGACCGCCTTCGAGGCGGCCGAGGAGCGGCAGCGGACCGCCGAGAGCCTGCTCGGGCTGGCGCGCGCCCTCACCCATGCCCGGACCCCGGCCGACGTCGCCGCCGTGACGGCAGAGGCGGCGCACGCCGTGCTGCACGCCGACAAGGCGGCGATGCTCCTGCTCGACGACGCCGGCAGCCTACGCATGGCCGCCCACGTGGGCTGGCCGCCGGAAGCCCGCCGCGAGATGGACCGGCTCGTGCTGGAGGCCGAGCAGAGCCCGCTGATCTTCCAGTCGCGCCGCGCCGACCCGACCGCCACCAGGATCTACGACCACACCGCCGAGGACTCCCTGATCCGGCGGGTGATGACGCAGGCCGGGGTCGACGTCATGGCCGTCGTCGGCATCTCGCTGCCCGAGCGGCTGTACGGGGTGCTCGCCGCCGGCTTCACCGGCCCCCAGGGCGCGGCGCGCGCCCAGCAGTTCATCGATCGCATGCCCGGTATCGCCGACCAGGCCGCCAACGTCCTGCGCACGTGTGAACTGCTGGAGCAGACCTGGCAGCTGGCCCACCTGGACGCGCTGACCGGCCTGCCCAACCGGCGCGCCTTCATGGCCGAGCTGACCGAGGCCGTGGCCGACCGGCCCGGCGCGCTGCTGTTCATCGACCTGGACGGGTTCAAGGACGTCAACGACTCGTTCGGCCACGCCGCCGGCGACGACCTGCTCGCCGCGGTGGCGGACCGCCTGCGGGGCTGCGTCCGGTCGGACGATCTGGTCGCCCGGCTCGGCGGCGACGAGTTCGTCATCCTGTCGCGCCAGGTGGAGGACGAGGCGGGCCTGTTCCGGCTGGCCGAGCGGGTGCGGGAGGCCTTCACCGAGCCCGTCGTCGTGGCCGGCACCGCGATCCCGGCCCGGCTCAGCGTGGACGGCACCCTGTACCGCGCCGGCGAGCGCACCGAAGACGTCCTGCACCGCGCGGACAGCGCGATGTACCGGGCCAAGCGGTCCCGGCGACCGCTGGCGACCCAGCCCCGCCTGCAGGCGGGCTGACCGGCACCCTGACCCACCGCTGGCTGAGATCAGCGCTTCCAGAAGGCGCGCCGGCGGTCGGGCTGCGAGGCCGGGTCGACCTGATGGCCGGCGGCGAACTCGTCCAGTAGCCGCAGGGCTTCGGCCCACCGCGCCTCCAGGTCGCCGTCCGTCTCCAGCGTGGCGGCCAGCCGCCGCAGCGACGCGTACTCCGCTTCCGCCACCGACAGCGACGCCAGGTGCCCGATGAGCGCCGCGAGCCGGCTGGCCAGGTCGGCGAGCAGGTCGCTCCGCTCGTACGCGGGAAGGCCGGCGGATTCGCGCAGCCGCCGAGCCTCGACCGCGGCGATCTCGCGGACCGCCCGCAGTTCCGAGCGTGGGCCCGCATCGGCCGGCCCGGCGATCGGCGGGATCGGAGCAGCCGGAGGCAGCGGACCGGCCGGCGGCATCAGCGCGGCCGGCGGCGGTGGGGCCGACAGCATCGGGCCGGCCGCGGCCCTGAACCCCCGGGCGGGCCCGGGTGCGTGCATCGCCATCAATCGCATCGCACCCGCCGGCGCCGGGGCGGGCGTGGCCGGCAGGTCCCACCCGGACGGAGGCTCCACCGGCTGCACCACCCGGTGCGGCTGCCCGTCCTCGACCACCACGCGGGTGTCGACCGCCACGTACGCGGTGAACCGGCACAGCACACCGAAGCGCAGCGACGCCTCGACCGCCCGGCGTTCGAGGTCGGCGTCGCCGGAGCCGGCCACGTACCGGTCCTCCAGATCCCGCAGCCACGCGCGGGCCCACAGCGCGGTCACCGCCGGCTCCTCGCGCCGCTGCGCGGTCACCGTGGTCTGCCAGTCCCGACCGTCCCGGGCACGGCCGCAGACGGTGAGTGCCCCGGCGACCGGCCCGCGGTACCGGCCTGAGACCGTCAACGGCACCCCCGGGTACAGCGCGGGCAGCCGGGCCGGGGTACGGGCGTCGTCGACCGGCGTGAAGCCGTCGGCGGTGACGGTCAGATCGGTGACCAGCGGCGCGCCGATCCGGCGGTGGATGTGCTCCATCGCCTCGTCGAGGCGGTCCTCGCTCTCGACCAGTTCGCACCGCCCACCGCCGAGGGCGGCCAGGCGCCCCAGGAACCCGGCGTTGACGGCCCGGTCGATGCCGACGGCGTGGACGCGTACGCGCCCGAGGGACGCGGCCACCTCGTGCAGGATCTGGTCCTCGTTGCCGACCTGGCCGTCGGTGACGAGGACGAGCACGGCGTCGCGCGGCGACTCCGCCGCGACGTTCGTCAGCAGCGCCAGGCCGTCGCGCAGCGGCTCCAGCAGTTCGGTGCCGCCCCGCGCGTCCACCCGGGCGAGGTGTTCGACGGCGCGGAAGCGGTGCCGGTCGCCGGCCTCGACCAGGCCGGTCGGCAGGTCAGCGGGGCGCTGGACCTCGTGGTCGAAGGTGAGCACCGCGAAGCGGTCGCCGGGGGTGAGGGTGTCGACGATGCGGGCCGCGGCGCGCCGCGCGGCGACCATCTTCCAGCCGCCCATGCTGCCGGAGCGGTCCAGCAGGAGGACCACGTCGCGGCCGCGGGCCGGCCCGGAGGTGCGCGGCGGCAGCACCGTGAGGTGATACGTACCCTCGGTCGCGTCGGCGCCGTCCGGCACGCAGACCAGCGTCGCCGCGTCGCCCGCCGACCCGTACTCCAGTCGCAGCACGAAGTCGCGGTCGGCCCGCTCCCCCGGCCGGACGCTGATCCGCCGGCCTTCGGTCACCACGGCGTGCAGGCTGGAGCGCACCTCGCCCAGCGGCAGGCCGGCGGGGTCGATGTCGACGTCGAGCGACAACCGCAGCGGGTTGGGAAAGCCCGGCAGCAGCACCGGCGGGGTGATGCGCGACGCGTCGGGCACGGCGTCGGTGTCGACGGTGTGCCCGTCACCCACGCTCGGACCGGGCAGCGGCGAGCCCGGGATGTAGCGCGGCGCCACGACCAGGGGGAACCGGAACGTCGCGGCGCCGTCCTCGTACGGAAGCGGCGTGACCAGACGCAACGCGACGGTGACCCGCTCGCCCGGAAGGATGTTGCCGACCCGCATGGTGAACACGTCGGGCCGCTCCTCCTCGGCGATCGAGGCGCGCCGGCCGGCTGCGATGGCCCGGTCGTACTCGTCGCGCGCCGCGCCGCGCTCGCGCAGTTCGGCTTCGACGACCCGGCCGTCCGCGGTCATCGTCATGCCGGTGACGGCCGCCCGGTCGGGCAGCGGGAACACGTACGTCGCCTCGAGCGCGGTGTCGTGGGCGTTGACGAACTCCTGCGTGAGCTGGACGTGGCCGACCAGCCCGGTGAGCTGTGCCCGCACGTCGAGGCGGTCCAGCGGCAGGTTGCCGCGCTCGGTACGCAGGGCGCCGACGCCGGCTTCGTCGAGGGGCGCGGCGACCCGGGTCGCTTCGGCCGGGCTCATCGGGGTGACGGTGACGGTCATGGCGCGCTCCTATGGGTTGGTGAGGAGGCCTCGGTCGGCGAGTACGTCGAGCAGGGGTGCGGCGGCCGCGCGGATCGCGGCGAGTTCGTCGGGGCCGGGCTGGGCCGGCAGCAGGAGCAGGACGCCACCGGGCAGCCGCACGCCGGCGAACGTCGTGGTCGCGCCGTCGGCCGAGACGTCGGCCGATACGTCGGCCGGTGCCGCCTCACCCAACGGGGCGACCTCCGGTGCGGCGACGCCGGCCGGCGCGGCGGCGATCGGCGCGGCGACGCCAGGCGGGACGGCAGCGATCGGCGCGGCGACGGCAACGGGCGGCGCGGCCCAGAAGCGCGTCCGGGCCGGTGCCGGCTGCGGGGCCGCGCCCCCACCGGCGAGCAGGTCGTCAGAAACGCGCGCGATGCCGGCGAGGGTCCCATCGGTCGCGCCCGCGAGCTCGGCCTGGATCTGGGCCAGCGAGCGACCTTCGGCCTGCCGCCGCTTGACGGCTACGAGCTGGAGCAGATGCCGCGGCCCGTACAGCGCGGTCCTCCCCCGCATGCCGGTGGGCCGGTCGACCAGGCCGGTCGTCGCGTACCACCGGACGGCGCGCCGGTCGGGCAGGTCCCGGACCCGACCGTTGGGCGCGCCGGGGTACTCCGCCTCCGCCAGTGCGGCGCGGACCCGTTCCAGCAGCTCATCGAGCGTCCACACCCGTCAACCATGACACTGTCACAATGACACTGTCAACACGTCTCAGCGGCTTCTCAGCGACGCCCCGCACCATCAGGAGCAGGAGGTGCAGCCCATGTCGATCATCACGTCCCGGCCCGCGCTGCGCTGGGGAGCGCCGGTCGCCGTACTCGTGGCCGTCGTCGGGGGCGGTGCGGCAGCCCGCACCCTCACCGCGTCGGCCGATCCCAGCCTTCCCCCGCGTACGGTCGGGCAACTGCTGTCCGACCTGCGCAACGCCCGCCTCGACGGCGGCTCGGGCACGGTCGTGCAGCGCGCCGACCTCGGCCTGCCCGCCATCCCCGGCACGGACGGGCAGGGCAGCTCCAACCTTCAGGCGCTCGGCAGCGGGTCGCACACGCTGCGGGTCTGGTACGCCGGCCCGGACCACGCGCGGGTGGCGCTTCTCGGCACCCTCGGCGAGTCGGACGTCGTCCGCAGCGGCCGGGACGTCTGGGTGTGGGACAGCCAGCACAACGCCGCCTCGCACGCGGTCCTGCCCACCGACGAAAGCCCCGCCAGCCACCCGGAGGCCGCCCCCAGCCCGCTGGCCGGCACACCCCAGGAGGCCGCGCGGGCGGCCCTCGCGGCGATCGACCCGACCACGATCGTCACCGCCGGCAGCGCGACGCGGGTCGCCGGGCGGCCGGTGTACGAGCTGGTTCTCACCCCCCGTGACAGCGGATCGCTGGTCGGACGGGTGACTCTCGCCGTCGACGCCGAGCGGCACGTGCCGCTGCGCGTACGGGTGTATCCGGCCGGGTCGAACAGCGCGGCGTTCGAGACGGCGTTCACCCAGGTCAGCTTCGCCCGCCCGGACGACGCCCAGTTCCGCTTCGCGCCGCCGCCCGGCATCGTGGTCAAGGAGGAGGGCACGCGCGCGGACCCGGCCGCGACCACGCCCACGATGCCGCGGCCCACCGTCGCCGGGAAAGGCTGGACGAGCGTCCTGATCGGCAAGCTCCCGGCCGCGTCCGACGACCGGTCCGCCGCCGGCACTCCCCTGGACCGCCTCCCCCGCGTCAGTGGCGCCTGGGGCAGCGGACGGCTGCTCACCGGCCGCCTGTTCAGCGTGCTGTTCACCGACGACGGCCGGGTACTGGCCGGCGCGGTGCGCCCCGAACGGCTGTACGCGGCGGCCGGATGACGCGCACCCTCAGGGCGGCGGCGGGCCCGGCAGGATGTGCAGCCGTACCCGGGCCCGGATTCCGGGATGGGCGTCGGCAAGGGTGACGGTGCCGCCGTGGCGGTGCACCAGTTCCTGCACGATCGCGAGCCCCAGCCCCGCTCCCCCGGCGTCGCGGGCCCGGGCGTCGTCTAGGCGTGTGAACCGTTCGAAGACCCGCTCGCGGTCGGCGGGTGGGATGCCCGGGCCGTCGTCGATGACGGTGAACCCGTCCGGCACGACGGCCAGCGTCACCCGCGACGTGGCGTGGCGGACCGCGTTGTCGACCAGGTTGGTCACCACGTGCCGCAGGGCCTGCGGGTCGCCCGACGTCCACTGGGGCGGGCCGTCCGCCACGGTGACCGGCACCCGCGCGGCGCCGTAGCGCTCGGCCGTCTCCCGCAGCAGGGCGCCGAGCTCGACCGGCTCGGCGCGGACCAGGCCCGGGGCCTCGTCGGCGCGCGCCAGCAGCAGCAGGTCGTCGACGAGTCGGCTGAGCCGCTCCACGTCGGCGAGGAGGTCCTCGACGGCGGCCGGGTCGCCGATGCGCTGGGCGACCTCCAGCTCGGTACGCATGTTCGCGAGCGGGCTGCGCAGCTCGTGCGCGGCGTCGGCGACGAACGCCCGCTGCCGGGTACGGGAGCGGGCGAGCCGGTCGAGCATGTCGTTGAGGGTGACCGCGAGCCGGTGGATCTCGTCGCGCGAGTCGGGCACCGGCAACCTGTCGCTGCTGTCGCCCCCGGTGATGGTCTCGGCCCCGGCGCGCAGCTCCTCCACCGGGCGCAGCGCGGCGCCCACCACCCGCCAGGCGAACAGCGCCAGCACCGCGATCAGCAGCGGGTACGCGATGAGCAGCGCCGTGCGCACCACGTTCACGCTCTCGCGCATGCTCGCCACCGGCCGCGCCACCAGTACGGTCTGCGGGTCATCGGGCGGACCCGCCTTGACCGCCACGACCCGCAGCGGTCCGGCGACCCCGGCGCGGGAGCCGTCGACGGTGCGGGCCTCGCCGGCCCTCGCCGCGGCGAGCTCGTCGGGGCGCAGCAGCGGAACGAGGCGGTCGGCGCCGATCGACGCCGACCGCACCCGGTGTTTCGCGTCGACCACCTGCACGATCTGCCCGCCGGAAACTGGTACCGGCTGTGGCAACGCCCTGACGTTGACCAGTTCGGCGACCCCGTGGGCGGTGGCGAGCGCGTCGGAGTCGACCCCGCGCTGCAAGGCGTACTCGAGCGCGTAGATGAGCACGATCCCGCCGAGCGCGAACCCGACCGCGAGGCCGCCGGCCCCGATCATCAGCAGGCGGGACCGCAGGCTCAGCCGGTTCCACCAGCGCAGACGTACCCGGAGCTTCAAGCCTGACCCACCCGGTACCCGGCGCCCCGGACCGTCTCGACCACGTCCCTGCCGACCTTGCGGCGCAGGTATCCGATATAGACCTCCACGACATTGGGCGCGCTGTCGGCCCCGGCGTCCCAGACGTGGTCGAGCAGCTCCACCTTGGAGACCACCCGGCCGGCACGGCGCATCAGGTACTCCAGCAGCGCGTACTCGCGGGTGGTCAGGATGACCGGGGCGCCGCCGCGCTGGACCTGACGCGCGGCAGGGTCGAGCACGAGATCGCCGACGGCGAGCACCGTCGGGCGTTCGGGGGCGCCCCGGCGCAGCAGCGCGCGCAGCCGCGCCAGCAGCACGACGAACGAGAACGGCTTGGTCAGGTAGTCGTCGGCGCCGCAGTCGAGCCCATCGGCCTGGTCGTACTCGCCGTCCTTGGCCGACAGCATGAGCACCGGCAGCCAGTTGTGCTCGGCGCGCAGCACCCGGATCAGCTGGTAGCCCGACAGGCCGGGCAGCATGACGTCGAGGATCATCGCGTCGTACTCGCCGTGCCGGGCGAGTTCTAGCCCGTGGGGGCCGTCGAACGCGACGTCGACCGCGAAGCCCTCGGCGGCCAGGCCACGTTGCAGCGCACGGGCCATCCGCGCCTCGTCCTCGACGACCAGCACCCGCACTGTCTCAGGTTTTCATGAAGACCGTCCGCAATGAAGCACCACTCTCAGCTGACTCTCAGCTGACTCGCAGCGGGCGTCTCAGCGGGCGGCTCGGCGGGCTCTCAGCGGGCTCTCAGCAACGTGCGGGCGCTCTCAGCCACCTCTCAGCGAGTTCGAAGCAGCATGGGCCGTAGGAGGTGTAACAAATGCCGATCTTCACGTCTCGACCGGCGCTGCGCTGGGGGGTGCCGGTTGCCGTGTTCGTGGCGACGATCGCAGGCGGTGCACCCGCCGGTACCCTCGCCGCGTCGGCCGCTCCCAGCACACCGGCGCCGTCAGCGGCGCAGATCCTCACCGACGTGCAGAACGCCCGCAACCAACCTGTCTCCGGCACCCTCGTCGAACGGGCCGACCTCGGCATGCCCGCGATGCCGAACACCGGTGC
This sequence comes from Planosporangium thailandense, assembly GCF_011947195.1. Taxonomy (GTDB): domain Bacteria; phylum Actinomycetota; class Actinomycetes; order Mycobacteriales; family Micromonosporaceae; genus Planosporangium; species Planosporangium thailandense. Next base: position 9,873 of record NZ_JAATVY010000021.1, on the reverse strand, counting down.
CGGCAGCTCCAACCTGCACTCGCTGCTCTACGGGTCGCACACGCTGCGGGTCTGGTACGCCGGCCCCACCCGGCACCGGCTCGCGCTGCTCGGCACCCTGGGGGAGACCGACATCATCCGCAACGGCCGTGACATGTGGGTGTGGAACAGCCAGAAGAACACCGCCGTCCACTCCGTCGTCGGTGGCCAGGCGAGCCCGCCGGCGACTCCGAGTGGGCCGATGAGCCCCACCGAGACGCCGATGCCCGCGCCGAGCCCGACCGAAACCGCCACCATGAGCGGCGTCGCGGACGTCAAGACCCCGCACCCCAGCGGGACCGCCCACAAGTCCGCCAGCCCGCACGGCACGATGCAGACAAGCCCGGTCGCGGACGTCAAGACGCCACACCCGAGCAAGTCCGACCACAAATCCGCCAGCCCGCACGGCACGATGCAGACCAGCGCCGTCGCGGACGTCAAGACGCCACACCCGAGCAAGTCCGCCCACAAATCCGCCAGCCCGCACGGCACGATGCAGACAAGCCCGGTCGCGGACGTCAAGACGCCACACCCGAGCAAGTCCGACCACAAGTCCGCCAGCCCGCACGGCACGATGAAGACGAGCCCGGTCGCACTGATCCAGACTCCGGGCCCGACCGGAACTGAGGAGACCCTGAGCCCGACCGAGATGCCGACCGCGACGGAGATGCCGACCGCGACGGAGATGCCGACCGCCACCGAGACCGTGCCGATGTCGCCGAGCCCGACCGCCAGCGCGATGACGCCGCAGGAGATCTCCAACCGGATCCTCGCGAAGCTGCGGCCGTACACCACCATCACCACCCGCAGCGGGGTGAGGGTCGCCGGCCGAACGACGAACGAACTGGTCCTCGTTCCGCGCGACGCGAAGACCCTGGTCGCCCGGGTGACGATGGCGGTCGACGCGCGGCAGCACGTGCCGCTGCGTGTCCAGGTCTTCGCCCGCAACTACACCAGCCCGGCGTTCGAGACCGCGTTTACCCAGGTCAACTACGCCCAGCCGAACCCGGCACAGTTCCACTTCACGCCACCGCCGGGCGCGACCGTGAAGGAAGCCGTGCCGCAGCAACCGCCGCGCCAGCCGATGCAGCGCCCGACCGTGGTCGGCAAGGGCTGGAGCAGCATCGTCATCAAGAAGATTCCGCCGCAGGCCATGCAGTCGGCCAGCCCGAGCCCCGGCGCCATGTGGATCCAGCACCTGCCGAAGGTCCACGGCACCTGGGGTACCGGCCACCTGCTGAGCAGCAAGTTGGGCAACATGCTGTTCACCGATGACGGCCGGGTGCTCGCCGGTGCCGTGCCGGCGCAGTCGCTTTACCAGGCAGCGTCGGCGTGACCGCGGTATCGGAGAGCGGCGCGGCATCGGAGAGCGGCGCGGCATCGGAGAGCAGTCAACCCGCCGCGTCGCAGACCGCCCCAGGACCCGGCCACCCGGCCGGGTCCTGGGCCGTCGAGTCCACCCGGTTGACCAAGCGATTCCACCGCCAGGTCGCCGTCGACAGCGTCGACCTGGCGGTGCCGTGCGGCTCGATCTACGGCTTCCTCGGGCCGAACGGCTCGGGCAAGACGACCACCATCCGGTTACTGCTCGGGCTGATCCGGCCCACCGCGGGTACGCACCGGCTACTCGGCCAGCCGATGCCGGCCGCCGCGGCCCGGGTGCTCCCCCGCGTCGGCGCGCTCGTGGACGGGCCGGCGTTCCATCCGTACCTGTCCGGCCGGGCCAACCTGCTGCGGCTCGACGCCGGCGACCGGGCCGCGGATCCGCGCACCGCGCACAGGCGGGTGGACGAGGCGCTCGACCGGGTGGGGCTGCTGACGGCGGCGACCAAGCGGTACCGGGCGTACTCCCTGGGCATGCGGCAGCGGCTGGCCCTGGCGGCGACCCTGCTCGCCCCGCGCGAGCTGCTGATCCTCGACGAGCCGACCAACGGCCTGGACCCGCAGGGCACGCGCGAGGTACGCGCCCTCATCAAGCGGCTCGCCGCCGAGGGCGCGACGGTCCTGCTGTCGACGCATCTGCTGAGCGAGGTCGAGCAGCTGTGCACGCACGTCGGCGTGATGCACCTGGGCCGGCTCGTCGCGCAGGCGCCGCTGGCCGAACTGCGCGCCGGGGCGGTGCCGCGGGCCCACGTCGACACCGACCGACCCGCCGCCGCGGCCGAGGTGCTGCGGGGGCTCGGCCTGACGGACGTGCGTACGCACGACGCCGCCGCGACCGGGGTCCTTGGGTCGGTCGCGCCGGAAAAGGTCGTCGCCGAACTGGTGCACCGGGGCGTTGCGGTCCGCGGATTCACCGTGGCCGCGCCCGAACTGGAAGAGCTGTTCGTGTCACTGACCGGGGAGGGCTTCGATGTCAGCGGTTGACGCACCGGTGGCGGGTACGCGCCGGTGGAGCACCCGGCTGCTGCGCTCGGAGCTGTGGCTGATCTTCGGTCGCCGGCGTAACTGGGCGGGGCTGGCGGTGCTCGCGGCCGTACCCACCCTGATCGCCGTCGCGGTGAAGATCTCGCCACCCGGCGGCGGTGGGGGCGGTCCGAACTTCTTCGCCTCGATCACCAGCAACGGCCTGTTCGTCGCGCTCGCCGCGCTGACCGTCGAGCTACCACTGTTCCTGCCGCTGGCCGTCGCCGCGATCGCCGCCGACACGATCGCCGGCGAGGCGAATCTCGGCACGCTGCGATACCAGCTGACCGTTCCGGTCGGCCGGACCCGCATGCTCGGAGTCAAGTACGCCGCGATCGTCATCTTCGCGGTGGCCGCGACGCTCCTGGTCGCCGCCGTCGGCGCGGGGCTGGGCCTGGCGCTCTTCGGCGGCGGTCCGGTGACCCTGTTGTCGGGGCTCCAGGTGCCGTTCGCGTCAGGCCTGCTGCGGCTGCTCGGCGTCTGCGCCTACATCGCGTGCGGCCTCGCGGCGCTCGGCGCCGTCGGGCTGTTCGTCTCGACGCTGACCGAACAGCCGATCGGCGGCACCGTCGCGATCGTGATCGTCAATGTGGCGAGCTTCGTCCTCGACACGATCCCCCAACTCGGTTGGCTACACCCGTACCTGCTGACGCACCACTGGCTGGACTACGGCGACCTGCTGCGCGACCCCGTGGAGTGGTCGGGGATCAGGCAGGGCGCGCTGGTCGCCGCGGCGTACGCGTTGATCTTCTGCTCGGCGGCCTGGGCCCGCTTCACGACCCGTGACGTGTCGAGCTGACCCCGCCGAGCCTCCCCCTGGCCGCCGCCGGAGCCCCTACAACTGCCGGCCGACCCGGGGTCGCAGCGCCGCGGCGACCTGCGATCGGTCGGCGAAGCCGCCGTCGACCGGGACGACAGGCATTTCCACTGACCGCTCGTCGAACTCGACCGACGACCGCTCGCGGGGCTCGTCCACCGGCCGCTCGTTCTCCCGCCGTACCGACAGCCCGACTGTCGCGTAGGCGAGGGCGGTGATGACGACGCACGCCACGATGCTGATCGGCATGAGCAGTACGAAGGGCGCGACGCCCTCGATCGTGCCGTTCGGAGACGTGATCCTGACCCGGACCGCGGACATTCCGGTGTAGTGCATGCTGCAGACCGCAACGGCCATCAGCATCGCGGCCGCGACGGTGGCGGCAGCGCCGCGGATGACCTGAGCGAACCACAGGGCGACCGTCGCGGCCACCACGGCGATCGCCACCGACAATGCCACCCTGGTCGGCTCGAACGACATCACGCCGCCCATCCGGATGGCGGCCATACCGGTGTAGTGCATCGCCGCGACCCCGATTCCGGTGATCGGACCTCCGATGAGCAGCTTCCACGCCGACGGTTGCCCGGTGCCGACGATGAGCAGCCCGATCCCGACGATCGCGATGGCCAGCACCACGCTCGCGACCGTTATCGGCACGTCGTATCGCACCACTGTGGACGGCACGTCGAAACCGACCATCGCCATGAAGTGCATGAGCCAGATGCCGGTACCGCCGATCGCGACAGCCGCCAACGCCAGCCACCGGATCCGCTGCGCCCCGGTGACATCCCGCGCCCGTGCGGCGAAGACGAGGCCGAGCAGCGACCCGAGAAACGACATGACGTACGCGAGAGTCGGATTGATCCATCCGAACGCGAAATGATGAACCTCCGCCACGACAGCCCCTTTCACACCGGCGACCACGACGACGTGGGCACGGCGCTCGACGATGACCTATACGGTTTGGGACGTACGAAATTTGGCCGTGCTCAGCCGTTCGACCGGTGGACCGGCAGTGCGGAAATTGCATCGTCTTTTATCGACGCAGGCTCATATGAAGATGCCGTATTCCGCGAATGGGACCACCCTCACCCTGGAACGTCTGACGATCTCCGCGCTGCTGGCCGCCCCGGGTCGGCCCTCAGAGCGCCCCCGCGGTCGGCCCTGAGCCACCGTTGTGCGGTGGCATCGAGCGGGGCGTACGAAAAGTCATCCCGGTCCTCTTCGACAAGGGCCGAGCGCACTGCCCACGGCAGACTAGGCGCGCCCACCGCCGCGGACAAGGGCGTCGATTGACGACGTTTGCACTTACGTGAAGCGGGTAGCGAAACAGGGAGACGAGACGCGTGAGAGGAGTAGGCATGAGTACGGTCGTCGAATCCGTCGACGTCGCGGTACCGGTACGTACCGCCTACAACCAGTGGACGATGTTCGAGCAGTTCCCGCAGTTCATGGAAGGCGTGACGGAGGTACGCCAACTGGACGACACCCACCTGCACTGGGTGGTTGACGTCGCGGGCGTCCACCGGGAGTTCGACGCGGAGGTCACCGAGCAGCACCCCGACGAGCGGGTCGCGTGGACCTCGACCGACGGACCGCGCCACGCCGGCGTGGTCACCTTCCATCGCCTCGACGACAACCACACCCGAGTCACCGCGCAGATGGAGCTCGACCCCGACGGCTTCGTCGAGCAGGTCGGCGCCAAAACCGGCATGCTCGACATGCGCGTCAAGGGTGACATGAAGCGGTTCCGGGAATTCATCGAATCCCGCGGACAGGAGACAGGCGCCTGGCGGGGTGACGTCGACCGCCCCATGCCGTAACGGCAGCGGGTACGACCGCGGGCCGCGCCGGAGCCTTCCGGCGCGGCCCTTTCGTCGGTCAGCCTTGTCGCGCCCCACGTGGCCGCGGTCAGCCTCACGTGGCCTCGGTCAGCCTTGTCCGTCTTCGGTCAGCCGCAGCGCTGACGGGTACCGGGGGTCGCCGAACACCTCGACGTCCACCGGCAGCAGCCGGGTGGCCGTGGCGAGCGGCTCACCGGTACACGTGTTTCGGGCGAACCTGGGGTGCGCTCCCCCGCTGACCTGGACCCGGATGCGATGACCGGGCCGGAACAGGTGGGCCGTGGGCCACAGGTCGACGCGGACGGCCCGTACTCCGGAGGCGTCGGCCGGAAACCGGCCGGGCGACACCCGGACCAGCCCGTCGCAGAGGTTCCATGAGCGGCCGCTCGTCGTGACGTCGCAGAGCCGCACGAAGATATCGAAATGGTCTCCGCTGGCCCGCGCGTAGATCGTGGCCGACACCGGCCCGAGCGCCGTCACCGGCTGCCGCAGCGGCGCCGTCGTGAACGTCAGCACGTCCGGCCGCGCCTCCAGGTCGCGGTTGTCCAGGCTGCCCGCGCCGCCCGCCAACAACCGCGGCCCGCCGACAGACGGCGTCGGATCGGCCGGGTCGTAGCGGAACCGGGTCGGCGCCGCACCAAGCTGCGGGGGATGCCCCGCCAACTCGCCGCCGGGCGACAGGAACCAGTCCCGGGCACGGGCGTCGTCGGGCGGCCAGTCCTCGAACTCCCGCCACACGCGGGCGCCGCCCACGTACACCCGGACCGGCGCCCGGCGCGGTCGCACCTTACCGTCGCCGGTGTACGCTCCGCCCGTGTACTGATGAAGCGCGTCTCCCGTGTGTTGGTGGAACCAACCGACCGACTCCACGAGCGACTGGCGCAGGAGCCCGAAGCTGCCGTGCGTCCACGGCCCGATCGTCAGCCTGGGCCGGGCGCCGGCGGCACGCAGCGCGGCGTAGTCGTCAAGCTGCCAGGGCAGGAAAATGTCGTGCCAGCCGCCGACCATGAGCACCGGCGCGGTGACCGCGGCCCGGCGGGAGGCGTGGCCGCGCTGATCCCAGTAGTCCGCGCCCGGCTGCGCCAACCAGTCCCGCAGGAAGGCGATCTCCTCACCGGTCGCGACCACATCCGCCTCGCGTAACGGCAGGTGGGCCAGGCCACGTCGCAGCTTCGGCTGGCCCCGGCCGGCCTCCACGAGGTTCGCCAGCCGGGAGCCGCGCTGTGCGCTCAGCAGCGCCGCCCACGTGAGCACGACGTCGAGGGAGAAGGCCCCGCCCGCGTACGTGGAGTCGCGGAAGTCCGCGGCTGTCGCGATCGTCGCCATGGCCTTGAGATCCGGCCCGGCTTCCGCGGCGAGGGCCCACTGGACGAAGCCGGCGTAGCTCGGCCCGTACGTGCACAGTTCGCCGGAGTACCACGGCTGCCCGCGCAGCCAGCCGACGGTGTCGAGCCCGTCCTCGCGCTCGTGACGCATCGGCTCGAACACCCCGCCCGAGTCGTAGGTCCCCCGGCACGACTGCAGTACGACGTGGAACCCTTGCGCCGCAATACTTGTGGCCAGGACACGCAGCACGAACCCGCGCCCGTACGGGGTGCGCATCAGCACCGTCGGCCCGGGGCGCGGCCACGGCGCGAAGTGGTCGGCCTTCAGCGCCACCCCGTCGCGCATCGGGACGGTGAGCCCGCGGTGGCCGCGTACCCGCCTGGTGCGCGGCCGCGGCAGGCCGAACACCCGGCCGGCGATGCGGATGAGCGTGCTCATCGACGCTGCTCGTCTTAGTTGCGGTGTCAGCCGTTACGCCAGTCGTCGCCGGTGAGGTGTGAGCCGGCCTGCGGCCCCATCAGGAGCATGCCGCCGTCGACGACGTAGGAGGATCCGGTGACGTACGCCGCGGCAGGGCTGGCGAGCATCGCCACCACCGCCGCGACCTCGTTGGCGTCGCCGGGGCGACCGACCGGCACGCCGGGTCGGCGGACCGTCCGCGGATCCACGTCCTCGTTGCCGGTCATCGGCGTGGCGATCTCGCCCGGCGCCACCGCGTTGACCGTGATGCCGTCGCCCGCGAGCTCCTGCGCCATGACCTTGGTCAGCAGTCCCAGGCCACCCTTGGCGGCGCAGTACGCACCCGACCCGACCCGCGGCGCGTGCTCGTGCACGCTGGTGATGTTGATGATGCGCCCGCCCCGGCCGGCGGCTAGCATGCGGCGGGCGGCCCGCTGTGCGCACAGGAACGGTCCGTCCAGGTCGACGGCCAGCACGTGCCGCCAGTCCTCGTACGTCGTGTCGACCGCCTTCGCGCTGATGCCCGTACCGGCGCAGTTGACCTGTACGCCGAGGCCGCCGAGCGCGTCCGCCAGCTCATCCACCACACCTGCCGCGTCCGGCAACCGGTTGAGGTCGAGGTGACGGACCTCGCACTTGCGGCCGGCCGCCCGGACCTTCTCCGCCGTGCCGCGGGCACCGGATTCGTCCGAGTGCCAGGTCACACCGACCTCGAAGCCTTCGTTGGCCAGGGCCACCGCGATGGCCTCGCCGATGCCGGAGTCGGAGCCGGTGACCACCGCTACCCGGTCATAACCGTCGAATCGCTGAGGCATGTCCGGGATTTACCCGGCCGGGGCCGCCACACACGTAGGGCGCCGGACCTGTGGGTCCGACGCCCTACGTGTTACCCGTGCGAGGTGTCGCGTCAGCCCGGCACGGTAGTCGAGGTCCGGCGTGGTCGCCGGGCCTCGGGGTCGAAGGTCCGGCGAGCTCGCCGGACCTGGTGGGTCAGATGTCGGCGCGGGTCAGACGCCAGCGCGGGTCAGACGCCGGCGCGGGTCAGACGCCGGCGCGGGTCAGATGTCGGCCAGCAGTCGGTTGACGGCCGCGTCAACGTCGAGGTGCTCGCTTTCTCGCCCCCGCGGGACCGCGATGTAGGTACGGCGCAGGAACCGAACGAGAACGCTACGGGGCACCTCGAACAGGGCGTTTCCGTCGGGCGACGAGAGCGCGAGCGCGACGAAGTCCCCGCGACTGCTGGCCCAGGGCCAGACCCGGACGTCGCCGATGCCGGCCGGCTCGTCGAGGCCGGTCACGAGCAGGTCGCGGGCGAACGACCAGCCGACCGGGTCGCCCCCCACGGACTCGGTGTGGAACAGTACGTGAACCGCGTACGGGTCTTCCGGGTCAAAGCGGAGGCTGGCGCGTACCGGCAGCCCGGTCGCGTCCGGTGTAACCAGCCGCAATGACGTCTCGACTTCGACGGTCGTCGGTCGAATGGCACTCATCTCGTACTCCCCCCGGCACCACTGCGGGCGATCTTGCCCCCGCCGCTCCCATGGTCAGCCGTTAGCCCGCTATTACAATTCGTCATCCGCTGATCTCACCCAGTAGTGGGATTTGGCAGACCTGTTTAAGCCCTGAAATGAATGGAAAGCAGTTATGTCCGATTCGATTCAGGTTGTCCAGGTCCGCTCGGCGCCGGGATCGTTCAGACGTTGACCTGCTTGTGGTAACGCTTAGTGGAGCCGTCGGTGACGGGTACGTTCGGACAGGGAGTACAGAAATGGAGGGGTCCGATTCCGACGAACGGCCAGGGTCCCGTACACCTCCTATCAAAGGGCCCCTAGCCGCACGGATCGCCCCTATCCGCTCGTGGTTCCACTCCAGGCCCGGCGGGCCGGCCCTGTTCAGAGCACTGATCGCGGTCACCGGCGTCGTCCTGGTCGCCGTCGGCCTGCTGCTCGTGCCGCTCCCCGGGCCAGGCTGGTTGATCGTGCTCGCCGGCATCACCGTGTGGGCGATCGAGTTCGCGTGGGCCAGGCATCTGCTGCGCTTCACGACCGGCCAGTTGCGCCGCTGGAACGACTGGCAACGCGACCAGCACTGGCTCGTACGGGTGGCCGTCCTGTTGTCGCTCGCAGCCCTCACCCTCGCGGCGCTGTGGTTGTCGGTCAAGCACGGGCTGCGCGTCATGTCGATCAAGGGAACGTTCAGCGGGCGGGTCGGCGTTGGGCCGGTCGAGTAACCAGGCAGCCGGGTCGACTGCTCCGGAAGCCGGATCGGCCGCCCCGGAAGCCAGGGCAACCGGTCCGGAACCGGTCCCCGCGACACGCGAGTACCCCCGGGAATGCGGACAGCCGGAGGGATCAGGTACAGTCGTACCTCGCCCGGGCGATTAGCTCAGCGGGAGAGCGCTTCGTTCACACCGAAGAGGTCACTGGTTCGATCCCAGTATCGCCCACCAGCATTTATGCAGGTCAAACGCCCGTTACCGGAGGCCCGGTAACGGGCGTTTCCCGTTGTGCTCATTACGTTGGGAGCAAACCGGGAGCACATGATCGACTGGGGGCTCGCTTGTAGAGAGCTGCGGCGGATAGCGGCGATCGATCCCCGGACGGCGGTGCGCGCTACGGCGGTCACGCCGCTGCCTGCTCCCCCGCCCCGTCGCTGCCGCTATCCTCGGCGGCCGGCGCCGACGGCTGGATCGATTCTTACCGGCGTTGCAGCGCGTCGACGAGGTGTTGACGCATGGCGGGCGTGACGTGGCTGTAGATGCCCCGCACGCCGCCGAGGCGGTGGCCCAGCCGCCGGGCCTGGGCGATCTCGGGGATGCCGTCCTCGATCAGCCAGGTCTTGTGCGTATGCCGGAGATCGTGAAAATGTATAACGGCCAGGATCGGCGGCACGCCCCCGGCGGGGTCGCCGGCGACGGCCGGGGTCCAGGCACGGCGGTTGAAGTTGGAGCGGCGCTGGAAACCACCCCGGGCGCCGGGGAACACCATCGGGTGATCCTGGTCG
>NZ_JAATVY010000020.1 GCF_011947195.1 Planosporangium thailandense | reverse complement strand
CCGCCCAACCGCGATTTCCGCCCAACCGCGCCGATCTTGGACACTTAGGCCGCCTATAGCTGGCACAACTGTCCAAGATCCGCGAAACGGGGCTCGCCCTACGTGCCCGTGGCGCCGTCGATGCGCTCGCGGAGTAGATCCGCGTGCCCGTTGTGGCGGGCGTACTCCTCGATCATGTGGATGTAGATCCAGCGCAAGGAGACCTCGCCGAACCGTGCGGTCACGGTCTCGTCGAGCGAGAAGCCGGCCGCGGCCTGCCTGGCGTGCTCCCACTCCGCGATCAGACGTTCGTAGTCGGCTTCGGCGCACGCCGGGTCGACCTTGTCGAAGCAGGCGTCCTGGCTCTCGCCGGTCCGGAAGTACAGCGGCTCGATCTGCTCGCCGCGCAGGCGCCGGCGAAACCAGGCCCGTTCGACGTCGGCCATGTGCCGGACCAGGCCGAGGAGCGACAGGTTCGACGGCGGCGCCGCCCATCTCACGAGCTGCTCGCCGGTGAGCCCGGCGCACTTGTACAGCAGGGTCGTACGGTGGCAGTCCAGCCAGCCTTCCAGCATGGTCCGCTCGTCGGCGATGAAGGGCTCGTCGATCCGGATGACCTCAGGCGCGATCCACGTCATCCGAGAATCATGACCCAGGTCGATCAATTCTGTCCCGCCCGCGCGCCTACTTGAGCTGGCCGGCGGTGAGTCCGGACTGCACCTGTCGATGGAAGACGGCGTAGGCCGCCAGGACCGGCAGCATCGCGATCACCATGCCGGCGAACAGGCCGCTGTAGTCACCGGCGTACCCCTCGTTGACCGCGAGCGCGGTCAGTCCCTGCGCGAGGACCCAGCGGTGCTCGGCGTCCCGGCCCTGCATCAGCACGATGGGCAGGATGTACTGGTTCCAGTGGCTCAGGAAGTTGAAGATTCCCACGCTGACCAGGCCGGGCCGGGCCATCGGCAGCATCACCCGGAAGAACAGCCGGTAGTGCCCGCATCCGTCGACGAGCGCGGCCTCGCTCACCGCCAGGGGCAGCGCGCGGAACACCGCGGTGAGGAAGAAGACCGTGAACGGCAGCGAGTACGCGGTGTAGACGAGCATGAGCCCGGGCAGCGTCCCGAGTAGGCCGAGGTTCTTCACCACGAAGAACAGTGGTACGAGGGCGAGGAAGACCGGGAACATCATGCCGCCCACGAAGGCGTAGTAGATCACTCGGTTGCCCCGGAAGGGGTACCGGGCGAGCACGTACGCGGCCATCGCGCCGAGCAGCATGGTCAGCGTCAGCGAGCCGCAGACGACGATCACGCTGTTGACGAAGTACCGGCCGATGTGCGCGGTGTGCCAGGCGCGTACCCAGTTGTCCCAACGCAGGGCCGTCGGTGGGCTCCACGGCCGGGTCAGGATCTCCTCGTCGGTCTTGAACGAGCTGACCACCGCCCACAGCAGCGGGAAGGTGGTGAGCAGCGCCCATCCGAGCAGGAACACGTGGGAGAACGCGTCGACGAGGCCGGAGCCCCGCTGCGGCGGCCGGTCACCGACGTCCCGGCGCCGTCCGTCGGCGACGGCGTCAACCGGGGGCGCGGCGGTCGTCGTCATCGTGCGACACCCCTCTCTACAGCTCCACCCGCTCGCGCCGGGTGGCGCGCAGCGCGAGGACCGCGATGGACAGGGTCAGGAAGAGCATCGCCACCCCGATGGCCGAGGCGTACCCGAACTTCGCGTCGCCGAAGGCGGTGCTGTACAGCCGCAGCCCGATCACGTCGGTGCGCAGGCCCGGCCCGCCGTCGGTGATGATCTGCACCAGCGCGAAGCCGTCGAGCGCCACGATCGCCAGGTACACCCAGGCGACCTGCACGGTGTCCCACAGCAGCGGCACGGTGATGCGCAGCAGCGTGGTGGCCCGGCCGGCGCCGTCGAGGAGGGCCGCCTCGTAGATGTCGCGCGGCACGGCCTGCATGCCGGCGCCGAAGAGCACCACGTAGAAGCCGACGTTGCTCCACACCATGACCGCGACGACGCACCAGTACGCCAGGGCGGGATCGCCCAGCCAGGGACGGGCCAGCCCGCCGAGGCCGACGGCGCGCAGCGCGCCGTTGACCAGGCCGCTGTCCGGCGCGTACATCTCCTTCCACAGCACGCCGATGATCGATACCGACAGCACCTGGGGGAAGAAGTACACCAGCCGGTACAGCGGGGCGCCGCGGACGCCGCGTACGCCGGCCCGGTCGCGGCGGCCGCCGACGCTGAGCATGGACGCGAAGAACAGCCCGAGCACGATCGTGACGACCGGCAGCACCGCGAGCAGGATCGCGTTGTTGCGCAGCGCGTTCCACACGTAGTGGTCGTGCAGCAGCCGGGTGAAGTTGGCGAGCCCGACCACGTGGTACTCCGGTGACAGGCCGCCCCAGTCGGTGGTCGAGATCTGGAACGCCTGCACGTACGGCGAGATCACGAACAGCGCGTACAGCGCGAGCGGCGGCACCAGGAACGTCGCGATGAACAGGCGCTTGCCGTGGCGCATGGCCGCCGCACCCCCTCAGCCGCGCCGGTACTTGGCGACGGAGCTGTCCCGGGCGATCTCGTCGGCGCCCCGCTGACACTGGGCCACGAACTCGGCAGGAGTGATCCGTCTGGTGAACAGGTCCCCGCAGGCCGCGTCGACGAGGGTGCGCTCGAGCTTGCGGTAGTACGAGTTGTACACCCAGTTGAAGGTCGCGTCGCCGGACGCCGTGAGCGCTTTCGTCACCGACGCCAGCCCCGGCGGCAGTGGCAGCCCGTCGGCCGCGCCCCGTACGCAGGTGAGGCTCGCGACCTTGCGGGTGAAGTCCGCGGCGCCCTGCTTCGACAGCATGATCCGCAGGTACTCGAAGCCGCCGGCGACGTTGTGGGCCTTGGCGGGCACCACGAACGGTTCGCCGGTCGTGCCGCGCAGCGCCGCGAACGGCAGCTTGTCTCCGGCGGTGAGGTTCGGCGTCGGAGCGACCGTCATCTGGAAGCCGGCCGGTGTCACCGCCTTCTGTTCGTTCTCCAGCCAGGAGCCGCAGGAGATGAAGACCGCGTTGCCCCGGCACCATTCGGTCTGCGACTGGATGTGGTCCATGCCTTCCGAACCGGGCAGGATGTAGCCGTCGACGGCCAACTGGTAGTACGCGTCGGCGGCGGCCTTCACGGCGTCATGCTTCCACGCGTTGGGCTCGAGGTTGTCGATCGCGACCAGCACCTGCGGGCCGGCGAGCTTGGCCGCGGCGGCGAGGATCGGCCAGCTCATGTACCGCGGGTACTTGCCCTGGTAGGTCCATGGGGCGATGCCGGCCGCTTTGACCACCTTGCAGAGGGCGATCATCTCGTCCCACGTCCGTGGGTAGTGCCAGCCGTGGTCGGCGAGCAGCTTGGCCGAGTACCAGATCCCGTACGCCGTGTAGGTGTAGTTGAGCGCCATCGTGCGGCCGTTGTAGGTGCCGGGCAGCAGCGAGCCCGGCAGCAGCGTCTCGCGGACGGTGCGGCCCGGGTCGTCGAGGCTCGGCGCGTCGAGCAGCGGGGCCAGCTCGGTCAGGGCCCCCTGCGACACGAGGCCGTTGAAGTCGATCTGGCCCGCGCCGGAGTTGTCCACCACGTCCGGTGGGCTGCCGTCGACGAAGCGCGGCTGGAGCGTCTTCGCGATCTCCTGCGTCGCCGTGTGCCGCACCTCGGCCTTCGGGTGGCGCTGCCGGTACATCGCCTCGTGCGCCCGGGCGTACTCCTCGCCGAAGCCGCCGTTGAAGATGACCACCTCGAGCGGCGCGGTCTCGGACACCCCGAGCGGGTTTTCGCTGTTCTTCTTTCCCCGTGCCGTTTCCCGACGGGCGCCGCCGGCCATGGCGCAGCCCGGCAGGCCGGCGGCGGCGACGACGACCGCCCCGGCCGTGGCCGCGCGCGTGAGCAGGCGCCGCCGGGTCACCGGTGCGTCGTGGATGCTGGCTGGTCGCATGTGTACCCTCCTCCGGTGCGGCCGTACGCCGGCTGCGGCCCTAGCTGTCCGACAGGGCCCAGCCGACGGCGCGGAATCTGCCCGCGTCGGTGGTCTTGCCGTTGAACAGAGCGCCGGTACGGTCGCGGGCGAGCACCCGGTCGACGTAGACGCCGCGCCCCAGGCCGGCCGGGTCGGTGGTGTAGCTCCAGCGCAGGTGCGTGGCGCCGGCCGGGAGGGCAGCGGTGACCTCCCACCACCCGCGCCCGCCGTACCCGCTGACGGTGCCGGCGGCGCTCCAGTCGGCGCCCGGCGCGCGCAGCCGCATCGCGACCGGCGTCCAGGTGCGGCCGCCGTCGGACGAGGCTTCGAAGCGGACCGGGTCGAAGCCCGGTTCGGTGTCGTACCACAGCAGGAACGACGCCGCGGCGTCGCCGCCTGCCGGCCGGCGCAGCGGCGCGGTGAGCGTCATCGTGGTGCTGTCGCGCTCGGCGGCCCGCCAGGCGACCCCGCCGGCGGGGGAGCGTACCGGCACGGCGTCGGCGAGGTCGCGGGCCACGGCACGCCGGGAGTTGTTGTTGCCGCCCCAGTTGCGGTCCGGGTGTACGCGGTTGGTCAGCAGGATCACGAACGAGTGCGCCAGCGGGTCGATGACGAGCGAGGTACCGGTGAAACCGGTGTGGCCGAACGTCACCGGGGAGGCGAGCCCGTCCATGTACCAGTGCTTGTCGAGCTCGAAGCCGAGCCCGCGCCGGCTCTCCGGGTCGCTGGTTTCGAGCCGGGCGTTGTAGTTGACGAGCATGGCGCGGACGGTGCTCTCGCGCAGAATCCGATGGCCGGCGTACTCGCCGCCGTTGAGCAGCATCTGGCAGAAGATCGCGAGGTCGTCCACCGTGGAGAAGACGCCGGCGTGCCCGGCGACGCCACCGAGCGACCAGGCGTTCTCGTCGTGTACCTGGCCCCAGACCATGCCGCGCCCCGCGTACGGCTCGTACTCGGTCGCCGCGATGCGGGCCCGTTTGGCGGCCGGCGGGTTGTAGCCGGTGTCCACCATGGATAGAGGCTCGGTGATCCCGGTACGGACGGCGGCGTCGAGGCGCTGGCCGGTGACCCGGTGCACCAGTTCGCCGAGCGCGATCAGGCCGAGGTCGGAGTAAAGGTACTGGCCGCCGGGGACCGCGCCGGGCATGAGCGGGACCGCGAGCGCGGCGGCGAGGCGGCTGGGCGGGTCGGGGTAGTCGCTCCACAGCGACAGGTCCGCCGGCAGGCCACCGGTGTGGGTGAGCAGCATCCGTACGGTCACGCGGGCCTTGCCGCCCGCGGCGAACTCGGGCAGGTAGTGCGCGACCGGGGTGTCGAGGTCGATGCGGCCCCGCTCCACCTGCTGCATCACGACGACGGCGGTGAACAGCTTCGACACGGACGCCAGGTCGAAGATCGTGTCCGGCCGCGCCGGGATCTGCCGGTCCGGGGGCAGTTCCACGCCCGCCCGGCCCGGTGGGCCGCCGACGGCGCTGTACCGCACCGCCTTTCCGGCCGCGGCGCGGGCGACCACGACGCCGTCTCGGGCGGCCAGCACGGTGGCGCCGGCGTAGGTGGGGTGGTCGGGGTGGTCGGCGGTCGGCGACAGGTACGCCCGGAGATCGGTACGGATCCGTTCGACGGGCCCGCGGAGCAGGCCCACCTGCTCGGGCGAGCCGGGGTGCAGCGTGCGGTGCTCGAACCGGATGTCGGCCGGCGAGACGCTGGGCGGCGCCGCGTCCGGTCCGCCGTTGCCGGCCGTTGTCACGGGCGCGGTGACCGGTAGTCCGGGCAGGCCGGAGAACGCCAATGCGGGTGTCGACATTGCGGGTGTCGAGATTGTGACCGTGCTGGCCAGTCCGATTGCGACGGCGGCCCATCGAAAGATCATCGATCACCTCCACGATCGTCGATGTCCAGGATGAAGTTTTCCTTCAGCTGTTTCAAGTGGACGGAAGGTTCTTGCCAACATGGGAGGGGGCCAACTAATTTGCCGTCATGGGGGGATGGTGGGGAGGAGCCGTGCGTCGTCGTCGCCTGCTGACCGCCGGGGCCGCCGCGATCGCCGCTGCCGGCAGCGGCGTGGCGGGGCAGCGCCCGGCGAGCGCCGCGGATACCCGCCAATCGCCGTATCGAACCTCCGCGTGCCGAACCTCCGTGCGCACCGGCCTCGACCGGCTGGTCGACAGTTGCTGGGCCACCCTCACCGGCCAGCGGATCGGGGTGATCTCCAACCCGATGGGCGTGGACCGCGGGTACCGCCACCTCGTCGACCTCATGCACGCCGACGCACGGGTGCACATCCGTGCGGTCTTCGGGCCCGAGCACGGCTTCCGGGGCTCGGCACAGGCCGGCGGCGGCGAAGGCACCGGCGTCGACGCCCGGACCGGCCTGACCGTCTACGACGCCTACGGCGCCAGCCAGGACCGGTGGACCGAGATGTACGCCGGCGCCGGCGTGCGGACCGTCGTCTTCGACATCCAGGACGTCGGCGCGCGCTTCTACACGTACATCTGGACCATGTACGACTCGATGGTGGCCGCCGCCCGCGCCGGCCTGCGCTACGTCGTACTCGACCGGCCGAACCCGATCGGAGGCCGGGCGTACGGGCCGATGCTGACCCCCGCCTGCGCCTCGGGCGTTGGCCGGAAGGCGATCGTGCAGCAGCACGGCATGACCGTCGGCGAGCTGGCCCGCCTCTTCAACGGCGAGTTCGTGCCGGCCGAGGCCGGCCGCGCCGTCGCGCTCGACGTCGTGGCCTGCCGGGGCTGGTCGCCCGAGATGATGGCCGGTGACACCGATGTGCCCTGGGTGCTGCCCAGTCCCAACATGCCCACGCCCGACACCGCTGTCGTGTACCCCGGCACCGGGATGTTCGAGGGGGTCGCGTCGATCTCCGAGGGGCGCGGCACCGCCCGGCCGTTCGAGCTGATCGGCGGGCCGGAGCTCGACTTCCACTGGGTCGACCGGCTGAACGCCGCGGGGCTGCCCGGCGTGCGCTTCCGCGAGGCGTACTTCACGCCGACGTCGAGCAGGTTCGCCGGCGTGCTGTGCGCGGGCGTCGAGGTGAAGGTGACCGACCGGCGCGCGTACGACCCGATCCGGACCGGCGTGGCGATGCTCGTCGAGGCCCGACGGTACCCGTCGTTCGCCTGGCGGGCCGATTCCTGGGACCCCGTCCGGCCGTACTGGATCGACAAGCTCACCGGCTCCGACCGGCTACGAACCATGATCGACGCCGGCGCCTCGACCGCGGACGTCGTCGACGCGTGGCGCGCCGAACTGGCCGCGTTCGACGCGCGCCGGCGACCGTACCTGCTGTACCGGCGCTCCGAGCGTCATCCCGGCTCGGGCGGCTGAGCACCGGCGGGCGGCTGAGCTCCGGCGGGCGGCTGAGCTCCGGCGGGCGGCTGAGCTCCGGCGGGCGGCGGTGTCCCGGTCAACCGCGCGTGCGCCTCGGCCGGCACCGGCCCGCCGCGCAGCCGGCCGACAGCGATGGCGGCGGCGCCGGCCGCGCCGTCGCGCGCGCTGAGCGCGTCGAGGCCGAAGCGCTCGCGTACGCCGTGACGGACCGCGTCGGCCACCGGGCCCGCTGCGAGGAGCACCGAGCCGGCGAGGACGACGGGGCCGGTCGCGTACCGGGCCACGGTGTCGAGCGCGTGCAGCAGCCGGCCGGCGGCGTCGTCGGTGATCCGGCGGGCGGCGGGGTCGCCGGCCGCGGCGACCCGGCTGACCGCCGGGGCGAGCCGGCCCAGCTCGGCGGGCGGCACCGCGTACGCGGCCGCGACCAGCGCCTGGGCCTGCTGATCCGGGTCGCGACGGACCTCCGGGGTGGGCGCCAACTGTGCGACGACCGGTCCGGTCAGGGCGGTCGGGGCGGCGCGCCCGTCGAGGGCGGCGAGGACCGCACGGACCGCCGCCCGGCCGATCCACACCGCCGAGCCCTCGTCGCCGAGCAGCCAGCCGTACCCGTCGCAGCGGTGCACGCGGGCGCCGTCCCGGTAGGCCGCCGCCACCGCCCCGGTGCCGGCCACCAGCAGCAGGCCGGTCGGCGCGGCGGTACCGGCGGCGTACGCGACGTCGAGGTCGGGCAGCACGTGTACCTCGCCGGACAGGCCGAACCGTCGCCAGGCCGTCGTCGCCGCGGCCTGCGCCGCCGGGTGTCCGGCCGCACCCGCGCCCGCCATGCCGACGACGCCGAGCGCGACGCGGGCGCTGTCCACACCGGACAGCGCGGTCCGCAGCGCGGCGGCAAGGGCGTCGGCGGGGTCGCCGGCGCTGGACCGCTGGTTCGCCCCGCCGGCACGGCCCCGGCCCACGACGTGGCCGTCGAGTGTCGCGACCACACACCGGGTCGTCGTGGCGCCCGCATCGACGCCGATCACCAACCGTGCGCGCACACCTGGACGGTAGCCGGTCGTGTGCCGGCCCCACTGCACTCATTGACGGAACACTCGAATGGAAGGAAACTTTCCCACATGAGCGACGAGGATGGCGACGCCCCGGAGGTCACCGCCGCTGGGACCGCCGCTGGGACCGCCGTCGGTGCGGCCGTCGGTGCGGCCGCGCCGGCGACGGTGAAGCTGCGCGGCCTGCTGCCGGCGCTGTCACCGGCCGAGCGGCGCGTCGCGCAGGTGGTGATCGAGCAGGGCGCGACCGCCGCCGGTCTCACCATCACCGAGCTTGCCCGGCGCGCGGAGACCTCGGAGACCACGGTGATCCGGCTCTGCCGCACCATGGGCTTCGCCGGGTACCCGCAGCTGCGCCTCGCGCTCGCGGCCGAGGCCGGGCGGTCGCGTGACGACGGCGCGCACGACCGGGCGCTCGGCGGGGACATCGGCCTGAGCGACGACCTCGCCGAGGTGGTCCAGAAGATCGCGTTCGCCGACGCGCGGGCCATCGAGGACACGGGCGCGCAGCTCGACGTCGACGTGCTGGAACGGGTCGTGGCGGCGGTGGTGGCCGCCGGCCGCGTCGACATCTACGGCGTGGGCGCCAGCGCCTTCGTCGCCCAGGACTTCCAGCAGAAGTTGTACCGGATCGGCCGGATCGCGTACGCCTGGTCGGACCTGCACGCCGCGCTGACCAGCGCCGCACTGCTCGGTGAGCGCGACGTCGCGTTCGGGATCTCGCACACCGGCGCGACGATCGACACCATCGAGGCGCTCCGGGAAGCCGGCGGGCGGGGCGCCCTGACCGTCGCGCTCACCAACTTCCCCAGGTCGCCGATCGCGGAGGTCGCCGACCTCGTCCTCACCACCGCCGCGCGCGAGACGACCTTCCGCTCCGGCGCGATGGTCAGCCGCCTCGCCCAGCTCACCGTCGTCGACTGCGTGTTCGTCGGCGTGGCGCAGCGGACCTACCCGCAGACCCGGGCGGCGCTGGAAGCCACGTACGAGGCGGTGCGGTCCCGCCGCGCCCGCACCCCCCGGGAGCGCCGATGACGCGCATGGACGGCCCGCCCACCGAGGCCCGCAACCCGCGGACGGTCGCCATCGACGAGCTGCCGACGCTCGACGTCCTGCGACTGCTCAGCGCCGAGGACGCGACCGTGCCGGCCGCGGTGGCCGCCGCGCTGCCGCGCCTGGCCGACGCGGTCGACCTGGTGACCGCCGCGCTCGCCGCGGACCGTCGACTGCACTACTTCGGCGCGGGCACGTCGGGCCGGCTCGCGGTGCTGGACGCGGCCGAGGTGCGGCCGACATTCGGGCTCGCGGCCGATCGGGTCGTGGCGCACCTGGCCGGGGGAGAGCGGGCGATGACGCACAGTTCCGAGTCGGCCGAGGACGACGTGGCGGCCGGCGCCGCGGCCGCCGCGGAGCTCAGCGACGGTGACGTCGCCGTGGGGGTGACCGCCAGCGGGCGTACCCCGTACGTCGGCGGCGCGCTGCGCGCCGGACGGGAGCGCGGCGCGCGTACCGTGCTCGTCTCGGCCGACCCGCGGGCGGCGCTGGCACCGTTGGCCGACGTGCACGTCGCCGTCGACACCGGGCCCGAGGCGATCACCGGCTCGACCCGGCTCAAGGCCGGCACCGCGGCCAAGCTGGTGCTGAACTCCCTGTCGACAGCCGTCATGATCCGTCTCGGCCGGACCTACTCCAACCTGATGATCGACATGGTGGCCTCCAACGACAAGCTGCGCGGCCGCCAGGTCCGGATGCTCGCCCAGGCCACGGGGGCCGACCCGGACGCCTGCCGGGAAGCGCTGACGGCGGCGGCCGGTGACCCGAAGGTGGCGCTGGTGACGCTGTTGTCACCGGCCGGTCCCGAGGACGCGCGGCGGGCTCTCGCCGACGCGCGGGGCATGGTTCGCAACGCGCTGCGCGCGCTCGCGCCGCCGGCGCCCGGCCCCGCCGGCGATCCCTACCAGCGATAATTGTCGATGGCAGTGAAATTCACCCGGCTGTCACGAGTTGATCAGGCGATAGATCTTCGTTTGTGGATGCCGACGGCCTAGCGTCGGCACCATGGACCGACACGTGCCCCCCACCCACGGCAGCCGGCTGGCCCGCCTGCGGCCGCGAACCCGGCGCACCGCCGGCCTCGCGGCCGTGGCCGCCGCCGGCCTCGCGCTGGCCGCGGCGGCGCCCGGCTTCGCCGCCGGCGACGACCACCCGAAGGGCGCCACCGCCACCCCGATCCAGCACCTCGTGGTGATCTTCCAGGAGAACGTCTCGTTCGACCACTACTTCGGCACCTACCCGACGGCGGCGAACACCGACGGCACCCGGTTCGTCGCGAAGCCCGGCACCCCGACCGTCAACGGGCTGACCGGGCCGCTGCTGACGGCCAATCCGAACACCGCCAACCCGCAGCGGATCCCGTCCACCACTCCGCTGACCTGCGACCAGGACCACGGGTACACCGCGGAGCAGAAGGCGTTCGACGGCGGCCTGATGGACGCGTTCATCCAGAACACCGACGTCGAGTCCTGCGCGGCGCCGGACAAGAGCCTGCCCGGCCTGGTCATGGACTACTACGACGGCAACACCGTCACGGCCATGTGGAACTACGCGCAGAACTACGCGATGAGCGACAACTCGTTCGACACCGTCCTGGGCCCGTCCACGCCCGGCGCGCTCAATCTGATCTCCGGGCAGACCCACGGCGGGTACGCGGTCACCCCGGCCGGCGCGAAAACCACTGACTCGTACGCGGTCGTCTCGCCGGACGCCAACGGCGTCGGCACGGTGATCAACGACCCGGACCCGGCCTTCGACGACTGCTCCAGCACCAAGCACAACCGCGTGGTGATGCAGGGCCGCAACGTCGGTGACCTGCTCAACGCCAAGAACGTCACCTGGGGCTGGTTCCAGGGCGGCTTCCGGCCGACCTCGACGGTGAACGGCACGGCGGTGTGCGGATCGCAGCACGCCAACGTCGGCGGCGCGATGCAGACCGACTACAACCCGCACCACGAGCCGTTCCAGTACTACCAGTCGACCTCGAACCCGCACCACCTCCCGCCGTCCTCGGTGGCCGCGATCGGGCACACCGACCGGGCCAACCACCAGTACGACCTGGCCGACTTCGACGCGGCGCTGGCCCACGGCAACCTGCCCGCCGTCTCGTTCCTCAAGGCGGCCAACTACCAGGACGGCCACGCCGGCTACTCCGACCCGATCGACGAGCAGCACTTCGTCGTCAACATGATCAACGCGCTGCAGAAGTCGAAGGACTGGAAGTCCACGGCCGTGGTCATCGCCTACGACGACTCCGACGGCTGGTACGACCACGTCATGCCGCCGATCGTCAACGCCTCGAACACGTCGCTCGACGCGCTGAACGGCGCTGGCAAGTGCGGCAGCGCCAACCGGGCGCCGCTGGGCGGGTACGCCAACCGCTGCGGGTACGGGCCTCGCCTACCGCTGCTGGTCGTCTCGCCGTACGCGAAGAGCAACTTCGTCGACCACACGACCACCGACCAGACCTCGATCCTGCGGTTCATCGAGGACAACTGGAGCACCGGCCGCATCGGCGACTACTCGTTCGACGCTCTCGCCGGTCCGCTGACCAACATGTTCGACTTCGGCCACCGCAACGACCGGAAGCTCCTGCTCGATCCGACCAGCGGGGCGCCCCTGCACGGCGACCACTGAACCGACTATCTCTGAATCGACGCCACGCGTGAATCGTCCCGCCGGTGACTACCGCCGGCGGGACGATTCCGTGCGCGAAGCGACGGGGCGCGCCGGGGAGGCGACATGGGCGACGGCGATGGCGAGCGCGCCGAGCGCCGCTGACGTGCGCGGGTAGCCCGGCACCTCCGGCGCCGCACCCACCGCGGCACCCACCGCAGCATCCTCCGCCGTACCCACCGCCGTACCCACCACCGCGGCACCGGTGCCGTCGATGGTGGCCGACAGCTCCTCCACGTACCGCCCGACCGACCGCGCGGCGTCGGCCTCCGGAGCCCGACGGTGCCGGGGCAGCGAGAGGACGAGGAACGCGAACTCCTCCACGGCCAGCGTCACCGGCCAGCTCCGGTCGGTGTCGGGGGACGCCGACCGGTCGTCGGCGAGGGCGTCGGCGTGTACGGTCCGCAGCGTGACGAGGGCCGACTGCAGCCGTCGCCGCTCCTCGGCGACACGCCGCCGGTCGCCGTCATCCGTCCAGCTCGCACACAGCACCCGGCCCGCCGCGCGCAGCGTGCGGGCCTGCACCTGCGGCAGCCGGGCCGCGGTGGCCCGCGGCCACAGGACGCCGCGCAGCACCAGCGCCACCGCCGCGCCGAGGACGGTGTCACCGAGCCGGCTGCCGAGGGCGGTGCCCACGGCCGCGCCCGGCGCGCCGAGGTGGAACAGCACCAGCGCCAGCACGGTGATCCCGATGACCGCGAGCCCGTACGTCGTGGTGACGACCATCTCGGCCGCGAATTGGATCACCGCGACACACGCCACGATCACGAACAGCGGCGGGTGCCAGGACAGGAGCGCGTACGCGAGGGCCACCCCGGCCACGGTGCCGACCACCCGGTGCACCGAGCGCCGGAGCGCGAGGGTCGAGTTGCTCGCCAGCAGCACCGCCGCCACGGTGAGGCCCACCCAGTACGAGTGATCCAGGCCGAGCGCCCGGCCCAGGCCGGCGCCGGCCGCGACCGCCACGGCGAGCCGCGCCGCGGCGGGCAGGATCACCGAGTGCCGGTTGACGGCCGCCCGCAGTTGCGGGACCAGCCCCGGCCAGGGCGGCAGCCCGACCGGCTCCTCACCCGCGGCGGGCCGCTCGGTGCCGGCGAGCGCCGCCCGTACCCGCAGCACCGCCCGGCTGAGCAGGGCGTCGCCGGTGGTGACACCCGTGGGCGGCAGGGCGCCGTCGGGCACCGGTGGCTGGCCGACGGCCGGGCCCAGCGCGCGGACGGCGTCGGCCCAGCCGGGGTCGAGCGGCCCGGACGCCTCCACCTCGACGTGCAGCGCTGCCTCGAGCAGCGCCTCCATCGCCATGACGACGCGGGTGTACCGGTGCTCGGCGGGCAGCGAGCCCTGCATGACGACCCGGCGGGCCTGCCGCACGGCGGTGACCGCGGCGTGGCGGGCCGCCCGGCTGTCCGGGCTGCCGGGGGCGGCGTTCCCGGTGGTGGCGAGCAGCGCGGCGATCGCGTCCAGCGCGGCCCGTACCGCCCGGCGCTCCGGGGCGCGGGCCCGGCCGAGAACCGGGGACATGGTCACCAGCCAGCCGATCGCGGCGCCGCCGGCGGTGAGACCGGCGTGCAGCAACGCCTGGCGGGGATTGGCCGGGATGCCCGTCGCCGCCAGGACGGCCAGGACGATCATGTACTCGCGCGGCGGCGGGATCTCCGCCGCCAGACACACCAGCGAGGCGATGCCCGTCACGGCCCCGGCGACCAGCGGCGCCAGCCAGCCGTGCGTCGAGACGAGCGCGCCGAGCAGCACGCCGACGGTGAGCCCCGCGCCGATGCCCGCCACGATGCGGGCCCGGTACCGGTACGGCGCGTCCGGGACGTAGAAGCCGGCGAAGCCGCCGATGGAGGCCAGCGCGCCCCAGCCGGGATGGCCGAGGGCCACCGCGATCGCCAGCGGCAGGGTCATGCTGAACATGGCGCGCACGGCGACCCGGAACCGTTGGGGTGCGACGGCACGGACGGCGCGGAGGGTGGCGCGCACCCCGTCGACCGTGCGGCGCACGACGCGTGACGGTGCGAGCCGAGTGGTGCCGGTCACGCCGCTGAGCCGGTGGGGTGCCCCGTGCCGGCCTGGTCGAAACCTCGGGCGGTCACCGGAAGCCCCTCCTTTGCATGCGGCGCGTGTCTGTCAACGAAGGTACACCCGTCGTGATCGCCGCTTTTGTAGGGGAATGCAAGGTGCCCCCGCCGCGCCCGTCCGGGCGCGGCGGGGGCACCGTCCGCTACTGATGGGGTCAGAGCCGATGGGCTCAGCCCATGTGTACGGCACCGCCCGGCGCCGGGAGGTCGTCCTTGCGCACCCTGATGAGGGTGATGATCACCAACGCCGACACCGCGAGGATGGCGGCGCCCCAGGCGAACGCGACCGCGTAGCCGTGCACGAACGCCTCCAGCTGCAGCTTCATTCGGGCGAGCAGCATCGCCTGCTGGGCCTGCGGCGTCGGCGGCGCGGACGTCGGCGGCGTGGCCGGCAGGTGGCTGTGCACGTAGTGGGTGACCGCGGTGGTGTAGATCGTGTTGAGCAGCGCGGTACCCAGCGAACCACCCACCTGCTGGGTGGCGTTGAGGGTGGCGCTGGCGGCGCCGGCGTCGTGCTCGGGCACGCCGACGAGCGCCAGGCTCGACAGCGGCACGAACGTGAACCCGAGCCCGAGGCCGAGGACGAGCTCGGCGGGCAGGACGTGGGTGGCGAAGCTCGTCGACACCCCGATCTGCGTCAGGTACAGCATCCCGGCCGTGGCGGTGACGCCGCCGATGACCATCGGGACCTTGGGGCCGACCCGCGGCACGAGCTGGCTGGCCACGGCGGCGGCCACCATGACCCCGGCGGTGACCGGCAGCGAAGCCACGCCGGCCTTCAGCGGGGTGTAGCGCAGCACGGCCTGGAAGTAGAACGTGATGAACAGGAACGCGCCGAACAGGCCGGCGCCGGTCAGCGTCGACGCCAGGTAGGCGCCGCCCCGGTTGCGGTCGATCACGATGCGCAGCGGCAGCAGCGGGTTGGCCGACCGCGCCTCGATGAGCACGAAGGCGGCCAGCAGCACCACGCCGGCGGCGATGAAGCCGAGCGTCGCGGCGGCGTGCCAGCCGTCGGTGGCTGCTTTGGTGAACCCGTACA
Source organism: Planosporangium thailandense (assembly GCF_011947195.1). GTDB lineage: Bacteria > Actinomycetota > Actinomycetes > Mycobacteriales > Micromonosporaceae > Planosporangium > Planosporangium thailandense. Next base: position 100,741 of record NZ_JAATVY010000020.1, on the reverse strand, counting down.
CGAGTGAGACCAGGCCGGCGGTCGCGGTCGCGGCGCCGGGGATGTCGTAGCGGGTGTCGCCGTGCGCCCGGCTCTCGCGTACCAGGGGGATCGCCAGCGCGACGGCGATCGCCGCGATCGGGATGTTGACCAGCAGGCACCACCGCCAGTTGGCGTACTCGGTGAGCACGCCGCCCAGCAGCAGCCCCACCGCCGAGCCGCCGCCGGCGATCGCGCCGTAGACGGCGAACGCCTTCGCGCGCTCCTTGGCGTCGGTGAACAGCACCGTCAGCAGGGCCAGCGAGGCCGGAGCCAGCAGCGCGCCGAACGCACCCTGCAGGGCCCGCGCGCCGAACAGCAGTTGGCCGTTGTTGGCGGCGCCACCCAGCGCGGACGCGAGCGCGAAGCCGATCGCGCCGACCACGAACGTGCGCTTGCGGCCCCAGTAGTCGGCGATCCGGCCGCCGAGCAGCAGCAGCCCGCCGAAGGCCAGCGTGTAGGCGGTGACCACCCACTGCCGGTTGGCGTCGGTGATGTGCAGCGCCTGCTGCGCCTTCGGCAGGGCGATGTTGACGATGGTGGCGTCGAGCACGACCATGAGCTGCGCGACCGCGATCACGGCGAGCGCCACCCAGCGTCGTGGGTCGGGGGCCGGGGCAGCCGGCGGGGAGATCGGCCGTGCGAGGTCTTCGGAGACGGAGCCGGGCACGTGTGTCCTAACGTTCGTTGGCGGTCGGGGTTCGGTGCCCGGGAGGACGGGAGGCCGCGTCGGCGCGGCCGCTCCCACGTCGTGATCAGCGGGCGAAGTCGACAATAGCGGGCGGCCCCGCGCGGGCACGGTCCAATTTGTGTCAACCCATGCGTGGCGTACGCCATGGTCGAGCTGGACCGGTCGCCCAGATCACAGGCCCGGCGCCGGCCGGCCGAACGCGCGTCGTCAGCCGATCACATCGTCAGCCGATCACGTCGTCAGCCGATCACGTCGTTGACGGCGTCGGCGAGCGCGTCGACCCGCTCGAAGCCGGCGAGATGGCCGGTCACGTACGCGAAGGCGTACCCCCGGACCGGGTCGGCGAAGCCCACGTTGCCACCGAGGCCGCCCATGCCCCAGCTGCCGTCGTCGTCGACCTGCATGCCGAGCGTCCACCGCACCGGGCGCTCCAGCATCAGGTCAGGGCCGGAGTACTGCACCCTGACGGCCTCGGCCACGGTGTCCCGGCCGACCAGCCGTACGCCGCCGAGGACCCCGCCGGCGAGCAGCCCGGCGTAGAGACGGGCGACCGCCTCGGCGGTGGCGTGCAGGTTCACCGCCGGGATCTCACTGCCGCGCCACAGCGGGCCGTTGACCACCGACAGGTCGAGCGCCCCGGTCGGGTTGTCCAGCGCCGCGGCGTGCAGCGAGCCGGCCCGGCCCCGCGTGACGCGCGGCCACTGCGGGTCGCCGTAGCGCAGGTCCGCGCAGCGCCGCTGGTCGGCCGCGCCCAGGCCGAAGCCGAGGTCGAGCCGCCACGGCGCCGCGATCTCCTCGGCGAGGAAGCGGCCGAGGGTCCGGCCGTCGACCCGGCGGACCAGCTCACCGACGAGGTGCCCGTACGTGAGCGCGTGCTCGGCCGCGGCCGTGCCCGGTACCCACTCGGTGGCGGCGCCGGCCAGGTCGCCGGTGAGCTGCGCCCAGTCGCCGAAGGCGGCGGCCGGCCGGGGTACCGGGAATCGCGGCAGGCCGGCGGTGTGGGAGAGCACGTGCCGGACGGTGACGTCCCCGGCGCGGAACCCCGGCCAGTGGGCGGCCACCGGGTCGTCGAGACCGAGGCGGCCGCGGTCGACAAGTACCAGCGCGCACAGCGCTGCTACCGGCTTGCTCACCGAGTACGTGTTGACGAGCGTGTCCGGCGCCCAGGGCTGCCGGCGGCCGGGATCCCGCCAGCCGCCGTGCAGCCCCACCACGGGTGTGCCGTCGTACGTGACCGCGAGCGCCGCGCCGGTCTCCGCGCCGCTGGCCAGCAACCGCGCGAACACGTCACGTACCGGGGCGAAGCGCGCGTCGGCGTACCCGCCGAGGGGCGGGGACGTGGTCACCGCACCACCACCTGGACACCGGGGGGCGCCTGCAGGACCGTGACCCGGCCCTGGTCGTCGACGCGTACCGACAGCGCGCCGGCGCCCACCCGGAAGCCGTGCACCTCGAACGCGCCGACCGGTGACGGGGTGACCGGCGCGAGGGTGACGCGGCCGGCGGGGATGTCGGCGTCGAGCCCGAGCAGGACCCGCGCGAGCGCGGGACCGACGGCGGCGGCCCACGCCTGCGGCCGGCAGGAGGCGGGGTAGGGCACGGGTGGCAGCGGCGGGGTGGCGCGGTGGCCGCCATACAGTTCGGGCAGCCGGTAGTCGAACGACGGCGCCGCCACGACCAGGCCGGACAGCAGGGCGACCGCTTCGCCGGTGAGCCCGGCGCGGCGCATCCCCAGGGCGGCGATGGCGGTGTCGTGCGGCCACACGGAGCCGACGTGGTACGACAGGGGGTTGAAGCCCTTGGTCGAGTCGGCCAGGGTGCGCAGCCCGTACCCGGACGCCAGCGACGGCGACCGCAGGCGGCGGGTGACGGTGGCCTCCTCCGCCGGGCTGAGCAGCCCGGTGCCCAGCAGATGCCCCATATTGGAGGCCGGGCCGTCGACGGGGCGCTTGCGCCCGTCCAGCGCGATCGCCGGGTACGGCCCGTCCGCATCGGACAGCCAGTACTTCTGCCGGAACCGCGCCGCGAGGTCGGCCGCCCACTGCCGCCAGCTGTCGGCGCCGGGCCGGCCGTACGCCTCGAGCAGCGCCGCACCGTCCATCGCGGCCTGGTAGGCGTAGCCCTGTACCTCGACGAGCGCCAGCGGGCTTTCGGCCAGCTCGCCGTCGGCCCACTGCACGCCGTCGGAGGAGTCCTTCCAGCCCTGGTTGATGAGGGCGGTGCCGGCCGGCATGTACTCGATGAACCCGTCGGAGTCCGGGTCGCCGTAGCCGCGCATCCACTCCAGGGCCCGTTCGGCGACGGGCAGGAGCGCCTCGACCTCGTCCGCGGGCATGCCCCAGCGCCACGCCTCGGCCAGGGCCACGACGAACAGGGGAGTGGCGTCGACCGTGCCGTAGTACGTGGCGGGCAGCCAGACGGCGGCGTCGGCCGGGCGGAGCTCGTGCAGGATCTTGCCCGGTGCCTCCTCCCGTTCGTGGTCGACGCGGGTGCCCTGCCGCCGGGCGAGGGTGCGCAGCGTGCCGGCGAGCATTTCGTAGCCGAGGGGGAGCGCCATCAGCGCCGCCCACAGTGCATCGCGGCCGAACAGGGTCAGGTACCAGGGGCTGCCGGCGGCGAAGTAGCTGTCGGCGGGGTCGGCCGGGTCGCACAACCGCAGCGCGTCGAGGTCGGCGACGCTCTGCTGGACCAGCGCGCCCACGCGGGGGTCGTCGGCGCGTACGCGGAGCGTGTCGGCCTGCCACGGCGCCGGGCTCGACGGCCGCAGGGGCCGGAACGCGTCGTGCGGCGTCGCGCCGTCGGGCGTCGCGCCGTCGGGTGTCGCGCCGTCCGCCGGCGCGGGGTGCCTGGTCAACCGGGCGGTCAGCTCGGCGGTCCACGATTCGCCGGCGGGCACCTCGACGCGCCACCGCAGCCGCCCGCCGCGCGCGTCGACCTTGGGCGGCGGCGACGCGGTCAGGCGCGCGTGGGTCCCGTCGTCGGCGGTCCAACCGAGCCCCGAGTCCACTTCGGACGCGGGCAGCAGGGTGGCCTGCTCGCCGGCCTTGACCCGGCCCATGGGTGCGAGGTCCGTGCCGGCGTACACCGCGATCTCGGCGACGATCGCGGCCCCCGACCGGTTGTCGATGCGGATCGTCTCGACGCCGGAGTCGGCGTCGACGCGCCGCCACCGCTCGCAGGTCACCGCCGGATCGGGCCGTGGACCGTCGAGGCTGCGCGCCACGGCCAGGAACCGGGCGTCGGACGGCGGCATCGAGCCGGTCGAGATGGGGGTCGGCGGTTCGCCGTTCACTGTCACCCGCAGACGTGACAGGACACGCCGGTCGGCGATGAAGAGGCCGTCCACCCCGCCGTGCAGGTCACCGTGGCGCGGAGACGTCCACAGCACCGGCGCGCACAGGCACGTGACGTGCTCGTGCAGGTACGGCTGGCGCAGCGCGGTGGTCGTCTGGGTCGCGGTGGCGCCGTCGAAAGGTATCGGGGTCGTATCGGTCATGTTCACCTCTTGACACGGCTGTTCACGCGGGTGCAATCTCCCGGTTATCAATTTGAACGATCAAATTGAAATCCACGGTAGCGGATCACCCAGCGGAGTTGGAAGTCCCGGGAGTCGATGTGTTGAAGCGCGACAAAGATGGTGCGGAGGCGGGTGTGGACGGCGGCACGCCGACGGCCAGCATCGCCGACGTCGCCGCCGCGGCGGGAGTTTCCCGGCAGACGGTGTCGAATGTGCTCAACGCGCCGCACCGGGTACGCGAGGAGACCCGCCGACGCGTGGAAGCGGCGATCACGGCCCTGGGCTACCAGCCGAACCGCGCCGCGCAGGCGCTGCGGGCCCAGACGTCCCGGGTGATCGGAATCCGCATCGAGTCCATCCAGATCGATTCACTCACGACCGTCCACGACCGGTTCCTGCACGCCCTCGCCGAGGCCGTGCAGGCGATCGATCATCACCTGCTGGTCTTCGCGGCCGACGACCCGGACGACGAGATCGGCACCTACACCCGGCTGCACCGCACGGGCGCGGTGGACGCGTTCGTGCTCTACGGCATCGACGAGGACGACGTCCGGCCCCGGCAGATGCTGCACCTGGGCGCCCCGTTCGCCACGTTCGGCCGCACCGGCCACGACACCGACCACCTCTGGGTCGACGTGGACGACGAGACGGGCGGCGCGGCGGTGGCGCAGCACCTCGTGGCCCGCGGCCATCGGCGCATCGGATTCGTCGGCTGGCCGGAGGGCTCGAGCGTCGGTGACCGCCGCGTCGCCGGCCTGCGCGGCGTACTCGACAAGCACGACCTGCTGGGCGAGTGCGCCGGACTCGACCTTCGCGGGCAGGACGAGATCGCCAACGGCGTCACGCTCGGCGGGATCCTGCTCGACCGGCCTGCGCCGCCGACGGCGGTGGTCGCCGCAAGCGACACGCTCGCCGTCGGCGTGGTGCAGGCGGCCCGCGCCCGCGGTCTCGTCGTCGGGCGGGACCTGGCCGTGGTCGGCTTCGACGACACGCCGACCGCCGGCGTGTTCGACCTGTCGAGCGTGCGGCAACCGATCGAGGCGGTGGCCCGCAGCATCGTGCGCGCCCTGCAGCCCCACCTGCCGGCCGGCGGCACCCCGCCACAGCCGGAGACCGAACCGTCCACATCAGAAGTTTTCGCCGGTCGGTTGCTGGCGCCCACCCTCGTGGTCCGGGCCTCCAGCGCGGCCGCAACCCCCCGATAGCCCGTTCAAGGAGGATTCCCGGTGAGAGCCCACCCAGGGCGCAGCGCGTTCGCGCGCCTGCGTCACGTACCGTTGCGTCACGTACCCTTGCGTCTCGCCGCCGTGGCAGTTCTGGCCACCGGTGCCGTCACGCTCGCCGCCTGCGGTTCCGGCTTCAACTCAGGCGACAAAGGCAGCTCCGGCGGCTCGGGTAACGGCCCGATCAGTGTCCTGATCGGATCGTCCGGCGACGCCGAGACCAACGCGGTCAAGTCGGCCGTCGCCGACTGGTCGAAGTCGTCGGGCGTCAAAGCCAACGTCACGGTCGCCAACGACATCTCCCAGCAGCTCAGCCAGGGCTTCACCTCGGGCAAGCCGGCGGACGTCTTCTACCTGGGCAACGACACCTTCCCGGCGTACGCCAAGGCCGGCGACCTCGACCCGTTCGCCGCCAAGCTGAGCAACGTCGGCGACTTCTACGACACCATCAAGCAGTCCTTCACCTACAACGGCAAGCTGTACGCGGCGCCCAAGGACTTCTCCACGCTCGCGCTCATCATCAACCAGGACTCCTGGGCCAAGGCCGGGCTGACCGACGCCGACATCCCGACCAACTGGGACCAGCTTGCCGCCGTGGCGAAGAAGCTCACCACCGGCGACCAGGTCGGCCTGTCGATCTCGCCGGAGTTCGCCCGGGTCGGCGTCTTCATGGCGCAGGCGGGCGGCTGGCTCGTGTCGCCGGATGGCAAGACGGCCACCGCCGACAGCCAGCAGAACGTCGACGCGTTGACGTACGTGAAGAAGCTGCTGGCCGACGGTTCGCTGAAGTTCTCGTCCGCGGTCGGCGCCGGCTGGGGCGGCGAGGCGTTCGGCAAGGGTAAGGCCGCCATGACCATCGAGGGCAACTGGATCGTCGGTGCGCTCCAGCACGACTTCCCCGACGTGAAGTACAAGGTCGCTGAGCTTCCCGCCGGCCCCGCCGGCAAGGGCACCATGCAGTTCAACGGCGGCTGGGGCATCGCGGCCGACTCGAAGAACAAGGACAACGCGGTCAAGCTCGTGCAGTACCTGACGCAGACCGATCAGCAGATGGGCTTCGCCAAGGCGTTCGGCGTCATGCCGTCCGTGAAGTCCGCCGCCGACCAGTGGAAGCAGGCGTACCCGACGCAGGCCCCGTTCCTCGCCGGCGCCGACTACGCCAAGAGCATCCCGAACATCGTCGGTATCGCCGACGTCGTCAAGGACTTCAACTCGCAGTTGCAGGGCCTGGCGAACAACGACCCGAAGCAGATCCTCGGCACGGTCCAGCAGAACCTCCAAGCGGCGGTCGGGAAGTAGCAATGGCATTAGTGACGGTCCGCCGTCATCGGGATCGCGGCCCCGGGATCCGGGGCCGCGAGGCCGCAGCCGGCTGGCTCTTCCTCACCCCGGCGATCGTCATCCTGGGCCTGTTCCTGGTACTGCCGGTCCTGATGGCGGCGTGGGTGAGCGTGTCCGACTGGACCGGCCGCGGCAGCCCGTTCGCGGCGGGGGTGCACTTCGTGGGCGCCGACAACTACGGTGACCTGCTGGCCACACCGGGCCTGGCGCAGCGGGACTTCGGCACGGCGATCCGCAACAACGCCTACTACGTGCTGCTCGTCGTACCGATCCAGACCGTCGTGGCGCTGTTCCTGGCGGTGATGGTCAACCAGCGGCTCCTCAAGGCCCGGGGGTTCTTCCGGACCGCCTACTACTTCCCGTCGGTGACCAGCTCCGTGGCCATCACGGTGGTGTTCCTCTTCCTGTTCTCGTCCACCGGGGCGGTCAACGACGTCATGTCGTACCTGGGCGTGCACGGCCCCAGCTGGTTCGCCGACCCGCGCGGCGTCGTGCACCTCCTGCTCGGTGGGCTCGGCGTCCACCAGCCGCCCGCGGCGCTGGCCGGCGGTTCGCTGCTCGGGTTGAGCTGGTGGCAGTGGATCTCCGGCCCGAGCGTCGCCATGTGCGTGTTCATCCTGATGGGTGTGTTCACCACGTCCGGCACGTTCATGCTGCTGTTCCTGTCGGCGCTGCAGAACATCGGGGCCGAGATCGACGAGGCGGCGACCCTCGACGGCACGAGCGGCTGGCAGCGGTTCCGCTTCGTCACCCTGCCGATGATCAGACCCACCATGTTCACGGTGCTCACGCTGGGCCTCATCGGTACCTGGCAGATCTTCGATCAGATCTACACGGGTACCCAGGGTGGCCCGGCGAAGACGACGCTGACGCCGGCCTACCTGTCCTACAGCGCGTCGTTCCAGAACCAGGAGTGGGGGCATGGGGCGGCGATCGCGTTCGTGCTGTTCGCGATCATCGTGATACTGACGATCTTCCAGCGTCTGCTGTTGAGGGGGCGGGCATGAGCAGGACCCGGGTCCGGCCCGGCGCGGTCGTCACCTACGCGGTGCTCGTCATCCTCGCGGTGCTGTACATCCTCCCGTTCCTGGTCGATATCGCGAACTCGTTCAAGAGTGAGCCCGAGGCGGCGGCCCACCCGCTGGGCCTGGTCCCCCAGACGATCACCTCCGCCGCGTACCGGCGGCTCTTCCAGGCCGACTTCCCGACCTGGTTCATGAACTCGGTCATCGTCGCCGCCACGGTCACCGCCGGCCGGGTGCTCTTCGAGTCGATGGCCGGCTACGCGCTCTCGCGGCTGCACTTCCGGGGCCGGGGGCTGGTCTACGCCGGCGTGGTGGGGGTCATGGCGGTGCCGCCCGTGGTACTGCTGATCCCGAAGTTCCTGGTCATCAACCAGCTCGGCATGTACGACTCGTACTCGGGAATGATCATCCCGCTGCTCGCCGACGCGGCCGGCATCTTCATCATGAAGAACTTCTTCGAGTCGATCCCGCGCAGCGTGGAGGAGGCGGCCACGATCGACGGTGCCGGCACGTTCCGGCGGTTCTGGTCGGTCGTGCTGCCGATGGCCCGGCCGGCCGTCATCACCATCTTCATCCTGTCGTTCCAGGCGTCGTGGAACGAGCTGTCGCACTTCATCATCTCGTCGCAGGACCCCCGGCTCACCACCCTGACCAAGGGCGTCGCCCAGCTCGCCTCGGGGGAGCTCAGCGCCGGCACGCAGTACCCGATCAAGCTGGCCGCGGCGCTCATCATGACCATCCCGGTCACGGTGCTGTTCTTCATCTTCCAGCGCCGGATCATGAACGCCTCCGCGGGGGCGGTTAAGGAGTGACCTTGCTGTCTGCCGCGCTGTCAACTGCCCGGATCGCCGACTTCTCCCCGGGTGGCGGCGTCGCGGCCGGCGCGTCCGCCCGCGAGTTCGACGACACCTCGTGGCTCGACGTGCGGCTGCCCGCCGACGTGCACACCGCGCTGGTCGACGCCGGGCGGCTGGTCGAGCCGTACGCCGACGCCGGCGAGTCCGAGGTCGCCTGGGTCGCACGGCGTGAGTGGTGGTACCGCTGCCCGATCCCCGCGCCGGAGGCCGCGCCCGCACCCGACGAGCGGGTACGGCTGATCCTGCACGGTCTCGACACCGAGGCGGAGATCTGGGTCAACGGCGTACCCGTCGGCGCGCACCACTCGATGTTCCGGCCCGCCGAGTTCGACGTGACCGACCTGCTCGACGTGGGCGGCGACAACGTTCTCGCGATCCGGTTCGCGCCGATCGTCGGCGACGAGGACGTCTCCGACGTGTCGGTGCGCGACACCCTGCGGGTACGCCGACGCAAGATGCAGGTCGGCTTCGGCTGGGACATCTCCTGCTACCTGCTGACCGTCGGGGTGTGGCAGCCGATCGAGGTGCGCCGCGAGCGGGTCGCCCGGCTCGGGCCGCTGTCGTTCGCCACCGTGGACCTGGATCCCGACGGCGACCGCGCGGTCGTGAAGATCGGGGCCCGGGTCGACGCGTTCGCCGCGGACCCCGCGCGGCTGCGGGTCCACTACCGGCTCACCGGCCCGGACGGCACCCTCGCCGGCGAGGGGCCGCTTACCGGAGAGGGTCGGTCCGCCGGAGAGGGGCCGCTCGCGCCCTCGGCGTACCTGGTCGTCGACCGGCCGGCGCTGTGGTGGACCCACGACCTCGGCCAGCCCGACCTGTACCGGCTCACCGTCTCGCTCACCGGCGTCGACGGCGAGGTGGTCGACGTCCGGGAGAGCCGGGTGGGCATCCGTACGATCGCCCTCGACCAGTCACCGGACCAGCACGAGCCGGGCAGCCGGTTCTTCCGGTTCGTGCTCAACGGGCAGCCGATCTACGCGCGCGGCGCCAACTGGGTGCCCGACGACCTCCGCATCGCCCGCGTCGAGCCCCGGACCTACCGCGAGCGGTTGGCTCAAGCCGCGGCCGCCAACATGAACATGATCCGGATCTGGGGCGGCGGGATCTACGAGAAGGACGCCTTCTACGAGGCCTGCGACGAACTCGGCCTGCTGATCTGGCACGACTTCATGTTCGCCTGCCTGGCATACCCCGACGACCCGGAGTTCCTCGCCGAGTGCGAGGCCGAGGCCCGCTACCAGGTGGCCCGCCTGCAGGCGCGCCCCAGCCTCGCGCTGTGGTGCGGCAACAACGAGGCGCAGGGCGCCGGCGACAGCCTTGCGCTGTTCGCCGAGGTCCTGCCGCGCGCGGTGGCCGAAGAGGACGGACGGACGCCATACTGGCCGGGCAGCCCGTACGGCGGTAACGGGTACGCCAGCACCTACGACGGCGACACCCACGACTGGCGGGGATTCCACGGCACGCACTCCGCGCCGTTCGGTGCGGAAGGCTGGCAGGACCCGTCCGGGCCGGGTCGGCACTGGCACCAGTACGCCGAGGACGTCGGCCGGTTCGTCAGCGAGTTCGGCTTCGCCGCGCCGTCCACTCTTGCGACGATCGAGCACTGGAACTCCCCGGCGCACCGCGACCCGCGCGCGCACGCCTGGCAGGACCGGATCCGCTACGTGCAGGGCGACGCCCACATGCCGCTGCTGGAGACCATCACCGGCGTTCCCCGCGACGCCCGCGAGTGGGTCGACTACATCCAGCTCATCCAGGCCGAGGGCCTGCGGTTCGGCATCGAGCGGTTCCGGGAGCGCAAACCACACTGCTCGGGCGCGCTGCTCTGGCAGCTCAACGACTGCTGGCCCGGCTTCACCTGGAGCATCGTCGACTTCGACGGCCGGCCGAAGCCGGCGTACTACGCGGTGCGCCGGGCCTTCTCGCCCGTGCTGGCCACGGTGAAGCCGATGCGCGGCGGCGCCTTCGAGCTCTGGCTGATCAACGATTCGGGCTCACGCGTCGACGACGTCATCACCCTGCAGGTGATGCGGTTGGACGGCACGGTGCTGCGGCAGGAGGAGTTCCCCGCGTGCGCCGAGCCGCACGCGGAGGCGCGGCTGTTGCGCCGCTTCGGCTGGGGCCGGGTGATCCAGCCGCGCAGCTGCTACGTCAGCATCTCCTCCGCGCGCGGCACCGTGCCCGCCAGCCGACAGCTGTTCGCCGACTTCCGGCAGCTGGAGCTGCCCGAGGCCGAGCTGACCGTGGCACGCCGCGGCGTCGCACCCGGAGTCGTCGAGCTCGACATCACGGCGAGCGCCTTCGTACCGATGGTCGCCGTCGAACATCCACACCTGGACCTTGCCTACGACGACAACTACTTCGCCCTCGATCCCGGGGTGACCCGGACGGTGCGGGTACGCCACGCCGGCGACCGGCTCGACCCGGCCGAGCTGAGCGTGCGGGCCCTGTACACGTAGCCGAAAAGACAGCCGAAACGGCGGCGGCCGGCCCGGACTGCTCCGGGCCGGCCGCCGCCGTCGCGATTCGCGATCAGAACGCGGGGATGACCGAACCGTGGTACTTGTCCTCGATGAACTTCTTGACCTCGGGGGAGCGCAGCAGCGACTCCAGCTTGACCACCCGCGGGTCGTGCTCGTCACCGGTACGGACCACGACGACGTTCGCGTACGGGTTGTTGTCGGCGCTCTCGATCGCCAGGGCGTCCTTGGACGGGGTGAGGTTGGCCTGGATGGCGTAGTTGCCGTTGATCACCGACAGCGCCACGTCGTCGAGGCTGCGCGGTAGCTGCGCCGCCTCCAGCTCCTTGAACTGGAGCTTCTTCGGGTTGTCGGTGACGTCGCGCTCGGTCGCGTTCACCCCGACGCCGGCCTTGAGCGTGATCAGCCCCTTCGCGGCGAGCAGGTTGAGCGCCCGGCCGGAGTTCGACGGGTCGTTGGGGATCGACACGACCGCGCCCTGCGGCACGTCGGACAGGCTCTTGACCTTCTTGGAGTACACGCCGAGCGGCTCCAGGTGCACCGGGGCGACCGCGGTGAACTTGTACCCCTTGGACTTCTTCTCCTCGTCCAGGTACGGCACGTGCTGGAAGTAGTTGGCGTCGAGCTTCTTGTCGGCGAGCGCGGCGTTGGGCTGTACGTAGTCGCTGAACTCGATGATGTCCAGCTTCAGGCCCGCCTTGGCGGCAAGGTTGTCCTTGACGTACTTGAGGATCTCGCCGTGCGGTACGGGGGACACGCCGACCTTCAGCGGGGCATCCGCCTTGTTGGTCGCGCCGCTGTCGCTGGACGACGAGGAGCCGCAGGCGGCGAGGCCCAACGCCAGCGCGGCCGCGGCGAGGGTGACGGACAGGGTGCGTCGCACGGTGTACCTCTCTGATGTGGTCCTACTTGTGGGACAGCCACCGGACGATCAGGTCGCCCAGGGACTGGATGAGCTGCACGAACACGACGAGCAGCACGACGGTGGCCACCATGACGGAGTTCTCGAACCGCTGGTAGCCGTAGCGGATGGCCAGATCGCCGAGCCCGCCGCCGCCCACCACGCCGGCCATGGCGGAGTAACCGATCAGGGCGATCACGGTGATGGTCAGACCCGCGACGAGGCCCGGGCGGGCCTCGCGCAGCAGGACCTTGAAGACGATCTCCGGGCGGGAGGCGCCCATCGCGCGGGCCGCCGCGACCACGTCGCGGTCCACCTCGCGGATCGCGGTCTCGACGATCCGGGCGAAGAACGGGATCGCCGCGACCGTCAGCGGCACGATCGCCGCGGCGGTGCCGATCGTCGTACCGACCAGCGCCCGGGTGAACGGGATGATCGCCACGAGCAGGATGATGAACGGCAGCGACCGTCCGATGTTGACGATGAGGCCGAGGGCGGCGTGGACCGGTCGTGCGGCGAGCAGTCCACCCCGCGCGGTGAGCACGAGCAGCACGCCCAGCAGCAGACCGCCGATCGCGGTGAGCACGGTGGAGACCCCCACCATGTAGCCGGTCTCCTTGGCGCCCTGCCACAGCAGCGGGCCCAGATCGGCCCACGTCATCGTGCCACCTCCACGGCGAGCCCGGCCTCCCGTAGGCGGCGCAGCGGCGCTTCGTTGACCTCGGCGCTGCCGGGCAGCGCGATGCGCAGCCGGCCGGCCTGCCCGTCGGCGACGGTCTCGATGGAGCCGGCGAGGATGCGGACGTCGACGTCGTACCGGCGCGCCAGGTCGGCCACGAACGACCGGCCGGCGCTGTCGTCGGGGAGGGTGACGTCGACGATCGTGGTGCCCGGCAGGTCAGGCGGCGGCCCGAGCCGGAAGATCTCCTGGCCGAGCGCCGAGCCCGGCCGGGTGAGCAGATCGCGTACCCGCCCCGACTCGACGATCCGGCCCTCCCGCAGCACGGCGGCCGAGTCGCAGATCCGCTTGACCACCTCCATCTCATGGGTGATCAGCAGGATGGTCAGGCCGAGGCGTCGGTTGAGGTCGCGCAGCAGCTCCAGGATCGAGGCGGTGGTCTCCGGGTCGAGCGCCGACGTCGCCTCGTCGGACAGCAGCACCGTCGGACGTCCGGCAAGGGCGCGGGCGATACCGACCCGCTGCTTCTGCCCGCCCGACAGCTGCGCGGGATAGGCCCGGGCCCGGTCGCCGAGCCCGACCAGGTCCAGCAGTTCGGCGACGCGCTGCGCCCGCTCGCGCCGGTCCACGCCCATGACCTCGAGTGGGAAGGCGACGTTGCCGGCGACCGTGCGCGACGACAGCAGCGCGAAGTGCTGGTGGATCATGCCGATGCGCTGGCGGTGCTGGCGCAACCGGCGCTCCGGCAGGGCCGTCAGGTCGACGCCGTCGACGGTGACCGTGCCCGCGTCGGGGCGCTCCAGGAGGTTCACGCAGCGCAGCAGGGTGCTCTTGCCGGCGCCGCTGCGGCCCAGCACGCCGTACACCTCACCCTCGCGGACCTCCAGGTCCACGCCGTCGACGGCGACGACGGTACGGCCGCGGGAGTGGTAGGCCTTCCGCAGGCCTTCGATCTGAATCACGGAGCTTTCCTGTGCAGTCGGGACAGTACGCGCGAGGTGTCGCCGCCGCTAACAGGTGCCGCTGCACACCAGGAGAAAGTCGACGCAACGGCGTCGGGTGAGGTGGGTGCTGCGGCGCATGGCGATCAACCTAACGTGACGGCACGGTCCCGCGCAGCTCAGCGTCGTCGAGATCACAGATGTGACAAAGCACCCCGGACGGCGGTACGGGCGGGCGCGCGCGGCTACCTCGTCAAGGGCGCCGAGCAGGAGGAGATCGTCCGGGCGATCACCACGGTCGCCGCCGGTGGCGTTGTGTTCGGCGCCGCGCTGGCGCGCCGGATCGCCGACTTCTTCGCCAGCGGGCCGCCCGCGCCGAGCGTGGCCTTTCCCCAGCTCACCCCGCGCGAGCGGGAGATCCTCGAAATGGTGGCCGCCGGCCGGTCCAACGTCCAGATCGCGTCGGCGTTGTACCTGTCGCCGAAGACCGTGCGCAACAACGTCTCCAGCATCTTCGCCAAGCTCCAGGTCGTCGACCGGGCCGAGGCGATCGTACGGGCGCGCGAGGCCGGGCTCGGCCGCTGACCCGGTCGGTCCTCAGCCGTCGTCGGCCGTGCCGGTCGCCGCCTCCACCTGCTGTACGACCCGCCACATCGGAGTGCCGCGCGGCATCACGACGACGACGACCTCGTCGCCGGGCGTGGGCGTACCGGGGTCGGCTGCCCGGCTGCCGGCCAGCCACGGACCGAGAGCCGCCGCCACCGACCGGAGGGCCTCGTCGAGGCGGGGGTGGGGATCCCCGGTGCCGCCGGCCCGCAGCCACTGGCGCAGTACCTGGTTGTGGGCCGTCACCACGGCGGCCGCCGCGACCTCGTCGCGCAGCCGGGCCTCGTCCCCGCCGCCCGTACGCCGGTGCAGGTACTCGCAGAAGACGCGCAGGTACCGGCTGCTGGCGGTGATCTCGCGTTCGCGCAGCGGCTCGACCTGCCTGGTGAGCCGGTACCGGCGGACCGCCGTCGCGGGGTCGTCGGTGAACATCGCCAGCACGAGGTGGGCGGCCTCCCTGATCACATCCAGCGGTGGCTGGGTGCTGTCCGCGGCGTCCAGGAACTCCTGGATCCGTTTGAGGTAGGCGTCGTGGTCGGGGAAGACCGCGTCTTCCTTCGTGCGGAAGTGGCGGAAGAAGGTGCGCCGTGCGACGCCCGCACGCGCGGCGATCTCGTCGACGGTGGTCGCGTCGTAGCCACGGGCCGCGAACAGTTCGATGGCGGCTACGGACAGGTCATCCCGGATCCGGCGCTGACCGGCCATCTGCGGGTCCTCCCATCTGCGGGTCCTTCCATCGTCCGGGTCTCCATCCTCCGGGTCTCCATGCTCCGGGTACGCCACGTCACGCGAGATCGCGTGACCCGGAGCACCGACCCTTCCGGTGTGGCACTCAGTGCCGTACATTCTGGCACTGAGGGACGCATTCCGAGACGTCGATGACGTGTGTCGATGATCGGGGCGCGGCGCCCTCCGCCACGGTCCCCGGTCGGCAACAGGGTACGGCCGGGAGAAAGGTCTGTCCCAGTGCCACGGACCAAGTTACTCACCGCGCGGGCCCTGCACCGTACCCGCCCCGCGTCGCCGTCGTCCGGTGCCGGCCCTTCCGTGCCCCCTTCAGTGCCGCAGCCGTCGGCGTGGGACGACATCAGCCACCTGATGGCTGCCGGCGACCCGCTTGGGCGCGCGCTGCTGGGTGACGACCCGGCTCTCGGACCGGCCGGCGATCCGGTGCCGCGCTGTATCGGGCGGCGACGCCCCGGGCGCACACCGGCAGCCTTCCTGCTGATCGAGCCGGCCGAGCCGTTGATGATCCGGCACCCGGCGACCGGCCGTACCGACGACCTTCAGGTGGAGCTGCTCCTCCTGCGCGGGTTCCGCCGGTTCCTGCCCGGAGCCGCCATCCCCGCCGCGCCCCCCGGCTGGGCGCTCAGCGGCTGCCGAAGCGGGCTGGCGCTGCGCGACCACGCCGGAAACGTGTGGGCACACGTACCCGTCCGGCCGCACCTGCCATGGCGGGACGCCGCCGCGCAGGACGGGCGGGTCTTCGTGCTGTTCGGACCCTGGCTCGGGGTGCGTACGCCCTGCGGCGTCCGGGAGGCCCAGTACGGTCCTGCTCAGCGGGCCGCGGAACTGCGCGCTGCGCGGATCCGAGGACACGTGGCGGCAGCCGCTGTAGCCTGGCGCCCGTAACGGTTCCGGCGTAGCACGCGGCGGTCGCGCCGCCGCAGTCCGCCGTGCGCCGCCCCGCTACTGTCTGCGTTGCGGCGTTTCGCCGTGTATCCGGCGGGCGATGGCGCACACGGCACGGGGTAGTCGGGTGCACGGGGTTGTCGGGTTCACCGTGAGCGATCGGCCGGCGGGGGGGCCGGCGGGACGGTGACGAATACGGGGGAGGCGTTGTGGCGGTCGGCACGGCAGCACCGGCGGTACGGGGACAGCGGCGCGGACGCCGGCCGCTGACGTTCGTGCTGGCGGTCGTCACGATCCTGGCGGTGCTCGGCGTGCTGGCCGGACTGCAGCTCTCCCGGCCGGTGCCGCCCGCCGCGCTGCGCCTGTCGGTGCCGGCCTCAATTACCCTGCCCGGACCGGCACCGGATCTCCCGTGGCCGGCGCAGGGTCAGGGGCGGCTGGACGTCGACGGGCTCGGCACGCTCGGTTCGTCCGGTTACGGCAAACCGGTTCCGATCGGCAGCGTCGCCAAGGTCATGACCGCCTACCTGGTGCTCACCGACCACGCCATCGGCCCCGGCCAGCCCGGCCCGGCCATCACGATCACCGCGGCCGACGAGGCCGACTACCGCGCCCGTGCGACCAGTGACGAGTCGCTGGTGGAGGTGGCGGCCGGTGAGCAGCTCACCGAGCGGCAGGCCCTCGAAGCGCTGATGCTGCCGTCGGCCAACAACATCGCCCAGATCCTTGCCGCCTGGGACGCCGGGAGCGTCGACGCGTTCGTCGCGAAGATGAACGCCACCGCGGCCGAGCTGGGGCTGACCGGCACCCACTACACCGACCCGAGCGGGCTCGCGCCGACCACCGTCAGCACCGCGTCCGACCAGACGCTGCTCGCCCAGCGGGCGCTGCGGATACCGGCCTTCGCCGAGATCGTCGCGCTGCCGAGCACCACGCTGCCGGTCGCCGGCACCGTACGTAACTACAACAGCCTGCTCGGCACCGACGGCGTGTTCGGGGTCAAGACCGGGTCCACCACCGAGGCCGGCGGCAACCTGGTCTTCGCCGCGCACCTCGCCGTGGGCGGCCGGACCGTCACGCTGGTCGGCGCGGTGCTCGGGCAGCCGGGAGCCGCGACACCGCAACAGCTCGCCGCGGCGGGCGACGCCACCCGGAAACTTCTCGAAGCCGCCCGTCGGCTCGTACAGGTGTACACCGTCGCCCCCGCCGGTCAGGTCGGTGAGCTGCGCGGCGACTGGGGGAGTTCGGTGCCGGTGCGCACGGCGGCACCGGTGCAGGTCGTCGGCTGGGCCGGCCGTACCGTCACGATCGACGAGCGCCCGGTGGAATGGGGCGGTGCGGTCCCGGCCGGGCAGCGGGTCGGCACGCTCGCCGTCCACGACGCGGCCGATGACACCGCTGTGGACGTACAGACGGGAAGCGCGCTGCCCGGGCCGTCGCTGTGGTGGCGGCTGACCCGTACGCCGTAGCGGGTCAACGCGCCGCCGCGGCGATCTCCGCGACCGGAGTACGGGGGCGCTCGTTGACCCAGGCCGGTGTCTCCACGGGCTTGAGCCGGTACGTGGCGACCAGCCGCTGCAGGTTGTCGGAGTTGGTCCGCAGTTCGCTGGTCGCGCGCCTGGCGTCCTCGGCCGCCCGCACGTTCCGGTCGGCGATGGTCGCCATCGCGCCGAGCGCGTGCCGCACCTCGGCGAGCTGACGGGCCAGGTTGGCTGGTCCGCCGGCGGTGTCGATGCCGCGGACCGCCTGCTCGATGACGTTGAGCGACACGCGGGTGATCTGTGCCGACTGGATGAGCTGCTCGCCGACCGATTCCACGAACCGGGAGGTGTCGGCCACGCGGTCGGCCCCGGCGACGACCCGGTTGAGCCCGGCGTTGAGGTCCTCGACGGCGGTGTTGATGGAGTCTTTGATGGCTTCGAACTCGTCGTTGTACGTTCCGGTCATCGACACCGTGAGGTCGCCGGACGCGATGTCGCCGAGCACCGAGGTCGCGGTGCGCACCGGCTCGGCGATGCCGCGGGAGGCGAAGTACAGGCCGATCAGCACCGCGAGGATGAGCGCGGCGCCGCCTCCGACGACGATGAGCTGTTCTTCGCGGACCCGCCGGTTGGTGTCGGCGAGCACCCGCTGCTGCTGGGCGCTCAGGTCGGAGACGATCTTCTCGATCAGGTCGGTCGGCCCCCGGTCCTGCCCCCGTACGGCGGTGTCGGCGGCCTTGATGTCGAGGCCCTTGCTCGCGACGAACGCCTGGTACGCGTTGCGGTACTTGGCGCTCAGCACCGAGTGCTGGTCACGGAACCGGTCGACCTCGCTGCTCACCCCGGGATCGGTGACCTCGTCGGTCAGCTTCGCCGCCAGAGCCTGTACGGCCTTCTCCTGCGCGGTGAACTGCTGGCTGTACGTCTGCAGGTCGGCCGGGTCGGCGCCGCGGAGCAGGATGTCCTTCCACTCCTGCACCTGCTTCTTGAACGCCACCTCCATGGCGCGCGCGTCCTGACTCTGCCGTACGGCGCCGGACAGGAGCCCCGCGTACTGGTGGGACACCTGATTGACCAGCACCACCATCCCCGCGATGGTCAGGATGGCGGCGACCACCGCGCCGCTCACCATCAGCCGCAGCCGTAGCGCCAACCCCACTGTCGAACCCCTCGTCGTCGGCGTCGGGCCCGTGGCGCGCGCCCTCGCGCGGGGCGGTCGAACCGTCGGTCCGTCAAGGCACGCTCGCCAGGCACCGGCGGGTACGCTCTCGCGCCGGCATGATGACCCTATCTGCCACTCTTGGGTAGTTACCTCCACCTCTTGACCGATTTGGCCGATCTGTTCGATCAGTTCGGCCGGTTCGGGCGGGGGCCGGTCGGGTCGGGCGGGTTTCGTTGATGCGCGAGCATTGGCCATAAAGCCCAAACTTCGTAGAACACTCTTCGGTTCAGGCGCGCAACCGCGCTACGTCGACGAGGCCCGGACAGCAGCAGGAGAGTGTGCGCAGTGCGTCGTCTGGCCGCGGCAGGAAAACCGCTTCAGGCGTGACTTGATCTCGAGGAGGATGACGGTGTGGTGACCGACATCCTTGAACTCCAGCGGGCCTTCGACGACGCCGAGCTGCGTGCCGACACGGATCTTCTAAATGATCTGCTGGCTGACGACTTCCTCTCCATCGGCGAGCGGGGCTTTCAGCTTGACAAACAGCAGTGGCTTGAAAGGCATCGCGACTTCCACTACCTCTCCATCGAGACGACCGAAGTGGACGTGCGGCGCTATGACCGAACGGCGATCGTGCGGTGCGTGCAGCACAGTCGTGCGTCTTGGCGTGGCGATCTGATGACGCTGGCCGTCCGGCTGAGCCAGGTGTGGATCGAACAGCCGGACGGATGGCGGCTGGCGGGAATCCAGTTCAGTACCCTCGACTTAGACTGATCGGGGCTTCCTGCCTCGTCATCGGGGCCGCCGGCAACCTGGGTGAAACGCGCTGCCATAGGCCCCTTGTCTACTGGTGCTAGATGAGGATGGTTCGGAGCGCGAAGTGGGTACCTGCGGTAGACCACCGGCTTGATACGGTGCGGCCGACGTAAGGCAGAGCACGCAGAACTCGTTTCCCTCTGGATCGGCCATCACCACATGATCTGGTGTACCGTCCGCTGACTCCTCCCGACTCGCAGCTTCGGTACCCATCCATGACCGCTCTCTCTGTACCGGTCAACCGCGCGCCGGTCCCCACGACACCGACAGCCGTGTGGCGGCGCGCTCGGTGCGGATCTCCATCGCGTTGCCGAGGATCTCCGCGCGGTCCACGACGAGCGCGGTCCCGTCCACCGCGAAGGTGGTGCGTTCGCTGACGAAGATCGCCGTGCCGGCGGGCTGGCGCAGCCACGCCGCCGAGGACGCCGACAGCGTGTCCGGCCGGATGGTCTCCGACGCCCGGACGATCGACACGCCGGCGTCGGCCAGGGCGGCGTAGAGCGACACCTCGCTGAAATCCCGGTGCTGCACCGCCTCGGCGTACGGCTGGCGGACCCAGGAGACCTGGTGGACAGCGGGGTGGCCACCGAGCAGCCGGAGCCGTTCCAACCGCAGCACCCGGCCGTCGTCCCCGTCCACGGACAGGCGCTGGCCGACCCAGGACGGTGGGCGGCGCAGCGCCCGCGACAGCACCTCGGTGGCGACGTCGTGGCCCTGCTCTCGCAGGTCGTCCGCCAGGCTGCGCAGCGTGTCGACACGGTACGCGGCATGCGTCGGCGTCACGAAGGTGCCGCGACCGGCCTGCTGCACGACCAGCCCCTCGTCCTGGAGCGACTGGAGCGCCTGGCGCAGCGTCATCAGAGTGACGCCGTACTGCGCGCTCAGGTCCCGCTGCGCCGGCAGGGCTTCACCAGGTCGGTACTCGCCGCGCCGGATCTTGCCGGCGAGCTCGGCGGCGATCACCCGGTAGCGCGCCGGGCCCCGGCGCCCGGTGTTCGAGTCCGCGGTCGGTTCAGCCATGTCACGAGACTACTGAGGCCGATCCGGAGACTTCTGAGGGCGACCCAGCGTCCAGCGCCTGGCGCATGCCGGCCACGACGGCGCTTACCTGCGCCGGCGTGGCGCCGTCGAGAATCCTGCGCATGAGAGCCGTTCCGACCACGACCCCGTCGGCGAGCGTGGCCGCCTCGGCGGCGTGGTCCGGTGTGGAGATACCGAAGCCGAGCAGTACCGGGCGGTCGGTGAGCGCGGTCAGGCGACGCGCGAGCAGGGCCGCCGACCCGGCGACCCGGTCCCGCTCGCCGGTCGTGCCCATGAGGCTGACCGCGTACACGAAGCCCCTGCTCAGCGCCGCGATCCGCGCGAGGCGCTCGGGTCCGGTGACCGGGGACGCGAGCAGGGTCAGCTCCACCCCGGCGGTCTCGGCGTGCCCGCGCAGGTCGTCCGCCTCGTCGAGCGGGACGTCCGACACGATGAGCCCGCGTACCCCGGCCGCCGCGAGCGCGGCGCAGAACGCGGCCGCCCCCTCGTGGACGACGAGGTTGTAGTAGGTCATCGCGATGAGTGGGACGCCGAGCCGGACGGCGGCCAGCTCCTCGAGGACGCTCCGGGTCGTGACGCCCCTGGCGAGGGCCCGGTCGGACGCCTCCTGGATGGTCGGCCCGTCCAGGATCGGATCGGAGAACGGCAGTCCGATCTCGATCGCGTCGGCCCCCGCGCTCGCGTAGCCGCGCGCGTACTCGATCCAGTCCGCCGTGATGCCGCCCGTCAGGTACGGCACCAGCAGCTTCCGGCCCCGCGCGCGCTGCTCCCGAAGATGTACCTCGACGCCGGTCACAGCCGCTCCATCAGCGCGGTGATGTCCTTGTCGCCCCGGCCGGACAGCGTCACCAGGACCGTGCAGCCCGGCGGCAGTTCGCCGCTGTCGGCCGCCCGCAACACCCACGCGACCGCGTGCGCGGACTCGAGCGCGGGCAGGATGCCTTCGGTACGGGCCAGCCGGGCCACCGCGGCGATCACCTCGTCGTCGCTGACCGTCACGTACCGGGCCCGGCCGCTGTCGGCGAGGTGGGCGTGTTCCGGGCCGATGCCGGGGTAGTCGAGCCCGGCGGCGATCGAGTGGGCCTCGACGACCTGCCCGTTGTCGTCCTGAAGGACATAGGAACGGAAGCCGTGCAGCACCCCGACCCGTCCGAACGTGGCGGCCGCGCCGCCTTCCGCTTCCACCCCGACCAGCCGCGCCGCGGTGTCCACGAAGCCGGCGAAGGTGCCGGCGGCGTTCGAACCGCCGCCGACGCAGGCGACGACGTAGTCGGGAACGCCGGTGCTCAGCTCGGCGGCGCACTGCGTGCGCGCCTCGTCACCGATCACCCGCTGGAGTTCGCGCACCATCCACGGGTACGGGTGCGGGCCCATGACCGAGCCGGCGCAGTAGTACGCGGAGTCCACGCACGTCACCCAGTGGCGCATCGCCTCGCTGGTGGCGTCCTTGAGGGTGCGGCTGCCGGCCGTCACCGGTACGACCTCGGCGCCGAGCAGGCGCATTCGGAACACGTTCAGCGCCTGGCGCTCCATGTCGCGTTCGCCCATGAACACGGTGACGCGAAGCCCCAGGAGGGCGCCCGCGGTGGCGGTGGCGACGCCGTGCTGGCCGGCGCCGGTCTCGGCGATCAGTCGGGTCTTTCCCATGCGGCGGGCGAGCAGCGCCTGGCCCAGGACGTTGTTGATTTTGTGCGAGCCGGTGTGGGCGAGGTCCTCGCGCTTGAGCAGGATCGTGACGCCGAGCTCGACCGACAGGTTCCAAGCCGGCGTGACCGGGGTCGGCCGGCCGGCCTGTACGGCGAGCAGCCGGTCGAGGTCGCGCCGGAACCGGGGATCGGCCCACGCCTCGCGGAACGCCTGTTCGAGCTCCTGGCAGGCCGGTACGAGGGACTCGGGCACGAACTGTCCACCGTGGTCACCGAATCGGCCGAGCCGGTCCGGATCGCCCATCTTCGTCCGCCGGCCGACGAGCGTCGACCCCGGCCGTAATGACACCGGCCGTAACGACACGTCGCTCACAGCCACCTCCTAAGAGTTCTAGAACTGTTGGGGAAGTGTCGCACAGGACCCGGAACGCACGCCACCCCGGCCCGGCATCTGCCGGACCGGGGTGGCGGGTGTGCGGACGGTCGGGTGGGCGGATGATTACGCCTGGGGGCCGGTGAACTCCACGCTCGCGTCGATCAGCCAGTCGGCCAGGTAGGACGCGAATGACGAGCGGACGAGCACCCAGAACGCCCCGGACTCACGCGCGATCAGGACGACCTGCGCCTGGGCCAGTCGCGTCTGCGCGCAGGCGCCCTCGCTGAACGAGCGCGGGTGCAGGTCGAGCGCGCAGCCGAAGGCCAGCAGGTCGCGCACCCGCGGTCCGGACAGCTCCAGGACGGTCCGCTGCGCGGACACGTCCACCACCGCCGGGTGCCCGGTCCCGAGGGCCGACCGCAGCCGGGCTTCCAGGTCACCCTCGCCGCCAGCCGGGCCGATGACCAGCCACTCGTCGGGCCCGAGCCAGGCGATCGTCAGCTCGCCGGCGCGGGCGGCGACGCCCGCCGCGGTCGGCAGCGCCACGCCGAGCTCCTTGCCGGCCGCGTCGGCCGCCGGGCCCTTCGGGTCCAGCCGCAGGTTGAGCTGGGCCAGGAACGGCACCTCGGCGATCGAGACCGCACCGCCGGTCGCGGCGGCGACGTCGGCGAGGCGGTCCGCGGCGAGGGCCAGCGGGCTGCGTCGTACGGTCGGTCGTACGGTCGTCTGCTCAGCCATCACGTCGGGCCCCTTCCGGGTCGTACAGAACCGAACTGGTGATCGTCACCGGTACGAGCGCGTCGCCGAGCGGCGCGTACACCCGCTCGCCGATGCGGCCCCGGCCGCCACGGATGAGCGCGAGCGCGAACGGGCGACCGAGCGCCGCGCTGTGGTAGCTGGAGGTGACGTGGCCGAGCATCGGCACCGGTGGCTCCGGCAGCGCACCAGTCGCCACGGTCTCGGCGGCGACCAGGTGGACGCCTTCGGGCAGCAGGGTGGTGCCGTCGTCGGGCAGCAACCCCACCAGCTGCTTGCGGTCGGGCCGGTGGTTGTCGGCGCGGGCGAAGGAGCGCTTGCCGACGAAGTCGGCCTTCTTCTTCGACACGATCCAGTCCATGCCCAGGTCCTGCGGCGTCACCGTGCCGTCGGTGTCCTGGCCGATGATCGGGAACCCCTTCTCGGCGCGGAGCACGTGCATCGTCTCCGTGCCGTACGTGGTGATGCCGAACGGCTGACCGGCGTCGTACACCGCCTGCCACAGCGCGAGCGCGTCCCACCAGCTCACATTCAGCTCGTACGCGAGCTCGCCGGAGAAGCTGATCCGGCACACCCGGGTCGGGATGCCCGCCACCTCGGTGTCGCGCCAGGTCATGAACGGGAAGCTGGCGTTGTCGACGGCGAGCGTGGGCGCGAGCGTCGCCAGTACTTCGCGGGAGCGCGGCCCGACCAGCGCGACGGTCGCCCACTGCTCGGTCACCGACGTGCAGTGCACCCGCAGGTCCGGCCACTCGGTCTGGAGGAAGTCCTCCATCCACTCCAGCACCGCGGCCGCGCCACCGGTCGTCGTGGTGACCAGGAAGCGGTCCTCGGCCAGGCGGATCACGGTGCCGTCGTCGAAGACCATGCCGTCCGCGCGGCACATCACGCCGTACCGGATCGAGCCGACCTTCAGCGTGCTCATCATGTTCGTGTACAGGCGGTCCAGCAGCACCGCCGCGTCCGGGCCCTGCACGTCGATCTTGCCGAGCGTGGAGGCGTCCATCATGGCGACGCCCTCGCGGGCCGCCCGGCACTCCCGCAGTACCGCGGCGTGCATGTCCTCGCCGTCGCGCGGGTAGTACCACGGCCGCTTCCATTGGCCGACGTTCTCGAACAGCGCCCCGGCCGCCTCGTGCCACGGGTGCAGCGCGGTCACCCGTACCGGGTCGTACAGCATGCCGCGGTCGCGTCCGGCCAGGGCGGCGAAGCTCACCGGCGTGTACGGCGGCCGGAACGTCGTCGTGCCCAGCTCGCCGACGTCGACGCCGAGCAGGTGCGCCACGACCCCGCTGGTCAGTACCCCGGAGGTCTTGCCCTGGTCGTGCGCGGTTCCCGCGGTGGTGTAGCGCTTGACGTGCTCCACCGACCGCATGCCGGCGCCGGTGGCGCGGCGGATCTCGGCGACCGTGACGTCGCGCTGCAGGTCGACGTACTGCCGGGACTCGTCGCCCGGCAGCACCCACACCTGGGCGGTGGGCGAAGCGGGTTGCTCGTCGGCAGCCGGGAGCCGCGTGTCGGCGGGGGCGGTGAAGCCGGCCGCCTCGACCGCCTCGCGGCCCGCCGCGGCCCCTTCGGCAAGGCAGCCGGCGAGGCCGAAGGTACCCTTCGCGGCGCCGGCGACCGCCACCGCCTGGCGGCAGCCGTCCGGCACGAACGAGCCCAGGTCGGTGTCGAAGCGCAGCCGCCCGCCGGCGTGGCTGTACAGGGCGCCGACCGGGTTCCAGCCGCCGGAGACCAGCAGCAGGTCCGCCGCGACGTCCCGGCTGCCGTCCGGGCCGGCGAGGGTCACCGCCGAGACGCGGTCGGCGCCCGTCACGTCGGCCACGCCGTACCCGGCCAGCACCTCGACGCCGCGCTCGGCACAGCGCGGGCCCCACACCGGGCTGCCGCCGGTGCGCAGGTCGGCCACCGCCGCGATCTCGACACCGGCGTCGAGCAGGTCGAAGACCGCCTCGTACGCGCTGTCGTTGGTGGTGAGCACGACCGCCCGGCGGCCCGGCAGGACCCCGTACCGGTTGACGTAAGTCCGGGCGGCGCCGGCCAGCATGACACCGGGGATGTCGTTGCCGTTGAACGCCAGCGGCCGCTCGTGCGCGCCGGTGGCAAGGATGACGCGCCGGGCCCGGATGCGCCAGATCCGCTCGCGCGACCGGTGGGCGGGCGCCGCGGCGCCGAGGTGGTTGGTACGCCGCTCGACCGCCAGGACGAAGTTGTCGTCGTAGTACCCGAACGCGGTGGTGCGGGTCAGCAGCTTGACTTCCGGGTTGGACCGCAGCCGGTCGGCAACGGACGTCGCCCACTCGAGGACCGACGTTTCGCGGGTGCCCAGCAGGCTGCCGCCGGGCTCGGGCCGCTCGTCGACGACGATGACCCGGGCGCCGGTCTCAGCCGCGACCGCCGCGGCGGCGAGGCCCGCGGGGCCGGCGCCGACGACGAGGACGTCACAGTGGACGTGTACCGAGTCGTAGCGGGCCGGGTCCGGCTCGGGGCTCAGCCGACCCTGGCCGCCCAGCCCGCACGCGACGAGACCGTCGTACAGTTCGACGGTCGTCGCCGTCAGCATCGGCTCGGGGAACGGCGCCTCGACCTGTACGAGCGCGTTGGGCTCCTCGGCACCGGCGGCGAAGATGCCGCGCGGCCGGTCGAACTTGATGCTCGTCGACGTCTGGATCACGCCGTTGGCCAGTAGCGCCGAGGCGAGCGTGTCGCCGACGTAGCCGGTGTAGTCGCTCCCGTCGAAGCGGAAGCGGATCGGACGGCTCCGGTCGATTCGGCCGCCCTGGGCCGTCCGGAATTCTTGCGTGCTCATGCGATCACCGGCTTAGGCGTGCCGACCGGGTAGACGGCCAGAATCTCGTAGGTCACCGTGTCCCGGATGACGTTGAACCAGCGCCGGCAGCTCGCGCTGTGGTTCCAACGCTCGGCGAACGGTCCCTTCGGGTTGTCGCGGTAGAACAGGAACCGGGCCCACTCCTCATCGGAGAGCGCGGACGGGTCTTCCGGATAGGACACATGCGCCTGACCGCCGTAGTGGAACTCGGCCTCCTCTCGGGGGCCGCACCAGGGACAGGAGATGAGCATCATCGTCGCGGGCTCCTTGGAGTACGTGGCGGTTGGGTGCGGCCTCGGCCGCGCAGGGTGGCGGTTCAGTGCGCGACCGCGGCGGCGCCGTGCTCGTCGACGAGCGCGCCGGTGGTGAAGCGTTCCAGGCTGAAGGGTGCGTTGAGCGGGTGCGGCTCGCCGTTGGCGATCGTGTGCGCGTAACACCAGCCGACGCCGGGCGTGGCCTTGAAACCGCCGGTGCCCCAGCCACAGTTGACGTACAGCTCGTCGACCGGGGTCAGCCCCATGATGGCGGAGGCGTCCGGGGTGACGTCGACGATGCCGCCCCAGGTGCGCAGGACGTGGGCGCGGGCGAAGGTCGGGAACAGCTCCAGCGCCGCGGACATCTGCCGCTCGATGATGTGGAACGAACCGCGCTGGCCGTAGCCGTTGTAGCTGTCGATGCCGGCGCCCATGACCAGCTCGCCCTTGTGGGCCTGGCTGACGTATACGTGCACGGCGTTGGACATCACGACCGTCGGGTGCACGGGCTCGAGAAGCTCGGAGACGAGCGCCTGTAGCGGGTGGCTCTGCACCGGCAGGTCGACACCGGCCATCGCGGCGACCACGCTGGCGTGGCCCGCGGCGCACATGGCGACCTTCCCGGCCGCGATCGGGCCGCGCGTGGTCCGCACCCCGACCGCCCGGCCGTCGACGATGTCGATGCCGGTCACCTCGCAGTGCTGGATGAGGTCCACACCCATCGCGTCGGCGGCGCGGGCGA
The DNA here is from genome assembly GCF_011947195.1 of Planosporangium thailandense. GTDB lineage: Bacteria > Actinomycetota > Actinomycetes > Mycobacteriales > Micromonosporaceae > Planosporangium > Planosporangium thailandense. The sequence goes on along the minus strand of NZ_JAATVY010000020.1, from coordinate 73,720 downwards.
AGGCCCAGGCGACGTAGTCGTGCTTGGCGATGCCGGCGCGGGGCTGGTAGGTGCCGCCGAGCACCGGGTAGCGCACGTCGGGGGAGATGTTGACGATGGGGCAGACTTCCTTGACCTGCTGCGGGTCGAGCCATTCGGCGTCCACGCCGTTGAGGCGGTTGGCCTCCACCCGGCGCACGCTGTCGCGGACGTCCTGGAGGCTGTGGGCGAGGTTGAGCACGCCGCGCTGGCTGAACAGGATCGGGTAGTCGAGCTGTTCCTCGAGCCCCTCCCACAGCTTCAGGGCGTGTTCGTAGATGCCGGCGCTCTCGTCCCAGAGGTAGTTCGATCGGATGATCGTCGTGTTGCGGGCCATGTTGCCGCCGGCGAGCCACCCGCGTTCGAGCACGGCGACGTTGGTGATGCCGTGGTTTTTCGCCAGGTAGTAGGCGGTGGCCAGGCCGTGCCCGCCGCCGCCGATGATGACGACGTCATAGCTGCGCTTGGGTTCGGGCGTGCGCCAGAGCCAATCCGGGTGGTCGGGCAGATCGCTTCCAGGTCCGGCCATCGGGATCCTTCCGTTTCTGAATGCCCGCGTCGCCAGGTACCGACGTCTCGGCATACGCAACAGCTATCGCCATTCGCAACCAGGGTGCTCTCGGGGTAGGCACATGTCAAGGGTCCGCGACGGCATTTGATGACCGCTCTGCCCGATATCTGACCGCATGGCACGGCAGCGCTTTTGGTGGCTCCCCGGTGGAGTGACGGCGATCGTCGATTGACCGACACTGGCTGACGTGGGAGACGTCCTCACCAACGGGCCGGTCCGACCGGACCGGCCGCGGCGGCGCGCGCCGGTCGTGGCCGGCGTCGTCCTGCTCGTCGTCGCCGGGATCGCCGTGGTCGCGCTCGACGCCGGTCACGGGCGGCGGCCGGCTCCGCCCGCGGCCGCTACCCCGGCGGCCGCATCAGCTCCGGCCGTGACCCCGGCAGCGCGTACGCCCGCGCCGGCCGGTACGCCGTGCCCGGCAGCGAACCCTTGGGCGACAGACCAGGTGGCCGCGCTGGTCGTCGATCGGCTCGGGTACGGCGGCGCGTCGACCCTGGAGCGATGCGACCGTACCGCCACGGACGGGCCCTGGACCGTGGTCGTACGCCGAGCCGACGGCTCCCTCGGCAGGCACGGCGCGGTCGTGACGTTTCCGGTCCCGGCGCCGGTGCCCGCCCGTACCGTCAAGGTCGGCACAGCGTCCGGCACAGCGCCCGGCACGGCGGCCGCGGGAACGGTGGTGTGGCCGGTCGGCGGGGCATACGCGCGCGTACGGGGCGACCTGGCCGAAGCCGACCTGGTGGCGATAGCCGCCCGCACGACGGTCGCCGCCGGCCGGCCCGTGGTGGACCCGCCGAACGGGTACGTGGTGGTGTCGACCGGACCGTACCGGCCGGCGACCATCCACGAAGTCCGCTACGGCACGACGGCGCTGGGCGAGCAGGAGGCGCTCGGTGCCGGCCTGGTCTATACCGGGGTGGCCGGCGGGGGCGGGTTCGAAGACCGGCTCTACGCCAGCCACGCGGACGACGGCGGGCTGGTCCACGGCGGGCTGGTCCATGGCGCACCGACCGTCGTGTCGACCCTGCTCGGCGGTAACGCCACCCTCGCCTGGGAGCCGGCGCCAGGAGTGGTGGCGTACGTCGGGTACAGCGGCGCCGGGCCGGACCATGAGGCCGTCGCCGCGCTTGCGCGCCTGGCCGGCCGTACCCGTGCCATCACCGGCGCCGAGTGGCGCGCCACCGGCCCGTCCACCTCGGACCAGATCAACGAGCCCGGCTAGCGATGGCCGCGCAGTGCGGCCGCGCAGTGTGGTCCCGCGCCGTGACCCCGCGGTGTGGCCCCGATCGGCTAGGTTGCTGAGCATGCGCGGGTGGCCGGTCGGTCTGACGCTGTGGTTGCTGGTGCTGGCGGCTGCCGACGCTGCCGGCATCGTGGCGGTCTGGCGGATTTTCGTGCGATCCAGACACGGGCAGCTTCTGGACACGGTCGCGCTGGCGGGCAACAGTATCGGGCAGGCGCGGATCGAAGGTCTGGTCGACACGGTCCTCAACGGGATGTCGGTCGTGTCGTTGCTGGTCGCCACCGCGGTCGTCGGTTTCATCGCGCTGATCCGGCGCCGCGCAGCGGTGGCGTTCGGGGTCGTCGTGCTCATCGTCGGCGCCAACGTCACCACCCAGCTGCTCAAGCAGTTCATCGACCGCCCCGAGCTGGGGGTCGACCCGCAGCGGGCGGCGGCCGGCAACAGCCTGCCGAGCGGCCACACGACCATCGCGGCCTCGGTCGCGGTGGCGTTCATGCTGGTCCTGCCGGCCCGGCTGCGCGGTGTCGGCGCCGTGATCGGCGCCGGGTTCGCCGCGGTCGCCGGAATCGCGACGCTGTCGGCCGGCTGGCACCGTCCCAGCGACGCGGTGGCCGCCCTGCTGGTCGTCGGCGGGTGGGCCGGCGTCGCCGGCCTGGTCATCGTCACCGCGCAGCGCCGCCACGGCGGAGTCCGGTACGGCCCGTCGAACCGGTTGGCGGTGCGGGTACTCGCCGCCGCGGGGGTCGTCCTGCTGGCCGGCGCGGGCCTTGCGCTGGCGCTGACCGGTCAGGTGCTGTCGACGCCGCCTGACGAGCTGAGCCGGCACCAGTTGTTTGTCGCCTACGCCGGCGGGGCGATGGGGATCGCCGGCGCGGCGGGGCTCGTACTCGCCTCGGTGCTGGCGACGGCGCACCGGGTCGTGCCGCAGGTCGTGCCCTCGGCCGATGACCCGCAGGAGCGCGCGGCCATCGGCTGACCCAGCGTCGTCACCGGCTGAGTGCGGCAGCAAGATGAGTTGGTGGGTATGAATCCGTCGGTCGCGAAATGCCCAGGCAGCGGCCCACGCCGCGACAATGGGCCGTGCACAACCGACCCGGGAACCAGCCCGATCGAGGGGGTAGCCGAGATCCGCACGGCAGTACCGCCGGCGCAAGCCGACGGCGACCACCTGCCTTCACGGAAGAGGTATTTGTGATCGATACTGCTGCTCTGCTCCGCGTCTATGACCAGCAACTCCGCATGGCAGAGACGACGAACTTACCTGCCGGGGTCACAGTGGAACGTGATGGTCCGGTCGTACGCATCGTCGGACAGTTCCGCGGCTTCATCAGCGCACCGCGTGACGTGGGATTGCAGGGCCGCGAACTGGATGAGCTCATCGTCCGCCAGCGCGACTACTTCCGCGCGCGCGGTGAGGCGGTGGCATGGAAGGTCCGGGGTCATGACGAGCCGGCAGATCTGTCTGCGCGCCTGCGCGCCGCCGGCTTCTCGCCGGAGGAGCAGGAGACCGTACTCATCGCGCCGGTCGAGGCACTCGCGATCGAGCCGGCAGCGCCTGACAGCGTGACGATACGGCAGGTGACCGCCGACGAGGACCTACGTCGCATCGCCGAGCTGGAGTCGGAAGTCTGGGGCCAGGACCTGAGCCGGCTGGCAGACGACCTGATCTCACGGATCGAGGCCGACCCGAATGGCATCGCCGTGTTCGCCGCCGAAGCCGCTGGCGCCGTTGTCTCGGCGGCGTGGCTGATGTTCAGGTCCGGCACCGAGTTCGCCGGACTGTTGGGCGGTTCCACGTCGGCGGATTGGCGAGGCAGAGGCATCTACCGTGCCCTGGTCGCTCATCGGGCGAAGCTCGCGGCCAACCGGGGAGTGCGATACCTGCAGGTCGATGCTTCCGAGGACAGCCGGCCGATCCTCCAGCGCTTGGGCTTCCTGGCGGTGACGACTACGACACCGTATGTGTGGGCGCCGAGTTGATCTGAGTCGGCGCTGTCTCGGCGTGTCGGCTGGGTCGCTTGGTGGTCGGGTCAGCCCTCGAGGGCGGTCAGGTGGGACGCGATCGCGCTGGCGCAGTCGGCGGCGCTGGTGGCGGTGGTCTCCACGACCAGGTCGTAGATGACGCCCTCGTGCACCCGTTCGGCCTGGAGACGAGCCATCCCGACAACCCGGTCCGGCCGGCCGCGTTCCCGAGCGGCGGCGACCTCGGGGGTGCAATGCACTCCGACCCACACCACCGGAAGGCCTGACAGGGCGGCCGCCAACCGCTTCTGTGACGACCCGCCGCCCAGGAAGACCTCATCGAGGATGAGACCCGTTCCGCAGCGCCCTATCACCGCCAGGCCCGCGTACCAGGCTGCCTCGGCCCGACGGAAGTCCTCGCTGACGGTCACGGATCCGTCCGGACCGAACTCGATGGAGCCTTGAGCTCCCTCCGGCCCGTCCCGGTCCTGTTGCGCCCGGATGAGGTCATCGACTTCATCACCGCCCGGCAGTGCCCGGACAAGGTCATCGACCCCCAGCGTCATCCAGGTTGGACCGAGCAGCCGCTGGAGGGAGCGAGCGATCGAGGTCTTGCCCGAGCTCGAGCCGCCGTTCAGGACTACGACCGGTGTCACCCGTCGACCGTACCTGGCCGCTGTCGAGGCGTAGCCGCCCCGCGCGGACATATACCCACTAACTCATCTTGCTGCCGCACTCGTCACCGGCTGTGTTGTGCATGTGCTCTTCACACCGTACCGACCGGCCGGTATGTTCCTGGCACCCGCACCGTGTCCCGGCAGGAGGAGCGATGAGTTTCAATCTCGCGACGATGCTGCGAGAGTCCGCGACCGCGAACCCGGACAAGCCACTGTGCCACCTGGACGATTTCACGTTCACCTACCGGCAGGTCGACGAGATCAGCGGCCGGGTCGCCGCGAGCCTCCTGGCGCTGGGCCTGGAGCGCGGCGACAAGGTCGCGGTCCAGCTGCCCAACGTGCCGCAGTTCCTGTTCACGTACTTCGGGATCCTGAAGGCCGGGCTCGTGATGGTGCCGCTCAACCCGCTGCTCAAGGCGCCGGAGGTCGCCTACCACCTGGACGACAGCGACGCGCGGGTGCTTGTGACCTTCGAGCTGTTCACCGCTGAGGCGTGCAAGGGCGTCGCGCAGCTCGAGACGCCGGTGCCGACGTACGTGGTGCCGCTGCCGGGAAGCCAGGAACGGCCGGAGGGTACGCGGCACTACGACGAGCTGTACGCCGCCGCCGACACCCGCGACATCGTCCCGTTGAGCCCCGACGACACGGCCGTGCTGCTGTACACCAGCGGTACGACGGGCAAGCCGAAGGGCGCCGAGCTCACCCACTTCCAGCTCTTCATGAACTGCACTGTCGCCGGCGAGCTGTTCGAGTTCCGCGACGACGACATCGGCGTCGCGGTCCTCCCGCTGTTCCACGTGTTCGGACTGTCCAGCGTGCTCAACGTCGTGGTCCGTTTCGCCGGGACGATGGTGCTGGTGCCCCGGTTCGACGCCAGTGCCGTCCTCGACGCCATCGAGAAGCACCGGTGCACCATCTTCTCCGGCGTGCCCACCATGTACTTCGCGCTGAACGCCGCGGATGTGTCCGGCCGCGACCTGTCGTCGCTGCGCGTCGGCGTCTCCGGCGGTGCGGCCATCCCCGGCGAGGTGATCCGCGCGTTCGAGGAGAAGTTCCCCGGCTGCGTGATCCTCGAAGGCTACGGGCTGTCGGAGAGCGCCAGCACCACGACCTTCAACGTCAGTGCGGAGCAGCGCAAGGTGCTGTCGATCGGCAAGCCGATCTGGGGTGTGGAGGTGCGCATCGTCGACGACATCGACCGGGAGCTGCCGTCCGGCCCGGAGCACGTCGGTGAGATCGTGATCCGGGGTCACAACATCATGAAGGGGTACTACAAGAAGCCCGAGGCCACCGCCGAAGCGTTCCGCGGCGGCTGGTTCCACACCGGCGACCTCGCCTACCGCGACTCCGACGGCTATCTGTTCATTGTGGACCGCAAGAAGGATCTCATCATCCGCGGCGGCTTCAACGTCTACCCGCGCGAGATCGAGGAGGTGCTGTACGCGCACCCGGCGGTGAACGAAGCCGCCGTCATCGGCCGGGTTGACGAGAAGCTCGGCGAGGAGGTCATGGCGATCGTGTCCCTCAAGCCCGGCGCGACCGCGACGCCCGAGGAGATCATCGAGTACGCGAAGGAACGGGTCGCCGCGTACAAGTACCCGCGCGAGGTGCGCATCGTCCCCGAGCTGCCCAAGGGCCCCACCGGCAAGATACTCAAGAAGGAGCTGCGCTGAATGTCACCGGTCAACACCGTCCGCGGACCCGTGGACAGCGCCGACCTCGGCCGTACCTACATGCACGAGCACATCTTCGTCCTGACCGCGGACGTCCAGCAGAACTACCCGGACGAGTGGGGCGACGAGGAGGCCCGTGTCGCGGACGCCGTGGCGAAGCTGAGTGAACTGGCCGGCCAGGGGGTGCGTACGATCGTCGACCCGACCGTCATCGGCCTCGGCCGCTACATTCCGCGCATCCAGCGGGTCGCCGAGCAGGTCCCGGACCTCAACATCGTCGTCGCGACCGGCTGCTACACCTACGGCGACGTGCCGTTCTTCTTCCACTACCGGGGGCCGGCCCTCAACGCGGCCGTCGGCGCCGAGCTGCCCGATCCGATGGTCGACATGTTCGTCGGCGACATCGAGGACGGAATCGCAGGTACCGGGGTCAAGGCCGGCATGCTCAAGTGCGCAATCGACCACCCGGGGCTGACGCCCGGCGTGGAGCGGGTGATGCGCGCGGTGGCGAAGGCGCACCACCGGACCGGAACGCCGATCACGGTACACACCCACCCGGGCAGCCGGACCGGGCTGGCGGTCAAGCGGGTGCTGTGCGACGAGGAGGGGGTCGACCCCCGCCGGGTGGTGCTCGGGCACAGCGGCGACACAGGCGACGTCGACCACCTGACCGAGCTGGCCGAGGCGGGGTTCGTCCTCGGCATGGACCGGTTCGGTCTCAACCTCGACACGACGTTCGAGGCCCGCGCCGACACCCTGGTGGAGATGTGCCGGCGCGGGTACGCCGACCGGATGGTGCTGTCGCAGGACGCCTCCTGCTACCTCGACTGGGTCGACCCGAACGTGGTGCCCCTGCTGAGCCAGTGGAACTACCTGCACATCGAAAAGGACGTGCTGCCGTACGTGCGCGAGCGTGGCGTGACCGACGAGCAGATCACCACGATGCTCGTGGACGTCCCGCGGCGCTTCTTCGAGGGCGGGTGAGGCCTACCCGATCAGATCGCTCGGCTCGGGCTACTCCCGATGTGGTGTCGGCAGGATGCTCTCTTCGTGGTCGAGTTCGCTTTCGAGGACGCGCAGGTCCGCGTCGGAAAGCTGGCCCGTGTCGCGCCAGGTGAGCAGCTCGTCGCGCTCGGCGGCGATCATCTCGCGCCGGGCGCGCAGCGCCGCCCGGTAGCGCTCGTCGACGGGGAGCGTCTCGTCCTCGATGCCGGACAGCATCGCCACCCGGTCGGTGTACCGCCGTTGGCGGGATTCGGCGGCGCGTCGCAGCGGGTCGAGGACCTCGCGCAGCTCGGGGTCGGCGTCGCGCAGCTCCTTCAGCCGCTGGAGCGCGGCCTGCACCGCCGCCGCGCGGGCTTCGTTGCGGGTGAGCGCCCTGGTCACGTCGGATCCGGGCAGGCGCAGCAGTCGCAGGAGCGGGGCGAAGGTCAGGCCCTGGCCGACCAGGGTGACCAGGACCACCAGGTAGGCGCAGAACAGCAGCAGGTTGCGGGAGGGAACGGTGGCCGGCAGGGAGAACGCCGCGGCCAGGGTGATCACTCCCCGGGTGCCGGCCCAGGTCAGCGCGAGCAGTTCGCGCCCGGACAGCGGCGGGTTGCCGGCCTGCGGGTCGCCGCCGAGGCGGGCGTGCAGCCGTCCCGGCAGGTGCGCGGTGGCCCACAGCCACAGCGGTCGCACGAGCAGCACCGCGCCGACGGTCATGGCCGACGCGGCGACGAGCGTGGTGGTGGGGTAGGAGCCGAGGCCGCGTATGACCGCGGGTAGCTGCTGGCCGATCAGCAGGAACACGTAGCCTTCGAGCACGTACTCCACCAGGCGCCAGACGGCGCGTGTCTGGAGCCGGGCGCGGCCGGACTGCTGCGACGGGTTGTGGTGGCCCAGCCACAGGCCGGCGACGACGACGGCGAGTACGCCGGAGCCGTGCGTGGTCTCGGCCGCGAGATAGGCGGCGAACGGGGTGCCCAGCGACAGCACATTGTCGGTCAACGGGTCGATGATCACCCTGCGGATGCCGGTGATGAGCAGCGCGACCACCATGCCGCAGATCACGCCCCCGACGACGGCGAGCAGGAACTGGCCGAACGCCAGGCCCACGGAGACGGATCCGCTGACGAAGGCCGCGACCGCGACCTGCAGCAGGGTCAGCGCGGTGGCATCGTTGAGCAGCCCCTCGCCCTCCACCAGGGTGGTCAGCCGCGGTGGCAGCCCGGCGCGCCGGCCGACGGACAGCGCCGCCACCGGGTCGGGCGGGGCGACGGCCGCGCCGATCGCGATCGCCAGGCTCAGCGGCACGGTGGCCACCACCGCGCTGAGCCCGAAACCGACGGCGAGCGCGGTGGCCAGCACCAGCCCCACCGACAGGCTGATGACGGCGCGGGCGTTGTTGCGCAGCGCGGTCAGGCTGGACTGCAACGCGGCGCCGTACAGCAGCGGCGGGATCACGAGGTAGAGCACGAACTGCGGGTCGAGCCGGAGGTTCGGGCCGGGTAGAAAGCCGTACCCGATGCCGGCGAGGACCAGCAGGACGGCCGCCGGCAGGCCGCTGCGCTGCGCCACGACATGGGCCGCCATCACCACGATCAGCTCGGCGAGCGCCAGCGCTATCACCGCTGTCATACGACTCAGCGTATCTGTCTGGATCTTGGACGATTGTGCCGGCTATGGGTGGCACAACCGTCCAAGATCGACAAATGGGGAGCGGGTCAGCTCTTGGGCAGCCAGGCCTTGACCTTGGCCTGGTTGGCGTCGACCCACTTCTTGGCGGCCTGGTCGTCGGACAGCTTGTCCTGGGCGATGTACTTGGCGACCAGGTTCTGGTCCTCGTTCGTCCAGTGGAAGTTCTTGACGAGCTGGTACGCGGGGCTGTTGGCGTCGGCGAACTTCTTGCTGACGACCTTGTCGAGGTCGTACGCCGGGTAGTCGCAGGCGACCTTCTCCGCGTCGGCGTCGCAGCCCTGAGTGTAGGCGGGCAGGTTCACCTTGACCAGCTTCACCTCGGACAGGAACCACTGCGGCTCGTAGAAGTACCCGAGGAGCGGGGTCTTCTTCTCCTCGGCCTGCCGGAAGGCCTGGATCAGGGCCGTCTCGCTGCCGGCGTAGACCACCTTGTAGTTCAGGTTGAGGTTCTTGACGAGGGCCTCGTCGTTGGTGACGTAGGACGGGTCGCCGTCGAGGAGCTGGCCCTTGCCGCCGGACTCCGAGGTTTTGAACAGGTCGGCGTACTTGTTCAGGTTGTTCCAGTCGGTGATGTCCGGGTACTTCTGCACCATCCACGGCGGAACGTACCAGCCGATGACGCCCTTGTTGCCGGTCGAGCCGGCCTCGACCGCGGTCTTCTGGTCGTCGATGTACTTCTTCTTGAGGTCGTCGTGGCCCCAGTTCTCCAGGATCGCGTCGACCTCACCCGTGCCGAAGCCCTGCCACGCGATCTCCTCCTTGAGGTCCTTCTTGACCACCTTGCATCCGAGGTCGTGCTGCGCGACGTACGCGACGACGGCCGCGTCCGCCTCGTACCCGACCCACGGGTTGACGGCGAGGTTGAACGTCCCGCACTTGCCCGAGCCTGAGCCCGACCCGGAGCCGGACGAGGCGCCGACCTTGGCCCCGCCGCAGCCGGTGAGGGCGAGGACTGCCGCGGCGGCGATGGAGACGCCGGCCAGTCTCGCTCCCTTACTGTTGGTGAATTTCATGATCTGGTCCTCCGGAGTGTCGGTGGGGCCGATGTGTGGGTGCGTGATGTCCGTGCTCCCGGTAGGCACCGACCGGCGCACACGGGAGGGGAGATGGGAACTACCTGTAACGGGGTGTCGTGCCGCCGCCGGACCGCTCCGCCGCGGCGCAGGTGATCCGGTCGAGCATGATGCCGAGCAGCACGATGGCGGCGCCGGAGGCGAGGCCCTTGCCGTAGAGCGAGTCCTGGGAGAAGCCGGCGACCACGTCGTAGCCGAGCGCGCCGCCGCCGACCAGGCCGCCGACGACCACCATCGACAGCACGTAGATGAGGCCCTGGTTGGCCGCTAGCGTCAGCGCCTTGCGCGACATCGGCAGCTGGACCTTCGTGATCGTCTGCCAGGTGCTCGACCCGGCGGCCGTGGCGGCCTCGACGGTGGTCTCCGGGACGCCCCGGACACCGTCGGCGACGATCTTTATCGACACCGGCGCGGCGAACACGATCGCCGCGACGATCGCGGTGAACCGGCTGGCCGCGAACAGCGCCAGGAACGGGATCAGGTAGACGAACGCCGGCATCGTCTGCCCGGCGTCCAGGATCGGGCGGATGATCCGGTCGGCCCGTGTGCTACGGCCCATCCAGACCCCGATGACCACGCCCAGCACCATCGTCAGCAAGGTCGCGACGATGGTGCTGGCGAGCGTCGTCATTCCGTCCTGCCAGACTCCGGTGCCGACCAGCAGCCCCACGCAGATCGCCGCGGTGATCGCGGCCCGGACGCTGCCCAGCAGCGCCGCCAGTGCGACGACGACCGCGCCGACCAGCCACCACGGGGAGCTCGTCAGGAAGGTCTGGAACGGGTTGAGCAGCGCATTGGTGAGCGTGTCCTTGATGGCGCCGGTGAACCGGGACACGTCGCCCTGCGCCCAGTCGTACACGGCGGTGGCGGCCCGCGACAGGTAGCTGCCCAGGTCGATGGTGCTAGGGAACTCGGCGGCCCACACATAGGTGTAGGACAGGTAGGCGCAGACCAGCGCGCCGAGGCCGAACGCGATGAGCAGGGGCTTACGCAGCCGTTGCGCGCCTGGGCGCGCGGCGCTCTGGGCCTCCTCGACCTTGGCGCCGGCCGCCGTGGTGACCCGGTCCAGGACGATGGCCATCACCACGATCGCCAGGCCCGCGTTGAACGCGGTGCCGACGTCGAGGGTCTGCAGCGCCTTGATGACCGTCTTGCCGAGCCCCGGGGCGTCGATGAGCGCCGCGATCGTCACCATCGACAGCGCCGCCATGATGGTCTGGTTGACGCCCATGACGATCGTGCGTTTGGCCAGCGGCAGCAGCACCTTCGTGAGGGTCTGCCAGCGCGTCGCGCCGAGCGAGTCGGACGCTTCCAGCGGCGACTCGGGCACCGACCGGATCCCGTGCGCGGTGATGCGGATGGCCGGCGGGGCGGCGTAGATCAGGGTCGCGATCGTCGCCGACGCCGGGCCGATGGCGAACAGCAGGGTGAGCGGAGCGAGGTAGACGAAGGTCGGCATCGTCTGCATGAAGTCCAGCACCGGCGTGATCAGCTTGTTGAACCGGTTGGACAGGCCAGCCCAGATCCCAAGCGGGATGCCGATCAGCAGCGACACCAGCACCGCCGACAGCGTCAGCGCGAGGGTGTCCATGCTCTCCTGCCACAGGCCCTGCAGACCGAACAGCACGAACCCGGCGGCCGCCAGCAGCGCGACGCGCCAGTTCGCGACCGCCCACGCCACGAACGTCACGATCGCGACGACGCCCAGCCAGCCCAGGATGGGTACCGGGCGCCCGTGCGCCGGCTGGGAGATCAGCCCCTGGATGAACGTGACCAGGGTGTCGATCACCAGCCGGATCTCGTTGAAGAAGTACAGGAAGAGCGGGTTCGAGTTGCGGCTGGCGCCGACGGAGTCGTTGACGCTGTTGAGCCAGCGGTGCAGCGGCGTCAGCTGCGCGCCGGACAGGTGCAGGGTGTCGCGGCCGCGCGTCAGCAGCCAGACGGCGATCCAGACGACGACGGTGCCGGCCACCGCCGCCGGCCGGGTCAGCAACCGCCGACCGGCACGTCCGGACGCGGCCGGCGGGGTGGCGGCCGACGCGCCACCGGCGGCCGGGGCGGTGGGCGGAGTCGCGGTGGTGGTGACAGCCATCAGGCACCGGCCTCGGTGCCCGCCACGACGGCCAGGATCTCCTCGTTGCCGACGATGCCGAGCAGCTTGCCGTCCTGTACCACCCGCACCGGCTTCTCCGCGCCGAGCACCACGCGGGTCGCGTCCCGGACGATGACGTCCGGCCCCAGCTCCGGGCCGTCGAGCACGTCGTCGGGCCGGGGCTGCCGCATGATCCAGCGCAGCGTGAGGACATGGGAGCGGGGCACGTCGCTGACGAAGTCGGCGACGTAGTCGTCGGCCGGCGCGCCGACCAGTTCGTCGCCGGTACCGCACTGGACCATGCGCCCGTCGCGCATGATGAGGATCCGGTCACCCAGCTTCAGCGCCTCGGACAGGTCGTGGGTGATGAAGACCATCGTCTTGCCCACCTCGCGGTGCAGCCGGATGACCTCGTTCTGCATGTCGCGGCGGATCAGCGGGTCGAGGGCGGAGAACGGCTCGTCGAAGAAGAGCACGTCCGGGTCGCCCGCGAGGGCCCGGGCCAGCCCGACCCGCTGCTGCATGCCGCCGGAGAGCTGGCTCGGGTACGAGTTCTCGTAGCCGCCGAGGCCGACGAGCTCGATGACCTCCATGGCGCGGCGGGTGCGCTCGGCACGGCCGGTACCGCGGATCTCCAGCCCGTACGCGACATTGTCGACGACCTTGCGGTAGGGCAGCAGGCCGAAGTGCTGGAACACCATGGAGAACTTGCGGCGGCGCAGGTCGCGCAGCCGCTTGGCGTCGACGTGCAGGATGTCCTCGCCTTCGAAGACGACCTCGCCGGCCGTCGGCTCGACCAGCCGGGTCAGACATCGCACCAGGGTGGACTTGCCGGAGCCGGACAGCCCCATGACGACGAAGACCTCGCCGGGGGCGACGTCGAAGCCGACCTCCCGGACCGCGGCGGTGCAGTGTGCCCGCTCCATCAGTTCGCGCCGGGACAGCGCGGCCAGCTCCGGCGATCCCGGCACCTTGTCGGCGTTCGGTCCGAAGACCTTCCACAGATCCCGAACCGAGATGACCGGGGAGCGGCCTCCGGTCTTGGTCTGGCGCGGCGGCGCCGCCGTCTCAGTACTCATGACGCCTCTCATGTCGCGGGTTGACGGTCGCCTACCGCTTACGCGCTAGCCACGGAACCAGTTCTGCGGTCGGGGGTCGATGTTCTGCCAGATGTGCTTGGTCTCGCGGTACTCGTCCAGGCCGGTGGGGCCGAGCTCGCGGCCGAGACCGGACTGCTTGAAGCCGCCCCACTCCGCCTGCGGGACGTACGGGTGGTAGTCGTTGATCCAGACGGTGCCGTGGCGCAGCCGCTGCGCGACCCGCTGCGCCTTGCCGGCGTCGCGTGTCCACACCGCTCCGGCCAGGCCGTAGTCGGTGTCGTTGCCGATGCGCACGGCCTCGTCCTCGCCGTTGAACGTCTCGACGGTGAGGACCGGGCCGAAGGACTCCTCCCGTACGACGGACATGCCGGCGTGGCAGTTGTCGAGCACGGTCGGCAGGTAGAAGTAGCCGCCGCTGAGGGTGGGGTCGTCGGGGCGGCGGCCGCCGCAGCGCAGCGTCGCGCCCTCGGCGATACCGGCCACCACGTAGGACTCCACCTTGGACAGATGCGCGGCCGAGATGAGAGCGCCGGTCTCGGCCTCGGCGTCGAACGGCCCGCCCACCCGGATGCGCCGGGCGCGGTCGACCACGGCGTCGACGAAGGCGTCGTGGATGGACTCCTCGACGATCAGCCGCGCGCCGGCCGAGCAGACCTGCCCGGAGTGCAGGAAGACCGCGGTGAGCGCGAAGTCGACGGCGGTGTCGAAGTCGGCGTCGGCGAACACGATGTTCGGGTTCTTGCCGCCGAGTTCGAGCGCCACCCGCTTGACCGTCCTGGCGGCCGCGGCCATGAGGCTGCGACCGACCGGCAGGCTGCCGGTGAACGACACCAGATCGACGTCCGGGTGCTCACCCAGCGGCGCGCCGACCTCGGCGCCCGCGCCCAGCACCAGGTTGGCGACCCCGGCCGGCAGCCCGGCCTCCTCGAGCAGCCGCATGAGCAGGATCGCCGTCGACGGCGTGAGCTCGCTGGGCTTGAGGACGAAGGTGTTGCCGGCGGCGAGCGCCGGGGCGACCTTCCACGACGTCTGCAGGAGCGGGTAGTTCCACGGGGTGATGAGCCCGCACACGCCGAGCGGCTCGTGCACGATCCGGCTGATTGCGTCGGCGCGGCCGGTGTCGATGACCCGCCCGCTGTCGGTGCCCGCGATGCCGCCGTAGTACCGGAAGCAGGCGGTGACGTCGTCGATGTCGTACTCGGCCTCGACCAGGCGCTTGCCGGTGTCGAGCGCCTCCGCGCGGGCGAGCTCGTTCTTGTCGCGCTGCAGCAGGTCGGCGACGCGCAGCAGCAGGTCGCCGCGCTCGCGCTCGGGCGTGCGGGGCCACGGCCCCTCGTCGAACGCGCGCCGTGCGGCGGCGATGGCGGCGAGCGTGTCCTCGCCGGTCGCCTCGGCGACGGTGGCTACCAGGCTGCCGTCAGCGGGGCAGCGGATCTCGCGGCTGCCGCCGGCAACCGGTTCGCGCCACTCACCGCCGATGAACAAATGTTTCACATGGGCTCCAAGGTGCGCCCACTCGTCGGGCGCCTGTTCAGTTGCGTCTTACGCATTAACCCGCTTAGTGAGAAACACCACCCTTCCCCGGTGGGGGAGCGGCGTCAAGGGGGTGCCGGTGATATTCCGGCCGGTCGTCCTGCCTGTCGGCGGCCGCGGACCGCTGCAGGCGGGCAGGACGACGTCCGCAGGTCAGCTGTGCTGGTGACGGTAGAAGCCGACGGTGGCCGGGGGCAGCGGCGTGTTCTCCAGGATGAGGTCCGCGGCCTTCTCCGCCACCATCATTACGGGGGCGTAGATGTTGCCGTTGGTGACGTACGGCATCGCCGAGGCGTCCACCACGCGCAGGCCCGTCAGGCCGTGCACCCGCATGGTGAGCGGGTCCACGACCGACATCTCGTCGGTGCCCATCCTGGCCGTGCAGGACGGGTGCAGCGCGGTCTCGCCCTCCTTGGCCACCCAGTCGAGGATCTCCTCGTCCGTCTGCACCGACGGGCCGGGCGAGATCTCACCACCGTTGTAGGGGCCCAGCGCGGGCTGGTTGAGGATGTCGCGGGAGACCCGGATCGCCTCCACCCACTCGCGCCGGTCCTGCTCGGTCGACAGGTAGTTGAAGCGCAGCGCCGGGTGTACCCGCGGGTCGCGGCTCTTGATCTTCACGGTGCCGCGGGCGTCGGAGTACATCGGGCCCACGTGGACCTGGAATCCGTGGCCACCCGCCGGCGACGAGCCGTCGTAGCGGATCGCGATCGGCAGGAAATGGAACATCAGGTTCGGGTACGCCACCTCGTTGTTGCTGCGGACGAAGCCGCCGGCCTCGAAGTGGTTGGTGGCCGCCGGACCTGTGCGCGCGAACAGCCATTGCGCGCCGATCCAGGGTGCGCGCCACTTCGCCAGGTACGGCTGCATCGACACCGGCTGGGTGCACGCGTACTGGACGTAGACCTCGAGGTGGTCCTGGAGGTTCTCGCCGACACCGGGCAGGTGGTGGACCGGGTCGATGCCCAGCGCGCGCAGCTCGTCGGCGTTGCCCACACCGGACAGCTGCAGGATCTGCGGCGTATTGATCGCGCCGCCGCAGAGGATGACGTCCCCGGCGTACACCCGGCGCGGCGCGCCCTTGCCCTTGGTGTACTCCACGCCCACGGCGCGGGTGCCGTCGAAGAGGACGCGGGTGACGAACGCCCGGGTGCGCACCTCCAGGTTGGGCCGGTTCATCACCGGGTGCAGGTACGCCCGCGCCGCCGACAGCCGCCGGCCGTTACGGATGTTGCGGTCGAACCTGGCGAAGCCCTCCTGCTGTTCGCCGTTGACGTCGCTGGTGATCGGGTACCCGGCCTGCCGGCCAGCCTCGATCATCGCGCCGAACAGCGGGTTGGTGGCGGGGCCGCGCTCCAGGACCAGCGGGCCGTCGTGCCCCCGGTACGGGTCGTCGGGGTCGGCGGCCAGGCAGTTCTCCATCTTCTTGAAGTACGGCAGGCAGTGCGCGTAGTCCCAGGTCCCCATGCCCGGGTCGGCGCCCCAGCGCTCGTAGTCCATGGGGTTGCCCCGCTGGAAGATCATGCCGTTGATGCTGCTCGACCCGCCGAGCACCTTGCCCCGGGCGTGGTAGATGCGCCGGTTGTGCATGTACGGCTCGGGCTCGGACTCGTACTTCCAGTCGTAGAACCGGCTGCCGATCGGGTACGTCAGCGCCGCCGGCATGTGGATGAAGACGTCCCAGCGGTAGTCGGGCCGTCCCGCCTCGAGCACCAGCACCTTGTTGTTCGGGTCGGCCGACAGCCGGTTGGCGAGCGCGCTGCCCGCCGAACCGCCGCCGACGATGACGAAGTCGTACCGCGGTGACGTCATATCAGCCTCACTTCGCCTCGTTGTTGGTGGCCATGCTCGGTGGGAGGTTCGGCTCCTCGTCGGAGAGGCCGACGTGGACCACCCCGTCGATCACCTCGACTCCGTGCGTGCGCACCGGCTTCTTGGCCGGCGGCGCGTCCACCTTTCCGGTCCGCAGGTCGAACCGCGACGCGTGCAGCGGGCACTCGACCTCGCAGCCTTCCAGCCAGCCGTCCGCCAGGGAGGCGTCCTGGTGGGTACACGTGTCGTCGATCGCGAACACCTCGCCGTCCTCGGTGTGGAAGATCGCGACGGGGGGTTCGACGTCCCACCGGAAGGCTTCACCGCGCGGGATGGCGCTGAGGGGACAAACGGGTTGCATCGTATGGGCTCCTGATGCGCTCGGTGCGATGTGGAGTTCAGTGCGTCGTGGAGTTCAGTGCGTCGTGAAGTTCAGTTCGATGTGGACGGTCAGCGCGACGCGGACGTCGTCATGAGGCGGACAGCGCGGCCTGATCCGGCGTGCGCAGTTGACGCCGCCACCGGGTGAACAGTCTGGGCTGGTTCAGGCCGAGTACCGCGACGGGCCGGCCGTCGCGCTCGTACACGGCGAGGAAGCTGCGCTGGTCCGGATCGCCTTCCACGACCCGTACCGGGTCGCCTTCCTCGCGGTGGCCGGCGAACTGGATACGTACGCCGTACTGGTCGGACCAGAAGTAGGGGACGTCCGAACCCGGGCGGCGGGGCGCGGTGGCGCTGCCGAGCAGGGTCGCGACGGCGGTGGCCGGGTGCTCGAGCGCGTGGGTCCAGTGCTCGTTGCGGACGCTGGCGCCGGTGTACGGGCGGTACGACACCGCGCAGTCGCCGGTGGCGACGACGCCGGGCAGGTTGGTCGCGCCGGTCGCGTCGGTGACGACCCCGCCGGCGATCTCGAGGCCGGAGTTGGCCAGCCACTCCACGTTCGGCTGGGCCCCGATGCCGACCACCACGACGTCGGCGGGCAGTCGGGTGCCGTCGGCCAGTTCGACCGCCTCGACCCGGGACGAGCCGGCCAGTCGGGCGACGCCGACGCCGGTCAGCAGGCGTACGCCGTGGTCGGCGTGCAGGCCCGCGCAGATCGCGCCCATCTCGACGCCGAGCGCCCCGGCGAGCGGCGTGGGGAGGGCTTCGACGACGGTGACGTCGAGGTCGAGCGAGCGGGCGCTGGAGGCGACCTCGGCGCCGATGAAGCCGGCGCCGATCACGACGAGTCGGCGGCCGGCGGTGAGGTCGGACCGCAGCGCGATCGCGTCGTCGAGGGTGCGCAGGGTGTGCACGCCTTCGAGGCCTCCCGTGCCCGGCAGCGGCCGGGCCCGGGAACCGGTCGCGACGATGACGCCGTCGACGCGGATCTCATCGCCGTCGGCGAGGGTGATGCTGCGGTCGGCCGCGGACAGGCGTACGGCGGGGACGCCGAGCCGCCACTGCACGTCGAGGTCCTCGTCGGGCGCGCCCAGCGCCAGGTCGGCCGCGGCCATCGCGCCGGTCAGGAAGTCTTTCGACAGCGGCGGCCGGTCGTACGGCTCGTGCCGCTCGGCGCCGATCGCGATGATCGTCCCGTCGTAGGACTGGTCACGGAGGGCACGGGCGGCCGACAGGCCGGCGAGGGAGGCACCGACGATCGCGATCGTCCGTTTCACGCCGGTACCTCCGAATCGCGACAGGCGTCGAACCGCTCCGTTGTGACATACGAAACGGTTCGTGAATTACGCAACAGCGTGCACGCAGGCTCGGGCCTAGTCAAGACACGAAACCGGCTCTTTACACGGTGGGTGGACCTCGCGATATCGTCGGATTTCGCTTACGGTTGCGCCATGAGCAACTCTGTCGACTCCAGGCCGGGTGACGCCGGTCCCGCCCTCGTCCAGTCCGTCGACCGTGCACTCAATATTCTCGAAATCCTGGCGCGCCGGGGCGAAGCGGGTGTCACCGACATCGGCAAGGAGCTTGGCGTACACAAGTCCACCGCGTTCCGGCTCCTGGCCGTCCTGGAAAACCGCGGCTTCGTCGAGCAGGCCGAGGAGCGGGGCAACTACCGGCTCGGCTTCGGGATCGTGCGGTTGGCCGGCGCCATCACCGCCCAGCTCGACCTGACCCGACAGAGTCGCGTGGCGTGCGACCGGCTCGCTGCCGCCCTGGGCGAGACCGTCAACATCGCGATCCGCGACGCCGACCGGGCGGTGAACGTCACCCAGGCCCTCGGCGCGTCGTCGGTCGCCAGCTACAACTGGGTCGGCCAGCAGACGCCGCTGCACGCCACGTCGAGTGGGAAGGTGCTCGTCGCGTACGCGTCCGCCAGTGAGCGCGCCCGCATCCTCGCCCAGCCCCTCGAACGGTTCACCGCCGCCACCATCACCGACCCGCAGGTGCTCGCGCTCGAGCTGGACCAGATCAAGGCGCTCGGCTGGGGCTGCACCGCCGAGGAGTACGAGGTCGGTTTGAACGCGGTCGCCGCGCCGGTGCGGGGCGCTGACGGTACTGTGATCGCGGCGCTGAGTGTCTCGGGCCCCGCCTACCGCCTGCCCCCGGACGAGTTCCCGAGGATCGCGCAGCACGTCGTCGCTGCCGCCAACGAGGTGAGCGCGCAGATGGGCTTCTTCGGCTGAGGGAATCTTCGGGTACGGCGTTGTGCTTTACGCAACGCGCATCGTATGGTGCAACTGTTGGTCACCGCGAAGGAGTCAGTTCATGGTCCATGTCGATTCCCGCACGCTGCTCGATCTGCCACTCGCCGAGCTCGATCCGGAGGTCGCCCACGCGGTCGACCAGGAGCTACGACGCCAGCAGACGACGCTGGAGATGATCGCTTCGGAGAACTTCGCTCCGCGCGCGGTCATGGAAGCCCAGGGATCGGTGCTGACCAACAAGTATGCCGAGGGTTACCCGGGCCGCCGCTACTACGGGGGCTGCGAGTACGTCGACGTCACCGAGCAGTTGGCGATCGACCGGGTGAAGGCGCTGTTCGGCGCGGAGTACGCCAACGTGCAGCCGCACTCGGGCGCACAGGCCAACGCCGCCGCGATGATGGCGCTGCTGACCCCCGGGGACACGATCCTCGGCCTCGACCTCGCGCACGGCGGGCACCTGACGCACGGCATGCGCATCAACTTCTCCGGCAAGCTCTACAACGTCGTCGCGTACCACGTCCGTGAGTCCGACTGCCTGGTCGACATGGACGAGGTGGAGCGGCTGGCGCGCGAGCACCGGCCCAAGCTCATCATCGCCGGCTGGTCGGCGTACCCGCGCCAGCTCGACTTCGCGCACTTCCGCCGGATCGCCGACGAGGTCGGCGCCTACCTCATGGTGGACATGGCGCACTTCGCCGGCCTGGTCGCCGCCGGGCTGCACCCCAGCCCCGTGCCGCACGCCCACGTGGTCACCACGACCACCCACAAGACGCTCGGCGGCCCGCGTGGCGGCGTCATCCTCAGCGCCGACCCCGACCTGGGCAAGAAGATCGCCTCCGCCGTGTTCCCCGGCCAGCAGGGCGGCCCCCTCGAGCACGTCATCGCGGCGAAGGCGGTCGCCTTCAAGGTCGCCGCGTCGCAACCCTTCCGCGAGCGGCAGCAGCGCACCCTCGAAGGCGCCCAGATCCTGGCCGACCGGCTCACCGCCACCGACCCGGCCGCGGGGGTCAAAGTGCTCACCGGCGGTACCGACGTGCACCTGGTCCTGGTCGACCTGCGCGACTCCGAACTCGACGGCAAGCAGGCCGAGGACCGGCTGCACCACATCGGCATCACCGTCAACCGCAACGCGGTACCGTTCGACCCCCGCCCGCCGATGGTCACCTCGGGGCTGCGTATCGGCACGCCGGCGCTGGCCACCCGCGGCTTCGGCGCCGAGGACTTCCGTGAGGTGGCCGACGTGATCGCCACCGCGCTCCAGCCCGCGTTCGACGAGGCGCTCGGCGAGAAGCTGCGCGCCCGCGTCGCCGACCTGGCCCGTCGCCACCCGCTCTACGCGGAACTGTGACCGTCATGACCGAACAGGCACGCGAATTCGTCTTCACGCTCACCTGCGAGGACCGGCCGGGCATCGTGCACTCGGTCACCGGCTTCCTCGTCGCAAACGACTGCGACATCATGGAGAGCCAGCAGTTCGGCGACCGGGACTCCGGCCGCTTCTTCCTGCGGATCCAGTTCCGGCGCCCAGGCATCGACCTCGATGTCGCCGCGCTGCGGGCCCGGTTCGCCGCGAGCGCGGCCCGCCCCGACATGGAGTGGGGCATCCACGCCGTCGACGACCGGCCGCGCCTGCTGCTGATGGTCTCCCGTCTCGGGCACTGCCTCAACGACCTGCTGTTCCGGTGGAGCATCGGATCGCTGAACGCCGAGATCGTCGGCATCGTCTCCAACCACCCCGACTTCGCCGACCTGGCGGCGTCCCACAAGCTGCCGTACTACCACGTGCCGGTCACCCCGGAGACGAAACCCCAGGCCGAGGAGCGCCTGCTGGAGATCGTCGCCGAGCACCAGGTCGACCTGGTGGTGCTGGCCCGGTACATGCAGGTGCTGTCGCCGGAGCTGTGCGACGCCCTCGCCGGCCGGGCGGTGAACATCCACCACTCGTTCCTGCCCAGCTTCGCCGGCGCCCGGCCGTACCACCAGGCGTACGCCCGAGGGGTGAAGCTGATCGGAGCGACGGCGCACTTCGTCACCTCGGACCTCGACGAGGGACCCATCATCGAGCAGGAGGTCGTGCGGGTAGACCACACCAAGACCCCCGCCGAGCTGACCGCGATCGGCCGTGAGGTCGAGTGCCTGGCGCTGGCCCACGCCGTCCAGGCGATCGTGGAGCGGCGCGTCCTACTTAATGGGAACCGTACAGTGGTCTTCCGGTAACTGAACCCGTTCGACGCGTAACCAATTTTCTTGAACAGGAGCACAACGTCGATGGCACACGAGGTACGCGGAGTCGTCGCCCTAAGCAAGGGCGCCCCGGTCTCGGTCGAGACGATCATCGTGCCGGACCCGGGTCCGGGCGAGGCGCTGGTGAAGGTACAGGCGTGCGGCGTCTGCCACACCGACCTGCACTACCGCGAGGGCGGCATCAACGACGACTTCCCGTTCCTGCTCGGCCACGAGGCAGCCGGCGTGGTCGAGGCGGTCGGCGAGGGCGTCACCGAGGTGGCCCCCGGCGACTTCGTCGTCCTCAACTGGCGCGCCGTCTGCGGTCAGTGCCGGGCCTGCCTGCGCGGCCGCCCGTGGTACTGCTTCAACACCCACAACGCCAAGCAGAAGATGACGCTCGCCGACGGCACCGAACTGTCGCCGGCCCTGGGCATCGGCGCGTTCGTCGAGAAGACCCTCGTCGCGGCCGGCCAGTGCACCAAGGTCGACCCGAGCGCGTCCCCGGCCGCAGTCGGCCTGCTCGGCTGCGGCGTGATGGCCGGCCTGGGCGCCGCGATCAACACCGGTAACGTCACCCGCGGTGACTCGGTCGCCGTCATCGGCTGCGGCGGCGTCGGCGACGCGGCCATCGCCGGCGCGCGGCTGGCGGGCGCGGCGAAGATCATCGCGGTCGACGTGGACCCGCGGAAGCTGGAGTGGGCGAAGAAGCTCGGCGCCACCCACACGGTCAACGCCTCCGAAGGCGACCCGGTCGCAGCGATCCAGTCGCTGACCGGCGGGTTCGGCGCCGACGTCGTCATCGACGCGGTCGGCCGGCCGGAGACGTACAAGCAGGCGTTCTACGCCCGCGACCTCGCCGGTACGGTCGTGCTCGTCGGCGTGCCCACCCCGGAGATGAAGCTCGAACTGCCGCTGCTGGACGTGTTCGGCCGGGGCGGTTCGCTGAAGTCGTCGTGGTACGGCGACTGCCTGCCCTCGCGCGACTTCCCGATGCTGGTCGACCTGTACCAGCAGGGGCGCCTCGACCTCGACGCGTTCGTCTCCGAGAAGATCGGCCTCGACGACGTCGAGCAGGCGTTCGAGAAGATGCACCACGGCGACGTGCTGCGCTCGGTGGTCATCCTCTGATGGCCGCACGGGTCGAGCATCTGGTCACCTCCGGCACGTTCAGCCTGGACGGTGGCACCTGGGACGTCGACAACAACGTCTGGCTGGTCGGCGACGACAATGAGGTGGTCGTCATCGACGCCGCCCACGACGCGGCCGCGATCGCCTCGGCGGTCGGGGAGCGGCGGGTCGTCGCGATCGTGTGCACCCACGCGCACAACGACCACATCGACGCGGCACCCGCGTTGGCGGCTGCCACCGGAGCGCCGATCCTGCTGCACCCCGACGACCGGGTGCTGTGGGACATGACCCACCCGGACCGGGCGCCTGACGGTTCGCTGTCCGATGGGCAGCGGCTCCCGGTCGCCGGTACGGAGCTGGAGGTCCGGCACACGCCCGGTCACGCGCCGGGTGCGGTGTGCCTGTACGCGCCTTCGCTGGGTGTCGTGTTCACCGGGGACACGCTGTTCCAGGGCGGGCCGGGCGCCACGGGCCGGTCGTACAGCGACTTCCCGACGATCGTGGAGTCGATCCGGCAGCGGCTGTTGTCGTTGCCGGGGGAGACGGTCGTCCACACCGGGCACGGGTCCGACACGAGCATCGGCGCGGAAGCCGGTGACGTGGAGGAATGGCTGGCCCGGGGGCACTGAGCGGGTCTGTATTGATAGGTCGGCCGTCGCTCGCAGTCGCTGCGGGCGACGGCCGATCTGTATCTGCTGGTGCTTCCCCTCGAGACCGAGGGGTGCCAGGCAAGTTTTCCCGGTGTCAAACGTTGCAGTGTGTTGGACACACACGTCCAGGCCTGGCGTCAGGACTACTCCCGTAGCTTGGCGTCGGCGAGTTGCTGCACCGCTTCAGCTACCGCTACTGATTGGGAGCGGTCTATCCAGAAGTGCCAGCAGTTTGAGCCGTACGGTCAACTCTTCATGTGCACTCGTTCCGGTTACGGCATCCGTTCCCTTCGTCAATGCAGGAGTAAGTTGCGTTAAGCCCCTGCCACGAGGAGTGATGAATGTCTGAGGAGACCTGGCTCGCTGCGCGTCTCATCCCCACCTCCGGGATCAACGGCGCTGAGGAGCAGGAGCGTCGAGCGACCTCGGCGCTCCTGGCGGTAATGAGCGCGGTACGGGAGTTTGGTCGGGCGCTCACCCAGCCGTACGGTGCGCCGGCCGGGACGGTGCAGACCTTCATCGAGGTTCCTTTCAAGCTTGGCGACAAGCAGTACTTCCCAGACGGCCTGATCAGGGTGACCCGTGGGCAGCGACAGTGGACTGCCCTTGTCGAGGTAAAAACCGGGAGCAATCAGCTGGCTACGGAGCAGCTTGAGCGTTACTTGGACATCGCGCGCGAGCAGGGCTTCGATGCGGTTATCACCATCTCCAACGAGATTCCGCCCATCCCCGGGCAGCATCCGACACCGGTCGACAAGCGGAAGCTGAGGAAGGTCTCGCTCCATCACTTGCCCTGGACCGAGATCCTCACCGCTGCAGTGATGCAGAAGGAATACCGAGGAGTCGCGGATCCCGACCAGGCATGGATCCTCGGTGAGCTGATTCGGTATCTTGAGCACCCCCGATCGGGTGCCATGGAGTTCAGCGACATGGGCCCGGCCTGGGTCCCAACGCGCGAGGCAATCAGCGCAGGCACTCTGCGCCCAGGCGACAAGGTTGTTCCTGAAGTGGCTGGGCGCTTCGACGCTTTGGTTCGGTACGCCGGCCTGAAGTTGGGAAGGCAGCTTGGTACTGAAGTTATGCCTGCGCTCACACGTCGGGAGGTCAGCGAACCTGCCACGCGAACGCAGGCACTTGGCACCCAGCTGGCAAGCGTTGGAACGATGACGGCAGGCCTCAAGATTCCCGGTGCTGTTGGTCCGCTGCAGGTGACGGCTGACCTGCGAGCCGGAAAGGTCACGTGCCATGTGGATGTTGAGGCGCCGCGTGAGGGCAGGCCCACGACAAGGGTCAATTGGTTGGTGCGCCAGCTCAAAGAAGCCCCAGACAACGTGCGCATCGAGGCGTTCACCATGCATGCCCGTGGACCAGGTAAGGCTGAACTGCTGGGGGCGGTCCGCACTGAGCCGACAATCCTGATCGGCGACACCGCTAAAGAGCTCCGTTCTTTTCGCATAGCGATGACCTACCCGGCCGGTACCAAGCGCGGAACCGGCCGTGGATCGTTCATCGATTCACTTCTCGGTGCCATCGACGACTTCTATGCGCAGGTGATCCAGAACCTGAAGCCGTGGATGCCGGCGGCCCCCCGGTTGCGCTCTCCGGATGATCCCAAACCCGTCGAGCCAGTACCTGCGAGCCTGGTCTCCACCGCGATCTCGTCTCAAGATGGCCCGCAGTCGGAGGGCAGCGACCTAAGCCAAGCCAGAATCGAAGACCAAGTGTCGACGCAGGTGGACAACCGGGATACTCCGGTCGATGTCTAGATCGCCGACAGGCGCGCCCGAGGGATCTTCGTTGGGCGCGCCTGTCGGCTGCTGCCGGGAACTTCCCGACCGGGGCGTCGAGTACGGTCGAAGCGTGACCGAGGGACCGGCTGAGTTGACGCGTTGGACCATCCACGGTGAGCGCGTCATCGACGACACGCGTCGGGCGCGATGGAGCATCGCCGAGGTGGAACTGCCCGATGGAGTGCGGTTCGAGCAGTACGTGCTTCGGCTGCCGAAGGCCGCGATCGTGGTCGTGCTCGATGAAGACGACCGGGTCCTCATGATGTGGCGCCACCGGTTCATCATCGACCGCTGGGTATGGGAGCTGCCCGGCGGCTACGTCGACGAGTCGGAAGACCCAGCCACCACGGCCGCCCGCGAGGTCGAGGAAGAGACCGGGTGGCGACCGCGGAGCATCGAGCCGCTGCTGTCATTCCAGCCTATGGTGGGGACCGCCGACGCGGAGAACCTACTGTTCCTCGCGCGCGGCGCGGACTACGTCGGTACCCCCGAGGACGTCAACGAGGCCGAGCGGATCGACTGGATTCCGCTCGATAAGGTCCTGGACTACATCGCGCGAGGTGAGATCGTCGGTGCGGCCTCGGTCGTCGGCATACTCGACGTGCTCGCCCGGCGTCAGCGCGGCGAGCTGGAGGCCTGAGCGTCGCGCCCCGTAGCAGCCGCAGCGCGGGCGTTGAACTGCCGCACCACCGGAAACGTCGCGTACCGACTGAGCCGTTCCTGCAACACGCGCAGGTACTCGACCGCGCGCACAGACTGAATCTGGGCCATAAGGGTCAGCGCCTGCCCGCCGATTACGCAGGCGCGTTCGTAGTCGTCCTGCTGGGCGTGCGTCGTTGCCAGGAGGAGCAGGTTAAACGTCCGGCCGCGAACGTACCGACCGTCCATACGCAGCGACTGGATCGCGAAGTGCTCGGCTTTCCTGGCCTGACCCAGCTCGCGGAAGCAGTGTGCGAACTTGGCCGACATGTACGCGGTGTCGAAGTAGGAGATCCATTGCGGGTCGAGACTGCGGTCGGCCCGGTCAAGTGCCTGCTCAGCGCGCGACAATGACGTGGCGCAGGCTCGGCCATCTCCGCCTCGCGCATGCGCATGTGCCTCCATGACGGCAGCCTCCGCAACCAGCACCTGGATACCGGCCTCCGCTGCCGTCCGGCGAGCCGCACGGGCAAGGTCGATCGCCGTACGGGCGTCACCGAGATAGGTGGCCTGATGGCTCATGGCAGCGAGGATCTCCGCACCGAGCGGTCGGTCGCCGGCCGAACGCGCGAGATCGAGCGCATGGGTGAGATACCGCTGCGCCACCCCATGTTCGCCACTGTCGTAGGCCATCCACCCAGCAAGCTGGGACACCTCTGCCACCGCGCTGAACAGTAAGCGGCCGGTTCGATCGTCGAAGCGCCCGTCCCGCAGTAGCGGCGCTACTTCGCTGTAGAGGTAACGCGCGGCGGTCGCGCGGGTCCGAACGCCGCCGTACTGGTTGTCCAGTTGGCGCAGCGTGCCGGTCATCTCGCGGATCATGTCGACGTCGGGCTGGCCGACCGTCCGCCGCCCAGCGATGGAGTGGGGGAGGTCGTCCTCTGAGGTGAACCACTGCAACGCTGGCAGGGCGTAGCCGGCGGCACTGAACACCCCGTAGCGGAGCATATCCCGACGTTCCACGTCACCTCCCCAAAACTCGACCGCACGCCCGACTGCGCACTGCCACGAACCGTCGGCCTGCCCGGCTGAGATCGTTGATGTGTCATCGGCGGCAGTGCGGCAGGGCGCCAAGCCGACCGTGATGCGAGCCTCGTCAGGCATTCCACAACCGTCGGCGATGCGCTCGAGCACGTCGATCGTCATCACCTTCCGCCCGCTGATGATGCGGCTGACGTAGCCCTGCTCCAGGCCGACCGCTATGCCGAGCTGGGTCTGGCTCGCCCCGGTGTAGCGACGGATGAGCCGGAAGAGTGCTCCGATATCCCGAGTGCGTAAGGCAGCGACGACATCGTCGCGACTCCAGAACTCGTACTGGATCCGGAGTGGACTGAGCGCGCCATGCGGCATGCGTCCCTCAACTCATTGTCGTGGGCAGGGCTACCGGCGGTCCTCGGGTCGAGCGTAGGCGTAGGCGCGGTTAGCGGTCGAGTACGTCATGTCACCGTGACATGAGTCCGCGCCATGGGTTGCGAGCGTGAACTCCGGAATGGTCAGCGGTGCGAGGAATGGTCCTCGCACCGCTGGCTGGCACCGGGGCGGGTGCTGTGGCACAGACCCCGCTCGTCTCGGTGCCGTTCCACTGTTCAAGGAACCGCAATGAAGCCACGCCGTCATTGCTTCGAGGGGATCCCATGGACCCGGACACGGTGGCCCGGATACGGGCCGCTCATGCCCCCACGATCACCTGGTGGGGCTGCGCCGTCCAGCTCACCTGCCTGACCTGCCGCGACGCGTACCCGTGCCTGGCGATCGTCGCGCTGGAGGAGCGGCTCCGCCTGGAGCGGGTACGCGGCAATTCCGGGCGGTTCCGGTGACCTCTCTCCACACACCGATACTGCCTCGGTGGATCTGCGCCGCCTGCGCGCGGGCGTGGCCGTGTCCGACCCGTCGGGGCCAGCTCTCCGCGGCGTACGACCGGGCGCCGGCGTGCCTGGCGTTGGTGATGGCGTCGCGTTTCGTCGAGGCTTCGGAGGATCTGCACGACGTGCCGGCAGGGGAGTTGCGCGTCCGCTTCCTCGGGTGGCTCCGTGGCGCCCGATAGGAGGTGCTCCTAGGGCGTGTTTCAAAAGGGGCGTATCCGGGCGGTGTGCCATGACGGCCTTCCGGCTTGACCTCAACCCAGCTTCAACTGCCACGATGCCCGCATGTCGATCATGCTCGACGACGTTGCGGTGACCACCCGTCTTCGACCAACCGCCGCAGTCGCCGCGATGCGGGCCGCTCTGCTCGCTGCGCACCGTGGCGAGCTTGTAGCGCCGCCGCGGGTGCATGCCGGAGGCCTGACCTTTACCGCAGGTCGGCTGCCCGGACGCTGGTACGGGTACCGCGCCTATGACACCCACGTGGGCGGTCAACAGGTTGTAGCCGTCCACGCTGAACCGACCGGTGATCTCGCTGGCGTCGCGGTCGGAACAGCGCTCGGCGCCTTCCGTACCGGCGCGCTCGGCGCAGTCGCAGCCGATGTCCTGGCCCGACGTGACGCGACCACCGTTGGTGTGATCGGCACCGGCCGGCAGGCATGGACCCAACTGTGGGCGCTGTCCGCGGTCCGTCAACTATCCGACGTCGCGATCTACAGTCGGACGCCACAACGCCAGTCCGCCCTGGTCGACCGCGTGCAGACCGAACTTCGCATTCCGGCCCGCGCTGTCCAGACCGCCCACGAGGCCGTCGCCGCCCGCGACATCGTGGTCCTGGCGACCTCATCGCCGACACCCGTCCTCGACGCCAGTTGGCTCGCACCCGGGAGCGCCGTGACCACCGTCGGGCCGAAGCAGATTGATCGCGCCGAGTTCGGCCTCGACCTACCCATGCGAGCACAGCTGATCGTCACCGACTCGTTACCCCAGCTGCGCGCCTACGATCCACCTGCACTGCTCACGAACAACGCAGCGGTCGCACTGGGCGCGATCATCGCCGGAGATCACCCCGGTCGGACAAACCCCGACGCTATAACCGTGTACGCATCCGTCGGCCTGGCCGGCACCGAGCCGTACCTTCTCGCCGATCTACTGGCCCTGTAGCGACCCGACCGGCAGCCCGCCGTGGTGCTCCACAACCTGACCATCCCGCCCGCCGAGAGAACTCGATCTCAACTCACTTTCGAAACACGCTCTAGATCAGGAGTGCGCCGCCGTGGTGGTTTCGCCCGCCGTCTCGCGGTCGTCCGGCACGGCACCGGGTGCTACCGGCCCGGTACCGAGCGGGCGGACGCTGGCGGCGATCAGGGCGGCCAGGCCGAGCAGCACCGCGACGACGGTCAGGGCGCGCAGCACGGTGACGTGGACGCCGAGGAAGCCGATGGCGGGCGGACCGCCGAGGAACGCACAGTATCCGATCGAGGAGATGACGCTGACCCGGGCGGCCGCCCGCCGCGGGTCGTCGCCGCCGGCGCTCATGCCCACCGGGAAGCCGAGCGAGACACCGAATCCCCAGAGCAAGGTGCCGGCGAACGCGACGACCGGCAACGGCCCGAAGACGAACAGCGCGACGCCGGCGATGCCGACGAGCGCGAGAATCCGCACGACCGGCACCCGGCCGTAGCGGTCCAGCAGCCCGGGACCGAACCAGCGGCCGGCGGTCATCGCGGTGAGGAAGCCGGCGAAAGCGAGCGTACCGAGCGTCGCCGCGACGTGGTGGCCGTCGATGGCGGCGACGCTGATCCAGTCGTTGCCGGTACCCTCGGCGAACGCGAAGGCGAGCACGAACACCCCGATGAGCAGGGTGCGCGGCTCACGCCAGGCGCTGAACGCGCCGACGCGCGGCGGCTCGCCAGCGACGGCCGGCGCGGTCTCAACGTGATCGGGGACGAAGCGCCGCGCGAACCACGGGACGCCGACCCCGACGGCGAGCGCGACGCCGGCCAGGTGCGCGGCGACCGACACGTGCAGGGCGACCATGGCCGCGCCGAGGAGCGCGCCGGCGACGGTGCCGAGGCTGAATCCCGCGTGGAAACGGGACATGATCGACCGTCCGAGATGCTGCTCCACGACCGTGCCCTGCACGTTCATCGCCACGTCCCACGCGCCGTTGGCGAAGCCGAGCAGGAGCAGCCCGATGACGACCGGCACCACGCCGACGAGGGAGCCGACCGCGGTGGTGGCCAGGCCGACGCAGAGCAGTACCGCCATCGTCCGGACCGTCCGCGCGGAGCCGAACCGCGTGACGACGGGCCCGGACAGCGGCAGCGCGAGAAGGGACCCGGCGGCTACCGTGAGCAGTACCAGGCCGAGGGTCGCCGGGTTGAGCTCCAGACGGTCGCGTACCTGCGGGATGCGCGAGGCCCAGCTGGCGATCGCGAAACCCGAGCCGATGAAGGCGGCGTAGGTGGCCGCGGTGGCGGCCCGGACCGCTGCCGGTGTGATCGGTGCGGCGGTGGTCGGGGTCATGGGCGTCCTTCTGGCTCATGGGTGGGCGTTCGCCCGGCGTCGGTGCCGGGCAGCGGCTGGACGGCGCGGGCGACCGCGGCCCGCGTGACCGCGCGCGGGAACGGTGCGGTCGACAGCATCCGGTGCATGACGAGGCCCTCGATCAGGGCGTCGAGGCCGCGGGCGGTGTCCGGGTCGACGAACCGCTCCAGCACCGTCCGGCTGGTGCGCATCCACTCCTCGGTCACCGTCCGCAGCGCCGGGTCGCGCAGCGCGGCCAGGTAGAGCTCGTAGCTGACGGCCCATTCCCGCGCATCGGTGCCCACGTTGCCGTGCACCATGTCGGTGACCGCCTCGACGAGGTCGTCCAGCGTCCGGACGCCGTCGAAGTGCGCCGCGTACGCCCGCGACAGCCGCTCGGCCAGCCGCGTGAACGCCAACGCGCGCAGCTCGTCGAGGCCGGTGAAGTGGTACGTCAACGAGCCTAGCGGCACGTCCGCCGCACGGGCGATCAGCCGGTGCGTCGTGCCTGCCACGCCGTGCTCGGCGATGACCTCGATCGCGGCATCCAGGATGCGCTCCCGCCGCTTCGGGTCGAACCGGCGGGCCCGCCGGACCACCGGCTTGCCCCCCATGTCCATGCGTACAACGGTACACATGAAATGTACGGCCGTACACAACGACGCCCGGCGGCGCTGATACGGGGAACGATCACCGCTGCGTCGTCGTGGGGCTGGGCGTCAATGTCGGACTGGGCACGGTCGTCGTCATGGTCGAGGAGGGCCCGCCGGGTGAGGTGGGCGGGACGACCACCGTTGTCGGGCTCGGCACCATGGTGGGGCTGGGCACGGTTGTCGGACTGGGCGTCGTGGTCGGGCTCGGCGAGGCCGTGACCGTCGTCGGGCTGGGAATGGTGGTCTGGCTCGGCGTGGTCGTGGGGCTCGGCACGGTCGTCGTCATGGTCGAGGACGGCCCGCCGGGTGAGGTGGGCGGGACGACCACCGTTGTCGGACTCGGCGTGGTCGTCGGGCTGGGCACGCTTGTCGGACTGGGCGTGCTCGTCGGGCTCGGCGCAGGCGTTGGCGAGCCCTGGCCCCATGCCGCGCCAACCCCTCCGCTGATCGCTACGACGGAGCCTGCCGCAACTGTCGTCACGACGCGAGCGATCGGTTTCATGGCGAACCTCCTGCCGTACTCGAGGTGGTCGCCCGGCGGACCACCGGACATCCTGTCTTCGCGCTTCCCGCCCCACCTGAAGAAGGGCTGAAGAGCATCAGTCGTTGAGTACGACCAGAGCCGGAATCTTCACGCATCGGTTTGCGTCGCGGACTCCATGACCCTGAAGGGTTCCGGGGGCGATAGCACCTCGAACCCTTCAGGATCATGGCGGGCCCGATTGAAAAGGATCGGCTCCGGCGCGTCGACCCGTACAGGCCGACGCGCCGGAGCCGGGTGTCACCGCCGCGCGTTGGTTACGCGGTCGTGCCGGCGGTTCCACTGAGGACCGTACGGGGCGGGTCGGCGCCGCTACGGCCGTCATCGAGCACGAACGAGACGCTGCCGATCGCCGGGATCGAGAGGCGGCACGCCGCGCCGGTGCCGGAAACCGAGGCCGGCGGTCTACTCCGGACGCACGCCAGCGGTGGGTTATCGACGTTATGGGGCCCTCATAACGTCGATAACGCAACACCGGCGCTGATCGCAGGGTCGCGGGGAACCCGACGCCCTCAGCTCTTCGGCGCGGCCGGCTTCGCGCTACCGCCGACACCGTTGATGCTGGCGCTGAACGAGGTGACGGACAGGCCGTTGCCGCCCGTCCAGGGTTCGAACCCGGCCTGGATGCTGGTCAGGTACCACTCGTCGGTGACCTTGCTGCGCTTCTTGGCGTCGTTGATGAAGTCCAGCACGCTGAACTTCCAGCTCTGGATCGGTGACGACGCGACGTACGAGACGACGTCGTTCGAGCCGTTGTTGCCGGTCCAGACGTCCCAGCTACGGCCGCCGACCGTCACCGTACCGGTCTTCGTGCCGACCGGCTGGACGGAGCCCTGGTGGTTGAACCAGATCATCAGCTCCTGCTGGTTGACCCCGTCCTTCTTGGGCGACGGGTCCAGCCAGATGTCGTACGCGGCGTCGTATGCGCCGCTGCTCGGGTACGCGTAGGTGATGCTGCTCGTCGCGCTGTGGATCTTGTTGACCTGCATGGGCAGGTTGGTGCCGTCGGAGCAGTTGGTGTAGTGGCAGCCGACGTAGATGGCCGGGTACGAGGCCGGGGCGCCGTTCTGCGGCTTGTTGTGGTCCGCGGTGACCGAGAAGCCATCGTCGGTCACGTTGATGCACTGGGGGGTGTCGGCGCCCCAGACGTTGTTCATGACGACGTACTGGTCCTGGATCGTCGTCGTTTCGGTCTTGTTGCAGAGCTTGGTGTCGACGTGCGTGGTGCTGCCGGCCGCGCCGGCCGCGCCGGCCGCGCCGGTCGACGTGCTGCCGGCGGCAGGGGCTGCCGAACTCTTGTGCACGGCGGTCGAACTGCCGCCGCAGGCAACGGTCGACGCCGAGGCTGCGAGCAGCAGGCCAGCAGCCGCCAGGTTGTGCAGTAGACGTGCCACGGTGCTCCTTGTGCGAGGGGGTCGAGCAACTTCTTGGGAGCGCGCCTAAATGGGAGCGCTCCCAAGAAGTTCCGGCACGTTAGCACGTCTGAACGAAGCGGCGCACGGGCGAAAATCACACCCGCTCCGGCGGGCGCCGGCCGCAGCGGCGCCGGCCGCGACGACCAGCCATCGAACCAGGTGCATGATCCTGAGTCGTCGCTGCCGTACTAGTCTTCGGATCATGGCCCTGCGACCGGACGAGTTCTACGAGCACGCGATCGCCACCGCGGACGGTGCGCGCCGCCTCCCGCTGGCCCGAATGACGGGGTGGGACATCAGTCCGTTCGAGCCCGACGGGCTACGCGTCGCGCCGTTGCGCCCGCCGGTTCTGCCCGAGCCGCCGCGGCACGGCGAGGACCCGTCGGACTGCAGCGCGTGCCGTAACCGGGACGAAGGGATCTGGTTCGACGACCGCTGGCGGCTGACGCGGATCACGAAAGTCGGTGTGCCGCTGGTGCTGATGCTGCTTCCACGCGACCACTACGACCTGGCGGACCTGCCCGATGAGCTGGCGGCCGAACTGGGGCTGCTGACCACTCACATCGCCCGCCACGTGCAGGCGCTGCCGCACATCGCGCGGTCCCATGTCTACCGCTTCGGGGATGGCGGCGCGCATCTGCACATCTGGTTCTTCGCCCGGCCGGAGGGGCAGGCCCAGCTGTACGGGTCGTGGATGGTCGTCTGGGACGACCTGCTGCCGGAGTATCCGGCGGACGCGGCCGAGGCGGACGCGGCGACCGTGGTAGAGGCGTTGGTCGCCTCCTACGGAGGCCGTCGCCCGGCCGCCAGCGAACCACCACGCGCCTGATCTGACTGGTCGCGGTGCTACGAACGCTGACCGTCAGGCCGCCGACTCGACCAGCGCCATGAGCGCGGCGGCGAACTCGGCCGGCCGCTCGACGTGCGGGGAGTGGCCACAGCCCTGCTGCACGACCTCGGTGTACGAGCCGCCGGCGGCGGCGTACCGGTCGAGGACGGCCCGGGTCTGGGTGACCATCGGCTGCGGTGGGCAGGCGTCGTCACCGGGCCAACCGGGTACTGCGCCCAGCTTGCCGAGGTACGCCAGGTCGAACAGCGACGTGTCGGACACGATCACGTCGGCGTCCCCGCGTACCCAGGCAATCGGCGGTTTCGGGTCGAGCGCGACGAGCGCCTCCGCCAGCCGGAACCACCGCGGCGACATCGCGTTGAGCACGCCGCGCGTGCCGGGCCCGGTGCACGGCCAGTGCGGGCTCGGCGCGCCGTCTCCCGGGTAGTTGTCCTCGCCGACCAGGGTGGACAGCGCGCTGTCGAGCAGCGGCTCCTCGTCGTCGCCCAGGCTCGCCGGGTCAGCGACGTACGTGGCGCGCAGCACCGCCCGGGGGCTGGCCGGATCGTCGCCGGTACGGTCCTTGGCCGCCAGTCGCGCGACGAACTCCGGGTTGACCGAGCCGCCGCCGGTGCCGGCGAAGTCCGGTGTGGTCGGTGTGCCGTCAGCGTCGCGGGTGCCGCCGAAGCCGTAGGGCGACACGGGTGACTCCAGCAGGAGGGCGGCGAACCGCCCCGGACGGTCGACGGCAAGCTGCATCGCCACGCCGCCGCCCATGGAGTGGCCGACGAGCACCGGGCGGGCGTCGGGGGAGAAGGGGCCGGGCGCGTCGAGCAGCGCCGCCACGTCGTCGGCGAAGTCACGCAGGCCCCGGGTGGCGTCGACCGGCGCGCCCTCGCTGTCGCCGTACCCGCGCAGGTCCGGCGCGACGACGCGGACGGTGTCCGGCAGGTGGCGCAGCAGCGGCAGCCAGAACGCGGCCGACGAGCAGTTGCCGTGCACGAGGAGTACGGGCCGGCCGCCCGCCGGGCCACGCACGAGTACGTTCTGGCTGATCCCGTTGGCGGTGAGCCGGATCCGGTCGACGTCCATCGCCGGATGATGCCACCGCCGGACCGGCCGGGCAGTGGCGTCGCGCCACATGTCGAACACGGGGGAGGTGGCGGCGCCGCACTCGGGGCGGCCCAACGCCATGGCCGGCGGCCCAACACCGTGGCCGGCGCCGTCCGCGCCGACGCCACCTCCTTGACAGCCACTATTCATTCAATGAATAGTTGCGCTCGTGTCCGCCACCCCCGCCGCCGGATCGACCACGGCGCACGTCCTGCTCGGCCTGCTCGCCGCCGGCCCGCGCCACGGGTACGAGCTCAAACGGGCCCATGACGAGCGGCTGCCGC
Organism: Planosporangium thailandense; assembly: GCF_011947195.1. GTDB lineage: Bacteria > Actinomycetota > Actinomycetes > Mycobacteriales > Micromonosporaceae > Planosporangium > Planosporangium thailandense. Next base: position 38,923 of record NZ_JAATVY010000020.1, on the reverse strand, counting down.
GCGCGAAGCCGCTCGCCTACGGCCAGGTGTACGCCACCCTGGGCAGGTTGCAGCGGGACGGTCTGGTCACCGCCGTCGGTCAGGACCAGGCCGGCGGTCCTGAGCGCACGTCGTACGCGCTCACCCCGGCCGGCCGTGCGCAGCTGGACAGCTGGCTCGAACGCATCGAGACGCCCGCTCCGTACGTCACCAGCACCTTGCTCGCCAAGGTCGCCGTCGCGTTGCTCGTCGCCGATGCGGACAAGGCCCGCACGTACCTCGTCGCCCAGCGCCGGGCGCACGTCGAACGGCTGCGCGAGCTGACCGCGGTCAAGACGGCGCCCGGCGCCGATCTCGGCGCCGTGATCGCGGCCGACTTCGCCATCGTCCACTTGGACGCCGACCTGCGGTGGCTGCAGACCACCCTGGAGCGCGTCGCCAACACCCACGGGGAAGTACGCTCATGATCTTGCAAGCCCGGGGACTCGTCCGGTCGTACGGTGCGACACCGGCCCTGCGCGGCGTCACCCTCGGCCTCGCCGAGGGCGAGATCCTCGCCGTCACCGGTCCGAGCGGCTGCGGCAAGTCCACCCTCATCCACTGTCTCGCCGGCATCCTGCGGCCGGACGCCGGCGAGGTGCTCTATCTCGGACAGCGCGTCGACACGCTGTCCGAAGCGGCCCGTTCGAAGCTGCGTCGCGGTGCGTTCGGGGTGCTGTTCCAGTTCGGTCAGCTCGTCGCCGAGCTGACCGCGGCGGAGAACGTCGCGTTGCCGCTCATGCTCGCCGGCACGGGGCGGCGAGAGGCGCGGACCGCGGCGCTGTCGTGGCTGGAGCGGCTCGGCGTGGCGGAACTGGCCGACCAGCGCCCGGGGGAGGTCTCCGGCGGTCAGCAACAGCGGGTGGCTCTCGCCCGGGCGCTGGTCACCGAGCCGCGGGTACTGTTCGCCGACGAGCCGACCGGCGCGCTCGACACGCTCGCGGGCGAGCAGGTGCTGGGGCATCTGGTCCGGCTCGCCCGCGAGCAGGGCACCACGGTCGTGCTGGTCACCCACGAGCCGCGAATCGCCGGATACGCCGACCGCGAGCTCACGCTGCGCGACGGCGTCATCGACGCCACCGGTATGGGGCTGACGGACAAGGCGGTCGGCGCATGAGGCCGTCGGCGGCCGTGCGGCTCGCGCTCGCCGGCACGCGTACCGACGCCCTCCGGGTCGTGCTGACCACCGCGAGCGGAGCGCTCGCCACGGTCGTGCTTCTCCTCGCGGTCACGGTGCTCGCCATTCCGACCCCGGGGAAGCCGGGGGACACCAGCTCCGACAGCTGGTCGCGGCAGTACCGGCTCGAACTGCTCGTCGAGCCGGGGCTGCGGCCGGGCGTCGTCATCGCGCTGGTGCTCCTGGCCGTTCCGGTGCTGGTCCTCGCCGGACAGTGCGGACGGCTCGGCGCGCCGGCCCGCGACCGGCGGCTCGCCGCGATCCGGATGGCCGGCGCCACGCCTCGCCAGACCGCCATGCTCGCGGCGACGGAAACCGGAGTCGCTACCGCGCTCGGCGCGCTGCTCGGGCTCGCCGGCTATCTCGCGGGACGGGTGCTGCTGCACCGGCCCGATGCCGAGGGCAGGCTGCTGCTGCCCACCGACGTGCCGCCGCCATGGCCGGGCATCGGCGTCGTGTGCGTCGGGCTGCCGCTGCTCGCGATGGCGGTCACCGTCGTGCTCCTGCGGCGGGTGTCGTTCACCCCGTTCGGCGTCGTACGCCGCACCCGCACCCGGGCACCCAGACCGTGGCCGGTGGTGCTCGTCGTCGCCGGATTCGGGCTCATCTCGCTGCTGCAACCGCTCGCGCGGTGGGCTGACCGGCGGCACTGGACGCTGCCTGTACCGCTCTTTCCGATCCTGCTTTTCGTCGCGGTCCTGCTGGCGGCCGTCGGGGTCGTCGTCGGCACCGGTTCGGTGTCGCACGCCGCCGGACGGATCCTGCACCGGTTCGCGCGACGGCCGGCCGCGCTGCTCGCCGCCCGCAGGCTCATGGCGGATCCGTGGTCCGGCAGCCGCACCTTCGCCGTTCTCCTGGTCTGTGTGCTGTTCGGCGCCGGTGCGGCCGCCGTGCGCGCCTGGTTCGCCAGCGACTTCGCCACCAGCGAGGAGGCTTCCCGGTGGATGGCGCGGGCGCAGGGCCAGCCGTACGTGCCGCGCGACACCAGCTTCTACTTCGACTCGATGGACCTGGTCAACGGCGTGGTCGGAGTGGCGACGGCGCTGGCCGCGGCCGGCATGCTGGTCGCGATCGTGGAGGGCATCGTGTCGCGGCGGCGCGCGTACGCGTCGCTGGTCGCGACCGGCGTGCCACGCGGCACGCTCGCCCGGGCCATCCTCTGGCAGACGTTCGCACCGGTGGTGCCGGCCGTCCTGGTGGCGCTTGTCGCGGGGGCGGCCCTGCCCCGCGGCATCGCCGGTGAGTCACGCGCCGGCGGCGGCAGCACACAGTACTGTGTCGGCGACTGGGACCTGTGCCAGGATCCCAACTCACCCAACCTGCGCACGCTCGAGGTGCCCACGTTCGCGCACACCATCCCGGTACCGTTCGCAGATCTCGCCGTGGTCGGCGTGGGCGCGTTGGCCGCGGTGCTGCTGGTTGTGGGGGCAGGACTGCTCGTGCTGCGTAGCGCGACCTCGGTGGACGAGTTGCGCTCCGCCTGAGGGCGTCGGCAGCGCAGGTCCCGGTCGGGGCTGGGGAGGCGACCGTGCCAGCTGAGGACCCGGCCGTGCCAGCTGAGGACCCGGCCGTGCCAGCTGAGGACCCGGCCCGACACCTCGAATGAGCGACACGTGTGGCTATTGACTCACTGGCTACGTTGGCGCATGCTGTTGCGTATTCCACTCGTTGTTGCGTGTTGTGGAACAGTCGAGTGCGGAAGGCCAGGTCGGGCTGAGACCAGACGCTTGGAAAGGAACCCCGATGACCAAGCCCCCCCGTGTAGTGATCATCGGTGCCGGTGTCGTCGGAGCGGCGCTCGCGGACGAGCTGACCGAGCGCGGCTGGACCGACGTGACCGTGGTCGACCAGGGGCCGCTGTTCCAGACCGGTGGATCGAGCTCGCACGCCCCGGGCCTGGTGTTCCAGACCAACTCGTCGAAGACGATGGCCGCGTTCGCGACCTACACGGTGCAGAAGCTCAGCAGCCTGACCCTCGACGGCACGTGGTGCTTCCAGCAGATCGGCGGCCTCGAGGTCGCCACCACCGAAGCCCGGTGGGCCGACCTCAAGCGCAAGAGCGGCCTGGCCGCCTCCTGGGGCATCGAGGGCACCCTGCTCAGCCCGGAGGAGTGCGCCACGCTGCACCCACTGGTGGACGCGAGCAGGATCCTCGGTGGGTGGTACGTCCCCAGCGACGGCCTGGCCAAGGCCCCGCGCGCCGTCGAGGCGCAGGCGCGGCGGGCTCGAGCGCGGGGCGCCACTTTCCAGGGTGACACCACGGTCACCGGCATCGGCCAGGAGGACGGCCGGGTCACCGGCGTCGAGACCGACAAGGGCTTCATCCCGGCCGACATCGTGGTCTGCTGCGCCGGCTTCTGGGGCCCGAAGATCGGCCGGATGGTCGGCCTGACGATCCCGCTGGTGCCGATGGCCCACCAGTACGCCAAGACCGGCCAGGTCGCCTCGCTCGTCGGCGTCAACGACCCGGTGCTGGAGGCCAGCAAGCCGATCCTGCGCCACCAGGACCAGGACTTGTACTACCGCGAGCACGGCGACCGCATCGGCATCGGCTACTACGGCCACCGGACCATGCCGGTCGACGTCGACGACATCCTCTCGCCGGCCGACGCGCCGGAGATGCCAAGCATGCTGCCGTTCACCGAAGACGACTTCACCGAGGCCTGGGAGCAGACGGTCGCGCTGCTGCCGGAGCTGTCCGAGACCAAGGTGGAGGAGGGCTTCAACGGCATCTTCTCCTTCACCCCCGACGGCAACCCGATCATGGGCGAGCACCGGGAGCTGTCCGGTTTCTGGGTGGCCGAGGCGGTCTGGGTGACCCAGTCGGCCGGTGTCGCCCGCGCCATGGCGGAGTGGCTGGTCGAGGGCCAGCCGCGCATCGACGTCCACGAGTGCGACCTGCGCCGCTTCGAGGAGGTCCAGCTCGCGCCCGACTACATCTTCGAGCGCAGCAACCAGAACTTCATCGAGGTGTACGACATCATCCACCCGCTCCAACCGCTTGCGCGCCCGCGCCCGCTGCGCGTCAGCCCGTTCTACCCCCGCCAGCAGGAGCTGGGCGCCTTCTTCCTGGAGGGCGCCGGCTGGGAGCGGCCGTACTGGTTCGAGGCCAACGCGGGCCTGCTCGACGGCGTCGAGGTTCCGGAACGCGACGAGTGGTCGGCCCGGTACTGGTCGCCGATCGCGGCCGCCGAGGCGAAGGCCACCCGCGAGCGCGTGGCGATGTACGACATGACCCCGCTCAAGCGCTACGAGGTCGCCGGCCCCGGCGCCCTGACGTTCCTCCAGCGGCTGAACACCAACAACCTCGACAAGTCGGTCGGCTCGGTCACGTACTCACTCATGCTCGGCCACGACGGCGGCGTCCGCAGCGACGTCACGGTGGCCCGCCTCGCCCCTGACGTGTTCCAGGTCGGTGCGAACGGTCCCATCGACGAGGACTGGATGCGCCAGCACCTGCCCGCCGACGGCTCGGTGTACATCCGCGACATCACCGCCGGCACCTGCTGCATCGGCCTGTGGGGCCCGCGCGCCCGCGACCTGCTGCAGCCGCTGACCCGCGAGGACTTCTCCAACGCCGGTCTGAAGTACTTCCGGGCCAAGAAGGCCTACATCGGCGAGGTGCCGGTGACGGCCATGCGGCTGTCGTACGTCGGTGAGCTCGGCTGGGAGCTCTACACGACCGCCGATGCCGGGCTGAAGCTGTGGGACACGCTGTGGGCCGCCGGCCAGGCGTACGGCGTGGTCGCCGCCGGGCGCAGCGCCTTCAACAGCCTCCGGCTGGAGAAGGGCTACCGGTCCTGGGGCACCGACGTCACCACCGAGCACGACCCGTACGAAGCGGGCCTGGGGTTCGCCGTCCGCATGGACTCCGGCGACTTCATCGGGCGGGCGGCCATCGAGGGGCGGTCGGCGGAGAGCGTCTCGAAGCGGCTCACCTGCCTGACCCTCGACGACCCGGCCGCGATCGTGATGGGCAAGGAGCCGGTGTACGTGGGCGGCGCCGCCTCCGGCTACGTCACCAGCGCCTCCTACGGCTACAGCATCGGCCGCGCGATCGCGTACGCGTGGCTGCCCGCCGCGGTGTCGGTCCCCGGCACGGCCGTCGAGATCGAGTACTTCGGCGCCCGGCTGCCGGCCACGGTGGCCGCCGAGCCGCTGTTCGACCCGCAGATGGCGCGCCTGCGCGGCTGACCGCGCAGGCACACCAAGTCGTACTCCATCAGCCTCTTCGACCCGCGGCGTGACCTTCCGCACGTCGCCCGACGCTCTTCCTGAGGTGTCACCGTGACCGCTATCAGCCTGCCTGCCAGCCTCCTCCCGACGCTGCCCGGCCACTACTACACCGACCCGGCCATCTTCAGCCTGGAACAGTCGCGCATCTTCGAGAGCATGTGGTTCTGCGCGGTGCGCGCCAGCGACCTGGCCAACCCGGGCAGCTTTAAGTCGGTGGACATCGGCAAGGAGAGCGTCATCATCGTGCGCGGCCGGCAGGGCGAATTGCGCGCGTTCCTCAACATCTGCCGCCACCGCGGCGCCAAGCTGTGCACGGAGGACAGCGGCGAGGTCAAGCGCGCCTTCCAGTGCCCGTACCACGCGTGGACGTACGGCCTGGACGGCAAGCTCGTTGCCGCCCCGAACCTCACCAAGATGCCCGACATCGACCGTACCGAGTACGGACTGGTCAACGTACACCTGCGGGAGTGGCTCGGGTACGTGTGGGTCTGCCTGGCCGACGAGCCGCCGTCGTTCGAGGACGACGTGATGGGCGCGGTGACCGAGCGGCTCGGCGAGCTCGAGGTGATCGACTCGTACGAGATCGGCGACCTGGCCGTCGGCAGACGGATCGTCTACGACGTGAAGGCCAACTGGAAGCTGCTCATCGAGAACTTCATGGAGTGCTACCACTGCGCCACGATCCACCCCGAACTGACCGAGGTTTTGCCGGAGTTCGCCGACGGCTACGCCGCGCAGTACTACGTGGGCCACGGCGCGGAGTTCGGTGAGGAGATCAAGGGCTTCACCGTCGACGGCAGCGAGGGCTTCGAGAAGCTGCCCGGCGTGGGCGACGACCAGGACCGGCGCTACTACGCCATCACGATCAAGCCGCAGGTGTTCGTCAACCTGGTGCCCGACCACATCATCTGGCACCGGATGTACCCGGTGGCGGTCGACCGGACCATCGTGGAGTGTGACTGGCTGTACTCCAAGGAGGTCGTGGCGTCGGGCAAGGACGTCTCGCGCTCGGTCGAGCTGTTCCACCGGGTCAACACCCAGGACTTCGACGTGTGCGAGCGCTGCCAGCCGGCGATGAGCTCGCGGGCGTACGCGGCCGGCGGTGTCCTCGTGCCGTCCGAGCACCACATCGGCGCGTTCCACGAGTGGGTCACCGAGAAGATCGGCAGCTTCGACAGCTGATGAGCCTCAGCGTCTTCGACCTGTTCTCCATCGGCATCGGTCCGTCGAGTTCCCACACCGTCGGACCGATGCGGGCGGCCGCCATGTTCGCGGAGTCGCTCGCCGACGGCGGACTCCTCGGCCCGACGGCGACGGTCGAGGCGGAGCTGTTCGGTTCGCTCGGCGCCACCGGCCACGGGCACGGCACGCCGAAGGCCGTGCTGCTCGGGCTGGAGGGCCACAAGCCGGAATCGATCGATCCGGACGCCGCTGAACAGCGGCTTGCCGAGATCCGGGCGGCCGGGCAGCTTCGGCTGCTCGGCCACCACCCGATCCGTTTCAGGGAGAACGACCACCTGACCCTGCACCGCCGCAAGTCCCTTCCGTACCACTCGAACGGGATGCGGTTGCGGGCCCTCGATGCGCACGGCGGGCTGCTGTCGGAGCGCACGTACTACTCCGTCGGCGGCGGATTCGTCGTCGACGAGTCGGCCGCGGGCGCCGACCGGATCAAGCCGGACACGACCGTGCTGCGGTACCCGTTCACGACCGGTGCGCAGCTGCTCCAGCACGCTGCCGAGACCGGCCTGCCCATCAGCGCCATCATGCTCGAAAACGAGAAGGCGTGGCGTACCGAGGCCGAGATCCGGGCCGGGTTGCTGGACATCTGGAAGGTCATGCGAGAGTGCGTCGACGCCGGCTGCGGCCGGGAGGGTGTCCTGCCCGGCGGGTTGAAGGTGCGCCGGCGGGCCGCGGCCCTGCGGCGGCAGCTCGAACAGGTCGCCGGCGACGGCGCAACCGATGGCGGCCTGCGCGCGATGGACTGGGTCGCGCTGTACGCCCTCGCCGTCAACGAGGAGAACGCGGCCGGCGGCCGGGTCGTCACCGCGCCGACCAACGGCGCGGCCGGCATCATCCCGGCGGTGCTGCACTACTACATGACATTCATCCCGGGCGCCGACGAGGACGGCGTCGTCCGGTTCCTGCTCACGGCCGGCGCGATCGGCGTGCTGTTCAAGGAGAACGCCTCCATCTCCGGCGCCGAGGTGGGCTGCCAGGGTGAGGTCGGCTCGGCCTGCTCGATGGCGGCGGCCGGGCTGGCCGAGGTGCTCGGCGGCACGCCGCCGCAGGTGGAGAACGCGGCCGAGATCGGCATGGAGCACAACCTCGGCCTCACCTGCGACCCGGTCGGCGGCTTGGTCCAGATCCCGTGCATCGAGCGCAACGCGGTGGCCGCGGTCAAGGCGATCACGGGAGCGCGGATCGCGCTGCGCGGCGACGGCCAGCACCACGTCTCGCTCGACAAGGTCATCAAGACCATGCGCGAGACCGGGATGGACATGAAGATCAAGTACAAGGAGACCGCGCGCGGTGGCCTGGCGGTCAACGTCATCGAGTGTTGATCTCCTTCTCCATGATCACGGAAACTTTTCCGCCCTCAAGCACGGAAAAGTTTCCGTGATCATGGAGATCAGTCCTCGTACGCCTTCCAGAGCGCGGCGATGTCGAGCTTCTTCATCGACAGCATCGCCTCGGTGGCCCGCTTCGCCTTCGCCGGGTCCGGCCCGCCGATCAGTTCGCTCAGCGCCGCCGGAATGACCTGCCAGGACACGCCGTACCTGTCCGTGAGCCAGCCACAGGGGCCTTCCTGCCCGCCCTCGCAGAGCCTGCTCCAGTAGTAGTCCACCTCGTCCTGGTCAGCGCAGTGGATCTGGAACGAGATGGACTCGTTGAACGTGAACTGCGGGCCGCCGTTCAGGGCGACGAACTTCTGGCCGTTGAGTTCGAACTCGACGGCCATGACGCTGCCGGCGGCACCCGGCGCGCCCTCGGCGAAGCGGCTCACCGCCCCGAGCCTGGAGCGCTTGAAGATGGAAACGTAGTGGTTCGCCGCCTCTTCGGCCTGGCCGTCGAACCACAGGCACGTGGTCAGCTCCGCGGTGGTCACCGGTACCTCCCTGTACGTGGACGTGTTCGCCGTAGTGACCGGTCCCGTGCCGGGAACTCATCGGCGACCGGGGGAGACGGACCGTCAGGAGGTGGTCGGGGCGAGCACCCGGTCCAGGTTGAGGATCGTCAGCACCCGCAGCACCTTGCCGCGGGCGTTGGCCACGCGGAAGGCGATTCCGCGGTCGTCGGCCATCCGTTTTCCGTTCAGCAGCGCCTGCACGCCGGCGGAGTCGATGAACTCCAGTGGCTCGAGATCGACGACCAGATCCGTCAAACCCGGTTCGGTCAGGATGGCGGCGATCGCGGCCCGCAGCCGCTCGAGGGTGCTGATGTCGACCTCACCGGTGGCGATCAGCCGGCCCCGGCCCTCACCGTCGACGACCCGGTCGAGCTCCAGACGGGCCGGCTCGAAATCGATCTCAGCGGCACTCATCCGGTCCTCCTTCGCCGACCCAGGAGTCTAGCCTGCCGCTGCCGCCGCCCGCCGGGACGCGCCCGTAAAGAAGGCCGACGGGACGCCCTCGTAGCCGAAGGGGGAGTCCGCGCCCCCGTTTCTCCGGCCGGCATACGGTGGGAGCGTGAAGCCTCCGCCGGAGCTGTGGCAGGACGCGATCTTCGAGCTGCTGCGACGCACACAGCGCGCGCAGCCCGGCGACCTCGCCGACGCGGCGAACGCCGCGGTCCGCCCGCTCGACGCCGAGATCACCATCTACCTGGTCGACCACGAACAGCGGACGCTGCGGGCCGTGCCCGGTCGCGGCCGGCCGACGCCCCAGTCGTTGCCCGTCGACGCCAGCCTGGCCGGTCGCGCGTTCATGACCGGTACCCTCGTGCCGGTCGCCGGCGAGCGGTGGCGGCTGTGGACGCAGCTTCAGGACGGCACCGAGCGGCTCGGCGTGCTGAACCTGAGGCTGCCGGAGTGGCTCGACCCGGGCGACCCCGAGGTGACCGCGGGTCTCCGGCAGTTCAACGAGCTGGTCGGCCACCTCGTAGCGGCCAAGAACCCGTACGGCGACGCCCTCCGGCGGGCCCGGCGCTCGCGGCGGCCGTCGACCGCCTCGGAGCTGCTGTGGCGGATGCTGCCGCCGCTGAGCTTCGCCACCGACCACGTCGTGATCTCGGCGATCCTGGAGCCGGCCTACGAGGTCGGCGGCGACGCGTTCGACTACGCGGTCGACGCCGACGTCGCCAGGGTGGCGGTCCTCGACGCCGTCGGACGTGGGCTGCACGCCGGGCTGACCGCCGCCGTCGCGCTGTCGGCGATGCGTACCGCCCGGATCGACGGCGACGGCCTGTACGCGGTGGCCCGCGCCGCCGACGAGGCGCTCACCGACAACTTCGGCGACCAGCGGTACGTCACCGCGGTCCTCGCCGAGATCGACCTCATCAGCGGCGCGGTGCGCTACGTCAACGCCGGGCACCCGCCGCCCGTGCTGCTGCGCGGTGGCAAGGCGGTCGGTGTCCTCGACCGGGGCCGGCGGATGCCGCTCGGGCTCGACGACCCCGCCGTCGAGCCCGCCGAGCTGGCCCTCGAGCCCGGCGACCGGCTGTTGTTTCACACCGACGGCTTCACCGAGGCGCGCGACGAGCACGGCGGGGAGTTCGGCGTGCACCGGCTCGTCGACTTCGCCGAACGGCACGCGGCGGCCGGCCTGCCCGTACCCGAAACCCTCCGCCGGCTGTCCCACGACGTGTTGGCCCACCAGTACGGCCCGCTGCGTGACGACGCGACGCTGTTGATGGTCAGCTGGTCGGAGGAGGACAGCCGGAGGGTGCTGGTCTGACCGGGGCGGCGCACGGGCGCGGCCGACGGCGAACCTAGGATGCCCGGCCGAGCGGGCGGCCGGCGAGCAGCCGGGGGTCGAAGGTGACGGTGCGGCGGCGGCCCTGGAGCTTGGCGGTGTACATGGCCACGTCGGCGTTGCGGAGGAGTTCGCCGAGGCCGATGTGGCCGGGGCGGCCGTAGGCGACACCGATGCTCGCGCCGACCCGTACCGGCGCACCGTCGACGTCGACGTCGAGGTCGACGTCGAGGTCGAGGTCGACGTCGAGGTCTGCGTCCAGCGCGGCCTGGATCCGCTGGGCGACTCCGAGCGCGCTCGGCGGGTGGCGGAGGTCCGGGAGCAGGACGGCGAACTCGTCACCGCCGAGCCGCCCCACCAGATCTCCGGGCCGGGCGGCGCCGGCCAGTCGCTCCGCGACGACGGACAGCACCCGGTCGCCGACGGCGTGGCCGAGACTGTCATTGATCGGTTTGAACCCGTCGAGGTCGATGTAGAGCACGGCGACCTGCCGTCCCGACGGGCCGGCGAGGGCGTGCTCGACCGACTCCATGAACTTGTCCCGGTTGGCCAGTCCGGTCAGCGGGTCGTGATAGGCCCGGTACCGCAGGTCCCGGACGGCGCGGGTGAGCCGCCGGGTCAGTCGCTGGTTGTCGGCCAGCACCACCAGTTGCCGGACCACGACCAGGATCACGAGCGCGATGCTGATGCCGTACAGGCCCGGCTCGACCTGTCCGTGCCGGGCAACGAACAACGCCATGGCGGTGACGAGGGCGAGGCCGAACGGCACGTACGGCAGGAACAGCGAGCCCGGCTCGGCGTCGGCGCTCGCCGACCAGCCGGTCAGCTCCTGTCGGCGCGGCGCGGCGACGGCCATCACCACGAGGCCGAGGAACCAGCCGAGGTCACTGATGCGCCCCGGCTGGTAGCTGCCGCGTACCGACAGATAGGCGTAGGTGACGTCGCTGAGGCACATCAGGATCAGCCCGGCCGCGGCGAGCCGTGCGGGTACGCGCATGGCGGGAACGGCGTCGCGGACCAGCAGGAGCGCGGTGCTCGCGATGACCACGTCGGCGAGCGGGTAGATGAGCAGGGCGAACGCGCCCGTGCCGCCGCCGTGGGCGCGGTACGTGGGGCCCAGCACGAACGCCCAGGCCATGTACAGCAGCGCACAGGTGATGAGCAGCGCGTCGAGCAGGGTGCGGATGCTGGCGATCCGGCGCGTGCCGTAGAGCAGCGCCATGGCCAGCGGGCCGAGCACCATCGGGATCAGGAACGCGAGGTCTGCCAGCGGCGGTACGTTCGCGCCGCGCGCGCCGTGGGCCGCGTAGCCGCCGATCCAGATGGCGTCGCCGGTCGCCCAGCCGGCCATGGCGATACCGATCAGTCGCAGCCCCAGCCTGGCACGTCCGGATGCCCAGCGCGACGCCCGCAGCCAGACGACGGTGGTGACGAGCGCGGCGGCGATCGTGAGCCCGCCGGTGAGCGCGGCCACCACCGTGGGCGAGCCGGGTCGGCCGGTCTGGATCCCGACGTACACCGTGACGGCGGTGGCGGCGAGCGCCCGGATCTCCCGGTTGCGACCTGAGGCCATGGCGCCCGCTCCTTCAGCTGTGCCGTCCCTGCGGAGGGCAACTTTGCACGTACTGCATCAAGGTCGGCACGATGATCATCTGGCTGATCGAAACCGGCCGTGACCCTCGTAATAGGGCGCGGTCACAGCGGGTGGGGGGCTCCCGTCGGCGGCCGGTTGATCATGATAAAGAGCTTCAGGAGGCCTGGTCGAGCCGGCGGCGCGTCAGCAGCCGGGGGTCGAAGGTGACGGTGCGGCGGCGGCCCTGCAGCTTGGCGGTGTACATGGCCACGTCGGCGTTGCGGAGCAGCTCGCCGAGGCCGATGCGGCCGGGGCGGCCGTAGGCGACGCCGATGCTGGCGCCCACCCGTACCGGCCCGTCCGTGATGTCGAGATCGGTGTCGAGTGCGGACTGGATCCGCTGCGCGACACTGTGCGCGTCCGGCATGTAGTGGAGGTCGGGGAGCAGGACGGCGAACTCGTCGCCGCCGAGCCGCGCCACCAGGTCACCGGTCCGGGTGGCGCGGGTGAGCCGCTCGGCGACGGCGGCCAGGGCCCGGTCGCCGGCGGCGTGGCCGAAGGTGTCGTTGATTGGTTTGAACCCGTCGAGGTCGATGTAGAGCACGGCGATCTGGGGGCCGGTGGGGGCCGCGAGTCGGCGCTCGACGGACTCCATGAACTTGTCCCGGTTGGCCATTCCGGTCAGCGGGTCGTGGTAGGCGCGGTACCGCAGGTCCTCGGCGGCGGTCTTCAGCCGGCGGGTCAGGGCCCGGTTGTCGTGCTGTGTGATCAGTTGCCGCAACAAGATCAGTACGACCAGCACCACGCTGATGAGGTACTGGGTCGGATCCACGTGTCCGTGCTTGGCGACGAACAGCACACCGGCGGTGACGAGCGCGAGCAGGAACGGCGCGTACGGCAGGAACAGCCAGGCGGACTGGCCGTCCGGGCCTTCGGCCAGGCCGGCGATCTCGGGGCGGCGCGGCGTCGCGAGGGCGATCGCGACGAACGCCACGAGCCAGCCGATGTCGGTCAGCGCGCCCTGCGACGCAGTGGCCCGCACCGAGAAGTAGGACGAGGCGAAGTCGCTGGCGCATTTGAGGATCAGTCCGGTCGCGACGAGGGCCGCCGGTGTGCGCAGGATCGGAGCGGCGTCGCGGACCAGGATGAGCACGATGGCGATGAAGGCGATGTCCGCCAGGGAGTACCCCAGCGACGTCAGCGCGCCGACACCGCCGCCCCGCGCCCGGTACACCGTGTGCAGCGCGACGGACCAGGCCACATACAGCGTGCTGGCGGCGATGAGCAGCGCGTCGAGCACGGTACGGAGGCTGGTGAAGTTCCGGGCGCCGAACAGGAGCAGTACGGCCACCGGCACCAGCAGCGTGGTGGCGAGGAAGAGGAGAGTCGCCGACAGCGGGGCGCCGGGCCGGGGCCCGTGGAGCAGGTAGTCGCCGATTCGGATCACCTCGCCGGCCGCCCATCCGAGCATGGCGCCGCTGGCCAGCCGCAGCGCCAACCTGGCGCGGCCGGACGCCCATCGTGCGGCGCGTAGCCACAGGACTCCGCTGACCAGGGCGGGCGCGACGGCGAGTCCGCGGGTGAGGACGGTCATCAGGGCCGGTGAGCCGGGTCGGGTCAGCTGGATCGCCAGGTATGCCGCGACGGCGACGGCGGCGGCGACCAGCGCGGATACCGTACGTCCCCAACCATGCGTCATCGCGCCCGACCCGTCAGTGCTCCCCGGCCCCTCAGTACTCACTGACGCCGGATCGGCACCATGATCATGATGCTGACCGAAACCGGCCGTGACCCTCGTAATAGGACGCGGTCACAGTGGGTGGATGCCCGTGTCGTCGGCGCGGTCGATCATGATAATGACGCTCACGAGGCCGGGTGAAGCGCAGCGGGCCGGGCCGACGCGGATGCGTCGACCCGGCCCGCACGGCGCGGAGCTCAGCCGGTCGAGACGGTCACCACTGGGTGGCGACGTACGTCGTCTCGAGGTACTCCTCGATCCCTTCGTGGCTGCCCTCCCGGCCGAGGCCGGACTCCTTGACACCGCCGAACGGGGCGGCCGGGTCGGAGACCAGGCCGCGGTTGAGGCCGACCATCCCGACCTCGAGCCGCTCGCTGATCCGCAGGCCCCGCGCGAGGTCACGGGTGTAGACGTAGCCGGACAGCCCCATGTCGGTGCTGTTGGCCAGCCGTACCGCCTCGTCCTCGTCGGCGACGGGGACGATCGCCGCGACCGGGCCGAAGATCTCCTCCCGGCCGGCCGGAGCGTCCGCCGGCACGTCGGTGAGGACCGTGGCGGGGTAGAAGAACCCCGGGCCCTCGTGCCGCGCTCCACCGAGGAGCACCTTCGCGCCGGCCGCGACGGACGCGTCGACCTTCTGCGCGATGCCGTCGACCTGCTTGGCGTTGATGATCGGGCCGAGCTGGGTCTTCTCGTCGGTACCGGGCCCCATCCGCAACGCGCCCATCGCCTGCGCCAGCCGGTCGGCGAAGTCCGCGGCCACGCTGTGGTGGACGAAGAACCGGTTGGCGGCGGTGCAGGCCTGACCACCGTTGCGCATCTTGGCCAGCATCGCCCCCTCGACGGCCGCGTCGAGGTCGGCGTCGTCGAGCACGATGAACGGCGCGTTGCCGCCCAGCTCCATCGAGGCGTTGACGATCCGGTCGGCGGCCTGCTTGAGCAGGATCCGCCCCACCCCGGTGGAGCCGGTGAACGACAGCTTCCGTACGCGGGAGTCGGCGAGCGCCCACTCCACCACCTCACCGGGCCGGTCGGTGGTCAGCACGTTGACCACGCCGTCCGGTACGCCGGCCTCGGCCAGCAGCTGACCCAGCAGCAACGCGGTCAGCGGCGTGTCCTCGGCGGGCTTGAGCAGCACGGTGCAGCCCGCGGCCAGCGCCGGGGCGATCTTGCGGGTGGCCATCGCCGCGGGGAAGTTCCACGGCGTCAGCAGCAGCGCGACGCCGACGGGCCGCTTGAAGGTGAGGATCCGGTTCGCGCCCGACGGCGCCATCCGCAGCTCGCCGCCGACGCGGACCGCCTCCTCGGAGAACCAGCGGAAGAACTCCGCCGCGTACGTGACCTCGCCCCGGGCATCCGACAGCGCTTTGCCCATCTCCAGCGACATCAGGTACGCGAGGTCCTCGCGCCGCGCGGTCATCAGCTCGAACATCCGGCGCAGCGCCTCGGCGCGCTCGCGGGGCGCGGTGGCGGCCCACCCGGGCAGCGCCGCGGCCGCGGCGTCCACGGCGCGGGCCACGTCACCCCGGCCGGCCCGCGGCACGCGGGCGATCTCTTCCCCGGTCGACGGGTTGAGCACGGCGAAGTCGCCCTGCTCACCAGCGGTCCAGGCGCCGCCCACGAGCTGCTGCGTGGGCGTACCGGCGGGCAGCGGGGCGCTCATGCGTTCGCCGCCAGGGCGCCCTCGATGATGTCGAGCCCCTCGGTGAGCAGGTCCTCGCCGATGACCAGCGGCGGGAGGAACCGCAGCACGTTGCCGAAGGTACCGGCGGTGAGCGTGACCAGGCCCTCGGCGTGGCACGCCGCCGAGATCTTGCCGGTCAGCGCGGCGTTGGGCTCCTTCGAGCCGCCGCCGGCCACCAGTTCGACGGCGATCATCGCGCCGCGGCCGCGGACGTCGCCGATGACGTCGTACTTGTCGGCGAGCTCCCGCAGCCGGGGCAGCATGATGGACTCGATCCGCCGGGCGGCGCCCGCGAGGTCGTCCGCGCGCATCGTCTCGATGGCGGCGAGCGCCGCGGCGCAGGCGACCGGGTTGCCGCCGTACGTGCCGCCCAGGCCGCCGCCGTGCACGGCGTCCATCAGCTCGGCGCGGCCGGTGACCGCCGCGAGCGGCAGGCCGCCGGCGATGCCCTTGGCCGTGGTGATGAGGTCGGGCACGATGCCCTCGTGCTCGCAGGCGAACCAGTCGCCGGTACGGCAGAAGCCGGTCTGGATCTCATCGGCGATGAACACGATGCCGTGCTCGCGGCACCAGTCGGCCACCGACTTCAGGAAGCCCGGCGCGGGTACGACGAAGCCGCCCTCGCCCTGGATCGGCTCCACGACGACGGCCGCCACGTTGGACTCGCCGACCTGGGCGTGCACCTGCTCGACGAAGGCCGCGAAGGCCTCCTCGGCACAGTTCTCGACGCCGGTGGGCCAGCGGTACGGGTACGCCATCGGCGCCCGGTAGATCTCGCCGGCGAAGGGGCCGAAACCGTGCTTGTACGGCATGGACTTCGCCGTCAGCGCCATCGTGAGGTTGGTGCGGCCGTGGTAGGCGTGGTCGAAGGCGACCACCGCGCTCCGGCCGGTGGCGTGCCGCGCGATCTTGATCGCGTTCTCGACCGCCTCCGCGCCCGAGTTGAACAGCGCCGAGCGCTTCTCGTGCGTACCGGGGGTCAGCTCGTTGAGGGCCTCGCAGACCGCCAGGTACTCCTCGTACGGGGTGACCATGAAGCAGGTGTGGGTGAAGTCCCCGACCTGCTCGCGTACCGCGTCGACCACGCGGGGCGCGGCGTTGCCGACCGACGTCACGGCGATGCCGGAGCCGAAGTCGATGAGCTGGTTGCCGTCGACGTCGACGAGGATGCCCCCGCCGGCGCGTTCGATGTAGACCGGCAGGGTGGTGCCGACGCCTGCCGAGACCGCCGCGTTCTTGCGGGCGTGCAGCTCGCGCGAGCGCGGACCGGGGACCTCCGTACGTAGCAGGCGCTGTTGCGGAATCGTACTCACTTCAGTGTCTCCATCGGATCGTTGTACCGCCGGGGGTGGGGGACGGGTTCGTCGTATGTTCGCAGGTCAGAACTCGATGTTGTGCATGACGTGCTTGATCCTGGTGTAGTCCTCCAGACCGTACATGGAAAGATCCTTTCCATAGCCGGAGTGCTTGAACCCGCCGTGCGGCATCTCGGCCACGATCGCGGTGTGGCAGTTGACCCACACGGCGCCGAAGTCCAGCCGGCGGACGACGCGCATGGCGCGGCCGTGGTCGCGGGTCCAGACGCTGGACGCGAGGCCGTACTCCACGTCGTTGGCCCACCGGACCGCCTGGTCCTCGTCGCTGAACCGCTGCACGGTGATGACCGGGCCGAAGATTTCGGTCTGGCTGAGCTCGTCGGACTGCTCCAGGCCCGCCACGACCGTGGGCGACCAGAAGTACCCGCGGTCGCCGGCGCGCGAGCCGCCGGCCAGCACCCGTGCGTGGTCGGGCAGCCGGGACATTAGGCCGTCCACGTGGGCGAGCTGGTTGGCGTTGTTGAGTGGGCCATAGGCCGCGTCGGGGTCGCTCGGCGGGCCGGTACGGGTGACGCGGGCCTGCTCGGCCAGGGCCTCCGCGAACTCGTCGGCCACCCGGTCGCTGACCAGCACCCGGGTCGCCGCGGTGCAGTCCTGGCCGGCGTTGAAGTACGCGGCGCCGGTGATTCCCTCGGCCGCGGCCTCGATGTCGACGTCGTCGAACACGATCACCGGCGCCTTGCCGCCCAGCTCCAACTGGACCCGCTTGAGGTCGGCGGCCGCGGCGGCGGCCACCTCGTACCCGGCCCTCGTGGAGCCGGTGATCGACACCATCGCCGGGGTCTTGTGCGAGACGACCGCCTTGCCGGTGTCACGGTCGCCGCAGACCACGTTCAGCACGCCCGGCGGGAAGAACTCCGCGGCGATCTCGGCCATCAGCGCGCTGGTGACCGGGGTGGTGTCGCTGGGCTTGAGGACCACCGTGTTGCCGGCCGCCACGGCCGGCGCGAACTTCCACACCGCCATCATGAGCGGGTAGTTCCACGGCGCGACCTGCCCCACCACGCCGACCGGCTCGCGGCGCACGTACGACGTGTGCCCGGCGAGGTACTCCCCGGCGCTCTTGCCTTCCAGCAGGCGCGCGGCACCGGCGAAGAACCGGATCTGGTCGATCGAGGGGGCCAGCTCCAGCGTGCTGGTCAGCTCGATCGGCTTGCCGGTGTTCTCGGCCTCGGCGGCCACCAGCTCCTCGGCGCGCCGTTCGAGGGCGTCGGCGAAGCGCAGCAGCGCCTGCTGCCGCTCGCCGGGGGTGGTGTCGCGCCATGTCTCGAACGCGCGGGCGGCGCTGGCGTACGCACGGTCGACGTCTTCGGGTCCGGACCGCGGCGCGGTGCCGAAGACCTCGCCGGTCGACGGGTCGATCAGGTCGGTGGTGCGGCCGTCGGCGGCGTCGACGAGCTTCCCGTCGATGACGTTCTGTACTCGCCTGGTCATGACACTCCTAACGGGGTTGCGAGATGAGCTATTTGGTCAGGTCCAGGACGGTGCGCAGGCCGACGGCGTCACGCAGGTCGCCGAACGCCGCGTCCAGCTCGGCGAGCGGGCGGACCGCGCCGACCAGGGCGTCCAGCGGAAGGCGACCCGACCGGTACAGCCCGGCGATGCGGGGGAAGTCGACGGCCGGCACACTGCTTCCGTAGTTGCAGCCGAGTACTCTCTTCCCGGCGTCGGCGAGGTCGAACGGGTCGAAGCTGGCACGTACGCCCTCGGCCGGCATGCCGACCAGGACCGCGTTCCCGCCCCGCCCGACGAGCGACGGCAACTGCTCGATCGTCTCCGGCCGGCCGATCGCCTCGAACGCGTGGTCGGCCCCGTCGTCGGTGATCGCGGCCACGTGCGCCACCAGGTCCGGGTCGTCGCCGCGCAGCACGTGCGTCGCGCCGAGGGCGCGCGCGTGGGCCAGCCGGTCGTCGGAGAGGTCCACCGCGATGATCGGGTGGGCCCCGGCCAGCGCCAGCCCGAGCAGGATGGACTGGCCGACGCCACCGCAGCCGACCACGACCGCGCTGTCGCCCGCGCGTACCTGGGCGGTGTTCAGGACGGCGCCCACGCCGGTGGTGACCGCGCAGCCGATGAGGGCGGCGATCCTGGCCGGCACGTCGTCGGGGACGGCCACGGCCGCCGCTTCGGGTACGACCGCCGCCTCGGCGAACGTGCCGAGCCCCAGGAACGCGTGCACCGGGGCGCCGTGCGCGTCGCGCAGCGAGGTGCGGCCGTCGGGCAGCTCGTGGCTGGTCGCCCGGGTGCCGGTGCACAGCCAGGCGCGGCCGGACCGGCAGCGCCGGCAGTGCCCGCACTGGGCGTACCAGGACAGCGCGACGTGGTCGCCGGGGCGCAGCGTGCGGACCTGCGGTCCGACCGCCTCGACGACGCCGGCGCCCTCGTGGCCCAGCACCATCGGCAGGGGAGCGGACCACTCGCCATTGGCCACGTGCAGGTCCGAGTGGCATACGCCGCTGGCGGTCAGCCGGACCCGCACGAGGTCCCCGTCGGGCTCGACGAGCTCCAGCGGGGTCTCGACGGTCGGCGCGCCGGCCGCGGTGAGGACACGGCCGTGGATGGTCATGCGGTCGCCTCCCCGGCGTGCAGCGCGTCGTCGAGCGCCCGGTCGCTGGCGACCTCGGCGTTGTGCTCGGCGGTCACATCGATGGAGCGGCTGAACAGCCAGTAGGCGATGCCGGTGACGACCAGCCCGGCCAGCCATGCGATGTCGACGCCGCCCAGCGCCTTGGCCAGCGGCCCGGTGTAGCTCCAGTGACCGAGCTGCGGCAGCACCATGAACGGGATCTCGACCAGGATGCCGATCGCGTACGAGGTCAGGCCCCGCCAGCCCCACGACCCGTACAGGCCGCGCGGCCGGAACAGCTCGGTGATCGCGTAGTGCCCCCGGCGGACCACGAAGAAGTCCATCAGGTTGCTGGCCGTCCACGGCACCAGCAGGTACAGCATCAGGGTCAGCGCCGAGAACACCGTGTCGACCGCGCCGGCGGTGATCGACTTGCCGATGACGAACCAGACCACCGTGAGCACGATGATCGTGACCACGCGAGCGGTGCGCCTGGGTTTGATCGGGCGGATCGAGTCGACCCCGGTGAGGATCGTCAGCATGCCGCCGTAGGCGTTCATGCCCATGGTGGCGACCAGCGCCAGCGTGGACAGAAGCGCCACCACCTGGCCCAGGTGGGGGATCACGTTGTTGCCGGCGGTCACCAGGCCGGCCAGGCCGTCGGTGGCGCCGAGCCGGATCGCCAGCCAGGCGCCGAGCACGATCAGCCAGACCGCCGAGCCGGAGGCGCCGAAGAAGACGGACGCGATGACCGCGCGGGGCTTGGTCGACGCCGGCAGGTAGCGGGAGTAGTCCGAGACGTAGGGCGCGTAGGTGATGTTGTAAGCGGCGGCCGCGGCGAGCTCGGCCATGAACCCGACCGTGTTGAACCCGTAGTGGTGGCTGCTGGGCGCGCCGCCGCCGTGGCCGGTGATGACGCCGATGGTCAGGATCGCCATCAGCGGCAGCGAGACGTACAGCAGGGCCCGGAACGCCTTGTGCACCCAGTCGTGGCCGAAGATCGCCAGCAGGGCGGCAGCGAGCGCCGCGATGACCGCGACGAGGTTGGCGTTCAAACCGAACGCGCTGTTCAGGCCGTCGCCGAGCAGGACCTGGTCGGCGACGTTGAACGCGAGGTACGTGAACAGCGTGGCGAACAGCGGGATGATGACGCCGCGGTAGCCGAACTGGGCGCGCGACTGGATCATCTGCGGCAGCCCGAGCGTCGGCCCCTGCGAGGCGTGGAAGGCCATGAACAGGGTGCCGATGATGATGCCGAGGATGCCGGCGACGGCGGTCCAGCCCAGCGACAGGCCGAGCCCGGGGCCGATGAAGCCGATCGGGATCGTGAAGTACTGGAAGTTGCCGAGGAACCACAGGGGCGCCTGGTGCCACAGCCGGCCGTGGCGCTCCTCGTCGGGCACCCAGTCGATCGAGCGGACCTCGATGAGCGGAGGCGCGGCGACCGCCGCCTGCGATGTATCAGATGCCACCAGACAGCTCCATGGGAAGTGCGTATGACGGTAAGGGCGTGAAGTTGCCCAATGTTGAACTAAACTTGCCTGGCAGTCAACCATGTCCACCCTGCGGATCCGCCGGGTGGGGTGGCGGTGTGCCTACTCCGCGTAATGTCTACTCGGCGTGGTGGTCCCCGTCGGGGCCGGGTCAGGCCGACGTGTCCCAGGCCGCGGGCGCGATGACCCACATGACCTCGGCGCTGCGGGCCTGGTCGGGGTTGATCCAGGTGTGCGGTTCGCGGCCGGAGAAGGTGATGGCGTCGCCGCTGCCCAGGCGCTCGGTGTGCTGGCTGAATACCAGCTCGATGGTGCCGTGCAGGACATGCAGCACCTCGATCTCGCAGTTCAGGGTGTACAGCTCGGTGCCGCCGGTGCCGCCCGGCTCAATCACCGACCGGATCAGCTGCAGTCGGGCCTGCCCGCGCGGCGTCAGCAGCCGCTCGTCCGCGCCGGCGCCGGTGAGCTGGATGCGCGGCGCCTCGTCGGCGCGGACCAGGTCGGTCTGCGGCGACTCGAACAGCGTGCCGATCGGCAGCGACAGGACCTCGCAGATGGTCACCAGCGTGGCGACGCTGGGCGAGGTCTCGTCGCGTTCGATGCGGCTGATGAAGCCCTTGGTCACCTCCGCGCTCGCGGCCACCTGGTCGATGGTGAGCCCTTGCCGCTGCCGGGCGGCGCGCAGCCGCGCGCCGATGCGCAGCCTGCCGTTGCTGGGGGAGACCGGGACGGATTTCACCGCATCCCCTTTCCTCGCCGGGTTCCCGGCTTCAGTCCTCGTCGGGTTGTGTGACCGAGCGTCGTCGGCCGATGGCGGCCGGTGGGCCTGAAGAGATCATTGGGCCAGAGCGGCCTTTTGTCGAATGTTTACTGACTTGCAACTGACGTTGAACACATGGCAACATCGCTGCCACTGATGCGCAAGAGGCCAGCGGTCGGAGGTTGTCATGGCGCGTACGGAAGCCGAGGTGGCGCGGGCCGAGGTGCTGGGCGCGGCCCGGGCACTGGTCCACGCGTTCGGCTCGCACGACGTGGACCGCTACTTCTCCGCCTTCGCGGCCGACGCGACCTTCGTGTTCCACAACTGCGCCGAGCTGATCGGTTCCCGCTCGCGCTATCAGGAGGTCTGGCGCGAATGGGAGCGCGACGGCTTCGCGGTCCACGGGTGCCGTTCGCTCGACCAGCGCGTGCGGCTGCTCACCCCCGACACGGCCGTGTTCACCCACCGGGTGCGCACCCGGGTCGCCGGTGAGCCGGCCGAGCTGAGGGAGCGGGAGACGATCGTGTTCCGGCGCGAGCCCGCCGGCGGGTGGTTGGCGGTGCACGAGCACCTGTCGGTCGACCCGGCGCCGGATGACGCGGCTCCGGATGCTGCGACCACGGATGACAGGGCGCCGCAAGCCACCGCGCTGGAGCCGACAGCGCCGGCCGCCGATGTCCTCCGGTGACCCGGTGACAGCCGTGCGGGTGGCCTGCTGCCAGGTCCGGCTCGCTGTCGGAGACGTCGACGGCAACCGGGCGAGGGTACGCCGCGCCGTGGCGGAGGCGGCCGAAGCGGGCGCCCGGATCATCGTCCTGCCCGAGCTGGCCAACAGCGGGTACGTGTTCCGCGACGCCGCCGAGGCCCGCTCGCTCGCCGAGCCGGCCGACGGGCCGACCGTGGCCGGCTGGGTCGACCTGGCGCTCCGGCACGACGCCGTCCTCGTCGGCGGCTTCTGCGAGCTGGACCCGGACCGGCGGGTGCGCAACTCGGCCGTGCTGGTCGACGCCTCCGGCGTGCGTGCGCTGTACCGCAAGGCGCACCTGTGGGACCGCGAGAAGCTCGTGTTCGACCCGGGTGACGCGGCCCCGGCCGTGGTGGACACCGCGTACGGCCGGCTCGCGGTCATGATCTGCTACGACCTCGAGTTTCCCGAGTGGACCCGGATGGCCGCGCTCGCCGGGACCCAGCTGTTGTGCGCCCCGGTCAACTGGCCGCAGCTGCCCCGGCCGGCGGGTGAGCGCCCGAGCGAGATCGTCCGGGTGCAGGCGGCGGCCGCCATCAACCGCATGTTCGTCGCGGTGGCCGACCGTACCGCCGGCGAACGTGGCGTGGACTGGGTCGGCGGCACGGTGGTCGTCGATCCGGACGGCTGGCCGCTGCGCGACCTGGTCCTCGGCCGGGAGGCGACGGTGGTGGCCGACCTCGATCTCGCGGCCGCCCGCGACAAGCGCATCAGCGAGCACAACGACGTGCACGCCGACCGCCGCCCGGATCTCTACGCGCCCGTCTACCGAATCTGAGGAACTGCATGACTGACAATCCGCCGCGCGTCGTCTCCGGCACCAACGTGGGTCCGGTCGACGCCAGCGTCCTGCCCCGCTTCGCCGGCCCCGCCACGTTCGCCCGGCTGCCGCGCATCGACGAGGTGTCCGACGTGGACGTCGCCGTCGTCGGGGTGCCGTTCGACACCGGCGTCAGCTACCGGCCCGGCGCCCGCTTCGGCCCCACCCACGTCCGGGAGTCCTCGCGCCTGCTGCGCCCGTACAACCCGGCGCTCGACGTCGAGCCGTTCGGTCGGCAGCAGGTCGTCGACGCCGGTGACATCGTGGCCAACCCGTTCTCTCTCGACGAGGCGATCACCGGGATCGACCGGGGCGCGCGCAGCCTCCTCGAGCGGGCCGGCCGGCTGCTCACCATCGGCGGCGACCACACCATCGCGCTGCCGCTGCTGCGGGCGATGGCGCACAAGCACGGCCCGGTCGCGGTCGTGCACTTCGACGCCCACCTCGACACCTGGGACACCTACTTCGGCGCGGCGTACACCCACGGCACCCCGTTCCGCCGCGCCTCCGAGGAAGGGCTGATCGATCAGTCCGGCTGCCTGCACGTCGGCATCCGCGGGCCGCTGTACTCCTCGGCGGACCTGACCGACGACGTCGAGCTCGGCTTCCAGATCGTGCACGCGCGGGAGATGGAGGACCTCGGTACCCGCGGCGTGGCGGAACGCATCCGGGCACGGGTCGGCGACCGGCCGGTCTACGTCTCGGTCGACATCGACGTGCTCGACCCCGCTTTCGCCCCGGGCACCGGCACCCCCGAGTCCGGCGGCCTGCTCAGCCGCGAGCTGCTCGCCATCCTCCGCTCGTTCGCCACGCTCAACCTCGTCGGCGCCGACATCGTCGAGGTGGCGCCCGCGTACGACCACGCGGAGATCACCGGGATCGCCGCGTCGCACGCCGCGTACGAGCTGCTGTCCGCGATGGCCCTGCGCCACCCGGCGAAGTAGGCGTTGCCGGCTGGCGCCCGTTGCCGGCGGGTGCGGGCGTCAGCCGGTGCGCAGCGTGCGGCTGCGGCCCCGGAACTCCGCCACCACCTCGTCACCGCGCCGGACGGTGATGTCGTAGATGCCGCTGCGGCCGCGGCGCACCCGCTCGACCGCCTCGGCGACGAGCTGGTCGCCCACGCGGACCGGCGCGAGGAAGTCGATCTCGGCGTTCGCCGCGACGGTGGTCGAGCCGGGATAGTTGCACGCGCACGCGAACGCGCTGTCGGCGAGCAGGAAGACGTATCCGCCGTGGGCGATGCCGTGCCCGTTGAGCATCGTCTCGGTGACCGTCATCCGGAGCACGGCGCGGCCGGGGGAGAGCTCGACCGGTTCGATGCCCAGCCCGGCGGACGCCCGATCGGCGGCCAGCATCGCCGCGGCCCCACCCGGGTTCCCCGATTCCACGCCCGCCTCCCGTCGTCACGCTCCGGCGGTCGAGACTACTTGTACGTCTCGATGGCCACCCGAGGGGTGGTACCCGGGCCGGGGAGGCGGCGCCGCCCCGCCTTGCCGGCGTACATGGTGGCGTCGGCCTGCCCGATCAGCGCGTCCCGGTCCAGGGTGGTGGCGGTGCCGGCGATCGCCGAACCGATCGTGACCCCGACGGTCACGGTGACCCCCGCAAGCTCCACCGGCGTGCCCACCGCTCGCGGGATGCGCTCGATGAGCTGCGCCACCGCGCGCTCCGGTGCGCCCCGGCAGAGGATCAGGAACTCGTCGCCGCCGAGCCGGCCGACCACGTCGTCGCCGCGCAGGCAGCCGGCGAGCCGCGCCGCGACGGTCTGCAGGACCAGGTCGCCGGCCTGGTGGCCCATCCGGTCGTTGACCGGTTTGAACCCGTCGAGGTCGCACAGCACGAGGGCGATCCCGTCGAGCGCGCCCTGCCGGACCTCGTCCAGCGCGCGGTCGATCTCGGCGACGATGTGCCGCCGGTTGTACAGGCCGGTCAGTTCGTCGTGGCTCGCGTGGTGCGCAAGGGTCCGTTCGGCCCTGTCCCGTTGCGCGGAAAGCTGCTGGAAGCGCAGCAGCACCAGCGGGATGACCAGCAGGGTACCGACCGGCAGCAGCAGGCTGGAGCCGGCACCGCCGCGAATGGTCTGCACGGCGGCGATCAGCGGGTTGGCGCACAGGGCGGCGCCGAGCCAGCCGAGATGTGGGTGACCCGTCGCCCGGCCGGCGGTGGGCTCCGGCAGGGTGCAGTACGGGGCGGCCGGGTGCAACGGTGCCGCGGCGAGGGTCAGATAGCCCAGCATCATGAACTCGGCGGTCCACACCGAGGGGCCGTGCACGGTCAGGACCGCGGTGGCGTTGGCGAGCAGCGTGAACGCGTCGCAGGCGATCAGGTACCCGAGCGGTCCGCGCGCCTTCTTCGCTGTGACGCCGATGCGCAGGAGGCAGCCGCCCACCCCGGCGAGGGTCAGCAGGTCCAGCAGGAGCATGACCTGGCCGAACGGTGACGCGTCCGGCCCGAGGTGCGGCCGGATCACCCACTCCCACAGTGGACCGCCCGCGCACAGACCGACCATCGCGGCGTCCAGCAGCCCGCCGCTGTCGTGGACCGCGTGCCGGCGCAGCGCCGCGCCCGTGCCCACGAGGAACAGCGTGTGGGAGACGTTCATGGTGAGGTCGGTGAGCGAACCCTCGGCCCGGCCGAGGTGGTGGGCGGGGATCCAGTCCGGCCACACCAGGTGACTCAACGTGAGCAGGGCGAGGCCGCCGATGGCGGCGCCCCACGGTACGCGGTCAGGCAGGTGCCCGGCCCGGAGCGCGAGCAGGAAGGTGGTGACCGGCACGAGCGTGACCAGCGCGTACACCACGGTGCGCCCGGCCGGGTCGGCGAGGGCGTACGAGATGGTGGCCATCAGGGTCACGCCGATGAACCCGGCATGGACCGGGGCGGCCGACGAGGCACTGCGGGGCCAGCGCATGGCGCCTCCTCTCCCTCGGCCTCGTGAGTGTCATCGGCACCGGTCAGGGATGGTTGAGCAGTTCAGGGAAGCCGTCCGCGCCGCGCGGGCAGGTGTGAACGGCGGGTTTACAGCTGCGGATCCGGGTCCGTCGTGCGGGCCGTCGCGTCTGGACTGATCGCGCCCGGGCCGGTCGCGTCCCGGTGGGTCGCGCTCCGGCAGCGTCAACGCCGACGTATGCGGAAAGTCAGCGGGCACGCGATCAGAGTAACGGATGGGGGCATCGACGGTAGGCACTGTTTTCCCGGGTGTTACCGGCTGGTCAGCTGAGCAGGTAGCGGCCGTGGCCGCCGTGAACCACCCGGCCACTGGTGAGCGCCGTCAGCAGGCCGTACCGCAGCAGCTTCGTGATCTTCTCGGTCCGGCGCTGGTACCCGAGCAGCTCCAGCGTGCTGCGGAACAGCTCCTGCTCGGTCAGCTCCGGCGCCGCGGTCAGCGCGTACCGCACGGCGTTGGCGATCTCCTCGGGAGCGATCTCCTCGAAGGCGCGGTCGGTCCGGGACTGCGTGGTGCGGAAGCCGTTCCACCGCCGGGGATCGAGCCCGCTCGGCCAGGCGAAGGTGCCGACACCCTCGTGGTGGCGGAGCGTGGCGGGATCGACCAGGGCCAGGACGGCGTTGCGGCGGTCCTCCCGGATCTTGGCGAAGCCGAACCGGGCCAGCGTCAGGCGCGCGAGTCGATGCTGCTCGATGGGACCCTCGGCGGCGACGATCTCGTTGAGGCTGGCCCGGACCAGCTTGCGTACGCGCTGGTCGGTGCCGAGGGCGTCGATGTCGGACTGGCTGCCGAGCGGGGTCGGCGTGTACGGCACGAACGGCGCGCCGGCGCCGCCCGGTCTGCGTTCGGCGGCGGGCGCCGGCGGCGCGTCGATCGACGCGACCAGCACCTGCTCGGGCACCTGGCGCCGGCCCGGCGTCGCCTGCGAACGGGCTCGGCGTCCGGTCACCGCGCCGTTGCGGGCCGGCCCGCTCCTGGCGGCTGCGTCCCGCCTCGCGCCGTTTCTCGCGCGCGCGACGAGGTCGAGCGGGCCGGCGTCGGCGGACGGGGTCGGCGGGTCCGGGATCCCGCTCTCCTCCGGCGGGTCGACCGCGGGCCGCGCGGGAATGGCCGGTGCGTCCCGCTCGGCTGCGGCGGCGGCGACCGCCTGCGCTGCGGCGGCGGCGACCGCCTGGGCCACGGCGGCGTCGATGCGGTCCAGCACCGCCTCGCGGTCCTGGACCCAGGCCGGCAGCCAGCAGCGCACGACCTCGGGCCAGCCCATGACCGTACGCAGCAGCAGCGGCGCGCCGTCCCGGTCGGCGACGGTCGGCCGCGCGCTCCACCGGGGACCGTCGAGCATCACGGCGACCTGCCAGCGCGGCGAACCGGGGGCGCGTACCGCGATGTCGACGGTGAAGTCCGACAGCCCGTACCCGGTGACCACCTCGTGGCCGCGGGCCCGGATCGCGTCCGCGACCGCCTCCCGGACCCGGTCGTGGTCGGCGCGGGCGCCGGGGGCGAGGTCGCCGAGGCGGTCCGCGCCGGCGGCGGCCAGTTCGCAGTAGGCCCGCAGGTGCCGGGTACCGGTGGCCGTGGTGCGCGACAGGTCGATGTCGGCCGGGTCGAAGGAGGAGAACAGCACGACCTGCCGCCGGGCCCGCGTGATCGCGACGTTCAGCCGGCGCTCCCCGCCCACCTGGCTGAGCGGCCCGAAGTTCAACGGAAGCTGCCCGGTCTCCGGGTTGGTGGAGAACGCCAACGAGAACAGGATCAGGTCCCGCTCGTCCCCCTGTACGTTCTCCAGGTTCTTGACGAAGATCGGCTCGACCGCGGTGGGTGCCATCCGGTTGCGGATCAACCGGTCCGAGCTGTCCTCCAGCAGGTTGAGGATGAGGTCACGCTGCTGGATGTTGAAGGTCACCACGCCGATCGAGTCGTCGGCGGTCGCCGGGTCGCGCAGCCGGGCGGCGATCTCCGCGACGACCGCGCGGGCCTCCACCTCGTTGGTACGGGTACCGCCCCGGTCGAAGGCGCCGTCGACCCGGCGCCAGCCGATGCCGGCCGTGCTGCTCGGGCCCGGGGCGGGCAGGGTCGACAGCCTGCTGTCGTAGTAGTACCGGTTGGAGAAGGCGACGAGCGACTCGTCGCGGCTGCGGTAGTGCCACGTCAACCACCGCTGGGGGAGACCGGACTCGACGGCCTCGCTGAGGATGCTCTCCAGGTCCTCGGCCGGGCCGTTGTCGCCGGCCGTGCCGGCCGCCTCGTCGCCGCCGGCCGCGGCCTGCATCATCGTGCTCGGCGGCATCTGGCGGGAGTCACCGACGATGACCACCGACCGGCCGCGCCCCATCGCGCCGACCGCCTCCGCCACCCGGATCTGGGACGCCTCGTCGAACACGACCAGGTCGAACCGCGCCGCGGTGGGCGCCAGGAAGTTGGCCGCCGAGGCCGGGCTGACCAGCACGCACGGGGTCAGCGCCAGCACGAGGTCGGGGTAGGCCGAAAACAGGTCCCGGAACGACCGGCCGCCGCGCTTGCGGCGCAGCTCGGCGGCGAACTCGGCGAGCCGGTCGCCCTGGCCGTCGGTGGCGCGGGCCCGGTGGCGTACCAGGGTCGAGGGCAGCTGGTCGCGCAGGGCGGCGCGCAGCTGCCGGCCGGCCGCCTCGAACTGCTCGATGTGCTTGTCGATCAGCGTCGGGTCGAAGCGGTCCAGCCCGCCGGCGCGCAGCCGCTCGGCGAGGCAGGCCCGCGCAAGCCCGCGCCGGTACGCCTCCTCGGCCAGGTCCGGGTCGACCTCGCCGCGCAGCAGCTGGTCGGCGAGGTCCGTCAGACCGGCCTCGGCCAGCACGTCGGTGTGGGCGAGGACCGCCGCCCAGTGCCGCACCGGGGCCAGCTCCTCGGCGCCCAGGTCGGTCAGCCAGGCCGAGCCGTCCCGGTCCCAGGCGTCGAGCCAGTGCAGGCCGGCCGTCCACAGGCGGAGCTGGGGCGGGCCGCTGCGCAGGATGCCGGCCCAGGCCCGCCAGGCCGCGGCGAGTCGTTCCAGCACGCGCACGTCGTTGTCGGTGACGCCCGCGCGCAGGGCCGCCCACGCCACCGGGTGCCCGGCGACGAGCTGGCGGCTGGCCACGCTCGCCTGGCGGGCGTGGACCAGCTCGGCGGGCGCGGCCGGCCCGGTGGGCAGCCAGCCGTCCGGGAGGACCAGCCCGCCGAGCTCCTCGATGCGCCGGTGGAGGGTGGACGCGGCGCTCCCGGCGTGCAGCAGCCGGCCGATCACCCGCTCGACGTCGTCGGCGGCCACCGTGGCGCCGGGCCGCAGGTACGGGGTGAGCCGGTCGGCGACCTCCTGCAGGCGCCGGGCCTTGCCGAACAGGCGGGTCGCCGCTTCCCGGGCCTCCGCGTGCAGGTGCGGCAGGTCGGGGAGGCTGAACACCTCGGGGGAGAAGGCCGCGAGCTCGGCGGCGTACTCGGCGCGGAACCGGTCCAGCTCCGCGGTCAGCCGTGCGAGCGCCGGCTCCCAGCGTGGATCGGCGGCCCGCGCCACGACCTCGCGGTCCGGCAGGTCGCCGCGGGCGGCGAGCCGGGCGGCCGGCAGGAACGCGCCGATCGCGGTGGGGCTGGGCAGCCCGCGCAGCAGCCGGATCAGATGCGGCCGCTCGCTCACCAGGCCCCGGACCTCTTCCAGCTCGGCGGCGACCTGCGTCGCGGCGCCGGCGTGCAGGCCGTCGAGGCTCCGGCGGCCGCTGAGCGCCCACGGGTGGTGCGGGCGCAGCCGGGCCGCCCGGGCGACGGCGGGCAGCGACCGGAGCGCCTGCTCCACCCGCTCGTGACCGGCGGCGGCGAGATAGCTGCCGGGCACCGGGGCGCTCGGCCCGTCGCCGTACGCGAGGGTCGCCTCGTACGCCGACCAGGCGGACAGGCCCGTCCGGCCGGCGGTGTGGACGCGGGCCGGGTACCCGGCGAGCGGGGCGAGCCGGGCGCGGTAGCCGGTCTCGACGGCAGTGAAGCCCGCCTCGCCGCCGCGTTCGCGCTGGTCGAGAGCTTCGCGCAGCTGCTCGCGGATCGCGTTCATCGACTGCTTGCGTCCGTGCAGGTCGAGGGCGAAGGGGGCGAGCCCGACCTGGCCGAGCCGGCGCTTGACGACGTCGAGCGCGGCCTGCTTCTCGGCCACGAACAGCACCGAGCGCCCGGCGGCGACGGCGCGGGCGATCAGGTTGGTGATGGTCTGTGACTTGCCGGTGCCGGGCGGCCCCTCGAGGACGAACGAGCGGCCCTGCTCGGCCATCGCGATGGCCTGCAGCTGGGAGCCGTCGGCCTGGATCGGCACGTGTAGCGCCGCCTCGTCGACGTGCGCTCCGTCGGTGCCGGCCGGGTCGTCGAACCGCGCCGTGCCGGGGTCGACCAGGTGGCGGACGACCGGGTTCTCGACGAAAGCCGGCCAGTGGTCGGCGAGATCGCGCCACATCCGGTACGTCGAGAACTGCAGCAGCCGCAGGCTGGCGCGCTCGTCGATGCGGTAGTTGAGGCGGCTGTCGACGAGCCTTCCGTTGATCGCCGCGAGGGTCTTGGCGATGTCGATGCCGTAGTCGTCCACGACCGGGTTCGTCAGCTCCGGGATCTCCACCCCGTGCCGGCGGCGCAGCCACTCGATCAGGCAGTGGTTGGGCGCGGCGAGCTCGGGGCCGTCGGCCGCGAAGAAGTACGGCCGGCGGCCGGTGCCGCCCTCGACGCGTACCGGAACCAGGAACAGCGGGGCGTGCGCCTCGGCGCCGTTGCTCCGGGTGTGTACGAGCGTGCCGATCGTCAGGTAGAGGTAGTTGCTGCCGGTCTCCTGCTCCATCGTGCGGGCCTCGCGCTGGAGGTCGCGCATGGTGGACACGTACTTCTGCTCGCTGACCGCGCCGTAGATGCGCCGGTCGGTGCGCAGCTCCCGGGCCAGGACGTCCGGGTCGAGATCCTGGGCCCGCACCGTCCCGGCGAGCCGGTGCAGCTGGCTGATCGCGTCCTGCGGGATGACCTGGATCTGGCCGCCCTCGTGGACGAGGCTGTCGAGCAGGGCCAGTGCGCCGGCCGGTACGTGCAGGTCGAGCCCGCGCCCGCGGGTGGGCAGGTTGAGCAGCGGGTTGCGCAGGCTGAGGTCGAGCAGGGACCGTTTCCACTGCTGCACGCGGCGGGGTGAGTCGTCGGCGCGCTCGGGCGCCTCGCCGGCCTCGGCGCGCTTGCGCAGCTGTGCGCGGGCCACCCCGTCGGGAAGGTCGATGGAGCCGGCGGCGGGCGCGGCCGTCGGCTCGGCGGGCCGCGGGGGCTGGCCGCCGTCCACGGTGGCCGTCGAGGGTAGCGGGCGGATGCCGCACCGGTGCGCGAGGTGCACGTCGACCACGCCCTGCAGGTCGTGGCGGCGGGCCCGGAAGTGCTCCAGGCCGGCCCGGACGGCGTCGGTGAAGTCGGCGCAGGTGGCGCCCGGACCGATCCGGGTCAGCTCCACGGGTACGGTCCGGCCCGCCTCGACCATCGAGATGAGCAGGTTGGCCTCGGTCACGACGGCGTCGCTGAGCCGGTCGGCGTCGAGCAGGAAGCCGGCGAACGCGTGGGTGCCGGTCAGCCAGATCAGCGGGTGCAGCCCGGCGGCTTCCAGGCAGGCGGCGTACGTCACCGACAGGTCCAGGCAGTTGCCCATCCGGCCGTCGAGCACCGCCGCGGTGGTGCGCACCTTCTGTCCGGTGTGCTCGAAGGACGCCGGTACGTGCTGGTAGTGAATGCCGAGCTGGCGCAGCGCCTCGTACACCGCGCCGGCGATGTGCGCGGCGCGCTCCGGTCCGGCCTGGTAGCCCTGCAGCGACCCGGAGCCGGTGCGGTCGAGGAGGATTCGCGCCGTGGCCCGCAGCGTCGCATCCACCGCGGGCGTGTTGGGCTGCACGAACGCGGCCAGGCTGTCGTACAGGGCCGGGCTGTTGAACCACTCGTTGTGCGCGAGCACCGACGACGGCGCGACCAGCCGGGTGTCGGGCTGTCCGGGTCGCACGACCGTGAGCCGGTAGTCGACCGGGAACGCCTCGTCGGTGTCGCGTAGACGCCCGTGGTCGGGTACGAACTCGGTGAAGTCCTCCCAGCCGACGGTGGAGCCGGGCGGTACGGGCGCGGACACGAAGCGGGTCCACTGTGGGGCGAGGGGGCCGTCGGGGCCGAGCAGTTCGAGCGTGATCCGCAGGTCGGTGACCGGCTGGCCGGTCCGGTTGGTGACCGACAGGTGCCGGACGACGGGTACCCGGTTGTGTACGAGCGCGTAGTTGATCGCCGGCTGGACGTGCAGTTCGACCCGCAGTTCGCCGTCGTCCTCCGTGAACCGCTCGAACACGCCGCTGCGCATGGCCCTCCCGCTACGCCCGTCAGTGACAATCATGCCCTTTTAAGGGTGTAATCCCCTGAAATAGGCAAACTCCGGCGTGTTACGTGAATCGGGTGAATCACGGCTGACGCGCCGCCGCGTCGGCGGGAGAAAAAGATTCACGTACACCCATCGCACGCCGATGGGCTCTTGCGTACGGGAGTGAAGGCGACGGGTGAAGCAGGTGGACACAGGCGCACGTCAGCCGGGCCGTGACACGGACCCGGCGGAGTTGGCCGGCATGGAACCGGCCGGCATGGAACTGACCGGCATGGCGGTCGAGGCGGAGATCGGGCGTAGCGCGTACACGGTGGTGCACCGCGTCCGCCGCGACGACCGCCGCTTCGCCCTCAAGCGCCCGCGCACTCCCGCCGTCGACGACGAGCCGGTCCTGACCTCCTTCCGCCGGGAGGCGGCGCTGCTCGCCTGCGTCGACCATCCCGGCGTGGTACGCGCCTACGCCGCCGGCCGTTACGACGGCAGCCCCGCCCTGGTCACCGAACTCATCGGCGGACGCTCACTCGCCGCCGAGCTGGTCAACGGGGCGCTGCCGCGCGACCGGGTCGCCGTCCTTGCCCGTGAGCTGGCCGAGGCGCTGGCCGCCGCCCACCGCACCGGACTGGTCCACCGCGACATCAAGCCCCAGAACATCATGGTGCCGGCGGGCCGCCCGGCGGTGCTCATCGACTTCGGCCTCGCGGCGCTGGGTCAGAACCGGATCGCGCCGGACGCGGCGGTCGGCACCTTCGCGTACGGCGCGCCCGAGCAGTCGGGCATGCTCAAGCGGCCGGTCGACGGCCGGTCGGACCTGTACTCCCTGGGCGCGGTGCTGTACGAATGCCTCACCGGGCGTCCGCCGTACCTCGCCGACGACGTCGGCGAACTGCTGCGGCTGCACGCCGTGGCGCCGGTGCCGGACCCCCGCGACCTCCGGCCCGACCTCGACCCGGCCTTCGCGGCCGTCGTCACGCGGCTGCTCGCCAAGGACCCGGACGACCGGTACCCGAGCGCGACGGCGCTGCTGGCGGCGCTCAGCGGCATCGACGGCGCGGCCGATCAAGCCGGCGTTCCGGTCGCGGTCGCCGGTGCCGAGTGGCCGCTGTGCGGTCGGGCGGCCGAGCGGCGGGCGCTGCTCACCCGCTGGGAGGAGGTCAGGAACGGCCGGGGTGGCTTCGCGGTCGTTCGCGGCCCGGCCGGTGGCGGCCGCAGCCGGCTCGCCGCCGAGGTCGCCGCCGCCGCCGACGGATCGGCGCTCGTGCTGCGCACGCGCGCCGTCAAGGACGAAGAGCTGCCCCTCGCCGCCGTCCGCGCCGCCGTGGAGGGGCACCTGACCCGGGTACGCGAGCTGCCCGACGAGCGGCGCGCCGAGGCGCACGAGCGGCTGCGGCGCGCGGCGGACACGGCCGGGCCCGCGCTGGTCGCGAACCTGTCGCCGGCGTTGACGGCGATCCTCGGCGACCGGCCCGGGCCGCCGGCCGACGGTCGCGACGACCGGCTGTTCTCCGCGCTCGCGGTCTTCCTCACCGAGCTGGCCCGCCAGTACGGCGGCGGCGTCCTCGAGGTCGACGACGCCCAGTGGCTCGACGCGGCGTCCCACCGGGTGCTCGACGTTCTCGCCGCCGACCTGCCCGGCGCGCCGCTGCTGGTCGTCCTCACCTGGCTCGATGACGCGGGCGCCCCGGAATTCCCGGCTGAGGTCGAGGTCTCCGCCGGCCCGCTCGACCTCGCCGGTACCGCCGCCCTGGTGGCCTCCCGACTTCCCGGCGCCACCGTTCCCCCGGAGCTCGTCGCGCACGTCGCCGCCCGTACCGGCGGACTGCCGCTGGCGAGCGTGGAGTACCTGCGCCAGCTGGTCGACACCGGGCTGCTGGCCCCGCTGTGGGGTCGCTGGCTGCTGGACGAGCGCGGCCTGGACAGCCTCAATCGGACCCAGGACGTCGGCGACCTGATCGTCTCGCGGCTCGACGGGCTGCCCCCGGACGCCTGCGACCTGCTCGTGGCCGCCGCGGTGGTCGGCAGCCACTTCCGGCTCGACCTCGTGACGGCGGCCTGCGCGCTGCCCGACGAGCGGATCGTCGCCGCGCTCGACGTGGCGGTAGCCCGCCGGCTCGTCGAGCCCCGGGGCGACGGCCGGTACGGGTTCATCCATCCGAACATCCGGGACGCGCTGCTGGCCCGGGTACCGGCGACGGCGCTGCGCCGGCTGCACGCCACGGTCGCCGCCGCTCTCGACGCCCTGCCCGCGCAGGCGCGCGACGCCGGCCACGTGTACGCGCTCGCCCGCCACCACGCCCAGGCCGGCGCCGACGCCGACCCGTCGGCACGGTACGCCAGCGCCCTCGCCGCCGGGCAGCAGGCGCTCGCCGACCAGGTACCGGGCGAGGCGGTGGCTTTCCTGGAGCAGGCGCGGGCCCTCGCCGCAGCCGGCGGCCACCCCGCCGGCGCCGAGCT
Organism: Planosporangium thailandense; assembly: GCF_011947195.1. Lineage (GTDB taxonomy): Bacteria > Actinomycetota > Actinomycetes > Mycobacteriales > Micromonosporaceae > Planosporangium > Planosporangium thailandense. The sequence continues at coordinate 4,062 of NZ_JAATVY010000020.1, read as the reverse complement.
GCTGCACCCGCTCGCCATCGCGTACCTGCGGGCCGGCCGGTTCGCCGACACGCTGTCCACGCTGGAGGAGGCGCTGGCCGGGGAGCGGGAGCCGCGGCGGCGCGCCGAGCTGTACCGGACGATGGTCGAACTGCACCACACCACCTGGGCCGACGACCGGGCGACCGACGCGGTGCGGCAGGGCCTTGCGGAACTGGGGCACGGACTGCCGCGCAACAAGGCCGTGCTCATCGTGACGACCCTCGCCCTCGGGCTGGTGGGCATGCTGGCCGCCCGGTTCCGCATCGGCTTCGGCGCCGTCCGTGGACGCCGGCGCGAGGAGCTGGCAGCCGCGGCCGCCCTGCTCGGCTCGGGCGCCTACGCCGCCGCGGTCGGTCTCCGGCTGAAGGAGGTCGCGATCTTCGCGCTCCGGGCCCTGTACCCGGTGAACCGGCTCGGCCCGTGCCCGCCCTACGTCCAGGTGTACGGCCTGCTCGGATACCTCGCGGCCCTGTTGAAGCGGCGCCGGGTCGCCGAGCGCGCGTTCGCGCGGGCGGCCCGGGCGGCGGAGGCTCTCAACGACCCGGCGATGGTCGCCTTCGCCGACTGGATGCGCAGCATCGCGCTCGTGCAGGGCGGCCTCGACGACGGGGTCGGCTGGGACAAGGCGACCGCCCAGCACACCCGGTGGCTGGAGCCCGCCCAGTTCATCACCGGACAGGCCGCCGCCGGCCTGCGGTTCGTGCTGCGCGGCCACACCCGTGAGGCGCGGACAGCCTACGAGCAGGGTCTGCGCCACCTACCCGATCCGGCGCAGGCCGCCGGCACCTCGTTCGCGATGCTCGGCGTCATGGTCCCCGCCCAGCAGGGCCGGCACGCCGAGGCCGCGGCCGCGTACGCCGCGCTGCGGGCGGCGTTCCCGGACGGCTCCGGTACGCCGGTGCAGCGGGCGAACATCATTACGGCCGCCGCGTCCGCCGCCGTCGAGCAGGGCGAGTTCGGCGCGCCGTTCGACGAGCTCGTCGCCGAGTTCGAAGGGCTGGGCCTGCGCCGCTCGGAGCTGATGCCCCACGTCAAATGGTTCTACATCTACCGGGCGCACGGACGGCTCGCGCAGCTGCGGATGGCCCCGGAGGGCGAGCGGGCCGCCCGGCTCGCGGTCGCCGAGCACGCGGTGAAGGAAACGAGCCGCGTCACCACCACCCCGCTGCTCAAGGTCGCCCACCAGATCGCCAGAGCCGCGCTGGAGCAGCAGCGGGGGCGTACGGAGAAGGCCATCGAGCTGATCGACCGGGTCGACCGGGTGGCCCGGCCGCTGGACGCGCCCCTGGTGTCGTTCGAGGTGGCCCGGATCCGGGCGCGCGCCTTCCGGCAGCTCGGGCTCACCGCGGAGGCCGAACGGCAGGCGCGCAACGCGTACGTGCTGGCCGTCGACCACGGCTGGGAGCACCGGCGCCGCCAGGTGCGGGTGGAGTTCGGAGTGGACGACGCGCCGTCGGCCGCCCGGTTCACCCACGCGGCCGGAGCCAGCTCCGGCACCAACCGTCGGCTGGAGGCGCTGCAGCAGGTCAGCGCCGCCGCGGCGAGCATCCTCGACCCGCGGCGGCTGGCCGGTGTCGCGCTCGACGAGACGCTGGGCATCCTCGGCGCCGAGCGGGCGCTGATGTTCGTCGTCGACGAGGCCGGCGAGCCGGTGCCGTTCGCGGGTCGCGACGCGGCCGGCAACGACGTTGACGCAGCGAGCGGGTACGGCTCGACACTCGTCCGGCGGGTCCTCGAGACCGGTGAGGCGCTGGTCGTCACCGGCACCGACGAGGGCGCGGCGCTCGGGTCGCGCAGCGTCGTCGCGCACGGGCTGCGCAGCATCATGGTGGCCCCGGTGCAGCTCAAGGGCGTCGTGCGCGGCGTGGTGTACCTCGACAGCCGGGTCGCGCGTGGCGTCTTCACCGAAGACGACGTGTCGGTGCTGACCGCGATCACCCACCACGTGGCGGTGTCGCTGGAGACCGCGCGCGCCGCGCAGCTCGACGCCGAGGTCCTCACCAGCCGCCGGCAACAGGAGCTGGCCGAGACGCTGCGCGCGAGCATGGTCGAGCTCAGCGCGATCCTCGACCCGACCGAGCTGCTGAACAAGCTGTTCGCCACGCTGTACGACCAGGCCGGGGCGCGGGCCGGCTGCCTGCTGCGCGGCCACGGGCCGCGGTTGACGGCCATGGCGGTCGCCGGCGCGGTCGCGTCCGGCGCGGAGATCGACCTGTCCGGTGACGCTGCGCTTGCGGCATTCTGGTCTGCTTCGACACCTACGGTGGTGAGCGGTGACGAGCTGCCGCCCGCGCTGCGCGCCGCGGTCGGTCAGCACCCGGCGGCCCTGGTCGTACCGCTGGTCGCCCGCGAAGGGCCGGTCGGTCTCGTGGTCCTGGCCGGTGCGGGCTTCGACGACAGCGGCCGGGCGATCTGCGCCGGCCTCGCGAGTCAGGGCATGAGCGCCTACGACAACGCGGTGCTGTTCAGCCGGGTGCGGGAGCTGGCCACCACCGACGAGCTGACCGGGGTGCCGAACCGGCGGCACTTCTACGCTCTCGCCGGCACGCTGGTGGCCGCGGCGCGGCGCAACGGCCGGGCGCTCGGCGCCATCATGCTCGATGTCGACAGCTTCAAAAAGATCAACGACACGTACGGGCACGCCGTCGGCGACGACGTCATCCGCGAGGTGGCGCACCGGGTAGCGACCACTGTCCGCAGCTGCGACGTGCTCGGTCGCTACGGCGGCGAGGAGTTCGCCGCCGTGCTGCCCGATCTCGACGACGACGTCGACCTCGCCGAGCGGGTCCGCGCGGCGGTGGCGGCGTCGCCGGTGCCCACCCGCGGCGGGCCGGTCCCGGTCACGGTCAGTGTCGGGCTGGCCCGGCTCACCCCCGTGGACGACGACCTCGACCAGCTGCTCGCCCGCGCCGACCTCGCGCTGTACCGGGCCAAGCAGGCCGGCCGCAACCGGGTCGAGGAGGCCTGACCGGGGCGGTGGGGCCGCCCCACCCGTGGCTAGGGCGTCAGCTCGCGCACGACGCGCGCCGGGTTGCCGACCGCGGCGACGTTCGGCGGCAGGTCACGGGTGACGATGGCGCCCGCGCCCACCACGGTGTTCGCCCCGATCGTGACGCCGGGACAGACGATGACGCCGCCGCCGAGCCAGACGTTGTCGCCGATGGCGATGGGGCGGGCGGCCTCCCACTTGTCCCGGCGCGGATCGGGCTCGAGCGGATGGGTGGGCGTCAGCAGCTGGACGTTGGGTCCGAGCTGGACGTCGTCGCCGATGGTCACCGTGGCCACGTCCAGGCACACCAGTCCGAAGTTGGCGAAGGTCCGCGCGCCGATGAAGGTCTGGTAGCCGTAGTCGCAGTAGAACGGCGGCCGGATCTCGCTGCCCGCGCCGAAGGCGCCCAGCAGTTCGGTGAGCAGGGCCCGACGCGCGTCGCCGTCGGTCGGGTCCATGGTGTTGTACCGGTGACTCAACGCCTGGGCGCGGGCGGAGTCCCGGGCCAGCTCCGGGTCGTCGGCGATGTACAGCTCACCGGCGAGCATCCGCTCGCGCATGGTTCGGTCCGGGGCCACATCCCCAGCCTACGTACGCCGCTCCGCGCGAACGCTTACGCGGTGTGGTCGGCGACGAGTTCGATCTCGACGAACGTGAACGGGGCGATGCCGGCGTTGTACACGTCGTGCTCGGCTCCGGCCGGGCGGAGGTAGCTCCGGCCCGCGACGAGGTCCTGGTAGTTCACGTCGTCACCCACCCGCACGCCGACCCGGCCGGACACCACGGGTACGACGACGTACGGCACCTCGTGCCGGTGGGTGCCGGTGTGCTCGCCGACCTCGAACCTCCAGCGGGTCACCCGGACGCCGGCCTCGTTGATCTGTACCTCTGAGTGTGCCTGTTCCACCTTTTCCCCGTTCCATCGCCTCGTGGCGGCCCGCCGGCGCGTTGCCGGCGGGCCGCCACGAGCGTCCCTCAGCGGGGGGGGGAGGGGAAAAAGCATGACACCAATCACCGAATACGTATTTGGTTGGCGGCTTTTTCTTTTAAAA
>NZ_JAATVY010000002.1 GCF_011947195.1 Planosporangium thailandense | reverse complement strand
GCTGGGCAAGCGGGCCGGCGCGATCCGGACCTCGGCGTACCGGGGCCTGCGCCGGCTGGCCGAACAGCTCGACCAGCTCGCCGCGGCATCCGGCGGAGGCCACGGCGTACTGACCACACAGAAAGACAGGACGGGAGCGGGTGTGACACATCCGAGGGCCACGACGCCTACAGGTATGCGATGAACGCACACAAGTCACCTCTAATCGACCGCCGTGCCGCCGAGCACCTGCTCGACCAGGTACGGGCCGGCGCGCGCCCCAGCCACCCGCCGCTGGCGGCTCTGCTGGCCGCGGCGGCGGTGCCCGGTCGACCCGAGGAGCTGGCCTGTGAGCCGTCCATCGCCACGGCGTTCCGGACCGCCCCTGCCATCCCCGCCCCTCGACCAGGGAGACTTTCTGTGATCAAGTCCGCCGTAGCCAAAGTCCTGACCGTCAAGGTCATGGCGATCCTCGCCACCACCACCGCAGGTGGAGTGGCGCTGGCCGCGGGCACCGGTACGCTGCCCAACCCGCTGTCCGAGCCGGCCCCGTCCACCCACGCGGGCCTGTCGGCAGCGCACCCCGACGCCTCCGAATCGGGTGCCGCCCACCGCTCGGCCGCGCCGAACGCGTCCAAGGACGCCGACGACCGGTCGGACGCCAAGGGTCCGGACGCCTCCAAGGCACCGTCGCCGTCGCTGGTCGGCCTGTGCCACGCCTACGCGGCCGGCAACAAGGCCGACCACGGCAAGGCGCTCGAGAACCCCGCGTTCACCGTGCTTATCACCGCCGCCGGCGGCAAGGACAAGGTCAACCTGTACTGCACGGCCCTGCTCGCCGCCCCGACCCCCGCCACCAGCGCCGACGCGGGCAACGGGAAGTCCGGCCAGGGCCACCCGACCGGCCGCCCAAGCAGCGCGCCGACCGACCACGGCAGCAGGCCCGCTTCCTCCGCCAAGCACTGACGTACACCAAGCACTGACGTACACCGAAGCGGTCGGCTCCCCCGGCCGACCGCTTGGGTCCGAACCACGCTCCCTGCCGGTCGGACCACCACCGGGGGAGAGGCAGGGTCAGCCTCTCCCCCGGTGCGCTTTCGGACCCCGCTACCGCGCGTACCTGGTCCACGACAAGGAGTACGGATGAGCGCTGGACGCCAGCCCACGAACCCGCCCCGATTCGTGCTGCGCACGTCCGTCATCGACGACACCACGGTCGCGGTGGCCGTCGCCGGGGAGGTCAACGCCACCACCGCCGGCCAGTTCGGGGCGGTGCTGCGGGGCGTCCTGGGCAAGCCGGGCCTCACCCGGATCGTTCTCGACTTCGCCGCGCTGCGGTTTCTCGACGCCCACAGCGTCACCGTGCTGCAGGCGGCCCACCGAACGGCAGGACGGCGCGGCATCGTCCTCGCCGTCACGAACTGCCGCGGCCCGGTGCGGCGGGCTCTCGAGACCGTCGACCTGTACCGGCACCTCGCCCCCGGTGACGACGCCATGGGGCTCGAGTAACGAAATGGATCTCACAAACGCCATTTCCTGCAGTACCGGTACCTGAGGTGGCGGGTCAGGTCGACCTCTGCGCCCGCCACCAGCCTCGATGGAGGTCAGTTTGTCCGTTCAACCCGATAAGCGCCTGCGGCGCCGCGTGCTCTCCGCCGCGGTCGGCGCGGCCCTTGGCACCACCGTTCTCAGCGGCGCCGCCAGCGCCGGCTCACTCCTGCCGCAGGCCGTCCAGGCCCCCGACGCGGCGCAAGCCGCCGACAGCGCCGCCAGCCCGACCTGCGTCACGCCCACGCCGGCGTACAAGTACGCGTGGTACCACTGCCAGACGCCGCAGCAGATGCGCGCCGCCTTCAACGTGCCGGAGGGCTACAAGGGCGACGGGCAGACCATCGTGCTCGTCGACTCGTACGGCAGCCCGACGGCAGCCCACGATCTGCAGTACTTCCACGACACGTTCTTCCCGAACGAGCCCAACCCCAACTTCGACCAGGTCTACCCGAACGGCAAGCTGACCTACGACAACGCCAACTGCGCCGCCAAGGGGCAGTCCGGCCCGGCCGGCGCCGAGGGCTGGGCCGGTGAGGCCAACCTCGACATCGAGTGGGCGTACGCGGTCGCACCGCACGCGCACATCGTGCTGCTGGCCGTACCGCCGGCCGAGACGCTCGGCGTCCAGGGCTTCCCGAACCTGTTCAAGGCGATCAGCGACGCGATCGACACCTACCCGGCGGGCACCGTCTTCTCCATGTCGTTCGGCGTGGGCGAGGAGACGTTCGGCGGCGCCGCGAAGACCCAGACGGCCCGCTTCGACCAGGTGTTCGCCAAGGGCCTGGCCAAGGGCGACACGTTCCTGTCGTCGTCGGGCGACAGCGGCAGCACCGACGTGTCGAAGCAGCACAGGGACACCGTCGAGTACGACCACCCGAGCGTGTCCTGGCCGAACAGCTCCCCGTACGTCACGTCGGTCGGCGGCACCCAGCTCCAGTACGACTGGACCTGGAACCCGCAGTCGAACGACGCGTGGACGGCGAGCGGCGGCTACAACCCCGACTACTGGCAGTCGACCCCGGGCGGTCAGACCGAGGCGGTGTGGAACGAGTCGTTCGGGCCGATCGGCACCGGCGGCGGCGTTTCCAAGATCTACTCCCGGCCGGGTTACCAGAACAACGTGCTGCCCGACTACGGCAACCACCGGCTGGTCCCGGACCTGTCGTTCCCGGCGGCCGTGAACGGCGGCCCGCTCGTGTACACGTCCTTCTTCCCCGCCTGCGACCGCGTCGGCTGGCACGTCTACGGCGGCACCTCGGCGGCCTCGCCGCAGGTCGCCGGCATCGTCGCCCTTGCCAACCAGGCCCGCAAGGCGGCGAACAAGGGTCCGGTCGGTGACCTCAACAGCCGGATCTACCGGTTCGGCGCGCAGGGCACGTCGACGTTCGACGACTGGGCCAGCCCGTTCCGCGACATCGTGCCGCAGCAGTACGGCAGCGTGGCGGCCGGCAACCTCAGCAACAACCAGATGTGGGGCGACCCGGTGGCGGGCTACCCGACCACCGAAGGGTACGACCTGACCACCGGTTGGGGATCGCCCCGCGCGACGGCGTTCATCAAGGCGCTGTCCGACCAGTCGTAACTCCTCCTCCCCAGTGCGGAGGGCCCGGCATCCTGCCGGGCCCTCCGTCGTTTCCGGCTTCGCCGGGGCTCCGGCCTCACATGAATAACGTCCACGCAAATGGGGCAAGCAGGTTGGGTGGAGCACGCACCTGCCGAGGCGCAGATGCCTACCGTCGACGACCTTGACGAGCTGGCCGACCTCCTCGAACGCACACACCGCGACGACGAGCTTTACCTTCGCTGGTCGCGGGGTCCGCAGGTCGACCTCGCCACCGATGACGACAAAGGCGATCCCGAGCAGTCGAGCCGGGACTCGCTGACCGGAATCAAGTTGCCCGGGCTGTCGGCCAACCCCCTGAGCGTGGAGCCGTGGTGGGGCGACCGCTCGATCCGGCTGTGGGTCGCCCGGCGCCTGTACGACTACAGCCACCTGCGCCATCTCCGCGGACCCGGGGTACGCCCCTGGGTGCTCATCGGTGAGCAGTGCGGCCGCGGACCCGACAACGAGCCCCTGGTGATCTGCCATCGGCCGGTCGCCTGGGTCTCCGACAGGGCGCTGCGCGAGTGCGAGCAGGCCGTCCAGGAGCAGGGCTCCGACGAGTGGGGACCGCTGAACCGCGCCGACTGATCACGATCCGGCGGCGGTACGCGGTCACAGCGCGATGTCGCGGGCCCCCGACAGCCGGTCGATCCGCAGCCGGCACAGCAGTTCTCCGGGCACGGCGTTGCGCCGGCCGAACTCGGCAGCCCGCCCCTCCGGCACGTACCGCTCGGCGAGCCTGGTCGCCCACTCCAGCAGGTCCGGCGCGGCCGGCTCGATCGCGACCGGCCCGCGCACGACCACGAACGTGTACGGGTACTCCTCGAGGTCGACGGCCAACGCGGCTCTCGGATTCGCGCGCAGATGGCGCCCCTTGACGGTCTCCTCGCCGGTCGTGAAGACCAGGTCGTCGCCGTCGACCAGGAACCAGATCGGCGACACGTGCGGCGCCCCCGACGCGGAAGCGGTGGCGAGCTTCCCGGTACGGGTGCCGGCGGCCAGGAACTGGATCGCCTCGTCTCTCGTCATCTCCGCCACGCGACCATCCTCCCGCAGATCCGCGCGCCGTGCGCCCCGACGTCGCGCTACGGCGCGCCGATCCGTTGGAAGAGGCGGTGGTCCTGCCACTCGCCCGCGATCTTCAGGTACGACCGCGCGAGGCCGATCACCTCGAACCCGTTGCGTTCCAACACCCGCTGCGAACCCGTGTTGCGGACGAGCGTGGCGGCCTGGACCCGGTGCAGTCCGAGTTCGCCGAACGCGACGTCGAGAATCCGGCTGACGGCCTGGGTCGCGACGCCACGGCCGTTGACCTCCTCGGCCACCCAGTACCCGAGATGCGCGGTCTGCGCGACGCCCCGCTCGATCGCCGACAACGTGATCGTGCCGGCGAGCTGTCCCTCGTACTCGATCACACAGCTGTAGCCGGTGCCGTCCCGGCGGTCGCGTTCAGCGCGCTCGAGGCGTTCACGCTGCCCCTCGACCGTGAAGAAGGCCTCGTCGCGGGTCGGCACCCAGGGGGCGAGGAACTGCCGGTTGGACCGGTACGCCTCGGTCAACCGGGCGGCGTCGGCGACAGCGGCGGGACGGATGCTGATCATGCCCCGATTCTGACAACCCCGCAGGTCATAAAGCGAACGGGCCCGACCGTCCATCCGGTCGGGCCCGTTCCCTCGGCGTCAGTACCGGTAGCCTCCGATCAGCATCTGCAGCTCGGATCCCATGCGGGCCAGCTCGCTGGTGGCTCGCTGGGCTTCGGCGATACCGTCGGCCGCACCCTGCGCGGCCTGCGCCGCGCCGGAGATGTTGGTCGCGATGTCGCCGGATCCGGTCGCCGCCTCGGCGACGCTGCGGTTCATCTCGTTGGTCGTGACGGTCTGCTCCTCGACCGCGCTCGCGATGGTCGTCTGGTAGTCGTTGATCTTGCTCATCACCTGGGTGATCTGGGCGATCGCCTCGACCGCGCCCTGACTGTCGGTCTGGATCGCGGCGATCCGACGGGAAATGTCCTCGGTAGCCTTGGCCGTCTCCTGGGCCAGGTCCTTGACCTCGCTGGCGACGACCGCGAAGCCCTTGCCGGCATCGCCGGCCCGGGCGGCCTCGATGGTGGCGTTGAGCGCGAGCAGGTTGGTCTGCTCGGCGATCGACGTGATGACCTTGATGACGTTGCCGATCTCCTGCGACGACTCGCCGAGCTTGGTGACGGTGCGGTTGGTCGCCTCCGCGATCTTGACGGCGTCGTCACCGACGCGGGCGGCTTCGTTGGCGTTCTCCGCGATCTCCCGGATCGACGCGCCCATCTGCTCCGAGCCGGCGGCGACCGTCTGCACGTTGCGCGCCACCTGCTCGGCCGAGGCGCTGACCGCGACTGCCTGGCTGCTGGCCTGCGCGGCGCTCGAGGCCACCTGCTCGCCGGTCGCCGACAGCTCCTGCGAGGCCGAGGCCAGCGCGTCGGCGCTGCCGGCGACCGCGCGGACGAGGTCGAGCTTGCGCGCCAGTTCGTCGTTGAACGTGTCGGCCAGCGCGCGAAGCTCCAGGGTGCCGGCACGGGCGAGCCGGAACGTCAGGTCGTTGTGGTCACGCGCACGCAGCGCGGCGGTGTACCGGACGATGACGCCGCCGACCTTCGACTGCAGCAGGAACAGGACCGCCCCCATCGCCACGGGCAGCAGCACGGCGAGCACGACCAGCAGCTCCACCGACGTACTCGTCGAGCCGTCCGCGTCGGCGACCGCCTTCGCCGCGCGGTCGTTCAGCATCTTCTGGAACCTGTCCATCGGCGCGGTGATGACCGCTTTGTCGGCGGCGTACTTGGCATCGAACATGATCGTGCGCGCGACCTCGAGCTTGCGCGCCGGGCTGAGCGCCTCGTCCGCGGCGTCGAGCTGGGTCTGCGCGATGGCGGGCGGCATGGCCGACGTGGCCACCCCGGTGGCCTCCAGGACCAGCCGCTGAGACCGGGACTCGGTCTTCACGAGCGCGTCCGAGTTGGCCTTGGCCTGGTCGACGAGCGCGAGCTCGTCCTGGGTGGCGCCGAGCTTCTTGAGTTCAGCGAGGGCCTTGTCCCGGGTCTGGGTGACGCTGACCTCGTTCCAGTAGTTGTCCAGGTGCGTATGGTCGGCGGTGACAGCGAAGAGCCGGGCCTCGTTGGTGAGGTAGTCCGAAGAGGACTGCATCTGCTGGCCCAGCGCCTTTAACTCGGCCTGGCGCTCGTACGCCCGTTTCTCGGCGCTTACCGCCGAGCTGACGAGCACGACGGCTAACACCAGCGCACCCGTAATAAATACAACAGTTCCGATGGCCGCAAAGTTGATGACAGACTGCCGTATTCCCCGACTTGAATTGGTGGCCACGCCACGCCTTTCTGGTGATTCAGACCCGCCCCGAGCGGGGCGATTGGCCCTGTCATCGGCTCTGCCGAGCGGACTTTAGGCGTTTGTCGTAAGTCCTGATCCGCTTCCGCCGGCGCCGTCTCTCGAGGGGAGATACGACACCCACCCACGCCATCCAGGGTGTTGGATTTCATCCATCGGAACGTGACTATGAGGTAGCTCGCAGCACCCGCAGGATGTCTTCCGGACTGCCGGTCTTTTCGACGTAGTCCGTGGCGCCGGCCGCCAGCGCCAGGTTCCGGCTGGTGCCGTCGATGCTCAGCGCGACGACGCGGTGGCCGGCGGACAGCGCCGCGATGAGCGCGATGCCGTCAGCCCGCCTGGGCAGGTGCACGTCGACGATGACCGTGTCCACGGAATGGGCGGCGAGGGCCACGCGGGCCTGCGCGGCCGAGGCCACCGATGCGGTGACGACGAAGTCGGCCGTTCCCTCCAGGAGAGCCGTCAGGGCCGCCCGTACCCGAGGGTCGTCGTCGACGACGAGAACGCGCTGCATCCCAGGCTCACCCGATCGTGACGGCCGGGTGGGCGGCACGCCGCAGCACCGCGAACGTGGAAACCGGCCGGACGAGCACCATGGCCAGGGCCATCAGTACGAACCTCGTGCCGACGTTACGCAGCAGGACCCAGGCGAGCGGTCCGAGGGTGATGACCCATTGGGTCGTCGACATGGCCGTGGCCCTTCCGTCAGCAATTCCCGTCACGGACCACTCTGGGCCGCCGGCGCGCCGGCCGGATCGGCTCGATCGCCTGTCAGGCGGTCGGCGCTCCCGCCGCGCCGGCCTCGGCCGAATGACGTACCAGCGGCGCGCGCACCCGGACCGTCGTGCCGTCGCCGTGACGACCGCGTCAATGCATCGTCGCCGTGACGACTACGTCATTGCGCCGACCCGGCCCGGCCGAAAGGCACCCCGCGCACCCCGCCACCACGCCGACGCCGTCACCCCGGCTCATCGCGCAGGCTTCTAGGCATCCCGCCCTCCCGCGAAGGAGCCCGCGATGACGATCACCACCGACGTCACTCCGACCGACCGCGCCGGCGTCACGGCGCCGCACCGTCCGTACCCCCTGATCACGCGCCGCCCCAGAATCGCCGCGCTGCTGTGCTACCTGGCCAATGCCGCGGTCATCGTGGGCGGCGCCGTCCTGGCCCGCACGCTGGCCCCGTCATGGTCCGGGATGGCGCAGTCTCTGCTCGCGAGCGTGGGGGTCGCCGCCCTGGCCGTCGCGCTGCTCACCGGCTTGCGCTGGTGGCGCACGGCCGGCTTCAACGGCCGCGCGGAATGGCGCGACCTGCGCCTGCTGGCGCTGCCGGCCGCGCTGACCGTGGTGCCTGTGCTGACCGGGTTCCGACCGGTCGCCGCCGGACTGCTGGCGATGCTCATCACCGGGTACGCATTGACCGGCTTCATGGAGGAGGCGCTGTGGCGCGGCGTGGTCCTGCGCATTCTGCGCCCCACCGGGACGCTGCCGTCGGTACTGCTCGGCTCGGCGCTGTTCGGCGCCGCCCACCTGACCAACGTCCTGTTCCGCCCCAGCGTGGCGCTGGTCGTGGCGCAGGCGGTCGGCGCGGCCTGCTTCGGCGTCGGGTACGCCGCGCTCCGGCTACGCACCAACACCATCTGGCCGCTGATGCTCCTGCACCTGATGACCGACCTGTTCGCCGCTGTCGGGGCGTTGCCGGCCATCCCGATCCTCGTCGCCCAGGACATCATCCTGCTCGCCTACGGCCTGTGGCTGTTGCGGCGGCGCACCCCGTCCGGACAGCGGTGACGAGCGGAACCACGCATACGCCTCCTGCGGCTCGACGAATCAGTCGGTGTGGACGAGGTCGGCCCGGTCGATACGGGCCGGGGGTAGTCCGAGCATGACGTCCACGCCGAGGATGCCGAGGACGCGGGTGGCGAAGGCGCTCACCGCGATCAGCCGCAGCCGGACCCCGACCTGGGCGCTGATGCGCTGGGCAACCACCAGCGTGCCGACGCCGGTGGAGTCGATGAAGGCCAGCCCGCGAAGGTCCACGCCGATGGCGTGGATGTCGCCGCGGTTCAGTAGCTCGGTGAGGACCCCTCGGAACTGGTCGGCGGTGGCGCAGTCGAGTTCGCCGTACACGGCTACGACGACCTCGTCGGGCCCGGTCGGATCGACGGTGATCCGCAGCTTCGGCTGTTCGTCGGCGACTGCTGTGTCCATAGTTCGGCCATCGTAGTCATACGAACGGGCATGTCCAGGTGACCGGATAGCGGATGATTCGTGCGGCATGGAACGTCGTCACCGCCATGGCGGACGTGACCTGCGTCGTCGACGGCAGGCGACCGGCCGCGTCGGGGACCAGAAGTTTTTCACACACGGCCCGAAGGATGCCCACCTCGGCCATCGCGCTGTGTAACGACCATTGTGCAGATTAGTAATTGTTGCCGTCCGTTCGTCCAGTTTTTACCCTCGACGTACGGTGGACCTGTCGGACATCATGCGAAGGAAGACGGCGAGCGGTATGACAGGAGCGATGATCTACACCCGCCGGGCACCCGACGGCAGTGTGCTGGTCGAGGTGCGCGGTGAGGTCGACATCCAGAGCTCCAACCGGCTGCGCGACATCCTCATCGACACCGTCACCCACCAGATGCCGACAAAGATCATGGTGGATCTGCTGCACGTGACGTTCATCGACTCCACCGGCATCGGCGCTCTGGCCGCCGGCCGCAACGCCGCGACCCAACGGCACCTGGGCTTCGCGGTACGCAACGCCAACGGCTTCGTCGCCGCGCAGTTGCGCCAGACCGGCCTGTACGACGAACTCGTCGTCCCCGAACGCTCCACCGGGCCGAGCGGGCCGATCGCCCCGACGACGTGACCATGCTCAGCCGGGCGGGGTTTGCCACACCGGCAGCGCAACGGCGCTCGACGCAACGGCACTGGCTGGCGGCGCCAGTACATCAACGCATTTCGAACGTCAACCCGTTCGGCCGTACCACTCCGAGGGATCGGTCACGTAGACGCCCCGGCCCTGATGGCGGTGCAGCAATCCCCTGGCTTCCAACCTGATGAACGCCGACTTGACCGTGTTGTCGCTGACCTTGTACTGACCACACAACTCAGCAATGGTCGGCAGTTTGCTGCCGGGCTCGCGCTTCCCCGATCTGATCTCGCCTTCGATGATGTCCGCGATACGCATGTAGTCCGGCGTTGCAGATGGCATGGACGTGTCTCCCCTTGCGTGGCAGCACAATCCGACCACGTGCAACTGGCGATCACAAGCAGGTGCGGCGCTCCTGTTGACTTAGCCTCCTAAGCCACCTAAGTTCGCCTTGAGCCTCCCCTTGCGTGGCAGCCAGCGGGAGATCACCCCTCACGGGGTTGCTTCAAGGTGCAGACACCCGGCGGGGAGCCGTGCGCCAGAGCCGTCTCCTCGCTGGGTCACCTCTCTCCCGCACCGGGATGGAGATTTCCAGTTGCTGAGCGAAGTGCACGTCATCGAGGCAGCCGAGGCGGGCGTTCGGCATCGCCTACCCAACTCGAGAAAGCCCGGGATCCAGTTCCACATGCCGGAGGACGTGCGATGCCAAGCCCGTACATCGAGCGGTACCGCACCGGGGTTCGTCGCAGGCACCAGCGGAGGTGGTCATGGAGGAGGCTGCGCCGGATGTGCGGGTGCGGCGAGCGATGGCCCTGGGGCGTGCTGCGCGCGCTCATTACCGACGCACCGGGCCACTGGCCGGCATGAACCTCCACGCACCGGTACGGCCGGATTGGACGTGCGCTGGCTGCGGCGGACACTGGCCCTGCCATACGCGTCGTTCCCAACTGCTCGCCGAGTTCGACGGCGCGCCCGCGTCACTGACGCTACTGATGGGTGGCCACTTCATCGACGCCGCACAGGACTTGCGGACCGAACCAGCACACCTGTTGTACGAGCGGTTCATGGGATGGCTCCGGCAACAGCCCCGCCCTGACGACGATCAGGAGCCCTAGACGATCGTTCCAGAGTCCAGCGGTCTTGTCCGCAGGGGCAAAGCCCTGGGGGCCAACTTGGTCGCGGGCCGGCTCCCACGCTGGGAACCGGCCCGCGACCTGCGGTGCGCCCGACGCGACTCGATAGCGCTCCGGTCGTACTAATCGCCGCAGCGCCCTTCCTGCTTGCTGTCAGCGATGAGCTTGTCGACACCCTTTGCGTAGTCCGCCATCGAGCTGGCGTCCGGCTGGTACCGCCACCCGCCGTCCTCGTACATCATGTTTGCGGTACCCGCGGCGATGGAACGCTTGTACGCCACCACCGCCGTCGTGTCGTTCTCCAGCCGGGCGTTGGTGATCTCGAACGTCAAGCCCGTCAAGGTCTTGCACTCCGTGTGCAAGCGGGAGTAATCGGATCGGCTGAATGCGGCCTTGCCAGCCTTGGTCCACAAGTCCCACGCACCGGCCCAGTCACCTGCGGCGTACAAGTCGAACTCCCGTTGAGCAGCGGCCTTCGCCGCGTCAACCGTCTTCGGTTCGGCACTTGGCGTGGGACTGGCGGCCGCCGTTGACCTCGTCGCGGTGGCAGCCGGCGTGTCACTGGCCTTGCCACCACAGGCGCCCAGCGCAAACGCAATAGAGACCGCCGTTCCTGCCGCAACAGCTCGACCGATATGCATGGAGATGCTCCTTCCGGGGTGAAACCCCGGGTCTAACTGCTCCATAGCAACGGGGGTAACGGCCCGGATGGCAACCACTTGGTGTACCGGCGCGCTCAGCCATCCGGATCAGCTCTCTCTTATATAGAGGCCTAACGTTTTCCGCCCCTCCCCGTTGCACTGAGGCGGCCCCTTGAGAAGGCCGACTACCGGGGGCCATGAGCGGCCGATCCGGCGACGGGCCGATTCCCCACGCTGATCTACGGGTCCGAAGGGCGCCATGGTCGGTGTGATCCGGCCGCCCCGGCTGAGTCACCTGAATTAGTCGGCGCCCCGGGTATAGGCCGCGGTGGTGCGGGTACCGCACTACCGTCGGCCTAGTACCGATGGCGTAGTGAGCCCGGTACCGCCGACGTGGTTCCGCACCGCATGGTCGCACATAGCGCAACCCCAAGCAGTTCCAAGTCAGTACGACGACTTTGTGACCTCGAGGGGGTAGTGGTGCAGGATTCTTCTCCGAAACCGTCGGCCGACGGCGACCCGTGGGTGCCAGATGGTCGGTCGCATCACGCGGCCTGCGAGTATCCGCCGATCAGGCCGCCGCGACGGTCTCGCCGCACCCTGCCCAGCGAACGGCTCAGGCGATAGGAACCGGAGCCGGTCCGCTCGCCCGCTCGCCCGCTCGCCGAGGCCCGCAATCAGGTTGCGGGCCTGCGGAATCACCCACTCCCCTGCCGGATGCTGTCCGCCTCGGTCACGAACAGCACACACAACCGACGCGGCATCACTGTATCGACGCTGAAGAATGGTGGCCGACATGACGTTTGCGGAACGCCTGACCAAGCGGTACGGCGGTGATACCCCCGTCGATGGCGCCTCATCCACCCGTGAGCCGGCCACCGGCACCGGTTTCCGCGGTCCGAACGGCGTCGGCAAGTCCACCACCACGCGCAGGATCCGCGGGCTCGCCGCGGGCTCCCGAACACTCAGGACAGCCCAGGAGGTACCTGACAGCGACACCACCACGCGGAGGGAACAACGGTCGGTCCTGCCGTACCTGCTCGCCGCCCTGCTGTTTGCCGGCTACGCCGCGTTGTCGGTCTCCAGGCATCGTCGGCTGCAGACGTCAGGGTACGACCTGGGCATCTTCGAGCAGGCCGTGCGGGCGTACGCCTGGTTGCGGGCGCCGATCTCACCGCTCAAAGGTCCTGGCTTCAACCTGCTGGGCGACCACTTCCACCCGATCCTGGTGACGCTTGCCCCGATGTACCGGTTGTTCCCCAGTCCCATCACGCTGCAGGTCGCCCAAGCCGCACTGTTGTCCTGCTCCGCAATCCCGGTCACGCGCCTGGCCATCCGCGTTGCCGGTACCGTCCCGGGCTTCGTCATCGGGGCCGGATATGGCCTGTCGTGGGGGCTGCAGAACGCCGCCGGCTTCGATTTCCACGAGATCTGCTTCGCGGTGCCGCTGCTCGCGTTCAGCCTCGAATCGCTCGTACGGGAGCGCTGGCGCGCTGCCGTCGTCTGGGCCGCGCCGCTGGCACTGGTCAAGGAGGATATGCCGATCACAGTCGCCATGATCGGGATCTACCTGGCGCTGCACGGTCGGCGGCGCCTTGGCGCAGCCGTCACCGCGGCCGCGCTCGCCGTCGTCCTGCTGGTGATCATGGTGATCATCCCCGCGCTGAATCCGGGGGGCCATTTTTCGTACCTCAGCTACGCGGCAGGGGCGAGTCAGGATCCCGTCACCCGGTTGCTCACCCCGTCGGTCAAGCTGCATACCCTGCTTCTGGTGCTTGCCCCGAGCGCACTGCTCGCGCTGCGCTCACCAATCATGATCATGGCGCTGCCGACCCTGGCCTGGCGATTCTGGTCGAACAATCCTGACCACTGGAGGACCAACAACCACTACAGCGCGGTGCTGATGCCCGTCGTGTTCGTCGCATTCGTTGATGGTTTGGCCCGACTCCGCAGCCGCCGGCCACATCTCGCCCGTCCGGTCACCGTCGCCGCGGCTACCTCCTGCGCGATGGTGACGGCCACGCTTGCGCCGGGTCTGCCACTGTGGGACCTCACCTCGGTCGCCTGGCGCCCCGACCCGACTGCGACAGCAGCACGCGACGTCCTGCGGCAGATCCCGGATGGTGCGGTGGTCGCCGCAGACAACTGGCTCGCTCCACAGTTGACCAACCGAACCACCGTCTACCTCTTCCCCCAGGAACGGGCGCAGGGAGTACGGCCCGAGTGGATCGTCACCTTTGCCCAGCCGAAGGCTTTCCCGGATCCGAATCTGCAGGCGGCCCGGTTGGCTGACCTCCCCGCAGAGGGGTACACCCTGGTACGCCAGGACGACGGTGTCCTGTTGTTCCGCCGTACCGCCGGCAGCTAGCGCACTTTGGATCAATGGCCATCTGCTGAGCCGGTCCATGAGGATGGTGCGCACGGCGGCACCGGAAGATCAGTCCGGCCGTTAGCGGTCCGGCGTGGCCATCCAGGCGGCGACCTGGGCTCGTGAGGTGAAGCCGAGCTTGTTGAGGATATTGCGTACGTGGCTTTCGACGGTGCGTTCGGAGATGAACAGACGTGCGCCGATCTGCTTGTTGCTCAGACCGTCAGCGACCAACCGCGCGACGTCGGTTTCGCGCTGGCCGAGGATGCCCACGCTGGAACGGCCTGGGGCTGCGGCGGCGGGCGGAGGGAGTTCGCGGAGAGCGAGCCGTACCGCGGCGTCCCGACTCAACTGCTGTCCAGCGGTGAACTCCGACCCGAATGTCGCCGGGCCGAGCGCGGCCGTCACCGATGTGGTGGCGTGCGTCAGGGCCGGAGCCATTCCCGCGTTGATGCGGGCGCCCGCTTCGCCGCGCAGGCTCTCCATCGCCCCGAGGAGTTGTGCTGCCAGCCGTGACTCGCGCGAGGCGGCCGCGCAGCAGCCCAGCGCGCCGAGCAGGTGGCATTGGGCCACCCGGTCGTCGAGCTGGTGGGCGATGCGCAGCGCTTCGGTGAACCGCTGCTCGGCCTCGGGAAGGTCGCCGGAGAGCAGCGCGGCGAAGCCCTGGTTCATCAGCATCATGTCGAGGCTGTACAGGTCGCCCGCTTCGCGGCTGAGCCGAGCCCCCTCCCCCGCGGCGGACCTGACGGTGTCGAGGTCACCGTCGAGGAGGCCGTTGAGCGCCGGGGCCTGGTGCAGCATGAGGGTGGTGCCCAGGTCGCCCAGACCGTCGGCGGCGACACGGGCCTGGTCGAGCAACCGTCCGGCGGATCCTCGATCGCCGGCCACGTTCGCGGCGACCGACGCCATGGCCAGCGACTGCGCCAGCACATCCGACTGTCCCGCTGAGCGGGCCGCCACCACAGCGCGGTCGAGCGCCGGCAGGGCCGCCGCCGGGTCGTTCTGCAACACGGCGAGGAACCCACGGACGAAGTACGCCCACGCGTGCGCGACCGGCTCCGCATCGCGGGCGAGTAGCTCGTCGAGCCACCGCACCCCCTCGGTCGTAGCGCGGGTGACCCAGTACCAGATCAGGCAGGTAGCGAGGTCGACCCCGCGCCGGGAGTCGTTCCGGTCGGCACAGCTGTGCAGGACAGCTCGGACATTGTCGATCTCCAGTTCCGCCCAGGCCAGCCAGTCGAGCAGCCGGAAACGCCCCTCTGCCGCGAACTGCCGACACCGCGCCAGGTAGTAGTCGGCGCAGCGCTCCTCGACGACTTCTTCCTCGCCCACCTCGCGCAGTTTGTGTCGGGCGTACTCACGCATCGTCTCGTGCAGCCGGTAGCAGGCGGTGCCGGCGGCGTCCTCCCTGGTCACCAGCGACTTGTCCAGCAACGACGACAACAGGTCGAGCGCACGTGCCGCCGGCGGGTCGTCGCCACAGCACACCGCTTCGACGTCGTCGAGGGTGAAACGACCGGCGAACACGCCCAACCGCGCCAGCAGCGTCCGCTCGGCCGGCGCCAGCAGGTCGTAGCTCCACTCGATCGTGGTGCGCAACGTCTGATGGCGCGGCAACGCAGCCCGGCTGCCGCTGGTGAGCAGGTCGAACCGGCCGCTCAGCCGGTCGCGGATCTGCTCGGGGCTCAGCGCCCGCGTGCGCACCGCCGCCAGCTCGATCGCCAGGGGCAACCCGTCGAGCCGGCGACACACGTCGACGACCGCCGCCTGGTTACCGGCGGTCAGCTCGAAGCTGCCCGATGCCGCCGCGGCCCGCTCGACGAAGAGCGTGACCGCCTCGTTCTGGCGCAGCTGGGCGAGGGACTCGTCGGCGCGCGGTGACGGGAGCTGGAGTGGAGGAACGGGCAGCACGTGCTCACCGGCCACCGACAGCGGCTCCCGGCTGGTCGCGATCACGCGTACCCCCGGCGCCGCCTTGATGACATCGGTGACGAGTCGGGCGGCCGCGTCGAGCAGGTGCTCACAGTTGTCGACGACCAGCAGCAACTGCTTGTCCTTCAGGTAGGACCGCAGCAGGGCCACCGGCTCGGTCGCGGCCTGGTCGCGCAGGCCGAGGGCGGCCATGACGGCGTGGCCGACGAGCGCCGGATCCGCCAGTTCGGCGAGCTCGACCAGAAATGCACCGTCGCCGAACCCACGCCGGAGGTCGGTCGCGACGCGGACCGCCAGGCGCGTCTTGCCCACCCCACCCGGCCCGACCAGGCTGACCAGCCGCGCGGCGGTCAGCTTCTTGCGGGCCTCGGACAGCTCATGGCGGCGGCCGACGAAACTCGTCGCCTCGGCGGGCAGGTTGCCCGATCGGTCGGTGGGCTTGGGCACCGACCGACCGTACAACGGTCGTGATCTTCACGACGCCCAACACTCAGTACCCGCTCAGTGGTTGCACTGATGGCGGCGCGCCGCGCGCTCCCTAGATTTTGATCATGAATTCGGAGCATCCCACCTGGCGCGTGGAGGTCGGCTTTGTCGGCACACCCCCCGCGCGGCAGATCGAAACGGCGTCCGGCGTCAGCGCCGTCGAGACCGCCGGTCCGGTCGTGCGCTGCCTCGTCACCGGCAGCTTCCAACCGTTCCTCGAGGCACTACGCGGCCACGAGGTCATCACCCTGCAGTCGACACCGACCGTCGAACCATCGTCATCCCCGCGTGTTGAGGGCGGTCGGTGATGAACCCTGTTGCGGGCGCCTCACCGCGCCGGCTGGCCAGGATCGCCGGCCTGCTCTACCTCATCAACATCGTCGGGGGCGCCTTCGCCATCACCGTTGTTCCCGCCATGCTGGTCACGTCCGATCCGGCGGCCACGGCGCACAACATCGCGACCCACGAACTGCTCTACCGTTCCGGCCTCGCCGCCCACGTCGTGGTCACCGTGACCAATGTCGGCCTGGCGATCATCTTCTACGACCTGCTCAAGGTGGTGAACCGACGGATCGCCCAGCTGGACGTCTTCTTCATCCTGGTCGGCACCGCCATCGAGGCCGCCGGCCTGGTCAACCAGTTCATTCCCTTGGTCCTGCTGAGCGGCGGACCGTACGACAAGGCGCTTCCGGCGGCACCGCTGCAGGCGCTGGCGTACCTGCCCGGCGACCTGTCGGGTATCGACTACACCGTCCACACGGTGTTCTTCGGCTTCGACCTCCTCTGCATGGGCTATCTGCTCCTCCGGTCGAGGTTCCTGCCCACGACGATCGGTGTCCTGCTGGCGATCGACGGCTTCGCCTACCTGATCTACAGCTTCGCCGACATCCTGGCACCGGGGTTTGCCGCCGAGCTGGTCCCCTGGATCCAGCTACCCGCGCTCCTCGGTGAAGGATCGCTGTGCCTGTGGCTGCTCGTGGCCGGCGTGAACACCGAGCGATGGAAGCAGCAGACGGTCAACCCCTGATGACGACCTCAAGCTGAGCGAAGACGCTGCGGGCATCCTCGCCCACCAGAGCGACCATGCGTGCGCCGTGGTTGCGTACGGCTGCGATCTCCAGGCGATGTTCCTGAATGTGGTGGTCGCGGGTCAGCATGAGCCACGGCGGTCGTAACGGCACGGCAGTCCGGATGTTGTCAGATGCCCAATCGGGTCTTCACCCGCTTCATGGACTGAATCCCGGCGAGGACGCCGCCGACGGCAACGATGAGTACCAGCCAGGTCCGTGCGTGCAGGTCGATGGCGCTGACGATCACGAAGCCGTCGAAGAGAGAGATCAGCATGAATCCGATGTCATCGACGTACCCCGACCGCCAGCCTCGGTCTTGCCGGCGTAACCGGATACCGGCGTAGGCCCTGCTGGGTGCCCGACTGCTGGACCGTGACAGCCGCCGAGTCGAGGTCACGCCGGCAGGACGGCGGCTGGTCCCACACGCCCGCGCGGTCATCGACGCCGTTGACGCTGCGGCGACCGCAATCAGGCCCAGACTGGACAGATGGACGCTGGTGACGTCGCCGGAAGGCACGGCAGCACGCGACATGGGAACTCCTTCTCGTAGCCGGCGATGACCGACTCGTCTTCGTGTGGAAGTCATAACGATCGTCGGCGCGGGGCGGCGGCCAGGTCCATGTGCCCGTGCCTCACGAGCGCCCCAGCATTTGTGCGAGAACGCCAAAGGGACGACGAGCCGGAGACCGTGCGCCAGCCGGCCAGAGGCTGACCACAACCGCGCCGGCTGCGACAAGTGCGCTCCGTTCTCGCCTGGACGTCGGACGAGGACGCGCTTCGGTGGTTGGTGGACGCGGCGGAGGCACGGACGAAGGCCGTGGTCGACACTGAGCGCAAAGGCGCGCGCCAGCTCGGCGATGCGGAGCGGATGGCGGATACCGCTGGCAGGGACACGTGACTGGCCGTTGCGCCAGGCAATACCTACCAGTACTATGCATCGTACTTCTAGGGGTACGAGCGGGGTGAGGTCCGTGAAGGTCGCTAAGGATTTGGTGGCCGCCTCGGCGACACCGATGGTGCTCGGCATCCTGGCTGAGGACGCGAGCTACGGCTATGCCATCCTCAGGCGGATCAACGAGCTGTCCGGTGGCGAGCTGGACTGGACCGAGGGCCTGCTGTACCCGCTACTGCACCGGCTTGAGCGCCTCGGTTATGTGGAGTCGAGCTGGCAGTCGGTTACGGGCGAGCGGCGGCGCAAGTACTACCGCATCACCGAAAAGGGCCTGGCTGAGCTGGCCGAGCAGCGCCGCCAGTGGGACACGGTGGTGGACGCGCTCAAGGAGATCTGGCTCGGCCTCGGCGACCGCGGGCCGCTGACCGCGATCCCGCTGGAGGGCGGGGCATGACGGCGCGGGAGGACCAGGACGAGCTGGAGGCGCAGTTCGCGCAGTGGCGTCAGTACGTGCAGCGCCGCCGGGAACTGCTGCCGTCCGACGCCGACGAGCTCGAAGACCATCTCCGTGGTTCGGTCGACGAGCTCGTCGCGGCCGGCCTGAGCCCGGATGAGGCGTTCCTGGTCGCGGTCAAGCGGATGGGCAGCCTCGACGAGCTGTCTCGCGAGTTCGCCCGGGAGCATTCGGAACGGCTCTGGAAGCAGCTGGTGCTGACCGGCGAGACCGGCAGCCCGGTCGCGGACACGCGGTCGCGGCGGGACTTGTGGGCCATGGTCATCTGCGCGGCGGGCGCGGTGGCGTCCGTCAAGGCACCGGCACTGTTCGGGCTGAGCTTCGAGGACGACAGCTCGTTCTACGCGCGGAACTTCACCCTGTTCGCGCTGCCCTGGCTGGCGGCGTTCCTGGCCTGGCGTCGTCAGGCCCGACGCCCGCTGATCGGGATACTGGTGGCGCTGTTCGCTCTCGGCGCCGTGGCGGCCAACGCCTACCCCCTGGCGGACAAGTCGCAGTCCGTGGTCGTCACCAGCATCCACCTCCCCATCGCCCTGTGGCTCGTGGTGGGTCTGGCCTATGTCGCCGACGACTGGCGCTCGCCCCGTCGACGCATGGACTTTATTCGCTTCACCGGCGAGTGGTTCATCTACTTCGTACTCATGGCCCTCGGCGGCGGCGTACTCTCCGCGTTCCTGTTCAACACCTTCAAGGCCATCGGGATCGTCCCGGAGGGGTTCATCTCGCATTGGCTCCTTCCCTGCGGCGCCACGGCCGCGGTCGTCGTAGCCGGGTGGCTCGTCGAGGCCAAGCAGAGTGTCGTCGAGAACATCGCGCCGGTCCTCACGCGGCTGTTCACCCCGCTCTTCACGGCCGCCCTCCTCGCCTTCCTCGTCGCCGTCGTCTGGACCAGCCACGGCATCGACGTCGAGCGCGAAGCGCTGATCCTGTTCGACCTCCTGCTGGTCGTGGTGCTGGGGCTGCTGCTCTACTCGCTCTCGGCCCGCGATCCGCTGGCCCCACCCGGCCTGTTCGACAAGCTCCAGCTCGCGCTCGTGGTAAGCGCGTTGGCCATCGACGTGCTGGTGCTGCTGGAGATCGCCGGGCGCATCACCGACGAATACGGCAGTACGCCAAACAGGGCGGCCGCGCTCGGCGAGAACGTCATCCTGCTGGTCAACCTCGCGTGGTCGGCGTGGCTCCTGCTGACCTTCATCCGTCGACGCACGCCGTTCGCGGCGCTCGAACGTTGGCAGACCGGCTACCTGCCGGTATACGCCGCGTGGGCCTGGATCGTGGTCCTCGTCTTTCCTCCGTTGTTCAGCTACGCCTGACCGAGAAGGTCCACCCCAACGACATCAATGTCGCCCGCTCGCCCGGCGGTGTGACGGGCCTGTCGCAACGCTCGCGTGCCAAGCACGCGCCTTCGGCCAGTCGTGCTCGGGGAGCGCAGATGGTCCTCCGCTGGCGTCTCCATCGGCACGAGAGCACGCCATGCGGCTACTTGCACCTACTCAATGATCGCCGCAGCCGACGGCCGGAAGCGATCGCCGACCCTCGCCTCGCAAGGATCAAGACGACTGTCCGCCGGTGTCCGGCCACGGATCCTCCGCAAAACCCGTTGGCGAACCACGGCGACCACTGCTACGTTTCCGGAGGCTGTGCCAGAGAACGAGGAGGTGGTACCCGTGAACGCAGTATCGACATGGGTGCTCCCCTCTGGGGTCACGGTCGGACGATAGGTCGTCCGGGAGCGCCGTTCACGAGCACTCCCGAAAGGCACGACCATGCGATTCACTTCCGAACAGCGCCTCGACGACGGCGTCCTCGAACGCGAATTCACCCTCGGCGAGATCCCCGGCACCCTGTGGACGCCTGCATCCGCACCGGCTCCGCTGATCCTGATGGCCCACAACAACGGCCTGCCCAAGGGGGAATCCCGGCTGGTGGCCCGGGCCCGGCAGTCCGCGGCGTACGGCTACGCGGTAGCCGCCATCGACGCCCCGGGGTGCGGTGACCGCCCCCGTTCCGCCGCCGACGAGCAGGCCCGCGCCGACCTCCGCCGGGCGATGCAGGCCGGCGAGCCGGTCGACGAGATCTTCGAGTCCTTCATCGCCCCGCTGGTCGAAAATGCGGTCCCGGAATGGCGGACCACCCTGGACGCCCTCCTTTCGCTGCCCGAGATCGGCGGCCCGGTCGGGTACTCGGGGTGGACCGCCGTCGGCATTCGGCTGGCGGTGGTCGAGCCGCGCATCGCGGCCGCCGGCTTCTTCGCCGGGGGTTACGTGCCCCGCGCGCAGCGTGAGGAGGCCCGGCAGGTCACCATTCCGCTGCTGTTCCTGCTGCAGTGGGACGACGAAGGGAACCCCCGGCAACGGGCCCTGGACCTGTTCGACGCCTTCGGCAGCAAGGAGAAGACGCTGCACGCCAACCTGGGCGGGCACACCGGTACCCCGTGGTTCGAGGTGGAGGACGGGAACCGGTTCTTCGCCCGGCACCTGAAGTGAGGCCCGGCCGTCAGGCCAGCAGCAGACGATAGGAGCTGCCGGCCAGGATGCCGCTCATCGAGGAGAGGTCCCGGCCCTCCTCGATGGCGGTGGCAGCAAATGCACAACCGCCCCGATCGCAGCGGTACCGGCCATCGGCAGGACCGGCCGGTCGGGGCGGCGCGTCTCCGGATTGACGTCACGGCCCAGGGACGGTCCGGGCCTCGCGCGGTCTCGGAGGAGGCCGACCAATGACCGGTGGCGACGGCCGACCCGTCACGCCAGGATGGCCAGTCCCAGTCGACGCCGCTGATGTTCGCGAGGTATTGGGGCCGGCCATCGCGAGCAGGTCGTCACCGACGTAGAGCTGGTGCGTCGGGCGGGGCCACTCCCATGCCGCGCCCCCGAAGGGGAGCCAGGCGGCCAGCGCCGCACCCTACGGGCGCCTGTTCGGCCAGTGGGCGTACAGCAGCAGCCAACCGACGACCGCGCCGACGAACATCACGCCGCCGGTCATCCACAGCAGCCCCCACACGAGGTCCATATCCACGCCACCAGCGTAGGTGCCCCACGCTGGCCGAACCGCCCCATCAACGATCAAGGAGAACCGATGCCAGCACCGCCGCTGATCTCGATCCGCCTGATTGGCGATCCGAACATCGTCCGCCTCGTCACGACACGATCCCGAAGCTCTTCTCCCCGCACTGCATCATCCGCGTCAGCCGCCACCGGGTCCGTCGCGCCGATCAGGTCCGGGCGTACATCACCGTCAGGAGGAAGGAGGAAGGTTGACCACCACCGCGATCAGCCGCAAATGGCACAGCCCGGCCGAGGTCGCCGAGATGCTCGGATACGGCCTGTCCAAGACGAAGATGCGCATTGCCACCGGCGAGATCCGCTCGCTCAAGGACGGCAAGTACCGGCGGAGTCCGTGCCGCATCCTGCTGCCCTCGACGCAGCAGCAGCGCGGAGCCTTCCCCGTTGGCCCGAACGCGGCCGGTCATGCCGCCTCCTCGGTCCGGCGACGCACGTACTCGTCGACCCACTCCGACAGCGCCCGGCAGGCCGAGGAACGGCTCGCGGCCGGCGAGGCGTGGCAGGACCACGGGCTGATCTTCCCGAGCGAGGTCGGCACCCGCTGGACCCGGACAACTTCTCCCACCGACTCTCCGCGCTGTGCCGGCGCGCCGGGCTCGGCCACTGGCACCCGCACGAGCTGCGCCACTCCGGCGCGTCGCTGATGCTCGCCCAGGGCACCCCGCTGCACGTCGTTTCGGAGGTGCTCGGCCACACCTCGATCGCGATCATCAAGGACGTGTACGGACCACCTGATGGAGGGCGACCGGCGATCGGCTGCGGAGGCCATGAGCCGCGCCCTGTTCGGCGGGTGAGATCCCCGGTGGCTCCCAGCGTGGCTCCCAAACCCGGTGCCGACCCGATTTCGGCGCCAATGGAAAAGCCCCCGACCTCGCCGTTGTGGCTGGTCGGGGGCTCTTCCCTGACTGGCGCGCCCGAAGGGACTCGAACCCCTAACCTTCTGATCCGTAGCTACTCGCAGCAAGATCAGATGGGGTCGAATACGAGGTCAGCGGTCTCGTTCCGGCCTCGCTCGGTCGACACTGGCTGCTGGCGTTGCTGTACTTGGCTGCTGTACCGCGCCCCTCAGGGACCCACGATCTCGCGAGCCAGAAGACGAAGTCGATCGACCACGCCTGCTCGATCGGCCCAACCGCTCGACTCCCACTGCTCCAAGGCGAAGAACAGATCAACCTCGCGACCCTGGAGCGGTCGCTCCTGCACCAACTTCTCCGTCGCCGCCCGGAAGGCATACGTGAGGTCGACAACCGATAGGTCGCCCCTGAGGAACGCCTGCGCCGGACTCGTCTGCGGTTGTCCGGTGCGGTTGATGTCAGCAGTAGATGTCAGAACAGGAACTCTTGACCTCAAGCTTGGTTGAGCTCCTACGGTCGGCACAGCCCATCAAACGATCACCCGAACCAGGATGGATGTGCCGATGCCCGCTATTCCTGACCGCTACCGCTACGCCGTCGTCCCGCACATCGCGGTCGACGGAGCCGCCAACGCGATCGGCTTCTACACAACCGCGTTCGGCGCCGAGGAGCTCACGCGCATTGCGCGCCCCGACGGGCGGATCCTGCACGCCGAGATTCGGATCCGCGACTCGGTCCTCATGCTCGGTGATGCCGAGGGCGATTTTGTCTCTCCGTCCATGGTCGGTGGCACGACGGTCGGGCTGCACGTGTACGTCGAGGACGTCGACGCACTGCACCGCCAGGCAGTCGCCGCCGGGGCGGAGTCCCTCCAGCCACCTACCGACATGTTCTACGGCGATCGGACGATCATACTGAAGGACCCCTTCGGGCACGTCTGGGTCTTCCTGAGCCACATCGAGGACTTGTCACTGAAGGAGATCACCCGTAGAGGTGAGGACCTACTGAATGCCTAACCGGCCCACGGAGGGCACCACTGCCGCCCCGGACGCTCGCCCCTGACCCAGCACCCGGCCTGAGGAGTCATCCCGTCGCCTGTGCTGCGCAATGCCGGGCCGGCGCCCGGGTGTCAAACACGTTCCATCGTTTGACGCCTGTCCGGTCCCGGTACCTGCTTTACACGGCGGCCTCAGCTCCTGGTTGACACGCCCGTTCCTTGTTGCGATGCGTGTGCACGGTGCTGCGCGTAGAAAGGGGTCGGAACGAGTGTTGAGAGGGTGAAGCGTGCAGGAGTAAAGCTGCCACCGGCAGCTAGCGCAATCCTTCTTACAGAAGCCGTATTCTCTCGAATTTCCCTTCGCTAACCTCTACGAAGATCTCGGCACCTCGACCAACTGCATCAACGACGAGGGCATACACCTGAATTGCCCTATTTATCGCATCGGTCTTGGAATCCCCCGTAATTGCACAAACTCGTTCGAGTGCCTTTAGAGAGTGGCCAGTAAGGTTCACGGTAACGCGCACAAGATTGGCACTCTCGCCAGATTTCGCAGCAACTGGCGGAGTAGGTTCCGATTTCATCTACGTCCACCTCGTCGCATTTGCCGAGGTCCCGGGTGAATCCTTCTTCTCGGCCGCCCATCAGAAAACCGACCTAAGAAGTAGCCACTTGTTATGCCCAATAATGCAGCAAGGGCAGTTAAGGCGGCACCGAAGGCGCCAAACGAGTCCGGGAGGAGTGGGAGAAATATGCTCACTACTCCGGCCACAAATAGGGCAATGGATCCAATGAGCGGCTTCCAGGCGCCACTTGCAATAATGCGGGCGACTAGATTGATAGCAGTATGCGGGTCTTCGTAGCTAATGAAGACGTTTGCACGCTCGGACGGGTACGCCTCCGTAGGGTCATTTGTAAGGTCCAGTTCCACACGCTCAGCTTCATTGCTTCCGCCGACCATTCTTCACCTTCGCATCGCTCGCCGCCTTGCTCTTCGGCATTGAGTCCTTCGATGACGCCTCCAGGGGACTTACTCTAAGCAGGTTCACCATGCCTCCAATTATGCTCTTGATCGCGTGATTTTGTTCCTCCTTGTCCAGGTTCTGGGTAAGGCGTTCCGCCATGAGAACATAGCTCTGAATCAGGGGTTGCTGGAAGTAGTAGCTTAGCTGCTTCGTCGCTCTTTCCTGGACGGACAGGAATGTCTTCGAGATATACCCACCAGTTATTGATCCCACTGCAGTTAGGAAGGCTGCAGCGTATTTAGTCGATGCGTTCGTGGCAAAGTAGGCGATTAGGATCCCGGTAGCGAGTAACGCTAGCCCAGCCAACATCGCCCCTAAGCTAGCTAGGTAGGAACTGGCGGCCTGCCCTCGCGCAATCGCATCGTAATTGTTCATTTGGTCAAGCGTCGTCGTAAGAAGATCAACGGAATGGACGTCGCCATTTTGTCGCTTTTCGCCACTCGGGCTCCGAAGGTTGCCTTCTACCCTTTCCCTCGTCCGATTCTCGACCTCGCCATAGAACTCCACGCGAGCCTTAATCCGACGAAATTCGCCAACCAGAATTAAGACCACTCCGAACACCATGCCCGCGAGGCACACGCTGACGAGGGGGCGAAGGTACACGTGCAATGTTGTTGCAATCGGATCGGCAGCAATGAGACCAACGGCGAAGATAGAAGCGAATCCAAGTCCCATAACTGACCAGCGTCGACTTTTCTCCGCTGATGCCCGATATCTTGGCGACGTACTAGGGTCGGCGGCACGATACGTGGGTAGGTGAACTACCGACCGGGAAGTCGGCTCTTCACCGGAGAGGTCCATGGGGTGCGACACGAACCCATGCTGTGTGAAGCAATCAAAATTGGCAACGACAGTCCGAGATCTGACAGTTGCAGATTGGCGTGAGCCTCCCTGTCGCTGCGATTGCGTCCATCGTGTCCCTGGAAGCAGGAACCGGATCTCCCAGCTAAGGAAGGCTGGCGGACGAACCGATACCACGTGTGTCTGGCGCTAGGGCGCAGGTCTTGAGCAATTAGGAATCGAGGCACCCGTGATTGCCGGACCAACTGCGCGAATCGGCGACCAAACCGAGGAAAATCCAGGGCCAACCCGCTGGATAATTGCCGTCGTATGGCAGTAAAGTACAGCAATTCAACCATGCCGAACCCGACCGTGATGGACTGCGGCAACTCGGCAACCTCCTACAGGACCAATGCGGGCGCCATCACTTCCGCGATGGCGTCCTACCCGCGACTGTATGTACACCCGCGCCAAACGACCATTCGGAGGCAAGGACGGAGTAGAGCCGGGAATCCCGCCAGGCACCGTTGGTGTAGACGTGGTCGCGGATGCGGCCCTCGTACTGCATGCCGAGGTGATCGACAACTGCGATGGATGAAGCATTGTCGGGGCCGATGGCCGCGGAGATCCTGTGCAGGCCCAGCTTCCGAAAGCCGAAGTCGACCAAAGTCCAGGAAGGAGGAAGGTTGACCACCACCGCGATCAACCGCAAGTGGCACAGCCCGGCCGAGGTCGCCGAGATGCTCGGCTATGGCTTGTCCAAGACCAAGATGCTCATCGCCACCGGCGAGATCCGCTCACTCAAGGACGGCAAGTACCGCCGAATCCTGCCGGAATGGGTCGACGAGTACGTCCGCCGCCGTGCCGAGGAGGCGGCATGACCGGCCGCGCGCGGGCCAATGGGGAAGGCTCGATCTTCCCCTACCGCAACGGCTTCGCCGCCTACGTCTGGGTCACCAAGCCCGATGGCAAACGAACTCGCAAGTACGTCTACGGCAAGACCCGCGAGGACGTCCACAACAAGTGGATCAAACTACAGGCCGACGCCCGAAAGGGCCCGGTGGCCACAAAAGTCCCGACCGTCGCGAGCTTCCTCGACTACTGGCTACGCGAGGTGGTCAAGCCGAACCTGGCGCCAGCCACCTACGTCTACTACGAGATGTTCACCCGGCTCTACCTCGTGCCGGGGCTCGGCAGCAAGCGCCTGGACCGGCTCCAGGTCCGCGAGGTTCAAACCTAGATCAACAGTGTTGCCCGGTCCTGCCTGTGCTGTACCCATGGCAAGGACGCTGCCCGACCAGAGAGCCGTCGTCGGTGCTGCGCCCTGGGCCGGTGCTGCAACAAGCAGCCGTCGGCCTCGACCATGAAGGGCATATGGGCCACGCTCCGGGCCGCCCTCGCCCAGGCCGCGACCGAGGAGCTGGTGAGCAAGAACCTCGCCACGCTAATCAAGCTGCCGAAGGGCCGAAAACGGGCCGGAAAGCGGTGGGAGAGCGAGGAAGCACGCTGGTTCCTGGAAGCGGTCCGCCGCGGCGGTGATCCCCTCTACGCCGCGTACGTGCTGATCCTCGTGCTCGGGCTCCGCAAGGGCGAGGTCCTGGGCCTCGGCTGGGACGACCTCGACCTCGACGCCGGCACACTGACGGTCAACTGGCAGCTGCAACGCATCGGCGGGGAACTGGTCCGACGCAAGACCAAGACCGAAGAGTCGGACGCCACCCTCCCGCTCCCCGCACTATGTATCTCCGCGCTGCGGCTGCGGCGGGCCCAGCAGGAGGCGGCACGGGCCGCGGCCGGGGACGAGTGGTGGAACGACGACGACCTGGTCTTCACCGCCCGCCACGGCACCCCGATCGAGCCGCGCAACTTCAACCGCGCCTTCGACGCCTGGGTACGACGGGCTGAAGTACCGCGCATAACCGTTCACGACGCCCGGCGCACCTGCGGGTCGCTTCTTGTCGACCTGGACGTACACCCTCGGGTGGTGATGCAGATCCTCCGGCACGCGCAGTTCTCGATCACGATGGAGATCTACGCCAAGGCCAGCTCCAAGGCGACCCGGGACGCGCTCAAGCGGCTCGGCGAGAGCTTGGACGGATCATGAGCGTTGCTGTACTTCGCTGCTGTACGGGATGGCAAAGGGGCCACCTCGACCACCCGAGATGGCCCCTCACCTGTGGCGCGCCCGAAGGGACTCGAACCCCTAACCTTCTGATCCGTAGTCAGATGCTCTATCCGTTGAGCTACGGGCGCTTGCTGCTCGGCCAGTGTACACATACCGGCCGAAGCGCGGAGGCTCCGGGATTCGAACCCGGGATGGGCTTTAAGACCCAAACCGCATTAGCAGTGCGGCGCCATAGACCAGACTAGGCGAAGCCTCCATGGCGACCACGCGGGCCACCGCCGAACGAGGATACAGGCAAAGTGCCTGGCCGGGCAAAGCGGGTATCACTTCGGCACGTCGTTCGCGCTCAGCCGCCCAGCGGACCCACGTCGCGGCGGTGATGTGGCCTTCATAACACTTTGTTCCGAGCCCCTGAGGCACGCCTCGGAGAGGGCCACGGGCGAGGGGCCGCCATCATCGAAACGCGATCGCTCTTGGTAGCCCACGCGGCGGCGGTCGGCACTAATCTCGGACCATGGAGGACGACAAAGAGCCGGCGACCCCCCGTAAGCCCGCCGCCGAGGCGAAGCCGAACGACGTGTCCGACTCGTCCGCGGCAGCCGGGCCGACGGGTGGCGATGCCAGCAGGCGGCCCCGAGCAGCCAGGATCCCACCGGCGACCTTCGTCCCGCCGGTCGCGCCTCCGCAGGGCGCCGACGCGCCGGCGGCATCCGCCGAGCCCCCGCGTAAGCGGCCGGCCAAGACTGGGAACGTGACGGCCAAGGCCGGGAACGTGACGGCCGCCGGCAGCCCACAGGCCAAGACGCCGACCAGGAAAACGGCCCGGAAGGCCGCGAAGAAGGCGGCGGGAGCAGCGCCCACCGAGGCGACACCGGCCACCAGTCTGGCACCGCCGGCCACGACCCCGACACCGCCGACCGCAGGCGCGCCGTCGCCGCAGGCCCAGCCGGCGGCCGACGAGGCGGGCCCGGCCGCTCCCCAGCCGGAAGCAGCCGCCAAACCTGTGAAGAAGGCCACGAAGGCTGCAACCAAGGCAGCCGCGAAGGCCACCCCACCGACGGCGACCACACCGGCAGAGAAAACCCAGCCGGCAGTGAAAACCCAGGCGACGGAGAAGGCCGAGCCGCCCCGGCCCGTCCCGAGGCCACCCGCGCCGCTGTGGTCGGCACCACCCTCGCCGACACGGCTGTGGTCGACGATCAAGGCGACCCCCGGGTACGCGGCGGAACTGCTCGCCCTGGCCGCGGTCGAGCACCTCGGCCCGCAGTCACGGACGCACCTGGCCTGGCTCCGCGACACCTACCCGACGGCCACGATCAACGGCCTGGCCCGGATCGCGGCGTCCCAGGGCGTACGCCAGGCCCGTACGCAGGGTGCGGTGGCGGGGCTGCTCGGGCCGGTGGCCGTACTCGCGCAGACCGCGGCCCTCCTGTGGACCCAGGCGCGGATGGCGCTCGACATCGCCGCGGCGTACGGGCGGGACCCGGCGGATCCGGAGCGCGCGGTCGAACTGCTGATGCTCCAGGGCGTACACCCGGACCTTGCTACGGCCCGCGAGGCGGTCGCGACGGCCCGCGAGACGGCCGCCCGCACGGCGGGTGACGCGGGCAACCCTGCGCCCCAGGTGACCCTGCCGGTGGCCCGGGTCGCGGGGCGCGCCCTGCTGCGGACGCTCATCGCACGCCGAGCGTCCCGGCTCGTGCCCGGTGCCGGCGCGGTGCTCACGGCCGTCCTGGACGCCCGCGCCTCCGAACAGTTGGCCGCTCGGGCGATGAAGTTCTACGGACGGTCAGCGCAGGAACGGTAGCCGGTTGCCGAGGAGGGCGTACCCGACGAAGGAGACCACGTCGAGGATCGTGTGGGCCACGATGAGCGGCGCGACCCGTCGCGTCCGCCGGAAGAACAGCGCGAAGACGACGCCCATCACGGCGTTGCCCACGAAGGCTCCGAACCCCTGGTACAGGTGGTAGGAGCCGCGTAGCAGCGCGCTCGCGGCCACGGCTGCGACGGCCGACCAGCCGAGCTGGCGCAGCCGCGTGAGCAGGTACCCGACGACCACGACCTCCTCGAGCACGGCGTTCTGGGCGGCCGACAGGACGAGCACCGGGATCGCCCACCACGCGGACGGCAGCGCGGCGGGCACGACGGTCGCGTTGAGCCCGAGGGCCCGCGCGACGAGGTACAGCCCGAGACCCGGGATGCCGATCACGGCGGCGAGCCCGGCGCCCGTACCCAGATCGAACCCCGGCCGACGCAGGTCGATGCCGAGCCGGGCCCGCACGCTCCCCACCGTGTCGGCGTCGCGGCTGAGCAGATGCACCGCCAGCAGCGCGGGTACGACCGCGAAGAAGATGCCGAGCAGTTGGTAGGTGAGGTCGAGCCACGGCCGGCCCGGCGCCTGCGAAGGGTTGAGGGTGGCGTGCTGCTGGCTGAGCGGCTTGCTCGCGGTCAGCTTGGCGATCAGGGAGACCGCCGCGTACACCCCGGACTGGCCCAGCGAGACGCCCAGCACCAGCCACACCTCGGCGCGCAGCACCCGGCGTCGGCCGACCTCCACGGGCTCGCCATGGAGATCGGGTCTACCGGTGGTCGTCGGCTCGGGCATGCGTTATTGAACCTCGGTACGCGCACCCTCGGCGATCCGCGCTGCTTCGGCGGTACGCGCCACGCGGGCGACCTCAGCGGTCCAGTCCGCCTCGGCCATGCGCACCGCCTCCGCCGCCTCGGCCATCCGGGCCGCCGCTCCCACGTTGGCCGGCTGCGGGCGCGGCAGCGGAAGCCGCCGGGCCGGCGTCTCGACCGTCCAGGGCCGGGCCTCCTGGGAGGCGGCGAAGAAGTCACCGCCCTTGCGGCGGGTGTCATCGGTGCCCCAGACGCGCTCGCGCGGCACCTTCGTCATGCGGGGGATGTGCTTGGCGCAGTGGATGTACGCCTCTTCGATCTCCACGAGGACCCACCGCTCCGGGCGGCGCCCGGGGACGTCGTCGACCTCGAGGTCCGGGCACTGCGCTCGCATCTCGGCATCGTCGACGACCGTGGCCCGGCCGTTGACGTGCAGCCCGATGACGTGGCGTACGAAATCGACGAACAGCAGCCCGACGTGCGGGTTCTCGCTGATGTTGCCGAGGCTCGCCAGCACGCCGTTGCCCCGGTACTCCGGCCACGTCAGGAGGTCGTCGTCGAGTACCCGCACGAAGCCGGCGGGTCCGGCACGGAAGGTGTTGTCGCACTCCCCGTTGGCGTCGGAGGTCGCGACGAACATCATCTCCTGCTCGGCGACGAACTCCCGCATGCGCTCGTTCAGATGGTCGAGCACCTGCTGGGAGTAGAACCGGTGAGCCCGCTCGGCGGTGCCGTACCGCTCCTGGAGTAGGTGCTCACCGGCCGAGCCGGGCCAAGTGTTCGTGCGGTCCACAACGCTCCTCTGGTCGGAGTACAGGTTCTCCGGCCGCACGTTTCACATGACCACACGGGGACACCCTTACATAACGAAGGGGAAATTGCATGATCAAAGGTACTTTGTCGCACACGTAGTGCGACGCCAGATTAACGAGTTTGCGCAGGGTAAGTTACGGCACGCACGACACATGACCACACACGTGTGACCAATCACGTGCCATGGCCATACCAGTGGATGAGGCCGCAGGCCGGCGGACAGCGTCGGCGTGCGGCCTCGCCAGACCCGACCGGCGCCGACCTGGGCTACGCGAGGGCCGAGCAAATCGAGGGCGTGGATGAACAGTTTGTCGCACCTGCTGAAGGAGAGCTGGGCGCTCGTCGAAGATCGGCAGGACAAGGTCGCGAGCCACTTCTACGCCCGCATGTTTCTGTCCGACCCGCAGCTGCGCGACCTGTTCCCGGTACACATGGACGTGCAGCGGGCGCGCCTGCTCGACGCGATCGTCAGCTCGATCCAGACCGTCGACGACCCCGTGCGGTTCGGCGAGTACTTACGCTCGCTCGGCCGCGACCACCGCAAGTTCCACACTGAGCCGCAGCACTACGAGACCGTACGGTTCGCCCTGCTGGACGCGCTGCGCACGTACTGCGGCGAGCAGTGGTCGCCGGCGTACGAGCAGGCCTGGCGCGACGGGTACGACCAGATCGCCGCCGCGATGCAGCGCGGCGCCGAAGAGGATGCCGGCAACCCGCCGTACTGGCACGCCGAGGTGGTCGCGCACGAGCGACGCAGCCGCGACATCGCGGTCTTCACCTGCCACACCATGCAGCCCCTCGAGTACGAGGCGGGCCAGTACCTCAGCGTCGAGACCCACTACCAGCCGCGACTGTGGCGGCCGTACTCGCCCGCCAACGCCCGGCGGTCCGACGGCACCATCGACTTCCACGTCCGCGCGGTGGGCGCGGGCTGGGTCTCCAGCGCCCTGGTCCGCAAGCTCCAGCCCGGCGACATGCTCAAGCTGGCCGCGCCGATGGGGTCGATGACGCTGAACCGCCAGTCGACGCGCGACATCGTGTTCGTCGCCGGCGGCACCGGGCTCGCGCCGATCAAGGCGATGCTGGAGGTGCTGGCCGGGTACAACCGCAACCGCTGGGTCAACCTCTTCGTCGGCGCGCGCGACCGCGACGACCTGTACGACCTGGAGACGCTCCTGGCCGCCGCGGAACGGTTCCCCTGGCTGCAGGTGATCCCGGCGTGCAGCAACGACCCGGGCTGGGGCGGCGAGGAGGGCAACATCTCCGACGTCGTCGGCCGGTACGGGCCGTGGGACAACCACGACGTCTTCGTCTCGGGCTCGCCCGACATGGTCAAGGCCACCATGCGCACCCTGGCCGAGCTGCGGGTGCCCTCGATCCGCATCAAGTACGACGCGTTCGGCGACATGTAGCGTCCACGGCTTCAGTACTGCCAGGGCCGGCCGGTCTCCTGGTACTCCTCCACGGGTACCAGCGGGGCGCGGGGCGGCATCCGGTCGACGTACAGCCGCCCGTCGAGGTGGTCGATCTCGTGCAGCACCAGCCGGGCGAGCCCCAGCTCGTACCGCTTGATCACCGGGCTGCCGTCGGGCAGGAAGCTCTCCACCTCGGCCCACAGCGGCCGGCTGACCATGCCGCGCACGTCAAAGAACGACAGGCAGCCCTCGTAGCGCTCGTCGGATCGCGGCGAGACCTCGAGGACGCGCGGGTTGAGCAGGATGATGGGCTGCGCGTCCGGGTCGGACGGGCGTACGACGGCCACGGCCCAGCTCAGGTTGAGCTGTGGGGCGGCCAGCCCCATCCCCTTGCTGAACGGGTGCATGGAGCCGACCCGGTCGAGCGCGGTGAACAGGCGCGTCACGACGCCACGCGCGAGGAACTCCTGCCGGGGCAGGTCGAAGCGGCGCGCCGGACTGCGCAGCACCTCCGCGCCCCGCTGCACGATGCCGGCCGCCCGCATCCGGTCGCTGGCCCGCGGCGGCCGCTCGCCCGCCTGCGACGGTCCCTCGTTCACCCTGGCCGCCGGCTCCTCCTGGGCCCGTAACCGCCATTCCAGCCGGTACCGGGCGTGCAGCAGCGGGGTGTCGGTGCGCCAGGAGAACACCACCCGGTCGCCGGTCACCTCCTGCTCGATCGGCGTACGCAGCGGTACGGCCTCGGCCTCCGCCGACAGCGACGTCTCGACGCCCCACACCACGGGCCGGAGCGCGACCGGGAACGACAGCCGTACGAGCAGGCGGTGGGTCGGCAGGCGGACCGCGCGCTGGAACCACTGCCCCCACTTGTCGACCCCGACGCGGTAGGAGTACTCGATCTCGGCGCGCTGTCCGGGGTAGAGCGGGAACCGCCCGCCGGCGTTCTCGAACAGCAGCCAGACCTCCTTGAACGCGTCCCGGTCGCTCTTGGGCCGCCATTCCATCTCCTCGCCGTCGCTGTTGGCGCGCAGTCGAAGCTCGTCCCAGCCCAGCGGGTGGTCGCGGTAGTGCCGGTTGGACAGGTCGGGCTGCCCGGGGTACCGGTCGACGGCGATGCGGATGAGGTAGCGGGTGACCGGCTCCCGGCCGGCGTTGTAGAGCGCCCGGCGCACCCGGCAGGCGTACTCCCCGTCCAGGTACGTCAGCTCCGCGATCTCCCGCTCGACGATCAGGCCGGCGCCGGGTGGCTGCCACTGCTCGGGTACGGGCGGGTCCCGGCTCACGGTCCGGGCCCGCGCCCGGCTGCTGGCGCGCAACCGGTCGTACTCGCGGAACCGCTGCCAGATGGTGCCGTCGGCGCACAGCACGGCTTCGGCCCGCCGGGCGAAGTCGGCGGTCGGGCGGTGCCGGCGCGCCTCCACGTGGCTGACGTACGACGGGTCGAATCCCATGGCCGCGGCCAGGTTCTTCTTGGACATGCCCCGGTTGACGCGCCAGCGTACGAGCTCATCGACGAAGGCGTCGCAGGCCCGCTGCGCGGGCGAGTCACCGGTGCCCATCCGCCCCAGTCCCCGTGCTGTCGACTGCGTGCCGGTCCGACCAGTCTCACCGTGGCCCGGTCCACCCCGGCCGATCGAGACACGATGCCGACAAATCAGAGACAAATCGCCGTACGTCGATGTAACATCCGCTTTCCGTACACCGTCCCCGCCCTCCACCGGCAGCTGGTTAGGGCTGCCTAACCCGAGCTATCGTGGCGCTTGATCGCGCAAACGGGGGGTAAGGGAACACGGTGACAGGCACACGCGGGCCGGTTGGCGGCCGACGGTGACCGCCGTCAGCCCTGCCGCGGTCGCGCCGCTGGCCCCGGTACTCGGTGCCCTCACGGCGATGGCCGGCCACTACCCGGTACACGGCCTGGCCCCGGGTCTCTACGTCACCGACCGCACCGGCTGGACGCCGGCCAGCGAACTGATCCATGGCGACGCGCTCGACGAACTGCTCGCCGCCGCCGGCCGGCGCTGGGAAGCGTCCCCGCACGTCGCCGCCGCATTGGCGTGGAAGTGCTACTCGTACTGGGCGTCGCTGCCCGCCGTGCTCGGGTACGCCACCGCCCGCCGGGTGCCACTGCTGGAGCCGTCGCAGGTGATGGTGACGTACCAGGACCGGCAGCCCCTGCTTCGCGCCGGCCTGGACGACCCGGAGGTCGTCGTCCTGGCGGGTGACCCGGTCGCCGCGCTCGACGCCCCCGGTATCCGCGCCGTACCCGACGAAGCGGCGCTGCTGGCGGCGCTGCGCTCGTCGTTGATCGACGCCCACCTGGCCCCGATCGTCGACCGCCTCCACACCCGACTGCACCTCGGCACGCGCACCCTCTGGGGATCGCTCGCCTCAGGCGTCGCCCACGCCGTCTCCCGGACGGCCGACGTACTGCCCGGGTCGACGCTGGACACCGCCACCACACTGCTGGACACCCTCGGCCTGAGCGGCCTGGTGGATCTGACACCGCGCGCGTCGGGCCGCCTGGAGGTGCGCCGGCACACCT
The DNA here is from genome assembly GCF_011947195.1 of Planosporangium thailandense. GTDB lineage: Bacteria > Actinomycetota > Actinomycetes > Mycobacteriales > Micromonosporaceae > Planosporangium > Planosporangium thailandense. The sequence goes on along the minus strand of NZ_JAATVY010000002.1, from coordinate 512,011 downwards.
GCTGCCTGGCTTTCACCCTCCCGCAGCCCAGGATCTGCTCCGGCTGCGTCATCACCAAGGCCTGACCCTTCCGGGTACCCGTCGGCCGGGCTGTTTACGCTCTCGATCACCACGGGTAGGCACTTGTTGCCGGCGCTTGCGGACGTCGGCGTCGATGTCACGTCGAGCCCCGGTAAGTTGACCTCAGTACCGGGCCGCGGGGAGGTGAGCATGGTGAGCTCCAGTAAGACCAGGCAGGTCCGCAAGGTGCGACTGGGCGATCACCTGTGCCTGCCGTTCTCCAGCGACGACGAGCAGCGCGAGGTGCTGACCACGTACATCGTCGACGGGCTGGCCCGAGGCGAACGCGTCATCTACTACGCCGACCAGACGGCGCCCGACATGATCGGATCCTGGCTCGCCGACAGCGGCGTGGAGACCGGCCGGATGGTCGACGAGGGCCGGCTGGAGATCCGGCCGATCAACAACAACTACCTCTTCGACGGCCGGTTCGAGCCCGACGTGGTGATCACCACTCTCTGGGTGGAGGTGCGGCAGGCCCGCGACGCGGGCTACCCGGGGCTGCGCATCAGCGGCGAGATGACCTCGGACCTGCGACCGGTCGCCGACGAGCGGGCCCTGGTGGATTTCGAGCACCGCCTGGCCCGGGCCTTCCACTCCCGCGAACTCGCCGCCATCTGCCAGTACGACCAGCGGGTCTTCGACCCGTCGGCCGTCACCGGCATGATCGCCTGCCATCCGCAGGTGGTCCAGATCGACCCGCTGCACGACGACCACCGGATGCGGATCGTCCCGACCTACCTCCCGCGCGGCCTGAAGATCATCGGCAACATCGACGTGATGACCGTCGGGGCCTTCACCACGACACTGCGACTGGCCAACCGCTGGCCCGTCCAGAATCTTCATCTCAATCTCAGTGAACTCGAATTTATCGACGTAGCCGGGGTAAGGGCCATCGTGCACGCCGCCGCCGACCTCGCACCGGGGCGGCACTTGGTCATCGAACAGCTCGCGCCAGGTTTACGTAAAGTGTTCGAAGTTGTCGGTTGGGACCGGACGCCGGGCCTGCGCTTCACCGACGAGGCCGAGGGGGTAGGGACATGATCGGCCCCGCCCTGAGGCACCAGGCGCTCATCTACCGCGACTCCCAACAGTTCCTGGCCGCGGTCCTGCCGTTCATCACCGAGGGGCTGGGCCGGGGCGAGCCGGTCCTCGCGGTGACCACCGAGACCAACTCCGGACTGCTCCGCCAGGAGCTGGGCAAGGCCGCCAACGACGTGCAGTTCGTCGAGCCGGCGCGGTGGTACGACGCCCCCGGCCGCACGCTGGCCGCCTGCCACCGGTACGTGCAGGAGCGCCGCGAGGGGCAGGAACGGGTGCGCGTCGTCGGCGAGCCGGTCTGGACCGGGTGGACCCCGCTGGAGACAGCCGGCTGGAGGCGGTTCGAGGCCAGCCTCAACGTCGCCCTCGCCACGGCCCCGGCCTGGATGATCTGCTCGTACGATCAACGCCTGCTCTCGCCGGAGGTGCTCGCCGACGCCCGGCGCACCCACCCGCTGCTCAACGGCACGGACAACAACGCCGAGTACGTCGATCCCCGCGGGTTCTGCGCCCAGTGGGAGACGCAGCTTCCGCCCGCCCCCGAGGGCCGGTACGCGGCGCTGGACTTCGACGGTGACCCGGCGCCCGTACGCCGGTTCGTGGTCGCGCAGGCCAGCCGGCTCGGACTGCCGGCCGAGCGCCTCGACGACCTGATCCTCGCGGTCAACGAGGTCGCGACGAACGCGATCCGCCACGGAGCCGGCAGCGGGCAGGTACGGGTGTGGCGCGACCAGCACTATCTGATGTGCGAGGTGTTCGACGCCGGCCAGGCCACCGAGGGGCTGTTCAGACTCGTGCCGCCCAACCCCGACAGCGAGGGCGGCCACGGCATGTGGATCACCCGTCAGCTGTGCGACATGGTCGAGATCCGCTCCCGGCCGGACGGGACGACCGTCCGGCTGTACCTGCGCCTGCACTGAGCGCCCCGCGCCTGATCCGACGGCGGTCAGGCGCCGGGAACCCGCCAGACCCAGACGTCCTCGACGTGCCGCCCCGGCCCGAAGATCTGCTCGGCGCCCTCGCGGACGGCGGCGGCGTTCGGCGCGTTCTCGGGCAGCAGCAGCACGGTCGCATGCCAGCTGCGCAACTGCTGCAGGCAGTGTTGCCGCTCCTGGCCGGAGAGCCTCCGCCCGCCCTGACGGCCCTCGGCGAGCACGGTGCGGACCAGGTACGGACCGGCGCCGTACCCGCCCCGCCGGTCGTCGCGGGTCGGATCGGGGCCCAGGAAGTACCCGCCCAGGATCTTGAAGCGGAAGCCCTGCTCGGTCTGCCACTGCATGCTGGTCACATCGCTCTGCCAGCCGAACGGCAGCAGGCCGACCGTCGCACCGTCGGGCACGCTGTGATGCCACGCGCCGGTCGAGAAGAACCGCGGGGCCGGCTGCCGCGGCGTCACGGTCAGCGGGGTCGGCAGCAGCGGCACCAACGACGCCGCCAGCGCCCCGATGCCCAGCACACGAAGCGGGCTCCAGGCGCCGCGCGCGCCGGCCGAGCCGACGCCGCGGCCACCTTCGACCATGATCCAATCGACGAAGAGCGCCAGCAGCACACCCACGATCGGAATGACGACCAGCGAAAGGCGGGTCGGCACGACGGTGTCGAACAACGGCAGCTCCGCCAGCAGCCGCCACGGCCCGGCGTACGGGGTCTTCTCGCCCTCGACCACCACGTACTGGCCGAGCGACAGGAGCACGAACACCGCGGCGGTCAGCGCGAGCGCCCGCACGACGGCGCGCCGCCACAGCGCCGCCACGATCATCAGCACCAGAACCGGCAGGCCCCAGCCGTAGAACGTGTTCTGCTCGGAGACGCCCTGGGCCAGGTGCTCAGCACCGGCCTTCGTGCCCGCCAGCGACTGCTGCGCGTACCCGACGTACGAGGCGAGGTCGGTGTTGTACTCGAGCACCCACTCGGGCAGGCCGTGGTAGCTCTGGCGGCCGAAGAACTGCCGGTACAGCGGGTAGGCCACGATCACCGAGACCACGACGGTGGTCAGCGCGAGGCTCACCAGGGAGCTGCGCAGCAGAGGCGTGACCACGTCCCGCCGCTGCACCCAGTACGCCACGACGAACACGCCGAGAGCGAGCGCCGCGAGGAGCAGAACCTCCTCGTTGATGAAGAACTGGTACGTGACCAGCCCGGCCAGGAGCAGGCCGTTGCGGACCCGGTCCGCCGGCTTCCGCAGGTCCAACACGACGAGCACGATGAACGGCAGCAGGAACTGTGCGACCACGTTCGGATGGCCGGTGCCCTGGCCGAGCATGCCCGGCGCGAAGGCGCAGAACGCCCCGCCCACGAAAGCGGCGATCCGCGACGCGACGACGCGCCGGGACAACACGTGGTACCAGCTCAACGCGGTGCCGAAGAACGCCGCCGTCAGCATGATCCGGAACGACACCGGCGCGCCGAACAGCGCGGTCATCGGCGCCAGCGGCAGGGTCAGCCCCCACGTCGACGTGTTGGCCATCAGGTTGACCCCGAACGGCGCGTTGACGACGTCGGTGAAGAAGGGGTCGCACAGGTGTCGCAGCGTGCGGACGGCGTTGGCCAACATCCACTCGAACTGGACCTCGTCCTGCTGGTTTTCCTGCAGAATCGCGCCGGTGGGGTGCAGCCAGAGCTGAACGGTCACGGCCAACGCCAGCAACGCGTACCCGATCGCGGCGAGCCAGTCGCCGGCGCGCCTGTCACGCACCCGCGGGGACGCCGGAACGGACCGGTCGGCGCCGGTCCGGAGCGACTGGGTGCCGAGGCTGGCGTGATCGGTCGTCATGGGAGATTCAGTGTTTCACGTACCAGCCAGCCTACGGAACCGCGCCGAGCGCCGCCGACCGGCTTGTCCGGGGCAGCTGTACGGCCTACCCCCGAACGTGGCCCACCCAACACGGGGTCGTAACGCCGGATCGCGTGTTGCCGGATCGTGTTGCCGGCTCGTGCGCAGCCAACCTTCCTGCCGGAGAGGATTAGGCCGGCAACCGACGGGAAGCTCCCGGCAATGGGCGGCAAGCAGATGGAAGGCGACAACCAGCGCCGCCGGGCGCTTGCCCGGCGAGCCCGCGAGGAAGGTAGGGCGCCGAGCGAAGCCGGAGTCACGTTGGGCTCCTCCAAGCAGCCCGAGCACACCGAGCACTCGCACCGGGGCGGTCCGCCGCCGGCCGGCTCGCACAAGCCGGTGCCCCACAAGCCCGCCGAAGGAACGCCTCCGCAGCCCACCCCGCCATGGCCGAAATGGCACCCCCAGGAGGTGGGCATGGCGTCGACCAATCCCGGCTGGATCCGCTACCGCGACCTGATCAGCGAGGTGGGCAGACGCGCCGACCTGGATTTCGATCACGCGCGGCTGGCCGCCGAGGCGACCACGACCGTCCTCGCCCGCGCGCTCAAGGAGGACGACCGCCGGCAGTTCCTGGACGCCGTACCGACCGAACTGCATGACGACTACGCGATCAACGTGCCGTACGCGCCGCTGGATCTCAACGGCTTCCTGATCCAGATCGGCACGATCGTGCACCGGGAACGCGACCAGGCGCGGTACCAGGCCCAGGCCGTCCTCAGCACGATGGACGAGCAGGACCATGAGCTGATCGAATCGCTTGACCTGCCCGACTATCTGCACAATCTGATGGCCCCTCCACCGGTCGGAGGTGGCCTGGTGGCCGGCCCGACGGAGCAGCCGGCGCCGCTCACCGACGACGAGGTGCGCGAAGCGCTGTCCAGCCTGCCCCTGTGGTCGGGGGACCGCCGCGCCCTCATCCGCGAGATCGTGCTGCCGCCGGAGAACCTCGACCGGGTGCTGCGGCGGCTGGCCCGGCTGCGGGAGGAGGTCGGGCGCGGGCCGCACATCGGCCGTGAACGCCCCGACACCGCCAGCCTCGTCGTGCGTACGACCAGCGTCGGCGCCGTCACCAGATCGGATGTCGAGCTCGCCCGCCGCGTCGACGCCGCCGTCCTCGAGGCGGGCGCCGGAATGGCCGCCGGCTGACGCCGCACCGGCCACGGCCGGCTGAACCACCGCACCGGCCACGGAACTGCGCCCGTGCCGCGCCCGCGGCCGCCGACGCACCCGGTTTAAAGCGGTCCGCGCTGGTCAGTAACAGCACGCGGTTCCCGTGGCAAGGCAATACACGATTGATCTCTGCTGGCGGTCGCGCCCGGACACTCTGGCGGTCGAGCGCCGGCGACGCGCCAATGGCCAACTCTCACCACTCACTGCGGATCAGCGTATTCAGGTGTCGAAGCCGAAGGAGGTACATCGACGCGTACGCGGGAGACGGGACCCGTCGTCGAACGCCCCGACCCGAGGTCAGTCGCATCACTCGTACGTCATCGATCACTCGTACGTCATCGCGCTCCGCGATCCCAGCAGGACCGAAGACCTCACCGCGAGGCGAATCCGGAGGAAGACCATGACGTCAACCACGAAGCACGATGAAGCGCGTGACATCCGAGAGACCCGAGACACGCGGGAGCAGGGTAACGGCCAGCGTGTCATCCAACCTCTCCTGCTGGCCGCACTGATGGCCCGTCACGAGGAGCACCGCGAAGAGATCAATCCCATGATGCTCGCCATGATGAGCCGGAGCCAGGAGGAGCGAAGCCAGGACATCGATCCGGTGGTGCTGGCGATGATGGTCCGCGCCCGTGCGCCGCACAAGGAGACGATCAGCCCGGCCGTACTGGCGATGCTCGCCAGCGGCGGAGAGCGCACGGGCATGGTCGGCCCTCTTCTGGTGTCCCTGTTCGCCCACCACCACGAAGAGCGCTGGGACGGGATCGCCCCGATGGTCGTCGCCATGATGTCCCGCGATCGCGAAAGCCGCGGCATGGATGTCGGCCCGATCGTGCTGGCGATGATGGCCAACCGCCGCTAGGCCGAGCTGAGGACGTAACTCCCGCGCCCAGGGCGCCGTACACACCGCCCCTTACGGAAACGTGTTCAGGACTGTCGAACGTTGCCGTCCGGTGCCGGGTATGCCGGCAACCGGGCGGCAGCGGACAAGATTGGGAGGAATGATGGCGGACAAGCCGGTGGCCGGTTCGGTGGAGCCGCTGCTCGACGAGCTCACAAGGGAGATGGCGACCAGCGCGGAACCGAGCGTCGACAGCATCATGCGCCATGACGCCGTGACGAACGCGCTGACCGAAGCGGCCACCGTGTCCCTGTCCCGCGCCCTTGCCGAGTCGTCCGGACTCGACCGGGTCCTTCTCGGCAGCGCTCTTGTCCCCGCCCTCGCCGACGCCCTGGCTCCGGCACTCGCGCGGGCGCTGATGCCGGAGATCGTCAACATTCTCGAACGACTGGACGCGGCTGAGTCGCCCCGCAAGGAGCCGGTCATAGGCCGGAAGCGCTGAAACCCTCACGATCCGGCGTCACCGTCTCGGGTGGACGGGCCCGGCGCAGGCTGAGGTGCCCGGCCCGCGCAACCCGGACGACATGCAGAGCCCAGCCAGCCGAGGAACCGCTCGTGGAGGTCCCCGGCGCGGTCCTCGGCAAGCTCCTGCGCCGCGTCGCAGAAGTACGTCCGCATCAGCAGCACGAGACAGGCGCGGGCGCCGTGGTATTCCGCCAGTAGCTGCGACTTCCGCGTGCGACACGGCCAGCGCTGCCCGCACCCGCCGCAGAGCCAGTCGGGGCGGAGGGGGTTGTGGTCACTCATGACCACTGCCCGTCGCCGACGACCGCGCCCGCGTACCTGCTGACGGCCGCATCCTGACGACAGCGGATGCGCCGTGACCAGCACTGCCGCATTTACCGAAGCCTCCCCGTTGACGTTCTCACGCGACATTCGCGTACGACGCTAGGCGTGGTCGGGCCGCCTGGGAGGGGCCAGTGTGGGGGGCCTTGTCGCGCCAGCGTTCTTCCGCCGCTCGGCGGCATGGCGGGCGCTGCCGAAATTCGCCACGGTCGGACGCGGACAGACGGCAGGCCCACCGCGACGACGGTGCGACACCCAGCGCGACCAGGCACTTCGGGTAAAACGGCCATTTAGGGCGTACTCTGACCGACGCAGATCGGATCAACCATCGTCGGACAGCGCCGGACAGCACCGGACGCTCGCGGGAGGGATGACGATGACGGAAACCCTGACGTCAAGCTTGGAACCGCAACCGGAGGCCGTGAACACGGTCAGCGACCTCGGCCAACAATTGCGCCGCCTCCGAGTGTGGATGGGGAGGCCCTCCTTGCGAGCTCTGGAAGACGAGGCAAAGAAACTCCGGAAAGGCGAGGGCTCATTTCTCTCGCTTCCCCGCAGTACGGCAGCCGACGCCGAACGCGGTCGTCATCTGCCACGACTGGAATCGGTCGAGGCATTCGTGCGCGCCTGCGGCGTCTCTGACCCCGCCGAGGTGGAGCGGTGGAAAATGGCCTGGCGCAGAGCGGCCACGCAAATGAGCTCCGCCCCGTCCGCGGCCACCGCGTCGACGCGCACGCATTCCGGTTCGAACGGCAACGACCAGAGCCGCACCGCCCCTGCCGGCTTTTCCACCGCCGAGCGACTGGCCGCAATGCCCGTACGCGCGGCGGCTGACGCGCTCACGAACATGCCGGTTCTCGACGCCGCCATGATGCTCGCGGCAATGGACAGTACCGCCGCCGCTCGGCGGTTGAGGGCGATGCCCACCGACAAGGCTGCGGCCATGCTGGCCGAAATGGACGAATCACTGGTCCTGCAGCGCCTTCAACCGCTGGAGCCTTCGGCGGTCGCCACGCTGTTGAGCCATATGTCGCCGCAGCGTGTGGCGGAACTGCTGACTGAGTCGCATGACATCTCGCCCGAGTGGGTGAGCACCGTTGTCGCCGCGATGCCGACAGACCAGGCAGCGGCCGTACTGAATGAACTTCCCGCGCAGCAGGCCGCCGCCCTCTCCGTCATCCTGCTCGGCGAGCAGGCCGCCGCCGCGCTTTCGGAGCTGCCCGCACCCGAAGCGGTGGCGGTGCTGTCCGCGATGCCCACCGACCAGGCGGCAATGGCGCTGACGGAACTGTCGGCGCAGCGGGCCATCGCCATTCTGGCCGTCATGCCGCACCGGCAGGCGGCAGCCGTCCTGGCAAAGCTTCCGGCGCAGCAGACCGCCATCCTGGTGTCCGCGCTGCCGACCGAACAGGCGGTCGCCGTCCTGCCTGATCTCCCTGCCGAGCAGGCGATGGCGGTTCTCGCGAAACTGCCCGCACCGCGCGCTATGGCCGTGTTGAAGGAGTTGCCGACGGAGCAGGCCGCCACCCTGTTGTCGGAGCTACCCACGCAACGGACCATGGCCGTCCTCGCCGTCATGTCGACCGAGCAGGCCGCCGCGGTCCTCGGCCAGATGCCGGCGGAGACGAGGGAACACATCCGGGAGGAACTACGCGCGCACCAGCGTCACTGACGGCCCGGCCGTCCGGTAGCGGCCCGTATCAGGGCGTGATGCGGCGGGCCCGGAGCCAGCCGCGGAGCCAGTGGGCGACGGCGTACGGCGGGATGATGGCGCTGGTGACGGCCATGCGGGTGATCTCGGCCGGGGTGCGGGGACCGGGGGCGATGCGGGCGGCGGCGAACTCGGCGGTGCCGGCCAGCCAGCCTGCGGCGGCCAGCACGGCGACGGCCCGGGCCGCGCGGCGCGGCCGGCCGGTCAGCCGGGCGGCGGCGGTGAGCGCGGCCGCGGCGGTCAGGCCGGCGGCGGTGATGCCGGCGTGGCGCGGGCGGCGGCCGGGCGGGGCCTGTAGCAGGTTCCGCCAGTGCGGGCCGTAGAGGCGGCGCAGCAGGGCGTCGTCGGCGTTGCCGGCCTGGGTGCGCAGGCTGACCCAGGGGCTTTCGGGGCGGACGGGGTGGGTGACCCGGCGGCTGCCGACGGTGAGCGTGCCGCCGGCGCGGCGGATGCGGTAGGCCAGGTCCGCGTCTTCGCGGAAGGCTCGAGGGAAGCGTTCGTCGAACCCGCCGACCGCGGCGAGGGCGTCGCGGCGATAGGCCATGTCGGCGGTGATCCATTTGCCGGCCGCCAGCCCGGCGGTGACGCGTTCCCAGTCGGTGGGGCGCCGGTCGGCCGGCAGCGGCACCTCCACCACCCCCTGCACGCCGGCAACCTGGTCGTCGACGTCGAGGTCGTCGGCGAGGGTGGTCAGCCAGTCCGGGGCGGGGATGACGTCGTCATCCAAGAACGCGATCCACGGCTGGGTGGCGGCGTGCCAGCCGGTGTTGCGGGCAGCGGCCGGGCCGGCGGCCCGGCCGGGCACGATCCGGGTGACCGGCTTCAGTGCCGGCGGCAGCTCGACCAGCGGGCCGCTCGGGTGGCGGCGATCGTCGACGACGATGACCTCCAGCGGCAGCGGCAGCACCCCGTCGGCCGGGGCCAACGCCTGCAGCAGCACGGCCAGGCTGGGCCGGCCCACAGTGGGGATGACGACGGAGACCCCGATGCCCATCAGCGGAACGCCTCGGCCCGGCGCACGGCGAACGGGCCGATGGCCAGCAGGTCGATCGGCGCCGATCCGAACAGTTCGAGCACGTCGAACGGGGTGTCGACCATCGGCCGGCCGGCGGTGTTCAACGACGTGTTGACCACCACCGGTACCCCGGTCCGCGCCTCGAACGCGCGCAGCAACTCGGCGACGAGGGGTTCGCGGTCGTCGGTGACCGACTGGATCCGGGCGGTGCCGTCCACGTGCGTGACGGCCGGGATGCGCTCGCGCCAGGCCGGTTTGACCTGCTGCACGAACAGCATGTACGGGCTGTCGAGCAGCCCGTCGAAGATGTCGGCCGCGCGCTCGGCGAGCACCATCGGCGCGACGGGGCGGAACTGTTCGCGGCCCTTGACCTGGTTGAGCCGCTCGGTGTTGTCCGCATCGGTCGGGTTGGCCAGCAACGACCGGTGCCCCAACGCCCGCGGCCCGTACTCGCTGCGCCCTTGAAACCACGCCACGATCCCGTTGCCGGCCAGCACCTCCGCCGCCGTGTCCGCGATCGACGCCGGCCGGGTGTAGGGCAGCCGGGCCCGGCGCAGCTCCGCCTCGATCTCGGCGTCGGAGAAGCCGCGGCCGAGGTCCGCGCCCGGCATCGGCCGGGTCGCGTCCCCCAGCCCGCGCGCCACGTGCAGCGCCGCCCCCAGCGCGGTGCCGGCGTCCCCGGCGGCCGGCTGCACCCACACCGTCTCGAACGGCCCCTGCGCGGCCAGCCGGGCATTGGCCACACAGTTGAGCGCCGTCCCCCCGGCCATCGCCAGGTGCCGATTACCGCCCGACGCCGCATACAGCCAGCCCGCCAGCTCGAGGATGACCTCCTCGAGGCGGGTCTGCACACTGCTGGCCAGGTCGGCGTGCTCCTCACCGGGTACGCCGCCGGGCGGCACCGGCTTGGTCAACGCCGCCCAGTCGATCGGCGCCACCCGGAACCCCCCGTCCCCGGTCGCGGTGACCAGCTCACGCAGCTCGGGCAGAAACCGCGGCCGGCCGTAGCTGGCCAGCGCCATCACCTTGTACTCATCCGAGCTGCGCAGAAATCCCAGATGCGCGGTCAGGTCCTCGTACATCAACCCCAGCGAGTGCGGCAGCGCCTGGGCGTACAGCGGCTGCAACGCCCCGTCGGTGTAGACGCCGGCCAGGTGGCTGGACGCCTCCCCCCGCCCGTCCAGCACCAGCACCGCGCAGTCACCGTGCCCGGCGACCCGCGGCGCGGCCAGCGCCGCCGACGCCGCGTGCGCGGCGTGGTGCGGCACGAACCGCACGATCGACGGGTCCAACCCGGGCAGGGCGGAGGCCAGAAAGCCCGGCGCCCGCTTCGCGTACTCCTGCCGCAGCCAGTCCCACGGGTCGGTGAGACCCAGCTCCTCGGCCGGCCGGCACAGCCCCGGATCGAACGAGTACGCCACCGCGTCCAGCTGGGAGGCGTCGATCCCCGCGTGCGCCAGACACCAGGCCGCCGCCTGCTCCGGCAACTCCCACGCCGAAAACGGCACCGGCCGCTTGCCGTGCTTACGCCGGCTGAACCGCTCCTCCTCGGCCGCCGCCACCACCGCACCGTCGACCACCACCGCAGCCGACGGATCATGGAAGACCGCATTGATACCCAGCACACGCATGGCCCGCTCGTACCCCCCATCAAAAGCGATCAAACAGAGAGGGCGTCGAGTACCCCTAGCGCGTGAAGAGCGCGGCCACCGCCTCGTCCAGCTCCCCCTGGTCAGCTGTGCTTCCGTCCAGTAGGGAGGCGGCCAGCGCGGTGATCAGCCGGTGCCGTACGTCATTGCTCTCGTAACGGGGAAGGATGAGGCGCCGTACCAGGTTCGGAGACGCGTCGATGCCCGCACTCGCCGCGGCTGAGCGGCGAACGACCGATGAGTTGAGGAGCGCGCACAGGAAGAGCGCCGGGCCTTGACTGTCGAAAGGCACGAGGACAACCTTCTGGTCCGGAACCGTAGGGTCATCCGGGGCGAGGATCGCTGCCCTCAGGTTCCTGTTCGCGCTGTGCGGCCAGACGACGCGCCAGCAGCCCCCCGTGTACGGCCCGATCCGGAACAGCGTGTACCACGTCTCCGGGTTCCAGCGCGCGACCTCTTTCCGCGCGGCGAGAACCTCCTTGAAGTGGGCCAGGTAAGCATAGGTGAGCGGCGCCTCGCGTAGCAGCCTCGCCTCATTCACGGCCTTCCGGAGATCGCCATCGTGCGGGAGGACGATGTGTCCGGAAGGGGCTGTCTTCCACGCGCGCACGTCGTGTCCCCGGAGCAACGGACGAACATAGGTGGCCTCCACCTCCGCGGTGAACACCTCCAGTGGCGACCGGCGCGAAGGCACGTTCCTGATCGTCAGGTTGCCGTCGTGCTCCTCGACCACGTCGACGTGGAACACACTGTTTCCGCCACCCGTGTTCACGCCACCGCGCGCCCTGAGCTCGGTCCACCTCCTGCCCGGGGCGAGCCGGAGGAGACCGCCCGCTGACGGGTCGCTGGTCAGCCATGGCGACGCGGGATCGTCGGGATCACTGAGGGTCGCCACCGTGGGCGGTCGGGTCGAGCCGTCGGCGGAGATCGCCGTCCACTCGACCGGAAATCCGTGCGGCTGGTCGGCATCGATGAAGGCGACGACAGCGTCCATCCGTACCCCCGTGAACGGGTCGGAATCAGCGCAGTCCCAGATCCGGGTGAAACGGTACTTGCGCCCGGCGGTGGACACGCCTTCGCGCAGCCGCCCGGGCCCCACCGGGGCCTTGAAGGTACTTCTCGGGAGGACGAACGCTATCTGTCCTTCCGGTGCCAGCCGCTCCACTGCCTCATGCACGAAGATGTGCGCCATGTCGGTCTGGCCGGCCGAGATCCGGGCCGCCCAGCCACGCGCATGGTTCAGTCGCGATCCGGCCATGCGCGCCGCCACGGCGTCCCGGTAATCGTCGCTGAGATTCCGCCAGGTGACCCAGGGCGGATTACCGATGTACACGGACGCTTGCGGGACATCGGCGATGTTGGCCACCGCAGCGCTCATGCAGGGTGGCGCCTCGGCCGCGTCGGGGCCCAAGGCGAAGTCTCCCCACACGATCGACACCGGAGGTATGACGCCGGGCCTACCCAGCGCCCTCCACACGTTGATGCGCGCCATCATCACCGCGAGCGGGTTCAGATCCGCGCCCCACAGCTCCTCCGGGCGCCGTCCGCGCTCGAGGAGGGCGACGAGGAAGCGCCCGTCACCGCAGGCGGGGTCGGCAGCGACTCCGCGCTCCGGTACCTGGCTCGCGATCCGCCGGACCAGCCACCCGGGCGTGTAGTGCTCGCCGAGCCGGTGCCGTAGGTCGGGTGTCACCGAGCGGCAGTAGCTGTCACCGATGTCGCCGTCCCTGGCGATCTCGCGGGTGAAGGAGTTCCTGGCCGGCTCGGAGACGGCGGGTTCGGCTCGGGATCCCCAGAGCATGTCGGTCGCAACCCCGGCGTCCTTCAGCAGCAACCACTCGGCCACCGCCCCCGTGGCCCCGGCGGCCCTCACCATCTCCTCGAGAGCTTCGGCGATGCCTCGATGAAAGGCCCGCAGCATCGTCTCGGCCGTACCGCTGTCGGCAGATCCCGTAATCGCCGCCCGCTGGCGCGGTCCGATCGGGAAGAGCAGGCGATGCAGCATGGCACCGTCGACGGGCTCCGCGCTCTTCAGAAGCTCGCCCTGGCGGTACTGTGCGCGATCCCCCACAGGTCATCCTGTCCTCGGTCTCCGGGCCGCTGGCTATATAACCATCGTTGATTGAATCTGCCGTGCAGGCCGCGCGAGGGTCGCGGATCGGGGCGGGCGTCCGGGCGGGCAGCCGAAGGCAGATAGCCGCCGGCGGGTTACTCGCCGTCCGCCCGCCCGAACCACGCGGGCCGGACCTACCCCTTGGCGCGCTGGTTGATCCGCACCTGGTTGCCCGACGGGTCGCGGAACGCGCAGTCCCGCGTGCCGTACGGCTGGTCCATCGGCTCCTGGAGCACCTCGGCTCCGGTCGCCTGGATCCGCTCGAACGTCGCGTCGACGTCGTCGGTCTCCAGCACCAGGCCCGACAGTGACCCCTTGGCCAGCAGCTCGCGCAGGGCCTGCGCGTCCTCGGCCGGGCGGGCCACCCCGGCCGTCTGCAGCACGATGCCCAGCTCGGGCTGGGACGCGGGCCCGACGGTCAGCCAGCGCGCGCCCTCCATGGCGACATCCTGGCGTACCTCGAAGCCCAGCGCGTCGCGGTAGAAGGCCAGCGCGGCCTCGTGGTCGTCGACTTCCAGAAACGTGTACTTGACTGAGAGATCCATGACCCGAACGTTACGAGGCGGGGCTGACCTGCGCTTCTCGATTCCTGCTCGGTCGGGTGACGAGTTTGGCCCAGCAGCCCGGGACGGTGGCGAGGGCCACGTGGTTGCGCGCCCGGTAGGCGCTCGGGCTCTCCCCGACCAGCTCGGTGAAGCGGGCGCTGAACGAGCCGAGGGAGGTGCAGCCGACGGCCATGCACACCTCGGTGACGCTCAGGTCGCCACGGCGCAGCAGGGCCTTGGCGCGCTCGATCCGCCGGGTCATCAGGTAGCTGTACGGTGTCTCGCCGTAGGCCGCGCGGAACTGCCGGGAGAAGTGGCCCGGGGACATGAGCGCGGCCCGGGCGAGTGCCGGTACGTCCAGCGGGCGCGCGTACTCCCGATCGATCAGGTCACGGGCGCGCCGCAGGTGCTTGAGCTCGTCGGGCCTCACCGCACCAGCATAAATCTCGGAGGGTAGCCGGCCGGGTGTCCGCCAGTACGTCAAGATTTTGATCCGCACAGCCGACAACGGCGTCGACCGAGATCAAAATCAGTGGACGCGGAGTATCGCGGGGTGGCTGCCACCTCAGGACGGCACCCACCCCACGTCCATCAGTCCGAGACTTCGGACATCGCGGCACGGACGCGGGCCGCGAGTTCGTCCGGGAACTCCGGCAGACCGTGGTCGGCTGTGGCGTGGACGGCGGCGGCTGCGAGGATGCTCGCCTCGTCGCCGGTGTAGACAGCATCGCAGCCCGGGATGATGTCGCCGCAGCGGAACTTCTTCATGGTGCTTTCCCTTCGTTACCGGTCCGGTCGCTTCCGGACTGCGTGGTCGGTGCTACGCCGGTCACCGTTGCAGCACGGTGATCGCGGCCTCGCTGAGCTCGGCGATGTCGATGAGCCCGATCAGCCGGCCGCTGACGTCCGTACAGGCCAGCGGGGCACCGCGCTGCCAGACAGGTCGGGCCATGGCGCGGCGGATGAGGTCGACAGGTGTCGACGACGGGGCGACCGTGAGCGTCGGTACCAGGCGCGCGGTGCCGAGCGAATCGCCAACCACCACGCCCAGGGGACGGCCCAGGTCGTCGACGATCGCGGTACCCGGCGCCTCGTCGCAGATCACCCCCGGCGTTGCGGAGGGCAGCTGCGCCCGCGGACAGTCCCGTACGAGATGGGCCACGTACTCGCCGAGCTTCACCCGCTGGGCAAGGCCGTGGAGCAGGTCGACCACCCCGGAGTCGAGCGCCGGCCAGGGCGCGGCGGGATGGGCCAGCAGCCATCCCTGCACGAGCGGCACCTCCAGCGACGCGAGGGTCTGCAGTTCGGGGACCGTCTCAACCCCTTCGGCCAGCAACCAGCAGTCCATCCGCGCGGCCAGATCGCCGATGAGTTGCACGAGGGCGCGCCGGGTCGGGTCGGTGTCGACGCCGGCGATGAACTCCCGGTCGAGCTTCACGATGTCGGGCCGGACCGCCAGGAGCTGGCCGAGGCCGGCGTACCCGGTACCGGCGTCATCGACGGCGATGAGACCACCGGCGGCGCGAATCTCGTCGAGCGCGGTACGCAGCTTCCGCTCATCGGTCGCCTGGACGTGCTCGGTGAGCTCGACGACGAGGCGCTGGAGGCCGCCTTCGGCGTGCAACGCGTCGCGGACCGCCGGGTGCGATACCAGATGCGGCTCGACGTTGACCGTGAGGAACGTGTTCGGCGGCAGCGTCCGGCGCAGGGCCAGCGCCTTGTTGATCACCCGGGCGGTGAGCTCAGCGGCGCATCCGAGCCGCTCGGCCTGGGCGAACCAGACGTCCGGGGGCTCCTCCGGTCCGCCGCTGAACCGGGACAGCACCTCGAACCCTGCGACCCTCGCGTGGGCCACGTCGACGATCGGCTGAGTGACCAGGGCAGGCTGGTCGGTGCCCGCCAGGACGGCCGCCAGCGCGCGGTGCCAGTCCATCGGCGCGTCGGCGCCGGGCGCGGGCGTGGTGAAGCTCATGCCAGATCATCGGCCGGTACCCACGACACCTGAGCGATCCGGGCGACGCCGGGTCGGCTATCTCTCTGGGACGTCGACGAATCACCCATAAGACATAAAACGAATCACCTCGTCCGACCCGACCAGTTCAGCCAGAGAGGGCCCACTGCGCCGAGACGGGGACCACCTCTAATGACAATCGCCGATACGCTTGGGCCACGAGTGAGATCACCGGGGAGTTAGGCGTGTCGTTTCGACGTACGTTCATAGCAGATGTGCGCCGGCAGCTAGCAGCGGAGACGGAGAGCAGTCCCATCTGGCGGATTCGTTTCTATGCGGCAAACCTGTCCATCCTTTTCGGGATGATCGGCCTCTTCGGGTTGTTGGCGATGGCGCGAGGCAACGTGTCGTGGGCCATCGCGCCTGGCTGTCTGGTGATGCTGGCCGGTGCCGTGCTCGGCATCTGCGCGCACCGCGCAGCGGAGATCAAGACGTCGCGGCGCTTCGGCTTCTGGGCGGCGATCTGCACGGTAGTCGGGTTCGTGGAGTTCTTCCTCGTGACCTGGTTGTCCTGGCGCGCTCACCACTAAGCCTGATCTCTACGGGGGAACAGTCGTGACGTTGAAAGTGCAGCCGAGTTATCTTGACGGCTACGCGGCCCAGTTGGGCAGGGGCGCAGACGATGCCACCAGCGTGAAGCGGTACCTAGACCAGTACAGGACCGACGGTAACTTAAACGGACCGCTCATCGAACTGGCTGGCACCGCGCAAATCCGCGCAATGAGTACCGCCGCCGAGGCGGCGGCGAAGGCCGCGAGGATCCTGCACGACAGCCAGGAGGGGCTTGCGCGGGCAGCAACCTATTACCGGACGGCTGACGTTGCCGCTGCTGCACGAGCGGATGCGACGCTACCCGGCCGGTGTGCGGGCGCACTAACAGCCTTAGAGAAGGAGTGGGCAGCCAACGAGTGTGCTCCGTCCTTCTCCGATTCCCGCGAGCCATCCGGGCGACTCAAACCGGTTGACGACGTGAAGTACACGCACCCGTTGTCCTTCATGGACGACATCAGCATCTCCAACTGGATGCTGAAGGGCTTCGACTTCGTTTTCGGCTTCAACCCGCTGGACAAGGCCTCAGAGTTCTTCATTGGCGATTGGCAGGCCGTCGCCAAGGGCGGCGTGGCGATCGGTCGGGCCGCCGACGCGCTGCACGACCTTGGATACAACGTGCAGGGCGGCGCCATCGCGCTTCGCGGCGGCTGGACAGGCGTCGCCGCTGGCGCCGCCTACCAGCACTTCACTGGGCTGGCGGGTGGTATCGACGATCTGGTCAACCCGATACGGGAGATCTCCAAGCAGTTCGACTCGATCGCACATGGCGTGTACAGCGTCTCAGAAGCGGTAACAGGCTGGCTCAAAGGCATCGCTGATGCTGCCATCATCGCGGGCATCGCAGCCGCGGCCGGAACCGTAACCGCCGAGACCGGCGTCGGCGCGGTGGTCGGATACGGCGTCGCGACCGTCGAGGTGTGCGAGATGCTCAACATGTGGGCCGACGCCACCGCAGCAATGAGCAAGGTCTACGGTTTCGTGCAGGGCGCCGTCGGAGCCATCGACGCGCTACTGCCCATGCTGCAGAACGCAAGTTTTCCGAATCTGTCCGGGTACAACGCCTACAGCAATCCACTGGCCATAGGCCCCCAGGTCGCGAGCTGAAGCCGGAGGCGCCGACATGCACGACAGCGTGTACGAAGTGGCCAGCGACGACCCCCGCCTGGCGAAGCTGCTGCGCGCCAGCCTGACCAAGCTGGCAACCGGCCCCGAGGGGCCGCTGCGCGAAATGGCCGAAGGCGTCCTGAGCGGCCACCTCGACCTGCGCCGGGCCGCCATGTCGGATGCCTACGGCGACGCGCTTGGATCGGCGTTCGGGCGGTTCTGGTCGCATTATGAGCAGCTCGACCAGCAGGAGCGGGACGAGCTTGTGCGCCGTACGGAGGATCAACTCGACGCGCTGCTCGACGGACCGCGTCCCAGCTGATCTCGCCGAAACGGTTTTCAAGTGTGCGGCAGTTTGGCCATGCTGTAGCTCATCTACCAGCGGGCATGCCCGGCAACCTATTGCGATCATGACCGCTTCCCCCGATGCGGCCCCGGCCCCGGCTGGCCCTCAACGCCCGCTCGATCCGCTTGTTGACCAGCCCCTCCTCGCCGTCGGTGCAGCCGGTGTAGACCCGGAGCAGCACCGCAACCCCATGGCCGCCTCGGCGAGCAACCTCGGTCGCGGGCACTCCCCCGTTCAGCCAAAGTGAGACCGCAGCGTGCCTAAGGTGTACGGACGCCCGGCCAGCGGCGAGGCCGCCTGTTCCGGCGTAAGCGCTTTGGCTCGGGCATTTCGCCAGACCCGTCCGTAGGCGGACTCGGACAGATGGCCGCCCCGAGCTGCTCGGAAGAGACGACCGTCCTCGGCAACGCCGTCACGGTCGATGTGGTCGCGCAGAAGCTTGACCAGCTCCGGCGGTATGGGAATGGGACGGGTCTCGGTCTCGGCACGGCGCTTAAGCCCGCGTACCCGACGCGTCTCGCCGTCGTCTGTCCAGTCGGAGCCGGCTGGCGGCGAGCGGGTCGCGCGGCGTGGCAGCCACGCCGCGCCTTAGCGCGGTCACGGTCCGTAGGCCGTGGTGGTCGGCGTTGGCGTCCCCCGATGCTTGATCGTCCACGCCACCCGTCCGCCGTCCAGGATCTTGGCACCTGTCGGGGGACGGGGCGGTGCGGCGGTGAGCGCACTAAGCAGGAGTGAGGTCGTGGATGCGCTTTACGCGAGGTGGAACTGAGCGCACAGGGCCTGGAGCGTGCTGCTCATCCGGGCCAGTTCGTCGGCGGCCTGCTGGGACTTGCTGACTCCGGCGGTAGTGGTTCCGCTGGCCTCCGCTACGCCGGCGATGTTCTCCGCGATCTGCCGGGCGCCCGCCGCTGCCTGCTCGACGTTGCGGGACATCTCCGAGGTGGTGGCGGTCTGCTCCTCCACGGAGGCCGCAATGACGGTCTGCAGTTCGCTGATCCGTCCGACGATGTGGCTGATCTGTTCGATCGCATTGACCGCCGCGTCGGTGTCGGCCTGGATCGCCTCGACCCGGGCGGTGATGTCCCCGGTGGCCTTGGCGGTCTCCTGCGCAAGCTCCTTGACCTCGCCGGCCACCACGGCGAACCCCTTGCCGGTCTCGCCGGCCCGAGCCGCCTCGATGGTCGCGTTGAGCGCCAGCAGGTTGGTCTGCTCGGCAATCGACGTGATCACCTTGACTACGTCCCCGATCTCCTGCGATGACACGCCCAGCCTGGCGACCGTGGCGTTGGTCTGCGCAGCCATGGTGACGGCCTCGGTGGCGACCCGGGCCGCCTCGCCCGCGTTGTTGGCGATCTCGCTTATCGACGCGCCAATCTCAGTGCTGCCGACGGCCACGGTGTCCACGTGGTGCGACACCTGCCCGGCGGAAGCGGCCACGGTGTCGGCCTGGGCGCTCGCCTCCTCGGCGGAGGCCGCGATGGACACCGACACCGAGGACAGCTCCTCCGAGGCCGTCTGCAGTGAACCGGCGTGCTGGGCCAGATCGGTCACCGTTTCGCGCAGCGAGGTGATGGTGTTGTCCAGCGCGCGTCCGACCTGGCCCAGTTCGTCGGCCTGGTTCAGCTCGGTACGCGCGGTCAGGTCACCGTGCTCCAGTCGGCCCAGCACCCGCACCACCACGGCCAGGGGCCGCACGATGGAGCGCACGATTCGCCAGGCCAGCAGGGCAGCCAGCACGAGGGCCGCGGCCAGGGTGGCGATGGTCAGGGTGCGCGATAGCCGGTCGGCGGAGGCGGCGCCGCTTACCGCGGCGGCGGCCCGCTTCTGGACCGAGGCGACGAGCTTGTCGATGATGTCGGCGCCCTTGGTGTACTGATCGAGCGCGGGGCCGTTGTACAGGCGGACCGCTTCGGCGTTGCCGGCCGGTGTCTGAAGCCGCGCAGCCTGGTACATCTGGTCATCGACCTTGACGAAGTCGTCCAGGTTGGCGGCCACCGCGTCGACCATAGCGGCTTCCTGAGCGGTCAGGGCGCCCCGGTCCACCTGCTTGAGGTGGTTACGGAAGGTGGAGATCTCGTCGATCTCGCCCTTGCGGTTCACCGACTCCTCGCTGCCCTTGACGGACCCGCTCATGTAGTCGACGTTGTAGCCGGCCTGCCATGCTGCAACCGAGCCGTTGTCGTACTTCAGCTGCAGCACCTGGCTCTGGGCCTCCAGGAGCCGCTGCAGGTCACGCTGCGTCTGGCCCTGGCGGGACCCGTTGGTGAGGCCCACCACACCTAGGCCGACCATCAAGGCCGCCATCAGGGTGAACGCTGCAAACAGACGGCGACGAATGCTGCGGGAGACGAACGCGCTCATGCCCATGGCATCGACCGTCAACCCGGGCGTGTGAGACAAAGTTTTGTGTTCCGGGTCTCGAAGTCGATGACCGTCCCGAAATGTCCTGCGGTACGCCGATGCGCCCCCGAACCGTTGTCGGCCGTGGGATCAGGTGGGACATGGCCGGACGCAGCTCGTAGGGGATTTTCGCTGGTCTGAGCGGAGGGCGTGGGATTCGAACTCACGAGGACGGGGAAACCGCCCTAGCGGTATTCAAGAACCCCGGAACTCCAGCGGTGATCATGCCAATGAACAGGCCGGACCGGCCGAGAATCCCCGAACCGGCGTCCGTGCCCACCATGGGCCCACAGCACGCTAGGCCCCCAGCGCGGCGATGAGGGCATCGGTCAATTCGGTGTCGGTGGCACCGAGTAAGCGGCCCGCGAGGACATACTCACGCGCCCGCGCGGTAAGAGCTTCGGCGCGCACGTCTGGCGATGCGTCGGCAAGGGGAGCAACCCGGGTGCCGGCGGCTCGCTTCGTGACGACCAGGCCAGCCGCCTCCAGTTCCTGGTATGCGCGGGCAACGGTTCCGTTGGCCAGGCCGAGGTCGGCGGCGAGCTGCCGGACCGTGGGCAGCCGTTGCCCCGCGGGCAGTGCACCGAGCCTGATCAGATCCGCGATCTGCCCTCGAACCTGCTCGAACGGGGGCACGGCCGAAGCTGGGTCGATCCGGATCGCCGGGGGCGTAGTCACTTCGCGACCACATCAGTGACGGCGCCACCGGCCGTGCCTATACCGGGGCGACGAGGGTCGGGTGGGGCGAACGCCAGCGTGCCGGCGTACCGGGCGAAGGTAACCAGGCCGAGACCCGCGAGGATGCTCAGCCCAAAACCCCATGCCGGCGATCCGCCGCCACGCCAGTCCCACTGGGCGTCGGCGTACCAGAATCCCAGTGCGGTGAAGACGGTCGCGAAGATCGCAGCACAGGTGTAGACAAGGCGCTGGACAGCACTGCTACGCCACACTTCGTCCGCGGCACGTTCGGACTCGTCGACCCCCGCCTGAGGGCTGCGAACGATGAGCCATGCAGCCAGGGCGGTAAGCACTGCGACAACGCTGAGGGTCACCAGCGTGCTGACGAGGCTCACCGGTGCCGCAGTACCGAAGTACCTGACCTCGTGGTCGGGACGGTCCGGGGTGGGATACGCGGCGAAGATCGCAATTCCCGCGCCGAGAAGCCCGATAGTGGCCAGGGCGGTCTTTGGCAGGTAGTCGCGCATCCGTCGGGGGATCAGGCTGGCGGTACCTCGGGCACGCGCCGGTCGGGGCGTCACCACTTCGCCGACGAGTACACCGAGGCTGACCGCTAGGGCCAGAGCGACCGGCGCCAGGTCGAACAGATAGGTACGCGTCAGTGTGAACGCGACGCCCGTCCCGACCGCGAAACCTGCCATTCGCCATCGTCCGCCAATGGTCATTACCCGCTCCTTGTGTCGAGATGTTGATACAAGGTAAGCAGGATTCAGCGCTTGTATCAACCCGCCAGTACAAGTTTCACTGTCGGCGATGGTCCGACTCGCGCTAGGGCCCAGCCGTTCATCACCGGGTTCGGCGTGCTCCACGAATCTGCGGTCGGCGACGTCGCTGCTCGTGAAAGACGGCCTAGCCACCCAGGACTCCGTCGATCCGGCCGTTCATCGTGGCCTGCTGCCCATCGATGCAGTTCGCGTACCCCCGCAGCAGCACGGTCACGCTGTGGCCCAGGCGCCGAGCGACCTCGGTGGCGGGAATCCCCGAGTTCAGCCACAGCGACGCCGCGGCGTGCCGAAGCTCGTAGGGTCGGCGAGCCAGCGGCGACGCCTGTTGCGCCGGCGTCAACGCCTTCTCTCGGGCCATCCGCCACACCTTCCCGTACTCCGTGTCAGGAAAGTCCCGCCAAGAGCATGGGCACCCGCCGTCGGACTTCCGGCGATCGGCCGCTGCAGCGAGCGCCGCCTCCGGCGAGAGATCGACTAACGTGTTCCTCCAGCGCCGGCGAGGTTGGAGGAAGCGGGTGTCGGGGGAGAGCGTCGGTCGGTCGTTAGCCACCTTGGTGTTCGGCGGCGCGTACCTGGCTGTCGGACTGGTACTCGCTACGGACTTCAAGAACCTGACCGAGCGTTTCGTGCGCACTTCGGTCCGGACGAGCCGGGGAATGGCGCGAGTGCCACGTTGGCGTTGGTTGAGGCAGCCGGACGAGGAATCACGACTCAGGGTCCTGGTCGCCCTGGTTCTGGGTTGTATCTGGCTCGTCGAACGCGTCTGGCCCTGGTAACCCGATGTGCCGGCCTACTCGTCTCGTGATTTCAGTCCTGACCCCTACGCGACGCCAACCCTGCGAACGATGAGCACCGCCAGCACGACGGCGCGGCAAGCCCACCCGAGGCCACACGGTCTGGCTATGATCGGACGGCAGTCCTCTTAATCCGCAGGTCGCGGATTTCGGTCTCGGTCGCTACCGGTCATGCTGGCGTAAAAGAGCCAGGTCGTGGTGATCGGTGTCGCGCAGCTCGTAGCCCTGCCGGAACCGGAGCTGTTGGGTGACGGACAGGCAGGGGACCCGCTCCCCCGCGATGCGCCCCTCATCGAACCCGTCAGCAGCGTAGAAGAAGGTCATGCCGTCAAGGCCTGCTTGGGTTCCGCTACCGTCGGCGGCGAAGTTCACCGGGTGGATGTCGACCTTGCGGCCATCCGCGGCGGTCAGCTCCGCACGTACCGGAAGCCAGTCCACCGTTAGCGCGAAGCCCAGATCAGCGAGCACGGCGCGCGCCAAGCTGAGCTGGCCAGCGTCAATAGCGAGATCGAGGTCCCGATGCGGACGACTCTGCCTGCCCGCAACTGCGTCTACCGCCCATCCGCCAGCTACCCACGCCCGCAGACCACGATCGTGTAGGGCGTGAAGCAGTGACACCACCTGGTCCGCTTTCATCGCCACCCGCCTCCCCCGACGCGAAATCCGATCGTACGTAACCGTCGCGGTGCCGGCTTTGCCGCGTAGGCATCATGATCGCGGTGCCCACCGTGTGCCCACAACAAGCCGTACTTTGCTGGACTTGGCCAGACTTTCCCCGGGTGGCCGGAACCTGGGCACGGGACAGGCTCGCACTGCCAAGAGACTCTTCCGGCGCAGGTGGAGCGGAGGGCGTGGGATTCGAACCCACGAGGACGGGGATACCGCCCTAGCGGTTTTCAAGACCGCCGCCATCGGCCACTAGGCGAGCCCTCCAACGCCGCGGTTTCGCCCCGGACAATGATCCGATTCCTCGTCCCCGGTCCGTGACTGGTCCGCAGCCGTGCTTAGTGTGCCATCCTCACCGGCAGCCCCCAAAGCCGACTCGATCCGTCCGTTCATGATCTGTGCTCTTCCCCGCAAACACCGTTGGCGCGGATCTTGATCAGAACGGCCACACTGTGGCCCAGCGTACGTGCCACCTCGGCCACCGGACCGCCCGCAGGCCGGCGGGGTCCTGCGGGGCCCGCATTCCGGTCCGGCCCTCATAAGGGGGCCGGCAGGAGGGGGCGGCGGGCCGATCGCGATCGACCGGCCCGCCTTGCGATCAGGTACGGCGCGTACCCGCCGTCAGATGATCACCTTGGTGCCGCTGCCCCAGTGCAGAGCGTTCCAGCCGGTCACCGGACCGGAGAAACCACCGTCACGGCTGGAGTTGGCGGTCAGCGACAACAGTCCGACATGACCGTTGCCGTAGTCGTAGAACAGCGAGAAATCGGCGATTCTGTCACCGCTGTAGTCGCCCGTGGTGACGAACTTCGTGCCGCCGCCCCAGTGGGGCGCGTCCCAGCGACGCACCGCGCCCGGGAAGGAGCCACCGTTGAAGGTGCCGCTCAGCGTGAACAGCGCGACATGCCCGTGGCCGTAGTCGTAGACCAGCGAGACGTCCGCGATTCCGTCACCGTTGAAGTCACCGGCGTTGACGAACCTCGTTCCGTTACCCCAGTGCGGGGCGTCCCATCTGAGGGACAGCCGCATATAGGGGCCCTCGCCGGATGGGGTGTCGGAGATGGTCAGGGTGAACACCGCGACATGTCCGTTGCCGTAGTCGTAGAACATCGCCATGGTGTCAGCGAACGGGCTAACACCGTTGAAGTTGCCCATGTCAACGAACTTGGTGCCGACGCCCCAGTGCGGGGCGTCCCACCACAGCCGAAGGGAGCCGAAGCCACCAACGATTTTGGCGTACAGCGTGAACACCGCGACGTGACCGTTGCCGTAGTCGTAGAAGAGGGCGAGGTCGTCCTGGAAGTACCCGGTGAAGTTGCCGGAACGCACGAACTTCGTACCGCTGCCCCAGTGCGGGGCGTCCCAGCCGAGCGTCGGGCCGGAGAGGCCCCCGTCGCGGTTGATGTCGGCATACAGGGTGAACACCGCGACGTGACCGTTGCCGTAGTCGTAGAACAGCGCGATGTCCGAGGTTCCGTCACCGCTGAAGTCGCCCGCGACGACGAACTTCGTACCGCCGCCCCAGTGCGGGGCGTCCCAGCGCAGCACCGGCGGGTCGAACGAGTTGCAGCCGTGGCCGGTCATCGTGAACAGCGCCACGTGACCGTTGCCGTAGTCGTAGAACAGCCCGACGTCATCCAACCCGTCACCGTTGAAGTCGGCTTTCATCGTCCGCGGTGCCCGGAAAGGCGTGGCCGGCGTATTTGGGCAGGAGGAAGCCTGAATCCGGCTCGCCGGCCGCGGAGCCGATGCGCCGGCACCGGCGGGGCCGGCCGTCGCGACCAGGACCGCCGCCGTGGCCAGCGCCGCGGCCGCGAAGGCGGAAAAGAGGCGGTTACGCATGTTGTTCCTAACCGATGCGAATGAGTCGGCGAACGCCGAAGAACCGGGGTGATCAACATCGATGCATGCGCATTGTCGCCTCGCTTGATCACTTCAAGCAAGCGACCTGACAGACGGGCAGCGGTACCCGAACGCACGAGAATCTCCCGGCCGACCGCACGACTGCGCTTCCGCGAGCACGCCGCCCACGCGACGCCCGGCAGGCCCTGTCCTGCGGCACCGTTCCGACCGGACCTGTACGGGATCGGCACGCCGTCCCGTCACCCGTACGCGCAGGTGACAGCACCCGCACGGCCAGGTAATCATTGCCGAGTGCGAATTCCTCGGCGGATCGCGATCACCGTGGCGGCGGCTGTCGCCGCGGTGGCTGCGACCGTTGCGGATCCGTGGCAGGCGTCGGCGCGCTCGGTGTTGGTCTCCCTGACACTGTCCCCGAGCTCGGGTCCGAGCACGACGACCATCACCGCCACGTACCGCTACGTGCCGCTGGGACGTAAGGGCCCCAACGGCGGGTGCGGTGCGGAGGTCACGTTCACGTGGGACGGTCAGCGGCTTCAGGGGCCGGGTCGGCCCAATCCCGCCGGGACCTACTGCGCGGCCACCCTGACCTTCACCCCGCCGAAAGGGCTCGACTCACCGGGTCCGCACACCGTCGCGGGCACGCAGGACACCGACACCGCCCAGGCGCAGTTCACCGTCACCGGATCGGGCACGCCCGCCCCGGTCCCCAGCCCGCCGCCGACCGCTCCAAGCCCGGTACCCGCGACCATCGCCCCAGCCACGAGCGTGCACCCGGGCCCGTCGGTGACCCCGACCGCGACGCCGAGTCCGAGCGCTTCCGCCCCGGCGAGCACGGACCCGCTGCCCAGCGAGGAGCCGAGCGACGCGGGCGGCTCCGGGATCGCCGGCGCCACCACGAAACCCCCGGCCGGCAGCTCTGTCGGTACCGTCCTCGCCGTCCTGTTGGGATTGTTCACGATGGTCGGCGGCAGCGTTCTCCTCACTCTGGCGCTGCGCAGGCGGCCCGATGTCGACGCGGCGGAGGCGCCCGACGATGCGACCACGGCGGAAGCATGATCGCGTACCCTCCTCAGCGGCGGATCCCGCCCACCGACTAACGTCAGACAACGTGTACGCGGTGACGATCCGTGAGCCGGGAGGTCCCGACGTCCTGGAGTGGACCGAGGTACCCGATCCCGAGCCGCAGCCGGGCGAAGTGGTGATCAACGTGACCGCGACGGCGGTCAACCGCGCGGACGTGTTGCAGCGCCAGGGCTTCTACCCGCCGCCGCCCGGTGCCCCACCCTATCCGGGGTTGGAGTGCTCCGGCGTGATCGAGCGGATCACCGAGGGGGTCGAGGGCTGGCAGCCGGGCGACGAGGTGTGCGCCCTGCTCGGTGGCGGCGGGTACGCGCAGAAGGTCGCCGTCCCGGCGAGCCAGGTACTGCCGAAGCCGCGTTCGGTCAGCCTCACCGAGGCGGCGGCGCTGCCCGAGGTCTCGTGCACCGTCTGGTCCAACGTGACGGACCTGGCGAAGCTGCGTGCCGGGGAGACGTTCCTGGTCCACGGCGGCGGCAGCGGTATCGGCACGTTCGCCGTCCAGTACGCCAAGGCGCTGGGCGCGAAGGTCGTCACGACGGCCCGGGCGGCCAAGCACGACAAGCTTGCCGACCTGGGCGCCGACGTCACGATCGACTACACGACGCAGGACTTCGCCGATCTGCTGAAGAACCAGGTCAACGTCGTACTCGACATCATGGGCGGGCCGTACCTGCCGAAGAACGTCAGGACGCTCGCCACCGGCGGCCGATTAATGATCATCGCGACGCAGGGCGGCCGTACGGGCGACCTGGACGTCGGCCTGCTGCTCGCCAAGCGGGGTCTCGTGGCGGCCACGACCCTGCGGACCCGGCCGCTGGCGGAGAAGGCCGCGATCGTCCGGGGCGTACGCGACGGGGTGTGGCCCCTGGTCGAGGACGGCCGGATCCGCCCGATCGTCTACCGGACGGTACCGATGCCGCAGGCCGGCGAGGCGCACCGGATTCTGGAGTCGAGCGAGCACTTCGGCAAGATCGTGCTGGTCAATCCCGACGCAGCAGTTTGACCGGGCCGGGCCCCTTGCTGGCCAGCTCGTCGTCGCGGTTGTAGAGCCCGCACGACTTCAGCGACAGGCAGCCGCATCCGATGCAGTCGTCGAGCTGGTCGCGCACCTTCTCCAGGAGCGCGATCCGCTCGTCAAGCCGGCTGCGCCAGGCGCGCGACAGCCGCGTCCAGTCGGCCTTGGTCGGGGTTCGCCCGTCGCCCAACGAGGCCAGCGCCGCCCTGATCTCCTCAAGGGGGATGCCGACCTGCGCCGACACCCGGATGAACGCGACGCGTCTCAGCATCGCCCGCTCGTAGCGGCGCTGGTTGCCTCCGGTACGGCTGGACCAGATCAGGCCCAGGCGCTCGTAGTACCGCAGCGCGGACGGGGCCACGCCGCTGCGGGCGGACAGTTCGCCGATGGTGAGCGCGTTCTGCATCACAGTCCTTGAGTTGAAGTTCACTTCAACTTGCAGCCTAGGCAAATGACTTTGGCAACGACCACCCGCCCCGCCGAACTGATGGCGGCGCTGTACCGACTGACCGGGGACGAGAAGCACGCGCCGGCCGCGCTGTCCACCCTCGACGTGCTCTGGGTGCTCTACGACCGCATCCTGCGGGTCGATCCGGCGCGGCCGGACGACCCCGACCGGGACCGGTTCCTGCTGTCCAAAGGGCACGGTCCCGCCGCGTACTACGCCGTACTGGCCACGAAGGGGTTCTTCCCCGCCGACTGGCTCGATGATCTCGCCGGCCCCGGCAGCCGGCTCGGCCACCACCCCGACCGCAACCTCGTACCCGGCGTGGAGATCAGCGCCGGTTCGCTCGGACACGGCCTGGGGCTCGGCGTCGGCACCGCCCTGGGCCTTCGCGCCCAGGGCCGCACCGCGCCGCACGTCTACGTCCTGGTCGGCGACGCGGAGCTGGACGAGGGCTCCAACCACGAGGCGATCGCGTACGCCGGGGCGACCGGCCTGGCCAGCCTTACCGCGATCGTGATCGACAACCGCTCGGCGACGCACGGCTGGCCGGGTGGGATCGCCGCCCGCTTCGCCGTCAACGGCTGGACCACGGCGGAGGTCGACGGTCGCGACCACGACGACATCGCCCGCGGCCTGCTCACCCGATCGCCCGACCGGCCGCACGTCGTCGTGGCCCGCGTCGAGCCCAAGTTCTCCTAGGAGCGACCATGCGTGAAACCTTCATCGACACCACGACCGCGCTGCTCGACGACGACCCGCGTACCGCGGTGGTCCTCGCGGACATCTCCGTCGACGGCTTCGCCCCGGCCGTGCGGCGACACCCGGACCGGGTGGTCAACGTCGGGATCCGCGAGCAGTTGATGCTCGGCGTCGCGGGCGGACTGGCGCTGACGGGACTCCGCCCGTACGTGCACTCGTACGCGCCGTTCCTGATCGACCGGGCGTACGAGCAGATCAAACTCGACCTCGACCACCAGGGCGTCGGGGCGGTGCTGGTCAGCATCGGCGGCTCGTACGACGCCTCGGCCGAGGGGCGCACCCACCAGTCACCGGGCGACGTCGCGCTGATCGACACGCTGAACGGCGGCTGGACGGTCCACGTGCCCGGCCACCCGGACGAGGCGGCGGTCCTGCTGCGCACGGCCGCGCGGCACGACGACCCGGTGTACGCGCGGCTGTCCGGCCGGGCGAACGCCGACGCCTACCCGGACGCCGGGACCCTGCGGGTGTTGCGGCGGGGCGCGCGGGCGACGGTGGTCGCGGTCGGCCCGATGCTCGATCCCGTCCTGGCCGCCACGCGCGGGCTGGACGTGACCGTGGCGTACACGCACACTCCGCGCCCGTTCGACGCGGCCGGTCTGCGCGCGATCGCCGGCGACCGGGTCGTACTCGTCGAGCCGTACCTCGCCGGGACGTCGGCCCGACTGGTGGCCGCGGCGCTGTCGGACGTACCCCACCGCCTGCTGAGCCTCGGGGTGGGCCGCGCGGAGGTACGGCGGTACGGTTCTCCGGCCGATCACGACCGGTGGCATGGGCTTGATCCGGCATCGCTGCGGAGCCGGATCGGCGGGTTCGTCAACGGGTAGCGGCGCTCGGCACGGTCACGTCGGCGGGCGTCTTCGCCCCGAGCGCCGTCGCGATGACGTCGCTGGCGGTGTGCACGCCCGCGTCCAGGGTGCCGCCCGGCGGCTGGTCGAACATGATCGCGATGGCGTAGCGGGCCTCCGGGCCGGCGAAGCCGACGCTGTCCGTGACCCAGTGCTTGACCTTGTCGTCGGTCTCCAGCGCCCAGCCGTTGGTGACGCCGGGCTGGTTGGGCGCCCCGGCCGCCCACACGCCCCAGTGCTGGGCGGCGCCGGCCCGGCGCGTCGCCGCCATCAGGTAGTCGCGGTCACCGGGGTCGGCCCGGTCGAGCACGTACGTGACGAGGTGCAGCAGGTCGTCCGGTACGCAGGTGAGGGTGTTCCAACGCCGGGCGGCCCCCGCCGCGAACTGCAGTTTCACCATGCCGTACTGCTGCTGGAACCACGGGACGAAGCCGTCCTTGCCGTACCTGTCCCACAGCGCGTCCGCGGCCGTGTCCGAGGAGTTCTCGAGCATGTCGGCGATGTTCTTGCGGGCCGTCGTGTCCAGCTTGATCTCGCCGTTGCGTCCGCGTTCCAGAAGGTTGGCGGCCATCGCGAGCTTGACGGTGGATGACGCCCAGGAGGGCCGGTCCAGCTCACCGGCGCGCCACTCGGTGCCGGTCCGCCGGTCGCGGATGGCCACGCCGAGATGGCCATTGGCCTTCTTGACCAGTTCGGCCGCGGCCTCGAACCGCTGCTGCGCCGCCGGGTCACCCGCCTGCGCGCGGGCTGACGGGACCGCTCCGGCGTCGGGCGGGCCGTTGGCGACGGCGGCGTGATCGGGGCTCTGCGCGATGGCCGTCGGCGCGCCCGCGACGGCAGGGGACTCGTAGGAGCGCGCGTACTTGACCGCAACCACCGCCGCGACCGTGAGCACGAGCGCTCCAGCCGTGATCACCAGCGGGTTGCGTCGCATGTCAGCGCGACTCTCTCAGCCGGCGCGGCAGCGGGTCCGTCACCTCAGCCTCCACAGCCACCCGCGGGACGGGTCCAGCGGTCGACACAGCGGAACGCAGATCACATCGAAACGCGTCTTCGCAGACACCAAGGTAACAGTCGGACGCCGCATCCGCCGCCGTAGTCGCCCGCCAAGCGGGCGGCGATGGCGTCCTCGGTCGGCGATAGCCGGATCCCGGCCCTGTCGTCAACCCATCGAATTCGCTGCACGAATGGGCAATTCACGGCCGCCAAACCGCGCTGCCCACGGGCCCCCGCTTCTCACGATCGGGGCGGCGAACCCGCTGATCCCGCAGCGACCTCGCCACCCCGATCACGATCGGGCGCACCCGGTGGTGCGTCAGTCGCCCACCCGCTGCGAGGGGATCTGCCCCTGCAGCAGGGCACGGACCTCCGACTCGCGGTAACGCCGGTGGCCACCCAACGTACGGATTGCACTGAGCTTGCCCGCCTTGGCCCAGCGGGTCACGGTCTTCGGGTCGACGCGGAACATCGACGCCACCTCCGCCGGCGTCAACAGCGGCTCGGGTTCGTGCGTACGCGATGCCATCGGTCACTCCTCCACAGGTCCCATATACGACGACCGGTGTCCCCGCCGGCCGGCGCGTTTCTCATGGTCCGGCTAGTCCCCGATGTCCGACATGGGCCGAACGGCTGAAGGTCGCTGTATGGATGGATGATGAATCGGCGAATTTTTGCCGCTTTGAGGGGATCCTACGGCATAAATCGGGCGTTCCGCTACCCCAAATCGGCCTCCAAACGCGAAAAGCGCTCGCGTCTGGCCACCCCCAAATTCACCCATTTGATAAAAACCACCCAAACAGGCCGCTCGTATGGTACGGGAGGTGTCCACCGGCCGCCCGACATCAGTTGCACCGTTCCAGCAGTTGCACGGCGCGCCACCGCTCCACGAGGCGCTCATATGCCGAGGTAGCGGAGTCTGCTTCGCCCCGACCGACGGCCGCAAGGCCTGCCGCCACCAACCCTGGAGAGTCGTCCTCGGCGAGGGAATCGTCGGATAGCAGATTGACAAGGCCCCCGTAGTCCAGCTCGACGACCGAGCGGGGGTGGAACTCCTCCAGCCACCGCGCCGTCTCCTCGACCGCGGCCGTGATCGGCGCGTCGCCGAGCGACCGGCGCAGCACCGACCGCGCCCGGTGGGCCCGGCGACGCGCCTTGGCGATCTCCGTCCGGTAACGCAGCACGCGCCGCTCCGGACCCAGCACCAGCTCGCGCTCGGACAGGTCCACGAAGACGAACCAACGCAGCGGCACACCCCAGGTGGCCACCTGCTCGTGCACTCTCGGCATGCCCCGTTCCAGCACCCGGGCGCCGCTACGCCAGTCATCGAGGACGCTCCGCGCCAGTCCGGCGAACAGCGGCGGCACGAACGCGTCGGCCAGGACGCCCGGCACCCCGTCGCGCGCGGTGAGCGCGGCTTCGGCGACCCGGATGCGCAGGTTCCACGGGCAGATCAGCAGGTTCTCGTCGGCTTCGAGGACGTACGCCTCGTCGGGCAGTTCGGGTAGTCGGGTCCAGCCCGCGCCGAGCGCCTCCAGGACGGCCGTACGCTGGCGGCCCGGCCCCTCGGCGGGCGCCACCGCGCGCCCCTCCTTCACGTAGCGGCGCCAGTAGACCTGACGCTCCCGGTCGAACGCGGTAAGTGGCTCGTACACCCGAAGGTATGAGGCGAACAGTGACGGCACGCCGCGATCGTGCCACGTTTGGACACGCCGCCGCACTTTCCCCGCGATGGGACGTCATCAATCCGGGCAGCCGGTCCACGAAATGGGGCACTCAGCCGTCGATCGACGCGCGTACGGGCTCGGAGCACTAGGCTCAGGTCTTGCCGGCACCACCCGGCCGGCCTTCCATTGCCTTGGCCCCACAAGGAGTTCCCATGGGCGTTTTCACCGCCTCGGACGGCTACGAGCCGACCGGTCATGAGCAGGTCGTGTTCTGCCAGGACAAGCAGAGCGGCCTCCGCGCGATCATCGCGATCTACTCCACCGCCCTCGGGCCCGCGCTCGGCGGTACCCGCTTCTACCCGTACGCCAGTGAAGAGGACGCCGTCCGCGACGCGCTCGACCTCTCCCGCGGCATGGCGTACAAGAACGCGCTCGCCGGCCTCGACCTCGGCGGCGGCAAGGCGGTCATCTGGGGCGACCCCGATCGCGACAAGTCCGAACCGCTGCTGCGCGCGTACGGGCGGTTCGTCGAGTCGCTCGGTGGCCGCTACTACACCGCGTGTGACGTCGGCACCTACGTCCAGGACATGGACGTCATCGCGCGTGAGACGCGGTTCGTGACCGGACGCTCCGAGGCGCACGGCGGCGCCGGCGACTCCTCCGTCCTGACCGCGTACGGCGTGTTCCAGGGCATGCGGGCGGCGGCCGAGCACCGTTGGGGCACGCCCACCCTCGCCGGCCGGCGGGTCGGCATCGCCGGCCTGGGCAAGGTGGGCAAGCACCTGACCAGGCACCTGCTCGACGACGGCGCCCAGGTGGTGGCCACGGACGTGTCCGAGCGCGCCCTCGAGTGGGCGCGGACCACCTATTCCCAGGTCGACCTCGTCGACGACGTGACCAAGCTGATCACGTCTGACATCGACGTGTACGCCCCCTGCGCGCTGGGCGGCGCCCTGAACGACGACACCGTCGCCCTGCTGCGCGCCAAGATCGTCGCCGGGGCGGCCAACAACCAGCTCGCGCACCCCGGTATCGAGAAGCTGCTGGACGAGCGGGGCATCCTGTACGCCCCCGACTACGTGGTCAACTCGGGCGGCGTGATCCAGGTCGCCGACGAGATCGAGGGCTTCAACTTCGACCGGGCCAAGTCCCGCGCCAGCAAGATCTACGACACCACCCGGCAGATCCTGGAGCTGGCTCGCGACGAGGGTGTGCCCCCGGCGGTCGCCGCCGACCGGCTCGCCGAGCGCCGGATGGCCGATGTCGGCCGGCTGCGGACGATCCGGCTGCCCCGGGAGCGCTGAGCCCGCCCTCTCCATGATCAGGGAGCGTTCCGTCCGGAACGCTCCCTGATCATCCCGTGGTGCCGGGCTAGCCCTGCCACCAGGCATTACGACCCTGGCCGAACCGGTG
Source organism: Planosporangium thailandense (assembly GCF_011947195.1). Classification (GTDB taxonomy): domain Bacteria; phylum Actinomycetota; class Actinomycetes; order Mycobacteriales; family Micromonosporaceae; genus Planosporangium; species Planosporangium thailandense. The sequence continues at coordinate 478,756 of NZ_JAATVY010000002.1, read as the reverse complement.
TGCAAAGCCACCGGCACGCCGGGGAGGGCGAGATGCCGAAACCGCGTGACGACATGTACCGTAAGAGCCACGAGAGATGCCTGACGTGTGGGGCTCGCCGGGAACGGCTGCCCCGTAATTTCGTGCGAGGGGGTCGAGCCATGGGGCGCGGCCGTGCTAAGGCCAAGCAGACGAGGGTGGCCCGGGAGCTGAAGTACCACTCCCCGAACACCGACCTCGCCGCGTTGCAGCGGGAGCTGGCCGGAAACAAGCGGACGTCCGACGACGACTTCGACGAGTACGGCGAGTACGTCGAAGACGACGAGGAGGACGAGGAAGAGGAGGACGACCGCGAGGCGGGAAGAAGCTCACCTCCGGGCCGTCGCTGACCTCTCACATCACCTCGGGCACGTGGACTTGATCCGCGTGCCGCGTTCTGTCCGGGTCACTCCACCCGATCACCCTCCGACGGTGCGCCACGGGCGCCTTCCGTGAGCGGCGCACTGGTCACACCCAGGTCCCACTGTGCCGATCTCCCGTGCCGTACGCACGTACCGCACGGGAGACACGGCTCAGGCGACGTTGTGGGTCACCGCGGACGGTTGTTCCAGTTGTAGAACGTCGGGATGTTCTCGAAGTGGTTCCAGGCGCACACCGCGCTGCCGCCGTCGCCGCCGGGGAGTTCTGACCGCGCGGAACGGGCCGCCCGGGCGTGCGCCAGCAAACGCTCGAGGCCAGCGGCAGCCCCGCGCACCCGAGCCGCGACCGCATCAGTGGGTTCGGGCATGGTCGAGCACTCCCTCCAGTAGCTGGATCTTGCTATTTCGGCAGTGGCTGGTCTGCGTACCGTCGAAGCGGCCGTGCTCGAAGTACCGGTTGGCCGCGTGGGCGCCGCCGCAGAACCCGAAGTAGGGGCACGCGTTCCGGCACGCCTCGACCCCCGCGAGGTACTCGGGTACCCAGGACGCGGAGCCCGCGGCCCCACGCAACACCTCGTCGAGCGGGGTGGTCAACACGTTGCCGCTGCTGAAATCGCCGTAGCGCGGGTCGGTGAAGCCGGCGAGCTCGGGTGAGAACAGGAAGACCCGGCCGTCGGCGGCGACCGTCGGGATCGGGTCGAGCGCCCGGGGCAGCACCTCGTCAGCCGTCCCGTCGAGGACGGCGCCGGCGTACCGCAGAGTCCATTCGACCTCCCGGACGTGGAGCCGGGGGTCCGACCGCCAGGCCTCCACCAGCTCGGCCCAGAAGGTACGCACGGCGTCGTCGCCGAAATCGTTGGAGCGGGAGTTGACGCCCTCCCGCTCCTCGATGTTGAAGCCCAGCACCTCACAGCCGAGCTCGAGGAAGTACGCGTACAGCTCCTTGGCGAGGCCGCCGCGGGGGGCGGAGACCACGCACAGGGCGGAGAACGGGATGCCGTGCCTGCGCAGCGCCTCGACGCCGCGCAGGATGCGCCCGTACGCCGGGGAGCCGCCCCGGGTGACCCGGTCGGAGTTCGACTCCGCCGGCCCGTCGACGCTGACGCTCACGCGTACGTCGTGCCTGACGAAGAACTCGCACCAGGCGTCGTCGATGAGTGTCGCGTTCGTCTGTACGTGGTGCTCGACACCGGCGAACGGCGCCATCAGGTCGGCGAGGTGCGCCCGCCCGGCCGCGAGGGGCTCCCCGCCGTGCCAGACCACCGAGAACCGGTCGTTCGCGGCCGCCCACCCGTTGACCGAGGACGCGACCGCCCGCGCCACCTCCGCCGGCATGCGGCGGTCAACCGCGCGATGCGGCAGGTAGCAGTACGCGCAGTCGAGATTGCACAAGGTGGTCGGTTGCATGACGACGTACCCCGGAACCGGGGCGATCCCTCGCATGCCCGTCCACAAACCGGTGTCCTCCTCGGGCTGGCGCCGTAGGAAGGTTCAGCGTATGCGGTGGCGGTACCGGGTTCTAGATCCGTCGGGAGGTCTGTGGGTCAGCCTCGCGTGTGGGAACCGACCATCTGGACATTCCCGGTGCCCTCGATGACCTCGCCGACCTGCCAGGAGTCGATCCCGCGACCGGCGAGGAACGCCAGCGTACGGTCGGCGTCCTCGGCCGCGACGATCGCGAACATGCCGATGCCCATGTTGAACGTGCTCTCCATCTCCATGTCGTCGATGCGCCCCTTGGTGCGCACCAGCTCGAAGATGGGTTGCGGCCGCCACGTGGCCCGGTCGACCACGGCGTCGACGTGGTCGGGCAGCACCCGGACCAGGTTGCCGGGGATGCCGCCGCCGGTCACGTGGGCCAGCGCGTGCACGTCGCACTCGGTGATCAGGTCCAGGCAGTCCCGGGCGTAGATCTTGGTCGGCGTGAGCAGCTCCTCGCCGAGCGTGCGCTGCCGGCCGAACTCCTCCACCACGCTGTCCAGCCGCATCCGACCGGCGCCCAGCAGGACGTGCCGGACCAGCGAGTAGCCGTTGGAGTGCAGCCCCGAGGAGCGCATGGCGATCACGACGTCGCCGACCTCGACCCGGTCGCGGCCCAGGATCTGGTCCTCCTCGACCACACCGACGCCGGTGCCGGAGATGTCGTACTCGTCGGGCCGCATCACGCCCGGGTGCTCGGCCGTCTCGCCGCCCAGCAGCGAGCATCCGGCGTACCGGCAGCCGTCGGCGATCCCCGCGCCGATCTCGGCCACCCGCTCGGGCACGACCTCGCCACACGCGATGTAGTCGAGCAGGAACAGCGGCTCAGCCCCGCACGCGACGAGATCGTCGACGACCATCGCGACCAGGTCGATGCCGACCGTGTCGTGGATGTCCATCTGCTGGGCGATGACCAGCTTGGTGCCGACGCCGTCGGTGGAGGAGGCCAGGACCGGGTTGCGGTACTTGTTCACGTCCAGCCGGAACAGGCCCGCGAAGCCGCCGATGTCGCCGACGACCTCCGGCCGCCAGGTGCGGTGGACCTTGCCTTTGAGCAGCTCGACCGCCTGCTCACCGGCGTGGATCGAAACGCCCGCGTCGGCGTAGGTGACGGTACGCCGGCGCCGCTCGCGGCCGTTGCTGCCGGCCGACCACAGCTGCTTGTCGGCCTTCCTGCCCTGCTCGGTCGTCTCGGCCGTCTCTCCGTTGTCGGCGGTTCCAGGTACGCCGTTGGCGTCCGCGTTGTCGATGCGCTCAGTCACGTGCGTCACTTTCTCCCATATGCATCGCGGCTGCTACCGCGAGTACCGCCGGATCGATTACTCGACGCCCGCGGGTCGAACCTCACGTCACGGACGCAACAGGGCATCCGCGCCGCCGGGACTTGCCGCGACGCGATCGCCGCCGCCAGCCTGCAGATCATTACCGGCGCGCCGGGCGTTCTCGCCGGGGTGCGACGAGTCCGCCTCGCGCCGCGGGGCACGGCCACCGGAACTGCTGGCCGTCTTGGCCAGCCCCTCCAGCACGTGTTTGCCGATGACGTTATCGGCGGGGAGGTCGATCGGGTACTCCCCGTCGAAGCACGCCCGGCACAGCCGGGTCTTGGGCTGCTCGGTCGCCGCGATCAGGCCCGGCAGCGAGATGTACCCCAGCGAGTCGGCCCCGATCGACCGCCGGATCCCCTCGGTGTCCAGGCCGTTGGCGAGCAGCTCGGCCTTCGTGGCGAAGTCGATGCCGTAGAAGCACGGCCACTTGACCGGCGGAGACGAGATGCGGACGTGCACCTCGACGGCGCCGGCCTCGCGCAGCATCCGGATGATCGCCCGCTGCGTGTTGCCCCGCACGATCGAGTCGTCGACCACGACGACCCGCTTGCCCCGTACGTTGTCGCGCAGCGGGTTGAGCTTCAGCCGGATGCCCAGCTGACGGATCGTCTGCGACGGCTGGATGAACGTGCGCCCGACGTAGGCGTTCTTGACGAGCCCGGCGCCGTAGGTGATCCCCGACTCCTCCGCGTACCCGATCGCGGCCGGAGTGCCCGACTCGGGAACCGGGATCACGAGGTCGGCCTCGGCGGGGTACTCGCGGGCGAGCGCCCGCCCGATCGCCACCCGGCCGGCGTAGATGTTGCGGCCGCTGATCGTGCTGTCCGGGCGCGCCAGGTAGACGTACTCGAACAGGCAGCCCTTGGGGTCCGGGACGGCGAACCGGCTCGAGCGCAGCCCGTGCTCGTCGATCGCGACCAGCTCGCCCGGCTCGATCTCGCGGACCACGCTGGCGCCCACCATGTCGAGGGCGGCGGTCTCGCTCGCGACCACCCAGCCCCGCTCCAGGCGGCCCAGCACCAGCGGCCGTACCCCCTGCGGGTCGCGCGCCGCATACAGGGTGTTCTCGTCCATGAAGACGAAGCTGAAGGCGCCGCGCAGGGTGGGGAGCACCTCGAGCGCCGCGGCCTCGACCGACAGGTCGGGCTTGGCCGCGAGAAGCGCCGTGACGAGCGCGGTGTCCGAGGTCGCGTTGGTGTCGGTGATGCCCAGCTCGGCCACGCGGCGCGCGAGCTCGGCGGTGTTGACCAGGTTGCCGTTGTGCGCAAGGGCGATCGTCGTGGCCGCCGACTCGCCCCCGGCGGGGCCGCGCGGCGGGGTCGCCCGCAGCGTCGGCTGGGCGTTCTCCCAGGTGGAGGCGCCGGTGGTGGAGTAGCGCGCGTGACCGATGGCGATGTGGCCGCGCAGGCTCGCCAGGGTCGGTTCGTCGAAGACCTGTGCCACCAGGCCCAGGTCCTTGTAGACCACCACGCTCGACCCGTCGGAGACGGCGATGCCGGCCGCCTCCTGGCCCCGGTGCTGCAGCGCGTACAGCCCGAAGTACGTCAGCTTGGAGACCTCTTCGCCGGGCGCCCAGACGCCGAAGACGCCACACGCATCCTGCGGGCCGGGGTGTTGGGGATCGAGGTCATGCGTAAGCAGACCGTCGCCTCGGGGCACTGCCGCTCCTGTGAAATGTCGCCGTGGGGCGTCGGGGTGACGTTGCCGCCACGCACACGCTGGTCGTCGCGGCACCCAGCGTACCCGAGGTTCATACTCCGACCCACTGGCACAATTCGGACATGGGCCGTGATCTAGTCGCCCACCCCGTCGTTACAGCGGAAGGAGAGACGACAAGTCCGCCCGAACGCCGCTTGCGGCGACCCGGCCGGCAGTCACCGCGGCGGCCCAGCCAGTGCGGCCGATGGCCAGCTCAAGCCAGGTCACCGGGTCCATTTCCACCACGTTCGGCGGCGTGCCCCGGGTGTGGCGAGGACCACCCACACACTGGACGGCTCCGTACGGAGGAACCCTCACCTCCACCGAACGGCCCGGAGACTTGGCCGCTAGCACGGAAAGCGTTGTCCGCACGGCGTCGCGTACTGTCGCGCGGTCTGGAGTACGGCCATTTGCCAGCGCATCAAGCACAGCCGCGACAGCCTGGTAATACGGTGGCTTGTCGGACACGTCCGGACGATACGACCGGCCGTAGGACGATGGCAACACGTGCCTGCCTTTCGCGCAGGCCGATGGACAAGGCATAGTTTGCTGCGGTGCAGCACGCTACAGGAACGCCGCTCGACATGGCGCAGTCGACAGCGGCGGGGAAGGGCTCGGATGAGGTTCAGCGGGGAACGAACCGGAGGGCTGGCGGCGTGACCAGACACCCGAAAGCATTGATGGGCGCCGGCGTGGCGGGGATCGCCGCGCTCGGTGCCCTGGCCATCGCGGGCCCCGCGTACGCCGACCCCGGCACCGTCACGGTGAAGGTCGGATCGCTGCCGGACTTCGCCCCCAACCAGCAGCAGACGCTGAACGTCACGGTGACCGAGACGTCGCCGGCGGCCAAGGTCACCCTCACGCTGCCGAACCCCACCAACGCGACCGCCACGGCCGCGGACTGCCAGGGCTGGGACGGCGTTCGGTGCACCCTCACCTTCACCGCCCCGTCGTCGAAGACGGTGCGCATCACCCTGCAGGCGACCGGGAACGTCGATCCCGGGCAGTCGAAGCAGATTCAGGGCACGGTCACCGCCAATGACACGACCGGCGCCAGCGACTCGGGGAGCTTCAGCGCCACCGTGAAGGGCCCCCAGCCGTCGCCGACGAAGGCGCCGACGGTCACGCAGGTCACCGGCACGGTGAAGGACTCCACGACCGGCGCCGCGGTCAAGAACGCCCTGGTGGCGCTGGGCGACAACGGCGCCTGCGCGCCGGGGAAGTCGCCGTGCCAGACCGGCACCGACAACAACGGCAACTTCAAGTTCACCGCGACATCGGACAAGCCCATCACGCCGGGCACCCTGCAGATCGGCGTCAGCAAGAACGGGTACGAAACCCAGGTCAAGGGTGTCGACGCGCAGGCCGGCCAGTCCGTCAACGTCGTGTTCGCGCTGAAGCCGACCGCCGTCGCCAGCGACTCGGCCAGCCCGGAAGCGCTGCCCAGCCTCGACGGCCAGGCCCCGAGCGCCGACGGGGCCACGCCGCAGGCGGCCGCTCCGAACACCCAGAAGGCGGCCTCCAGCACCGGCCTCAGCGCCGTCTCGTGGATCATCCTCGTCCTGGCCGTGCTGCTCGTCCTGGCCGGCATCGGCGTGTTCGTCATGATGTTCGTCAACCGCCGCAAGCGCGACGACGACGAAGGCGACGAGGGTGCCGCGCCGAGCGGCCCCAACGGACCGGCCGGTGCCGGGATGTACGGCGGCGCCCCGATGGTCGGACATCCCGGCATGACGCAGGCGATGGGGATGCCCGGGGTCTCGGACGCGGCCACCGCGATCATCCCCCCGGCGCGTCCGGAGGACGAGTTCCCCGACCCGTACGCGGCTCCCTACCCGACCCAGCACCCCGGCTACCCGCCGGCACCGAACGGGTACGGCGGCTACGACGCACCGACCCAGGTCGGCTACCCGGCCGGCTACGACCAGGCGACGCAGCAGCAGGGCTACGCCGGCGCTCCGACGGCCATGTACGGGCCGGGCGCGATGCAGGGCGGCGAGTACGGCAACCCGTACGGCGGTCAGCCGGCGTACGGGGGACAGCCCGGCTACGGCGGCGAGCAGGCTTACGGCGGGCAGCCCGGCTATGGCGGGCAGCAGCCGGCCTACGGTGGGCAGCCGGGCTACGGCGGCCCCGCCGGTGCCCCTCCGCGCTACGAGGAGGCCACCCGGCCGTGGCAGGGCGACGGGGGCACCTACCCCGCCGCTGGGCCCCAGCAGGGCGGCTACGGCGCACAGCAGCAGCACGGCGGCTACGACAACACCGCCGCTTACCCGCCGCCCCAGGACCCGTACCACCAGGAGGAGCCCCCGCCGGCGCCCACGGCGGGTGCGGCCCGGCGCGGCGCGCCGCAGGCGGGTCAGGGCGGCGACCGGCAGCAGCTCAACTGGCTCGACGACTAGGGTTCAAGCCGCAGCGAAAAGGGCGGCGGGGTTCGTTTCCACGAACCCCGCCGCCCTTTTCTATGAACTGTTGACCGACAGCTTGCCGGGTACCGGCAGGCCCGCGTCAGTCCGACGTGCCGGTCTCCGTCGCGTCCTCGGCCGGTTCCGCGGCCTCCGCCGCCGGCTTGGCCGGTTCCGCGGCCTCCGCCGCCGGCTCGCCGGGCTCGGTGCCGTCCGTCGCGTCCGCGGCGACCACCGCCTCGGCGGCAAGCTCACCCCGGGCCGCCTGGTCAGCTTCGAGCGCCAGGTCGGCCTCGGGTGCGGTGTCAGCCGCCGCGTCGGCGACAGCACCGGCGGCCGGGGCGTCCTGCTGCCCGGTGGCGCCCACCACGTGGCCGAACAGGCCCGGCAGGGTCGACGTGAACGCCTCCCGGAGCTCGGCGAACGGGATGCGGAACTGGCCGCTGACCTCGAGGGCCGCGCTGCGGCCGTCGACCACGCCGATACGGGCGTGGGCCAGGTTCCACTCCGTGCACAGCGCCAGGAACTCCTCCTCGTGCCCGCGCGGCACCGCGACGAGCGCCCGGCCGGCCGACTCGGAGAACAGCAGCACGAACGGGTCGACCTCGTCGGGGAACGAGATCGTCGCGCCGAGGTTGTGCCGCAGGCAGGCCTCGACCAGGGCCTGCGCCAGGCCGCCGTCGGACAGGTCGTGCGCGGCGCCGAGGTGGCCCCGCTCAGCGGCGGTCACCAGGACGGACGCGAGCAGCTTCTCGGCGGCGAGGTCCACCATCGGCGGGCGACCGCCGAGGTGCCCGTGCTCGACCCACGCCCACTCCGAGCCCGACAGCTCGGCGCGGGTCTGACCGAGCAGGATCAGGACGTCCCCGTCGGCCGAGAAGCCCATCGGCACCCGCTTCGTGACGTCGGACAGGACACCGAGGACGCCGACGACAGGCGTCGGGTTGATCGGGGCGGCCCCGGTCTGGTTGTAGAAGCTGACGTTGCCGCCGGTGACCGGGATCCCCAGCTCCTGGCAGCCGTCGGCAAGACCGCGTACGGCCTCGGCGAACTGCCACATCACGGTCGGGTCTTCCGGCGAGCCGAAGTTGAGGCAGTCGGTCACCGCGACCGGCGTGGCGCCGGTGACGGCCACGTTCCGGTACGCCTCGGCGAGGGCGAGCTTCGCCCCGTTGTACGGGTCGAGCCGGGCGTACCGGCCGTTGCCGTCCAGCGACAGCGCGATACCCAGGCCGCTCTCCTCGTCGAGCCGGATCACGCCGGAGTCTTCGGGCTGGGCGAGCACGGTGTTGCCGAGCACGTACCGGTCGTACTGCTCGGTGACCCAGGTCTTGTCGCACAGGTTGGGGCTGGCCGCCAGCCGCAGGACGGTCGCGCGCAGCTCGTCGCCGGTCTTCGGCCGCGGCAGGGTCTCCGCCCGGTCGGCGTTGAGCAGGATCAGGTCCGCCGGTTCGCGCAGGGGCCGGGCGTAGACCGGGCCGTCGTCGGCCAGCGAGCCGGGCGGCACGTCGACGACGGGCCTGCCCCGCCACTTGATGACCAGGCGGCCGGTGTCGGTCACCGTGCCGAGCGGGGTCGCGAGCACGCCCCACTTCGCGGCGACCGCGAGCACGCTGTCGACCTTGGAAGGCTCGACGATCAGCAGCATCCGCTCCTGGGACTCGCTCGCGAGGATCTCGTGCGGCTCCATGGACGGCTCGCGCAGCGGCACCAGATCCAGGTCGATGTCCATGCCAGTGCCGGCAGCCGCCGCGGTCTCGCTGAGCGCGCAGGTCAGGCCGGCGCCACCGAGGTCCTGGATGCCGACGATGAGCCCGGCGTCGTAGACCTCCAGGCACGACTCGATCAGCAGCTTCTCCATGAACGGGTCGCCGACCTGCACCGACGGCCGCCGCCCCTCGCTGCCGCTCTCGAAGGTGGCGCTGGCCAGCACGGAGACGCCGCCGATGCCGTCGCGGCCGGTCTTGGCGCCGAGCAGGATCACCACGTTGCCGGTGCCGGCCGCGGCCTTGTTCTGCAGGCGACTGACCGGCAGCACACCCACGCTGAGCGCGTTGACCAGCGGGTTGCCCTGGTAGCAGGGGTCGAACACGACCTCGCCACCGATGTTGGGCAGGCCCAGGCAGTTTCCGTACCCGCCGACGCCGGCCACGACGCCGGGCAGGACGCGCTTGGTGTCCGGGTGGTCGGCGGCGCCGAAGCGGAGGGCGTCCATCACGGCGATCGGCCGGGCGCCCATGGCGAGGATGTCCCGGACGATGCCGCCGACGCCGGTGGCCGCACCCTGGTAGGGCTCGACGAAGCTCGGGTGGTTGTGCGACTCGGCCTTGAACGTCACCGCGAGCGTGTCGGAGATCTGCACCACCCCGGCGTTCTCGCCGATGCCGGCGAGCATCCGGTCCGACTTCGGAGCCTTCGCCTTGAACTGCTCCAGGTGGACCTTGCTCGACTTGTAGGAGCAGTGCTCGCTCCACATGATCGAGTACATGGCCAGCTCGGCCTGGGTCGGACGCCGCCCGAGGATCTGCCGGATCCGGGCGTACTCGTCGTCGCGCAGGCCCAGCTCGAGGAACGGCTGGTCCTCGTCCGGGGTGCCGGCGGCCCGCTCGACGGTGTCGGGGCCCTCGTCGTAGTACGGCGAGATGGCGGCGTCGGTCACGTCGACGGTGACGCTCTCGCCGGCAGTCTCCGCTACGGTGGCTGCTGGAGTCGGGTTTTCCACCTCGTCGGGCCGGTCCACGGGGGCCGGCGCGACGACGCTTTCGTTGGTACGCGGTGTCGCGGTCATGCGTGCGCTCCGAGGTGTGCGAGCACGGAGGTGAAGAAGCCCAGCCCGTCGACGGACGGACCGGTCAGCGCCTCGACGGCGTGCTCGGGGTGCGGCATGATGCCGACAACGTTGCCGGCCTCGTTGCGGACCGCAGCGATGTCGCGCTCCGATCCGTTGGGATTGCCCCGCACGTAGCGGGCGACGATCCGGCCCTCGCCCTCGAGCTCGTCAAGCGTACGCGCGTCGGCCACGTATCGACCTTCGCCGTTCTTGACCGGGATGAGGATCTCCTGGCCGGCCTCGAAGCCGGCGGTCCAGGCGGTCCCGGTCGACTCGATCCGCAGCCACTGGTCACGGTTGCGGAAGTGCAGGTGCTGGTTACGGGTGAGGGCACCGGGCAGGAGGTGTGCTTCGCACAGAATCTGGAAGCCGTTGCAGATGCCGAGCACGGGCATTCCGTCGTGCGCGGCCTTGACGACCGACTCCATCACCGCGGAGAAGCGGGCGATCGCGCCGCAGCGCAGGTAGTCGCCGTACGAGAACCCGCCGGGCAGGACCACCCCGTCGACGCCGTGCAGGTCGGCGTCGGCGTGCCACAGCGACACGGCCTCCCCGCCCGCGATCCGGACGGCACGCTGAGCATCCCGGTCGTCGAGCGACCCGGGGAACGTGACGACACCGATCCGCATGCTCACCGGTCCGCCTCTTCGAGCTCTTCGACACGCAGCGTGAAGTCCTCGATCACCGGGTTGGCGAGCAACTTGTCCGCGATCTCGCGCGCGCGGTCGAGGTCGGCCTCCCCATCGAATTCGATCTCGATGTGCTTGCCGATGCGGACCGACCGCACGTTCTCGATGCCGAGCTGTGGCAAGGCACCGACGACGGCCTGACCCTGAGGGTCGAGGATTTCGGGCTTGAGCATGACGTCCACCACGACGCGGGCCACGGAGCACTCCTGACTGTTCGACGCAGGCGCCCTAGCGTACCCGTTACACGGCAAACGCCGGCTACCGCCTGTGTGACGACCAGCATCTGGGCGCTTTACGATCTTGGACACTTGTGCCACCCACAGGCCGCACAAGTGTCCAAGATCCGCCAAGAGCTACAGGATGGGCGCCGGCGCGTACGCGGCCGCCTCCGGATGCCGGGCGACGACCGCCGCGATCCGGTCAGTGACGGCCTTGACCTGCGCGGATGCGGCCCCGGTGAACGCCGACGGGTCGGCGACCAGAGCGTCGATCTCGGCGCGGGACAGGCGCAGGCGGGAGTCGGCCGCCAGCCGGTCGTACAGGTCGTTGTCGCCCTGGCCCTTCTCCCGCATCGCGAGAGCGACCGCGATCGCGTGCTCCTTGATCGCCTCGTGGGCGGTTTCCCGCCCGACGCCCTTGCGGACGGCCGCGACCAACACTTTCGTCGTCGCGAGGAACGGCAGGTACCGGTCAAGTTCCCGACTGATCACGGCCGGGTAGGCACCGAACTCGTCGAGTACGGTCAACAGGGTCTGGAACAGCCCGTCGGCGGCGAAGAACGCGTCCGGCAGCGCCACCCGGCGGACGACCGAGCAGGAGACGTCGCCCTCGTTCCACTGGTCACCGGCCAGCTCGCCGGCCATGTGCAGGTATCCGCGCACCACGACGGCGAGCCCGTTGATCCGCTCCGACGAGCGGGTGTTCATCTTGTGCGGCATGGCGCTCGAACCCACCTGGCCGGGCTTGAAGCCCTCGGTCACGAGCTCCTGGCCCACCATCAGCCGGATCGTCGTGGCCAGGCTGGACGGGCCGGCCACCGCCTGGGCCAGCGCCGACAGCACGTCGAAGTCGAGCGAACGCGGGTAGACCTGGCCGACGCTGTGCAGTACGCGCTGGAAGCCGAGGTGCGCCGCCACCCGCTCCTCCAGGCGCGCGAGCTTGCTCTCGTCGCCGTCGAACAGGTCGAGCTGATCGGCCGCGGTGCCGACCGGACCCTTGATGCCGCGCAGCGGGTACCGGTCGATCAGCTCCTGCACCCGCTCGTACGCGATCAGCAGCTCCTCGGCGGCGCTCGCGAAGCGCTTGCCGAGCGTCGTGGCCTGCGCCGGCACGTTGTGCGAACGCCCGGTCATGACCAGGTCGCCAGTCTCGATCGCCAGGCGGGCCAGCCGCCCGAGGGCGGCGACCATCCGGTCGCGGATCAGCGACAGCGAGGCCCGGATCTGCATCTGCTCGACGTTCTCGGTCAGGTCGCGCGAGGTCATCCCCTTGTGGATGTGCTCGTGCCCGGCGAGCGCCGAGAACTCCTCGATACGCGCCTTCACGTCGTGCCGGGTGACCCGCTCCCGAGCGGCGATCGACGCCAGGTCGACCTGGTCGAGGACCCGCTCGTACGCCTCGATGACGCCGTCGGGGACCTCGACGCCCAGGTCGCGCTGCGCGGAGAGGACCGCGAGCCAGAGGCGGCGCTCCGCGCGTACCTTCTCCTCCGGCGACCAGAGGGTGACCAGTTCGGGCGAGGCGTATCGGGCGGCGAGGACGTCAGGGACCAGGGGCTTCTCCGTCACCCGGTCAGTATCCCAGGCAGCTCGCGCCCCCTCGGTGTCGGTGCTGACGCGTACCGTACGCCGGTGACGTGGACCGCCGACGGTGACGAGTCGATGCGCGCCGGTGTCGGCGTGTACGTGCTCGCCGCCGCCTGCCTGGAGGTTGAGCACGAGGAGCAGGCGCGGCATGCGGTGGCTGCACTCGCCAAGCCTGGCCAGCGATTTCACTGGCGACAGGCGGCCACGCCGGTGCAGCGCAAGGCAGTCAGTGCCGTCGCCGGACTACCGGCACTGCACCTTGTTGTAATCGCCGCTCCCCTGGATCCGCGCCGCCAGGAGCGCGCCCGCCGACACTGCCTGCGCCGACTGCTGTTCGAGCTGGAACAGGCCGGGGTTGCCCGAGTCGTCATGGAGGCCCGCGAACCCCGCTTGAACACTCGCGACATCGAAGCGGTAGACGCCTTTCGCGCCGCCGGACTGATCGGTTCGGACATCGTCGTCGAGCACGGCTACCCGACCGGCCCCAATGGCGAACCACTGCTCTGGGTCCCCGACATCGTCGCCGGCGCGGTGGGCGCGGAGCTCGACCGCGGTGACCTGCTCGCCCAGGAACTGGCTGGCCTCGTTACCCACTACCGAGTGGAGCTGGGCTGATCCCTGAAAACGCGGAACCGAGGCCCTGAAATCCATCAGGAGTCCTCGGTCCACTTCCGACCCGTCAGCGGCGGGCGGCTCGCATCAACTGTAGCAGCGGCACCCATTCCGTGGGGGTGAGCATGTGAGGCCGTAAGGGTCGTCTACTTCGCGGACAGGATCGCGGTCACGCCCTGGCCACCGGCGGCGCAGATCGAGATCAGGCCCCGGCCCGATCCCTTCTCGTGCAGCAGCTTGGCGAGCGTGGCGACGATCCGGCCGCCGGTCGCGGCGAACGGGTGGCCCGCGGCGAGCGACGAGCCGGCGACGTTCAGCCTCGACCGGTCGATCGCGCCGAGTGGCGTGTCCAGGCCGAGCCGGCCCTTGCAGTACGCCGGGTCCTCCCACGCCTTGAGGCTGGCCAGCACCTGCGACGCGAACGCCTCGTGGATCTCGTAGAAATCGAAGTCACCGAGGCCCAGGCCGGCGCGTGCCAGCATCCGGGGCACCGCGTACGTCGGGGCCATCAGCAGGCCCTCGCCACCGTGCACGAAGTCGACCGCCGCCGTCTCGGCGGTCTCGAAGTACGCCAGCACCGGCAGGTGGTGGGCCGCGGCCCACTCCTCGCTGGCCAGCAGCACGACAGCCGCGCCGTCGGAGCGCGGGGTCGAGTTGCCGGCCGTCATCGTCGCGCCCTCGCCCTTTTGACCAGTCTGGCTCGGCGTGTCTGACGCCACGCCGCGACCCAGACCGGTCCCGAACGCCGGCTTGAGCGAGGCGAGCTTCTCCAGACTGGTGTCCGGGCGGAGGTTCTGGTCGCGGGTCAGGCCGAGGTACGGGGTGAGCAGGTCGTCGAAGAACCCGCGGTCGTACGCGGCGGCGAGCCGCTGGTGTGACTGGAGCGCCAGTTCGTCCTGCTCCTCGCGGCCGATTCCCCACTCCTTGGCGGTGATGGCCGCGTGCTCACCCATCGACAGCCCGGTGCGGGGCTCGCCGTTGCGCGGGATGTCCGGGACGAGCTGGGTGGGCCGCAGCTTGGCGATCGCCGCCAGCCGCTGCTGCAGCGAGCGGGCCCGGTTGAGCTCCAGCAGCGCCTGGCGCAGGTCCTCGTTGACGGCGAGCGGCGCGTCGGAGGTGGTGTCGACCCCGCCCGCGATGCCGGCGTCGATCTGCCCAAGGGCGATCTTGTTGGCCACCAGGGTGACCGCCTCGAGGCCGGTGCCGCAGGCCTGCTGCACGTCGTACGCGGGGGTGTGGGGGTCGAGGCGGGAGCCGAGCACACACTCGCGGGTGAGGTTGAAGTCCCGGCTGTGCTTGAGCACGGCGCCGGCAACCACCTCGCCGAGACGCTCGCCAGCCAGGCCGAACCGGGCGACGAGCCCGTCCAGCGCGGCGGTCAGCATGTCCTGGTTCGAGGCGCGGGCGTAAGGCCCGTTGGATCGGGCAAAGGGAATCCGGTTGCCACCGAGGATCGCCACACGGCGTGGAGCTGACTGCATACCGCCACCTTACCAACAGACTTACTCACGAGTAAGATTACGCATGAGTAAGAAGTTAGGAGGAGCGGCAGCCATGTCCGATCGCTACACCAGCTTCGCCAACACGCCCGCCGGCCGGGCGGTGGTCAAGCGGCTCGGCCTGCCCGAACCGCTACGGCTGCGCAGATACCAGCCGGGCGACCCCGACGTGGCAGGCACCGTGCTGGTCGGCGGCGCCGGTCGGCTCGCCGACCCGGTACGCAAGCTGCTCCGGTCGCTGGGCGCGGCGATCGAGGGCGACGGCCCGTACACGGGGCTGATCTTCGACGCGACCGGCATCACCGACTCGGCCGGGCTCCGCGCGCTCTACGACTTCTTCCACCCGGTCGCCCGCTCACTTCGCCCGTGCGGGCGGGTCGTCGTGCTCGGCACCGCGCCGCAGGACTGCGCGAATCCGCGCGAGGCCACCGCACAGCGGGCGCTGGAAGGGTTCGTACGCTCGGTCGGCAAGGAGTTCGGCCGCGGCACCACCGCGCAGCTCGTGTACGTCGCACCGGGCGCCGAGGACGCGATCGAGTCGACGCTGCGGTTCCTGCTGTCACCGAAGTCCGCGTACGTGTCCGGCCAGGTCGTACGGGTCGGGCCGGCACACGTGGATCAGCCGAAGGACTGGACCAAGCCGCTGGACGGCAAGATCGCGCTCGTCACCGGCGCCGCCCGCGGCATCGGCGAGGCGATCGCCCGCCTTCTCGCCCGCGACGGCGCCCACGTCGTCTGCCTGGACGTCCCGGCGGCCGGCCAGCCGCTGTCGGCCGTCGCCAACGACATCCGCGGCAGCGCCCTCCAGCTCGACCTCACCGCCGCCGACGCGCCGCAGCGCCTGGTCGACCACTTCTCCGAACGTCACGGCCGCGTCGACATCGTCGTGCACAACGCCGGCATCACCCGCGACAAGACGCTCGCCCGGATGTCGGAGGACAAGTGGGACGTCCTGATGGACGTCAACCTGTCCAGCCAGGAGCGGGTCAACGACGCGCTGCTCGCGGCCGACCTGCTGCCGGCCGGCGGACGGATCGTGTCCGTGTCGTCGATGTCCGGCATCGCCGGCAACCGCGGCCAGACCAACTACGCCGCGTCCAAGGCCGGCGTCATAGGCCTGGTCCAGTCGTACGCGCCGGTGCTCGCGGACAAGGGGGTCACCATCAACGCGGTGGCGCCCGGCTTCATCGAGACGCGCATGACGGCGGCGATGCCGATCATGGTTCGCGAGGCCGGCCGGCGCATGAACAGCATGTCCCAGGGCGGCCAGCCGGTCGACGTGGCCGAGACGATCGCCTGGCTGGCCAGCCCCGCGTCGGCGGGCATCACCGGCAACGTGGTCCGGGTCTGCGGCCAGAGCCTGCTGGGGGCGTGAGTATGGCCGTGGAGGAGCTGACCGAGGTACCCCGGCTGGGGCCGCTCTACCGCGGCGCGGGGCTGACCGCCGCCCGGCACAGGATTCTGGGTGGGGGAGGCGCTCCGGACACGCTTCCGGAGACCGAGCTTCGCGTACGCGAGGTCGCCGTCGACCGGGCCCACCTCGCCCGGTACGACCGGGTCTGCGGGTTCCGGCTCAGCGACGAGCTTCCGGCCACGTACCCGCACGTCCTGGCGTTCCCGCTGGCGGTGGCGCTGATGGCCCGGCCCGACTTCCCGCTCGGCCTCGTCGGACTCGTCCACGTCGCCAACCGCATCGAGGTGCGCCGGCCGTTGACCGCCGCCGACCGTTTCGAGCTGCGGGTACGGGCGGAAGACCTGCGCCCGCACGAGCGCGGCCGGCAGGTGGACCTCGTCGCCGAAGCGCTCGTCGACGGCGAGATCGCCTGGACGGGCCGGTCGGTGTACCTGCGCCGGGAGAAGAGGTCCGGGTCCGGCGGGGGCGACCGCACCGGACCGCCCGGCGGGGGCGACCGGCGGGCCGATCGCACCGCCCCGCCCGACGCGAGCGCGTTCTGGCGGGTCACGCCCCGGGTGGGCACCGACTACGCCGACGTGTCCGGCGACCACAACCCGATCCACACCTCCCGGATCGGGGCACGGCTGCTCGGCTTCGCGACCCCCATCGCGCACGGGATGTGGAGCAAGGCCCGGTGCCTGGCCGCGCTCGAAGGGCGGCTGCCCCGCACGTACGGGGTCGACGTGTCGTTCAAGCTGCCGGTGCCGCTGCCGTCGACGGTGGCGTTCAGCGCCACCCGGTCAGGCGTCGAGGACTGGCGGTTCGCGCTGCACGGTGCGAAATCCGGCAAGCCGCACCTGTCCGGGGAAGTCATCCACAGGCCGTAACTTCGGGGTCCCCGGACGGCGGACCGATCCATAGACTCTGGTCGGTTCGCCAGCCCGGGGAGGATCGCATGACCCAGCCGTCGTTTCGCGTCGACCCGGCGCGGTTGGCGCCGATCGCCGACAGCATGGATCGGCTCGGCAACGCCCTCACCGGGGTGTCCCGGTGCCTGCGTCGGTACGCGAGCGGTGACGACGCCGTGTTCGCCGAGTACGGCGCGGCCAAGGCCTGGAGCGATCTGCTCAAAGTGTGGACGGACGAGGTGAAGATCGCGTCCTGGGCGGCACACGAGTGGAGCGGGTCGGTGCGGGAGGCGATCGACAACTACGTAGGCGGCGACGCCGACGCGGCCGAGCGCCTGGGCCCTCGCTGAGCGGCGCCTGACGACGGGGAGACGACGGTGGGCGGGACCGCGCTCGAGCGGCTGGAAAAGATCAAGAAAGCCATCGACGACCACTACGGCTTTCTCGGCGTCACGTTGCTACTCCGTGAGGTGGAGCGGGCACAGCGGGAGCCGCCGCCACGTGGGTCGGTCGACGAGCTCGACAAGCGCGTGGCCGCGCTCCGGGCGGCCGCGCACGAGTGCGACGCGCAACGTACGTTCGCTCGGACCGAGGTCAGGGACAGGGTGTCGGCCGTCTGGACCGGTACGGCCGCTGACCGCGCCGAGACCTGCGCCATGGCGTTCGACCACGAACTGCGACGCACCGGGGAGGTCTTCGACGAAGCCGCGCAGGCGCTCGCCCGGTTCGTGGAGGCGATCGGTGAAGCCCGCGCGACCGACCGCCGCGGCCGCGGACACCTCGAGTACGCGGTGTCCCTGCTGGACGGCCTACGGCTGCGCGGCCCGTTCGACTACGACAACGCCACCATGGAGCACGCCCACAACGAGGCGAAGGCCGGCATCTCGGCGATGGTCGCCGGCGCGCGCCACCTCGACGAGGCGAGCCGGCTGCTGGCGCGGCAGTTCGCCGAGCTGTCGGCGCGGGCGCACGCCGCCCGGATGAGGCTCACCGGGCTGGACAACCTCGAACAGCTGGTCATCGCGGACGCCGCCGTCCCGGGCGGCCCGTACGACGCCAACCTGATCCTCACGGCCGCCGCGGCGAGCCGCGCGGACGCGAACCTCTTCACGCTCAGCCGGGACGACCGCAGATCCTTCATCGGGCTGGTGCACGAGTGCCGCTCGCCGCAGGAGCAGGCCTACCTGCTGCAGGCCCTGGCGGCGGGCTACAGCGTGAAGGAGATCAGAGCCTTCGACTCGAAGATTCACGACCACGCCGGCGACCCGCGCTGGCTGCGGCAGCACCTGACGCCGATCGGCGAGATCGCGGGGCCCGACCGGCTCCACCGGCGGCGCCCGGTCGAGTTCGGCGGCCGGCCGTGGGCGCAAGGCCCCGAGCCGACCTGCGTGGCGATGTCGACCGTGCTGGCCCGGGCCAAGGTCGACCCGCTGTACGCGCTGGAGCTGACCACCGGCGGCCACCCGGGTGACCCGGCGTACGACAACGGCGACGCGTTCGCCCGGCGGCTGCGCGATGAGCAGCACCGCGTCTACGACGGCGGCCGCAACTGGCTGCAGGACCTGTTCGGCCGCGACGGCATGACCGAGGGACAGGCGCGCGACGTCGCCGACGAGCAGGTGGCCTCGCACACCGGCGCGCACTACGACCAGGTGTCGGTCGACTCGACCGGAGACCGCCGCAACGTCCTACCCGACGTGGAGAAGTCCGTCGACCAGGGGCTGCCGGTCACGTTCACCGTCTCCGACGGCCGGCAGGGCCACGAAATGGCGATCGTGGGCCGCCAGGGCGACATGCTGGAGGTGTACAACCCCTGGGGGTACACGGTCTGGGTGAGCGAGGACGACTTCGTCCACAACCGTATGAACGTCGTCGGTGACGGCGTCCCCGCCGCCGTGCACGCCGTCAACGTGGCCCGACGTTAGGAGGCTGCCGTGCCGCCCATCCCGGGTACCGGCCGCACCGACCGCGAACTGGCCGACCTCGACGTACCCGCGCTGCTGCGCCACGGACTGGCCGCCGGCGGACCCGCCAACGCCGAACTGTTCGGCGACGCGCGGATCGCGGCCGCCATCGCCGCCGACCGGGCGGGCGTGCGGCCCCGGTCCCTGGCGTTCCTGGCCGAGGTGGTCCGGCGGGGCGGCATCGGCTACGCCGCACAGCTACCCGAGCCGCTGCCGGGCGCCGCGCGCACCGCGCTGGCCCGCGCGTGGTTGACGGCGGCTACCGGCGCGTCCGGTCCGGACGCCGACGAGGACTTCGCCCGGTGGCTGGAGGCCGTCGCCGTGATCCTCGGCGTACGCCAGCGGAGCGCGCGGCCCTCGCATTAGCGGACCGTCACCGCCCACACCGTGTCCCGTCGGTCCGCGCCGCGGTCACAGCCCCGGAAGCAGTTGTGCAGCGTGATCACCACGGTGCCGGCCCGGCGGGCCGCGAAGACGAAGTACCGGGTGCCGGCGCCACCGCCGACCGCCGGGCCGATCAACCGGTCGACGATGTTGCCGGCAACCTGCTCGCTGCGTACGAGCGCGACGATGCCGTCCGGCGCGACGGTGGCGGTCCAGTGGTCACCGACCGAGGCCCCGCGGTCCGGCACGGCCAGCGCAAACCGGTGGCCGGGACCCGCGACCACCGGCGAGCCGCCGTCGGTGTGGATGTCGCCGTATCGCACCCGCTGGACCGCCCTGGCCACGCCCACACCGATGAGTCCGATCACCGCCACGGCCGCGAGGACCGACAGCCACCACCGCCGACGCAGCACCGCGCGATCCCTCCCCTTGAGGCCCTGCGTCAATGTACGCAGCAACCCCGACGCCAGGGTGTCCCCACCTGAGGGCGGGCAGGCCGGGTAACGTGGGCGAGCGTGACGAGCCAGCCACCCATCGCCAAGCGGGTACCGTCCGAGCGGGTACACCACGGCGACACTGTGATCGACGAGTACGCGTGGCTACAGAACAAGGACGACCCGGAGACGATCGCCTACCTCCAGGCCGAGAACGCGTACACCGAGGAGGCGACGGCGCATCTGGGCGCACTGCGCGACGCGCTCTTCAACGAGATCAAGAGCCGTACCAAGGAGACCGACCTGTCGGTGCCCACCCGCAAGGGCGGGTTCTGGTACTACACGCGCACCGTCGAAGGCAAGCAGTACGGAATCCAGTGCCGGCGGGCCGTCGCGATCGGCGAGACCGACCCGCCGTCCACCGGGGACGGCTCCCCGCTGCCGGGCGAGGAGGTCCTCCTCGACGGCAACGAACTCGCCGCCGGTAGGAACTTCTTCGCGCTCGGCACGTTCGACGTCAGCCCCGATGGGCGGTGGCTGGCGTACTCGTGCGACTTCGACGGCGACGAGCGGTTCACCCTGCGGATCAAGGACCTCCTCAGCGGCGACGTGCTCGACGACGAGATCCCGAACACCTTCTACGGCTCGGCCTGGTCCGGCGACGGGTCGGTGCTGTTCTACCTGACCGTCGACGAGGCGTGGCGACCCAACCGGGTCTGGCGCCACGTCCGGGGCACGCCGACGGCCGAGGACGAGATCGTGTACGAGGAGCCCGACGAGCGGTTCTGGGTCGGCGTCGACCTGACCCGGTCGGAGAAGTTCATCGTCATCGACGTGCACAGCAAGGTCACCAGCGAGGTGCACGTCATCCCGGCCGATCTGCCGACGTCCCCGCCCCGCGTGATCACGCCTCGGCGGCAGGGCGTGGAGTACTCGATCGAGCACCACGGCCACCGGTTCCTCATCCTGCACAACGACGGCGCGGAGGACTTCGCGCTCGCGTACACGTCGGTCGACACGCCCGGCACCTGGACGCCGCTGATCGAGCACGAGCCGGGTACCCGACTGCTGGAGGTCGACGCGTTCGCCCGGCACATGGTCATCTCCCTGCGCTCGGGCGGCCTCACCGGGCTGCGCGTGATGCCGTTCGACGGCGGCCCGAGCTACGACATCGAGTTCCCCGAACCGATCTTCGCGGTCGGCCCGGACGCCAACCCCGAGTACGACACCAGCACCTTCCGGCTGCACTATGGATCACTCGTCACGCCCGACTCGATCTACGACTGCGACCTGGATACCGGCGCGCTGATGCTGCGCAAGCAGAAGCCGGTGCTGGGCGGGTACGACCCGTCGCGGTACGAGCAGCACCGCGAGTGGGCGATCGCCGAGGACGGCACGCGGGTACCGATCTCGATCGTCTGCCTGCGCGACACACCACGGGACGGCTCGACGCCGCTGCTGCTGTACGGGTACGGCTCGTACGAGCACTCGATGGACCCGTGGTTCTCGATCCCCCGCCTGTCCCTCGTGGACCGCGGTGTCGTCTTCGCCGTCGCGCACATCCGGGGCGGTGGCGAGATGGGCCGCCGCTGGTACGACAACGGCAAGATGCTGGCCAAGAAGAACACCTTCACCGACTTCATCGCCTGCGCCGAGCACCTGGTGAAGTCCGGCTGGACGGCCAGCGACCGGCTCGTGGCGCGCGGCGGGTCGGCCGGCGGCCTGCTCATGGGCGCCGTCGCCAACCTGGCCCCGGAGACGTTCGCCGGCATCGTGGCCCAGGTCCCGTTCGTCGACCCGCTCAACTCCATCCTGGACCCTTCGCTGCCGCTCACGGTCACCGAGTGGGAGGAGTGGGGCAACCCGCTCGACGACCCGGACGTGTACGGGTACATGAAGTCGTACTCGCCGTACGAGAACGTGGCCGACCGCCGGTACCCGGCGATCCTCGCCATCACGAGCCTGAACGACACCCGGGTGCTCTATCACGAGCCGGCGAAGTGGGTGGCGCACCTGCGCGCC
The DNA here is from genome assembly GCF_011947195.1 of Planosporangium thailandense. Classification (GTDB taxonomy): domain Bacteria; phylum Actinomycetota; class Actinomycetes; order Mycobacteriales; family Micromonosporaceae; genus Planosporangium; species Planosporangium thailandense. The sequence goes on along the minus strand of NZ_JAATVY010000002.1, from coordinate 456,908 downwards.
ACCGCGCCCGGCGCGAAGGTGCTGCTGAAGACCGAGATGGGCGCCGGCCACGGCGGGCCTAGCGGACGGTACGACGCCTGGAAGGAAGAGGCGTTCGTCAACGCCTGGGTGCTGGATCTGGTCGGCCGGGCCTCCTGAGGCCCGTGATCTCGGGGCCGGCCCGGATGCGGACCGGCCCCGAGGTCGTCGGGTCAGGCGTTGGTCTGCGCGTTGTACACGTTGACGGCCGCGTCACCGAAGTGCGGGCTGCGCTCCTCGTCGGAGGTGTCGCTCGGGTGGTAGCTGACGTTGCCGATCAGGTACCCCCAGCCACGCGAGAGCTGCAGGTCGTCCAGCCAGGGGCCGCCGCTCGCACCGTGGCCCTGGTCGCAGTGGATGGCCTGCTGGTTACCGGCCTGCCAGGTACCCGAGATGCAGTACCTCAGCTGCTGGCCGTTGATCCCGGAGCGGGCCGGGTGGGTGTCGTACGGGTACCCGAATTCGTAGGCGTTCCAGTTGTACCCGTAGTTGAACTTGTACCCCTGCCAGCCGGTACGGTCGGCGACCTTGACCCCGTTCTGCGGCCACAGCGTGATGGCCGCGAGGTCGTAGTCGAAGTTCGCGCCGTTGAAGTACGCGGTCGGCGTGGAGGCGGACTTCCACACCCACCTGCCGAGCGGCGACACACCGTCGTGGTAGTCCGGCACGAACGAGAAGTTGCTGTACCAGTGCTGCGCCCCGTCGGTGACGCAGTGCCCGGCGGTCCAGATCATGCTGTGGTTGCCGGAGTTCACCACGGACGCGGTGCACTCGGCGTTGCCCTTGGGCGTGGTGAAGTACAGCTTGCCGACCGTGGTCGCCGGCATCACGCCGTGGCTGGTCCAGACGGCGGACTGTGTGACAGCCATCGGCCCGATGGCCAGGTCACCGGTCGCGCCGCTACTCGCGCCGTTGCTCGGGCCGGCCACCTTGGCCGGCAGCGCCCCCGGCGCCGACGTCGCCGGTAACCGGTGGCTCTGCGCCGGCGCCGCCCGGGTCGCCGCTGCCGCCGGCACCGGTGCCTCCTTCGCCGCCCGCATCCGCTCCGGCGTCCAGTACTTCTGTACGTCGCTGACGCTCTGCGTCGACCGCTTCACGACCGCCGCGTTGGGGTCGGTCGGCGCGGCGGCCCATGCGGTGCCGCCGCCGATTCCCGTGGTGATCATCCCCGCGACCACGACGGCTCCCAGGATTACCTTGCTGGATCGCACTCGCGCCTCCCTCAGGCGTCTGCGCCCGGTTTCGGCTCCCCTCGGGAGGTGACTCGGGCACCACCCGCCGTTCCGGGACGCAACGCAGAGAAGCCTGTCGAATACCGACCGCCGACCCGGTCGTAGATCCGACACGGATGGTGCGGGTTGTCGACGCTCGTCGTCGCCTCGGAGGATCAACGGATCCGCGCTGGCGCGGATCCGTTACCGTCGAAGGGTTGCCGACCGCTGTGCGGCCGGTCGCGTGGTTTCAGCCACTGAGCGGGTCGTCGGCCGCTTTGCCGCCCTCGTGCGGGCCTCGTACGCCCGTCGTACGGGCCCCGTACGGGCCTCGTGCTGGCGATCGGTCGCGCGTGAGGTCCGGTGTCACGCGGAGCGCGAAAGCCGACACAGGTACGCCCGAGCGACGTCGGGAAGCGGGCGGATCCGGTCAGCCCGGTCGGTCAGCCGGTCGCGCGCAGCCCGAGGCCGTGGCCGTCCGGCTGGGTGATCGTCAGCGTGTCGGCGGCGATGTGGATGGCGGCTCGCCCGGTGAGCGCGGCCAGCACGGCGGACTCGACACGAGCGGCGTCGCCGTCGCACGCCCGCTTGGTCACGGTGACCGCGTCGAACGTCACCGTGTCGCCGTCGCGGCGCGCGCTCGCGCTGAGTGTGTTGCAGCCGGTAGAGCCGGTCACCCGACCGTTGGGGTCGAACGTCAGGTACGCCGTCACGCCGGCCGGGATGGAGCTGGTCTGCTGACCGCCGAGGATGGACTCGACCGTCCAACGGGTACCCACCAGCGGCCGGTCCGGGTCGACCGAGCGGCGGTCGGTGAGCCGCAGCTCCGCCTGTACCGTGCGCAGCGTCAGGTGGTCCCCGTCGAGCTGCCAGTTCGGACCGGCGGTGAGGAAGCTGGACAACCAGGCGTCCTGTTGCTGGCCCTCGGGTCCGCACGCCATGTCGGTGGACATCACCTGCGACACGACCAGCCGGTCACCGTCGACCCTGGCCTGCCCGGCCAGTTGGTTGCAGCCCGCGTGCGCCTGCACCCGGCCGTTGTCGAAGGTCAGCCGGATGCGGGTACCGGCAACCAGCGGCCGGGGCTGTCCGTGCTCGGTGACCGCGGTCGACAGGAAGGTTCGCTGCCAGAGCGGCTGAGGCGCCGCAGATCCGCCTTTGGCCGCACACCCTCCTGCGGCCACCAGTACTGTCGTCAGGACTACCGGAGTCAGTCGCGCCGTCATGCCGATATGACGGGTCCGTGACGGCGCGGGTTCCGCCGCCGCGTCGCGTCAGGTGTCGTCAAAATGTCAGATGGCGCTGACCGCCTTGATCACGGAAAGTGTTGCTATCACAACGTGAGCGTTCCACGATCACGCGCTGCGACCTTCGCCCAGCTTCAGGAGTGGTACACGTTGGCGCGGTGGTCGATGCGCATGACATGAACGATGCGAGCGTTGTCGTCAATGCGATAAACGACCCGGTAGGCGCCGCGCCGAGCGGAGTGATAGCCGGACAGGTCGCGAGTGAGTGGCTTGCCGACCCGATGGGGATTATCTAGCAGCGGGCCGGAGATGAACTCACCTACGGCCATCGCCACTGCGAGAGGGAGGCCGGCGGGGGGTGCCTCGGTCAGCGTGCGGCGCGCTGCGGGCGCTAGCGATAGGCGGTACGCTTCGTCAGCCACGGCGCTCCCGGTCCGCCCGCTCAGTCAGCAGGCGCTTCAGTTCGTCGGCGTCAACACCTTCACCAGCGGCAATATCGGCCTCAGCCTGGCGGATCTGGTCCAGAGCGCCAGGGGTGGACAGCAGATCCAGCGTCTCCTCGAGGGCTTCGAGGTCGGACACGGCCATGATGACCGCCTCCGGGCGTCCGTTGCGGGTGATCACAACTCGTTCGTGGGTGTCACGGACCTCGTCGAGGACAGCGGACAGGCGGGCCTTAGCGTCGGCCAACGGCAACGTCGTCATGACTACAATTCTAGTCACCGACGCAGCATCGTCCAATTCCCGCCGCCGCATGCCCCCGACCGGTTGTACACGGCCTGTCATCGCTGTTCGGACGGCCGCCTTAATCTCCTCGACGAGCAGCTCAGGATCACGTGACCGGATCAGCTGCGGGTCGACGACCAGGTCACGTAGCGGTCCACCCGCCGTGACGGTCGCGCGTACGCGTCCGTCCGCAGACTTGGCGAAGCTGGATCCGACCGCGTCGGCCATCGACCGCGCCTCCCCCTCGCAGTAATGGAGAGAAGTCTATGGAACCGACGGCCACCTGGGTTGCCGGCCGAGGCCGGCCTCCCGGGCGGTCTGGCCCGCGGCGGCCCGGTCGGGCGCTCCGATGCGGTCGAGCAGGGCCGACACCTGGTTGCGCACGGTCTTGGGCGCGAGGTGCAGGGTACGGCTGATTGTCAGGTTGTCGGCGCCCTCGGCGAGCAGTTCGAGCAGGTCCAGTTCGCGCTGGGTGAGGTGGGCGAACCTTTCGCCACCCCGTGCCGGCCGGTTGGTGGCCATCGCGCGCGCTACGCGGGGTCCGACCTCGGGTGCGAGCACCATCTGCCCGGCCGCCGCGGCGCGCACCGCGCGCTCGATGTCGGCGCTGCCGGCGCCCTTGACCAGGAATCCCGCCGCGCCGGCCGCGAGCGCGCCGGACAGGTGCGCGTCGTCCTCATGCAGGGTGAGCACCAGGCACCGGCAGGTTGGCACCTGACGTGCCAGCTCACCGATGACGCGTACCCCGTCGAGCTGCGGCATGTCCAGGTCGACGATCGCGACGTCGGGACGCAGCTGGGTGGCCAGCCTGATGGCGCTCCGGCCGTCGGCGGCCTCGCCGACGACCTCGAGATCCCCCCGACGCTCCAGGACGAGGCGGAGCCCTTCCCGCACGATCGGGTGGTCGTCGGCGATGAACACCTTGATCGGCCGGCTCACGACGCGACCTGCCGAGCCAGGGGAAGGCGGGCCAATACGGTGGTGCCGGTGTCACCGGTGATCGTCACGGTGCCCCCTGCGGCGGCAGCCCGGTCCCGCATCGACCGGAGTCCGGTACCGCCCCCGCTGGGATCGTCGCCGTCGGCGTCGAGACCCTGACCGTCGTCGCTGATCTCCAGCTCCAGCTCGTTGCCGGTGTCACGCAGCTGGATGCGGCAACGGGTCGCCCGACTGTGCCGGATCACGTTCGTCATCGCCTCCAGGCAGATCTTGTATGCCGCATCCTCGACCTCGGCCGGCAGTTCCGGCAGCAGGCTCGGGGTGTCGAGGTCGAAGGCGGGCGCGTTCGGCGAGCGCAGCCGGGCCGCTGCCGCGGCGACCGCGGCGGACAGTCCCAGCTCCTCCAGCTCACCCGGCCGCAACTCCCGCACGATCCGCCGGACGTCTTCGGTGGCGCGGGTCGCTTCGCCATGCATACGCCGGGTCAGCGCGCTGAGTTCGCCGTCGCCGGCCAGGTCGGCGGCGACCTCCAGGTGCAGCGCCAGCCCGGCCAGCCTCGAACCGAGCCCGTCGTGGAGGTCCCGGTGGATCCGGAAGCGCTCCTCCTCCCGGGCCACGAGCAGCCGCTGCTGCGCGGTACGCAGGTCGGTCAGCAGTCCGACCACCCGGGCGGCGACGCCGCTGTGCCGGGCGAGGTCGGACAGCAGCTGCCGGTCCAGCGGCGACAGAGTCTTCGCGTCCGGCCGGGGCGCCACCACCAGCCGGCCGACGACCTGGTCGCCGACACTGATATCGAAGCTCTCCAGGGTGCTCTCCACGTTCGCCGGGCGCCGGCCGCGCTGCCGGGTCGCCTGCCAACCGGCATCCGACCAAAGCTCCACTGCCACGTACGGCAGGCGGAGGCTCTCCGCGGCGGTGTCGACCACGGCGGACAGCAGCGACTCCGGGTCGTCGGAGGCCTCCAACCGCACCCCGAGGCGATGCAGCACCAGTTGCGGGTCACCGCCGGTACCGAACAGTCGGTGGGTGATGACCCGCTGCGCGGCCGCGCGGACCGGGGCGAACGCGACCGCGACCAGGCCGGCGCCCGGTAGGGCGGCGGACGGCCCGTGCTGGCCGCTCAGCGCGACGGTCACCGCGGCCGCACCGAGGTACAGCCCGAGCAGCACCGCGCCGCACACCACCGCGACCAGCCCCCGGTTGAGCGCCAGGTCCAGCTCGAACAGGTCCCGCTTGACGACCGCGACCGCGACCGACGCCGGGAAGATCAGCAGCAGCAGACCGAATCCCCACGTGCCCGCCGGTACCGCGATCCACTTGCCGACGAGTATCGCGGCGATCGCCGTGGCGAAACCGAGCAGGACGATCTGGGCCCGGCGGCGTGCCTCGGCGTCTTTGCGCAGTCGCACCCACCGCACGAGCATGAGCAGCAGGGCGCCGAGGACGCACGGCTCCCAGACCAACTCGGCGACGATGTCCGATCCGCCGAGGTGGTCGATCCGCGGCCCCTCGATCACGGCCCGACCGGCCATGACCGCACAGAACAGCAGTGGCGCCGCCGCAACCGGCAGCCACGGCCGCCGGCGGAACCAGCCGACGGGCCGGGGGAAAGCGAGCGCGAAGAGCAGCATGCTGATCCCGGTTACGAGGTAACCGCCGATCCCGGCCAAGGACCAGACTGCCGCCCACGGCCGGGCGACGAGGTCCAGTGGCGTCGTCCATGCCCAGGACGAGACGTCGTCCGATGCCCAACCGGCCGCGAAGATCAGGAACGCGTGCGCCGCGAGCTCACCGGGGCGCCGCCACAGCAGCCAGCACGCGAGCCCGAGCATCGCGAGCGAGACCAGTGCCGCGTCGGGCTCCCCGGCCGTGATCAGGTTGAGCAGGTCGGGGCGGGCGGCGACGCGTACCGGTACGTCGCGCACGTCAGAACCGTGCCGGATGCGGTAGGTCAACACGTCGCCGGCGTGGACGGACCGGGCCGGCCGCTCGCCGCGCAGGTACGCCGATACCGGCACGCCGTCGACGGCCAGCAGGACATCACCGCCCTGAATGCCGGGGACCGTCCCGACAGGTTGCAGCGCGACCACGCCAGCGGCTTCCCCGCTGCCGGGCGGTGCCGTCAGCACATTGTCACTGGGCAGCAGCGCCTTCACAGCGAACAGGAGCGCGGGCACACCGATCAGCCAGATCACGATCCCGACGGCCCACCGCCGGGATCGGCGCATCACTCGCTCCTCGACCACGCCGCCCCCCTTCACATCGAACCCGATGATCCGGTACCCGGCGTCCCCGCGTCGTCGGACGGATGTCCCGAACATCGGGGACGCGCAGGTACTCCACGTCGGGACGCCGGCGGTCCGACGCTGACCGGGCCGGAGGTTCAACGCTCCGGACCGATGAACGGAGGAGTCCACATGCGAACAATCCGACCGGTGACCGGGGTGCTGGCCGCGGCGGTCACCACCGCGGCGGTGATCGGGGCGGCGGCCGGTCCGGCGGCGGCGAACAGCGCGTCCGCGAACAGCGCGACGGCGAACAGTGCGGCGGGGCGGGACCGGATCACGGTGCACCCAGGTGAATCGATCCAGCACGCCATCGACGCCGCCCCGGCGCACGGGACGGTCGTCGTGACCGCTGGTACGTACCGGGAGAACCTGCTCATCACCCGGCCGGTCACGCTGGCCGGGCAGGGCACGGTGACCCTGGTGCGGCCGGCGACGCTCAACCGCAACCTCTGCACCGACGACCCGGACGCCATGGTGGACGGCCAGCCCTCGCCGGTGGGGATCTGCGTTCTCGGCACGCTGGCACTGCCCGACCCCGGTGAAGGTGACCTGCCGACCGTGGTGACGCCGGTCGCCGACGTACATCTGAAGGACCTGACGGTGGCCGGCTTCACCGAGGGCATCGAGGCCGTCGGCACCCGCGGGATGACGGTGGAGTCGGTGACCGGACGCGACAACGCCGACTCGGCGCTGCTGAGCTTCTACGGCGACGGCACCGTGCTCTCGCACGTCACCATGACGGGTACGGCCGGGTTCGCCGCCGCGTCACTACGGAGTTCCCACGACGTCCGCGTCTCCGCGAGCCGCTTCACCGGCAACACCGGCATCGGCCTGGCCCTGCTCGACACCAGAACCGGCACGGTGTCGGGCAATGTCCTGACCGGCAACGCCATCGGCCTGATGGTGGCCGACACCGCCGACCCCCACCCGACCGGCGACCTGAGGATCACCGGCAACGACATCAGCGACAACACGCGCTACTTCCCGGGCGACGGTGACGCGCCGTCCATGAGCGGAGCCGGGGTGGTGCTTCTCGGCACCAACGAGGTGACCGTCTCCGGTAACCGGATCACCGGCAACGCGCCGAGCAACCCGGCCGCGTTCGGCGGCTACGGCGTCGCCGTACTCGATGCCGGCGCGCTGACCGGCGGCGCGGCCCCGACCGGCAACCGGGTGACCGGCAACCGGATCAGCGGCTCGCCGGTCGCCGTGAACTACGACGGCAGCGGCTCCGACAACACCATCCGCGGCAACCAGATCAGCTGACCCGAAACCCGGAGGCACTCATGACCGAGAACCGATCCCGACTGCCGCTCGCCGGTGTACTCGCCGGGCTCACCTTCGGCGCGGGCCTGTTCACCCTGTTCACGATCCCCGGTGGCGGCGACGTCACCGACCAGCAGATCACCGACTTCTACCACGACGGCGGGCGCCGGGCGACGGCCCTCGGGCTCTACTTCGTCCTCGTCGTCGGTAGCTGGCTGATGACCTGGTTCTTCACCGAACTGGCGGCCCGGCTGGAGCCCGGCGCCTTCACCGGATTCGTCCGCCGGATGGCGGCGGTGGGCACCGCGGCCGTCATCGTCGGCGGCGCGATCGCGCTCGCCCCGTCCAGTGTGCAGATGAACTCCGGGCGGCCGTTCGTGGGCGTGGCGATCGCGCAGACGTTCGCCCACGCCGGTCTGCTGGTCGCGATCGTGGGCGGTGTCTTCTCCTTCGCCGCGACCACGTTCGCGGTGTGCCTGCGGGCGCCCCGGACCCGTGCGCTGCCGGGCTGGGTCGCCGTCAGCGGCATGGTGGTCGCCGTACTCCTACTCACCTCGTTCGTGGTCGCCCCGGCGGTGCTCCTGCCGCTCTGGGTGATCGTCGCGGGGCTCGGTACGCGGCGCGCGCCGGCCGCCGCGCATGGCCCGGTCACGGCCCACGCCACTGCTTGATCCGGGGGATTGATCACGGACGGTGCGGGTCGTCACGGCGATCCGCACCGTCCGTGCTCGCGGGCTGATCCGGCCGGGTGTCACTCGCCGGCTGATCCGGCCGGGTGTCCAGCTCCTCGGAGATCAGCAGGCCGGCCAGCAGCGCCGGGTCGATGTTGCCGCCGCTGATGACGGCGACCGTACGGCCGGCGGGCAGCTCCGCTCGATGATGGAGATAGGCGGCCACGGTCACCGCGCCGCTGGGCTCGGCCACCAGCCGGGCCGAGCGGGCCAGCACCGGGACGGTCGTGAGGATCTCCTCCTCGGAGACGGTGACGATGCCGTCGAGCCGCTCGCGCAGGTGCGCGAAGGTCAGCTCCGACAGGGCGGTCCGTAGACCGTCGGCGATCGTGCGGTACCGCTCCTCGGTGCTCCACGGCCGCAGCCGGCCCTGCGCCAGGCTGTCCGCCGCGTCCCCGGCCAGCGCGGGCTCCACCCCGATCACCGCCGCGTCCGGTACGAGGGCCTTGATCGCGGTCGCCACGCCCGACGCGAGCCCGCCACCGCCGACCGGTACGAGTACGACCTCGACCTCGGGCAGGTCCTCGGCGATCTCCAGGCCGACCGTGCCCTGGCCGGCGATGATGTCGCGGTGGTCGTACGGCGGGATGATCGTGAGCCGCCGGGCGGCGGCCAGTTCGGCGGTACGGCTCTCCCGCTCGGCGGGCGGGACCAGGACGACCTCGGCGCCGAGCGCCCGGATGGCGTCGACCTTGACAGCGGGCGCGCCCTCGGGAATGACCACGACGACCGGAGCGCCCACGACCCGTGCCGCGTACGCGAGAGCCTGCCCGTGGTTGCCCGACGAGTGGGTGATGACGCCGGCCGCCTGGGCTTCGCTCGGCAGCGACATGAGCGCGTGGACCGCTCCGCGCACCTTGAACGCGCCGACCGGCTGGAGGTTCTCCGGCTTGAGCCACAGGTCCGGGCCGATCGTCCACGATGGAAGGAGCGGGGTGCGCACCGCGATTCCCGCGATGCTCTTCGCGGCGGCGCGTACGTCGTCGATGGTGATCATTCAGCCGGACCTCACGTTACATTTGCCACAGATCGCCACAACCCACAATGCCAAAATCTCCGGGTTCCACCAGGGTCGTCACCCCTGCGGGTGCGACGGCGCGCGGCCCTCAGCCGTTGCCGTTGGCGAGGCGTTTGGCGGCGTCGTACCCGAGGTGCAGGAAGTCGGCGCCCGCGATGGCGCTCGCGATCCCCATTCCGAACCGGGTCAGCCGGGGCGCGAAGATCAATCCGGCGGCGAACCCGCCCGCGACCCAGACGGCCGTACAGAAGGGGCAGGTCAACAGCTCCCCGAAGGCGTGCTGCGCGCCGGTGCCGCGCGGGCTCTCGTTGATCTCCGCTTCGCCGGCGGAGCCTTCGAACTTCGTGACCGGCGCGCGCAGCGGGCTGGTGACCGCATCCTTGGTGAGCAGTCGGGACACCTTGTGGGTGGAGATGGCCAGCAGCGCCAGGTCTGACGCGGCTGGCCGGTCGGGCAGCCGCTTACCGGTCAGTCGAGCGGCCGCGGCCACCGCGGCGGCCGCGCCCGCATAGACGCTCATCGCGATCGCGTAGCCCTTGAGGGGGCGCTCGTCTGGGGCTTTCTCCGCGTAACCCTGCACGGCACGGAGCGCGGTATCGGTGTGTCCCATGCCATCCATGGCTACCCCGGCCGCAGCAGGACAAAACGCCGGGCAGCCCGCCCTGATCTTCACCGCCGGTCGGGGCTTCAGAAGGTGCGACGACCTGGTCGCCGAAGTTCCATTCCCGTTAGAATATATGTTCGAAAGAACATGAACGGAGGATCTCCGTGACCACCCCCACTCCCACCCTCAATCCGTACGTGACATTGCTGGGCTTCGCCCGCTACGTCGGCCGCACCGGCCCATCGCGGGCATCCTTCGTCGGGGGGCTACGCCGCCAGCGCGCCAGCCACTCCGGCTTCAACCCGCACAGCTCCCTCCTCAAGGCGCTGAAGGCCGACATCCAGTTCCGGACCGAGGGCACCCATCTCGACCAGGTGCGCACCGCGGTCAAGGACCGCTGGCGGCCGCTTTACAACGTCCTCGTGCCCGCGACCAAGGCCTACCTGTGGACGCTCGGCGACCTCTCCGAGTGTGAACTGGTTCGCCCGCAGGAGGTGGTCGCGTTCGTCGGCCCCCTGCCGGTCAAGATCAACCCTCAGTTCGGGCTGCGCTACGCCGACGGTCGGGCGGAGGCGGTCCGGCTGCTCTTCGACGAGGAGCGGCCACCGCGCGAGGCGATCCTGGCGACCCTGCACCTGACCCAGCGCCACATGGACGACGTGCTGCCGGGCGCCGAAGCCGTCGTCGTCGACGTGCGCCGCGGCGAGGTGCACCGCACCGACGAGCTGACCAAGCCGGAGCAGCTCGAGCAGTGGCTCGCCGGAGAGGCGGCGGCGTTCGCCGCCACCTGGAACGCGGCGGCCTAGCGAGACACCGGGACGCGGCAGCCCACCCGGGCGCGAGCCCGGGCACCCGCGCCCGGGCTACTGCGCGAAGATCCGCGACAACACGGGCTGGAGCTCGTTCTCCTCGTCCGGATCGACCAGGAGGAGCACCTCGTCACCGGCGCACAGCACGGTGTCGGAGTTGGGTGGCAGCAGTCCGCCGTCCCGAACGACCATGCTCACCCAGGTCCCCTCACCGAGTGGCAGGTCGCTGACCCGGGCGCCGTCGGCCGGCGCCCCGGGCGCCACCCGGAACCGGCCCACCCCCTGCGGCTCGTGCCGCAGTCGTACGCCCAGGCTCCACGGCTCCGGCGGCACCGACCGCAGCGGCACGCCCAGCCGGTGCGCGACCGTCGGCAGCAGCCCGCCCTGGACGATCACCGAGAACGCGACCACGACGAAGATGAGCTGGTAGAGCAGTCCGGCATCGGGACCGTGCGCCGACAGGATGAACGCGCCGAGCAGAATCGGCACCGCGCCCTTGAGCCCCGCCCACATCACCAGCAGGCGCTCGGGCCAGCTCAGCCGCACCGGGAGCAGCAGCAGCCCGACCATGACCGGCCGGACGACGAACGCCAGCAGCACGGCGAGCCCGAGGCCGATGGCGATCGCGTTGTGCTGCGGCAGTTCGCGCAGCTGGATCGTGAGACCCAGCAGCACGAACGCCACGATCTCGGCGAGGCTGGCGAGCGAGGAGTGGAACCGCTGGATCTCGCGCTTGTACGGGGCACGCTCGTCGCCGAGCGCGATCCCGGCGACGAAGACCGCCAGGAAGCCCGAGCCGTGCAGGACGGTCGCCGCGCCGTAGATGGCCAGCGCACCCGCGAGTACCCGCAGTGGGTACAGCGGGCCGGACGGCAGCGGTACCCGGCGCATCAGCAGGATCAGCCCGGCCGCGCCGAGCAGACCCACGGCCGCGCCGATGACCATCTGCAGCACGAACTCGGCGGCGACGTGGAAGGCCATCCCACCGCCGCTGCCGCCGGCCACCAGCAGGCTGACCAGCAGCGCGATGCCCACCGGGTCGTTGGCGCCGGACTCGCCCTCCAGCAGAACTCCGCTGCGCCCCGCGATCTCTTTTCCGCCCAACACGGAGAAGACGACCGCCGGATCCGTCGGCGACAGCGCCGTGGCCAGCAGCAGCGCGGCCCGCCAGTCGAGGCCGAACAGCGCGTGCGCCAGGACTGCGATCGCCGCCGCCGTGGCGAGTGTCCCGACCACGCCGATCCACAGCGTGGCGCCGGCCGCCGAACGCAGCCGCCGCCGGCCGATGTGCATGCCGCCGTCGAAGAGGATCACGGCGAGCGCCACGGTGACGACCCGCTCGACGGTCCCGATCGGAATGGCGCCCAGCCGCGGCCAGAGGTCGGAGGCGGCGGCCGCGCAGAGCAGGAAGATCGCCGGAGTCGGGATGCGGAACTTCGCGCTCACGCGGCTCGACAGGACGGCGGCGAGGCCGACGACCGCCACGGCGAGTACGACCGCGCCGAACGCTTCGGTCTCACCCATGGGCGGCCCGTCGACGGACGGGAGGCAGCGAGCTCATGTCGGGCCTTTCTGACGCGCAGGATCAACACGCGCCGACCAGACTTCCCGGCTCACCTCGTGTAACTGTAGTTGCCACTGTGATCGTGCCGGCGTACCGGTGGGAACCGCTCCGACCTGGGCCGTTGAAGATCGATAGCGGCAAGTACCCAACCTTGCCGATCTATCGCGCTACGCTCTCGTATCGGTCACCGTCACCACGGAAGCCTACCGAGCGTACAGGGTAGGTGTCCGTGAGCAATCGGGTGTTCCCGCCAACGGGTGTGTGGCCATGCCGGAGCCGAGGAGGGGCTGGATTGCGCGGCCACATAGACGCCGCCGCGGATGACGCCGGAGAAGGCGGGCGACCGACGGCATCCGGGCCGCTGACGGCATCCGGGCCGCTCGCCCCGGTTGAGTTTCTCCGCCTGGCCATCGACCTCGCCGCCGCGTTGGACGAGTGGCACCGGCTCCACGGGCCGCACGGGGCCCTGGGTCCCGACGTGATCCGTGTCGGCCCGACCGGAGCGGTCCGGCTCGTCGCCGGCCCGGCCGGGCCGCCCTCCGCTGCGCACGCCGCGCCCGAACCCGGCTACCCGGCGCCCGATCCCGCCTACGCCGCGCCCGAACAGAGCGGCCGGCTCGAGCGCGGCATCGACGAGCGCACCGACCTGTACACCCTCGGCGTGCTGTACTACCGGCTGCTCGGCGGCCGGCTGCCGTTCGACGCGGAGACCCCCGCGCAGTGGCGGCGCTGCCACCTCACCGAGAGCCCGCGGCCCCTCGCCGAGCTCGTGCCGGAACTGCCACCGGCGCTCGGCGAGATCGTCGCCCTGCTGCTGGAGAAGTCGCCGGACGACCGGTACCAGACGGCTCGGGGTCTCGCCACCGACCTGGAGCGCTGCCGTGAGGCGCTCGCCGCGGGCGAAGCCGGGCGCGCGCTGCTGCTGCGCATCCGCGACCTGCCCGACCAGCTGGTCTTCACCGGCCGGCTGCACGGGCGGGAGCGGCAGCTCAGCCGGCTGCAGGCGGCGTACGACCGGGTCGCGGCCGGCGGGCCGGCCGAGCTCGTCGCGGTCACCGCGGACGCGGGCCTGGGCAGGTGGGCCACGGTCGCCACCTTCACCGACTCGATCGTCACGGGCGGCGGCCGGACCCTGCGGGCCGGCTGCGCCCACGACGACGGCCAGCCGTACGCGGCCGTCGCCCGCCTGCTCACCGACCTCGCCGACCAACTCGTCGACGCGCCGGCCGAGCAGCGCAGCCGGATCGCCGACGCGGTGGCCGGCGGTGGTCCGGCGCTCACCGAACTCGTTCCGGCGCTGCGCGCCGTCTTCGGCGACGCGCCGTCGCCGGACGGGTCGGCCGCGACCGCGCGACAGCGGGTCCAGCTCGCGGCGCGACGACTCCTGGGCGCGGTCACCGCCCCGGGCCGGCCGCTCGTGGTCGCCATCCGTGACGTCCAGTGGGCCGACGAGCCGACCGTCGACCTGCTGCGGTACGTGCTGGCGGCGCCGGACGCACCGGCGGTGCTGGTCGTCGTGACCTACCGTCCGGCCGACGTGGGGCCGGACCATCCGCTCCAGGCCCTTCTGCGCGACGAGCGGGTGACGAGATCGTCGGTCGCGCTGCGGCCCCTGGCCGACAGCGCCGTGGCCGGTGTGCTGTCCGAGACGCTGGGCGTGAGCATGCGGGAGGCTTCCTGGCTGGCCCGTACCGTCGCCTCCCGGACCGGTTCGAACCCGCTGCTGGTGACGCACTATCTGCACGCGCTCGCCGACCGGGACCTGTTGGCGTTCTCCGCCGACGGCGTGATGTGGCAGTGGCAGCACCACCGGGTCGACGAGGAGCGCCCGGCGGCCGACCTGACCGCGCTGGTCCGGACGACGTTGGCCGGCTTCCCGGCAGATGTCCGGCAGGTACTCGAGCTCGCCGCGGTGCTGGGGTCGCGCTTCGACACCGCGACGCTGGCGACCGCGACGGAGCGGGCCGGGATCCGGCTCGACGGCGCGTCCGGGCAACGCGAGCCGGCGCGGGTGGTCGCGCTCCTGCGGCCGGCCGTGCGCGCGATGCTGGTCACCGGCGGCGCCCGGCCGGGCGAGTACCGGTGGCGACACGAGCGGTTGCGCACCGCCGTCCTGGCCGAGCTCGACGAGCAGCGCCGTGCCGAGCTGCGGCTGGCCGCCGGCCTGGCCCTGGCGCCGCACCCCGGGCGGCTGTTCGAGGCCGTCGCCGCGCTCAACGCCGCCGCAGGCCTGCTGCCGCCTGGCGACGAGCGGCGGCGCCTGGCCAAGCTGAACCTCGAAGCCGGTACCCGCGCCGTCCGCGTCGGCGCCGTCACGGAGGCGCGCGGGTACCTGCGGACCGGACTGGCTCTGCTCGGCGGCGAGGCCTGGCGCCGGTGGCCCGATCTCACCCTCCGGCTGCACGTCGCATCGGTCGAGGCCGAGCGCGCCGCCGGCAGCTACGAGACGGCCGAACGGCTGCTCGACACGGCCGCCGAATACGTCACCGACCCCACCGACCGGGCACGGCTGCTCGGCGCGCGGGCCGTGCTGCGCCGGGACGCCGGTGACGACGACGCCGCCCTGCGCTTCGGGGTGGACGCCCTCCACCTCCTCGGGCTGCGGGTCCCGGCCGACCCGGCCACCTGGCGGGAAGCGGGCCGGGAGGCCAGCGAGCGGCTGCGCCGGGACGTCGACGACGCTGTACTCGACGCACTCACCCGTACCCCGTACTGCGCCGAACCGTGGGTGGTCCTCGCCGGTGACCTCATTGCCGACCTCGCCCAGCCCGTCTGGCCGGACCGCGAGGGCCGCGACCTGCTCGCGACGGTCGGGGTCGACCTGGCGGTCGCGCACGGTCCCACCGCCACGACCGCGTACCTGCTGTGCCGGCTGGCCGCCGTGTTCGCCGACGGACGCCAGGACGTGGACGCCCTGCGCTTCGCCGGGGCCGGGCTGCGGCTGCTGGAGCGGCCCGGTACCCGCTACGCGGGGGTGACCCGCGCGACGGCCGCCGTCCTCGGACCCTGCTGGCTCGACGGGCCCGCCTCGATGATCCGCGAGCTGTACGCCGCGTACCGGACCGCCGTGGAGGAGGGCGAGGCCCGGCTGGCGCAGCGCATCGGCGCGGTGTACTCGGTGCACCTGTTCGCCGTGGGCACGCCGCTGGACCAGGTCGCCGCGGATCTCGAAGCGCGGTGGCGGTTCGCCCAACGGCACGGCGTCGACGAGGCGGCCGGCGCGGTGAACCGGCTGCTGGAAGAGGCGGTGGGCCGGCTACGACCGGTGTCGGGTACGTCACCCGCTCCGACCGCCCGGGAGGACGCGACCAGGCAGCGGATCGTACGGGGTGAGTACCGCTACTACACCGTGGTCGGGCTCTCCCCGCTGCTCGCGCCGGCGCACCTGCTCGACGACGACGACCCTGCGCTCAGCTACGTGATCGGGCGGATCGTGGCGCGTTCCCCCAGCACGTTCCTCACCGCCGAAGCGGTCTTCTGGCATGCGTTCTCGTTGGTGCAGCGGTGCGAGAACACCGCGCCGGAGCAGCGGGACCCGCTGTACGCCGAGCTGGCGACGCTGCAGGACCGGTTGGACGACCTCGCCGACCGCGGGCCGGCTCTGCTGCGGGCGCGCACGCTGCTGTTGTCGGCGGAGCGCGCGCGGCTGGCCGGTGACGCCGAGCAGGCCCGCGTCCGGTACGACCGGGCGATCGTCGCCGCCCGCGAGTCGGACTTCATCCGTTCCGAGGCGTTCGCGGCGGAGCGGGGTGGCCGGCACGCCCTCGCCTGCGGCGAGGTCGGTGACGCCGTCGCGTACCTGCGCCGGGCGCGCGCCTGTTACCAGCAGTGGGGCGCCGAGACCAAGCTCGACCAGCTCGACGAGCTGTTGGCTGCTGCCAGCCGGCCGGTGGGCGCCACCCGCGCGCTCGACCAGCTCGACCTGCTGACCGTGGTCCGGGCGTTCCGTTCCATCTCCGGCGAGCTGCGGCTCGACCGGCTCGTCGGCGTCCTGTTGGAGCTGATCGTCGCGCACTCGTCGGCCGAGCGGGGGTGCCTGCTGCTGGCCGACGGGGCCACCCTGCGGCCGGCCGCCGCGGCCGAGGTCCGGCGCGACGGCATCCACGTCGACGCCGACGTCGGGGTCGAGGCGCGCGGGCGGCTGCCGATCGAGGTGCTCGAGTACGTCGGGCGCAGCCGGACGGTGCTCACGGGGGGGCCGGACGAGCTGCTGCGGTTCGCCGCCGACGACTACCTGGCCACCCACCGGCCCCGGTCGGCGCTCTGCGCGCCGATCGTGCGCGGTGACACCCTGCTCGGCGTGCTGTACCTGGAACACCGGCGGCTCGCCGCCGCGTTCTCCGACGTCTACCTGGATCTGCTCGACGTGCTGTGCGCGCAGGCCGGGGTCGCGCTGGAGAACGCGTCGGTGCACGCTCAGCTGGTACGGGCCAACCGGATCCTGGACGTCACGTTCGACCGGATACCGGTCGGGCTGGTGCTGTTCGGGCCGGACCTGACGGTGCGCCGGGTCTCGCCGGGCGCCGTGGAGATCACGGGGTGGCCGGTCGTACCGGGTACCCCGTTGGCGCGGCTTTTCGACGTCATGGCGCCGACCAACCGCGCCGGCGTCCCGTACCGGTACGAGCCGGGCTTTGTGACGCGGCCGGAGTGGGTCGAGCCGATCGAGCGGGAGATCATGATCCGCACCCCGGAGGGCGGGCGGAGGCGGCTGTCCGTCTCGGCGATCCCGTTGCGGGACGAGGCCGAGGGCCTGGTCGGGGTGACCGTCCTGGTGTCGGAGGCGTGACCGGCGGAGACGGCTGCTACCGCGGCGTGCGGGCGACCGCGAAGACGGACTGGCCGAACGGCGGCGTCCAGTTGCGTTCGAGGCGGCGGGCCAGCGGTACGACCAGGTGGTCGTACACGCGCACCAGGGGCCCGTTGTGCGGGGCGAGCCGGAGCGCCCGGCAGGCGGTGTACCAGCCGACCAGACCGACCGGGTTGATGTAGTGCAGCCGTTCGATCCGCAGGCCGGCAGCGGTCAGCGCACCGCCGAGCGAGGCGACGGTGTACCGCCGGAAGTGTCCGATGGCGCGGTCGAACCGGCTCATCGCGGACGGGAAGGCCGGCACGATCAGGACGACCGCGCCGCCCGGCCGCAGCAGCCCGGCGATCGACGTCAGGCCGGCCAGGTCGTCCTCGATGTGTTCCAGCACGTTGAGCGCGACCGCGGCGCTGTGCTCGGCGCGCTCGTCGGTGGGCAGGAACAGCGGCCGCACGTCCACCCGGGGATCGTCGAGGAATCGGGTGGTCAACATCTTCAGCCGGCTGTCGTCGGCCTCGGTGACGGTGATCCTCGGCGCCGTACTCAGCCACGCCGCCGCGTAGTCGCCGATTCCGCTGCCCAGCTCGATCGGGTCGTCGCCGAGGTAGGGCCGCGCCAGATCCGCCAACCACCGCTGGTAGTTGACGGCGTCACTGAGGTCTTCGAGAACGCGCGATTGGAGGTGGGTGTCGCCCGATGTCTCCGGCATGAACAAGATCATTTCTGTACGCGACCGGTCGGCCTGCCGAAAATCCTGTCGGCCCAACCTACCTGAACCTACGGTGATCTTCAGGTTTCGATCTTCGCTGGCCGGTCCACCTCTGGCAGGATCGCCACCGTGGACTACCCGCTCATCGATCACGGCGCGGTCGACCGGCTGCGCAGCCAGCCCCTGGACTGGCAGTACAAGGGCCTGCCGCCGGGCATCGGCAGCCTCGCCGACCTCGTCGGGCGGCGGGTGCCCGTCGATGGCTTCACCTCGCCGGTGGCGATACTCGACGGGCCCGCGCTGGCCGACAACCTCGACCGCTACGCGGCGTTCTGCGCCGAGCGCGGTCTGGAGTTCGCCCCGCACGTGAAGACGACCATGGCGCCGGCGCTCGCGGCGGAGCAGGCCCGGCGGGGCGCCTGGGCGTTCACGGTGGCCAACGTCGCGCAGGCGCGGGTACTGCGGGCGTTCGGCGCCCGGCGGCTCCTGCTCGCCCACGAGGTCATCGACCCGGCCTCGCTGGACTGGATCGTCGCGGAGCAGGAGCACGCCGAGATCTACTGCTGGGTGGACTCCCGCGAGGGTGTGGCCGCGCTGGACGCCCGGGCGACCGCAGCCGGCCGGAGCGTCGGAGTCTTCGTCGAGCTGGGCCTGCCCGGCGGCCGCACCGGTGCCCGGGGCGTGCCGGCCGCCACCGACGTCGCCCGCGCGGTCGAGAAGGCGGCCGGTCTGCGGCTGGCCGGGGTCGCCGGGTACGAGGCCACGTACGGCACCGGCCGGTCGGCCGACTCCGTCGCGGCGGTGCGCCGCCACCTCGACGAGCTGGTCCGGCTGGCGGAGGTCGTCGACGCGGAGACCGTGACGGCGGGCGGCAGCCTGTACCCGGATCTGGTCGCGGAGTCGTTCGCCGGGCTCGCCGGTGCGCGGCGGGCCGTGCTCCGGTCCGGCGCGTACCTGGCGCACGACGACCTCCGCTACGCCTCCCTGTCGCCGTTCGAGCTACGGCCCGCGCTGCGGGTGTGGGCCACGGTCGTCTCCGCCCCTGAGCCGGGCCTGGCGTTCCTCAACATGGGCAAGCGGGACGTCTCATACGACATGGGCCTACCGGTTCCCGTGGCCGTCCTGGGACCGGGCGGGCAGCGTCCGGCCGAGCGGCTGGAGATCACCGCGCTCAACGACCAGCACGCGTACCTGTCCGATCCGGGCGGGGAGGTCGCGATCGGGGACTGGGTCGCCTGCGGCATCTCCCACCCCTGCACCACGTTTGAGCGCTGGCGGGCCCTGCCGGTCGTCGACTCCGACGGACACGTGACCGATCTTGTCCGTACCTTCTTCTGACCCGGTTTGACCTTGAGATCGCGGGTAAGCCGGTGAAAGGACCGCAGTGCAGCGATGAAGTGAGGGATCACCGTGCCGATCGCGACGATCAACCCGGCCACGGGTGAGGTGCTGAAGACCTTCGAGCCGATGTCGGCCGACCAGATCGAGGAGCGGTTGCGGACCGCGGTGGACGGGTTCGCCGCGCTGCGGCGTACGTCGTTCGACCAACGGGCGGCCTGGATGCGCGCGGCCGCCGACATCCTGGAGTCGGAGCGCGATCAGCTCGCGGCGCTGATGACCACGGAGATGGGCAAGACGCTCGCGTCCGCCAAGGCCGAGGTGACCAAGTGCGCGACCGGCTGCCGGTACTACGCCGAGCACGCCGAGGCGATGCTCGCCGACGAGCCGCGGGGCGCGAAGGCCGTCAAGGCGCTGCGGGCGTACACGCGCTACCAGCCGATCGGGCCGGTCCTGGCGATCATGCCGTGGAACTTCCCGCTGTGGCAGGCGATCCGCTTCGCCGCGCCCGCGCTCATGGCCGGCAACGTGGGCCTGCTCAAGCACGCGTCGAACGTGCCGCAGACCGCCCTGTTCCTGGGCGAGCTGTTCCGGCGGGCCGGCTTCCCGGACGGCGCGTTCCAGACGCTCCTGATCGGCTCGGACAAGGTCGAAGCGGTCCTCACCGACGACCGGGTACGGGCGGCGACGCTGACCGGAAGCGAAGGCGCCGGCCGGTCGGTGGCCGGGATCGCCGGCCGTGTCCTCAAGAAGACGGTGCTGGAGCTGGGCGGCAGCGACCCGTTCGTGGTGATGCCGTCGGCCGACCTGGACAAGGCCGCCGAGGTGGCGACGATCGCGCGGTGCCAGAACAACGGCCAGTCCTGCATCGCCGCGAAGCGGTTCATCGTGCACACCGACGTGTACGAGGCCTTCGCCGAACGGTTCGTGGCGAAGATGACGTCGCTGGTCGTCGGGGACCCGATGGACGACGCCACCGACGTCGGTCCGCTCGCCATCGAGCAGGGCGCGATCGACGCCGACGAGCAGGTGCGCGACGCCGTGTCCAAGGGCGCCAAGGTGCTGCTGGGCGGCGAACGCCCGTACCGCCCCGGCTGGTGGTACCCGCCGACCGTGGTCACCGACCTCACCCCCGAGATGCGGATGTGGCACGAGGAGGTCTTCGCCCCCGTCGCCGGCCTGTACCGGGTGTCGTCCTACGAGGAGGCCGTCGAGATCGCCAACGACAGCCCGTACGGGCTGGGCTCCAACGCCTGGACCAACGATCCCGGCGAGCAGGAGCGCTTCGCCGACGATCTCGACGCCGGAATGGTCTTCGTCAACGGCATGACCACGTCGTACCCGGAGCTGCCCTTCGGCGGGGTCAAGCACTCCGGGTACGGGCGTGAGCTGGCCGAGCTGGGACCCCGCGAGTTCTGCAACATCAAGACGGTGTGGGTCGGGGAGGCCGGTGCGACCAGGGCCGGTGTCCACGTGGAGTAGGGCCGGCGCGCCGTGATTCTCAGCTTTTTGCCAGTTAGCCCGGAGTTTATTCCGGTAGAGGGTCCGTGTGTCAGGCACGCATGCGACTGTGGCCATGCCCTCCGGGATCGACTCACCCGGCGCGGCCGGCCGACTGCTCGTTGTGGACGATGAGGCGAACATCCGGGCCCTCCTGTCGGCGACCCTTCGACTGGCCGGGTTCGAGGTGCGGGTGGCCAGGTGCGGGCGGGAGGCGCTCGCGGCCGCGGCGGAGTCCGAGCCGGATCTGGTCGTCCTCGACGTCATGCTGCCCGACCTCGACGGCTTCCAGGTGGCGCAGCGGCTGCGGATGACCGACCAGCCGACCCCGGTCCTCTTCCTGACCGCGCGGGACGCGGTCGACGACCGGATCTCGGGCCTCGCCGCCGGCGGCGACGACTACGTCACCAAGCCGTTCAGCCTGGAGGAGGTCGTGCTGCGGATCCGGGCGATCCTGCGGCGCAGCGCCGCGGCGAAGGCGCCGCAGGGCCGCCGCCCGGGCCGCGTGCTGCGCTACGCCGACCTGGAGATCGACGAGGAGGCCCACGCGGTACGCCGGGCCGGCCGGCTCGTCGACCTCTCGCCGACCGAGTTCAACCTGCTGCGGTACCTGCTGAACAACGCCGGCCGGGTGGTCAGCAAGGCACAGATCCTGCAACAGGTGTGGCACTACGACTTCGGTGGCGACGGCCGGATCGTGGAGTCGTACGTCTACTACCTCCGACGCAAGATCGACAAGTACGGACCGCCGCTGCTGCACACCGTGCGCGGTGTCGGATACGCGTTGCGGCTGGCGCCCGATGACCCGGGCTGACCGCCACGCCCGCTCCCGCCACCGCCGGGCCTGCCGGGTGAGGCTGCTGCGGGTACGGCGGGGCCGGCCGCTGGCCCTGCTGCGGCACCGGGTCGTGCTCACGGTCGCCGCGCTCGCGGCGACCGGGCTGATCGTGACCGACCTGACCGACGCGGTGCTGGTCCGGTCCTATCTGGTCGGACGCCTCGACACGCAGTTGGAGGCGGAGGCCCGGGCGCTGACCGGAACGCCGGCCGCACCCGTTCCGGCGCCGGGTACGACCGATCAACCGGCGCGGTTCCTGCCCGCCCGGTACCGGTCGGCCTCCGGCCTGGACTGCCGGATGTTCGTGTACGCCACCGACGGCACCCGGCTGCATCCGGTTCCGGACGCCGGCGACGGCGGGCCGGACCTCGCGCGGATCCCGGCGATCGCGACCCGGGCGGCCGCGACGCCGTTCACCGTCGTCGGCGCCAGCGGCGACTGGCGGGTGCTGGTCACTCCGATCGCGGACGGCCGGCAGTACCTGGTGCACGCCGTTTCGATGCGCACGGTCGAGACGGCCGAACGGTCGCTGATCCTCGTACACGCGGTGATCGCGTCCGCGGTGGTGCTGCTGATCGCGCTCGCCGCGGCGACGGTCGTACGCGCCGGGCTGCGCCCCGTACAGGCGGCCCTCGCCGACCGCGGGGCCTCGGAGCGGCGCCTGCGGCAGTTCCTCGCCGACGCCTCCCACGAGCTGCGCACCCCACTGACCTCCATCCAGGGCTTCGCCGAGCTGTACCGCCGCGGCGGCGCCCCACCCGGCCCCGCCCTCGACGAAGCCATGGTCCGCATCGAAGCCGAGGTCGGCCGCGCGCGCCTGCTCATCAACGACCTGCTGCTGCTGGCCCGCCTCGACGAGGAACGCCCCCTCGAACGCAGCCCCGTCGACCTGCTCGCCGTCGCCGCCGACGCCGTCCGCGACGCCCACGTCCGCGTACCCACCCGCTTCGTCCAGCTCGCCGCCCTCGACGACACCAGCGACACCTTCGAAGCCGTCACCGTCCTCGGCGACGAATCCCGCATCCGGCAGGTCGTGACGAACCTGGTCGCGAACGCCCTCCAGCACACGCCCGACGACTGTCCGGTGGTGGTCCGGGTCGGCACGCCCGGCCGCTGGGAAACCGGACCCGACGCGCGTACGCAGCCGCTGCCGGCGGCGACCGTCGGCGCGACGCTGCCGGACGGGGTGCCGGTCGCGGTCGTCGAGGTCGCCGACGAGGGCCCCGGCATGAGCGTCGCCGAGGCGCGGCACGCCTTCGAACGGCTCTACCGCGCGGATCCGGCCCGCACCTGCCGCCAGGGTGGTGCCGGGCTCGGCCTGGCCATCGTGGCCGCGATCGTGCAGGCGCACGGCGGCCGGGTCGAGCTGTACACCGCCGCCGGCGCCGGCGCCCGCTTCCGCGTGCTGCTGCCGGCGACCGCCCGCTAGCGCGGTTTCACCGAAACGGCTGCCTTCCGCCGTTGAACAGCAGCGGCCGCGCGCAAACTGCGTGGATCTTGAGGTGGACCGGCGCATCAATTCCAAGGAAGCTTTGAGCAAAAGGACGTCTCAATTCGGACGGCTCGGGCAGGACCCGCGCCATGTTCTTCCTGCGACGGTTACCGCTCATCCTGCGACACATCCCGCCGCTTGCGCGCCGGCATTCGCTCCACCTGAGACGGCTGTTGCCACCGGCGTCGGCCTCACCGCTGATGAGCCGGTCGGCGATGGCGATGAACTCGGTCCTGGCCGCGCTGTTACTCGTCGGGGTGCTGCTGGCCTACCGCACCGTCGCGGCGGGCGCCGCGGCGGCCGACTCCGCGGCGGCCGGGGCCAGCATGGTCACCAGGGGCCCGGTCGTCGCCACGGTGTCGGCGAGCGGCACGGTGCAGAGCAGCGCGACAGCGAACCTCAACTTCGCCGCTGCCGGCACGGTCACCGAGATCGACGTGAAGGTCGGCGACGAGGTCAAGCGAGACCAGGTCCTGGCGAGGATCAACGACCCGCACGCCCAGGAGAAGCTCAGCACGGCACAGGCGTCGCTCGCCTCCGCGCAGAAGAGCCTCAGCCGGGTACTGGACTCGACCTCGAACGCCTCGACGATCGCTCTCGCTCAGGCCCAGGTGACGAGCGCGCAGAACAACGTCGACACCGCCCAGCGCGCCGTCAACGCGACGACGCTCACCGCACCGATGGACGCCACGGTCGTCTCCATCAACGGCACCGTCGGCACCTGGTGGAACCCGGGCGGGCTCGACACCGGCTCCCCGGCGGGCGAACCGGACGCCGCCGCCCAGCCGGGTGGGGCCGGCTTCATCCAGCTCGCCGACCTCGCGCACCTTCAGGTCTCGACGTCCTTCCCGGAAGCCGACGCCATGAAGATCAAGAGCGATCAGCCGGTGACCGTCACCTGGGCGGCGCTCTCCGGGACCAGCGTCGCCGGTCGGGTCACCGTCGTGGCGCCCGCGGCCACGTACCAGAACAACCTCAGCTCCTACCCCGTGACCGTCCAGCTCCAGTGGCTGCCCGACGGCGTGCGCATCGGCCAGACCGTCACCGTCAAGGTCGCCGTCGCCGCCGTCGATGACGTGGTACGGGTACCGGCCGACGCCATCCGGCCGGCCGGATCGCGGCAGACCGTGGAGGTCGTGGACTCCGACGGCATACGCCACGCCCGTACCGTCCAGACCGGGCTGGAAGGCGACGAGTACGTCGAGATCCGATCCGGCCTCCGGCCCGGTGAGCTGGTCGCCGCCGACCGGGGTGGTACGCGGGGGAACAGATGAGTACCCTCGAGCACCCCGTGATCGAGGTCCGGGACCTCGTGAAGACGTACGGGGACGGCGAGACGCAGATCAAGGCGCTGGCCGGGGTGGACCTGGCCGTGCACCGCGGCGAGTACCTGGCCATCATGGGCGTCTCCGGGTCGGGCAAGACCACCCTCATGAACATCCTGGGCTGCCTCGACGTCCAGACCTCGGGTCGGTACCTGCTCGACGGCGTCGACGTCAGCACGTTCGACGACCGCCAGCTCGCCCGGGTCCGCAACCGGCGTATCGGGTTCGTGTTCCAGATGTTCAGCCTGATCCCGCGCACCTCGGTACTGGCCAATGTGGAGTTACCGCTGGCGTACGCGGGAATGAAGGCCGCGGACCGGCGCCGTCGCGCCCGTGCCGCCCTCACGACGGTCGGCCTCGGTGACCGCGCCGACCATGAGCCCAACCAGCTGTCCGGCGGCCAGCAGCAGCGGGTGGCGGTCGCTCGCGCACTGGTCACCGCACCGACCCTGATCCTCGCCGACGAGCCCACCGGGAACCTGGACTCCACCTCGAGCGCCGAGGTTCTCGAGGTGCTCGACCACCTCAACCGGATCGGCCGCACGGTCGTGCTGATCACCCACGACCACCGGGTCGCCCAGCACGCCCACCGGCTCATCGAACTGGTCGACGGACGGGTGGTCACCGACGAACCGATCCGCCGCTCGCCGGCCGGGGAGTCCTACGACGGCCGGCACCGGCCTCGCACCGGACCGTCCAGCGAGGCGGTTCCGGCGTGACCACGATCGAAGCGATCCGGCTCGCCATCCGCGCCGTCGTGGCCAACAAGCTGCGCTCCGGCCTGACCGTCCTCGGCATCCTGATCGGCGTCGCCGCGGTGATCCTACTGGTCGCCGTCGGAAACGGCTCGGCGAAAGCGGTGCAGCAGAACATCGAGCAGTTGGGCAGCGACACGCTGACCATCTCCACGGCCACCGCACGCGGCGCGGGCGCCCGGGTCCAGAGCGGCGCGCTGACGATGGATCTCGTCGACGCGCTGACCAATCGGGAAGCGACACCTGACGTCAAAAGCGTCTCGCCGGTGGTGACCGGCGCTCAAGGGGTCAGCTTCGAGGGCACCGCCCACACCGTGAGCCAGTTCATCGGTACGACGCCGAGCTACCTGGAGGCCGTCAACGACACGGTCGCCCGGGGCGCGTCCTTCACCGACGACGACGTCCGCAGCCACCACCGCGTGGTGGTGCTCGGCGCGGGTGCGGCCGCGCGGCTCTTCCGGGACGCCGATCCGATCGGCAAGCAGGTCACCGTCGGCGTGGCCCGGTTCACGGTCGTCGGCCTCCTCGGCCAGAAGGGCGGGCTCACCTTCGCCGACCCGAACGACGTCGCGATCGCACCGATCACGGCGGCGCAGGAGGCGGTGTCAGGCTACGGCCCGCTCAACCAGATCCTGGTGCAGGCGGTGGCAGCCGACCGAGTCGGCGCGGCGCGATCGCAGGCCCAGGCGGTCCTCAACGAGAAGTTGCACGTGACCAACGCCGCCAACCAACCGTTCCAGATCCTCAGCCAGTCGCAACTGCTGACTGCGCGCAGCGACACCGCGAGAACCTTCACCGTCTTCCTAGGCGCGGTGGCTGCGCTCAGCCTGCTCGTTGGCGGCATCGGCATCACCAACATCATGATGGTGACGGTCACCGAGCGGACCCGGGAGATCGGTATTCGCAAGGCGCTCGGCGCGCCGAAGCGCACGCTGCTCACCCAGTTCCTGACCGAGGCGACCGTCCTCAGCCTGATCGGCGGCCTGCTCGGGGTGGTTGCGGCCATCGTAGGCAGCCAGTTCACGATCCTCGGGATCCATCCGGAGATCTTGCCCAGCTCGATCGCGCTCGCCCTCGGCGTGTCCGTGGCGATCGGACTCTTTTTCGGCAGCTACCCCGCCAGTCGCGCGGCGGGGCTGCGACCCATCGATGCACTTCGCTATGAGTGAGGACACAATGGACGTACGCCGGCGACAAGCCGAATCCCACACCGCCAAGCTGCAGCCGAATGACGACCGTCCGGCCCGGGCCGCCAGGAGCGTGAACAAGGTCGACAAGAGCGGCAGGATCAGCAGGATCGACCGGGCCGCCGAGGCCGAGAAAGCCCGCAAGGCCGAACGGGCCGGCCGGGTCGAGGAGGCCGACCGGACCGAGCGGGCCGAGGAACCCGTACGCAACGGACGGGTCGAGCACACCGAGCGTGGCCGCCGGGCGGAGCAGCCGGAGCACACCGGTACCGCCGACCGCACCGTCGCGGCCGAGCGTACCGGCCGAGCGGACCGGCGTTCCCGTGCCGACCAGGCGGAGCGCAACGGTCGGGCAGGCCAGCCCGAGAAGACCGGCAAGGCAGGCCAGCCGGACCGGACCGGCCGGACCGCCCAGCCCGACGCGCGGACGGCGACCGGCGGTGGCGAGGCGCGGGCCCGGGCGGACGAGGCGGCGCACTCCGCCGGCGCCGGACCCGGCTCCGCCAGCATCGACCACGGTGCCGAGGGCACCGACCGCAGCAGCCGGGCCGAGCGGTTGCAGCGCATCCAGCGGATCCAGCGGATTCAACAGTCCAACCGGACCGAGCAGCCCGAGGGGCGAAGCAGGACCGGCCACCCCGACGAACGCGGCAGGAGCGGCCAGCCGGCCACGACCGGCAAGGCCGGCCAGTCCACCGAGCGCGCCCGGGTCGAGCCCGAGACCCGGATCGAGCCCGAGCACGACACCGAGCACGCCGGCCGCACCGACCGAATTTCCGACCCGATCCGCGCCAGCGTGATCGGCCGGGGCGACACCATCGAACCGATCGCGGCCATCGACCCACCGGGCAAGCACGAGGAGAACGGCCGGGCACACATCGCCGCCAGCGTCGACCGGGTCGAACTGATCGACCGGGTGGAGCTGATCGACCGGGTACGGCGGGTCAAGACCGTCGAGCTCGAAGACATCGAGGAGCTGTACGAACTCGACGAGACCGAAGACCGGGAGCTGGACGACAGCGTCGACGATCTGGACGACGTCGACGACGTCTCCGCGGACCTCGCCGAGGACCTCGACGAGGACGACGACCTCGAAGACATCGACGACGCCCAGGAGATCTACGAGGACGAGGAGGACGACGAGGAGTCCGACGACATCGAGGAGGTCGACGACATCGAAGAGGTCGACGACTCCTACGAGGCGTACGAGACCTACGACGACGAAGACGACGTGGACGAGCGCTACGACGACGCGGCCGACGAAGAGCCCGACGACGTCGCGGAGGCCACGGACGACTACGAGACCTACGACGACCGGCGCGACGACGACCGGCGCGACGACGAGCACCACGACCGGCCGGGCGGCCGCATCACCGCGCCGCTCGCGGTGAACGGCGAGGAGACGCAGGAGCTGCACACCATCCACCGGATCCCGGAGCCGCCGCGGATCAACCAGACCCCGGTCGGCTACGAGCCGCAGCGCGTCAACCCGCTCCCCCCGGCCGCGCAACCGTACCGGGTTCCGGAGCCGCACCTCGCCGACGAGGCTCGGCCCGCCGGCCTGATCGACGGGGTCGACCGGATCGCCAGGCCCGAACTGGCGGCCTTCACCGAGGACGTGGGGAACCCTGACGAACGGGCCAGCGGCTCGCCCGCCGGCAGCCGGCTGGGGATCATGCCACAGCTGCGCGGCATGTCGCTCGGGACCGTGGTGCTCGCCGCGCTGGCCCTCACGGTCGTCGGATTCCTCGCCGGCGCGCTGGTGCAGAAGAACTTCGGCAGAGCACCCGCCGCCAAGGACACCAGCACGGCGGCGGGCGGCGGCCAGCGGCCGGCCACCGTGACGCCGGTCGCCAACACCACCAGCGGGACGGTGAAGTTCGTCGACGGCGGCACCGTGTACCTGCAGACCTCCGACGGCCGGATCGTGACCGTGAAGACGAGCGGCGCCACCGCGGTACAGGTGACGGCCAGCGGCGCGCTCGCCGACCTGACGCCCGGCTCACAGGTGAACGTCGAGGGCTCCGCCACGGGCAACGGGATCGTCACCGCCACCAAGGTCACCAAGGCCAAGTAGCCATGCGCGTCCTGGTGGTCGACGACGAGCCCGGGGTACGGGAGTCGGTGTCGGGGGCGTTGCGCTTCGCCGGGTACGAGGTCGGCGTCGCCGGCAACGGCGTGACGGCGCTGGAACTGGTACGCACGCAGCGCCCCGACGCGGTCGTGCTCGACCTCGGTATGCCGCAGCCGGACGGTCTGGAGACCTGCCGGATGCTCCGCGCCGAAGGTCATCAACTACCGGTACTGATGCTGACGACCCGCGACAACACTCCGGACCACGCGGCCGGGCTCATCGCCGGGGTCGACGACTGCCTGATGAAGCCGTTCGCGCTCACCGAACTACTGACCCGGCTGCAGGCCCTGGTGCGTCGCCCGCCACCGGCCGACGGCCTGACGCTCCACCCGGCCGGCCGGCTGCTGCGCCGAGCCGGCCGGGAGGTGGCGCTCAACCCGACCGAGTGCAGGATCGCGTCCGCTCTGCTGGCGAATCCCGGTCAACCGCTCGACCGCAGCGAACTCCTCCAGCACGTGTGGGGGTACGACTTCGGCGGCGGATCCATGATTCTCGACCCGTACCTGGCGTCGCTGGACCGCAAGCTGGCGACGCTGGGCTGCCGCCTGGCCCACACGCCGGGCGGGTACGTCCTCACGTGAACCTCAGCGGTGACTCCGGTGGGCGTCGGTGCCGGCGTCCACCGGAGTCACGTCGCCTCGCGTACCCCGTCGACGAACAGGTCGACCTTCTCGTTGTAGAAGCAGGCCAGGCCGGCGATCTTCTGACTTTCGGGCAACGGCGTGCGGTAGGTCCACACGAGGTCGGGGTGGACGCGGCCGTTGACCTCGACCGACCAGTACGTGGCGGTGCCCTTGTACGGGCAGTGGGTCTGCGTGTCCGACGACCGCAGCAGGTCCAGCCGCAGGTCGGGCAGCGGCAGGTAGAAACGCGGCGGCAGGCCGGTCTCGAAGAGGATCCGGGGTGCGCGGGAGTCGGCGACGGTCACGCCGTCGATCTCGACCCGGACGTGACGGCTGCTAGCCAGGATGTCCACGCGGCTGTACGGGTCGCGCGGGTGCACGTAGATCGGCTCGTCCTCTTCCAGCCACTCGTCCATGGCGGCGAAGTCGAGGCGTACGGCGTCGCGCAGCAGCGGGTCGGGGGCGTCCGGAAAGCGGCGGGCCGCCCCGGCCGCCTTCCCGCGTTCGACCACGACGTCGAGGACTTCACCGTCACCCGTGCCGGTCGCAACCAGCGACGCGCGCACATCGGCGGCCGGGATGTAGTACTGCGGGTAAAAGGGTTTCTCCCAGACCAGTAGCGGTCGGGTCGTGTCGGCGACGAGTTCGCCGGCCAGGTAGGCGCGTACCCGCTTGCGGCCGCGCTCGATGCGCCCCTGCTTGTCCATAGGGCAACGCTACGCGCGACCTATCCGGGCGTCCGGGCGAGGACGGCGGCGATCAGCGCGACTCACCCGCTTAAACGAGTGCGCAACTGCTGCGCGCATCGGCGGGCACGTGCTGCCACCGCATCCACCAGCCGACCCGGCAGGTCGCTGCACAGCTCAGCGATGGCCGGATCCCGGCAGACATCGGCGAATGCGTCCGTGCGCAGCAGCGCGGCCACATCGTCGTCGGTGAGCCACTCGACGTTCGCTTCGTCACTGACGAGTTGGGCGACGCGCTCCGGGCGCACGATTTGCATCGCTCCGGGCAAATCCTCACCCACGGCGGCGAGCAGCCCGAACGGGTGGGATGTCGGCACCTGGAACTCCCGCCCCCACCGCCTAAGGACCGCGTCGTTGTCCGGTAGCAGTCCCCACAGAAACGGCTCGACCACACGTGCCGGGTGTTCGCGGAGCTGCACCGGCATCCCCACCGACAGCGGTGTCGCGTCCCGGCGGGAGCGCCAGGTGTCGCTGTAGGTGAATGTAATCCGCCCGGCGGCGCGTTCGAGGAAGCCGACGGGAGCCCCGTGGTAGCGCACTTCGAGATGCTCGGCGCTCACCGGTCCTCCTCGTCGACGGCAGCGAGGACAGCATCGAGATCAACCGTTGGCGTGGTGCCGGCGCGATCGTCGACGCTGACCTCCTGATTGAGTGCCTCAAGTGTGCTCAGCACCAGCCCCACCTCAGCGCTGGGCTTGCCCGCCTCGAGCGCAGCGAGCCACCGCCGGCTGACTCTCGCCCGCGTGGCGAGAGCCTCCTGACTGAGCCCCTGGTCCCGGCGACGGTCCCGCACCAGCGCGCCGAGTTCCGTCGGTGTCCGGACCCGCATCGCCCCTCCCTTGCGCACGGCATTGCACACCCGCACATTGTGCACGAACGTGCACCTCTCTAGTTTGTGTACGTTCGTGCACACCCCTACATTGTGCACGAACGTACACACGTCGCCAAGCGATTCGTGGGCTCGAATCGCCGACGCCGATACGTCGACACCGGGATCGCCGAGCCCCGTCTCAGGCTGACGACACGAAAGGCTGCGGCTTTGAATTCGCACGCACCAGTCTGTCGCCACACGGGCCACTCCGGGACGCCACAGCTCTTGCCAGGAGTGTTCCGACTTGCTCCTCTGTTCCGCGAGGCAAAGATCCGTTCCACGTTCGCAGACGCCAGGCTATGGTGTGGTCGTGACCATGTTCCGGATCGGGGAGGCGGCCGACCTGCTCAGCGTCAGCGCCGACACGGTGCGCCGCCTGATCGACGGTGGCCGGCTGCCCGCCACCCGTGACGAGCACGGCCACCGCGTGGTCGACGGGGTCGACCTCGCCGCGTACGTGCGATCCGACCGGGATGCCGCCGGGTCCCGGTCGTCGGCGCGCAACCGGCTGCGCGGGATCGTCACCGCCGTCACCCGGGACACCGTGATGGCGCAGGTGGAGATCCAGGCCGGCCCGTTCCGCGTGGTCTCGCTGATGAGCCGGGAGGCCGCCGACCAGCTCGGGCTCGAGGTCGGCTGCGTCGCGGTCGCGGTCGTCAAATCCACCACCGTCGTCGTGGAGCTGCCGTGAGACACCTCCGGACAGGCACCGTCGCGGGCGCGGTCGCCCTGGTCCTGACCGGCGCGGGCTGCGCAGAACACCGCGCGACCGGCTCCGCGAGCCAACCGACGGGATCGGTGACCGTACTGGCCGCCGCCTCACTCACCGAATCCTTCACCCGGATCGGGAAGGACTTCGAACGGGCCCACCCGGGCGTACACGTCACATTCTCCTTCGGGGGCAGCTCCACGCTCGCCCAGCAGATCACCGCCGGCGCGCCCGCGGACGTGTTCGCCTCCGCCAGCCCGTCGACCATGAAACAGGTGACCGATACCGGCCTCGCCGCGCGAACGCCGAGCGTCTTCACCCGAAACCAGCTCGTCATCGCCGTACCGAAGGGAAACCCGAAGCGGATCACCGGGCTGGCCGACCTCGCGGCACCCGGCGTGAAGGTGGCGCTGTGCGCGCCCGCGGTGCCCTGCGGGGCCGCCGCCGGGACCGTCCTCGACGCCGCGCACGTCACGCTCACGCCGGTCACCCTGGAACAGGACGTCAAAGCGGCGCTTACCAAGGTCCGCCTGGGGGAGGTCGACGCGGCCCTGGTGTACCGCACCGACGCCCGCGCCGTCGCTTCCCAGGTCGACGGCGTCGAGTTCGCGCAGTCGGCGAGCGCCGTCAACGACTACCTCGTGGTCGCGCTGCGCAACAGCCCCAACCCGACGGGCGCGGAAGCGTTCGCCGATTACGTCCGGTCGGCGGCCGCGGAGGCGGTGCTGACCGGAGCCGGGTTCCAGCGGCCATGACCGACCGCGCTCCAGTCATCATGATCGATGGCGATCTGCCGACCGCCGCGAGCCGCGCCGGCACCGGCCGCCGCGCGCCGGCCGCCGGCCCGGGTCGCGTCCCGCTCGCGCTGGCTCTGCCGGCCGCGGCCGGGTTGGCGTTCCTGGTGTTGCCGCTGGTCGGCCTGCTCGCCCGTACCCCGTGGTCGCAGCTTCCGGCGCGGCTGGCCGCGCCCGGGGTGGTCGACGCGCTGCGGCTGTCCCTGGTCACCGCCACCGCCGCGACGGCGGTCTCCGTCGTCCTGGGCGTACCGCTGGCCTGGGTACTGGCCCGCCGCACCTTCCCCGGCCGCCGGCTGGTCCGGGCCCTCGTGACGCTGCCGCTGGTCCTCCCCCCGGTGGTCGGCGGGGTGGCGCTGCTGCTCGTGTTCGGCCGGCGGGGGCTGCTCGGCGGGTGGCTGGCGAGCACCTTCGGCGTCACGGTCCCGTTCAGCACGACGGCGGTGGTGCTCGCGGAGACCTTCGTGGCCATGCCGTTTCTGGTGATCAGCGTGGAGGGTGCGCTGCGCGCCGCGGACGCGCGCTACGAGGAGGCGGCGGCGACGCTGGGCGCCACCCCGTGGACAGCGTTCCGGCGGGTCACCCTGCCGCTGGTCACGCCCGGCCTGGTGGCCGGCGCGGTGCTGTGCTGGGCCCGCGCGCTCGGCGAGTTCGGCGCGACGATCACCTTCGCCGGCAACTTTCCGGGGCGTACCCAGACCATGCCGCTGGCCGTCTACCTCGCCCTGGAGTCCGACCCGGCCGCGGCCATCGTGCTGAGCCTGCTCCTGCTCGCCGTCTCGGTCGCGATCCTCGCCGGCCTGCGTGAACGCTGGATCAGTACGCCGTGAGACCGGACGGCCCGCACACACTGCTCGACGCCCACCTGGTCGCCTCGCGGGGCGGGTTCCACCTCGACGTGACGCTCACCGCGGCGGCCGGCGAGGTCGTGGCGCTGCTGGGCCCCAACGGCGCCGGCAAGAGCACGGCGCTGCGGGTACTCGCGGGGCTGCACCCGCTGGACGCCGGGCACCTGAACCTCGGCGGTGCGGCGCTGTCCGGCGTACCCGCGCACGCCCGGCCCGTCGGCGTCGTGTTCCAGGACTACCTGCTCTTCCCGCACCTCAGCGCGCTCGACAACGTCGCGTTCGGTCCGCGCTGCCGCGGGCTGGGCCGGGCCGAGGCGCGCCGGGTCGCCGCCGGCTGGCTGGATCGGATGGGCCTGACCGCGCAGGCCCGCGCCAAGCCCCGGCACCTGTCCGGCGGGCAGGCCCAGCGGGTCGCCCTGGCCCGCGCGCTCGCGGCTGCGCCGGCCCTGCTCCTGCTCGACGAGCCGCTCGCCGCGCTCGACGCGCGTACCCGCCTGGACACCCGCGCCCACCTGCGCCGCCACCTGGCCGACCACCCGGGGGTCACGATCCTGGTCACCCACGACCCGGTCGACGCGATGATCCTGGCCGACCGCATCGTGATCATTGAGCAGGGCCGGGTCGTGCAGGCCGGCGACGCGGCGACGGTCACCCGCCAGCCGCGTACGGACTACGTCGCCCGGCTGGTGGGCCTGAACCTGTACCGGGGGCGGGGCTCCGGGCACACCGTGACCCTGGCCGGTGGCCTCACGCTGACCACCGCGGACGTGGTCGACGGCGAGGTGTTCGTCGCGTTTCCGCCGGCCGCGGTGGCGCTGTACCCGCAGCGGCCGGCGGGCAGTCCGCGCAACACCTGGCCGGCCACGGTCGACGGGGTGGAGCGCCACGGTGACCACATCCGGGTCCATCTCACCGGCCCTGCTGACACCGCCGCCGATGTCACCCCGGCGGCCGCCACCGAGCTGGACCTCACCGTCGGCCGGCAGCTGTGGGCGGCGGTGAAGGCGGCCGAGACCCGGGCGTACCCGGCTGCCGGTTGACCTCCGACACGCCGGGTATGGGGCGCAAAACCCGCGAAGACTCCGGGAGGTGCCCCTGATGGGCGGCAAGAACGACCCCCGCGACGATCCCCGGTACGGGCGCGGCACACCGCAGGATCGCGGTACCCGGATCACACGGACGATCTCCCAGGCGACCGCCGCCGCCGGATCGTTCCCGATGATCCTCTTGGCGGTCGGGCTCGTTGTGATCTGGCTCATCGGGGGGCTGTTCGTGCACGGGGGGTACACGAGCACCGCGTACCAACTGCCGGTCTCGACCGTCTCGTCGATCGTGACCTTCGTGATGGTCTTCGTCATCCAGTCGAGCCAGAACCGCGACAGCCGGGCACTGCAGACCAAGATCGACGCGATCGCCAGCGTGCTGGCCGTCATGGCACGCGAGCAGGGCCTTTCCGACCACGAGTACCTGCTCACCCGGCTGGCCGGGCTGGAGGAGGCGCCCGAACACGAGATCGATCGCGAGCAGGAACTCGTCCGGAAGAGCGTCGAGGAGGTAGCCCAGAACGGCGAGTAGCGCGCCGGTCGCCGCCGTCCGTCCCGCGTGAGCGCCCGGTCACGATTGACGGCCTCCGTGCGGGGGTACAGTGCGAGTTCGGGCGGCCGAAACCGGAGGAGGTGACCATGGGTGACGCGTTGGTGACCTCGCAGCGTCTCGCCGACGGCGCGGCGATCATCGACGTTCGGGGCGAGCTCGACGTGACCACGGTCAGCGCGTTCCGCAACCTGCTGGTCGACACCATCACGCGGGAGCGGCCGGCCCGGGTCGTGATCGACATGCGCAACGTCACCTTCATGGACTCGACCGGCATCGGCGCGCTGGTCGTGGGCTACAACACCGCCCACGACGTCGGCGCCGACTTCGTCGTCCGCAACCCCAGCCGGTTCGTGCACCGGCAACTGCACATCACCGGCCTCACCGAGGTCTTCGGGCTGCCCGCCGGCGCTCCGGGCGCGTCGCCACGCAACCGGCACGCGACCTCGGGCTGACCGCCGGCGACGAAGGAATAGCCGCAGATCTTCCCTGTTGCACAACAGGGGCCCCGTACGGGCGCCCTCGCAGTGTCCCCACCCGCCGGCCGGCACCTTTCCGGGAACCCGCCGCGCGGTGGCGAAAACCACGAGCCGAAAGAGTGGCCCCCTGCCTATCCTTGATCGCCGTATGCCCGAAACCGCCGCGCCCTCCCCACTGACAGATCTGACGGCCCTCCTGCCAGATCTGATGCTGCGTGACCAGCGCCGGCTGCGGCGGCGTATCGACGGCGTCCGCGGTATCCGCAAGGAGCAGGCCCGCGAGGCGGTCACCGCGCAGATCGCGGCGGACATCGAGACCGCCCAGCGGCGGATCGCGCAGCGGCGCGACAGCGTACCGGCGATCACCTATCCCGACGCCCTGCCCGTCAGCCAGAAGTCCGCCGAGATCCTCGCCGCGATCCGCGACCACCAGGTCGTCATCGTCGCGGGGGAGACCGGTTCCGGAAAGACCACCCAGCTCCCCAAGATCTGCCTGGAGCTCGGGCGGGGGATCAAGGGGCTCATCGGCCACACCCAGCCCCGCCGGCTGGCCGCGCGTACCGTCGCCGACCGGATCGCCGAGGAGCTGGGCGCGCCGGGTGCGGTGGGCTACAAGATGCGCTTCACCGACCAGGTTCGCGACGACACCCTGGTCAAGCTGATGACCGACGGCATCCTGCTCGCCGAGCTGTCGCACGACCGGATGCTCTGGCAGTACGACACACTGATCATCGACGAGGCGCACGAGCGCAGCCTCAACATCGACTTCATCCTGGGGTACCTCAAGCAGCTTCTCCCGAAGCGGCCGGACCTCAAGGTCATCATCACCTCGGCGACCATCGACCCGGAACGGTTCTCCCATCACTTCGGGGAAGCGCCGATCATCGAGGTCTCCGGCCGGACCTTCCCGGTCGAGGTCCGCTACCGGCCGCTCATCGAAGCTGGCGATGACCCGGAGGACACCGACGAGGTACGCGACCAGATCCAGGCCATCGGCGACGCCGTACGGGAGCTGGTCGCCGGGGGGCCCGGCGACATCCTGGTCTTCCTGAGCGGCGAGCGGGAGATCCGCGACACCGCCGACGCGCTGAACAAGATGGATCTCCGTAACACCGAGATCGTTCCGCTGTACGCCCGGCTGTCGTCCGGCGAGCAGCACCGCGTCTTCGCGCCGCACACCAGCCGGCGCATCGTGCTGGCCACCAACGTCGCCGAGACCTCGCTGACCGTGCCGGGCATCAAGTACGTCATCGATCCGGGCACCGCGCGCATCTCCCGCTACAGCCACCGCACCAAGGTGCAGCGCCTGCCCATCGAGCCGATCAGCCAGGCGTCGGCCAACCAGCGCAAGGGCCGGTGCGGGCGCACCAGCGACGGCATCTGCATCCGGCTCTACTCCGAAGAGGACTTCAACGCCCGTCCGGAGTTCACCGACCCCGAGATCCTGCGCACCAACCTCGCGTCGGTCATCCTCCAGATGGCCTCGCTGGGCCTGGGTGACGTGGCCGCGTTCCCGTTCATCGACGGGCCGGACCGCCGCAACATCCGCGACGGGGTCGACCTGCTGCGTGAGCTCGGCGCGCTCGACGGCGACAAGCTGACCCCGACCGGGCGCAAGCTCGCGCAGCTTCCGGTCGACCCCCGGCTGGGCCGGATGGTCCTCGAAGCCGAGGGCAACGGGTGCGTACACGAGGTCATGATCATCACGGCCGCGCTGTCCATCCAGGACCCCCGCGAGCGCCCGGCCGACCGGCAGGAGGCGGCGACGCAGGCACACGCCCGCTTCGTCGACAAAGAGTCTGACTTCCTCACCTACCTCAACCTCTGGAACTACCTGCGCGAGCAGCAGAAGGAGCTGTCGAGCAACCAGTTCCGCCGGATGTGCAAGAAGGAGTTCCTCAACTTCCTGCGCGTACGCGAGTGGCAGGACATCTACCTGCAACTTCGACAGGTGATGAAGAACCTCGGCGTCACGGTCCACACGGACACGCCCGCCGAGGGCACGGCCATCCACCAGTCGCTGCTCGCCGGCCTACTCAGCCACCTGGGCATGAAGGACATCCAGAAGAAAGAGCAGAAGCAACAGGACTATCTGGGGGCGCGCGGCGCGAAGTTCGCCATCTTCCCCGGCTCGGCGCTGTTCAAGAAGCAGCCCCGGTGGGTGATGTCGGCCGAGCTGGTGGAGACCTCGCGGCTGTGGGCGCGCGTCAACGCCCGCATCGAGCCGGAGTGGGCCGAGGCGCTGGCCGGGCACCTGGTCAAGCGCAGCTACAGCGAGCCGCACTGGGAGAAGAAGCAGGGCGCCGTCATGGCGTACGAGAAGGTGACCCTGTACGGCCTGCCGCTCGTCGCCCAGCGCAAGGTGAACTTCGGCCGGATCGACGCAGCCCTGGCCCGGGAGCTGTTCATCCGGCACGCCCTCGTCGAGGGCGACTGGCAGACCCACCACGCGTTCTTCCACGACAACCGGTCACTGCTGGCCGAAGTGGAGGATCTGGAGAACCGGGCCCGCCGCCGCGACATCCTGGTCGATGACGAGACGCTGTTCGAGTTCTACGACAAGCGGATCCCGGCCGACGTCGTGTCGGCCCGGCACTTCGACGCGTGGTGGAAGAAGGCCCGCCGTGCCGACGCCGACCTGCTCAACTTCGAGAAGTCGATGCTCATCAACGCCGGCGCGGGCGGGATCAGCGAGGGCGACTACCCCGACGTCTGGGCCGTCGGCGACCTCCGGCTGCGGCTGACCTACCAGTTCGAGCCGGGTACCGAGGCCGACGGCGTGACGGCGCACATCCCGCTGCCGGTGCTGGCGCGCGTGCCGGCGGAGCCGTTCGAGTGGCAGGTGCCGGGCCTGCGCCATGAGCTGGTCACGGCGCTGATCCGGTCGCTGCCCAAGCCGGTACGGCGCAATTTCGTGCCGGTCCCCGACTTCGCCGCCGACGCCTTGGCGCGACTCTCCCCGGGCCAGGGGTCACTGCTGGAGGCGCTCGAGCGCGAGCTGCACTACCTGGGCGGGGTGGCCGTGCCGCGCAGCGCCTGGGACCTGTCGAAGGTGCCCGACCACCTGCGGATGACGTTCCGGGTGGTCGATGAGAAGGGTCGGGCCCTGGCCGAGGGCAAGGACCTCGCGGCGCTGCGCGAGCAGCTCAAGCCGAAGGTGCAGGAGACCATCTCGGCGGCGGCGCAGTCGGTGGAGCGGTCCGGCCTGCGCGAGTTCGTCGACCTACCGCGCACGGTGCGGCAGGTCCGGGCCGGCTACGAGGTGACCGCCTACCCGGCCTTCGTCGACTGCGGCGCTCATGTCGCCATCCGGGTCCTGGACTCCGAGGCCGAGCAGCGCGCGGCGATGTGGTCGGGCACCCGGCGGCTGCTGCAACTGACCGTCCCGTCACCGGTCAAGGTGGTCAACGCCCGCCTGACCAACCAGGCCAAGCTCGCGCTGAGCCGCAACCCGCACCACAGCGCCGCCGACCTGCTCGACGACTGCGTCACCGCCGCGCTCGACAAGCTGATGGCCGACGCCGGCGGCCCCGCCTGGGACGCGGCCGGATTCGAACGCCTGCGCGACTTCGTGCGCGCCAACCTGGCTGACACCGTGTTCGCGATCGTGACCGAGGTGCAGCCGATCCTGGCGACCGCGTATCAGGTCGACAAGCGGCTGTCGGCGACGGCGAACCTGACGCTCGTGCCGGCGATGACCGACATGCGGGCCCAGCTGTCCCGGCTGATCTACCGGGGATTCGTCACCGGCACCGGCTGGGACGCCCTCGGGGAGCTGCCGCGCTACCTCAAGGCGATCGAATACCGGCTGGACCGGGTGGGTGGCAACCTGGCACGCGACCGGCAGCTCATGGCGACCGTCGAGCAGGTCTGGCAGGAGTACGAGCAGCTGCGCACCGAGGTGCCGGACTCACCCGGTCTGCGGCGGATCCGCTGGATGATCGAGGAGCTGCGGGTCAGCCTGTTCGCGCAGGCGCTCGGCACCCCGTACCCGGTATCCGACAAGCGGGTTTATCGCGCCATGGACGAGTTGTAGCCGTTTGGGCGGTTCCCGGCACGGGAAACACTCTGCCATGAGCGGCGTCTTCGACCGAGTCAAGAAGATGTTGGACGAGCACGATCAGCAGGTCGACCGCGCGCTGGACAAGGTCCGCGAGCAGATCGGCAAGAGCACCAAGAACCAGTACCGCGACGAGATCGACAACGCCGTGCAGTTCGCGAAGGACCACACCGGCGAAGGCGACACCACCAAGTGATTCTCGTTGCCAGCGGTGCGTTCGGTGACGTCGTGGCGCCCGCATGACGTTCCCGACGCACCGCTGGCGTCGCATGGCAGTCAGTCGCATGGCGGTCACGGTTGCGGCTCGAGGACGATCCGCCGACCCCGGCTGATGACCGCGGCGTAGCGCGTCAGGTCCGGATCGGCGATCGGCCCACCGGTGCACGCTTCCCACTCCCTGGCGAGCACCGGCTTGATCTCATCTGCCGGGTGGCCGGCGTACTCCTCGCGCAGGTGATCGAGGACGGGCTGCAGCCGACGGCACATGACCTCGATCCCCACCCGGCCGACATGCTCCTCCCAGCCGGGCTCCGACTCGAAACCGAACACGTTCCGCTCCCCTCCCGTGCGCTTCGGTCGTCACCGTTGGCACTTCCCGCGTAGCGCGTGCCGTCACCGAGGATCGGCGCGTAGGGGCGCCGGGATCCGGGCAAGCTACCGGGCATGACACAGGTGATCACGCTCGACGCCGGGGTGGAGATGCCCATGGTCGGCTTCGGTACCTGGCAGGTGACCGGCCGGCACGGGTACGAGACGATCCGCTGCGCCCTGGAAGCCGGGTACCGCCACATCGACACGGCCACGATGTACGGCAACGAGGCGGAGGTGGGCCGGGCGCTGCGCGACAGCGGACTGCGCCGCGAGGACGTGTTCATCACCACCAAGCTGCCGCCGGGACGGGTCGGTCGGGAACGCGAAACGCTTCAGGCCAGCCTGCGGGCCCTCGGCACCGACCACGTCGACCTGTGGCTGATCCACTGGCCGCCTACGGATGAGGCCCGGCCGGAGACGTGGCGGGAGTTCCTCGCGGCGCGACAGGCGGGGTTGGCCCGCGCCGTCGGCGTCAGCAACTACAGCACCGCGCAGATCGACGAGCTGATCGAGGCAACCGGGCAGGCGCCGGCGATCAACCAGATCCCGTGGGGCCCGTCCTACCACGACGCCCGGCGACTGGCCGACAGCCGGGACCGCGGCGTGGCCGTCGAGGGGTACAGCCCGTTTAAGAACACCGACCTGGGCGACCCCGTACTCACGTCGATCGCGGCCGACCACGGGGTGACGCCCGCCCAGGTCGTCCTGCGCTGGCATCTCGAGCACGGCATCGTGGTGATTCCGAAGTCGTCGACGCCGGAGCGGATCGTCGCCAACCTCGACGTGTTCGGCTTCCGGCTGACCCCGGACGAGGTGCGGCGCATCGATCGGCTCGGCGGTGCGCGCTAACGGTTAGCGGCCTGCTGGTCGGGTAGGGAGCCGGCCATGCCTGTCGCGCTTCCCGAGTTGGCCAGAGAGCTGCTCGACCGCAACACGTTTGTGGTGCTCAGCACGCTGAACCCGGACGGCAGCCCGCAGTCGAGCGTCATCTGGGCCATGCGCGACGGCGACGAGATCGTGTTCTCCACGATCCTGGGGCGGCGCAAGATGAAGAACATGCAGCGGGATCCGCGGATCTCGATCTGCGCGTACGACCCGAACGACCCGTACCGCTACTTCGAGGCGCGCGGTCGGGTGTCGCTGACCCAGGAGGGCGGCAAGGAGCTGATCAACCAGCTGGCGCAGCGGTATCTGAACGGTCCGTACGAGGAGTACGCGCCGGACTCGGTACGCGTGGCGTGCCGGCTCGCGCCGGACAGCGTGGTCACGCAGCCGCTGTAATACCTCGTCAGGTGGTTTGGCCGCCGGTGACGGGGTAGATCGCGTCCCATGTTCGGCAGGCGTCAGGAAGCGCCCCGACGCGACCGAACGGACCCGGTAGGCCCGCTCGATCCGCGTCGCCAGGGCGCCCGCCCCGTCAGAATCCCCGAGCCGCGCGAGGGCCGCAGCATGTGGTACACGCGGCTGCCGGAGGCCCCGGGGGACGAGCTGGAGCAGGCGCGCAAGGCGGTCCGGGAGCCACCGGCGCCGCCGCTGGGCATCCGTGAGGGCGGCGCGGCGACGCTGGCGCCGTCCAGACCGGCGGAGCCGGAGCGGATCCTGCGCCCGCAGCCTGTACAGCCCTACGACGGCCCGGTCCACCGCGCACCCACCGGCTCGGTGATCCTCGACTGGGTCCGGACGACCGACGCCAAGACGATCGGCATCATGTACCTGATCGCGTCGTACGTGTTCTTCCTGGCGGCGGGCGCGATGTCGCTGGTCATGCGCGCCGAGCTGGCCCGGCCGGGGCTGCAGTTCCTGTCGACCGAGCAGTACAACCAGCTGTTCACGATGCACGGCACGCTCATGCTGCTGCTGTTCGCGACCCCGGTCGTGTTCGGGTTCGCCAACTACATCGTGCCGCTGCAGATCGGCGCGCCCGACGTGGCGTTCCCCAGGATCAACAACCTGTCGTTCTGGCTGTTCGTCTTCGGCGGCCTCATCGTCCTGGCCAGCTTCCTGACCCCCAACGGGGCGCCGGACTTCGGCTGGACCGCCTACACCAACCTCAGCCGGGTGGACAACTCGCCGGGCGTGGGCCCGAACATGTGGATCATCGGGCTGGTCATGTCCGGGGTCGGTACGATCCTCGGCGGCGTCAATATGATCACCACGATCGTCACCCTGCGCGCGCCCGGCATGACCATGTTCCGGATGCCGATCTTCACCTGGAACATCCTCATCACCTCGATCATGGTGCTGCTGGCGTTCCCGGTGCTCGCCTCGGCGCTGCTGGTACTGCTGTCCGACCGGCAGTTCGGCTCGCACGTCTACGACTCCGGCTACAACGGCCCGATGCTGTGGCAGCACCTGTTCTGGTTCTTCGGCCATCCCGAGGTCTACATCGTGGCGCTACCGTTCTTCGGCATCATCACCGAGGTCATCCCGGTGTTCAGCCGCAAGCCGGTCTTCGGTTACAAGGGCATGGTCGCCGCGACGATCGCCATCGCGTCGTACTCGATGACGGTGTGGGCGCACCACATGTTCGCCACCGGCCAGGTGCTGCTGCCGTTCTTCTCGTTCCTGACCTTCCTGATCGCGATCCCGACCGGCATCAAGTTCTTCAACTGGATCGGCACGATGTGGAAGGGTCAGCTCACCTTCGAGTCACCGATGCTGTTCGCCATCGGGTTCCTGGTGACCTTCCTGCTCGGCGGCCTGAGCGGGGTGATCCTCGGCTCGCCGCCGCTCGACTGGCACGTCACCGACACGTACTTCGTGGTCGCGCACTTCCACTACGTGCTGTTCGGCACGATCGTGTTCGCGGTCTATGCGGGCATCTACTTCTGGTTCCCGAAGATGACCGGCCGGATGTACGACGAACGCCTCGGCAAGATTCACTTCTGGCTGACCCTGATCGGCTTCCACACCACGTTTCTGGTGATGCACTGGCTCGGCGCGCGGGGCATGCCCCGCCGGTACGCCGACTACCTGCCCACCGACGGCTTCACCACCTGGCACACCATCTCGACCATCGGGTCGTTCATCCTCGGCGCCTCGACGCTGCCGTTCCTGTGGAACATGTACAAGTCGTTCAAGTTCGGCCCGAGGGTCACGGTCAACGACCCGTGGGGCTTCAGCAACTCGCTGGAGTGGGCGACAAGCTGCCCGCCGCCGCGCCACAACTTCGAGTACGTCCCGCGGATCAGGTCCGAGCGGCCCGCCTTCGACGTGAAGTACGGTCAGCTCGTCGCCGACTACGGCCGCGACATCCATCTGCGGGAGGCTAGGCGCCCCCAGGAGATCGGTTCGGATTAGCCGACCCGGGCGGCGACCTTCGCGGGCCCGTCGGCCGGCGGGCAGGCCCCGTCGCCGTCGAGGTCGCAGTTGGGCCGGACGAAGTAGACCATCGTGGCCAGCCAGCCGGCGGCGAGGATGAGGCTGCCGAGCACGTCGGTGGGGTGGTGCATGCCCCGGTACATCCGGGCGGCGGCCACCCACAGCGGCATCAGCCCGGCCGCCACCACGAACAGCCACCGCCACCAGGCCCGGATCCTTGGTACGGCGAGCACCGCGATGGCGGCGTACAGCAGGATCGTCGCGGCGACGTGGCCCGACGGGAAGCTCGACGTGGGCAGCCGCCCGTCGAGGTGGGGCACGTCCGGCCGGGCCCGGCCGACGAACGCGGCCGCCGTCAGGAACAGGCTCAGCTCGCCGAACATCGTAGCCAGCAGGAAGATCACCGGCCGCCACTGCCGGATCGCGGCGAGCGCCACGGCACCGGCGACCAGCCCGACGGCGAGGATCATGTGCGTGTTGCCGGCCTGGCTGCCCAGGTAGCTCAGGTGGTTGAGGGCCGGCGTGCGGTGGGCCGCCAGCCAGTGCGGGATGGTCCGATCACCCAGGACGTCGCCGTTGCCGTGGTGGTAGCGGGCCAGCGGGATCCCGATCGCGCACAGCACACCGAACACGAGCACCCACGCCACGGCGCTGCCGGCAATCGCCACCCGGGTGCGGACGACCTCCGCCGCGACCGCCGGGCCGGCCGGCTTCAGGTCGGCCGCGGCCTCGGGCTCCAGCCCTTCGGCGAGCGGCCGGGTCGCGCGCCGACCGAGCCGGTGCCGGTGCAGTTCGAAGGCGTACGTCGTGACCCCCAGCCACACCACGCCCAGGCACCACGCACCGATCACATCGGACAGGAAGTGCACCCCGAGCGCCAGCCTGCTGAACCCGATGAGGGCGACGAGCGCCGCGACGACGCCTGCCGCCACGCGGCGGCCACGCGTCGACATGGCCGACGAGAAGACCAGCAGCAGCGCTCCGTACACGATGATCGATCCCAGGGCGTGCCCGCTCGGGAAGCTGTCGCCGCCACCGTGCGCCACCGGGTGCTCCACCACCGGGCGCAGCCGGCCCACCGCGCGCTTGAGCACCGGGTCGAGGATCAGCGCGCCGGCGCCGGTGACGATCAGGTACGCCGCGAGCGGGTACCGGCGGCGCACCACGAGCAGCACGCTGGCGATCGCCACCAGCCACCCGAGGACGGCGTGGCTGCCCAGATTGGTGACGAACCGCAGCGCGCGCACCAGCGGCCGGCGCCCCGCCACCGCGTCGTTGAGCGCGTTGGCGAGGCCCTGGTCCACCGAGTCGAGCGGCAGCCACCGCATCCGTACCAGCAGCACGAGCACGGCGAAGACCAGCGCCGCGCCACCGGCGAGGGCGACGCGGCTGAGGTTGCGGCCGGATGTCCGGCTGCGGGCTGACGCGACTGTGGTCACCGCTACCTCCGAAACGGGTGCATCGTCTGGGCCGTGGTACCCGACATGCACAGGTTTAAATCGACCACCGCAGTGGGGATACCGGGTCCATGACTGTCGCGCACACCGCACGACGAGCCGCCCGACGCACGGCGCGCCGGGCCGCGCGCAGCAGCACGCTCGAAACCCTGACCCGGATCGGGTTCATCGGGTACGGGCTGCTGCACCTCGCGGTCGCCTGGATCGCCGTCCAGATCGCCCTCGGCCACCCCACGGGCGAAGGCGACCAGGCCGGGGCCTTCCGGTACCTCGCCGGGCGGCCCTTCGGCCTGTTCGCGCTGA
This sequence comes from Planosporangium thailandense, assembly GCF_011947195.1. Taxonomy (GTDB): domain Bacteria; phylum Actinomycetota; class Actinomycetes; order Mycobacteriales; family Micromonosporaceae; genus Planosporangium; species Planosporangium thailandense. The sequence continues at coordinate 412,007 of NZ_JAATVY010000002.1, read as the reverse complement.
TGGTGACGGTCATCGGCCTCGCGGCGATGGCCGTGTGGCAGCTTCTGCTGGTGTTCATCGGGCACCGCGACGAGCACGGCTTCTCCCGGGTCGCCGAGCGGGTGGCCTCGGCCTGGCGGACGGTGTTCTACGCCGCGCTCGCCTGGACCGCGTACCGGGTGGTAGACGGCCGGCCGACCTCGAACGCCGAACAGACGCAGCACGCGACCGCCGGCGTCATGGCCGCCCCGGCCGGCCGGTGGCTGGTGGGCGTCGGCGGGGTCGTGGTGGTGGCGGTCGGTATCGGCCTGGTCGTGTACGGCGCGCGCAAGAAGTTCGAGAAGCGGCTGACGATCGCGCACATGAGCCGCCGGGCCAGACACATGGCCGTCCGGCTGGGTCAGGTCGGGTACGTCGCCAAGGGGATCGCGTTCGGGATCGTCGGCGTCCTGCTGGTGGAGGCCGCGACGAGCCACAATCCGGCGAAGTCGCGCGGCCTCGACGCGGCGCTACGGCTGCTGGTCAGACAGCCGTACGGGCCGCTGCTGCTGATCGCGATCGCCCTCGGGCTCGCCGCGTTCGGCGTGTACTGCTTCTTCCAGGCCCGATACCGGAAGGTCGGACCGTGACGGTCGCCGCGGAGCAGGTCCGTACCGCCACCCGGTCGGCGGTCGTGATCAACCCGTCGAAGGTGGCCGACCTCGACGGCCGCCGCCACGATATCTGCGCCGCCCTCGCCGAGGCCGGCTGGCCGGAGCCGCTGTGGCTGGAGACGACCCCGGACGATCCCGGGTGCGGGCAGACCCGCCGGGCCGTCGAGGCCGGCGTGTCGGTCGTGTTCGCGTGCGGCGGCGACGGCACGGTGATGGCCTGCGCGAGCGAGCTGGCCGGCACGGACGTGGCGCTCGCGGTCCTGCCCTCGGGTACGGGAAACCTGCTCGCCGCCAACCTCGGCCTGTCATCGGACGTGAAGGCGGGGGTCGCGGTGGCCACGAGCGGACGGCGCCGCCGCATCGACGTGGGCGTCGTCGGCGACCGCTGCTTCACCGTCATGGCCGGCATGGGCTTCGACGCCGAGATGCTCGCCGCCACCCCGGAGCCGCTGAAGAAGCGCATCGGCTGGCTGGCGTACGTGTGGGCGGCGCTGGGCCGGCTGCGCGACCGGCCGATGCGGGTGACGATCCGGCTCGACTCGTCCCCGCGGATGCGCCGGCGGGCCCGTACCGTCCTGGTCGGCAATGTGGGCCGACTGCAGGGCGGGGTGCCGCTGCTGCCGGACGCCGAACCCGACGACGGCTGCCTCGACGTGGCCGTGCTGACCCCGCACAACCTCCGGCACTGGCTGGCGCTGGCGTGGGGGGTGCTCGGCCGCCGCCGGAAGGTCAGGCGGATGGAGACGTTCCGGGCGCGACGGGTCGAGATCATCAGTGACCGCAGGCGGCCGCGCCAGCTCGACGGGGACGTGATCGAGCCGGACCGTTCGCTGGTCGTCACGGTCCGTCCGCAGGCGCTCAGCCTGTGCGTACCCGAGGACCCACCGGAAGGCGGCGTCGACTGACCAAGCTTCGTCCCACTTCTCCCCTTGCGCGAGACTGCGCTTTCACCGATCTTGGAGCAATGCATCTGATCTGTGCGCGTTTTTTCATGATCGGAAAGGGAATGGTGGTCGTGCCGCGGGGTCAGTCGCGGCACCATGCGCAATAGTGCGACAGGCAAGGCCGTTAGGGGCAAGCTGGTGACCATAGTTAGCGGAGTCCACCGATCCAGGAGGTCGTGGTGAGTGTCATCCTGCGTTTCGGCGCGCGCAGCGACCGCGGCGCCGTGCGCTCGGCCAACCAGGATTCGGCCTACGCGGGCCCCCGCCTGCTCGTCATCGCCGACGGGATGGGTGGAATGGCCGCCGGCGACCTGGCCAGCCGCCTCACCATCCTCGCGGTGGCGCCGCTGGACCAGCTCGCGGCGGCACGGGCCGTCGACGACCCGACCGACACGCTGCTCGACAGCCTCCAGGCCGTGGCCGAGGACGCCAACCGGCGGATCCGCGACGAAGTCGCTGCCAATCCGGCACTGGAGGGCATGGGCACCACGCTGACCGCCGTGCTGCTGGCCGGCGGGAAGATCAGCATGGTGCACGTCGGCGACTCCCGCGCCTACCGCCTGCGCGACGGCGAGTTCCAGCAGGTCACCAAGGACGACACGTACGTGCAGATGCTGCTCGACGAGGGTGCCATCGGCCCGGACGAGGCCGCCGCACACCCGCACCGGTCGGTCGTGACCCGTGCGCTGCAGGGCCGGCAGGTCGAAGCCCGGTACTCGGTGCGCCCCGCTGTCGTCGGAGACCGGTACCTGCTGTGCAGTGACGGGCTGTCCGAAGCCGTGTCCGCCGAGGAGATCGCCGCGGCCCTCGAGTCGTACCCGGATCCGCAGAGCTGCGCCGACCAGCTGGTGGCCCTGGCGCTGCACCACGGCGCGACCGACAACGTCACCGTCGTCATCGGCGACGTGGTCGACGCCGACGGCGGCCTCCAGCAGGCGCAGGTTCTGGGCGCGGCGACCGAGCGCGAACCGGCGATGGACGGCCCCGCGTGACGGTCAAGGGCGGTCGCGCAGCGCGGCCAGCAGTGGAATAGCGGCGATCTTCTCCTCGGTGAGCTCCGACCACCGGATCCCACCAGCGGGCCGGGGACCCCGCACCTCGCGACAGTCGATCACGCGCTCGGGCGCCTCCGTCGCCCACCTCCGGGTGGCGCGGGTGAGCGGTTGTCACAGTCGCGAGTTAGCGTCGATGCGTGACAGAAACGGTTGTGCCCACCCCTCCCTCCGACCTGCCCCGCACACTCGGCGAACTGCGCGCGAGCGGCCACCGGTACCGCACTGTCAAGCAGGAGCTGCGCGAAAACCTGATCGCCCGGATGCGCGACGGCGTCCCGCGATTTCCCGGCGTCGTCGGGTACTCCGACACCGTGCTGCCCGAGCTCGAGCGGGCCCTGCTCGCCGGCCACGACGTCGTCCTGCTCGGCGAGCGCGGCCAGGGCAAGACCCGGGTCATGCGCTCCCTGGTCGCCCTCCTCGACGAGTGGACGCCGGTGATCGCCGGCTCGGAGCTCAACGAGCACCCGTTCCATCCGATCACCCCGGCTTCGACCCGCCAGGCCGCCGAGGCCGGCGACGACCTGCCGATCCGCTGGCTGCACCGGTCGATGCGCTACGGCGAGAAGCTCGCCACGCCCGACACCAGCGTCGGCGACCTGATCGGTGACGTCGACCCCATCCGGGTGGCCCAGGGCCGCACCCTCGGCGACCCGGAGACGATCCACTTCGGCCTCGTGCCGCGTACCAATCGGGGCATCTTCGCCGTCAATGAGCTGCCCGACCTGGCCGAGCGCATCCAGGTGTCGCTGCTCAACGTGCTGGAGGAGCGCGACATCCAGATCCGGGGGTACCAGCTGCGCCTGCCGCTGGACCTCCTGCTCGTGGCCAGCGCCAACCCCGAGGACTACACCAACCGCGGACGGATCATCACGCCGCTCAAGGACCGGTTCGGCGCCGAGATCCGCACGCACTACCCGCTCGACCTCGACCTGGAGCTCGACCTGATCCGGCAGGAGGCTCAGCTCGTCGCCGAGGTGCCCGACCACGTGCTGGAGATCGTCGCGCGGTTCACCCGAGCGGTCCGCGAGTCGCCGTCGGTGGACGCCCGGTCGGGCGTGTCGGCCCGGTTCGCGATCGCCGCCGCCGAGACCGTCGCTGCGTCGGCGCTGCGCCGGGGTGGGCTGCTCGGCGAAGACCAGCCGGTGGCCCGGGTCGGCGACACCGTGTCGGTGACCAGCACGCTGCGCGGCAAGGTCGAATTCGAAAGCGGCGAGGAGGGCCGGGAGATCGAGATCCTCGCCCACCTGCTGCGCACCTCGGTCGCCGAGACGTTCCACGCCCGGCTCGCCGGGCTGGACCTGTCGGGCTTCACCAACCTGGTCGCCGACGGCGGCGTGATCGAGACTGGGGACCTGGTCCGCGCCGATGAGCTGCTGCGCCAGGTCGGCACGGTCCCGGGCCTGGCGAAGGTGCTCGACCGGCTCGGCCTCGGCGACGCGCCCAGCCGGGGCGAGGCCGCGGCCGGCGTCGAGTTCGTCCTGGAAGGGCTGCACCTGACCCGTCGGCTGTCCAAGGACCTCAACGACGACGGCCGGACCGTGTACGGGGTATAGAACGATGGCATCCAACCGGTACCGGTACGGCGCCTGGCGCGGCGGCCCCGACCCGCTCGCGCCGCCCTACGACGTGCGGGCCGCCGTCGACGAGGTCGGCAACGAGGTGCTCGCCGGTGGCAGCCTGCGGGAGGCGCTGCGCAACCTGCTGCGCCGGGGTCCGCAGGGCGGCCGGGGCCTCGACGACCTGGCCGCACGGGCGCGCCGGCTGCGGCGCGAGGCGCTGCGGCGCGGCAACCTCGACGGCGCGGTGACCCGGGCGCAGGCGCTGCTCGACCAGGCGCTCGCCGCCGAGCGGGAGGAGTTGGGTCGCCGCGACGACGACGAGGCCAGGTTCGCGGAGGCGACGCTCGACAACCTGCCCCGGTCCACCGCGCGGGCGGTCGAGGAGCTGTCGGAGTACGACTGGGCCAGCGACGAGGCCCGGCGCACGTACCAGCAGATCCTGGACGGGCTGCGCCGTGACGTGCTCGAGCAGCGGTTCGCCGGGATGCGCGAGGCGCTGCGGGGGATGTCGGACCCGCAGGCCAACCAGCGGCTCAAGGCGATGATGTCCGACCTCAACGACCTGCTGGCCCGGCACGCCCGCGGCGAGGACACCGCCGACGCGTTCAACGAGTTCATGGCCGAGCACGGCGAGTTCTTCCCGGAAAACCCCGAGTCGGTAGACGAACTGGTCGACGCCCTGGCGCGGCGGGCGGCGGCCGGCGAGCGGCTGATGCGGTCGCTGTCGGCGCAGCAGCGCGAGGAGCTGGGTCAGCTGATGGCGAGCGCGCTCGGCGACGGCGAGCTGGCCGGCCAGCTCGCCGCGCTCACCGACAACCTGCGCGCGCTACGCCCCGACCTGGCGTGGGGCCGGCGCGAGCAGGTCCGCGGCCAGCAGGAGCTGGGGTACGGCGAGGCCGCGGGCGCGCTCGAAGACATCGCCGACCTCGACGACCTGCTCGACCAGCTCGGCCAGGAGCACCCCGGCGCGACCCTCGACGACGTCGATGTGGAGGCGGTCGAGCGGACGCTGGGTCGCGGTGCGGCCGACGACGTGCGGCGGCTGCAGGAGCTGGAGCGCGAGCTGCGCCGGCAGGGCTGGGTCACGCGCGGGGCCGACGGGCTCACGCTCAGCCCGAAGGCGCTGCGCCGGTTGGGCGGCTCCGCGCTGCGAACGGTCTTCTCCCAGCTCGACGGTGGCCGGCGCGGTCAGCACGACCTGCGCTCGGCCGGCGCGGCCGGTGAGCTCACCGGCGCGTCCCGGCGCTGGGAGTACGGCGACGAGCAGCCCATCGACGTGGTCCGTACGGTGGCCAACGCGGTCCGGCGCGGCGGCCCGGCGACCCCGGTCGCCCTCGCCGTGGAGGACTTCGAGGTCGTCGAGACCGAGCGGCGGGCATCCGCCGCGGTGGCGCTCTGCGTCGACCTGTCGTTCTCGATGATCTCCGAGGGGCGGTGGGGGCCGATGAAGCAGACCGCGCTCGCGCTGTCGCACCTCGTGGCCACCCGCTTCCCGCAGGACGCCCTCCAGATCATCGGCTTCGGCCGGTACGCGATGAGCCTGTCGCAGGCGGAGCTGGCCGGCATCGAGCCGGACCTGGTGCAGGGCACCAACCTGCAGCACGCGCTGCGGCTGGCCGGCCGGCACCTGCGCCGCCACTCCGAGTCGGAGCCGGTCGTCCTCGTCGTGACCGACGGCGAGCCGACCGCCCACCTGCTCGACGACGGCGAAGCGGTGTTCTCCTGGCCGCCGATGCGGGAGACCGTGTACGCGACGGTGTCCGAAGTGGACAACCTGACCCGGTACGGCGCCACGCTCAACATGTTCATGCTCGGTGAGGACCCCGGCCTGCGCCGGTTCGTCGACGCGGTGGCCCGCCGCAACGGCGGCCGCGTGTTCACCCCGGAGGCCGAAGAGCTGGGCCGGTACGTGGTGGACGACTACATGCGGGCGCGCCGGGGCCGCCGGGGCCGCTGACCTCAGCGCTCCAACCAACGGCGCACCTTGGGACGCCGGGCCCGCCGGCGCGCCCGGGGGATGCGCTCCAGCCGGCGCTCGTCGGCCTCGTGCTGGCGGGCGTGCAGCAGGCCGTACGTGAAGGCGCTCTCGCTGGCGAGATGAGCCTGCGCGCCGAGGTCGCGCAGCAGCTCGCCGGTGACGATCGCGTCCTGGTGCGCCCCCAACAGGTCCTGGAGGGCGGTGAGGCGTCCGGTCAGGCGGCGCGCCGGCTTGCCGGCCAGCGGCGCGATCGCCTCGACCGCGTACCGCGCCCGCTTGTACGCCTTACGGGCCTCGTGCAGGCAGGCGTCGCGGGGACCGGTCCCCGGCGCGAGGCCGAGGGCGTCGTCGAGATACCGGTCCGCGTCCAGCACAGCCCGGTTCGCCAACCGCCGCAACCGGGTGGCGGTGACCGGGCCCGACGGCTCGGTACGGACGAGGTCGTCGAGAGCGTCGAGGAAGGCGGCGTACCGGGGGCTGTCGAGCGCTTCGATCAGCCGTACCCGCGCCTGCGCGTGCCGCGCGCCGAGGCGCTCGCGGATGCCCGCCGCGACCGGCCCGACGACGATCTCGGCCGGTTCGGCGGCCACCGCCGCCGCCAGCCGCCCCGCCATCACGTCGGCGTCCCGGACCTCGCCGAGCGCCTGGGCCACCCACCGCGCCTCCTCGCTCAGCGGCCGAGTGCGGTCGGCGTCGAGCACGGGCCGGAAGGTGCGTAGGGTGCTGCGCAGCCGCCGGGTCGCGACCCGCATGGCGTGCACCGCCTCCGGGTCGCCCCGGCGTACCCCCGGGTCGTTGTCTCCGATCGCGTCGCGCTGCTGTCGCAGGTACGCGTTGAGCAGCCGCCCCGGCGGGTCGAAGGTGCCCGGCGGCTCGTCGGCCGGGTACCTGTCGCCGAGAGCGCGGGCGAGCTTCGAAGCGATCCGGGCGGGCCGGGCACCGGCCGCGCGCAGCGCCACATCGACCGCGTCGAGCAGCTGCCGGTCGCCGTCGACGAGCTCGACCTCCAGCTCGCGCCAGCGCTGCGGCTCGGCCTTGGCGCCGCCCGAGGTCGTACTCGACACGACGTCGTCGGCGACGAGAGCGAGCACGGTGCCGTCGGCGGCGCGCAGGGCCCGTTCGACCCGGCGGGTGCGTACCCGCGCCACCGGCGCGAGCGGCTCGCCGCGGCTGAGCGCCCGGATCTCGGCGGCGAGCTCCGCCGGCACCCGCCGGTTCCGGCCGCCCAGCGGTGCGTGCGCCTCGGTCCGGTCACCGTTGCCGGCCGGCCGCTTGAGATGCCAGCCGGCGTCATGCCCGCCGCTGCGCCGGCGCAGGTGGACCCGACGGGCCGCGAGTCGTAGCCCCGGGGTGTCGTAGTACGTGGCGTCCAGGCGATGCGTCACCGGTTCGTCGACAGCCGCGACGCCGGACACCCCGGTCAGGTCGGGCACGGCGAAGTCGACCGGCACCTCGTACGTGCTCTCGACCTCGGTCTTGGCCGACATGCGCTGAGCGTACCCGCGCACTCGTCGGCGCTAACAGGACATACCAGGTCGTTATCGCTCACTGATTCATCATTGTCACTTGATCGGGGCGGCGCGCGGGGGGCCGCCATGGCACGCTGTGCGCCACGCGGATGATCTTCCGCGTAGGCCTCCCGGAGGAACCCTATGCACAGCACCAGACGAAGAGTGGTGTACGGGGCCACGACCATGATCACGCTGGCGGCGACCGCGGTCGCAACGGCATCACCGGCCTTCGCCGACGTCGTCAGCCTCGGACCTACCACCTGGGCCTACGTCGACTCTCAAGCGCCGAAGACGTCGTTCGTCAACCAGCCGGCCGACGCTCCGTTCGGCACCACGGTCGGCACCGATCACAAGGCGCACACCTACCGTTCGTACTTCACTTTCGACCTCAGCAAGGTACGCGGCCAGGTCGTCCACACCGCCACGCTGTACACGCGAGAGACCAACGTCAACAGCTGCGCCGCGACCGCGCCGATCGAACTGTGGCGCACCGATCCGATCAAGAAGACCACCACGTGGAAGAACCAGCCGGCCGAACTGGACCTGATCCAGCGATTTCAACGCGGTGCCGGCGCGTTCTGCCCCGGCTACCTTTACGCCGACCTCGCGGCGGCCGTCAACGCGGCACTGGCCCGGCATGAAACGTCCTTGACGGTCGAACTGCGGATCGCACGGGGCAGCGAGGCCGACCCGGCGCTCGGCCGATCCGTGCAGCGGCCCGGACTGGGCCTGGACGGCAACCACGTGCCGACCGTGAGCGGGCTCGGCCTCACCGGACCGGACCGGCCCTGCGGCACCGTGGCCAAGCATCCGACCGGCAACGACTCGACCGTCTTCAAGGCGAACGTGGCCGACGTGGACAAGCCCAGCTACCCGACGGCCCGCTTCGCCGTCTGGCCCGCCGACCACCCGGACCAGCGCAGGGAGTTCACCGGCAGCACGTACTTCGACGGTACGTCGACCGCCTCGACCGATCTCCGTGGATACCCGGACGGCGCGGTGCTGCTCTGGACGGCGCGGGCCGAGGACGGCCTGGATGTGTCGGCGTGGGCCAAGCCCTGCTATCTGACGATCGACCGTACCGCTCCGACCAAGGCGCCCACCGTGGCCTCAAGCCTCTACCCCGAAGGGACGGTCGCCTCCGGCGGCCCGGGCGTGAAAGGAAAATTCCGCTTCGATGCCCAGGGTGACCGGGACACCGTCGCCTTCGTCTACCAGGACTTCTGGGGCTTCTACGGCAACGTGCCGGCTCAGCGGCCCGGCGGGTCCGGTGTCCTCGAGTACACCCCGCCCCACGCCGGCTACGACTGGCTCGACGTCACCCCGGTCGACGCCGCCGGCAACCGAGGACCCACCACCCACTACCAGTTCGTCGTGCGCTACACGGCGCCCTGGGGGTCGGTCGACGTGGCCGGCATAGGACTGCCGAGCCGGATCACGTTGTCGTCGCCCGTTTCCGGCGTCACCGCGTTCAGCTACCAGCTCGACGGAGCTGCCGAGGTGAAGTTCCCCGCGGTCAACGGCACCGGCAGCAGCGACATCACCTTCCAGACCGCCGGTTCCATCGCCGTCGTCACGCGCAGCTACGCCGGCCAGAAGATGATCGGCGTCGACACGATGTACGTCTACGTCAGCGACGCGCCACAGGTCGACTCCCCGGATTTCACCCTCGACCAGGACGTGATCGCCCCCCGGGCCGGCACGTTCACGTTCAAGCCGCGCGCCGCCGGTGTGGTGGCCTACGTCTACGACTTCGGTGACGGCCAGCAGCGCATCGACGCCGCCGCGGACGGTTCGGCGGTCCTGCACTGGACCGCCACGGTCGGCAGCTGGTACCTGCTCCAGGTCCAATCGGTACGGTCCGACGGTTCGTTGTCGGTACCCACCGTCTACCAGTTCCACGTCATCGACCCGCATCCGACCGCATACGCCCCCACACTCGCCTACTGGCCCCGCACGGACGGTGTCGGGGTGCCGCTGGAGATCCAGATGCAGAGCGAGCTACCCAACCTGACGGGGTTCGCGTACCGGCTCAACGGCGGCGACGAGCAGACGGTCTCCAGCAACGGCAACTGGTTCACCGTCGCGACGGTGACCCCGCAGCACGCTGGCGACAACACCGTGGTGTTCCAGGCGCTGCTGTCCGACGGCACCAGGTCACCCGAGACGACGTACACCTTCAACATCTTCTCCGGACCGGTGGTCACCTGGTCGCCACCCGGCAGCAGCGGCATCGTCGGCAAGCCGATGACCTTCACGTTCTCACCCGGGCTTCCCGGCGTGCGGGAGTACCGCTACTCGATCTACGGATCCGATGAGCAGACCGTCGCGGCCGGTCCCGACGGCACGGCGACGGTGACGTACACGCCGGGCTCGTGGGGCGCCATCGACGTCCAGGTCACGAGCGTCGGGGGCGACGGGTCCACCTCGGAGACCCGGATCCAGTACGTCGACGTCCGGGACGACAAGGTCAGCGTCTACAGCAGCTACGGCGAGTACGTGGCCCAGGGCGGCATCGGCACGTCGGCCTTCTTCACGTTCAACACACAGTTGTTCGGCCAGGTCGTCGAGTACCGGTACCACCTCAACGACGGGCCGGAGCAGACGCTGCCGGCGTCCACGGACGGCACCGACACCTGGATTGCGGTCACTCTCGACCGGAACGGACTCAACACCCTCTACGTACAGAGCCTGACGGCCTCCGGTGACCTGTCACCGGTGACGGAGTACCGGTTCCTGGTCGGCACCGCGCCGCATGTGGTGTCCGCCCAGTACCCGGAGGGCACCTGGTCCGGCGGCGCCGGGGTCCAAGGGACGTTCGAATTCAGCGGCGGCACCCCCGGGATCGTGTCGTTCGATTACCGGGTGGATGACGGCGCCACGACCACCGTGCCGGCGGACTCGCAAGGACGGGCGTCAGTGACCTATACGCCGGCGGGCGACTTCGAACAGCACACCATGGTCGTGACCGGTCATACGGCGGACGGATCCGCAACGGACTCCACGAGCTACACCTTCTACGTTTCCAACGCACGGTGAGCGTCGGCTGGCGGGGCAGGCGACAGGCCGGCCCCGCCAGCACGGCACCGGTCGTGTGCCCTCGCCGCACAGCGGTTCGCCCTTGCCGCGCGCCGTGGACGGCCGGATCAGTCGGCGGCCCGCGTCGAGGTGGACAGCCGTACCGTGAAGCCGGACACGCTTTTCTCCATCTCGATCCGGTCGCACAGTTGCCGCACCAGCCACAGTCCGACCCCCGGACCGAAGGGATCGCCGTCGGCCGCCCGTACGTATCCGGCGAGCGGATCGTCGAAGCCGGAACCCGCGTCGGTGACGGTGCACACCAGCTGCCCAGATGGGGCCCAGAGCCGTACCCGGACCGGCGGTCTGCCGTGCAGGAGACCATTGACGACCAGTTCCTGGACCGCGGCCACGATGTCCGTCACGATCCGAGGCCGCACGGCCTGTCCGCGAAGGACGGCGCGTAGCTGGTCGCGCAGGGCGGCCAGCTGGTGCAGACCGGTCACCGCCCCGAACTCGGCCGTCGGACTGGTCCGCTCCACCGGGTGCGGACCGGCTTCCGACCGGCGCAGGAACGTCGCGGGATCGACGTACCGTCCGTTGGGAACGGGACCGGTCGGTGTGAGTACGAACGGATGGACGGCGGTCAGGTCCGCGGCAACCCGTTCGGGCAGCGCGCCGACGTCGTAGGCGCACGTGCTCGTCAGCGGGCACCTGGCCAGCGTCGCGTTGCAGATCGCCTCGAACCGGCTGCACTCCGCCGCGCTGTCCACGTCCGCGCCGAAGTCCGGCTCGCCCACCACACGGACCCGCCGGGCGCCGGCGGTGATCCGCTGATCGACCATCCGACGATAGGCCTCGGCGGCGGCCGCTGCCCGGGTGTAGATGCCGTCCGGGCTGACGCAGGCGAGGCGCGGGTGCGGACCGAGCGCGTCGGCCAGCAACGCGTTGTCCGCGTCCCGACAGGCCAGGATCACCGCGTTGCCGGCGTCCAATCCCTGACGCAGACCCGGCATCGCAGCGGTGAACAGGTCGTCCGGCGACGTGAAGAGCAGCAGCTGATGGAGGTAGCCGGCGGGGGTCGGGACGGTCACCGCTCACCCTCCGACCAGGTCGATGCCGGCGAACTGATCGACGGCCAGCAGCCGCAGCGTCCAGGCGACCGTAGGCTGTGGTGTCGCAAGAACGACGTGCCCGCCCGCTTGCCGGAAGTCCTGGCTGGCGTACACCAACTGCCGGCAGGCCGCCACGTCCATGAACTCCAACGCCGCCAGATCCAGCCGCACCACGCCTTTGCCGTCCGCGACCGCGACGTCGAGGACGGTGGCGAGCACGTCGGCGTTCGCGCGGTCGATCTCACCGCGAAGGACCAGACCGCCCGGGCCGGTGGCCAGGTGGAAGGCGGCGCTCCGCAGTTCGTACCGGTGCCCCGCGACGAGCTCGCGCAGTACCGTTCCTTCGGTCGCGGAGGTCGCGTACTCACACAGTGCGGATACCGGCCGGGTCCGGCACAGACGGTCGATCAACTGCTCGATGTCCATGTGATCAGACATCGACTGCGTGTCGAACGCGGCGCTGGCTTCCGCCGCGAGCCGTACCGACCGGAACCCCTCGGCCAACGCCTGGTCGACGATCGCTTCCTGGTCACCCTGGGGGTAGAACCGTACCAACGGCAGTGCCGCCAGCCGGCCTTCGGCCAGGGCCGCGGCGAATTCGGTTCCCTGCCGGTCGGAGCTGTCGAGCAGCGATCCGCCCGCCGGACGCGGCGCGTCGGCGTAGATGACCTTGTCACCGCGGTTCAGGCCGCGAGATATCCACGTCACCAGGCTCGACACCCGCTCAGGCTCCGAGCCGTGCAACAGCAACACGTGCCCGTCCCGCTCCAGACCCGAAGGCCGGAGGTCGGAGTCCCCCACTACATGAAGGCTACTCGGAGTGATGGCCCGGGTACCAAGATCTTGCCTGGACGGGTCAGCTACTGGTCGCAGACGCGGTGGGCAGCGGCCGGAGCCGCTGCCACCCGGCGCTCAGGCGCGTTCCTCGGTGCGGTCAGAGCACCGCCCGGGTTCCGGTACCCCAGTGCAGCGCGTACCACCGATAGTTGGGTGGGTCGTAGCCGTTCCCGGCGACCGGCGTCATGGTGTCGAGGTCTACCTCGCCCCCGGAGTCCAGGAACAGGCCGATGGTGTCCCTGCCGACGCCCGTGAAGCTACCGGCGAACAGGAATCGGATCACGTGGCCCCACTTCGTGTAATCGTCCCAGACCCGGGTCAGCCCACCGAAGCTGCCGTTTCCGGTGGTGGCGGCGAGGGTGAACAGCGAGACGTGACTGCCGTAGTCGTAGAACAGCGCGATGTCGGCCTTGCCGTCGCCGTTGAAATTGCCAGTGGTGATGAGCCTGGTGCCACTACCCCAGTGGGGGGCGTTCCAGCCGAGGGTGGGCGCGGTGAAGCCGCCGCCACCGCTGGCCAGCAACGTGAACAGCGCGACGTGACCGTCGCCGTAGTCGTAAAACAGCCCCAGGTCGGCCTTGCCGTCGCCGTTAAAGTCCCCGGCGGTCATGAACTTGGTGCCGCCACCCCAATGCGGGTAGTTCACACGAAGAGTGGGGCCGGCGAAGCCGCCGCCACCGCTGGCCAGCAACGTGAACAGCGCGACGTGACCGTCGCCGTAGTCATAAAACAGCCCCAGGTCAGCCTTGCCGTCGCCGTTGAAGTCCCCGGCGGTCATGAACTTGGTGCCGCCACCCAAGTACGGCAGGTCGGTGCGCAGAACCGGCCCGGAGAAGCCGCCGTCGCCGTTGGCGTGCGCGGTCAGGGTGAACACCGCGACGTGGCCGTTGCCGTAGTCGTAGAACAGCGCTACGTCGGACTTGCCGTCGCCGTTGAAGTCGCCGGTCGTCACGAACTTGGTGCCGCCACCCCAATGCGGAGCGTCCCAGCGCCGCAATGCCGGGTCGAACCCCTCGTCGCAGCCCTGTGAAGTCAGGGTGAACAGCGCGACGTGACCGCCCCCGTAGTCGTAGAACAGCGCTACGTCGTCCCGGCGGTCGCCGTCGAAGTCGGCTTTGAGCTGCGACGCGCCTGGGGTCGACGGGACCCGGGCAGGCATGCAGAACGGCCCATGCGTGTTTTCGGTGCCGATCTGCCCATTGCCGTCGGTAACGGTGACCGAAACGACGTAGGGGCCCGCCTTCGCATACTGGTGTGTCGCGATCGGCGTCGACTGGGTGACCTTGCTGCCGTCGCCGAAATCAAAGGCGTACGAGGCGGTCGGTGTCGACACTGTCGAGGCCGACGCGTCGGCCGTGGCGGTGCTCGTCTTCCGGTCGACCGTGACGGCGAGTCGAGCCGTCGGCGGCCAGAGATACTCTTCGGCACCCCGGTCGGCATAACTGATCGGGCCAGCGCCGGTGTTTGGCGCCGGACCGTCGGCGTAGACGTGGCCGTGAATGTCGGTCGGCTGGAACCCGGGCGCGGCCGAGTTCGCGTTGTCGTTGGTGTCGCCGGTCGGGAGGGTGGCCTGAATGTCACGTACGGCCTGGTGGGAGGCCGTCCGGAAGGCGGCCAGCCCCATCGGGGTGCCCCATGCGTAGGGCTGGTAGTTGCCCTGAGTCCCCACGTATACGGTGTTGTAGTTGACGACGGTGTGGCTCACCGCGGCGTCATACACGCCGATCTCAACCACATCCGTCGACTGCGCGCCGCACCAGCCGGCCGGGTTCTCACTACTGAGGTTGTTCTGCACCGACACCCCGGACGAGGCCCCGTCCACCCGGATACCGGTACCACAGTTGTTGCTTACCGTGTTGTTGGTGATTGCGGTGCCGGTAGCGCCAGTGTTGCGGATCCCTGTACCCCGGCCGTGATGAACCATGTTGTCGGCGACGACGTTGTTGGCCGCGCCCGGTTCGAGGACGATCCCGCCAGTGGCGCCACCCTGGACCGAGCTGTCGATGATCCTGTTGTTGGAACCGGCGACGTCGATGCCCGTCTGGCTGGCGACGGCGAATCCGGTCTTGACCAGCACACCCGTCGTAGCCGCGTCCAGCGCGATCCCGGTCGACACGCTCACGCCGCTGGAACCGACATTAATGAGCGACGAGTTGGTGACAGCGGTCAGCTGAACACCCACGATCGGAGGGCCGCTGAACGAGGCATTCACGTCGATACCCTGCAGCGTGATTCTCGACGAGTTGCTGACAGCGACGCCGGGACCGTTCTGCGGATTACTGACGGCGACATTGACGATCGAGATGTCGTGCTGGCCGTCGATGGTGATACCCGCGTTCGCGCCGGACAGCAAACCACCGCTCAGCGCGATCGGATTTCCGGCCGTGCCCGACTTGTTTATCGTCACGTGCTCGTCGTATGTCGTACCGCTGGTGATATTGATCGTCTGCCCCGGCTGTACCGCCGCAATCGCAGCCGAGATCGTGCAGTACGGCCGGGCCTGCGTGCCGGCGCCACTGTTGGAGCAGTTGGACCCGATGCTGTTGTTGACGTACAGCGGGGCCGACGCGTCAGCAACGGCCGGACCAGCGCCGGCGACCAGGGCCGCGCTCGCGGCCAACACGACGACAGCGGGACCGGTGATGGGATGTTTGCGCATATTGTTCCTCAATAACCCGGACGAGCCGGCCGGGCCGGCGGAAATACGCACAGCTGATCAAGGACAGTGCGTGCGCATTTTTATCTCAGGCCAATCAATCTCACAAGCCTGTTAACAGCTGATTAGTGCTAGCCAACGGGGGCACAATCGTCTCCGGCTCGCACTCCTTTTACTGCCGGAAAGGTTCAGACGCGGCGCACGTCCCATCGGCGTAGCCGGGACATCACCGTGCGTCTCTTCGGTGTCCTCGGCATGCCCGGCGGGCAGCGCACCTGCTACCCGCGCCGACTCGAGTACCTCGGTCACCTGCTCAACCGTCGGCAGCGAAACTGTGGCGAAGCCGGCCGGGACCGAGCGGGTCACCGAGGGCTGCGCAGACTACGACACCGACAACCGGATCAAGCGCCAGGATGTGGCCCGACGGCAGCACGCGTTCAAGGTCGACCCGCAGATGTCGCGAACCCTCGGCGCGGGCGAGTTCCTCCTGATCGCGACTGCGGACATGGTTCCGTATGTATCCCTCGTAGGGGTCAAGCATCGCCTCGCCAACGTCGAGCACTTCGAAGTTCCGGTCATGAACTGGGCGACGCTCACCCACAGTGACCCGCTCGGCAAGGCCTCGATCTCGCCACGTTGCCGCTTGCGCGGCTTCGACGCGCCCGATATGGCGCCACGGCAGCGCATTTGGCCGCACACGTGACTCCACGATCTACCGTGAAGGTCAGACGCCAGACCACTGACCAGGGTGGGCCGGAGGCATCACCATGCGAACCAACCGGCGACCGTCGCCGGGCGGCCGATCGCGCTGCGTCTGCGTAGCTCGGGCGTCTGATCGACCGCCCGACGACGAGGTAGCGACCCGAACCTGTCACCGCAAACCCAACCTGGCATGCAACCAGGTTCCTATTGTACAATTTCTTGTACGTCAGCTCGGGAGGCATCATGCGAACGGTCACGTACTCAGAGGTCCGGCAGAACCTGGCCAAGATGCTCGACCACGTCGTGGACGATGCCGAGGAAGTCGTGGTCACCCGTTCCGGCCGTGAGGCCGCGGTCATCATCTCGCTACGCGAGTACGAATCGCTGAAAGAGACGGCGTACCTCATGGCCAGCCCAGCCAACGCGCGTCGACTGAACGAAGCTGTCGAGGAGCTGCGCAGCGGTGGGGGGGAGATGCGCGACCTGATCGACCCCGATGACAACCCGGACGAGGTATCGGCCGCGTGAAGGTCCAGTTCGCCAGCCGGGGCTGGGAGGACTACCTGACATGGCAGCGGGATCGCCAGGTGCTCAAGCGGGTCAACGCACTGATCGAGGACATCCGGCGCAACGGTCATCAGGGCATCGGCAAACCGGAGCAGCTCCGTGGCAACTGGTCGGGGTTCTGGTCGAGGCGCATCGACCAGGAACACCGCCTGGTGTACCGGGTCGTCGATGACACCGTGCAGATAGCCCAGTGCCGCTACCACTACGAATGATGTAGATCAGCTACTGCCGTCTGCGACCGGAGACAGCGAGGCCAGCGCGCGATGGGCAGCAGCCCGCGCGGCCTGGCGACCTCCGCGCCTGTCTCGATCGACATGCTACGCCAGTGGGCCGAGCCGAAGCCCTCGCCCACCTCCGTCACCAAGCGCAGCAGGTACGCGACGCGTGACCGCTCCCCTTGGTGGCCCGGAAACCGCCCGGACCCACCCTTGCCCGCTCGCCGGGGCTCAGCGGACACCGGCCACTGCCTGCGGTTTCGCGTCCTTGGACCCTCCGTTTGGGTATCCGTTTCGGGTGGGCCGCCAGGGACTCGAACCCTGAACCCCTCTCGGCTTCTGGAGATCATCCCCAACCGGACCGATCGGCACTCTGACTAGCAGGAAGTCTGCCGACGTTTGACAGCGCTTGTCGCCGCTGGTCGTTGCCAGTTGTGCCGGATCTGTGCCGGTTGATCTTCCAGGGACGAGGGATGGCCTGGTCGGTTCGACGGCCGCGCCACGCCGCTCGGCTCCGCGCGTGGCGGTGCCAGGTCCCTCACGCTTGGCTGGTGACACAACCAGCTCGTGGACCAGGAGGGTCAACGCCGTTCGGGGCGGAGCGCAATCCTGCCCGGGTCGTCGCGTTCAGTGATGCGGTCATCGCCATTGCCGTCACTCTGCTCGTCCTGGAGATCCGCCCGCCGCAAGACACCCGGCACCTGTTGCACGGCCTCGCCGCGCTCTGGCCGTCTTACCTGGCTTACGGCATCACCTTCATGCTGATCGGGCAGGTGTGGGCCAACCATCACGTCATGTTCGACCACATCCGTAGTGCCGACCGGGTAGTGCTGTTCCTGAACACCCTGCTGCTAATGGACATCGCATTCCTGCCGTTCTCAGCCTCCGTTCTGGCCCAGGCCTTCCGCCACGGACAGGGGCAGCGCACCGCGGTCGTCCTCCACGGCATCACGTTTGAACTGGCGGCCATTCTGTTCAACATCGTCTGGTGGTACGCACGCCATGATCGCCGACTGCTCACCACGACGATCGATTCCGCCGGCGTGAGAGCCATCAGCCGACGCTTCCGACTCGCCCTTGCCTGGATCGCTACCGGCAGCCTGCTGGGCGCCGTGCTCCCCGCCCTCGGCATGGCGGTCATCGCCGCGTTCATCCCCTACTACTGGCTGCCGATCCCAGGCGAGATCGCCCTGATGAGGCGTCGGCGTAACGGCGGACATGGTCGGACATGAACGCCCTGAATCTACGGAGTACCGGCAGAGCGGTTGGAGATGGCGCGAATCGTGACAGCCCTGCGTTATGCAGTTGGCTACGGTCAAGCATGGGCGGTGTGGTTGCTGTACTTCGCTGCTGTACGCGTCGCCGGTCGTCTATCCACGTGGCTTCCTTCTCGCCGCCAGTCACGCTTGTACGACCGTATCCGGCGCCCGACGGCGGTTCGCGGACCAGGCGCGGACCACAACGCCCTGACCGAGGGCACTGAACCAGCGGGGAAGATCTGAGCTCCAGTGCGGTCGCCACTCATGCGCGGAGAGGGCGATTGGCCTTCGCGGCACCGCCCCAGGCTCCGGCTTGCCGTGCGGCCGATATTGACGCAGAGCTACTAGAAAATTGTTATAGTATATCCGTGACGAGCGACAGCGCGATAGTGTCGGCACTCACGCTCCCGCCAGTTGATGTCGGTCCGGCGTTGTGCCGAGCGACCGAGAACCAGTGGTTCGACCGCAAGAGTGTCCGCATATCCCCGGTGAAGTTGGCCGAGACCGAGGTGGCCTTCGCCAACGCTGAGGGTGGCACTGTCGTCGTTGGCCTCTCAAGCGGTCAGGTAGAGGGCACTGATGCTTACCCGGCGCACCGGAACGACTTGATGCAGGCAGCTGTCGACCACACGGTTCCGCCAGTACGTGCACGCAGCCGGCTCCTGGAGTGCATAAACAGCAATGGCGACAGCGACCACCTTCTGATCATCGAAGTCGACCCCAGTGAGGGGGTCCACTCGACTAGGTCCGATCACGTGTACCTGCGAGTCGGCGACGAGAACCGGCGTCTCTCCTTTGGCCAGCGCCAAGAGCTGCTCTATGACAAAGGCCAGGCCCACTTCGATGGGACGTCAGTCAAGGAGGCGGGGATCGATGACCTCGATCCCGACATTTTGGCCGACTACGCTGCCGCCATCAGCCATCCTGAGCCAGAGCGAGCGCTGTTCGGCCGTGGCCTCATGACGAGGTCAGGGCACCTGACCGCAGCTGCCTACCTCCTTTTCGGTCGGTACCCGCAAGATCTCTTCCCGGCCGCTCATGTCCGGGTCCTCAGGTACCAGGGCACGACACGGGAGGCCGGACGGCGACAGCTCCTCGTCGAGGATCTTCGGTTCGATGGTCCAATCCCTCGCGTCCTGGGCGAGACGATCGCGGCCGTCCGTCGCCTTGAGCCGACTCGACGCGTGTTGGGTGATAACTCAGTGTTCGAGCGGCAGAGCTTGATTCCTCAGGATGCGTGGCTAGAGGGCATCGTGAACGCCGTGGTACACAGGTCCTACAGTTTGGGCGGCGATCATATCCGGGTAGAGGTCTTCAACGACCGCATGGAGATCGAGAGCCCCGGCCGCTTCCCGGGCCTCGTGAATCTCACTGACCCGAGAGGGGTAGTCCGTTTCGCGCGGAACCCGCGTATCGCTCGTGTTTGCGCTGATCTTCACTTTGGTCAAGAGCTCGGCGAGGGTATCCGACGGATGTTCGAGGAGATGAGAGCACGAGGGCTTGCGGAGCCGCTCTACTCGCAGACGTCAGGAACAGTGAGGCTGACTCTGTCTGCGCTGATGGTTGATCCGCGGATGGCCGACCAGCTACCGCCACAGTACTTGGCGATCATCGACATCATCCGACAGGGGACGGCTCTGAGCACGGGCGACATCGCTGATGCGCTAGGAGTGACCAAGCCCACGATGCTGCGGCGACTCAATGCGCTGAAGAACGTAGGACTGATCGACTGGGTTGGGAAGAGCGCCAAGGATCCTCGAGCGTACTGGCGCCTACACAGCGAATGACAGGAACGTAGTTCGCACTACGACAGGGGGGTAGGCAGCGCAGAAGCTCTACTGCAAACCGCTACTGACAAGCATGTAGCACAGGATGTGGTGTAGTAGTACGAGGAACGCCGCGCACTATCCAGCGTCGTTCAGCTACTGGAAAGCGGTACAGCAAAGCTTCTAGAGCTTCGGGCTTAACAGTAGAGTGATCTAGCACACAGTTGCCGACGTGGCGCTGGGCGCAGTTGCTGCTGTCGCAGCCCGTGACCTGCAGAGATCTGCTGTCAGTCCGCATTGCTATGTCGGTCGATGCGTGGCTCTGATCGATAAGCATCGTTGCAGATCACCCCGCAACACTCCGTAAGTTGAGCCATCCCGTCCGATGGCTCCGCGCAACCACCCACCCACCGCAACCGCCCGGCGGATCTTGGCCATCCCGGAGCCCGAGGCCCCCGCCGGAGGCGCTCTGACCGCGACCACCCGCCGACGGTGACCGGCCGACAGCGCGCGTGCGGCTGCCACGCCGCGCCCAGTTCGCCGCCGGCCGGCTGCCGGCCCACCTCGATCATGTGCCCTCGGCGCTGTCCGTCCCTCGGCGGCCCGAGGGCTTTCCGCTATCCGCGCCAGCCGCCGGGCGTCTGGCGTGCCCGCGCCGAGCGACAGCGGCAGCGCGGGCACGCGCCCTGGCGGCGGTGCGTGCGGCCCGCCTGTCGGGCCGCCTTGATCACGATGGAGATCTACACGCAGGTGTCGTCGGAGCAGACCCGCGAGGCGCTGCGGCGACTGGGGGAGAGCCTGGGGCGATGAGCAGTTGCTGTACTTTGCTGCTGTACTCGCCGCTCACAACGGCGTTCGGGCCTTCGACACCCTCGCTGACCTGCGGTTTGGTGGGCCGCCAGGGACTCGAACCCTGAACCTACGGATTAAAAGTCCGCAGCTCTGCCATTGAGCTAGCGGCCCGACCGGGCAAGATTACCGCTCGCTCATTCCCGATGGGTACCGGGTTGCGCCAGGCCCTTCTCCTCAGACCGTCGACCTCACCTCCTGCCCGTAACGGGTTCGTTCGAACCTGCCGGGTCATGACCCGACAGTTCGACCCGCCCTGCACAAGATCGGCGCTCGGGCTCTGATCACCGGGTACGGGCCGGGGCCGCTGCCGAAAGAAGCTCAGGCGGCCAGGCTGGAGTCGACGTCGATGCGGCCCTCGCCGGTCGACAGCAGGGCGTCGAGCTCGTCGGCCGGAACCGGGCGGGAGAAGTGGTAGCCCTGTGCCAGCGGGCAGTGCAGCTGCCGCAGCCGCGTAGCCTGCGCGGGGGTCTCGACCGCTTCGGCCACGGTGGACAGATGCAGGCTGCGTGCCATCTGGACCATCGCCCGCAGGAACGCCACCGGGTCCGCCTCGCCGCCCGACTCCTGCACGAACGCACGGTCGATCTTGAGGATGTCGACCGGGAGGGTCCGCAGGTACGCCAGGGACGAGTAGCCGGTACCGAAGTCGTCGACCGCGATCCGCACCCCGTGCTCACGCAGCCGCTCCAGGATCGCGCGGGCGGCGGCCTCCTCCGGCCCGGTCTCCGCCACCAGGACCGTCTCGGTGATCTCGACGACCAGGGCGCTACCCGGCAGCCGGTTAGCGGCCAGTTCGGCGAGGATCAGGTCGGCGATGCCGGGCTCGCGTAGCTGGCGACCGGACACGTTCACGGTCACCGAGATGCCGTACCGCTCGTACCAGTCGCCGACGTCCCGCAGCGACCGGCGCAGCACCCACGTACCGAGCTGGCCGATCAGGCCGGACTCCTCGGCGGCCGGGATGAAGTCCATCGGCGGGATCGGCGGCTGACCCGGTGGAGTCCAGCGCACCAGCGCCTCCACCGCGGTGACCCGGCCGGTGTCCAGCTCGACGACCGGCTGGTAGTGCACCGTGAACTCCTCGTTCGCCAGCGCGCGACGGAGATCGGCGATCAGCCGGATGCGGCGGTCGCGCGCGGCGGCGAGCTCCGGCGCGTACACCGTGACCTGGTTCTTACCGGCGTCCTTGGCGGCGTAGAGGGCCAGGTCCGCACGGCGCAGCGCCTCGCCCTCGGCGAGCGGCCCGTCCGCGACGAGCATGCCCGCGCTGGCGGTCAGCTCCGTCTCCCGCTCACCGGCCAGGAACGGCGGCCGCAGCACGTCGATCATCGCGTCCGCGACGGTACGGGTACGGGCCACGTCGGCCCCGTCGAGCAGCGCGGCGAACTCGTCGCCACCGAGCCGGACCAGGACCCCGTCGGGTACCGCCGACCGCAGGCGCTCGGCCACCTCGACCAGCAGCGCGTCCCCGATCGGGTGCCCGTCGGTGTCGTTGACGTCCTTGAACCCGTCCAGGTCGAGCAGCACGAGCCCGTGTCGGCCGGTCACCCGCTCGATTCGTTCGCGCAGCAGGTCGCGGTTGCCCAGCCCGGTGAGGCTGTCGTGCAGAGCGCGGTAGGTGAGCTCGTCGCGCAGCGTCTGCTGTTCGTCCAGCGAGGACCGCAGAGCCACGGCGTGCGCGTCCAGCTCGGCCGCGCGCCGGTGCGCGACGCGGGCGAGCAGCCAGAGCCGTACGACCAGCAGCACCGCCGTCGTCGCGGTGAACACCAACGGCATGACCAGGGAGCCGGCCGGGCTGCCCGGGCCACGGACCAGCACGGTGCCGATGGCGACGCTCGGCGCGAGGAGCGCCAGGAACGCGTACAGGCCGAGCCGCAGCGACGACGCGACCGGCCGGCTTCGTTCGACGACGCCGGCCGAGCCGACCATCGAGGGGTGCAGCGCGGCGGTGCCGAACAGCAGGTACACCAGGATCCACAGCGGAGCGGCAAGCTCACGCCCCAACTGCTCGTTGTTCCAGGCGATCAGGGCGTAGCAGATGCTGTCACCGGCCAGCAGCGCGAACGCCGCGGCCACGACCAGCACGTACGACACCGTGCGGGCCTGGGCGCTGAAGATCAGCCGTACCACGACCGCGATGATGAACAGGTCCATCATCGTGTACAGCAGGTAGAGCGGCAGTTTCGACCCCACCGACGACGCGTGCGTCAGCATCGGGGACAGGACGAACACCCAGCTCAGTACGAACATGCCGGACACCACGAGGCAGGCGTCGACGACGCTCTCGTAGCCCGGCCGGTTGCGGTCCCGGCGTACCCAGGTGGCGAAGCCGACGATCAGGAACGGGTACGCGCTGAGGTACAGCATGTCGCCGCCGGACGGGAAGACCAGCCTGCCCACGATGGACAGCTCGAACAGCCACCAGATGACCGCGGACAGGGTGGCGACCAGACCGGTGGCGAGCAGGATCCACGGTCCGCGCGCGGCCGGGCGGAACAGGCGCATCCCCACGTAAACCGCGACGAGCGCCGACACGCCGACGAGCCCGTACACGATCTGGCGGGCGACGGCGGGCAGCACGGGGGCGACGGCCATGACGGCCAGGCCGAGCACCAGGTACCAGCGCCACCACGCGCGCCTGTCCCGGCCCTGGTCCTCCGAACCGGGCCGGTAGTTGCGCTCACCGGACGCCATCGCCACCCCCACGCCGATATGTCTACGGCGGTACGGTTGCGGTTCCGGTTGCCGGCCGGGTTGCCAAACGGTGCAGTCCCTGCGTATTGCTACCGGCTGGTAGCAAACGGACAAGGGCGCGGCGGACCGGAATTCGACGGCCAGCGGCCAGGGGAACCGGAGAATTCAACGGGCAGAAAGCTGCGCCAGCATCGATTCGCAACTACGCACGACCACGCCGGCCGCGCGTCGCTGCCGCAGGCTCAGTAGCGGATCCTCCGCCTGGTTCTGCCACCGGTGCAGCGCCTGCGAGCTCAACCCCCACAGCTCGGCGGCCCCGGCATCCGGATCGACGCCCAGCCGGGTGGTCAGCTCGACACCGTGCCCGCCGGCGAGCCGCTCGGCCTCCGACGCCAGGTCGGCGTCGAATCCCAACTCGGGATCCCGCAGCGTCGCGAGCAGGCGGAGCTCCCGGAAATCGTGCGTGTTCGCCAGCACGTACTCCACCCAGGTGAGCAGCTCCCGGGACCCTGGCCGGGCGTATCGGCGCAGCACGGAGTCCAGTACGACCAGGGCGGAGCGCGCCCGGAGCACGTCCGCCCGGTCGATGAAGTACCGGCCGACGGACTCCTTCAGCTCGGCCAGCCCACTGCGCGTGACCAGCTCGGCCGCCAGCTTCGCCCGGGTGTTCCAGCCGGTACGGATCAGGGTCGTCGCCAGGCGCACCCCGAACATGCCCAGCCGGTCCAGCAGTGTGCGTCGGGTATCCGCGTCGACGGGTGCGGGCGATTGTCCGCCGACGAAGCGGTCCGCCGACAGCAGGAGCCTGTCGAGCTCCGGTCGCGCCATCCCCGCGAGCGCCGCGAGGGCGGCGAAGTCCGGCTCGGTGAGTGCCCGTCCGGCCGACGCCACCAGCCCGTCCAGCGCGACCACACCCATGCAGAGGGAGTTGAGCTCTGGATCCCGGTACCGGCGGCGCGCCCCTTGCCGGGCGGACAGCAGGGCGTCCATGCGGCCGCCGCCGATCTCGTCGGCGCGGGCCAGCACGAGGATCACGTTCACCGGCGCCGCACCGGCCACCGCGCCCTCCTGCGCCGCGTGCAGGAACTCCAGGTCACCGGCGCGCACGTCACGGGTCAGGTACAGCACCGCGTCCGCATCCCGCAGGATCCGGTCGGCGGTGGACGGCCGGCCGTCTTCGCGGGCGGCCGCGAAGGCAGGCGTGTCGATGAGCGTCATCTGCCGCAGGACGCGCGTCGGCCAGCTGACCACGACGTCGTCGACCTGCCCGGACCGCCATCCGCCGAGCTCGACCCGTATCCCGGCCGCCGAGCGGGTCACGGTGAGCTGCTGCGTCGAGCCGTCCGGCGCGTACGCGGCGACGCCGGGCTCCGGGGCGTCGGCGTACCAGATGAAGAGCTGACCGCCGTCATCGGCCTCGATGGGCGCGACCTGCTCGCCGACGATCGCGTTGACGAGGGTCGACTTGCCCGACCGGGCCGGACCGGCCACCGCGACCCGCAGCGGCCGGTCGAACCGGCCGAGCTGGTGGTGCAGCAGCCCGGCGGCGCGTGGATCGTCCCGGTACAGGTGCAACGCCCGGTGCAGCAGATCCCACACGGACTCGTCGAGCCGCGCTCCCGCGCTCATGCGATGTGCTCCAGCCGCGCGCGCAGCGCGCCGCCCCTTCCGGCAGTGATCTCCTGCGCTTCTTCGAGCAGGACGGCCAGCCGGCGCATCGCCTGCTCGACGGCGCGCTGTCGCTGCTCGCGGACCGCCGTGACCGCGTCGGCCTCCTGCTTGGCGGTGCGAAACGACGCGACGATGGCCTCCTGCAGCTCCTCGGTGAGGGCCGCGAAGTGGTCGCGCAGCATCCGGTGCACCTGTCGGGCGGTGTCCCGGGCGTCCTTGCTGAGCCGCAGGAAGAAGTCGTCGACGTGCCGTTGTGCCGCCGTCTTCGCCGCCGCCTGCCGGCGTTTGAGCAGCGACTTGCTCTCGTCCAGGATGCCCTTGCCGCCGAAGATCGCACCGGCCCCGAGCGAGACCGGGTTGATCAGCGGCAGGCCGGCGAGCGTCGTCGCCATGCCGAACATCAGCATGCCGCCGTACGAGCTGCGCAGCGCGGTGAAGACCTTCTGGGTCGGGGAGAACTTCTCCACGGTGGGCTTCTCGATGGCCGGCACCCGGTCGGCGAGATCGTCAGGCACCGTGATCGACCAGCCGGGCACGACGTCCGTACCGTACCGGGCGAAGGTGCCGGCGATCCGGTGGGTGATCCAGTCCAGCCGCTGGACCATCCACGCGAAGTTGGCCTCGGCCGCCTCGGACAGGTTCTCCTCCAACCAGGCGGCGAACGCGTCCCACCCGGTCAGCGGGTCGGCCTGGTCGAACGCCTCGTCGACCTTGCGCAGGATCTGGCGGGTCCGGTCGCGCAGGTCGTACTCGATGTCGGAGATGAGGTCGGCCATCTCGTCGCCCAGCATGTTCTGCCACGTGACGGTGCGCCGGCGGAGGTCGTCGACGGCGCGCTGAGCCTCCTGCAACCGGGAGATCGGCCCGGCCGTCTCGGGCGACTCCGTGACGGCCAGTTCGGCGCGCAGGGGCGCCGCGAGCTGCTCGACGACGGTACGGGCGACCTGTCCGACGCTGGCTCGGGCCAGCGCGTCGCCCTTGGCCGCCTGGTCGTGCACGAGCCGCGCGATCAGTTCGGGGAACCCGGACTCGGCGTTGATCGCTTCGTCGTTGGTAAGGGCGGCCTGCAGGCGCAGCGCGGAGGAGACCGGGATGACGGCGGCCTGCACCCCGGTCCCGGCGATGTGCCGCCGGTTGTGTTCGGCGACCGCACGCCAGTCCGGCGACATGTCAATCTTGGTGAGAACGACGGCCACGTTCGGGTGCGACTGCGCGACGTGCAGCAACAGGTTCAGTTCGCTGACCGAGAGCTCCTGGGTCGCGTCCGACACCAGCAGCACCGTGTCGGCCCGGGCGAGGGCCGCGAAGATGCTGGCGTTGCGTGCCTGGTCCTGCTCGTCGGTGCCCGGTGTGTCGATGAGCACCAGCCCGGAGGCGAGCAGCCCGCGCGGCACTCCGACCTCGAGATGCGCCGACGCGGCCGGGCCGGCGCGGTGCGGAAGGCGGGCGTCGATCCCCGCGCCGATCTGTTCCAACGACAGCGGGATCCGCTCCGGCGGCGCGGCCAGCTCACCGGCAGCCCCGGCCGGAGTCGCGGGCGGCGTCCTGACCAGGACGGCGGTGGGGGATTCGGCGTGGTGGACAACCGTCGGCACGGTCGTGGTCGGACCGTCGCCGACCGCGCAGACCGGAGCGTTGACCAGGGCGTTGATGAGTTGGCTCTTGCCCTGCTTGGGCTCGCCGAGCACGAGTACGCGCAGTCGCGGATCGACCAGCTGCGCGCGCTTCTGCTGGAGCCACTGGATCAGGTCGCCCCGGCCGTGCGCGGCGCACACCCTCGTGGTCTCGTCGAGAAGGTCAAGCCACGTCGGTGCCATCACCGATACGAGTGTGCCTATTTCGTCGGAATTTTCAAGCCGAACGGAGGACCGGACCCGCCCGATGGCAGGTCCGGTCTCCGCGCTATCCAACAACTCTCACACTCAGTGCAGACCGTCCAACAGGCCGTGATGCGAGGCATCCACCTGCGCGGACGTGTCGGCGTGCGACTGCCCGCCCGGGTCACCCGTGACGTTGCCGACACCGGCGCTGCCCAGGGTGTCGCCGACCGTACCGGTGACACCGCCGAGCAGGCCGTGGGTGTCCGTTCCGGTCACGCCGTGCACGGCGCTGTCGGCCGTACCGGTCACGCCGCCGAGCAGACCGTGGGCACCGGTACCGGTGACGCCCTGGACGGTGCTGCCGACCGAGCCGGTCACGCTGTCCAGGCCGGTACCGTGCACCGCGCCGCCGGCCGTGCCGGTCACGGCGTCCAGGCCGGTACCGTGCACGACGCCGCCGACCGTGTGGGTCGCGCCGTCCAGACCGGTACCGTGCGCCACGCCCCCGACCGTCTGGGTCGCGCCGTGCACGGTACCGAGCACGCCGTCGACCGGCGACGTACCGAGCACGCCGCTGACCGTCCCGGCGGCAATGCCGTTGACGGCGTTGCCGAGCAGACCGGTGGCGCCGTTGCCGACGGGGCCGCCCGCGGTGTTGCCCACCACGCCGTGCACCGTGCCCAGGATTCCGCCGAGCGGCGAACCACCCAGCAGGTTCGCGGCCGGCGAGCCGCCGAACAGGCCGGTGGCGGTGCCGACGACACCGTCCACGACGCTCGGGCCGCCGAGGCCGGGCGCGCCGTTCACCAGGCCGTCGGCCGTGCCGACCACGCCGGTCACCTCGTGACCGGTGGTGCCGAGCACGCCCCCGTCGAGGGTGTTGGCCAGGTCGTGCGTGCCGGACAGGTCGAGCACCGCGCCGCTGCCGCTGGCCGCGACGCCGATGCCCGGCAGGACCTCGGCGCCCAGCCCCAGCCCGCTGGCCGCCGGCAGGACAGCGGAGGTGGCGGTGCTGACGACGTTGAAGTCCTGGGTGGCTCCGTGCGAGTTGCTGACGCCCACCTGATGCAGCACGGCCTGCAGCTGCGCGACGACGGCACCCGGCTGCTCGGTGACCGACCCGATGTTCAGGGCGTCGAGCTGGGCGACGCTGGCGGGGCCCTGCACGGGGATGCTGTCGAGGACCAGGGTCAGCACGTCGTGCACGTCAGCGAGGCTCAGCTCGCCGAGGCCCGCATCCCGCAGGCAGCTGTGCGGGTCGAGCAGGAAGGCGTCCTTGGCGGCCGGATCGGCGATCAGGTTGAGTACGAAGTCGTGCAGCGTCTGCTGCTCGGCGTGGTGGCTGTGGTGGCCGTGGCTGTGGTGGCCGCCGTGGTGGCTCGCCTGGCAACCGCAGCCGCAGCCGGGGCCGTGCGCCTGTGCGGAACCGTGCGCCCGCATGCCGGCGGAGGCGGCCGGGGTGGTTGCGTTCACGCTCGCCGACGCGTCGGCGTGGTGGTCCATCATGGTGGGAGGTCTCCTCGAACTGCGTGACCGGGGTGGATCCGGACCCGCTGGGCCGGACCCGTTTCAGGAACCTATGAACCCGGGTGCCGGTCGGGCATCGGGGTCGATCCCCAGTTCCACCGGGGGCCGGTTAGGGCATGGATCGCCCCTGGCGTTAGGGGCATAGGGGATCCGGCCGCGCGCCGGATTTAGGGGCTCGTCGACGGCTGGATGTCTGGTACGAACGGGTGGATCCGCCCGCGCGCGTTACGAAACCGGCACGGGTTACGACATACAAGGGGACCCGTGCCCCGCCGGCCGACATCCCGGCAGGGCCAACCGCCCCGTCTAAGGAATGGCTCGTATGGCGTACGTCCTCGGAATCGACATCGGCGACACCTGCACGGCCGCCGCGATCTGCCGACACGTCGGGCCTTCGTGGAGCGCGCCCGAGGTCGTTGCGCTCGGGGCACACTCGTCCGTCGTGCCGTCGGCGCTGTACGTGTCCGCTACCGGATCGCTCACGGTCGGCGACCCCGGCCGGGACGGCCCGCTGGTAGACGGCGGCCGGATCACGCGCGGCTTCATGCGGCGCATCGGCGACGAGACCCCGCTCGTCGTCGCCGGCGAATCGTGCACGCCGCAGACCCTCGCCGCCGTGCTGGCCATGTGGGTCGTCGAGCAGGCGGTCGCCCGCGAAGGCGCCGACCCCGAACACCTCGTGGTGACGCACCCGCCGTCCTGGGGGACGTACCGCAAACAGCTGCTGCACGAGGCGCTGTGGGAGATCGGCCTGACCGGGGTGACCCTGCTCGCCGGGCCGGTCACCGCCGCCGAGAACCACTCCTTCCACGGGTTCGCCGGCCGTACGCTGGCCGTCTACGCCCTCGGCGGTAACAGCGTCACCTCTTCGGTGGTCCGCCGGACGCAGCCCGCGGGCTTCGAGGTGGTCGCCTGCCAGGAGGCGGTCGAGCCGCTCGGCGGCGTCGACTTCGACGAGATGCTGACCGACCAGCTCGTCGCCGTACTCGCCGAGCAGCTCGGCGCGGCGCAGCTGGACGATCCCCGGGTGCGGCTGGCGCTGTTCGGGCTCAGGAACGAATGCCGCCGGGCCAAGGAACGGCTGAGCACGTCCATGGAGACCGAGATCAGCGTGCACCTGCCCCAGGGCCCGGTCCGACTACCTGTCACCAGGGCCGCGTTCGAGGAACTGATCCGGCCGGCGCTACGGCCCACAGTGGACCGTCTCGACCGTACGATCCGGTCGTGCGGGCTGCGCCCCGATCAGGTCGACGGCGTACTGCTCGTCGGCGGGTCGGCGCGGATCCCGCTCGTCGCCGATCTGGTCTCGGCGCACTTCCCCGGCCAGGTCACGGTCGCGGCCGACCCGCAGGTCGCCGTGGCCGCGGGCGCGGCGCTGGCCGCGTGCCAGATCCTGGCGTTGGCGAGCCGGCCGCGACCCGTTGCGCAGTGGCGGCCCCGGCCGGCGCCCATCGAGTATCAGGCCGACGACCGGCTGCCGGCCCCGCACGAGGGGCCCGGCCGCGGCGATCACGAGCAGCCGGCCCCGCCGTCCCGGCCGCCGGTGAAGATCACTCCGCTCACGCTACCGAAGATGCGGTCGGCACCACGGCTGGTAGCCGGTCGTCGCGTCAAGACACTTTCCTCGTGATAGGGATGAAAGCGACCCATCGACCAGCGGGCACCAGGCCCGGCCCATCGTCGTGAGGACACTCTTGAGGCTGCCGACCACCGGACCCGAGCCCGTCCTCGACGGCCACAGCAGAGCCCTGTTCGAGGCGATCGACGCGCACCCGCACGCGCCGGTCGCCGTCGGCATCCAGGGCCCCGGTGGGTACGGCAAGAGCGCCACCCTTCAGGAGTTGGCCCTGATCTACCGGCGGGCCGGTGTCGCCGTGCGCACCGAGCCACCGGACGCCGCGGAGCGGGTCGACGAGGACTGCGCGCTGCTGGTCGACGACGCCCACCTGCTCGACGAGGCGCGGCTGCGGGGACTGTGCCGCCTCGTCGAGGGCCGGCGGCACCGGCTCGCGATCGCGTACCGGCCCTGGCCTCGACAGTCCACAATGGTCGAGCTGGCTGACGCGTTGAAGCGGGACGGCTCACCCCTGCTGCTCTGCCCGTTCACCGAGGAGCAGACCGCCACGTACCTCGCCGGCATGTACGGCACCCGCCCGCCGGCGGCCCTGGCGCGGTATGTGCACGCGCAGACGGCCGGAGTGCCCCGGTTCGTGGACCGGCTGGCGCGGGCACTGCCCCCCGGCGAACCGCCAGCCGAGGCACCCCGTTCGGCGGTCCTCCGGTTCGCCGCCGAGTTGGAGGATCTCGACGACCGGGTCCGGGGACTGCTGCTGGCCGTGGCGACCGGGCAGCGGCTGTCCCTTCCCGTACTGACCGCGCTGTTGTCGGCGGACGCGGACGAGGTGGACGAAACCGTGAAAGCGGCGCGCGCCACGGGTCTGCTCGGGCCGGACGACAGGCTGCCACCGATAGCGCGGCACGCCCTCGTCGCGCTCATCCCGGCGACGCACCGGGTCGCGGTGTGCGCACGGTTGGCGGAGCTTCAGATGCAGCGCGGGGCGCCCGTACTCCCCCTGGTGCGTACCCTGTCCGGCGCCGGGGTCAGCGCCGACTCCCTGGCTGCCGTGTTCGAGGCGGCGGGCAACGAGGCGCTCGTCGACGAGCCGGCGCTCGCGGCCGAACTGTTCGCCACCGCCGCCGGCGCCGGCCGGCCGACCACGGCGCGCCACGCGCTGGCGGCCGCGCTCGCCGGCGACCTCGACTCCGCGCTGCGGCTGTCCGACCGGCTGATCGCCGCTCCCGGGTCACCGGAGCGCGCGGACGGGGCCGCGGTCGCGGCCACCGCACTCACGCACCGCGGCCAGGCCGCCCGCGGCGCCGAACTGTACCGGTGGGCCGGCACCCCGTCGGCGGTAGCGTTCGCGGCGATCGGGTACCTGGGCGCCGGGCACCTCGAGGAGTCCGACCGCCTGCTGCTGCACGCACCGCCGCCGGACGGGCCACCGACCCTGCTCGCCAGCGCGGCGCTGCTGATGGCGCGGGGCGTACGGGAGACCATCGGGGGCTCGTCGACGGCCGCGCTGTCGGCGCTCGTACAGGCCTCCGCCCTGCTGGAGCCCGCGGGCCGGGCCGCGCTCCTGCCCGACAGCCCGGCGGCGCTCGCCGCCCTGGTCGCGCTGCACTACGGCGAGTTCGACATCGCCGAGCGGGTGCTCGACCGCGCCGTCGCGGCGCGCACCGGCGGCGCGCTCATGGCGCGCCGGCATCGCCTGATGCAGGCCTGGATCCTGATGGTGCGGGGGAGAACCGCCGCGGCGACACAGTCCCTCGCGACCGTCACGACCGAGGGCGCGCCGCTGGAAGCACGGGATCTGCTCTTCGCCACCGCTCTGGAGATGGGCATCGCCCGGCGCAACAGCGATCTGACCGCGCTTGCGCGCGGCTGGGCACTCGCCCGCGACGCGGTCGTCCGGCACCCGGTGGACCTGTTCACGCTGTTGCCGGTGGGCGAGTTGGCGATCGCGGCGGCGCGGCTGGGTGAGCTGGCCGCGCTGCTGCCGTACCTGCGGGACGCGCGCGTGCTGCTCGACCGGTTGGGTAGCCCGGCGCTGTGGGAGACTCCGCTGCACTGGAGCGCGCTGCACGCCGCGATCACGGCGGAGCAGCCGGCCGCTGCCGAGGACCACGTCCGTGCCCTCGCCGGCCTCGCCGGGCACAGCCGGTACGGCGCGGCGCTCGCGGCCGCCGCGCAGACCTGGGTGGAGGTGCTCCGCGGAGTCGTCGACCCGGAGAAGGTGGAGGCGGCCGCCCGCGGCCTGTACGAGGCCGGCCTGTGCTGGGACGGGGCCCGGCTCGCGGGACAGGCGGCGATCCGGACGGCCGACCGGCGCGCCATGACCACCCTGCTGGACTGCGCCCGGGCCCTGCAGGGCAGGCCGGCGGGGCCGAGGTCGGCGGGGCCCAGGTCGGCGGGCCAGCCGGCCGGGTCGTCGACCACCCAGGCGGTCGGCACACCGGCCGAAGGCAGGCTCAGCGACCGCGAGCAGGAGGTGGCCGACCTGGTACTGGCCGGCATGACGTACAAGCAGATCGGCGACCGGCTGTTCATCTCGGCGAAGACGGTCGAGCACCACGTGGCGCGGATGCGGCAGCGACTGGGCTGCGGCAGCCGCAGCGAACTGCTGGCGCGGCTGCGGGCGATGGCCGCGCAGCGGTCGGCCGGCGAGCCGGTCGGTGTGCCGTGGCCGAGGCAGCCGACGCCGTGAGCCCGGCGCGCGCGGCGCCCAGGAGACGGCGGCCGCGTGCGGGTCAGGAGACGGCGGCCGCGTGCGGGTCAGGAGACGGCGGCCGCGTGCGGGTCAGGAGACGGCGGCCGCGTGCGGCGCTCAGGAGACGGCGGCCGCGCGCAACGGCCCGGGAGCGGGCCGACCGTCGAGCGCGCTCGGATCCACGCTCCAGGACCGGGCCAATCGCATCACGTCGTCCTCGGACACCAGCACGCTGGCTTCGTCGTCGAGGGCGGCCGGCAGCCCGATGGCGATCTCGGCGTCATCAGGCTCGCCCCGCCACTCGGTGACCTCGCCGGTCTCGCCCACGTACTCGAACGCGCGGACCAGTTCGCCCCCGACGGCCCGCTGCCACCGGTGCAGTTCGGAGACCCGGTACGTGGCGAAGAACTGCACCTCGGTACCGAGGGTGGCCGACAGTTCGGCGACGTCCACGGCCATGACGGCGCGCAGCAGCCAGCGCCCGGTGACGAGCAGCCACCGCGCGTCGTCGGCGCCGGGCAGCGGCGGGGTCAGCACCAGCCGGTCATCTGTCAGGTAGGCCAGGTCGATGCCGTTGCGCCAGGAAACCGTGCCGAGGTCGCGTAGGCCCAGGGCGGCGGACACCGCGGCGTCCTTGCCCTCGCGTACGGCAAGCCACGCCTGCTTGGGCCCGAAGCCGACCATGGATTCGCCGTCCATGGTTCGTACGCTACCGATCCGGCCGGGACCGGGCATGGCGGATCAGCCGACAGGCCGGACATGGCGGCGGGTCTCAGCCCCGCTCGTCCCGGCCGGGAGGCCATTTCAACGTTAGAAACAATGCGGAACGTCGCTTTCCCAGCGCCACCGATATCGTCACTCATCGTGGTTGCCGATCGCGCGGCCGCAACGTTTTACCTGGTGGCTACGTGATGCTACCCCTCGCGGAAACATCACTGTCCACAATGGTTAAGCTCTGGCCGTCGCTCAACGAGAGGCACCAGAGCGCCGTTGATTCCTCAATTGTTGCAATCACAATGACCAAGCGCCACGTGACACCGGAGGCATTCGAACCGGTAAGTACGCAACTCAATCGCGGGATCTTGCATCATCTGGCAATCACGGTACGACACGTTGCCATTACGCATCGTGAATAGTTGAGTGGCGTTCGGTCCGGTCGAGTGCATCCACGGGGAGCTGATGAATACTCACCGCTTTGCCGCACGCATGGGAAGCGCGCTTCCGTCCCTGGTCCGCTGGGGATTGTCGCCCGACGCCGACCTGGTCTACCGCACGCTGGTGTCGCTGGACACGGCACGGGAGAGCCAGCTCGCCCACGAGCTGGGCATGGCTCACGAACGGGTCCGGGAAGCGATGCGCGAGCTGGCCTACGCCGGCGCGATCCGGCGGGTCTCGTCGACCTCACGCCGTGCGCCCAAGACGAACGGTCGGGCCGTCTGGGCTGCGCGCCAACCCAACCAGGTCGTCCGGCAGCTGCACGGACACCGTACGCGCCCGCCCGGCATCACAGCGGTCCGGAGCCTGGCGCCGGAGCAGAACACCCCGCCGAGGACGGCACGCCCGATGAACGCACCGGCAACGACACCCACCCAGGCGCCGGCACCACAGCCGTCGCCGTCCCCCCAACTCCACCTCGGCCCGGCAGCGGCGCGCCCGACCTGCCCGGACCGGGACGGCCGGCGCTGGGTTCCGCACCAGGCCTCGCCGCCCGCGCTCGAGGCGCTGCCCCGGGAGGGCCCGCCGCCGATCGCGCTCACACCACGCGAGCGGGCCATCGTCGAACTGCTCGCTCAGGGGCACACCGACGAGACCGCCGCACGCGAGCTCGACCTCAGCCGCCGGACCGTCGGGTACGCGCTCGGCGGGCTGATGAGCCGGCTCGGCGTGGACAACCGGTTCCAGCTCGGGCTCGCCCTCGGCGCGATGCGGGCGGCCGTGCCGTCCCCGCGCGCCAAGACCTGAACCTCACATCCAGCTCGCCGGGGCGACGCCGGCCAGCGGCACGGGGTAGTCCAGGCCGCTGCGCACCCGCTCCGGCAGCAGCCAGGGCTGGTGCACGTCCCGGCCCGCCACCGCGGTCAGCTCGGGCACATGGCGCCGCACGTAGTCCCCGGCCGGGTCGAACCGGCCGGCCTGCCGGATCGGATTGAACCGCCGGTACGGCTTCGTGTCGGTGCCGGTGCCCGCGACCCATTGCCAGTTGCCGTTGTTGCTGGCGACATCCGCGTCGAGCAGCAGCCGGGCGAAGTGCGCCGCACCAGCCCGCCAGTCGAGCCCGAGGTACCTGGTCAGGAACGACGCGGTGATCAGGCGGGCCCGGTTGTGCATCCAGCCCTCGCGGGCGAGCTGGCGCATCCCGGCATCCACGATCGGCACGCCGGTGCGCCCCGCCCGCCAGGCCTCCAGGGCGTCGTCCCGGTCCCGCCAGTCATCCGGGGCCGAGGCGCGCAGCGCCACGCTCGGCAGCGCCGGGAACGAGTACAGCAGCTGCTGATAGAAGTCGCGCCAGCAGAGCTGGCGCACGAAGGCTTCCGCGCCGGGGCCGCCCCCGGCCTTCGCCGCCACGTCGAGCGGTGACAAGCAGCCGAAGTGAAGGTACGGCGACAGCCGCGACGTACGGTCACCCGCGAGATCGTCGTGGTCGTCGGCGTACCTGTCGACCGTGGACAGCCAGCCGCTGAGCCGGCGGCGGCCCGCCGTCTCGCCGCCCGGGAACGGGGACGGCGACCCGCCGCTCACCGGTACGGGCAGGTCGACCGACCGCAGCGGCGCGTCCGGGAGGGAGACGGTCCGGGGCGCCGACTCGAGGCGGCGCCAGGGCAGGGCCAGCCACGCCCGGTGGTACGGGGTGAACACCCGGTACGGCTTGAGCGCGTCGGGCGCTACGACGGTCACCCCGGGCGTGACCGTCAGCGAAGTCCGCTCACCCGCGCACGCGGTGGCGAGCCGGCGTTCCCGGCGGCGCGCGTACGCGCTCACGTCGGCGGCGCTCACGACGTGCCGGGCGCCCACCTCCCCGGCGACCCGCATCGTCTCCGCGACCGGATCGCCGTGGCGGATCACCAGATCGCCGCCGCGCCGGCGCAGCGAGTCGCGCAGGTCCGCGAGGCTCTCGGCGAGAAACCGGTCGCGGCCCGGCGAGGACGGCACCGCCGGATCGCGCACGAACAGCGGCACGACGCGCGAGGCCGTCCGGCAGCCGGACGCGAGCGCCGGGTTGTCGTGGACCCGCAGATCACGCGTGAAGAGAACGACGGCGACCGCCATCGGCCGGCCCTCCCGTGACCGCGACCCCGGCGGGAGTGAGCACCGACGCGACCGCGACGGCCAACCGCCGCCGCCGGGGCACCCGCGCGCGCCCGGCGAAGACGTCGTGGTCGAGCCGCTCGACCTCGTCGAGGATCTGCCCGTACAGGTGGTACGCCGCCCGGACGCACGCCTGCGAGCCGGGCGCGAGCAGGGTCACGCCGGGTGCCGCCCGCGCGTAGTGTTCCCTGGCCCGGCCGACCTCGAACGCGATCAGCTCCCGGATCGCGTCGCCGACCGCACCCATGCCGCGCAGGCCACCGGCCACCCGGGCGGCCCGCAGATCCTCCGGCGTGACGCCGAAGCGGGCGAGGTCGGCGCCGGGCAGGTAGACGCGGCCGAGGTCGAGGTCCACCGCCACGTCCCGGATGAAGTTGGTGAGCTGGAAAGCCAGGCCGAGCTGGCGGGCGGGCTCGCGGGCGGCCGCGGGGTCCGACGCCTCCAGGATCGGCAGCATCATCGTGCCGATGACGGCCGCGGAGCCCTCCATGTAGCCGAGGAGGTCGTCGTAGGTGGCGTAGCCGCTGATCGTCAGGTCCATCGCCATGCTCGCCAGGAACTTGCGGAAGTCCTCCAGGTCGAGGTCGAAGACCCGGATCGTGTGCAGCACCGCGGACAGCACGGGATCCCCGTCGCGCTGTTGGCCGGCCGGCCCGGCGTCGCGCTGTTGGCCGGCCAGCCCGGTGTCGCGCTGTTGGCCGGCCAGACCGGACAGGAAGGCCGCGGACCAGTCGGCGAGCAGCCTGGCCCGCTCGGTCACGGGGAGCGCACCCGTGCCGTCGACGATCTCGTCGGCGTACCGGGCGAAGCCGTAGAGGGCGTGCACGTGCCGGCGTTTCCACTCCGGCAGCAGGCGTGTCGCCAGGTAGTACGTGCGGCCGTGGCGGCGGTGCAACTGCCGGCAGCGCTCATACGAAGCAGCGAGCGACTCCATGTCGGCCCCCATCTCAGCAGTCCTCGCCACACGGCGTCACCACGAACCGATTCTTCGATGAAACGACGCAGCAATCGACGCAACTGGCAGCCTACGCTACGATTCGAGCCGGGACCAATGGGAGGGGCGACGTGCGTACCGTTGCGGGACCGACCGGTCGGGTCGTGGTCGTCGGCGCCGGCCTCGGCGGGCTCGCCTGCGCGATCCGCCTGGCCGCGGCCGGCCGGGAGGTGACCGTGCTGGAGCGCGAGGCCTACCCCGGCGGGCGGGCCGGGAAACTGAGCCTGGACGGCTACGAGTTCGACACCGGCCCCACCGTGCTGACCATGCCCGACCTGCTGGCCGACCTCGCCGGCACCGTCGGCGAGGAGCTTTCCGACTGGCTCACGCTCACCCGACTGGACCCGGCCTACCGGGCACACTTCCCGGACGGCTCCACCCTCGACGTGATCACCGACACCGCCCGGATGGCCGGCGAGGTGTCGCGGGTCTGCGGCCCCCGGGAGGCCGACGGTTACCTGCGCTTCGTCGACTACACGCGCCGCCTGTGGCGCCTGGAGCGCGACGACTTCATCGGCCGCAACCTCGACACGCCGCGCGACCTGCTCACGATCAACCTGCTGCGGTTGGTCGCGATGGGCGGCTTCCGCCGACTCCAGACCAAGGTCAACCAGTTCTTCCGCGACGAACGTACCCGCCGGATCTTCTCGTTCCAGGCGATGTACGCCGGCCTCGCGCCGCACGACGCCCTCGCCCTGTACGCCGTGATCTCCTACCTCGACGCGGTCGCCGGGGTCTACTTCCCACTTGGCGGAATGCACGCGGTGCCGAAGGCACTCGCCCGCATCGCCGAGAAGCACGGCGTCACGATCCGCTACGGGACACGCGTCACCGGGGTCCTGACCAGCGCCGGCCGGGCCCGCGGCGTGACCGTCCACGACGGAGAGTTCGTGCCTGCCGACGTCGTCGTGCTCAACCCGGACCTGCCCGTCGCGTACCGCGACCTGTTGCCGGAGCGCGGGGAGCCGCGTCTGCGGTACTCGCCCTCGTGCGTCGTGCTCCATGCCGGTTCGACCCAACGGTACGAGCGGATCGCGCACCACAACATCCACTTCGGACGGTCCTGGAAGCGCACGTTCGACGAGGTGATCCGCGAGGGCCGGCTGATGAGCGACCCGTCGCTGCTGGTCACCAATCCGAGCCGGTCGGACCCGTCGGTCGCACCGGTCGGGCGGCAGACCTACTACGTGCTCGCCCCGGCGCCCAACCTCGCGACATCCGCCATCGACTGGCGGGGCGGCGGCGCCGGGGCCTACCGCGCGGACCTCATCGAGACGCTCGAACGCCGGGGGTACATCGGATTCGACGCCGGTGTCGAGGTCTCCCACCTGGTGACCCCGGCCGACTGGGCCGCTGACGGGATGGCCGCCGGCACCCCGTTCGCCGCGGCGCACACCTTCCGCCAGACCGGACCGTTCCGCCCCGGCAACCTCCATCCGGGCCTGGACAACGTCGTGTTCGTCGGCTCCGGCACGCAGCCGGGCGTCGGCGTACCCATGGTCCTCATCTCCGGCCGGTTGGCCGCCGAACGCATCACGGGGGTCCGCCGATGAACCGGGAGCAGGCGCTGGTCGAGCTCGTGGACGCCGACGGCCTGGCCATCGGCTCGACCACCGTGGCGGACGCCCACACCGCGCCGGGGCTGTTGCACCGGGCGTTCTCGGTGCTGCTGGTCGACCCGCGCGGCCGGCTGCTGCTCCAACAGCGCGCAGCCGTCAAGACCCGGTTCCCGCTGCGGTGGGCCAACGCGTGCTGCGGCCATCCCGCGCCCGACACGGACGTCGCGACCGAGGCCTCCCGCCGGTTGGCCGAGGAGCTGGGGCTGACCGGCATCCCGCTCAAGCCGGTCGGCGTGTACGTGTACCGCGCGCTCGACCAGGTCACTCAGCGGGTCGAGCACGAGTACGACCACGTGCTCATCGGGACGGTCGACGGCGAGGCGGCGTCGCCCGACGCCGACGAGGTGGCCGCGCTGCGGTGGGCCCACCCCGACGAGGTGCGCCGGGCGCTGGCCGCCGAACCGGAGTCGTACGCGCCCTGGCTGTCCGGCGTACTGGCGGCCTGGGACGCCGCGACGGCGGGGCCGGACGGGTGACCGACGAGCTGTTGAGCGCCGGGGCGGCAGCCCGCCGGCTCGGTGTGGCGGTGACCACCCTGCGCAGCTGGCACCAGCGGTACGGGCTGGGCCCCAGCTGCCACCGGCGCGGTCAGCACCGGCGCTACACCGATGACGACATGGCCCGCCTGGCCCTGATGCAGCACCTCGTCACCGCCGGCGTCCCACCGGCTGAGGCGGCACGGTGGGCGCGACGGTCTCCATCGCCGGACCCGGCGACGCCCGTCTCATCCACCCCGTCGCGGATCCGCCACGACGGCGGCGGGCCGGATGGCGCGGGGCCTGACAGCACGGGGCCTGACAGCACGGGGCCTGATGGCACGGGGCCTGATGGCGGCGGACGCGACGGCGGCGGGCGGGCTCTCGCCCTCGGCGACGCCGAGCCCGCCGCGCGCGGTCTCGGCCGCGCGGCGATGCGCCTGGACGGCCTCGACGTCCACGACCTCGTGGCGGCGGCTGTCGCCGAGCGCGGCGTCGTCGACGCCTGGGACCGGATCCTGTGCCCGGTACTCGTCGCCGTCGGGGAGCGGGCCGCGCACGCCGATGAGCTGGTCGAGGTCGAACATCTCCTGTCCGGGTGCATCTCGGCGGTGTTCGCCTCGCTACCCCGGCCGCCTCGCGACCATCCGGTACGCGTCCTGCTCACCTGCGCCGACGAGGAGCAGCACAGCCTGCCGATCGAGGCCCTCGCCGCCGCGCTGGCCGTACACGGCGTCCCGGCGCGGGTACTCGGGGCGCGTGTGCCGCCGAACGCGCTGCGCGCCGCGGTCCACCGCACCGGTCCGGTCGCCGTACTCGTCTGGGCGCATGCCCGCGCCACCGCCGACCCCGCTCAGCTGGACGATCTGGTCTCCGGGCGCGGCCGGCCCGCCGTCGTCGCGGCGGGCGGACCGGGCTGGGAGCCCGCGAGCCTCCCGGCCGGCGTGGTCGTACCGGCGACCCTCGCCGACGCGGTCGAACTGTTCGCCGTCGCCGCCGACTGACCTGCCGTACCTGATTTCGCCGTCGCCGCCGACTGACCTGCCGTACCTGATTTCGCCGTCGCCGCCGACTGACCTGCCGTACCCTGATCCAGCAGCCGCACCTGCGGCTCGTACCCCCGCCGCCGGAGGTCGCGCTCGCGTCGCCACCGCCGCGTCGAGCCCCTCGTCGTGCCGGGCGCGACCGACACCCGGGATACCCATTTTGCGCAGGCTTCCGGGGTCACGTATGCTTTGCAGGCCTCCGGCGGGGCCACTGACGGGGAGCTTCACCGCGCAGCGTCGCACATGTGCGATGATGGCGGGGCCGCCCCCATCGTCTAGCGGCCCAGGACGCCGCCCTTTCAAGGCGGTAGCACGGGTTCGAATCCCGTTGGGGGCACGACCAACGTCGTTATGGCAACATAGCGACTTGATACGAGGTCCTGTGGAGCAGTTGGAGTGCTCGCCGCCCTGTCAAGGCGGAGGTCGCGGGTTCAAGTCCCGTCAGGACCGCAAGCGCTGCCGCCGCGCGTGAGGCCACGCGCGGCGTCTCGCTTGTTCGGCAGGTACGATGTTGCCGAGCACCAAGGGCAGGTAGCTCAGTCGGTACGAGCGTCCGCCTGAAAAGCGGAAGGTCGGCGGTTCGACCCCGCCCCTGCCCACCAACCCTTCGCCGGGTTTGACGAAGCGGTGACCAGCGGAAACGCCGGTCACCGTTTTTGTTTCACTGATCATCGCGACGGTGATCGGCGTCAGTGTCGAGTTATCGACGTTATCGGCACCTCATAACGTCGATAACTCAACGCTCGCAGGCCGGCGAGGCGCACGCGTCGGGCGGATCACCACACCGGCCGCAGTCGGAGCGGCGGCGTCAACGCGCCGCCCGCCTCGGCAAGCTGGAGGAGGGCCGCGCGCAGCGCCTGCGCGCGATCCGGGCCGAGTAGCTGCGCCGCCTCGGCCTCCACCTCGGCCCAGACCGCGGTGGCGGCGCGCACCGCGGCCCACCCCTGATCGGTCAGTACCGCCAGTCGCGCGCGGTGGTTGCGCGGGTCCGGCTGTCGGGCGATGAAGCCGGCACGTTCAAGACCGTCGAGCAGCTGCGAGGCGGCCTGCTTCGTCACGCCCAGGTGCTCGGCTACTTCAGCGCCGGACGCGCCACCGGTACTGGCCAGGAGCTGAAAGGTGTAGCCGTGCGCCGGGCGCAGAGCCACCCCCTGGGCGGCCAGGCGTTCGTGGGTGCGTTCGAAGACCGCGCGGGTGGCGAGCAGCAGCAACTCCGGTAACCCGAACGCGACCATCGCCGCCCTCCCTCAGTCAAGTACCTTGACCAAGGGTACCGGCACCCCTATCGTCATTCTCAGTCAACCACCTTGACCGAAGGGCGGCACCCATGCCACTCACCCGTGACGCCGACGCCCGTGCCCATCAGATGCACGGATTCACGTTCCGCTCCCTGGCCACGCCGAGCCTCGGCTCACCCGAGCTCGCCGTCTGGGCGGTCGACGCACCGGCCGGCTCCAGCAGTCCCCGTCACACCATGAGCCGCGACGAGGTCTTCATCGTGCACACCGGTCGGCTCGTCGCCACCATCGACGACGAGAAGCTCGAACTGGCCCCGGGCGACGCCCTGACCGTGCCGGCGGGCGCCGAGTTCGCGGTAGCCAATCCGTTCGCCGAGCCGGCGCGCGCCGTGGCCTGCACCACCGCCGGCATGCACGCGACGGTCGGCGGCCAGACCATCGCGCCGCCCTGGGCCGCCTGATATGACCGGCCAGCGCCCGACACGACAACCGACCAGCGCCCGATACGACCGTACGACCGGTCAGCGCGCATCATCCGAACGGCCATGCCGCTTCGCGTGGCGCAACCAGCCCGACGTGAAGCCGTTGGACATATCGGACCGATGACAGCGTCCGCGCGCCTTCGTGCAGGTTCGGTTATTCGGGCTGTACGGAAGCGAACACAACCAAGGGCTGAGGCGACCCCCCTCGACGCTCGCCGGCGTGTGACCCGACAGAGCACTCAGCCACCGAAAGTAAGGACACTCACGTGCGACCGCAGGAGTATCGCGGTACCGACCCCCTCACGTTGACCCGATCCACCACCAGCCGAGGCGCGGTCCGACTGGTCACCGCAGGGGAGATCGACATCTGCAACGTCGACCGCCTGCGCACCACGCTCGAGAGCATCATCAGCGAACCGGCGGTCGAAAGCGTGACCCTCGACCTCACCGATCTGCGCTACATCGACTCCATGGGCGTGTCCGCCCTGATCTTCGGTCTGCGGATGAGCCAGCAGAACGGCACCGCCTTCGAGGTGGTCAACGCGCGCGGAGAGGTCCGCCGTGTGCTGCGGATCCTCGGACTGGAACCGGTACTGGCGCCCA
Organism: Planosporangium thailandense; assembly: GCF_011947195.1. GTDB lineage: Bacteria > Actinomycetota > Actinomycetes > Mycobacteriales > Micromonosporaceae > Planosporangium > Planosporangium thailandense. Next base: position 369,597 of record NZ_JAATVY010000002.1, on the reverse strand, counting down.
CCGCCTGACCCCGGCACTTCGTACGCTCCACGGGTGGCGCCCCGCGCCGACCAGAGGGTCAATGGAAGGTGACGTCCGACCACCCGGGGAGTGCGACATGACTGACGGTACGGCGTCGAAGCGGGTGACCCTGGCGGTCACCGGGGCGGGCGGCACCGGCGCGGCCGGGCGACTGCTCCGCGCGCTGCAGGACGATTCCCGGGTCGAAGAGGTACACCTGGTCGTCTCCGCGGCCGGCCGCAAGCTGGCCGGCTACGAGTTCGGCACGGCGGAGGACCCGCAGTCGGTGGCGCAGGCGCTCGGCGCGTCGTCACCCAAGGTGCGGGTACTGGACCCGAACGACCTTACGGCGCCGATCGCGAGCGGCAGCTACCGCAACGACGCGATGGTGGTGCTGCCCTGCGCGGCGGGCGTGCTCGGCCGCATCGCACAGGGCCAGGCCGAGGACCTGATCGAGCGCGCCGCCGACGTGCAGCTCAAGCAGCGGCGCACGCTGCTGCTGTGCCTGCGGGAGGCGCCGCTCAATCTGATCCACCTGCGCAACATGGTGTCGGTCACGGAAGCCGGCGCGGTCGTGTACCCGATGATCCCGACGTACTACAACGTCCCGGAGACCCTCGCCGACCTCCAGGACGAGCTGGTCGAGCGGCTCCTGGAGCTGCTGGAGCTGGGCCGCACCGACCGCTACGCCTGGGACGGGACCGGCACACCGGCCCGGCGCGAACACGCGACGGCGCGCTGACCGCGAATCCGCACGGAGGCGCCCACCCACGGGTGACCGATGATCATGGCGTACGCAGACCTCCGGGACTTCCTGGCCGCGCTGGACCGGAACGGACAACTGCTCCGGTTCACCGATCCCGTGCCCCTGGAGCCCGACCTCGGGGCGGCGGCGCGGGCGGTGTCCAACGTGACCGACCGCGGCCCGGCGCTGCTGTTCGAGGACATCGACGGGTACGAGCGGGCGCGGGTCGCGCTCAACGTGGTCGGCTCCTGGCCCAACCACGCCCTGATGCTGGGTCTGGACAAGGACACGTCGCTCAAGGAGCAGTTCTTCGCGTTCGCCCGGCGCGCGGACGCCTTCCCGGTCGAGGCCGAACGCGTCGGGACCGAACGCGTCGGGACCGAACGCGCAGACGACGCCCCCTGGCGTGAGCACGCCGTCGAGACCGACATCAACCTGTTCCACCTGCTGCCGCTGTTCCGGCTCAACCGGTACGACGCGGGCTCCTACATCGACAAGGCGGCGGTCGTCACCCGTGACCCCGACGACCCGGAGAACTTCGACACCCAGAACGTCGGCATCTACCGCATCCAGGTCAAGGGCACCGACCGGCTCGGCATCCAACCGGTTCCCGCCCACGACATCGGCATCCACCTGCGTAAGGCCGAGGAGCGCGGCGAGAACCTGCCGATCGCCATCGCGATCGGCAACGAACCGGTGATCACCACCATCGCCGGAATGCCGCTGGCGTACGACGAGTCCGAGAACGAGATGGCCGGCGCCGTCCAGGGCGCCCCGTACCGGATCGCCAGGGCTCCGCTCACCGGGATGGACGTGCCGTGGGGCGCCGAGGTGGTCATCGAGGGCGAGATCATCGGCGGTGTACGGGAGATCGAGGGTCCGTTCGGCGAGTTCACCGGCTTCTACTCGGGCGGGCGGCGCCAGCCGGTCATCGCCGTCCACCGGGTGCACCACCGGACCGATCCGATCTTCGAGCACCTGTACCTCGGCCGGCCGTGGGCCGAGCTCGACTACACCGTCGCCCTCAACACGAGCGTGCCGCTGTACCGGCAGCTCAAACAGGACTACCCGGAGGTCGTCGCGGTCAACGCCATGTACACGCACGGCCTGCTCGGGATCATCTCGGTCCGGCCGCGCTACGGCGGCTTCGCCAAGGCCGTCGGCGTAAGAGCCATGACCACCCCGCACGGCCTCGGCTACTGCAAGGTCATCATCGTCGTCGACGACACCGTCGACCCGTTCAACCTCGCCCAGGTCATGTGGTCGCTGTCGGTGAAGTTCCACCCGGCGCACGACCTCGTCGTCCTCCCGGACCTGTCGATCCTGCCGCTGGACCCCAGCTCCGAACCGCCGGGCATCAGCCACAAGGTCGTCCTCGACGCCACCACCCCGATCGCGCCCGAACAGCGTGGTCACTTCTCGCAGGAGGTCGACCAGCCCGCCGGGACGCAAGAGTGGGAGAACCGCATCAAGAGGCTGCTGACATGACCGCGCCGAAGATCCCCGACACCTGCCCGCGCTGCGACTCGCACGACGTGAGCCTGCTGACCGCGTCACCGGTACCGGGCCGCTGGTTCATGTATGCGTGCGGGGTCTGCTTCTACAGTTGGCGCTCCACCGAGCCCGGCTACGCCACCGACCCGGCGGCGTACCCCGCCGCCTTCAAGATCGACCCCACCGACATCCCGAAGATGCTCGTGGTGCCGTCGATCCCGACCCGCCGAGGAGGTACGCCGTGACCGCCACCGCGATCGCTCCACCGGTCGAAGACTGGGTGCGGGCGTTCACCGAAGCCAGCGACAACGACCCGGAGATCCGGGCGCACGGCAGGTACTTCACGTGCGCGTACCTGCTGGACATGCAGGAGCACCGCTTCGCCGTGTGGATGGTGGCCGGCAAGGTCGTCGCCGTCGCCGTCGATCCCGGGCCGTTGGACGTCGGTTACCAGTTCCTGGTCCGCGCCAGCGCGGACACCTGGCGCAACTTCGGCACCGAGGTCCCGCCCCCGATGTATCAGGGCATCTGGGCGGCGACGTTCCGCCGGGACATGACGCTCGAGGGCAACGTGCTCGTCCTGATGCAGAACCTGCGCTGCTTCACGCGGCAGATCGAGTTGCTGCGCACCGTCGGCGTACCCGTCTGAGGCTCCGGGAGGGTCCCCATGGCAGAGATCTCACCCGTCACCGGGCACTACGTCACCGTGGACGTCGACGACGCCCGCTACAAGGTCTTCTATCTGGAGAACGGGCAGGGGCAGCCGCTGGTCTGCCAGCACACCGCGGGCTGCCACAACCACCAGTGGCGCGGCCTGCTCGAAGACCCCGACCTCACGTCGCGGTACCGGGTCATCGCCTACGACCTGCCGTGGCACGGCAAGTCGGATCCGCCGGAGAACACCGAGTGGTGGACCGAGCAGTACCGGCTCACCGCGGACCACTTCACGAAGTTCATCGTCGCGTTCTGCGATGCCCTCGAGCTGACCGATCCGATCTTCATGGGGTCGTCGTTCGGGGGTCACGTCGCGCTCCAACTCGCGCTGCGCCACCCGGACCGCTTCGGCGCGGTCATCGCCGTCGAGGGCGCGGACTACTCGCCCGGCTTCTACCTCGACTGGTGGCAGCACCCGCACGCCAACGCCGCCCAGGTGTGCGCCACCGGTACGTGGGACCTCATGGCGCCCCAGTCACCGGCCCGCGAGAAGTGGAAGACCTGGTTCTACTACACCGAGGGCTCCGAGTCGTTCCGGGGCGACCTGTACTTCTACTCGGTCGATCACGACCTGCGGGGCAGGCTCGGCGAGATCGACAGCGACCGGTGCCCGGTCGTCGTGATGACCGGCGAGTACGACTATCTGACCACCCCGGAGGACGGACGCCGGACCGCCTCGCAGATCAGGAACGGCGACTTCATCGAGATGAAGGGGATCGGGCACTTCCCGATGAGCGAGAACTACCCGGTCTTCAAGCGGTACCTGCAGCAGGCCCTGGAGCGCGTCCGCGCCACGACCCCGGCCTGATCGCCGGCGAGCTAGCCCGCCACCTTCTGCTTGGCCTTCGCGAACTGCTCGATGATCGCCGGGCAGAAGGCGGGCAGGTCAGCGGGTGACCGGCTCGTGGTGAACTGCCCGTCGACGCAGACCTCTTCGTCCACGACCTGCGCCCCGGCGTTGCGGAGGTCGGTGCGGATGCTCGGCCACGAGGTGATCCGGCGCCCGCGTACCACGTCGGCCTCGGCGAACATCCAGGGTCCGTGGCAGATGGCGGCGACGGGCTTGCCCGTACCCACGAAATCCTTGACGAACGTGACGGCGTCCTTGTTCCGGCGCAGGTTGTCCGGGTTGACCGTGCCGCCCGGGATGAACAGCGCGTCGTACTCGTCGACCTTCGCATCAGTGATCACCCGGTCGACGGCGATCGTCCCGGCGGAGATCAGGTCGAACTGCCGCGCCTGGATCTCACCGGGGTGCAGCGAGATCACGTCGCTCTGCGCGCCGGCGCCGTAGAGCGCTCCGCGCGGCATCACGAGCTCGACCCGCTCCACGCCGTCGGCGGCCAGGATCGCGATCTTCCGGCCTTGGAGTTCCCGTGCCATGTCGTGCCTCCCACGATTCGCGTGCGCAGGTCGCACTACCCGGCCCGGCGGTGTCGAATCTCCCGGCACGGCAGCATGCCCCGCCGAACATGAAGGCGCCGACCTGATCACGTCTCCCTTGACGCATCAGGCCGGTGCGGATCGTGCGGACCGGCGCTCCGGACTCCGGATCGGCTACTCGGATTCCCCTCCGCGGGCAGGCGGGTCGCTGTCGCGCGTCGTCCGTACGCCATGCAGGAACGCCGCCCACTCGTCCCGGGTGAAGGTGAGCCGTGGACCGGAAGGGTCCTTGGAATCGCGAAGATGCACCACGTCGCCGCTGAATGCCCACTCGACACACGCGCCGTTGCCGCAGGGTCGTTGCCAGGTCAGGTGTTCGTTTTCCGCAGACACCCTTCACCCCCTCCTGTGGAGTCGCATAGACCACGATAAGAAACCGACAGGGGAGATGGAACGCATGGACGTGAATGAATAGCCCGAGATGGCAGGCTCTGCGCGTAATGTGCTGTCTACCGCCCGCCGACCCCGTCCCGCGCGGCTGGCCACAAGCGAAACGCGCCGGACGGCCTTCGTTGCAGCCGGATCCGACGCGCCTCAGCGACCCAGGGTGGGCCTAGTCGAAATCAAACTCCCCGGTTCGTACCCCGGCCAGGAACGCATGCCATTCCGACCGGTCGAACGCCAGCCAAGACCCGCTGGGGTTCTTCGAGTCCCGTACCACGATTGAGCCATCAATTTCAGCGACCTCCACACAGGCGCCACTGCCACACCGACTGCTCCTGCGCCACACGTATTGCGGATGACGTGGGTCCACTCTGACTCGCCTTCCTCCTGTTAGTTGTGAACAGCGCAATGCGGCACGCCTCACCCCACGTGCCGCCACCGGTTACCCGGCTGTCTTGTCAACCTTGTCAACCGAACTCAGCAGCGCGCGCGCTCGCTCCTCGGTGAACCGCACGGACGTGGTCTCGTCGAGCGCGGCGGCCCAGTACTCATCGAAGATGTCCCGGAAGCGCGCGATGGTGGCCTTGTCCTCGACAATCTGATCAAGCGTGTGGCTCTCCAGGTACATGATCGCGTCGTCGTCGTCCCGACTCAGGTCGAGGATCTCGTACGAGCCGAGCATCGGGGGTGGCGCGTCGCCGGAAAATGGCACGACCCGAACCCGCAGTCGCTTTTCCTTCGTCAGCTTCACCAGGCTCAGCAACTGCTCCCCGATCACCTGGCGACCGCCCAGCTCGCGGTGCAGCACCGACTCGTCCAACAGCAGGAAGATCTCCGGCGGATCCTTGCGGGCCAGGAACTCGGCCCGCCGCCGCAGGCGCGCCTCCAGACGGACCTTGAGATCCTCCGCCGGAAGCGTGTGTGCATAAGTGCGCAGCACCAGCTCGGCATAGGCCGGCGTCTGCAGTCGGCCGGGGATGATGGCGCCGTAGAAGTGCCGGACGGCTACGGCCTCGGTCTCGTACTGGATGAGTTGCCCGAGCGCCGGCGTGAGGTGCTCACGCACGCCCGGCTCCTCGAACCACATCCGGCGCCGCCGCGCGGTGCGGGCGTCCTGGATCAGATCGTCCACACCGGACGTCACGCCGAGAAAGGACAACAGGGGGCGCAGGTCGTTCGGCGAGATCGTCACCTCACCGCTCTCGATCCGCATCACCTTGCTCAGCGACCACTCCATGGCCTCCGCCACCTGGGACTGGGTCAGCCCCTTGGCCTCCCGGGCTTCACGCACGGCACGGCGAACGCGCCGGCGCGCGACCAGTGGCGAGTCACCCGAGGCCATGCCCACCTTCTCGCTCTCTCCGCCCGAGCCAGCCCGCTGATGGCCAGATTGCAGACAGGGATACCGCTGGCGGTGAGCGTACTCACCGAAGTTGATGAGCGGTATCCCGAACTGCCATATTCCTCGTGCCGCTCGCTAGCTGCCCTGCAGCACGCCCACCAAACCTCGCTGACCTGCCCGAACGTGCGCATGCCGAAAGACCCAAAGGGACAGCGCAGCCACGGACAGAAGGTCAGCGGTATCCCGAAAGGCCGCCTTGCTCCATGCGATCCCGCCTTCCCTCCAGCGCCCGGACCAGGCCGCGCCTGACCTGCCCGAAGATCCTGGGGTCGGAGCAGGAGAACAGGAGCACTTCGACTCCACGGTGATGCGCCCGCAACTCGAAGATGCGCGGCCGGAGGAGACCGCCCTCGGTTGCGACGTAGACGCCATCGAGTTCGTCGAGCCTGAACGTCTGAGAGCGGGGCCCCCGGACCACGAACACGTCGTGGGTGATCAGTGCCGTTGGACCCCGGTAGTAGGTGGTCAACTCCTTCCTCCTCTCGGCCCTTGCGAGCGAGAAGAGGGTGCGCCAGCATGGGGATCTCAGGTTCGCACCGCCTCGCCCGCGTCAGGGCTGAGGCGACAACGGCACCCGGTGGCAGCCGGGTGCCGTTCTGTCTTCGCCGAGCCCTGGTCCGCCTTAACGTACATTCAGTATGGGAAGCCAGGTCCCGGATCGCTAGACCCCAATCTGCCATATCGCAGATAGCGCTACACCTGTCCGACTGCTCCCTGCGGCGATGGGGGTGCGGACCGATCTACCGGGGTGCGGCACCGGCCATGCCGGCCGGCCTCACCCGGCCGGTGCGATCACGGCCCCAGCTCGTGCCCCGGCTCACCCGCGGTGCGCCGCCGCCACTTCAGCTCGGCCTCGTACAGGTGCCGCCGCCCGCCCACCAGCCGCTCCCGCGCCGTCCGTTCCAGCTCCTGGAACAGGGCGTAGTAGCCGTCGTCGTAGTCCTCGACGATCTGGTAGGTCCAGCGGCCGCGGATCACGTTGCGGCCGATCAGCTCACGTTCGATCCGCTCGGCCAGGTCGTGGTGGCCGGCTTCCCGGAACATCCGGACGGCGTCGTCGAGCATGAAGTCGGCCTTGCCGGTCAGCTGGTGCATCGCGTACAGGTGACCGCGAGCGCGCTCGGTCGTCTCGAGCGCCTCGCTCAACTTCCCGACCGCCGCGACGGTCAGGTCGTCCAGCCCGTCAGGGCGCCGGTGCGCCGGGTCTGACATGCCGGGCGCTTACCCCGCCTGACCGGTCCACATCCCCGGCAACGAGAATCGGTCCCAGGACCCAATACAAGATCGGGGAGTACGGGTGGAGCTGCTGCATTCGGGCAAGGTCCGGGACGTGTACGCCGACGGCGACGACCTGATCCTGGTCGCGTCCGACCGGATCAGCGTCTACGACGTCGTCCTGCCCACCCCCATCCCCGACAAGGGCGCCCTGCTGACCCAGCTCTCGCTGTGGTGGTTCGAGCAGCTCGCCGGCGTGGTGCCCAACCACGTCGTCTCCGCCACCGACGTACCGGCCGAGTGGGCCGGGCGGGCGATCCGCTGCCGGCGCCTTTCGATGGTGCCGGTCGAGTGCATCGCCCGGGGCTACCTCGCCGGCTCGGGGCGGAGCGAGTACGACAGGACCGGCGAGGTCTGCGGGGTGACGCTCCCGGCCGGGCTGGTCGAGGGCTCGAAGCTGCCCGAGCCGATCTTCACACCGACGACGAAGGCGCCGATCGGCGAGCACGACGAGTCCATCGGCTTCGACGACATGGTCGAGCGAGTCGGCAAGGACACGGCCGAGACGCTGCGGGAGCTCACCCTCAAGGTGTACCGGCGGGGCGCCGAACTGGCCGCCGAGCGCGGCATCATCATCGCCGACACCAAGCTGGAGTTCGGCCGTACGCCCGACGGCGAGCTGCTGCTGGCCGACGAGGTGCTGACCCCCGACTCGTCCCGCTTCTGGCCGGCCGACTCCTGGCAGCCCGGCCGGTCGCAGGACTCGTTCGACAAGCAGTTCGTCCGCGACTGGGCGGCCGACCCGAAGCTGGGCTGGGACAAGACCGCGCCCGGGCCGGAGATCCCGCCGGAGATCGTCGAGGCGACGCGCGCCCGCTACATCGAGGCGTACGAGCGGATCACCGGCCGGCGCTGGGCCTAACCCGGCGTCACGACCGTGCGCCCGACCCGCCGTCGCGGTGGCGGATGGTGGCGATCGCCGAGCCGGCCAGCGTGAGCAGGCACTGCGGCAGCTTGCCGTCGGCGATGGCGGCGCCGAACAGCGCCTCGGCGATCGCCTCGTCAGCGTTGGCGTACGCGCTCAGAAACCGCGCCACCCACCGCTTGTCGTAGGCCGCCTCCTCGATGCCCGGGAAGTCCAGCCGCCACGGGCCCAGCGCGATGTCGTCGCCCACGGTGGCGCCGGCGAGGCTCCAGGCCACCTCGTACGCGCCGACGACACCGGCGCGGGTCGTCGCCTTGTTGAACGCGTTGACCACGCCGTCGCCGTCTCCGGCCAGCGCGGATCGCAGCACGAGCGCGACATCGTCGAACAGCGCGGCGTCGAACAGGTTGTCCGGTTGGCCCTCCACGTTGCGCAGCGTATCCGTCACAGTCAAGCGCCGCCGCGCGGCGGTCCCGCTACCGCGCCGCCGGGGTCACGGACGACGGACCGCGCAGGTCAGACGGGCGGTGCAGAGGCGGTCACCGGCGGAATCGGTGATGACGACCTCGTACGAGGCGATCGAGCCGCCCAGGTGCAGCGGGGTGGCAACCCCGGTGACCACGCCGGACCGGGCCGACCGGTGGTGGGTGGCGTTGATGTCGACGCCGACCGCGTACCCGCCGTGGGTCCGGGCGGCGTGCATCGCCGCACCGATCGAGCCCAGGGTCTCCGCCAGGACGCAGGAGGCGCCGCCGTGCAGCAGCCCGTACGGTTGGAGGTTGCCGTCGACGGGCATCGTGCCGACCACCCGTTCGGGCGTGGCCTCGACGATCTCGATGCCCATCCGGGCCGCCAGGGAACCGAGCCCGTCGAGCGCTGGAGTCGAACCGTCCGGTGAGAGCGTTTCCATTGCCCGCAGGCTACCCGCACTCCGGCATGTGGCATGCAGCGAAATGGATCACACCGCGATCTCCTCCATCGGCGAAAGTCGCGCTAAGGTGCGCACGGCAGGTTCCCGGAGGGAGTAGCTCATGCGGCGTGTCACCCGCACGGCATTGACGTTCGCAGCTCTGACCGCCGTGCTGTTCGCTTCGGCGTGCGGCACGTCAAAGCCGTCCGACTCGGCCGGCTCGGCCGGTCACCGTCAGACCCGACTGTACGGTACAGACGGTAACATGAGCAGCTCGTTCGGTGACCTCCTGAAGGACACGCCGGGCGTGCTCGCCGGCATGAAGGGCACGACGCCGCTCACGCCGCTCACCGACGAGTTCAAGCGGCGGCTCCACGCCGTCGACCCCACCCTCACCGACTACAACTACGCCGGCGAGTCGTACGACGCGGTGATCGTGTCGGCGCTGGCGGCGGAGGCCGCCCGCAGCACCGACGCCCCGGCGATCGCGAAGTACATCGTGGGCACCACGGTGGGCGGCACCACGTGCAGCACCTTCAAGGACTGCGTCGGCCTGATCCGCCAGAACGAGAACATCCAGTACCGCGGCGTGTCCTCACTCAAGCGCAGCGGCTTCACCGACGTGGGTGAGCCGTCCACCGCCAGCTACGCGACGCTCAACTTCGGCCGCGACAACCACATCGACGATGCCAAGACCGAGTTCGTGGGCGCCGGCGAGGACACCACCGCGGGCAAGAACGAGCCCACCCCGCCGCCGGCGAGCGCCAACCGGACCGGGAAGCCGACGGCGCTGAAGTTCGGTGGTCTGCTTCCGCACACCGGCGCGCTCGCCAGCCAGGGTCCGCCGATGTTCGCCGGCGGGAAGCTCGCGGTGCAGGAGATCAACGAGGCCGGTGGGGTGCTCGGTCAGCCCGTGGAGTGGGTCGACGGTGACGACGGCACGAGCCCGCAGGTCGCCTCGGCGACGGTGGACCGGTTCATCTCGGCCGGCGTTCAGGTGATCATCGGTGCCGCCGCGTCGGGCGTCTCGGCCGCGGTGCTGCCGAAGGTGGTCGCCGCGAGCCGCATCCTGTTCTCGCCGTCGGCGACGTCGGAGGCGCTGTCCACCGTCGACGACAAGGGCCTGTTCTTCCGCACGGCCCCGTCCGACAAGCTCCAGGCCAAGGCGCTGGCCGACATCGTGATGCGCGACGGCGCCGCGAAGGTGGCCGTCGTCGCCCGCGACGACTCCTACGGCAAGGGCCTGAGCAGCGGCGTGCTGGCCGACCTGACCACCGCCGGGCTCAAGGCGGGCAACATCCAGGTGCTCACGTACAAGGGCAAGGAGACGTACGCGCCGGGTGACCGCAACACCCTGTTCAAGCCACTCGCCAAGACGATCGCGGAGTCCGGGCCGGACGCGGTGGTGATCATTGGGTTCGACGAGTCTGCCCTGTTCGTGCGGGCGCTCAAGGACGAGGGGATGACGTTCCAGTCGTAGTCGCCGCCGCCGGCGCGCGCAGGAAAAGCGCAGGTAGGAGGGTCAGATCCCGCAGACGGGGTAGATAGCCGATCCGGTCCGTCGCCGGAAAGGCCCACCCCGATGATCAACACGCTCAGGCGCCGCAACACGACCGCGGAGCGGGTAGCCGGGATCACCCGCTGGCTCGACAGCCGGCTCATCCTGTCCCGGACGCTGCGAGCGGCCATGAACAAGGTCTTCCCCGACCACTGGTCGTTCCTGCTCGGCGAGATCGCGCTGTACTCGCTGGTGATCCTGATCCTGTCCGGCACGTTCCTGGCGCTGTGGTACACACCCGCCTCGACCGAGGTGGTGTACCACGGCTCCTACACCCCGCTGCGCGGCGTGCCGATGTCCCGCGCCTACCAGACCAGCCTCGACCTCTCCTTCGACGTGCGCGGCGGCCTCATCATGCGGCAGATCCACCACTGGGCGGCGCTGCTGTTCATGGCCGGCATCGTCGCGCATATGTTCCGGATCTTCTTCACCGGCGCGTTCCGCCGCCCGCGTGAGATCAACTGGGTGATCGGGATCACCCTGTTCTGGCTCGGCTTCGCGGAAGGGTTCTTCGGGTACTCCCTGCCCGACGACGCGCTGTCCGGCACCGGCCTGCGGATCGCGAACGCGATCGTCCTTTCGGTCCCGGTCATCGGTACGTGGCTCGCGACCAGCCTGTTCGGTGGCGAGTTCCCGGGTGCCGAGATCCTGCCCCGGCTGTACATCGCCCACGTCCTGATCATCCCGGGGCTGCTGCTGGCGCTCGTGGCGGCGCACCTCGGCATCCTGATCAAACAGAAGCACACGCAGTGGCCGGGCCCCGGCCGTACCGAGCACAACGTGGTGGGCGAGCGGATGGTGCCGGGCTTCGCCATACGCAGCACGGGCTTCTTCATGTTCGTCGCCGGGCTGCTGGCGCTGCTCGGCGGGATCTTCCAGATCAATCCGATCTGGATCTACGGCCCGTACCAGGCAGCGGTCGTCTCGGCGGCGAGCCAGCCGGACTGGTACGTGTGGTTCATGGACGGGGCGCTGCGCCTCATGCCACCCTGGGAGATCCGGGCGGGCCCCTACACCGTCCCGCCGGCCTTCTGGGCAGGGGCGGTGCTGGTCGGGGTCATCACCGTGCTCGCCCTCGTCTACCCGTGGGTGGAGCAACGGAAGATCTACCCTTCCCAGCCACACCACCTGCTGCAACGGCCCCGCGACGTGCCCACCCGCACCGCCCTGGGCACCATGGCGGTGGCGTTCTACGTCGTGTTCGCGCTTTCGGCGGCCAACGACGTGATCGCGTTCAAGTTCAACATCAGCCTCAACGCCACGACGTGGGCCGGCCGGATCGGCGCCCTGCTCGTCCCCCCGATCGCGTACTGGATCACCTACCGGGTCTGTCTGGCGCTCCAGCAGCACGACCGTGAGGTCCTCGTCCACGGCATGGAGACCGGGATCATCAGGCGGCTGCCGTCGGGCAAGTTCGTCGAGGTGCACCAGCCCCTCGGCCCGGTCGACGAGGCCGGCCACGGCGAGCTGCCGTACGCCGGCTGGACGGTCCCCAAGCGGGTCAACCGGGTCGGCGGGATGGCCCCCGCCATCCGTGGCTTCTTCCTGCCCATCGAGGAGCCCGCCGGACAGCCGGACGGCCACCGCGACCGCGCCCGCGCGGAGCGCGAGAAGGCGCACGCCGGCAGCGGTGGCGTACCCGCGCAGCGCGAGCCGGAGCACGAGCGCGAACGCCGCTGACGGCGGCGGCCGGCGCGTCCACGGCGAGCGTGGTCAGACGCAGCGCGACGACCGGTCGTCGCGCTCCGCCACGCGTAACGGCTCCGTCACCGCTTCTCCCCGTCCACCCAGCGGTAGAAGCCTTCGCCGGACTTCTTGCCCAGCTTCCCGGCCGCGACCATCTCCTCCAGCAGGGGCGGCGGGGCGAACCGGTCGCCGTACGCCGCGCGCAGCGTACGCGCGATGTCCAGCCGTACGTCGAGCCCCACGACGTCGGTGAGCTCCAGCGGTCCCATGGGGTGGCGGTATCCCAGCACCATCGCCTTGTCGATGTCCGCCGCACTGGCCACCCCGTCAGCGACCATGCGGATCGCCTCCAGCCCGAGGGCCACGCCGAGACGGGAGGTGGCGAAGCCCGGCGCGTCCCGTACGACGATCGGGTCCTTGCCCAGCCGCGCGGCGACGGCCAGCGCGTTGTCGGTCGTCTCGGGCGCCGTGGCGGCGCCGACCACGATCTCCAACAGCGCCATCGCCCACACCGGGTTGAAGAAGTGCAGTCCGAGCATCCGTTCCGGGTGGGGCAGGCCGTCGGCCAGCGCCGCGATCGGGATGCTGGAGGTGTTGGACCCGAGCAGGCCCGGGGCCAGGTCCGCGGCGGTGCGCAGCACCGTCCGCTTCAGGTCCAGCCGCTCGGGTACGGCCTCGACGACCACGGCCGGCTCCGCCGCGACCTCGTCGAGGCTCGCGACCAGGCGTACCCGCTGCTTGGCGGCTTCCGCCTCGGCCGCGGCCAGCCGGCCCTGCGCCACCGCCTTGTCCCAGCGCCGACCCAGCGCGGTGACCGCCGCCTCGCCGCGGGCCGGGTCCAGCTCGACGAGCTCGACGGCGTACCCGGATCCCGCCGCCACGTACGCGATGCCGACCCCCATCGTGCCGGCACCGATCACTACGAACCGTTCACTCACGGCGCTGATTCTGCCGTGCGCCCGTTGGGTACGTTCAGGACACGGGCGGGATGCGTCTAACGGAGGAGTCTCGGATGGGTGACAGCGTGGAGACCAGAGGCGACGACCGCGTCGACCTGGCGGTACGCGACGCCAACAATGACGGCAAGCCGGATGTGTGGGTGGTGGACACCGACGGCGACGGCAAGCCGGACCTGTTCCAGTTCGACACCGACGGCGACGGCGAGGTCGACGTCACGATCGTGGACCGCACCCAGGACGGCACCCCGGACGAGGTGGTCGACGGCGACGGCGGGCTCCCGCCGCAGCCGTGAACAGTCCAGCAGTCGTGCACAGTCCAGCCGTGAACAGGCCATGAGAGTCGCGCTCAGGTGAGAGCGCGCAGCATCAGCGCCAGGCCCAGTGCGCTGCCGACCGTCACCCAGGCGCCGATCAGCCACATGACGACGCTGCCGGCGAACGGCCGGCGGTCCGCCGTCGGCAGCGTGAGAGCGGCGAGGGCGTGGCGGGCGCGCAGCACCTCCCGCGCGCGGTCGACAGCCGCCGGGGTGAGCCTGCCCTCCTCGGCAGCGCCACCACGGCCGCTGGCGGCAGCGATACCCCGGCTCAGCTCGACGGCGAGCCGCGCCTGGGACTCCTGGAGCCGGCGCGCCGCCCGTTCGCCGGCCGCGCCGGCCCGGGAGTACGCGGCCCGGCGCAGCGCCGCCCGCCCGCCGAGCGAGCACATGGCCCGTAGCTCGGCCGGGGTCACGATCCACGGATCGCCGAGCGCCGACAGCACACCGGCGTAGTAGGCGTCCTCGCGCCGCCGGGCGAGCCACGCGAGCCCCAGTACGAGCGCGAGGACCGGGGCGCCCTTCACCACGAGCGCGGCGAGCCGGCCCGCGACGCCCACGCCGAGTCCGTCGGCGAGCAGCGGCGAGTTCCAGGCGAAGTGGCACAGCCAGGCGCCGCCCAGGCCCGCGCCCGCGACGGCGGCCCGTACCCGCGCCGACCGGTCGACCCGTACGACCGCGTAGCCGACCCCGGCGCCGGCGAGAGCGGTGAACACGGTGTGGCTCCACGGTCCGCCGAGGATGCCCCGTACGACGAACGTGGTGAACACCGGCTCCAGCCGGTCACCCGCGCCGGCCTCCTGTACCGCTACCGCGGCGTACGAGACGTTCTCCATCACCTGGTAGCCGAGCCCGACCATCGCGCCGTACACCATGCCGTCCACGACGCTGTTGACCTGGCTCGTCGCGAGCATCGCGATGGCCACCACGCCGAGGAACTTGAGAATCTCCTCGACCGTCGGGCCGGCGAGCGCGGAGCCCCACAGCGCGGCGAAGCGCGGTGACACGAGCTTCGCGACGATGCTCTCGGCGGCCAGGTTGCCGGGTACGGCGGTGACCGTCACGACCACGGCGCCCCAGGCGAAGGCGGTGGCCAGCAGCACCGGCGGCTCGCGTTCGAGCCGGTCGACGTGCGCGATGAACAGCACGAACGGTACGGCGTACAGCGCGAACAGGACGAACGCGACCGTCATGGCGACGGGGTAGCGGGCGAACGGCGGGGCGACCATGCCGCCCAGCCGCGCCGCACCGACGGTCAACAGGCCGACGAGCAGCCAGAACACCGGCGTCCGTACGGAGCCGAAGAGGTCACCGGCGAGCGGCTGCGGTCGTACCGGCGCCACGCGCGCCGCCCGGGTGCGCTGGGGCGTCACGTCGCTCTCGCGATGCTCGCGGCGCTGGCCTGGATCGCCGGCAGCAGGTCGGCCAGGTCGGCGGGTGGCCCGCTGGCGGTCGCGTCCACGACGGCCCGTTCGTCGAACACGCGCACCGCGTACCAGCCGCCGTCGGTCCCGAGCCGGAACCGGCCGGTCAGGGCACCGGCGGCGCCGGGCGCGCCGGCCTCGATCGCGCTGGCGCCGAGGCCGTCACGGAGCCGGGTGCGCAGCCGGGCCGCGGCGGCCTCGGGGGTGAGCCGGTCGGGGCTGACCAGGATCGCGAAGCGTACCCGGCCGACGAGGAACACCGCCTGCCCGACGTCGCGGCCGGGCCGCGTCTGCCCCGCGTCGAGGCGGGCGCCGGGCGGCGGCACGACGGTGATCGCGTCGGTCACCGGGTACGCCGTCCCGGACCGCACGGTCCGCTCGCGGGGTAGCGCCCGGTCGAGCGCCGGGAGCCCCGCCGCGATTGCCGCTATGACCGCCAGAATCCCAAGGCTGCCCAGCGTGTTCCGGCGCAGCCCGACCCGCGGGACCCCCATGCTTCGACGGTATCCACCGCCCGCCGCTTTCGGCAGGCGACGAGCCGAGCCGCACTATGCCCCTTTTGGGGTATTTTTTCGACACATGACCTCCCGCCGTTTTACGAAGTGCACCGCGACGCACGTGACACCATGACAGGGTGGTCACCATCTCCGGAGCCACCGGCCCGATGTGCGGGCGGCGCGAGCGCAGGAAGCGGGAGACGCGCGCCGCGCTGGAGGCAGCGGCGCTGCGGCTGTTCGCCGAGCGCGGTTACGAGCGCACGACGGTCGAGGACATCGCCGAAGCAGCCGACGTCGCGGTGCGCACCTTCTTCCGCTACTACTCCTCCAAACAGCATGTGCTCTTCGGAGACGTCGCGCACACGATCGTCGGCCGGCTGCGCGCGGCCCTCGCCGAACGCCCGGCCGGGGAGGACCCGGCAACGGCCGTCCGGGCCGCGATGGACGTCGTCGACATCGCCGACCACGAGCAGCACCAGCAGATCAGCGCCCGGCTGCGGCTCGTGCGACAACTGCCGGAACTGCTCCCGGCGTACCACATGATCTTCGAGGAGCTGCACGACGCGATCGCCGAGTTCGTGGCCGCCCGTACGGGTGAGAGCACGAACGCCCTCTACCCTCAGCTGCTCGCCGGGGCCGCCACCCTGTCCGGCCGGGTGGCGCTGCGCGAACTGGAGAGCGGCGAGGCGGGCCCCCAGCGACTTCGCGAGGTGCGCCACCGGGCGTACGACGCGCTGACCAGCGGACTGTCCGCGCTCGATGCGGGGTGAGCCGGTCAGCCGCGGCGGGCCTTCTCCACGTAACTGGAGTACTGGCTGGCGAGGACGGTCGCGTCGACCCCGAGCACCTGCTGGATCGCCGACCCGTTGCGCGAGCCCTCGTAGAGCGCGATCAGCTTCGCCTCGCCGTACCGCTCCGCGATCATCCGGCAGGCCAGCCAACCGAGCACGTAGTTGCGCGGGTCGGCGTAGAAGTTCGTCGGTGGCAGGCCGCTCTGGACCGGTAGCCCCTCCAGCGACCGCTTCACGAACGATCCGGGAACCGTCTCCGACTTGTACGCCACGTACTCGGCGAACCCCTCCACCAGCCACAGCGGGGTGTCGTCAGCGGTCGCCGCACCCATCGCCGCGTGGGTGAACTCGTGGGTCAGGTCGTGCGCCAGCTCGGCCGGGTCGGCGGCGAACTCATGCGGGTTGAACACGACCCGCGTGGCCACGTAGGCGGGCCTGGCGTGCCAGGCGGGCACCTGCGCGTAGTACGGCACCGCGATCGCCGCCACGCCGCCGACATGGTCGGGATTGTCGGCGAAGTACGTGGTGAACAGCCGGGGATCCTGGACGGCCGTGATGAGGACCTTGCCGGCCCAGCCTCCGTTCCGCACGGCCGCGACGCGGTCCAGCGCCGCCTCGGCCATCCGCAGCAGGTCCGGCGCCCGCGCGACGTCACCGGCCGAGAGCACCAGTACGACCCGCGCACTGTGGACGACGGCGATCTCGTCGGTCTCCCACGCCTGACCGTTCGCACCCGTGGGCAGGACCCCGTCCGTCGCCACGCCGGCCAGCCGCCAGGCCCCGGACACCAACCCGAAGATCGGCGCCCAGGGCGCCGCCACCGGGGCGGCGTCCACCCCGTCGATCCGGTAGAGCACGGTCACCGCCGCCGTCTGCACGACCCCGTGGTAGCGGCTGCGCACGGCGTCCGGGATGAGCGGGTCGTAGCGGGTGGTCTCCTCCAGCGCGTACCGGAAATCAGCCAGCGGAAGCCGGGTCAGGTTGTCGAACTGCTGCTCCTGCTGCCGCCGGAAGGCCTGGTCCGCACCGTCCACGTCGGCCAGGAAGGCGCGCCGGTCGTGGTTTCGTACGGCCTTCGCCCGCCGATCCAGCAGCGCGGTCAGCGCCGACCGGCGGGCCGGGCCGTCCAGGCCGCCGACGAACGTGACGCGGCTCGGCCCGCCGCCGCCACGGGTCGTGGCGATCGCCGCCGCACCGCCGCCGACCGTGACCGCCGCGGCGAGCACCAGCAGCGCAGCCAGGACCGGGGCCAGCCAGCTGCGCCGGGGTCGAGGCGGTAACGGCAGCGGGTACCCGGGACGCACCGCGCAATCTTGGGTGATCGCGAGGCGGCTGTCGAGCAGCCTCGCGGAGATCACCCCAGCGTGGTCAGCGGCGACAGGACGGTGTTGGACAGCACGGCGCCGTCCGGGCGCACCTGCCGCAGGTACCAGGTCTGGAGCGGGGTGCGGCTCTGGTTGAACTGCCAGGAGCCGCGCGGGCTGTCGATCGACCCGATCCGGCCGATCGCCAGGTTGAGGCCCTGCGAGGTGAGCTCGCCGGCACCGGCGGCCGTGAGCGCCTTGTCCAGCACGCCTGCCGCGTCGTACGAGGCCGTGGCGTACGTGGTGGGCAGCGAGTTGTACGCCTTCTGGTATTCGGAGGCGAACCGCCGGTTGACCTCGTTGTCCAGATCGGACGAGTAGTTGAGCGCGGTGTAGATGCCGCGTGCGTCGTCGCCCTCCTGGCGCAGCAGCGCCCCCTCGGTCAGGAAGCCCGGCGCGTACAGGTCCAGGGACAACCCGACCTGCCGGTACTGCTTGACGAAGGCCACCGCCTCGGCGCCCGCGTAGAAGGCCACCACGGCCTTCGCCTGCGAATTCTTGATCTTGTTGAGGTGCGACGTGAAGTCCGTGGTCGGCGTCGGGCTGAACGGCGTGAAGACCGGCTGGCCCGCGACGTCCTTTCCGTATGTCTGGAGGAAGCCGTCGACCTGGTCGTGCCCGCCCTGGTAGTCGGGCGCGATCAGCGCGACCGATCCGTCGCCGACCTTGTCGGCGACGTACCGCCCCAGCGCCTTGCCCGGTTCGTCGTTGGCGAACGAGGTGCGCCAGATGTACCGGACACCCTGAAGGGTGGTCGGCGATGCATTTGAACCGATGAGCGGAGTCTGCGCATTCTCGACCAGATCGCGAATCGCGACCATCGTCTCCGAACTAGCCACGCCGGACAAAGCCAGCACATGCTCCTGCTTGAGCAACCGCTCGACGGCGGCCTTACCCGATGCCGCCGTCTCCCCCTCGTCGACCGTGACCAGCGTGACGGGCCGGCCGCCCAACTTCTGGTCATTGAGCTTGAGGTAGAGGTTGAAGCCGTTGACCTGATCGTCGCCGATGGTCTTGTAGACGCCGGAACGCGGCACCACCAGCCCGATCTTCACGGGCGGCAGGTCCAGAGTGGAAGACTGCTGCCTCCCGTTGTTGCAGGCGGACAGGATGGGCGCCGCGGCTGCTGACGCGCCCAGCGCGGCGAAAACCCGCAACGCCTGCCGACGGGTGAACTCGGACAAGTGATCCTCCGTGAAGAACGGCCGGGTCCAGCCGGTCGGCGACCCCGCTGCCGGGGGTTCTACCCGCTTCAGCGGAAGACGTCAATTGCCGTCAGCGCCGTCGACGGCTCGGAGCGTGTCCAGCGCGGCGAGGACAGCGGGCCATACCGCCGCCAAAGGATCGATTACCGCGAAATGCTCGGTACCCGGCAGTTCGACCACCGTCGGGACGTCGCCGGCCGCCCGCGCGGCGGTGACGTAGGACCGGCTCACCTCCACCGGCACCCGGTCGTCCTCGGTGCCGTGCACGACGGCCACCGGCACCCCCGACGGCAACGACCGCACCGGATCGGCGACCTCGTACCGGTCGGGCACCTCGTCCGGGCCGCCACCCAGCAGCGCCGCCACCGCGTCGTCGTCGAGCCGGAGCCGGTGCGCGAGGACGAGGTCGGCCACCGGGGCGAGCGCGAGGACGCCGCGTACGGGCGCCGTCGCCCGGCCGGCGTACCACAGCGCGAGATGACCGCCGGCCGAGTGCCCGGCGAGGATGGGCCGGGCCAGATCGGGCACCCCGCGACCCCGCGCGGCCAGGGCGTCGGCCACGAGCCCCGGTACCCGGTCGACCGCGGCCGCCGCATCGTCGAACGTGCCCGGCCAGCCCCCGCCCTCCTGCCCGATCCGGCGGAACTCGATCGTGACGACCGGGTAGCCCCGGGCAGCCAGATCCACCGCGAGCGGCCCGACATGCTTCCGGTCGTACTCGGCCTTCCAGAACCCGCCGTGGATGAAGATGATGAGGGGGCCGGTCGGCTCGTCGGCCGGCAGCCGTACGTCCGCGACCTGGTCGGGGTGGGTGCCGTAGCGGACCGTGAAGTCGGGGTCCGGGGCCCACCGGGTGAGCACCTCGCGCGGATCGGCTGTCATGGCCTCAGCCTGCCATGATCGCAAGTGATCTTCAGTCCCCCGGCTTGCCGATCGACCGACCACGTGCGTAAGGATTGGAGCCATGGCCGACAACGTGGAGCAGCCGAACCCTTCCGGCACCGAGCAGAACCGGACCGTCCTCGTGGTGGGGCCCGACGGTCGTCCCGTCGGCACCGTCGACCTCGAGGCCGACGAGAGCGAGGAGGCCGAGGACCCGGGCAAGCTGATCGAGCAGCCGGCGAAGGTGATGCGCATCGGCAGCATGATCAAGCAGCTGCTCGAGGAGGTCCGCGCCGCGCCGCTGGACGAGGCCGGCCGGCAGCGCCTGCGGGACATCCACAGCCGGTCGATCATCGAGCTGGAGGAGGGGCTGGCCCCCGAGCTGCGCGCCGAGCTGGGCCGGCTGACCCTGCCGTTCGACGAGGGCAACACCCCGAGCGAGGCCGAGCTACGCATCGCGCAGGCGCAGCTCGTCGGCTGGCTCGAAGGGCTCTTCCACGGCATCCAGGCCGCGCTGGTGGCCCAGCAGATGGCCGCCCGCATGCAGCTCGAACAGATGCGCGGCGGAAACCGGCAGGCGCTGCCGGCGGGGCCGGGCGGTCGGATGATCCCCGGCATGATGCCCGGCCAGCCGTCGGACGGCCAGGGCGGCACCGGCCAGTACCTATAACGCCCCGTTCAGGAGGTTCTCCAGGAACGCCGCGACCCCGTCGGCGTCGTTGCCGCCGGTCACGTGATCGGCGGCGGCGAGCACCGACGGGTGCGCGTTCGCCATCGCCACGCCGCGCCCCGCCCAGGCGAACATCGGCAGATCGTTGGGCATGTCGCCGAACGCGACCACCTCGTGCGGCGCCACCCCGAACCGGTCGGCCACCCAGGCCAGGCCGGCCGCCTTGGTCACGCCCACGGCCGACACCTCGACGATGCCGCTCGACGACGAGTGGGTGGCCTCGGCGACGCCGTCGAGGACGTCCGCGACCAGGGAGGTGAAGGCGTCTGCCGGCTGCCGGCCGGCGTTCACCAGCAGCTTCACCGCCGGCTGGGCCGTGATCTCGACCGGGTCGACGCACCGCACCCCGCTGCTGCCCGTGACCTCCCAGCCACCGATCTCGTACTCCGGCTCGTGCAGCATCACCCGCCCGCCGTCGGTCTCGACGGCGAACCGCACCCCGGGCACCGCCGCACGCAGCCGGCCGCACGCCTCGGCGATCGCATCCGGCGACAGCGGCGTGGCCTGCAGGATCGAGTCGGCGACCGGGTCGTACACGGCCGCGCCGTTGGCCACCACGGCGAGCGGCTGGATCGGCAGGTACTCGTAGACCGTGTGCAGCCATCTGATCGGCCGTCCGGTGACGAGCACGACGGCGCCGCCGAGGGCCTGTACCCGTTCGAGCGCGGCCAGGCTGCGGGCCCCGATCGTGAAGTCGTTCCGTACCAGCGTTCCGTCCAGATCCGTGGCAACCAGGCGCAGTTTCACGCCGACAGCATGGCATCCAGGTAGACGGCGACACCGTCGGCGTCATTCGACAAGGTGACCTCGTCGGCCGCCTGACGGACCAGCGGATGCGCGTTGGCGACCGCCACCCGGCCGAAGCCGGCCCATTCGAACATCGGAAGGTCGTTGGGCATGTCGCCGAAGGCCAGCGCGTCGGCCGGGTCGACGCCGAGCGCCTGGGCCACCACGGCCAGGCCGGTGGCCTTGTCCACGCCGGGCGGGCAGATCTCGATGTACCCGAGCCCGGCCTGCGTCACGGTGGCGACCGCCGGATCGATGAGCTGCCGGGCGAGCGCGAGCAGTTCGTCGGCGTCGTACCTGGCGTGGTAGGCGAAGCCCTTGATCACGCGGCCGGCGAGCGCCTCCGTGCGTACCCTCGCCTCCACGACCTCCGGATAGCGCCAGGCCGGGTTGGGGTCTCCCCATAACGGTGACTGCGGCTCGTCGCCGGCCTCGACCAGCACCGACAGCGGCCCGACCGCGCTCTCCAGCGTGGCCAGCAGGTCAGCGACGACCTCGCCCTCGAGCCGCTCGTCGCGCAGTACCAGCGGCACATCGGGGTCGGTCAGGTCGACGACGCGGCTGCCACCACCCATGACCAGGAAGTCCGCGGCCGGGATGTCGGCGCGTACCAGGTCGATCAGGCGCGGACCGCGGCCGGTGGCGCCGACGATCCGGATACCCGCCGCCTTGACGCGCGCCAGGATCTCATGCGTGTACGCGCCGACCGTCTCGTCGCTGCGCACCAACGTGCCGTCGAGATCGGTCGCGATCAGTTTGGGCAGGCCGGGCCTGGTCTTCTGCCTGTTCATGCTCGCCTCCTGGCATGAGCGGGCAGCAAACGTACCTCGCCGAGGTGTGACCCTGCTCGCGTCGCGCCAAAATCATCCTGAACAGGAGACGACGGTCAGCGCTTGGCCGGCTCCAGCACGTCCCGGCCACCGAGGAACGGCTGCAGCGCCTTCGGCACCCGCACCGAGCCGTCCGGCTGCTGGTGGTTCTCCAGGATCGGGATCAGCCAGCGGGTCGTCGCCAGGGTGCCGTTGAGCGTCGCCGCGGTCTGGGTACGGCCATCGGCGTCGCGGTACCGGATGTTGAGGCGCCGGCCCTGGAAGGTGGTGCAGTTCGACGTCGACGTGACCTCGCGGTACCGCCCCTGCGACGGCACCCAGGCCTCGCAGTCGAACTTGCGCGCCGCGCTCGACCCGAGATCGCCGGCCGCCACGTCGATCACCCGGTACGGAATCTCGACCTTGGCCAGCATCTCCTCCTCCCAGGCGAGCAGCCGCTGGTGCTCGTCGTGGGCCTCTTCCGGCCGCACGTACGAGAACATCTCGACCTTGTCGAACTGGTGCACCCGGAGGATGCCGCGCACGTCCTTGCCGTGCGAGCCGGCCTCCCGGCGGAAGCACGACGACCAGCCGGCGTAGCGCTGCGGCTGGTCCAGGTTGAGGATCTCGCCGCTGTGGTACGCCGCGAGCGGCACCTCGGAGGTGCCCACCAGGTACAGGTCGTCGGCTTCCAGGCGGTAGACCTCGCTGGCGTGCGCGCCGAGGAACCCGGTGCCCTCCATCGACTCGGGCTTGACGAGCACCGGCGGGATCACCGGCGTGAACCCGTACTCGACGGCCTGCTGCATCGCCAGCTGGAGCAGGCCCAGCTGCAGCAGCGTCCCGACGCCGGTCAGGTAGTAGAACCGGCTGCCGGAGACCTTCGCGCCGCGCTCCATGTCGATCGCGCCCAGCGCCTCGCCGATCTCCAGGTGGTCGCGGGGATTGGCGATGTCGGGCCGCGCGCCCACCTCGCGCAGCACGACGAAGTCGTCCTCGCCGCCGGGAGGCGCGCCCTCCTCGATCAGGTTGGGCACGGCCAGCTGCGCCCGGCGCAGCGCCTCGTCGGCTGCGCTCGCCGCCGACTCGGCCTCCTTGACCTGCTGGGAAAGCTCCTTGGTACGCGCCAGCAGCGCGTCCCGCTCGGCACCGCTCGCCTTCGGCATCTGCTTGCCGAGCTGCTTCTGCTCGGCGCGCAGCGCCTCGAACCGGGCGACGGCCTCCCGGCGGTCGGAGTCGGCGGCGAGCAGGGCGTCCACGGTCGCCTCGGACTCGCCGCGCGCACGCTGGCTCGCTCGCAGCAGGTCGGGGTTTTCTCGCAGCAAGCGCAGGTCAATCACGATGCGTGAGCTTACCGGTCGGGCGGTCGTCCGCCCACTTCGATATCGCTACGCGCCCCTCGACCAGACGCTCGGGTCGGCGACCGCCGGCGGCGGCACCGGGTGGCCGGGCGGTGCCGGGGTGACCGTGAGGTCGGCGGGTCCGGGCAGCTCGGGCTCCTCGGCCACGCCCGTCGACCGGCGCAGCCGGACCGGCGCGCCGCCGACGAGCAGCGCGGCGGCGAACAGCACCAGCGCCGCGTAGGCGCAGTACATCCCGGCGCCCGACTCGACCAGTTGGCCGGAGCCCCCGGTGAGACCGCCGCGCGATTGGATGACGTTCCTGACCCCGTGGGTGACGCCCACCAGCAGCGCCAACTGGCCCGCGACCAGGCCGAGCCCGGCCGCGACGGCCACCCGGCGGGCCGGCGGCCGCAGCGCGAGCGCGGTCGCCACGGCGGCGAGCACGATCAGCCAACCGAAGTTGAACATCCCGGTGTAGGCCGCCAGCTCGGCGATGCCGTACCCGATCCGGCCGCCGCCGACGGTCGGGAAATCCTGACCGAGCGCGCTGGTGCGTACCGACACCCACGGCAGCAGCTCGGCCGCCAGCAGGAGCGCGAACCCGACGAACGCGCAGCCGAGGCCGGCCACCGTCGTCGACCGGCCGGACCCGAACCAGCCGGGCCGGTCGACGGGCCCGCCGCCCCACTCGACCACGCTCGGCTGTTCCGTTCCCGTCTGCTGTTCAACGTCCATCCGTCGCCTTCCTTCGGCCGTCGGCCAGCACCTGACGGACCACGTTGCGCCCGGGAATCCCGGTCACCCCGCCACCGCCGTGCGTCGCCGAGCCGGCCTGGTAGAGCCCGCGTACCGGGGTGCGCAGGTCGGCGTATCCGGCGGCGGGCCGGCAGTGGAACATCTGTCCGGGCGTCAGCTCGCCGTGGAAGATGTTGCCTCCGATCAGGCCGTATTCACGCTCCATCATGTCGGGGCCGATGACCTGCCGTCCAATGATCGAGTCGATGAATCCGGGCGCGACCGCGTCGATGCGGGCGGTGAGCCGGTCGGCGTACGCGGTCAGCTCGTCGGGGTCCGGCCGACCGGCCCAGGTGTGCGGCACCCATTGGGTGAACGCGCTCACGACGTGCCTGCCCGGCGGCGCGAGCGAGTCGTCGAAGACCGACGGGATGCAGATGTCGGCGAACGCCGACGTGGCCGCGCGTCCCGCGACCGCCTCCTGGTAGGCGGTCTCGACGTCGTCGAGGGACTCGGCGAGCACGATCGTGCCGCCGTACACGGACGGGTCGTAGTCGGGGTGGGCGGTGAAGGTGGGCAGCCGGTCGACCGCGAAGTTGATCTTTACCGTCCCCGACCGGGTCTGCCACGACTCGATGTCGGCGACGAAGTCGTCGGGCAGGTGCGCGCGCTCCACGAGCCGCAGGAACGAGATCTTCGGGTGGGCGGTCGTGACGACGGTCCGCGCCGGGATCTCCTCACCGGACTCCAGCGTCACGCCCCGCACCCGACCGCCGCTGACGTCGATGCGGGCCACCGGCGCGGCGACCCGAATCTCGGCGCCGAACGCCCTCGCGGCGCCCGCGAGCGCCTGCGTGACGCCGCCCATCCCGCCACGCGGGAAGCCCCAGGCGGTGTCGCCCACGTGATGGTGCAACATCACGTACGCCGTACCCGCGCTGCGCGGCCCCGCCCACGTCCCGATCACACCCGAGACGCTCAGGACCCCGCGCATCGCGTCGCTTTCGAACCTGTCCTCCACCAGGTCGGCGATGCTCGCGGTGAACAGGCGGGTCAAGTCGAAGGCCGCCCGTACGTCGACCTTGCGCAGCTTCGCCGCCAGCGCCACCTGGCCCAGCAGGTCGCGGGGCCGCTTCGAGCCGAGCTTCGGCGGGATCGACTCCAGCAGCGGGCCGACCAGCCCGCCCAGCCGCCCCAGCCAGGCCTGCCAGCGCTCGTACGCCTCCGCATCGGCGGCGGAGAACTTCGAGATCTCGGTGTGGCGCGCGGCCGGATCGTCGGGCAGCGACAGGTACCGGCCGTCGCGGCGCGGCGCGAAGTAGGGGCCCTGCGGGTACACGTGGTACCCGTGCTCTTTGAGCTTGAGGTCCCGGACCATGTCCTGCGGCAGGAGGCTGACCACGTACGACAGTGAGGTCACCGTGAAGTCGGGGCCGAACGGGTGCTCCGAGACGGCGGCACCGCCGACCGTGTGGCGGCGTTCGCAGACGAGCACCCGGCGGCCCGCCCTGGCCAGGTAGGCGGCGGCGACCAAGCCGTTGTGTCCGCCGCCGACCACGACCACGTCGTACATGTCAGGCATCCTGCGATCGTGCCCGCCGGGCGCGGTCATCTCAATGGGGTGGCCCGCTCAATGGGGTGCGCCCGTCTCCACATGCCGCAGCATGCGGCCGAGCAGGGCGTTGAGCGCGTCCCGGTCGCCGTCCGCCAGGGGTTCGAGCATGGCGTCCTCGGCCGCGCTACGCAGTCTCATGGCGTCGAGCCAGCGGGAGTGCCCCAGCTCGGTCAGCTCGACGTCCACGCGCCGGCGGTCCTCGGTGCCGCGGAGCCGGCGGATCAGGCCCGCCTTCTCCAGGCTGTCGAGCCGGCCGGTCATGCCGGCCGGTGACAGCATCAGCTCCGCGGCCAGCTCGGAGGGGGTGGCGCGCCACGGCCGGTCCCGGGCGGCCAGCCGGTGCAGCGTCTCGAACTCGTAGCCCTGCAGTCCGACCTCGGCCAGCGCCCGGTCCTTGGCCTGGCGCACGTGCTTGGCCAGCAGCTGGATGCGGGTGATCGCCGCCTCCACCCGCTCGTCGAAGGGCGCCTTGCCGCGCCAGCGGGCGATGTGCCTGTCGACGGAGTCTTCCACCGGGCCAGTATGCTACGCACAGTATTTCGTTGACGAATGATTCGCTAACGAAATATCCTCTCGTGTCATGACCCCGTCGATTCGACGGCTGCTGACCGGCCGTACCTTCGCAGCGCTCGCGACCGCGCTGATCCCGACGACCCTGACGCTCGCCGTCGTCCACACCGGCTCCGCCGCCGACCTCGGCCTCGTCCTGGGCTGCGAACTGCTGCCGATGCTGGTCCTGCTGCCCGTGGCCGGCGTCGTGGCGGACCGCTTCCCGCCCCAGCGGGTCGTGCTCACCGCGGACCTGGTGCGCGCCGCCGCTCAACTGGGGATCGGCGCCGAGCTGCTCACCGGCCCCGTACGGGTCGCGCCGCTGGCCGTACTCTCGGCGATCACCGGAGCCGCCGTGGCGTTCGGGACGCCTGCCGTCCGGACGCTGGTGGCGGCGGTGGCCGCGGGGACGGAGCGGCTGCGGACCAACGCCCGGCTCGGCGTGGCCGAAGGGCTCGCCCAGATGGCGGCGCCCGCGGCCGCCGGGGGCCTGATGCTCGCGGTAGGGGCCGGCTGGTCCTCGCTCGTCACCGGGGCGCTGTTCATCCTGTCCGCGACGACGGTCGGCCGCCTCGATCCGGGCCGCGCCGTCCGGCCGGCCGGGCGGGGCGCCTTTCTGGGCGAGCTGCGCGCCGGATGGGCGGAGACCCGTCGCCACCGCTGGTTCCTGGTCAACGTCCTCGGCCACGGCGTCTGGCACCTGACCGCCGGGTTCCTGCTGACCCTCGGCCCGCTGATCGCGGTGCGCCACCTCGGCGGCGACGTCTCCTGGGTGGTCATCGCGCAGGTGGGCACCGTCGGCATGCTGGCCGGTGTCTACGCGGCGTCCCGGCTGCCCATACGTCGCCCGCTGGTCGGCGTCGCCGTGGGCGCCGCCGCGTACGCGCTCCCGCTGGTAGCCTTCGCCCTGCACCTGCCCCTGGCGGTCGTCACCGTCACCTACTTCGGGGCGATGTTCGGGCTCGGCGTGCTGAGTCCACTGTGGGAGACCACCGTGCAGCGCGGCATCCCGCCGGAGGCCCTGGGCCGGGTCGGGTCGTTCGACACGCTGATCTCGTTCGCCGCCCGACCGCTGGGGCTGGCGGTGGCCGCCCCGGTCGCCGCGGCGATCGGCACGACCGCACCGCTGCTCATCGGCGCGGTACTCGTGGCCGCCGCCAACCTGGCGGCGCTCCTGCTTCCGGAGGCGTGGCAGGCACCCGTGGACGCCCCCGAGTCCTGGTGCGCCGAGCCCGACCCCGCGACCGCCTGATCAGGGGTGCATCGCGCGTGGACGGGGGTCCGTCCGGCGGCGGCCCAGCGCCAGCGCACCCGCGCCGAAGCCGAGCAGCGGACCGGTCGCCATACCGATCCACACCCCGTACGCCGCCTCCCCGGTCACCCGCAGACCGGCGAACCCGATCGCGTTGGCGCCGACGGCCGCACCGGCGATCCCGTTCGCCAGCCAGATCACGACCAGCACGGTGACGATGCCGGCCGTCGGCGCGACCGTCAGGGCGAGGTGGGCGCCCCGCCCGGTGTCCAGGGCCGCGACCGCGAACAGACCGGCGAGCAGGCCCAGCAGGATCAGGTACCACGTCCCGTGGGGCGCCTGGAACACCACGAGCGGCGCCGGCACCGGGACGGCGGTACCCACCGGCAGCGCGCCGCTCACCCGGAACCGACCCCACGGAACGGCCAGCGAGGCGATGCCGGTCAGCAGGCCCGCGCCGCCGAGCAGCCCACCGGTCACTGTGAAAAGTGGACGCGGCATCAGCGCATCGTCGCACCCCGCCACCGTCATGGGCTAGCGTCGCAGGTATGCCAACTCGTACCTCATCCGCCCGCTGGCAGGGCTCGCTGAAAGACGGCTCCGGCACCATGGCGCTCGCCTCCGGTGCGTTCGAGGGAGCGTTCTCGTTCCCCTCCCGCTTCGAGGAGGGCAACGGGACCAACCCCGAGGAGCTCATCGCGGCCGCTCACGCCGGCTGTTTCTCCATGGCGTTCTCCAACATCCTGTCCCAGGCCGGCCACGTGCCCACGTCGGTCGACACCCGGGCCAGCGTCCACCTCGACAAGACCGATGGCGGCTTCGGCATCACCCGGATAGATCTGGTCACCCGCGGCGACGTTCCCGGTATCGACGCGGCCGAGTTCCAGAAGCTGGCCGAGCAGGCCAAGGCGAACTGCCCGGTCTCCAAGGCGCTGTCCGCGGTGGAGATCACGCTGGACGCGTCGCTCGTCTGAACGGTTCTCACCTTCGCGCCGGCGCCCCGCGGGTACCTCCCACGGGGCGCCGGTGCGTCCGGGCACAATACGCACGTGCCGATGGAGATGGCCCGCGCCCGCTTCGAGGAGCTGGTGGGCGACGCGCTCGACGACGTCCCCGGCGACCTGCTCGCGCTCATGGACAACGTAGTGATCCTGGTCGAGGACGACCCGCCGCCGGACGAGCCCACGCTGCTCGGCGTCTACGAGGGGTACGCCCTGACCGAGCGCGGCTGGGACTACTCCGGGGTGCTGCCGGACCGGATCATCATCTACCGCAACCCGATCCTCGCCATCTGCGACACCGACGACGACGTGGTCGAGGAGGTCGCGGTGACCGTGGTGCACGAGATCGCCCATCACTTCGGCATCAGCGACGCCCGCCTCCACGAGCTCGGTTGGGGCTGAGGCTTGACCCGGTCACTTATCGTGACGGGCAACGCACCGACCCGGAGGGAAGAAGCTGATGCGTAGCGCACTGTTCGCTGCCGAAAACCTGGAGAAGGAGTCTGCCCAGCCGGGCATGCGCCTGCAGAACTCCAAGATGCTCAAGGTCGAACTCAACGGCGAGATCATGGCGCGTACCGGCGCGATGGTGGCCTACCAGGGACAGATGCAGTTCCAGGCGCTCGGCGCGGGCGGCATGGGCAAGTGGCTCAAGCAGAAGCTGACCGGTGAGGGCGTACCCCTCATGAAGGTCTCCGGCCACGGCGATCTCTTCCTGGCCGACCGGGCCGCGGACGTGCACCTGATCGACCTGGAGCCGGGTGACGCGATCACGATCAACGGCGCCAACGTGCTCGCCTTCGAGTCGACGGTGCAGTACGAAGTCCGGATGGTCCAGGGCCTGGGCATGTTCTCCAGCGCCGGCATGTTCAACTGCGTCTTCTCCGGACACGGGCGGATCGCCATCACGACCAAGGGCACCCCGGTCGTACTGAACGTGGACGCGCCGACCTACGCCGACCCCCAGGCGGCGATCTGCTGGTCGACGAGCCTGCAGACCGGGTACCACCGGGCCGACCAGCTCGGCATCGGCACGCTGATCGGGCGTACGACGGGTGAAGCGTTCACGATGAGCTTCGCCGGCCAGGGCTTCGTGATCGTCCAGCCCTCGGAGGAGTTCCACGGCGGCCTGGCCGGCAACGGCGGTGGGCAGCGGCAGCAGAGCCAGGGCCTGCTGGGCGGCCTGCTCGGCGACTGACCCCCCGCTTCCGCGATCTTGGACACTTGGCGGGCCTATCACCCCGCTAAGTGTCCAAGATCGCGGATCAGGCGGGGCCGCCGGCGCGGATCCGGGCCAGCCAGGCCGCGGCGTCGGCGAAGTCGGCGTCCGCGGTGCCCGGCGGGGCGGGCGCCGGACGCTCGGTGCCCGCCCGCGGGTACGAGCCCAGGAAGCGCACGTCGGCGCAGACCCGCCGCAGCCCCTGCAGCGCCTCGCCCATCCGGACCTCGGCAACATGCCCCGAGCAGTCCAGGAAGAACACGTACCGGCCGAGCCGCTCACCCGTGGGGCGGGACTCGATCCGGGTGAGGTTCACCCCGCGTACCGCGAGCTCGGTGAGAACGGCGAGCAGCGCACCCACCCGGTCGTGGGCGATGTACACCGCGAGGGTGGTCAGGTCGTCGCCGGTCGGCGCGGGCGGCGGACCGGGCCGGGACACCAGCGCGAACCGGGTCACCGCGTCCGCGTGGTCGGCGATGTCCTTGGCCAGCACGGTCAGCCGCGCACGGCCGGCCCCGAGCGGGGCGCAGATGGCCGCGTCGTACTCGCCCGCCGCGGCGGCGGCCGCTGCCGCCGCGTTGGAGAGCGCGTCGACCACGGTGGCCGCGGGTACGTGCGCCCGCAGCCAGTGCCGGCACTGCGCGTGCGCCTGCGGGTGGGCGGCGATCGACCGGATCTCGCCCAGCGGGACGGCGGTCCGGGCGCCGAGGACGAACTGCACGGGCAGCACGACCTCGCGCGTGATCACCAGCGGTTCCCCGTCGGCCAGCTCGTCGAGCGTGACGCCGACCTGGCCGCCGATCGAGTTCTCCAGCGGCACGAGCGCCGCGTCGGCGTCGCCGGCACGCACCGCGTCGAGCGCCTCCGGCACACTGCGGGCCGGGGTGCGGGTGCCGTGCTCCGCGGCCGGAATCGTACGCAACGCCTGCTCTGCGAAGGTCCCTTCCGGGCCGAGGAAGACGAAGCGGGTCGGCGGTACGCCGGGCATGACGATGCCCCTCTCTTGGTGCGCTGTGGAGGAGACTATCCCGGTCACCGGCAGTGTGCGGCGGTCAGGATGCCGCTCGGCGCGGCGCTGACGACCTCGGGTTCGCAGACGTACGTGCCGGCCGTGACGACGGCCAGCCGGCCCGGGTCGCCGCGGGTCACCACCTGGATCGCGTCCCGGCCGGGTACGGACAGCACGGTGTACTGCCACGAGCCGGCGCACAGCGGGCCGGTGGTGATCGTCGGCGTGGAGCCGGCCGGCAGCAGCAGCTTGCGGTCTCGTCGCAGCGCCGCGACGACCTGGGTGTCGGTCGAGCGGTCGGCGCAGCGGGAAGCGATGGCGCCGGGCAGGGCGCCGGGCAGTGCGCCGGGCCGGGCGCCCGGCGTCTGGCCGGCAAGCTCAGCCGTCGGCGTCGGGTCGGCGGGCTCCGCCGTCGCGGCGGCGGGATCGTCCGGCGCGGCCGAGGTGTCGTCGCTCGGCGATCCGGAGTCGCTGGGGGCTACCACGTGCGGCGAGCGCGGTGGGGGCAGGGGCTCGACCCGGCCGCAGCCGGTCACCGTCGCGGCGATCCCCACGATCGACAGCGCCAGGCCCACCCGTGTCTTCGCCCCGTTCACGCTCGCTCCCAGCCTCTCGCGGCGGTGCTAGCTCGAGACGCGGTGCCCCGCGGCGGTGAGAGCAGTGATCGCCTCGGAGAGCCGCACCGATGGAACCAGAAGATAGTCGGTGTCGAACGTCGAGAAGGCGAAGATGTTGACCCTGGCGTCGGCGAGCGGGCTGACGATGGACGCCAGGATGCCGGTGAGCGCCAGGTCGACCGGGCCGGCGACCCGGAAGCAGCGCCACGGCGTCTCGACGCTGGCCCCGTCGGGCGCGCACGCGGCCGGGCACAGGATCGACACCTCGTCGGGCGTCCAGGTGACCGAGATCACGTCACCCTTGCCAGCCTGCGCCAGCAGGGCCTGCGGCGCCGGGGAGCCGGCCGGCAGGCGGCAGACAGCGTAGTCGTCGCGCAGCAGCTCCAGCTCCAACATGCAAGGAGAGTACGGGCCGACGGTGGATCGGACACACCCCGAAATCGTCGCGTGGGACGTACGCAACAATCGCGATATCGCATAGCCGCTGAAAGCGGACGAAATCAATCCTCGGCGGACCGGCGGCGCGAAAATCAGACCGGGCAGAAGAACGTCAAGGAGCCGACCTTCCCGTGTACGTCGTACAGGGGGGTGGCGATCGTGTCCACGGTGTGCGGGCCGTCCACGCACTGCACCCTGATCAGCCCGCGGGCCAGTTGTCCGGAGTCCAGGGCGAGCAACGGCGGTATCTTCCTGGCTTCGCCGGCGCTCAGCGCACCACCTGGATTCGAGAAGTCGAGCAGCCGCAGGATCTCGAGCAGGGGTCGGCCGATCGCGGGACCGTCGCAGTCCAGCATCTCCTGGCAGGACGGCGACAGCGCCACGACGACGGCGTCGGCATCGATGACGAGGCTCGACTCGGCAGCGTCGGCCACGGCCTTCGCCCAGCGACCCAGCGACGACCTCGCCACTGGACGCCGCCGCGTGACCGGCTCGGACAACGACAGTTCGACGTGAGGCACAGCGCCTCCTCAGGCGACCCGGAGGCGCAACAGCGCGGTGGACCTGCTCACCCTGGGCTCTCGATCAGAGCCGTACCACCTGCCTGGCGCCATGCGAACTGAGGTTACCTGGCCGGCGATTTCTTGTCAGGGTCGCTTGCCCCCGCCCTCGTCACTATCCGAATACCAGCGGTACCGCTCCGCGAGGGGAACGTACGGCGGGTTGATCCAGGTGTGTGGGTCGGCAGCCAGGGCGTACACCTTATCGACGGTCTCCCCGGCGAGCCGGTGACCTCGGGCGTTGAGCACCCGACCCAACTCCTGATACGAGGAGATGATTACTCCTTTGGGCAGGCCGTACACGCTGATCCTGCCGGTCCCGGCGAACGCCAGCACCGGCATTACCGGAATGATCACGCCCGCGATGCGCGACAGCGCGGTCGCCGCCACCTTCGCCACCGCGCGCGCCTGCTGGACGTATTTCGGCCGACGGCCGTCGACCTGCACCACGTCGCCGGCGAAGCTCACCCGGCTGCGCCCGTGGTCCCGGACGACGACGGCGAAGATGCCGCCGGGCCCGACAGCCAGGAAGCTGAGCGGGTCCGAACCGGCTGCGGCCTGGAGGTCGAGTACCCGCCAGTTGTCGCCGAGCGACGCGAGCCGCTGCGCCGCCCGGTAGTGGGCCGCCTCCACCCGCCGACTCTCCCGCTCGGCCAGCCGGCCACGGATCCAGTCCAGCGCCGACGGACGGCCGTCCCCAAGAGTTCCGGCCGGTGCGTACTCTTCCGCGAGGGGACGGAGATCCGGACCGTCCGCGGCATGGAGGAAACTCGCCATCACGCGCCTCCCAGCAGTTACCGGACTGTGGTTACAGCACTACGGTACGTATTGAGGTGCGTGGTCATAAATGAATGAGTGCGCGTGAGTGCGGACGAAAGGCGCATTCTCGACAGCACGTACTTTCACATGGCGCCCAAGTGGCCCATACAGGACTGCTCGATAGGGTGATTGTTCGTGAAGCATTACGTCGACAGCGAAGTCGGCCGTTTGGGCACCGTGCTCCTGCACCGCCCCGGACGCGAACTCGCGCGGCTGACCCCGCGCAACAACGACTCGCTCCTTTTCGACGGTATCCCGTGGGTCGGCCGGGCGCAGGAAGAGCACGACGAGTTCGCCTCGGCGCTGCGTGACCGCGGCGTGGAGGTGCTCTACCTCTCCGATCTGCTCACCGACGTGCTCGGCATCCCGGCGGCGCGGGACGAGCTGACCGACGCGGTCCTCTCCGACGTACGCCTGGGCGACACGCTGCGGGCCGAGGTCGGCCGGCACCTCGCCGACCTCGACCCGGCGGGCCTGGCGACGGTCCTCATGGCCGGCCTTGCCCACGAGGAGCTGCGCACCGGCAGCGGCATCGTGTACGCGCTGCTGGACCGGCACGACTTCATCATCGACCCGCTGCCCAACCTGCTGTTCACCCGTGACTCGTCGGTCTGGGTGGGCAACGAGGTCGCGGTCACCAGCCTCGCCATGCCGGCCCGCGGTCGTGAGACCACGCTGACCCACGCGATCTACCGCCACCACCCGCGGTTCGCCGGTACGCCCCTGGTGTACGAGCCGGGGCTCGAGCACCTCGAAGGCGGCGACGTGCTGCTGCTGGGCCCCGGCGTGATCGCCGTCGGGGTCGGGGAGCGCACCCGGCCCGCCGGCGCCGAGCGGCTGGCCCGCCGCTGCTTCGCCCGCGGACTGGCGCACACCGTACTGGTCGTGCCGATCGCCCAGGAGCGGGCGACCATGCACCTCGACACGGTGTGCACGATGGTCGACGTCGACGCGGTCGTCATGTACCCGAACGTGGCTGACACCCTCCAGGCCTGGACCGTCACGGCCGGTGAGGGCGACGGCGAGCTGCGGCTGTCCCCGCCGGAGCCGTTCCTCACGGCCGCCGCCAAGGCGCTCGGCATCGACACGCTGCGCGTCATCGACACCGGCCTGGACCCGGTCACCGCCGAGCGCGAACAGTGGGACGACGGCAACAACACCCTGGCCATCGCGCCCCGGCTGTGCGTGGCCTACGAGCGCAACGTCGAGACCAACGCCCAGCTCGAACGGGCCGGCATCGAGGTCATCCGGCTACGCGGATCCGAGCTGGGGTCGGGTCGGGGCGGCCCGCGCTGCATGTCGTGCCCGATCACCCGCGCCCCGCTCGGCGGCTGAAGATCCGCAGATCCGCGCAATGTGTCACATCTTGCTGCTATTCCGCGCCGGGTAGCAGCAATGCGTGCAACATTGCGCGGATCTTGTCGCGCTCAGCGCAGGGTCAGCTGCCGGCCCAGCAGGCCCTGACGCGACCGGCGCTCCGCGGCGGTGAGCGGCTCGGCCGCGGCCAGCGCCTCGGCGTACCGCTTGGCGAACTCCGCCACCGGCGGCTCCCACTCGGCGGCGGCCTGCTCGCGCGGCACGTCCCAGACGGGTACCAGCAAGCCGTGCGCCCGGAACATGCCGGCGAACCTGGTGCCCTCGCCGAGCAGCAGCGCACCGGCCGCGGAGAGCCTCGCCAGCGCGTCCAGCGCCGGGTCCTCCTCCTCGGCCAGGACCAGGCGGACGTGGGCCCGGTCCGGCACCCGGCACCAGTACGCGGCCGGCGCGGCGGCGAGCTTCACCGTCGGGTAGATCGCGGCGTTGGCCCGTTCCAGGGAGGCCTGGACGTTCGGGTCCTCGATCGCCTCCGGGTCCAGCCAGAACTCGTAGCTGTCGTGGAGGGTGATCTCGAGCCGGCCGTCGGCGAGCACGTCCTGCAGTCGCGGGCCTTCGCCGGGGAGCGCGGGAACACTGACCGGGTTGCCAGGCTCGGTCTCGAGCGCCCGGAGCAGCGCCACCGCCAGATCGCGGGAGACGTCACCGGACTGGGTGTTGCGCTGCAGACCGACGAAAATCCGACCGTCCGGTTTCGTCATAGCGGGCCAGGCCATCGGCAGGACGGTCGCGAGGGTCACCGACCGCTCGCCGTACCGCTCCACGAGATCCGGCGCGAGCCGCAGCGGGGCCGTGGCGGCCGGGACCAGCTCCCGGAGGGCGATCCACTCGACCTCATCGGCCAGACCGGCGAACGGGCGGGGGACGAAGATGTCGCGCACCTTCTGACGCTTCGGGGCGTCGGTGCCGGTACGCGAACTCCTATTTCGGGCGCGCTTGCTCACGGCGACCCAGCCTAGGCCCTACCGGCCGGTCCGGCGTGCACCCGGGGCACCCGTGTTCGGCGTTCCGGCCGCCGTGTTCAGTGTTCAGGCCGCCGTGTTCAGTGTTCAGGCCGCCATGTTCGATGTTCCGGCCGCCATGTTCGATGTTCCGGCCGCCGTGTTCGATGTTCAGGCCGGCTGCGCCGCCGGGACAGCCATCCTGGCCCAGACGCACTGGCCCAGCCCGTCACGGTCGACTCCCCAGCCCTCCGCGAGCGCGGAGACGATCGCGAGCCCGCGCCCGTCGGGAGATTCAGACCCGACCTGACGCTCGGTCGGCGGGGTAGCGGCGCCGCCGTCGGTCACGCGGATCTCGATACCGCCGCCGACCATCCGCCACGCCACCCGGATCACCCCACCGGGCAGCGGCGCGGCGTGGCGTACGGAGTTGCTGACCAGCTCGGCGGTGACGGTCACGGCGTCGGCGAGCGTGACCGCCGGCACCAAGGCGGTGAGGCTCGCCTCCAGCCTGTGCCGGGCCCGGCGGGCGCCTTCGGCGTGATGCGGGACGACGACGCACCACACGCGATCCGTCCCGGTAGCCCGCGTACCCTGCTCTGCCACCCGCCCCGCCTACCCCGGTCAGCCCGCCGCCGCGGTCGCACGGGGAAGCCGCACCTCGGCGACGGCCCCGCCACCTTCGCGTGGACGCAGACTGACCCACCCGTTCTGCCGTTCGACGATCTTCCTGACCAGGTACAGACCCAGCCCCACCCCGCCGTACTGCCGTTTATCGCCCCGGTCCAGCTGCCAGAACCGGTCGAACGCGCGCTCGGCGTGCTCGGGCCGGATCCCCAGGCCACGGTCGGCGACCCGGATCCAGACGGTGTACGCGTCCGCCCCCGCCGTCAGCTCCACATCTACCCAATCAGGGGAGTACTTGCACGCGTTGGTCGCCAGCTCGGTGAGAACCGTGGAGAAGCTGGCCCGGTCACCGCGTACCTTCGGCAGCTCGGCGGGCAGGTTGACGCGCAGGACCCGGCGCAGCTCGGGGTTGAGCTCCGCCACCGCGTCCCGCAGCACCTGGGCGGGGTCGAACGGCGCTCCGGTCGAGCCGTCGCTGACCCCGGTCACCCCGCTCGCGGCGGCCAGCAGCCGGTCGATCAGCCGGGCCAGCTCCCGCGCGCGCTGCCGGACCACCCCGGCGGCGTCCCGGCGCGCCGCCTCGTCCAGCGAGTCCCACCGCTCGACCAGCGTGTCGGCGTACCCCTTGATCGCGGTGACCGGCGTGCGGAGCTCGTGGCTGGTCATCGCGATGAAGAGGTCGCGGCCCTGCTCGCGCTCCTGCTGACCGTCCGGGCTCGCCGTCGGTCCGTCCGGGTACACCGGCAGCTCCGCGCTCTCCCGGTACAGCCGGGCGGCGGCCGCCGCGAGCAGGCGCAGCGCGGCCAGGTGGTAGGGCTCGGCGCGCCCGTCGGCGTCCGGGAAGCACACGTGCAGCGACCCGACGAGCGAGCCGCCCGCGGAGCCCACGGTGCTGATGATCCGCTGGATGCCTCGGCCCCGGATCCGGGCCGCGAACTCCGGCGGGAGGTCTCCGACCAGCGCCTGCCGGCAGTGCGGCGCCTCGATCATCGTCGTGACCGCATGCTCGGGTATCTCCACGGGTAGGCCGAGCGCCCAGGTCAGCGAGCTCGTCGCCGCGACCAGGTGGCCACCCGACCGGGTGTACTCGACGAAGCCCGCGCCGCACGCGCCGGTCACGGCCGCCGCGGCGTCGACGATGAGCTGAAGCCCCCGCAGGCCGCTTTCCCCCTGGCCGATGAGCTCGATGAGGTCCGTCAGGCGGTCGAGCAGGGCGACCGGGTCGAGCGGCTGGGCAGGAGCGGCCATGCTGGACAGTCTGCCCGGCGGGTCACCTCCGCGGTAGGCCGAGTTCGTCGAGCCGTCGCCGCACGAAGCCCGGCCGGTCGGTGATGACGCCCTCCACACCCAACTCGATCAAGTAATCGAGGTCGGCTGATTCGTTGACCGTCCACACGTACACCTGGTGGCCCCGCGCGTGCAGCCGGTGCGCGATCTCGGGATGCGCGCGCAGCAGACGCACGCCCGGGCCGCCGATGCGGGAGCCGAACGGCAGCCGGCCGCTCCGCAGCCCCGCCGGCAGCAGATCCATCAGCATCACGGTCGGCAGCTGGGGCGCCAGGCGTCGGGTACGACGTACCGCGAGCGCCGAGAACGACATGACCGTGACCTCGACCGGGCGTCCACCCTGCGGCTCGTGCAGCCCGTGCCGCCGAAGCGACTCGACGAGCAGCTCTTCGACGGCCGCACCGTACCGGGTCGGATGCTTGGTCTCGATCAGTAGCCGCATCGGCCGGTTGGCGTCATGAACGGCCCCGAGTAGCCGGTCGAGGGTGAGGATGCGGCCCCGACCCTCGCCGCTGGCGTCGTAGATCAGCTCGTCGTCGTCCTCGCCCGGCCCCGGGTGCCACGAGCCGAAGTCCAGTTTGTCCAGCTCGGCGAGGGTGTGGGTGCTGACGACGCCGTGGCCGTTGCTCGTCCGCTCCAGCCGCCGGTCGTGCACGCACACCAGCTGACCGTCGCGGGTGAGGCGGACGTCGCACTCCACCCCGTCCGCGCCCTCCTCGATCGCGCGCAGGTAGGCGGCGAGGGTGTGCTCGGGCTCGGCGGCCGACGAGCCCCGGTGGGCGAAAACGAGGGGACGGGCCGGTGACGTGGCCCGGCCGGGCCCGCGGTCAGCCGCGGGTAGGTAGGGAAGCTCGGTAGTCAACTCAGGCAACCTGCGGCGCGCCGCCGTCCTCACTGATCATCGGCCGGCCGGCACGGGCCCACGCCATCATGCCGCCGTCGAGGTTGCGGACGTTGTCACGACCGGCGGCCAGGAGGTACGCGACGACCTGAGCCGAGCGCCCACCCGACCGGCAGACCACGACCACGTCCCCGTCGGTCGGGATCTCGTCCAGCCTCGCCGGCACGGTGTGCATCGGCATGTGGCGGGCGTCGGGTGCGTGACCCGCCGCCCATTCGTCATCTTCCCGTACATCCAGCAGGTACGCCTCAGCTGGCACCTCGTCGGCGCCTACGCCGGGGACCTGGTTACGCCCAAACACGTCCGCAAGCTTAAGGCCTGCTCGGGCGTTCGACAGCCGAACGACCCTCTTCGTACGGGCAGTTCACAGGCCGTTCACCCAGGTCGTGTTCTGCCCCACCCAGGTGTCGAGGGTGTCGTTGCGGATCGCGTCGTACAGCGTCGTGGCCTGGTCGTCGAGCGCCAGGACGTACGAGAAGCCCCCGATGTCCCGCGGCTCGGACGGCAACTTGATCCCGACCAGGTCGCCGGGGTTCACGTCGCGCAGCGCGTACGCGAGGTCGGCGAGCGACACGCCGCCGGTGTCGATCGTCAGCGACGCGCCGACCGCACGGATGATCGAGTCGAGCTTGCCCGGTTTGGTGATGATCCCCTGCCGGCGCGCCTCGTCGAACATCGCCTTCAACAGCTGCTGCTGGTGGCGCTGGCGGCCGTAGTCGGCGTCCGGGATGCTCTTGCGCTGACGCGAGTAGTCCAACGCCTGCCAGGGCTTCATCCGCTGGCACCCCGGCTCGTACACCACCGGGGTGCTGGCCGGGTTGCGGTAGGAGCCTTCGGGCCCGTACCACGGCGCGAGGAACTTGCCGTTCTTGTCGTACCCGATGTGCTGGGACTCGGTGCGCTCGTCGACGCACATGTAGATGCTGCCGAGCTGCTCGATGACCTTCTGGAAGCCGCCGAAATCGACCACCGCGGCGCCGTCGAAGGCGATCCCGGTCAGGTTGAAGAGGGTCTGCGACAGCAACTGCACGCCGTCCTCGCCGCCGTGGCCGTAGTCGAACGCACCGTTGATCTTCTCCCGGCTCCCGAGGAACCCGGTCTTGGGGAACGGCGGGATCTGCACCCGCAGGTCCCGCGGAATCGAGATCAGGTAGGCCC
Organism: Planosporangium thailandense; assembly: GCF_011947195.1. Classification (GTDB taxonomy): domain Bacteria; phylum Actinomycetota; class Actinomycetes; order Mycobacteriales; family Micromonosporaceae; genus Planosporangium; species Planosporangium thailandense. Next base: position 329,915 of record NZ_JAATVY010000002.1, on the reverse strand, counting down.
GGTCCATCGTGGCCGGGATGTGCACGATGATGATCGTGTCGGAGCGCTGGCCCGCCGTCGGATCGTCGGCGCGCGCGTCGGAGCCGATGAGCAGGTAGTTGAACGGGCCGGTGAGCCGTGGCCGCGCCTGCACCCCACCTGCTCGGGCCGTATCCGCGATGAGCTTGCCCTTCTTCACGGTGGCGTCGTAGCGGTGGGCGAGCACCTTCGTCCCGGTGATGGCGGTGCCGGACGCGACCAGCAGCAACGTGCCGAGGACCACGAGCAGGCGGGCCCAGAGTGGATCGCGGCCGGGGGGTCGGTCGCGCCTGCCCCGGCCGGCAGCCTCCACGGGCCCGGCTGGCCCGTCTTCGACAGGCTCGTCATCGACAGGCCCGTCTTCGGCAGGCTCGGGCTCGGCTGGCGCATCTGTTACAGGCTCGGCGGTAACCACCGGCAACACAGCGGTCGTCGCCGCCGGCTCACTGCCAGACATGGACGCAGCGGCCCCCGGCGCCGGATCTGGGCCGGCCTCCGGCGGGGGGCCTGGTAAGCCGGAGTCGGACCCGACCTCCGGTCTGGCGTCGTCTGGTGAGGTGGCCGTCGTAGCTCCCGGTGCGGACAGTGACCCGCGCCGGCACCGGGACGCCCGAGCCGATCAGGCGGGATTGACCTCCGAGTCTACGCCATGATCACACCTGGACGAGGAGTGGTAAACCGGTCAACAATCACCATTTCCCCAGGCCAGCCGGGGGTCGGGCAGCGCCGTGCATCGATCGGCATCGGTTTCAAGCCTGGATCGGCGCGCTACGACCCGTTCTGCGCGAGCCAGTCGGCGACCTTGTCGTTGGCCACCGCCTGGTACAGCGCGAGCGCCTTCGTCTTGTCCGAGACGACCACGCTCTCACCGCCCCGCATCGCCGAGCCCTGGTTCGGACTCGTCATGAACTTCAGATCCGAACTGTTGAGGTGGCGCAGTTCCCAGGCCGTACTGGCGAGGGAGAAGTCCTTGTCGACGGTCAGCGCCTTGGTCACCGAACTCAGGAAGGCCTGGAGCTTGAACGGATTGCTGACCGTCCCGGTACTCGTCGCCTTGTCCAGCAGCGCCTTCATGAACTGCTGCTGGTGACGCATCCGGGCGAAGTCGCCTTCGGCGAACTGGTAGCGCTGGCGGACGTAGTCCAGGGCCTCGGCGCCGTTGAGGTGCTGCATGCCCTTCTTGAAGTGCCGGTGCGGCGGGTGGATCGACGTGATGTCCTGCTCGATGTTCAGGTCGACCCCGCCGAGCGCGTCGGTCACCTGCTGGAAGCCGCCGAAGTCGACGAGCACCACGTGGTCGATGCGCACCCCGGTGTAGCCCTCGACGGTCTCGACGGTCAACGGCACGCCGCCCCACGCGAAGGACGCGTTGATCTTGTCGTTCGTGTCGCCGTAGTCCGGGTTGGTCGGGCTCTTGGGGATGTGCACGTAGAGATCCCGGGGTATCGAGATCAGGTACGCCTTCTGATGGTCGGCGGTGAGGTGCATCAGGATGATCGTGTCGGTGCGCCACAGCCCCGGCTTCGCCTTGTTGTCGGGGTCCCGCGAGTCGCTACCGAGCAGCAGGATGTTCTCCGCTCCGGCGCCGGTGGCGGCCGGCCGCTGCTCGGTGATCTTGGAGAACGCATCCATCCGCTGCAGGCCGGAGTCGAGGTTGCGGTAGTACAGGTACGCCCCACCGGCGCCGATACCCGCCAACAGCAGCAGCGCGACGAAGGCGACGAACGCGATCCGCCCCCACCTCGGGCGGATCCGCCGGCGGTACGGCGCGTCGCCGCGCCCCGGACCCGGGGGAACAGGCCCGCCCGGCCCACCGGGTCCACCGGGTCCACCGGGTCCGCCCGGCCCACCCGGCACGCCCGGTGACCGACGGTAGCCGGCGTCGGCGCCGCGGGACGGGATCTGCGCCCGGCCGCTCGGGTAGGCGCGAGGACCGCTGGGCACCGAGGCCCGACCGCTGGAGCTGCCACTGCGGTACGTCGGGGAGGACATGGCACCAGATTACGTACGGCCCGCCAGCCCGCGTATGTGATACCTGCAGTCAGGCGCGACCCGCGAAATAGTCGATCGTGCGCCGCAGGCCCTCCTCCGGGCCGACCGTCGGCTCGTACCCCAGCAGCGTGCGGGCCCGGGTGAGGTCCGGGCGCCGCTTCTCCGGGTCGTCGGCGGCCCGCGGCACGAACGTCACCTGTGACGAGCTGCCGGTGAGTCGGACGATCGTCTCGGCCAGTTCCCGCATCGTCATCTCGTGCTCGGTGCCGCAGTTGATCGGCCCCGTCTCTCCCGAGTCGAGCAGCGCGACGATGCCCCGGACGAGGTCGTCGACGTAGCAGATGGACCGGGTCTGCTCGCCGGTGCCGTGCACGGTGATCGGCTCGCCGCGCAACGCCTGGGACACGAACGTCGGGATCGCCCGTCCGTCGTCCGGGCGCATCCGCGGCCCGTACGTGTTGAAGATCCGCACGATGCCGACGTCGAGGCCGTGGAAGCGGTGGTAGGCCATGGTCGCCGCCTCGGAGAAGCGCTTGGCCTCGTCGTACACGCTGCGCACGCCGATCGGGTTGACGTTGCCCCAGTAGGTCTCGGGCTGCGGGTGTACGAGCGGGTCACCGTACGCCTCGGAGGTGGACGCCAGGATGAAGCGCGCCCGGTCGGCGAGCGCCCGGTCGAGCAGTTGCAGCGTCGCGACCGAGCCGACCCGCAGGATCTCGATCGGGATCTGGGCGAAATCGGTCGGGCTCGCGGGCGAGGCGAAGTGCATGATCGCGTCGAACCGACCGGCCAGCGCGGCGACGTGCGCCGGCAGTGGCTCGGAGACATCGGCTTCGACCAGCGTGAACCGCGGGTGCTCCGCGAGGTGGGCCACGTTCTCCTTGCTGCCGGTGATGAAGTTGTCGACCGCGACGACGGTCGCCCCGCGCGCCAGCAGCGCGTCCACCAGGTGCGACGGGACGAATCCAGCGCCACCGGTAACCAGGATCCGATGACCTTCTCCGTACAGCCGCCTGTCCGTCATGCGGGTGAGCCTACTGCGCTCAGGTATCAGACAGACGGGGCGGGGCGCGCCGGACCGGCCCACCCCGCCCATTACCGCCCTTTCCGGCTCAGTGCGCGCCGGCGCCGGTCAGCGAGCGCACCTCCATCTCGGCGTACTTCGCCTCGTCGGCGCGTTCGCGCGACAGGACGGTCCCGAGCCAGCCGCACAGGAAACCGATCGGGATCGAGATGATTCCCGGGTTGGACAGCGGGAACCAGTGCCAGTCGTGGTGCGGGAACATCGCCGTCGGTGTACCGGAGACCACCGGCGAGAAGAACACCAGCACGACCGCGGAGACCAGGCCGCCGTAGATGGCCGCCGTCGCGCCCGCCGTGGTGAACCGCCGCCAGAACAGCGAGTACAGGATCGCCGGCAGGTTGCCCGAGGCGGCGACCGCGAACGCCAGGGCCACGAGGAACGCCACGTTGAGGCTCTGGGCGAAGATCGCCAGCACGATCGACACCGCCCCGATGGCGAACGCGGACACCCGCGCGACCCGGATCTCCTGACGCTCCGACGCCTGACCCCGCTTGATGACGTTGGCGTAGAAGTCGTGCGACAGCGACGACGACGAGGCCAGGGTGAGGCCGGCGACCACGGCGAGGATGGTGGCGAAGGCGACCGCCGCGATCACCGCGAGCATGACCGCTCCGCCTCCCGAGCCGCCGAGGTACTTCTCACCCAGCGCCTGCGCCAACTGTGGCGCCGCGGTGTTGCCGGCCTTGTCCTGAGCCGTGATCGCCTTGCCGCCGACCAGCGCCGCCGAGCCGAACCCGAGCGCCAGGGTCATCAGGTAGAACACGCCGATGAGCCCGATCGCCCAGAGCACACTCTTGCGGGCGGCCCGGCCGTCGGGAACGGTGTAGAAGCGGGTCAGGATGTGCGGCAGACCCGCCGTGCCCAGCACCAGCGCGATGCCCAGCGAGAGCAGGTCCATCTTGTTGTAGAAGGTCTCCTTGGCGTTTCCGGCGACCTCCTTTCCGTACTTGAGCCCGGGCTCCAGGAACGCCGCGCCCTTGCCGGACTTCTCGGCGGCCGAGCCGAGCAGGCCCGACAGGTTGAACCTGAACGCCGCCAGGACCAGCAGGGTCATCAGGATGGCGCCGCACATCAGCAGGAACGCCTTGACGATCTGCACGTACGTGGTGCCCTTCATGCCGCCCACCACGACGTACACGATCATCAGGACCCCGACGAAGATGATCGTGGCGACCTTGGCCGTGCCGGCGCTCATCCCGAGGAACGTCTGCCCGGGCTTGATCCCCAGCAGCAGCGCGACCAGCGCGCCGGCGCCGACCATCTGGGCCAGCAGGTAGAAGATCGAGACGGTGATCGTCGAGACCGCCGCCGCCGTGCGGACCGGCCGCTGGCTGAGCCGGAACGCCAGCACGTCGGCCATCGTGTACTTGCCCGAGTTGCGCATCAGCTCCGCGACCAGCAGCAGCGCGACCAGCCACGCCACCAGGAAGCCGATCGAGTACAGGAAGCCGTCGTACCCGCTCAGCGCGATGATCCCGGCGATGCCCAGGAAGCTCGCCGCGGACATGTAGTCCCCGCCGATCGCCATCCCGTTCTGGAAGCCGCTGAACGAGCGGCCACCGGCGTAGAAGTCGGTCGCGTTGCGCGTCTGCCGGCTGGCCCACACCGTGATACCCAGCGTGATCAGCACGAAGATGATGAAGAGGACGATCGTCAGGCTGCGCGCCGTGCTGGTGGTGGCGGCAGCCGCGAGGAGGGGGTGACTCATCCGCGCTCCCCCTCCACCCGTGCCCGCAGGCGCTCGGCCAGCGGGTCCAGCCGCCTGCCGGCGTACCGCGCGTACAGCCAGGCGATCAGGAACGTGGAAACGAACTGCAGCAGGCCGAACACGAGCGCCACGTTGATGTGGCCGACGATCTTGACGCTCATGAACCCGCGGGCGTACGCCGACAGGATCACGTAGAGCGCGTACCAGACGAAGAACGCCACGGTCATCGGGAACACGAAGCCGCGAAGCGCCCTGCGGAGCTCGGCGAACTCGGGGCTGCGCTCGACGGCGAGGTACGCGTCGGCGTCCGCGACCGCTCGCCTCGACGGGGCGGCCGACGGATCGGCCGGCGGTACGGGTGTCTCGGTGCTCATCTGGGTTCACCACCAGTCATCGGGCTCGGAGGTGGTCGGCGCCGCCTCGTGGCGCGTGGAGGACGCCGACGGATGCACGGACCGTAGAAACCCGATCGCGTAGTGGTGAAGACACCGGAGCCCCGGCGGTCCACCGGTGCGCCGAACGGCGCGCCAGGTGCGCCGAGTGACCGACGTGGCGCGACTACCGTCGCTCGGCCACGTACGTCCCACGCTGGGGCGGATCTTGGACACCTGGCGGTGTCATAGGCCCGCCAAGTGTCCAAGATCGCTGAGGGTCCACCCCGTCAGGACAGCTCGCGGTAGCGGCCCCGGTAGTGGACGAGCGGCGGCTCGGGGTCGCCCAGCTCAACGGCCTCGATCGTCGCCTCGACCAGCAGCCCCCAGCCGACCGGCCGCGCGCTCGTCAGCCGGCACCCGGCCCAGGTGGACCGCTCGGCCGGCACCGGCCCGTACCCGGTCTCGCGCCACCCGCCGCCGGCGAACAGGCCGCCCGGCGCCGGCATCAGGCCGGCGAACCGGTCGGCCAGCTGGCGGTCCTCGGCGGTCAGCGCCGTCACCGCGAACCGGCCGGCGTCCTCGATCGCCGCCCACACCTCGGACTCCTCGTCGAGAATTCCGAGCAGATGGCCGGGCTCGCCGTCGACGACCAGCGTCGAGGAGACGGTCAGCCCGGCGGGCCCGGGCGCCGTCCAGAGGGTCACGGCCGCCGGGAGCCGGCCCCGCAGCCGGCGCACCGGCGAGCGAAGGTGATCCGGGGTGGCGAACGGGTCGGACGGTGAGATCGTCATGGACGGCCTATCGACGTAGAGCGGCAGTAGTCATCGGCGCGGCGTGACGGCGACCAGGATCTCCGGCCCCCGCCGGTCGAGGATGCCACCGGCCACCTGGGTGCCGATCAGCAGCCCGGCGGCGCCCCACCCGACGCCGGTGGCGAGGACGGCGGGGCCGGCCCAGGCGCCGTCGGCCAGCACCGCGAACACCAGCACGGGTGCCAGCAGCGCCGCCGCGACCAACGACCCGGCCAGGGCGAGCAGCCCGCGCAGGCCCCCGGTGCCGCCGCTGACCGCGAACGGATTGCTCGACTCGGGGAAGGCGTACGGGACGAGCACCGAGACCAGCGCGGAGATGCCGGCCGACATGCCCAGTGCCGCCGCGACGACGCCGAGCGCCGCGGGCACCTGCGACTGCGCGCCGGTCAGCAGCGCGATCACGACGGTCACGAGCACCAGGACCGGCGCCATCAGCGCGGCCAGCGCACAGGCCCGGGCGCGCAGTTCGACCCGGCCCGGCACACCGACCAGCAGGTGCAGCGCGTACGCCGCGCCGTCCGTGCCGAACTGGTTGGCGAGCACCATCGCGGCCAGCAGCGCGCTGAACGCCACGGCCACCGGCAGCGGCGCGCCGCCGGACCCTGAACCGGCGCGCAGCATCGCCGGAACGACGACCCCGGCGATCGTCAGCGAGATCAGGCTGGCGCGCCGGCGCGGCTCGCGCCACCAGTACCGCCACTCCCGCGCGACCAGCCCGCTGAAACGACCGGGGCGAAGCCACCGGAGTACGGCCGGGAACAGCCCGTCCGCCGCGCTGGCCGGTCGCCCGGCGGAGCCCGCCGACCGCGCGCCGGACGCCACGCCGATCATGGCCGATTCGAGCGTGCGCCACCACCACGCCGTGAGGGCCACCAGGGTCACGAGCCCGAGCGCCAACCGGGCGAGCGCCGTCGCGGGCCGGCCGTCGGCCACGTCGAGATAGGCGGCGTACGGGGCGCCGAGCGGCGTCCAGGCGAGCACGCGGGCGATCCCGGCGGCCCGGGCCAGGTTCCCGTGCGCGATCAGCGACGACACCGTGAGCTGCAGCGGGGCGACCGACGAGGCGAGGACCGCGAGCAGGATGGCGGCGAGGTCGCGTACCCGCCGGGACCGCAGCATCGACGCGAACGCGCTGCTCAACGCGCGGCTGCCGACCACGCACGTGAAGAGCCCGAGTACCGCGCCGACAGCGGCGGTGACGACGGCCGCAGGGGTCCGTCCGCGTACGGCCGCGCCGAAGATCAGCCCGAGCAGCGCGATGGCCGTCGCGATCGCCGGAATGCTCACGCATGCCGCGGCCACCATGCCGCGCAGCAGGGTGCCGCGCGACACCGGCAGCAGCGCGAACCGGGCCGGGTCGATCGTCTCGTCCACGCCGAAGAACAGCAGCGGCAGAAGCAGCCACGCGAGCGTAAGCCCGGCGCCGGCGAAGGCCACGATGACGAGGCCGCCGTCGCCACGGGCCACACCTCCGGCCGTGAACAAAGCGAAGCCACCGAGCGCGCCCCACAGCCCGGCGATGGCCCCGAAGACGACGAGCACGATCCGCCACGCCTGGCCGCGCAGGCTGTTGCCGGTCAGCCGCAGCTTCAGGCGTACGAAGTGAACCGCCCGTGTCGGCCGCTCCGCGTTCCGGGCCGGCTGAGCGTCCTGCGCTACAGCCACGACAGCTCCGCACCGGTGGCGACGCGGCCACCCACCACGTGTACGAACACGTCCTCGAGCGACCGGCCCTGCCGTACCTCGTCCAGCGTGCCGACGGTTCTGACCTGCCCGCCGGCGAGGATCGCGACGTGGCTGCACAGCCGTTCCACGACCTCCATCACGTGGCTGGAGAGGACGACGGTGCCGCCGCCGGCCACGTACCGGTGCAGGATGTCCCGGATGAGCGCCCCGGAGACCGGGTCGACGGCCTCGAACGGCTCGTCGAGTACGAGCAGCCGGGGCGCGTGCAGGAGCGCGCAGGCCAGCCCGATCTTCTTCTTCATCCCGGCCGAGTAGTCGACGACGAGGGTACGACCGGCGTCGGCGAGGCCGAGCACGTCGAGGAGTTCGGCCGCGCGCGCGTCGACCACGGCTGCGTCCATGCCGCGCAGCAGCCCGATGTACGCGAGCAGTTCGCTGCCGGAGAGCCGGTCGAACGTCCGGACCGGGTCGGGCAGCGCGCCCAGCAGCCGCTTGGCGGTGACCGGGTCGGACCACACGTCGTGACCGAGGACGGCGACCGTGCCGGCGTCCGGGCGCAGCAGCCCGACCGCCATGGACAGCGTGGTGGTCTTGCCCGCTCCGTTGGGGCCGAGCAGCCCGAAGAACGATCCGGTGGGTACGTAGAGATCGACGCCACCGACCGCGGTGAGACCGTCGAACCGCTTGACGAGCCCCCGCAGTACGAGTGCGTTATCGGTCACCGCTCGACGGTATCCCGCCCGTGCACGCCGTGTTGTCAAGCCTCCGGTCGGCAACTGTGGACAAGTACAGTGGCCTGTGGACAACCGCCGAAACCGTCGGCCGCTCCACCAGGATGGAGGTCGTGACGATGACCGTGTCCCTCGTACCCCCGATGACCGGCTGGACGGTCGACGACCTGTACCGGTTCCCTGAGTTGGGCGTGCGCTACGAGCTGTTCGACGGGAGCATCCTGGTGAACCCTCCGCCCGCCATGCCCCACCTCCGCGCCGTCACCCGGCTGCACCACCTTCTATTCCGCCAGGTGCCCGCCGACCTCGAAATCGCGGAGAACGTCGGGGTGACCATCCACGGCCGGCGAACCTTCTTCATCCCGGATCTCTGTGTGCTCCACGCCGCCGCTCTCGACAAGGACACCGACCAGCTCGACCAGGACGACGTGCTGTTCGCCGTCGAGGTGCTGTCGCCGTCCAACCCCGGCAACGACCTCGTGCTCAAGCGGCACTACTACGCGGCCGGCGGCATCCCGCAGTACTGGATCGTCGACCCGAAAGACCGGAAACTGACCGTACTCACGCTCGACGGCGACAGCTACGTCGACCGCGCGGTCGTGCGGCCCGGTCAGGTCTGGCGCTCCGATGATCCGTTCCCGCTGACGCTCGACCCGGCCGAGCTCCTGTGAGTGAGTGAGTCGACCGGCGGGCTCTTCTTCTACGGCCACTGCCGCTCGACCCGACCATCACGGTGCACGATCCATACAGAACCGCCGAGCGGGGTCGAGCACAGATCGACGATGCGAGGCAGAGCCGCCAGGAAGGCATCTGCCATCGCCTTCAGGTCCAGGCTGCCATTGACGAGCGCGGAGCGGCACACCATGCGCAGCGAGAGCCTCACGCTCGGCAGTCACGTAGCGGATCCGTTTGTTCTTCGACAGTGCGACCCAGCCATATCGGCCAGCAACAGCGATCCATTCGGTGTCGGCCGCCAGCTGGGCGCCTTCCTCGCCGAACACCTCCGGGAGCGTGTGCACCACCGCGCCTGCGGCGCGCAGCGCCTCAACGACGCGTTTGCCGAGGTCACGGTCGGCTAGGAATTCAGGCAGCGCGTCGTCCTAGGACCCGAATGATCGACTCGACCTCGTTGACGTCCAGGTCGAACTCATCCGCGATGACCTCGACCGACTCACCGGCGTAGAACAGGTCAGCTATGGTCTCGACGCGGATCTTGTTGCGCTCTATAACAGGCTGGCCAAATGCGAAACGCGGATCAACAACGACATCCGCTGCCCCGTAAGGCTTGAGCACCAGCCGATCGGCGAACCCGTCCGGCGCATAGTGCACGTACTTCAGCAGGTTGTCGACAACCTGGCGCAGAGTTCCCTGGCCGTCTCGAGCTCGTACCCACTCTGGCGCGACCTTGGTTGCCGCGTTGTAGAGCAGCTCACCACCGTCCGATGCGATGGTGCGTGTGGCGAGCACATACTCCTCGCCAGTGTCTTTCCGCAGCTTCGCAACGCCTGCTCGGATGGCCTGCATGGAAAGGCCGGTGTTACGCAACTCGCGCAAGATTTGGGCCTCAGCCAGCGCGATAAATGGAATTCGCGGACCATGGGCGCTCGGTGGCGGGACGGAGTGCATGACAGGCGCCCCACCCTCGGGCGCCAGCCTCAACCACTTCTTGATCGTGGTCGGCGCTATTCCGAGGTGAACACCCGCCTCTTGGGCGGTCATCAGCGGCGCGTTGAATCGCGCGTCCCGCTTGGTCGCCCCCTCTCCCATGCCGTCACGGTACACGGACACCGGCTCCTCGCGCTGCCGTCAAAAAGGCAGCATTCTGGTGCTTTCTGGGCGCAGCCGATCGGCACCGGGACGGCTCGTAGGACAAGACGTCCCCTTACCCGTAACGGCCGCGGGCCCCGCACTCGGCGGGGCCCGCGGCCGTCGTACGTTCTGCGGTTGTCCGGCCGATCCGGCGCTACTTCGGCCAGGACGCCTCGATCGCGTCGAGCATGGACTTGGTGTCCTTGCCGTTGATCCAGGCGGTCATCTCGGTCCAGAACGTCCCGTTGCCGACGGCGGCAGGCATCGCGTCCGAGCCGTCGAAGCGGATGACCGCGTTCGGGTCGCGGAGGATCTGGGCCGACAGCTTGTCGATCGGGTTGTCGTAGCTGTTCAAATCGACGAGCTTGTTGGCGGACACGAAGCCGCCGACCTTCACCCGACTGGTGGCGAAATCCCTGCTGGACAGGAACGCCTGGACCGCCTGCACCTCGGGCCGCGTCGAGGTCGCCACCACGAAGCCGCCGCCGGCCTCGACCGGCTTGCCCTTGGCGGGGTCGATCGGCGGTTCGTAGAACGCGTAGACGTCGCCGTCCGGGGAGACGTTGGTCCCACGCGGCCACATGTTGGCGTAGAACGAGGCCTGCTGGTGCAGCGCGCACTTGCCGGCCAGGATCGGCAGCCCGGCGTCGCCGAAGGCGGTGGTGGCGACGCTCTTGACGTCACCGAGGCCGCCGTTGACGTACGCGGGGTTCTTCAGGATCGTGGCGACCCTGTTCGCCACGTCCAGTACCTTCGGGTCGTTGAACGGAATCTTGTGGGCCACCCACTGGTCGTAGATCTCGGGGCCTTCCAGCCGGAGCATGACCTCTTCCATCCAGTCGGTGGCCGGCCAGCCGGTGGCGGCGCCCGATTCGATGCCGGCGCACCACGGCTTGATCCCGGTGGCAGCGATCTTGTCGCTCAGCGCGATCATCTCGTCCCACGTCTGCGGCACCTGGTAGCCGTGCTCCTTGAAGTAGCTGGGCGAGTACCAGACGAACGACTTGACGGCGGCGTCGTTCGGGATGCCGTAGAGCGTGCCGCCGGCGCTGGCGTAGTTCTGCCAGTCGGACGACCAGCCCTTCGTCACGTTGGCTTTGGCCTGCGCCGAAAGCGTCTTGATCTTCTTGGCGGCGGCCAGGTCGGTCAACGTACCGGGCCCGACACCAAGCAGGTCCGAAGCCTTACCGGAGTCGATCAGTTCGATGAGGTCCTTCTCCGAGTTGACCTTGGGATCGATGTAGTAGTTGATCAGGATCCCGGTGCAGTCGGAGAAGGTACGCACCGCCTGGCGGTACCCGTTCGTTTCGTTGTCGCTGCCACCGCCGGTGCTCCACGTCACCGTGGTGCCCGAATGGCCCTGGTACTGCTTGTACGGCGCGCACTGCGGCGTATCGGCGAACGGGACACTGGCGCTCGCGCCGGCTCCACACGCGGCCAGCGACAGGGTGAGCGCCACCGCGCCCACCGCGGCGAGGCCTCGGGGCAGCAGGGCGTAACCGCGCGGGCCGGAGTCCTCGTAGGGCATACGACGTCGCCGGGACGAGACGATCATGAGTTTCCCCCAAGCATTGGCGTGCTGAAGACTGGGCGCGGTGCGCCGGACGGGTACCGGTGCGCTGCCGCGGTCACGTGCGGAACCTGTGCACCGCTTCGCGCAGCTGCGCGGCGGTGCCATCCAGGTCGGCCGCGGCCGCCTGGGTCACGGACGCGTCGCTGGCCGCGTTCTGGACGCTGGCGGCCAGCTCCTCGATCGTGGTCGCGATCTCCCGCGAGCCGCTCGCGGCCTCACCCACGTTGCGGCTCATCTCGGTGGTCGTGGCAGTCTGCTCCTCCACCGCCGACGCGATGCTGAGCTGGAAGTCGTTGATCTGGGCAATGACACGGCTGATCTCGCCGATCGCCTCGACCGCACCGCTGCTGTCGTCCTGGATCGCCTGTACCCGCCGGGAGATGTCCTCGGTGGCTCGCGCGGTCTCCTGGGCCAGCTCCTTGACCTCGCCGGCCACGACCGCGAAGCCCTTGCCGGATTCGCCGGCGCGGGCGGCCTCGATGGTGGCGTTGAGCGCGAGCAGGTTCGTCTGCTCGGCGATCGACGTGATCACCTTGACCACCTCGCCGATCTCCGCCGAGGACTTGCCGAGCTTGCTGACGGTCTCCGTGGTGTTCGCGACGACGTTCACGGCCTCCGAGGCCACCCGCACCGCCTCGTTGGCGCTCTGCGCGATCGACTCGATGGACGCGCCGATCTCCTCACCGGCGGCCGACAGGACCTCGACGTTGGTCGACACCATGGAGGCCGCGCCGGTGACCGCCTGCGCCTGCTGCGCGGCGTCCGCGGTGGAGGCGCCGAGCCGGGTGCCGGAGGAGTAGACCTGCTTCGCGGACTCGCTGACCGCCTCCGCCGCGCGTACGAGCGCCGCGACCGTGTCGCGCATCGCCTGACGGGCGCGTTCGTAGCCGGCCGCCATCCGGCCGATCTCGTCGCGTGACTGGACGTCGACGGCCATGGTGAGGTCGCCCTCGGCGATCGCCGCGAAGGCCCGCTCGACCCGCCGTACCGACCCCACGATCGTCGAAGCGATCAGCCGCGTCGCGACCAGGACGATGATCATACCGACGGCCAGGATCACGAAGACGAGCGTGACGGCGTCCGTCTTGGCCCGCTGGATGTCGCGCCCACCGGCCACCACCCCGTCGGTCTCGGCCTGCGCCAGCTCGTCGAGGTTGCTCGTGGCCATGGCGATCGCCGAGCTCTGGGTGAAGCGGGCGTTCTGGAACGCCTGCACGTCATGGGCCCGGCTCGCCGGCAGCATCGTCTTGTCGCGCAGCGTGCGATAGGTGCTGATCAGGCCTTCGGTCGCCGCGATGGTGCCGACGCGCCCCTTGGCGTTGCTCTTGTACGCGGCCCAGGACTTGTCGTACTCGGCGTCGTCGGCCTTGATCTCATCTTCGGCCCGCTTGCGCGACACGTCGTCGGACAGCGCGGAGTGTTCGAGCAGGGTCGCGTCCTCCCGGAGCAACGCGGTTCGCGCCGCGTTGATGCGCAGCGCCTGCTGGGTCCGCTCATCGGTGATCGTCTTGGCGGTCGCGGTCACCGAGTTGAGCTGACTGATGCCAGCCGCACCGACGCTCGCCGTCGCCACGACGGAGATCGCGGCAACGAGGAGCAGCTTTGTGCGCACTCCCCGGTCATGCCACCAGCGCCTCACGTTCCCACTCTCCCCGTTCACGCCGTATCAGGTCTCTGGACACGATGTGGACAGCATCGGCAGCCGACGATCGGAGTTGTGGGTTTTGCAGCCCGGAATCCTGCACAGCGTGCAGCGTTCGGACGGGCGGGGAGCGGTCAGAGGCGCAGCGCGTCCGGCGCGTGCAGCCGCAGCATCGTCGAGCCCACGCTCGCCGGCACCCGCTTCCGGGTGGCCAGCGACACCACGACCATGACCGTGAACGCCAGCGGAACCGTCCACGCCGCCGGCTGGGCCAGTACCGCCCCGACCCAGCCCCGGCCGGTCGGCCCGTCGAGGACGGTGAACAGCACCGCGGAGACCGCCGCACCGCCGCCGGCCACGATTCCGGCCGCCGCGCCGGCCGCGGTGAGCCCCCGCCACCAGATGCCGAGCAGCAGCAGCGGGCAGAAGCTCGACGCGGCCACCGCGAACGCCAGCCCCACCACCTGCGAGACGTCGAGATCGGACACGCGCAGCGCCAGGGCCAGCGGTACGAGTCCCGCGACGATCGCCGACCGGCGGAAGTCCCGTACCGACCCGTGTCCCAGCACATCGGTCGACAGCACCCCGGCGACCGAGGTGAGCAGCCCGGACGAGGTGGACAGGAACGCCGCGAACGCGCCCGCCGCGACCAGCGCGCCCAGCAGCTGACCGGTGGCGCCCGACCCGAGCGCGGCGGACGGCAGCAGCAGGACCACCGCGTCGCTGTCCCCGGTCATCAGCAACCGCGGCACGTAGACCCGGCCGAGCACGCCGTACAGCGCGGGCAGCAGGTAGAACAGCCCGACGAGGGCGAGCACCACCAGCGTCGTACGGCGGGCGGCGGCGCCGTCGCGGTTGGTGTAGAAGCGCACGAGTACGTGCGGCAGGCCCATCGTGCCGAGAAACGTCGCCAGGATCAGCGAGTACGTGGCGAAGAGCCGGTGGCCGCCGTCCCCGCCGGGCAGCAGCCAGGCGAGCCCCGACGAGCTGGCCACGCCGCGTACGGTCGGCACCCGCGCGCCCCGGGGGAAGCTCAGCGTGCTGTGCGCGCCGGCGGTGTGCTCACCGGCGGGGACCACGACCACTCCGTCGACACGTGACCCGTCCAGCTCACCCCGTACCCCGATGGTCGTCTCACCCGCCAGGCCGAACACCGTCGGGTGGGCGAACTCGACGGTGGTCGGGCGGGCGAACGTCGTGACGTCGGGCGCCAGCGCCGGCCGGCCGTCGTGGTGCCACGCGGCGATCAGGAAGAACGCCGGTACGGCCAGCGCGGTCAACTTCAGCCAGTACTGGAACGCCTGCACGAAGGTGATCGCCCGCATGCCGCCGAGGGCCACGTTCGCGGTGACGACACCACCGACGAGAATCGCGCCGAGGGCGTACGGGCCGCCGGTGACCGTCTGCAGCGTCAGGCCGGCCCCCTGGAGCTGCGGCACCAGATAGAACCAGCCGATGAACAGCACGAACACCGTGGCGAGCTTCCGCAACGGCCGGGAGCCGAGCCGCAGCTCGCAGAAGTCGGGCAGGGTGAAAGCCCCGGAGCGGCGCAGCGGCGCCGCCACGAACAGCAGCAGTGCGAGGTACCCGGCGGCGAAGCCGACGGGGTACCACAGGACGTCGACGCCGTACTTGAGGACCAGGCCGGCGACGCCCAGGAAGCTCGCGGCGGACAGGTATTCCCCGCCGATCGCCGCCGCGTTCCAGGTAGGACTGATCATCCGAGAAGCGACGAGAAAGTCCGACGTTGTCCGAGCCAGGCGCAGCCCGTACGCGCCGATGCCCACCGTCGCCAGCGTGACGCCGATGACCGCGGGCAGGGCGTACGGATTCACTTGTCGGGCCGTTCGACCAGGGCGGTGAAGTCACGTTCGGTGCGCTCGGCGAGGTGCACGTAGGCCCAGCCGGCGACGATCAGGAACGGGTACGCGACGAGCCCCAACAGCAGCCAGGGCAGCGCGATGCCGAACGGGCGGGCCCGGGCCACCGCCGGTGCGACGGCGAACAGCAGCGGCAGCCCGCCGAGCCCGACCACCACCACGGCGGCCAGGCGCAGGGCGAGCGCGAGCTGGGTACGCACGAGCCCGCGGACGAGCGCCTCCCCGATCTGGCTCTGCTCCTCGAGCTCGAGGCGGGTGTGCCCGGCCGTCTTCGCGCGGGCCACCTCGGCCAGCACGACGCGTACCCGCCTCGGGGGATCGGCCGCGCCCTGCTGCGCCGGTGAGGTCACCATGCCGGGCAGTCTGCCCGACCTTCCCATGCTCGTGAAGAGCTCACGCGGTCACGGGCGCAGGACGGTACGGGCCCGTGCCCGCCCGAAGTTGTAGCTGTACCAGGAGTCGCGCTGAAGGCGCTGGCGGATCGGCGCGACGGCGTCCGCGCGCCGGTCGGCGGGGAGCCGGACCAGTTCGGGCGCCGCGTCCGCGGACAGCTCCGACAGGTAGAACACGTCCACCCGCCCGGTCCGCTCGAACCGGTCGACGTTCCGGGCGGCGATGAACCGGTCCGGGTCGGCCGCCGCGAAGGCGAGCAGGCCGAGGACCGCGCTGATGAGGACGGCCCGGGGCAGCCAGGTCGTCCGCAGTCGGACGCCGGCGACCAGTACCAGCGCGAACAGCACACCGAGCCAGAGTTCGGTCGCGCTGACGGCCAGCCGTAGCCGGGTGTACCCGTACGTGTCCTCGTACAGCCCCATCCGCTTCAGCGCGGACGCGACGATCACCAGGGTGAGGATCGCCAGCGCGCCGACGAGCACGCGGATGGCGGCCCGGTCCAGCCGGCCCGTACGCGGGGCCGCGCGCGCCACCACGCCGATGACGACGAGCGTCAGCCCGGTGACGGCCGACAGTTGCCAGAAGCCGCTGCGGGCGTACTGCGCGAAGTCCGGTCCACCCGGGCGGAGTACGTGGCCCCGGCCGCCGAACAGCACCGTGAGCTGTACCAGTACGAACAGCCCGAAGAGCGCGTCGAGCAGGGCAACCGGTAGCGCCCATTCGGCCAGGCGCAAGGGGCGCCGGGGCTCGGCCGGGTCGGGCAGCCGTGGTGGGGCCGCGACGAGGTACGCGCCGCCCAGCGCGCCGAGCGCGACGGCGACGAACAGGAACAGCCGGCCGGGTACCCCGCGCAGATCCACATCGGGCACGATCCGGGCCAGCAGTCCCGCGAACGCGCCGTCCGCGCTGGCGAACAGCGCGCCGAACACGACGAGCAGGAGTCCACTCACCCCGATCGAGGCCAGCAGCCGGGCGGCGGCCTGCGGACGGCCGTGCGGCACGAGGGCGCGCAGGCCACGGCCGGCCCATGGCAACGCCCGCAGCACGGCCACCGGCCCGGCGAGCGCGCCGGCGAGCATGGCACGCACCGACCCGCCAGGGAGCAGGGCCTGGACGGCACAGGCCACGGCGGCCGGAACGCACACCGCGTACAGCCAATCGGCCGCACGTACGGCGCCGACGGCGAGCAACGCGATCCCGGCGGCGGCCCAGAGGCACCGGGAAAGGTCGGGGCGGACGCGCAGTTCGACGCTCGCGGCCGCCGCGACGCCGGCGAGGGCGAGCCCGGTCAGCAACCAGCCGAGCCCCGGCCGGTCCATGGTGAGCGTCCCCGCCGCGAGGACGGCGGCCACCGCGACCGTTGCCAGCACCGGGCGCCCGGCCGGTCGGCGGGCCGCCTCCCATCGGGCGGCCGGAAACGGCGATCGGCGTGGTCGCGGCGGGCGCGCGGCCGGCTCCGGCGCGGGCGTCGCCGGTGTGGCTGGGGGCTCCACGTGCTCTTGCGGGTTGTCTTCCATACGGCGGACTCCTCGTTTGCGGGCAGCACGAAGCGATCTCGCGCGCCATGAAGC
Source organism: Planosporangium thailandense (assembly GCF_011947195.1). Taxonomy (GTDB): domain Bacteria; phylum Actinomycetota; class Actinomycetes; order Mycobacteriales; family Micromonosporaceae; genus Planosporangium; species Planosporangium thailandense. Next base: position 312,642 of record NZ_JAATVY010000002.1, on the reverse strand, counting down.
GGTTTTCGGGCAGCACGAAGCCGCGCTGATCGCCGGCGGCGGCGAACTGCGTGGGATCGAAGTGGCGGAGGGTGATTCCTATGTGGAGGCCGGGTGGGGCAGCCGCACCCGGATGTGACAGCCGGCCGCCTCGCCGGCGTCGACGACGGCGATCGTGCCGTGGTGCAGCTCGACCACCCACCGGGCGATGGCGAGGCCGAGCCCGGTACCGCCGCCCGTGGACCGGTCGCCTCGGGTGAACCGTTCGAAGACGCGGTGCCGCTCCTCGCCCGGGATCCCCGGCCCCTCGTCCACGACATCGATGACCACCTGGTCGGCGTCGCGGCGGCCGCGAACCGTGACCGTACCGTCCGAAGGGCCGTGACGGACGGCGTTGTCCAGCAGGTTCACGACGACCTGGTGCAGCCGCTCGCGGTCGGCGTGGACGGTGGCGTCGGCCGGTACGACCTCGGTGCGAAACACGATCTTCCGGTCCCGGGCCGCCGCCGCGACCTCGGCCTCCGCGACGACGTCCGCGAACAGGTCGGCGATCGGGAACTCCTCGAGGTCGAGGGCGAGGACACCCGCGTCGATGCGGGACAGGTCGAGCAGCTCGCTGACCAGCCGGCCGAGCCGCTCGGTCTGGGCCAGCGCCGTCCGCAGCGTCGCCGGGTCGGCGCTCGCCACCCCGTCGACGATGTTCTCCAGTACCGCCCGCAGTGCGGAGATCGGGGTACGCAGCTCGTGCGACACGTTCGCGATGAGCTCCCGCCGCTGCTGGTCGGCGGATGCGAGATCGGCGGCCATGTGATTGAACGCCTCCGCGAGCTGACCGACCTCGTCGCGCGAGGTCGCGCGTACGCGTCGGCTGTAGTCCCCGCGCGCCATGGCGCGCGCGGCGGCGGTCATCTCCCGCAGCGGTGCGGTCATCCCGTGCGCGAGCACCTGCGACGTGATCAGCGCGACGGCGATCGCGGTGAGTGAGGTGACCGGCGGGAAAAACCCGAGCGCGTAGGTGAACACCGCGATCCCGGCGGCACCGGCGCCGACGAGCGTGATGCCGAGCTTCACCTTGATCGAACGCAGCGGGTCGAGCGGGCGCGGCAGGAGATCCATCAGGCCGGCACCTCGAGCGCGTACCCCACGCCGTGCACGGTGCGGATCAGGTCCGGTCCGAGCTTGCGCCGCAGGGCCTTGATGTGGCTGTCGACGGTACGGGTGCCGGACGCGTCGGACCAGCCCCACACCTCGGCGAGCAGGCGTTCGCGCGGCAGTACGGTGCGGGGCCGGCTGGCCAGATGGACCAGCAGGTCGAACTCGATCGGGGTGAGGTGCGCCTCGACGCCGGCCCGGCGGACCCGCCGCTCGGCTCGGTTGATCTCCAGGTCACCGACGGTGATGGCCGCCGGTTGGTGGTTGGCCGTACCCGCCAGCTTGTCCATCCGCCGCAGCAGCGCGTGCACCCGGGCCGCCAACTCCCGCATCGAGAACGGCTTGGTGAGGTAGTCGTCGGCCCCGACCGCCAGCCCCACGAGCAGGTCGGTCTCGTCGTCGCGCGCGGTCAGCATCAGTACCGGCACCGGCCGGTCGGCCTGGAGGCGGCGGCACACCTCCAGCCCGTCGAAGCCGGGCAGCATGACGTCCAGCACCACCAGGTCGGGGTGGAGCGCCTGCGCCCTGGCGACCGCGGTCGGGCCGTCGTGGGCGAGATCGACGGCGAAGCCTTCGGCGCGCAGCCGCGCGGCGACCGACTCGGCGATCGTCCGCTCGTCCTCCACGACCAGTACACGGCGTTGGCTCATACCGCCGCACTCTATTGATCCGGTGTGGAGAGGATCGCCGACCGGTGTGAACATTCGGTGGAGATCATCAGGGCTGACTCGGGGAGTGTCCCGGATGTGGGTCAGGCGTCCGTGCCCATAGCGTCTACGGACGTGAGGATGCTGATGGCTGGCGGGGCCGGCGTGGCTACGGTTGTGCTGCTGGGCGGCTGCGGCCTGCTCCCCGACAAGGAGATCCGCGACGAGCGGGCTCTGACGGGCACGATCACGACGGTCGCCATCACGGGCGGCTCCGGCGGGGTCACCGTGTCCGGGTCCTCGGACGGTTCGGTTCACGTGAAACGTCGCGTCCGGTACTCCGGCGCCAAGCCGGGGTCCACCGACTCCGTGCAGGGCGACCGCCTGGTCCTGAACACCTCGTGCGGTCGGGGCTGCTCGGTCGACTACGAGGTGACCGGAGCGAGCAACCTGCGGGTCACCGGGCACAACGGCTCGGGCAACCTCACGCTCACCGACATCGCGACCGCGTCGGTCGACGTCGGCTCCGGGGACATCCGGGTGCGCGGCGCGTCCGGTGACGTCACCGCCCGTGCCGGTTCCGGCAACATCGAACTGTCCTCGATCGGCGGTGCGGTCGTGACCCGCACCGACTCCGGGAACCTGCGGCTGACCGGGGTGGCGGGCGCGGCCATCGCCCAGGCCGGCTCCGGCAACATCGACGCGACCGGGCTGCGGGGTTCGAGCGCGACGGCCCACACCGGGTCGGGCAACACGACGCTGGTCCTGGCCGTGGCGCAGGACGTGGACGCCGCCAGCGGCAGCGGCAACGTACGCGTGACCGTGCCGGGCGGGCAGAGCTACCGGGTCCGGGCGACCACTTCGTCCGGGAACTCCCGGGTACACGTGCCGGTCTCCGACTCGGCGGCGCACCGCATCACGCTGCACAGCGGCAGCGGGAACGTCACGGTCGAGCAGCGCTGATCCGGCCGCTGTCAAGCCCTGGGTCCGCCTGTGGACAGCTACGCTGTGGATAAGTAGCGCGACGCCGGACGGGTTCGGCAGGATCGGAGGCATGACGGTGGATACCAGCCCGCTGGCCCTGCCTCGCTACGGCGAGCCCTGGACCGTGGACGACCTGAAGCGGCTCCCACCCGACAACACGATGAAGTACGAGATCATCGACGGGAGCCTGGTGGTGAGCCCACGCGCCGACGTGTACCACAACGGCATCGCAGCCCATCTCTGCCGGCTGCTGACCCTGCAGGCGCCGCGGCACCTGCTGACCTCGATGGAGAGCGGTGTCGCCGTGCGCGGCGGCATGACCTACTACGAGCCGGACGCGCTGCTCGCGGTCGCGGCCGCGTTCAAGCAGCGCGACGCCGACCACCTGGACCCGTCCGATGTGCTGATCGTGGTCGAGGTGCTGTCGAAGTACAACCGGCGACACGACCTGGTCACCAAACGGCACTACTACGCGGTCGCCGGCATCCCGCAGTACTGGATCGCCGACCCGGACCAGCAGACCCTCACCGTGCTCACCCTCGCCGACGACGGCAGCTACGCCGAGCGCGCGGTGGTCCGTCCGGGTGAACAGTGGAAGAGTGACGAGCCGTTCCCGCTCACCGTCGACCCCGCCGAGATCTTCTAGCCGCCCCAGCTCTGCTTCGCGGCGCGGACCAGCCGATCCTTCAGCTCCCGGGTGTGCCGGCGGGACACCGGCAGCTCGCGGCCGTTGACCACCACGACGTACCCGCTGCCCGTCAGCCGCAGCTCGCTGATCAGCTTGAGCTGCACCAGGTAGGAGCGGTGGACGCGGACGAACCCGGCGTCCGCCCAGCGCTCAGCAAGCGTCGCGAGCGGCACCCGTACCAGGTGCGAGCCGTCGGCGGTGTGCAGGCGGGCGTAGTCGCCCTGCGCCTCGACCCACCGCACCGCCGACCGGGGCAGCATCCTGGTACGACCGGCCAGCTCGACCGGGATGGTCGGGTCGTCGGCGCGCTCCCGGGCAGCGGCGACCGCCGGGTGCGCGGCGACGAGGCGGCCGGCGAGCACCCGCCGCAGCGACTCCGCGATCCGGTCGGGCTGTACCGGCTTGCGGACGTAGTCGGTGACCCCGAGGTCGAACGCCTCCGCGGCCCGGTCGTCGTACGCGGTGACGAACACGACGGCCGGGGGTCTCGCGAACCGGCCGAGCACCCGGGCCAGCTCCATGCCGTCCAGCCCCGGCATGCGGATGTCGAGGAACACGACATCGACGTCAGTGTCGCGCAGGACCCGCAGCGCCTCGGTCGCGTCGGCGGCGGTGCTGACCGTCGCCACCCGCGGGTCCGCCCGCAGCAGGAACGCGAGCTCGTCGAGCGCGGGCGGCTCGTCGTCGACGGCGAGCACCCGCAGGCGGGCAGCCGGGGCGCGGGGGTGGTCGGCGGTCACGCGGCGCTCCTGGCCCGTACGGCGGGATGAAACTTCGGGATGCGCATACTCACCTTCGTCCCCGCGCCCGGCGCGGTCTCGACCACCAGCCCGAACTCGTCACCGAAGACCGACCGCAGGCGTTCGTCCACATTGCTCAGACCTACGTGCTGGCCGGCCTCGGTCGCCTCGTCCTCGCCCGCTGCCGGCCCACCGAGGACCGACGGGTCCATCCCGACACCGTCGTCCTCGACCGTGATGTGGCACTCGGCGCCCGCGTCCCGGGCCACGATGCTGATCATGCCGACCCCCGGTTTGCGGGACAGCCCGTGGCGGACCGCGTTTTCCACCAGTGGCTGCAGGCACAGGAACGGCAGCCCGACCGGCAGCACTTCGGGAGCGATCTGGAGCCGGACGTCCAGGCGTTCGCCGAAGCGCGCCCGTTCGATCGTCAGGTACCGGTCGATCGAGCGCAGCTCGTCGGCGAGGGTGGTGAACTCGCCGTGTGCGCGGAAGGAGTACCGGGTGAACTCGGCGAACTCGAGGATCAGCTCCCGGGCCCGCTCGGGGTCGGTGCGCACGAAGGACGCGATCGCGGTGAGCGCGTTGTAGATGAAGTGCGGGCTAATCTGCGCGCGCAGGGCGCGTACCTCGGCGCGGGCCAGCCGGGAGCGCGACAGGTCCAGCTCGGCGAGGGCGAGCTGTGCCGCCACCCAGCGCGCGGTCTCGACGGTGGCCTGGACGAGCCCCGGAGCGACCGGCCGGTCGCTGATCGCCACCAGGGCGCCCTGGGTGCCGTGGCCGCCGCCCTCGACAGGTACGACGACCCCGCCGCGTACCGGACAGTCGAGCAGGTCACAGGCGAGCTCCCGGTCGCCGAGCACCGCCGACCGGCCGGACGTGACGACCTTCGCGGCGGCCGCCTCCAGCTGCTCGTGATGATGGTCTCCCTCCCCGTCGAGGGCCAGGATGCCCCCGCGCGAGGCGATCGCGAAGCCGGTGGCCCCGGTGAGGGTTCGCAGGTGGCGGACGGCCTTGCCGGCGGCGGCCTGGGTGAGCCCGGCTTGCAGCGGCTCGGCGGCGAGCGCGGCGATGTGCAGCACCTCGTACGTGGCCCGCTGCGCGGCGGTGGCGATGCCCGGCCGGGCACGCAGCCGCAGCACCGCCCAGACCGTGCCGATCAGCGCGGCGAGCAGCGCCAGGACCGCCACCGCGGCCGACAGGTTGGTCCGCACGCCGCTGATCGTCGCCCGTGCGCGAAGACCAGCGCAATATGGAACGGGGTCAGCGGGTCAGTAGGCGCCCTTGCGGCGCAGCACCGCGCCGACGGTACGCCACAGGATGTGCAGGTCGAGCACCAGCGACCAGTTGTCGACGTAGTACAGGTCGAGCCGGACCGCATCGTCCCAGGACAGGTCGCTGCGCCCGGATACCTGCCAGAGCCCCGTGATGCCCGGGCGTACCAGCAGCCGGCGGCGCACGTCGCCGAGGAAGTCGCCGTCCTCGGCGGGCAGTGGACGTGGCCCGACCAGCGACATCTCACCGATCAGCACGTTGATGAGCTGGGGTAGCTCGTCGAGGGAGGTGGCGCGCAGCAACTTGCCGACCGGGAAGACCCGCGGGTCGTTACGGATCTTGAACAGCAGCCCGTCGGTCTCGTTCAGATCCTTCAGCTCCGCGACGCGGTCCTCGGCGTCGGTGTACATCGTCCGGAACTTCCAGACGCGGAAGGTGCGCCCTTCCCGGCCCACCCGGGCCTGGCGGAAGAACACCGGACCGGGGTCGGAGATCCGGATCGCGATCGCGATGGCGACGAACACCGGCAACAGCACGATCAGGCCGACGAGAGCCGCCAACCGGTCGATGAGGTTCTTGAACAGCCAGGCCAGGCCGGACAGGGTCGGCTCTTCGACGTAGAGCAGCGGCAGGCCCTCGACCGGGCGGATGTGTACGCGGGGGCCCGCGATGTCGGTCAGCTGGGGCGCCACGACCAGATCCACGCCCGTACCTTCCAGCTGCCACGCGAGGCGCCGCAGCTCACCCGGCTCGGTGCTGGCCGCTCCGCAGACCGCCACCGTGTCCGCGCCCAGCTCCCGGACCAGCGCGACCACGTCCCGGCCAGCGAACACGGGAACGGGAGGCTCCTGAAGCTGGGTCGTATAGCCCTCGGTCGCATGGATGCCGACGGGTGAGAGTCCGGCCTCCGGGCTCCGGGTGATGGTCGTGAGGACGTCCATCGCCTCGGGGACCGTGCCCACCAGCAGCATGCGATGGGTCGCGAGCCCTTTCTTGCGCGCCAGATAGAGCAGCCGGCGGGCGGCGTAGCGCAGGACCACGATGAACAGCAGCGCCCCGAGCAGGGCGATGCCGACGGAGAGCCGGGACAGGCGGGTCTTCGTGGCGAACGCCAGAAACGACACGATCGCGATCATCGTCCAGGAGGCGCGGACCACCCGCTTGAACTCGTCGGTGCCGCCGCCCAGGTAGCGCCGGTCGAAGGAGCCGTGCGCCCACAGCACCGCCAGCCAGGCCAGCGGCAGCAGCACGTACGCGATCAGGTTGAACAGGCCGAGGTTCTGCTGGAAGCCCGATTTCGCCCGGTCGATGGTGGTGGTCGCGGTGAAGCTGGCGAGCGCGACCGCCGCATAGTCGAACACGATCAGGAGGGCCGCGTACGAGCGGTACCAGGTGGGGCGGCGGCGGGTGCGGAACCACGCCGACCGGGGGACCCCGTTGGGCGGCGGCGGCTCTGGGATGATCTCGAAGCTTTCTAGGTCCCGCACGGTGGTTCTCCGGCTCACTCTGCTCGCCGGACGTTGCAGGCGTGTGGTCACTGCGGCGCCCTCCCGGACCACGGCATCCGTGGACCGAAAGGGACGGCCCGACCGGTGCCCTTGCCCGCCCGTGCGTGTATGCAACCCATCACTGAGCGTGGATTCCGCCACTGTGGCGCCCAATCGTTTACGGCGCCCACGAGTGCGCCATTTCGTAGGGAGACGATAGGTGACGACCGCACGACACTAGTGGCTGCCAGCATCGGTTGTCGAGGCTTTCGTGGCCCTGCTCGCCGTCTGTCCGATTGGCGTGACGGATCCGTTATTCAGTTCGCCGGAAACCGTACCAGGCGCCAACTCACCGCCACGATACGTAGTGAACGACGACGAGGCGAGCGCGGTCGATCGGGCCACCGCCACGAGCACGGCCAGCCCGACCACCGCGGCGGCCAACGGCACGGCCGGTCCGGCGACCGGTCGCCACGAGCCGGCGAACGGGTTGAGAGACGCGTCGAGCCCTGCCGAGAAGCGGGTCATGGCCCGGGCGAGCGCGTACAGGTGGACCGGCGCGGTGAACCCGACGAGAGCGACGACCGGCCACCGCGACCGCGCCAGGCGGCCCCACCGCCCGGCCGGGGGACCGTCGGGCGGCCCACCCGCGAGCCCACCGCGCTGCCACGCCAGCGCCGCGAGCAGCACGACGCCGGCGAGGGTCGGCATCGCGTACCGGCCCTGCGCGAACCACCCGCTGCGGGGCGCGTAGCGCAGGTCCAGGGCGACCAGCAGCACCGCGCAGAACGCGAGGAGACCGGCGGCGACCAGCCGCAGCCGCCACCCGGCCCACACCAGCGCCGGCACCACCACGGCCAGGCACAGCAGGTACCACAGCAGCACCAGGTACGGAGACATCACGATCTCTCCATACCCGAATTGGCCCACTATCTGCTTCACGTAGAACGGAATCCGGGTACTGACGATCTGCCGGACGATGTCGCCGTGGATGGCGTGGCCGGGCACGGGGGGCTGATCGTTGCCTCCGGACGCCACCGCCCAGCCGCCGGCGACGGCGAGCCCCGCGAGGACGAACCCGCCCAGGAGCCACCGGGCCGGCACGGAGCGCCACAACGCCGCCACCCGGCCGCGGCCGGCGAGCAGCCCGCAGGCGACGACGTCGACCACGAACAACACCGGGCCGAGCTGGCGCACGGTCAGCAGGAGCGCCGCGGCGACACCGGCGAGTACGAGCATCCGCCGGCTCGCCACCCCGTCCAGCAGGGCGGAGAAGGTGACGAACACCAGCACCCCGGCTGCGATCTCCAGTCCGTTGGGGTTGACCGAGCCGATCAGGTTCATCGCCAACGGGGTCGACACGAGCGCGACGCCGGCGACCAGCATCCGGCTTCCCAGGCGCACCGCCGTCGCCAGGGCGGCGGCCAGCAGCAGCGCTCCGAGCAGCGCGGAGACCAGCCGGGCGGCCACGACGCCGGCCCGGTCGGGGCTCACCAGCAGGGGCAGGCCGACCGGCAGGTAGTACACCGGGGAGTACCGGGCGGCGGCGCTGGGCGTACGGACCTTCTCCCGGCTCGCGACCGTCACCTGGCACGAGGCGGACCCGCGGGCCTTGGCGCCGACCACGCAGTAGAGGTTGCCGGGCAGCAGGCTCGCGGGCACGTCGAAGCCCTCCGTGCCGTACGGGGTGCCGTCGGAGGCAGGGCCGTCCGGGAGCCAGTGGCCCTCGGCGACGGCATACGCCCGCACGATGTGGTGCTTCTCGTCGTACGTGCCGTTGACGGGCAACGCGAGCGCCCACGCGGCCGAAATCAGGAAGAAGGCCGTGAACGAGAGCCTGAATACCCAGCGTGGGTGCACGCCGACAGGGTACCGGTTGAATACACCACGAAACGGTGGAGCCGTGATCAGCGCACCAACCGGGACAGACGCCGGTCCGCGAGCGGCTTGCCGCCCGTCTGGCAGGTCGGGCAGTACTGCAGGCTGGAGTCGGCGAACGACACCTCGCGGATCGTGTCGCCGCAGACCGGGCACGGCAGGCCGGTACGCGCGTGGACCGCGAGGCCGGAGCGCTTCTCCGATTTCAGCGTGGCGGCCTTCTGCCCGACCGAGCGCTCCACCGCGTCGGTCAGCACCTCGCGGGTCGCCTCGTACAGGCGGGCCATCGCCTCGTCGGGGATCCGATCGGTGATCGCGAACGGCGACAGCTTCGCCCGGTGCAGGATCTCGTCGGAGTACGCGTTGCCGATGCCGGCGACCACCGACTGGTCGGTGAGCACCCCTTTGACCTGGCCCCGGCGGGACCGCAAACGCTCCGCGAAGGTGTCGAGGTCCGCCGCGAGCGCGTCCGGGCCCAGCTTCGCGACCCCCGGCACCAGCGCCGGGTCGCGCACCAGATACGCGGCCAACTTCTTCTGCGTCCCCGCCTCGGTCAGGTCGAACCCGGAGCCGTCGTCGAGGCGCACCCGCAGCGCGATCGGCCCCTTGCCCGGCTTGAGCGGGGCCGTACCGGGAAAGGTGTCCCGGTACTGCAGCCAGCCGGCCCGGGCGAGGTGGATGACGAGATGCAGATCGCCGGCAAAGAGGACGTCCAGGAACTTGCCGTGGCGGGTCGCGTCGACGAGTTCGACACCGGACAGCGCGGTCACCGGCGGGTCGTACGTCTTGAGCACGCTGATCGCCGCCACCTCGACGCGGTCGACACGGTGTCCGACCGCCCGCTCGCGGAGGTAGGCGGCGAGGGCGGTGACCTCGGGGAGTTCAGGCACGCGTTCAGTCTGCCCGAGATCATGCCGCTGCCGTAGGCTCAATCCGCTATGAAGCCCGGTCTGAAGGTCGTCGTCGCGCACAACCGCTACGCAGCGGCGTCGCCGTCCGGCGAGAACGTCATCGTGGATGCCGAGATCGCCCAGTTGCGTGCGGCCGGCGTCACGGTCGTGCCGTTCCTGCGCAGCTCCGACGAGATCTCCTCACTCCCGGCGACGCAGAAGGCGCTGCTGCCGCTGTCCCCGGTCTACAACCGGGCCTCGCAGCAGGCGCTGGCCGACCTGTTGCGCACGGAGAAGCCGGACCTGCTGCACCTGCACAACCCGTACCCGCTGCTGTCGCCCTGGGTGGTCCGCACCGCGCACCGACACGGCGTACCGGTGATCCAGACGGTGCACAACTACCGGCAGGTCTGCTCGTCCGGCCTCTACTTCCGCGACGGGCACGTCTGCCACGACTGCCGTGGCCGGGCGCTCGGGCTGCCGGCGATCCAGCACGCCTGCTACCGGGGCTCCCGCGCCCAGAGCGCGGTCATGGCGACCACCCTCGCGATCCACCGGGGCACGTGGCGCTCGGTCGACCGGTACATCGCCCTGACCTCGGCGATCGGCGACCACCTGCGGGACTACGGAATCCCGGCCGACCGGATCAGCGTCAAGCCGAACGCGGTCCCCGACCCCGGTCCGGTCTCCGTTACGCCCGGGCATGGCTTCCTGTTCGCCGCGCGGCTGTCCCCGGAGAAGGGCCTCGGCCTGCTCCTTGACGCCTGGCGCGGCCACGCCGAGGGCGAACTCGGCACGCTGCGCATCGCCGGGGACGGGCCGCTGCGCCCGCTGGCCGAGGAGGTCGCCGCGGCCCGCGCGGACGTGACCTATCTGGGCCCGCTCGACCGGGCCGCGACGATGGCCCAGATCGCGGCCGCCGCGTGCGTGGTGGCGCCGTCCGCCTGGCACGACGTGCTCCCCACGATCGTGTTGGAATCCCTGGCCTGCGGGCGACCGGTGCTCGGCACCACAATGGGCGGGATCCCGTACCTCGTCGGAGACGCTGGCTGGGTGGTCGAGCCGGAGCCGGGCGCGATCGCGGGCGGGCTCAAGGCCGCGTACGCGGGCGCGGCCCGTCTCGCACCGGCCGCCAGGCGGCGGTACGAGGAGAGCTTCGCCCCCGAGGTGCTGGTACAGCGGCTGATCGAAATTTACGAAGAGGTGGCCAAGTGAGAAACCGGGTCGCGATCGGCGCCGGCGCTGTCGTGGCGCTCGCGACCGGGCTGGTGGAGCTCGTCAGCAGTCACTCCTTGCGCTACGCGTTCGGCGCCCTGATCGCGGGCGCGCTCGCGGCGGCGATCGTCTGGTTCGTCAGCACGCTGCCCGGCCTGACCCTGCGCGGCCTGGTCACCGGCGGCTTCTTCGTCCTCGCCGGCATGGCCAGCTGGACGTACACGGACACCGGCAAGGGCCTCATCTGGGGCGTACTGGCGGCCGAGGGGATCGTCTTCGCCTGGTGGAGCTGGCCGTGGCTGCGCGACCTGCCGCCGCTGCCCCGCCTCGGCACCGCCTGGCTGGGCCTCGCGTACTGGCTGCTCGGCATCGTCGGCGCGCTGCTCGTCGGCGCGTGGACCGTCGGCGCGCAGCGGATCGCGTACGCCGGGGTCTTCGGCCTCGCGGTGCTCACCGTGGTCGCCGGGGTGCGTCGCGACCGGGGCCGGGATCTGTCCGTCGGCATCGCCGGTTCGTTCCTGCTCGCCATCGCCGCCCTGTTCCTGTCGGGAGCGGGCAACCTGTTCAAGCACCGGCACGTGGTCCCGCACAACGGCTGGGGCACCGAGGTGATGGTGCACCGGTTCTGGGGCGGCAAGTGGCTGATGTACCACCCGAACTCGCTCGCGCTGATCGCCGTCGTCATCGCGACGCGGATCGGGGTGGACCGCGCGTTCGCGGTCTGGCAGCGCCTGACGGTCACGCTGCTGGCCGGCGGGGTGGTCTACCTGACCAACTCACGCACCGGCTTCGTGTACTTCGCCGCCGCGGCGGTGGTCCACGGGTACGCCCTCCTGCGCCGCCACGGCGCCGGCCTCCCGTCGTACCGGCGGGTGTGGGTGGCAGTGGCGGTGCCGCTCGTGATCGCCGCCCTGGTCGGCGCGGTCTCCGAGGCCAGCGGCCAGGGCTTCCTGTTCAAGGCCCGGTACAACGCGGGCGACCCGACCAGTGGACGCACGGCGTCCTGGAAGCAGGTCGGGCAGGAGTGGCTGCACGGCAACGTCGTACAGAAGGCCTTCGGCGACACGGCGACGTCCCGGGCGGTCGTCAGGCGCAACAACATGGACCTGACCACCGACAACGCGGCGGTCGGCGCGCTGCGCCGCGGCGGCGTCCTCGGCGAGCTGGCCTTCCTGCTCGGGCTCGGCCTGTTGCTGTGGCGGTCCTGGCGGGGGTACGGATCAGGGGACGCGAGGCGGGCGGCGCCCGCCTGGCTGCTGGTGACGGCGGTCGGGTCGGTGCCGACGATCGCGACGGCCGACTGGCTGCTGGGCGGCACCGGCGGCACCCTGTGGATCCTGCTGGTGGCCGGTGAGGCGTGGCTCGTCCTCGGCCCGCGGGAGGCCGACGGTGGGTCGCGGGCTCCGATCGACTCTGGACAGGTACCGGTCGGCCTGGGCTAAGGTCCGCCTATGCCCCTGCCGATGGTGAGCGCGTGAGCACCACGCGCGTCACCGAACGGCACACCGCGCCGTGCTCGGATGAGCAGCTCGCCGAGCTGATCGACGCTGTCACCCGGTCCCAGGACGAGTTCGACATCGAGCGCGCGCTTACCGTTGCCGCGCAGGTCGAGCGGGAGACCGGCAACGTCGAGCTTCGGATGCGGGCCCGGTTGCTGCGGCAGAACGCCCTCGAGCGTAAGGGCGAGGTGGGCCCCGCTGCCCGGCTGGCGTGGGAGGTCAACCGCTGGGCGGCCGACCACGACCACCGCGACCTGCTCGCGCAAAGCCACTGGCAACTGTCGCGCTCCTACCACTACCTCGGCGACACGGCATCCTGCCTGGACCATGCCGTCCGCGCGGTCGAACTGCTCGACGACGACGCCCCGCCGCTGCAGCGTGGCCGGTTCCTGGTAACTCTGGCCGACGCGCTCGGCTGGGCGCGCTCGTTCGAGGAGGCCCGCCGGCGGTACGCCAGCGCCGAGGAGATCTACATCAGCCTCGGCGACGTGCCGCGCCACATCATGGTCCTGAACAATCTCGCATACACCGAGTACGAGGCCGGCGAACCGGAGCGGGCGTGGGCGGTGGCTCAGCGCATGCAGGCTGTCGCCGCCGCGCACGGGATGCCGCTGAAGGAGATCTACCACGACGCGGTGGCCCGGGCCCAGATCGGCATCGGCCGCCCGGGCGACGCGGAGCGGACGCTGTCAGCCGTCCTGGCCGAATACGCTCCGGCGTCGGAGGAGGCCGATCTCCTCGCCGAACTCCTGCTGACCCTCGCCGAGGCGCAGCGGTTATGCGGCGGCACCGACCGGGCGCAGGAGACACTTGACCGGTGCCTGCGCCTGTGTGAGCAGCGCGGCCTGGCCGAGGTCCGGGTGCGGGCCCTGAGGGAGCAGGCCGAACTGCACGCCGCCCGCGGCGACTTCGAGTCCGCGTACGCCACGCACAAGGAGTTCTACGCCGCGGCGGAGGCGCTCCGCTCGGAGGAGCGGGAGGCGCGGGCCCGCATCAGGGAGGCGATGTTCGAGACCGCCGAGGCGCGCCAGGACGCCCGGCGGTTCTGGGAACAGGCGCGGCGCGATCCGCTCACCGGGCTACACAACCGCCGCTACGCCGACGAGCGACTACCGGTCCTGCTGGCTCACGCTGCGCAGCACGGCGAGCCGCTCGCCGCCGCACTGATCGACATTGACCACTTCAAGCGGATCAACGATCGGCTCTCACACGAGGTCGGGGACCGGGTTCTGGCGATCGTGGCTGAGCTGCTGGCAACCGCCGCCGCTGCCTTCGATGACGACGACGCCGTCCTCGTGGCCCGGATGGGCGGCGAGGAGTTCCTGCTCGTGCTGCCGGGCTCCACCGCCGAGGCCGCAGGCCGCCTCGAGGAGGTCCGGCTCGCCGTCCACTCTTACCCGTGGCAGCCGATCACCGGCGCGCTGCCGGTGACGGTGAGTATTGGCGCGGCGCCGGCACTTCCCGACAGCACTCAGTCGACCCTGCTCGCGCGGGCCGACGCGCAGCTTTACGCCGCGAAGAACGCCGGCCGGGACCGCCTCATGATCGAGAACTCACTCGCTCCATGATCGCGGAAACGTGTCCGTGCTGGAACACGGACAAGTTTCCGCGATCATGGGACTAGCTGTCTCTCCGCGAGCCGCTCCGGCTCCGGCTGGCCGAGGAAGCGCAGCGCGTACCCGTACAGGGCGATCATCACGACCAGCCCGACCACCGCGCCGAGGAGCAGGCCCCAGGCCGCGCCCTTCAGTTCGTGCAGGTGCGCCCCGACGACCAGCGCCGTCAGGCTGGCGGTCGTGAAGACGGCGTACTGGACGAACAGCAGCCGGGCCCGGTGCATGGCGCGCAGCGCCGCCGTGAACGGCACCTGGACCACGTAGATGCCCGCCTGGAGAGTGACCGGCAGCGCCAGCGGGGCGATGTCCTTGAACTTGTGGATGTGCACCAGCACGAGCGTCGCCACCGGCCACATCACCGCGACCATGAGGGCGGCCAGCGCGGTGAACGCCAGCGCGAGCTTCCACGTCAGCCGGCGCAGCGAGCCCCCCGCCTGCTCGCCCTCGACCCCCGGTAACCGGGCGGCGTCGCGGGCCAACCGGGACGCGCGGGGCACGACCAGCCCCTGGACGGCGGTCACGAAGTTCTGTACCGGCTGGAGCAGCGCCGTCTGGGCCCCCCGCAGCCCGGACAGGGCCAGGCTGGACAGCTGGCCGCTGACCAGGAAGGTGACCGCGAGCACCTGGAACTGTCCGATCACGGCCGTCGCGGTGAACCAGCCGGACAGGTGGCGGGTCTCGCCGAGCCACCGGATCGGCCGACCCCGCCACGGGCGGTGCCCGGTGCGCAGCAGGAAGACCGCGAGCCCCGCCGCGGCACCGATCGCCCAGCACACCAGCAGGCCCGGCGCGCTGGCGTGGCCGGTCAGCCACATGACCACCACGGCGGCCGCCTGGGTGCCGACCCAGACCAGATCGGTGACCAGCGCCTTGGTGGGCTGCCGGTCGGCGAGGTAGCTGCACCGGCCGGTGTCCTGCAACAGCAGTACCGGCAGGAACGGCGCGATCCAGACGAGGTCCCTGAGGTTGTTCCCGGGCCACACCGCCCAGATGACCAGCAGTACGACCGCGGCGGCCGCGGCGAACGTGACCGCCGCGGCGAGTCCGTTGCGCACCAGGCGGTCGCGGCACTCACCCTCGTACCGGGAGGCGAGCGCCAGCAGCACGTCGCCGACGAACGCCCGGTTGAGGAACATGACCACGTAGATCAGCGCCAGCGACTGCAGCATGACGCCGGAGCGGTTCCGATCGAGCAGGAGCAGGGCCGCCACGGTGTTGCCGGCGTTGGCGCAGGCCACCACGAACTGGTCGGCCAGCCCCGCGCCCACCCAGCGCGCGTTGCGCAGGCCCGGCACCCGTCAGCTCCGGTTCAGGCTGGCGCGCGCCGACGCGGCGATACTGACCAGCAGGAATCCACCGTTGACGACCGTGAACGCGACCATCAGCCAGACGGTCCACGCGGGTACCACAGCGACGACCAGGCCGATCACGGTGACCACGGCGCCGTAGTCGCGGACCAACTTGAGCAATCGGACGATCAGGGACCTGCTCGTGACCAGGCTCGCGGCCGCCGCACCCTGCTGGAGCGCGGAGGTCACCAGGTTGACCATCCAGGTACCGGCGAAACCGGCCACGAGCCAGGGCCGTACGCCGTCCGGGTGGTAGGCGTACGCGACGCTGCCGACCGCTGCGGCCAGGGAGATCTGGAGCGCGACGTCGCAGAGGATGTCCAGCCGGGCGCCGGCCGGGCTGGACTGGCCGGTGACCCGGGCGAGCTGGCCGTCCGCGCAGTCCAGCGAGTACGCCACCTGCCACAGCACGAGCGCGACCAGGCCGACCAGGAGCGCCGGCACCCGCCCGTCGGCCATCGCCGGCGCGGTCAGGATGACCAGCGCGGCGGCGGCGAGCCCGAGGACGAAGTTGGTCAGGGTCAGCGCGGTCGGAGGCAGCCCCAGCCGCTCGGCGGCGACGGACACGTGCGCCGCGATCCGCTGGTTGATCGTCTCGGTGAACAGCCCGCCACCGCGGTTACGGGCCAGGAAGTCGGCCGCTGTGGGACGCACCGGCCGCTCCGTGGTGGTCACCGGCCGCCGTCCAGCGCGTTGGCCCGGTCCAGATCCGGCTCGAAGTCGACCTCGACACAGCCGTACGCGGAGATGTCCACGGCCGCGACCCGCAGCCCGGCGTCCCGGATGGCCGTCTCCAACCCGTACTCGAAGTACTCGGTGTCCGGGCAGCGTTCGAGGTGCGCGACGAGCACGCCGCGGTCGGCGGCCGACACGTAGTTGATGCCGACCGCCTCGCCCAGGCCGCCGACGACCTTCTTGGACAGCTCGTACACGTACCCGTCCGCGTCGAGGGTGTACTTGACCTCCTCGTCGGCGACGCTCGCCGTGTTCACCGCGACGAAGCTGCGGTCGGCCTCGATGTACGGCGCGAGGGTGTCGAGCAGCCCGGGTACGAAGACGACGTCGCCGTTCAGCCACAGCACCCCGCCGGGCGGCGCCAGCCGCAGCGCCTTGAGCAGGCTCTTGGCGGTGCCGGTCTGGTCGTACAGCTCGTTGTAGACGAACGCGGCCTCGGCCGCGGCCGCCTCCATGATCAGGTCCATCTTGTACCCGACCACGATCGTGACGTGCGCCTGCGTGCCGAAGGTCTGCCGCAGATGGTCCAGCTGCTGACGCAGGATGCTGCGGCCGTCGGCCAGCGGCGTCAGCGGCTTCGGATACGGACGGCCGAGCCGGGTGCCCAGGCCAGCGGCCAGGATCACCACGTTGATCACCACGCGGACTTCCCTTCGCGTCGGTACGGGTGTCCGCCCCGTCGGACGCGAGGCAGGATATCGCGATCTGGCCCGGGCAGGGGCCGTCCCCGCCCGTACGGGCGGCGTCACCAGCGGATCAGGCGCCCTCACCAGCTGATGGGCAACGGCTTTCCCTCGGCGTAACCGGCGGCGCTCTGGACCCCGATCACCGCACGTTCATGCAGCTCGGCGAGGGTACGGGCGCCCGCGTACGTGCACGCGCTGCGCACGCCGGCCAGGATCTCGTCGATGATGTCCTCCACGCCGGGGCGGCGGGGGTCCAGGTACATCCGCGAGGTCGAGATGCCCTCCTCGAACAGCGCCTTGCGGGCCCGGTCGAACGGCGTCTCGTCGGAGGTCCGGCGGCTGACCGCGCGGGCCGAGGCCATGCCGAAGTTCTCCTTGTACAGCCGGCCGTCGGCGTCGCGCTGCGGGTCGCCCGGGGACTCGTGGGTGCCGGCGAACCAGGAGCCGATCATCACGTTGGACGCGCCGGCCGCGAGCGCCAGGGCCACGTCGCGCGGGTGCCGCACCCCGCCGTCGGCCCACACGTGCCCGCCGAGGTTGCGGGCCTGCTCGGCGCACTCCAGCACGGCTGAGAACTGCGGGCGGCCGACCCCGGTCATCATCCGGGTGGTGCACATCGCGCCGGGACCAACCCCGACCTTCACGATGTCGGCGCCGGCCGCGATCAGGTCACGCACGCCGGCCGCCGTGACGACGTTGCCGGCCGCCACGGGTACCGCCGGCTTGAGCGCCCTGACCGCGCGCAGCGCGGAGATCATCCGTTCCTGGTGGCCGTGCGCGGTGTCCACGACGAGGACGTCGATCCCGGCCGCGAGCAGCTTGTCGGCGCGGCCGGCGACGTCGCCGTTGATGCCGATCGCGGCGCCGATCCGCAGCCGGCCGTCGGCGTCGGTGGCGGGGCGGTACAGCGTCGCCCGCAGCGCCGCCTTGCGGGTCAGGATGCCGACCAGCGCGCCGGATCCGTCGACGACGGGCGCGACCCGGTGGTGGCCGGCCTGCAGCCGCTCGAACGCCTCCTCGGGGGCGATGTCGACCGGCAGCGTGAGGAGCTCACGTGACATGACGGCGCCGAGCTGGGTGAACCGGTCGACGTCGGCACAGTCGACCTCGGTGACGATGCCGACGGGGCGGCCGTCCTCGACGACCACGACGGCGCCGTGGGCGCGCTTGGGCAGCAGCGCGAGCGCCTGCGAGACGGTGTCGGTCGGGCTCAGCGTGATCGGTGTGTCGTGGACGAGGTGGCGACGCTTGACCCAGTTCACGACGTCGGCCACGACGTCGACCGGGATGTCCTGGGGAATGATCGCGAGACCGCCACGGCGGGCGACCGTCTCCGCCATGCGCCTGCCGGCGACCGCGGTCATGTTGGCCACCAGGATCGGGATGGTGGTACCGGTGCCGTCGCTGGTTGCCAGGTCGACGTCCAGACGCGACTCGACGCTCGATCGCGAGGGCACCATGAAGACGTCGTCGTAGGTCAGGTCATAGGGTGCCGGTTCCGACAGCCCGGACCGTTCGGACAGGAAGCGCATGCTGTCCAGTATTGGCCCTCCAGGTTGATCGCCTCGCGCGCAGGTCCGTTCACCCTTGCGGGGGAAGGCACTTAACAGCGAAGTCCGCGAATGGGAAGTCTTGAGTGTTTCTCCCGTCGGCGGGACCATGTGCGCACGCGCCTTCAAGGGGGATTCGACCATGCAGGTACGCGACGCCATGAGTAACGCCGTCCTCACCGTGGGCCCCGAGCACACGCTTCGCCAGGCCGCCCGGCTGATGTCCTCCCGCCGGACCGGGTCGGCCCTGGTGATCGACCCGGAGGGGTCGGGGGTGGGCATCATCACCGAACGCGACGTGCTGAACGCCCTCGCCGCCGGGCTCGACCCGGACGTCGAGCGCACCGCCAACCACATCACCTGGGACGTGGTTTACGCCGGGCCGTCCTGGACCCTCGAGGAGGCCGCCGCTGCCATGATCCAAGGCGGCTTCCGCCACCTGGTCGTCTGCGGCGACGACGAGGTGCTGGGCGTCATCTCGGTGCGCGACATCGTCCGGGTGTGGGCCCAGAACCGCTCGTCGGTGCCCGCCTAGAAGACGTCCGCCGGGTCGACGACCAGCGGGTACGGCACGTCGGCCGGCTGGAGCACGTCCGCCGCCCGCCGGAGAGCTTCTTACCGCACCACGAGGGCGTCGGGGATGTATCAGGTCGTCCGATTCCTGATGTTGATCCCAGGCCCACAGTCGACCACCAGAGGCCTTCCGGCACGTTGCTGTCCAGCAGGCGGTGCAGCCGGTTGTTGATAAAGACGTGGTGCAACGAGGGCGGCGGGCTCACCAGCAGACTCCCGTCGGCGATTTCGTAGCGGACGCCCTCCGGAAGTCCGGCAAGATCGTCAACGGTCCAGCTGCGGCCGAATTCGTGCGACACGGAGACGGTCACGGTCATGCCCCCGATCCTCGGGTTCAGCGTGGCACCGGCGCTGCCCCGGCCACAACCGCCCGCGCCGTCCACAAGATCGGGCGTAGGGCTTGACAAAATCGATCGCGCGTAGGCCGTACCCTTGACAACCATGACCTCCGCGCAGCTCATCTCCTTTGCCCGTGGTGCCCCCTCCCTCGACATCGTCGACGTCGACGGCCTCAAGGCCGCCGCGGTCCGCGCGTTCGAAGCCGACCCGGCCGGCGTGACCGCGTACGGCACGGCGGTGGGTTACCCGCCCTTGCGGAAGTGGATCGCCGACAAGCACGGCGTCGACGTCGACCAGGTGATCGTGACGAACGGCTCGCTGCAGGCCGACGCGCTGCTGTTCGAGCACTTCGTGAGCGCCGGCGACGACGTGATCGTGGAAAAGCCGACCTACGACCGGACCCTTCTCAACCTGCGCAACGTCGGCGCCAAGGTGCACCAGATCACGCTGGACGCCGAGGGCATCGACGTCGATGAGCTGCGCAAGCTGCTGGAGTCGGGGGTGCGGCCGAAGCTCGCCCACGTCATCCCCAACTTCCAGAACCCGGCCGGTGTGACGCTGTCCGCCGACCGGCGGCGGGCCCTCATCGCGCTCGCCAAGGAGTACGGCTTCACGATCTTCGAGGACGACCCGTACGCGGACATCCGCTTCCGGGGCGACAAGCTGCCGTCCATGCTGTCGCTGGACACCGACGGGACCGTCGTCCACGCCAGTTCGTTCACCAAGACGGTCTGCCCGGGCGTGCGCGTGGGCTACCTGGTCGGGCCTACGGACCTGATCGCCACGATCGCCAAGCGGGCGACGAACCTGTACATCTCGCCCGGCATGGTCTCCGAGGCGATCGTGCACCAGTTCTGCGTCACCGGCGACATCGACCGGTCCATCGAGACCGTCTGCGCCGCCCTCGGCGAACGCTCCCGGCTGCTCGCCGACGCCCTGCGCAAGCACCTCCCGGACGCCCGGTTCACCGAGCCCGACGGCGGCTACTTCCTCTGGGTGGACCTGCCCGAGGACGTCGACGTGGACAAGCTCGTACCGGCGGCGACCGCGCGCGGTGTGGCGGTCGTCAAGGGCAGTGACTTCCTGCTCGAAGGCGGTCGGCACTCGCTGCGGCTGGCCTACTCGGCGGTCACGAGTGACCAGGTCGAGGAGGGCGTACGCCGGCTCGCGGCCGCCGTCGCGGAGGTCCGCGGCCAGGTCTGACACCAAACCGTGATGTGAAGGGGTTCCCCCGCCCGGGTTGGATGGATCACAATCCTGCGCGGCGCGATTGTCAGATAACACCGCGTCCACAGGCATCACCCCCCGCCCCCATGGCACCGGGCGGGCCGCCCCGCCCCCACCCCCCACCTGCGGACGGCCCGCCCGGTGCTCACCTTGCGAAGTACGTCGTGGCGGTCGCACCACCTCACAGGTCTGGAGTAGTGCATGGCCACTGACGACGGCTTCGGCCGCGGTCTGTCGCGAGTGCTGCCCGCGCCGGTCCGCCGCGCCGTGGACCGGATGCGCAGCACCGGCCCGGCCGCTCCGGACCCCGCCGGCCTCGACGGCGACCGTCGCAGCGCCGTCGTCGACTGCGCGCTCTACGTCGACGGGGTCCGGCAACCCGGGGACTGGGACTACCGGGAGGCGCTGGCCGCCGCCCGCCACGCCCGCAAGGCGTTCGTGTGGCTGGGGCTCAAGGAGCCCGACGCGAACGAGCTTGCCGACATCGCCGACACGTTCGACCTGCACGAGCTGCCGGTCGAAGACGCCGTGAAGTCCCACCAGCGCCCGAAGGTGGAGCGCTACGGAGCGATGACCTTCGTGACCCTGCGGACGGCCCGCTACGTCGAGCACGCCGAGCTGACCGACACGAGCGAGGTCGTCGAGAGCGGCGACGTGATGATGTTCATCGGCGAGCACTTCATCATCACCGTCCGACACGGCGACGCGGCTCGGCTGGCGCCCGTGCGCGCCGGCCTGGGCGACAAGCACGAACTGCTCGAACACGGCCCCTGGGCGATCGCCTACTCGGTGTACGACCTCGTCGTCGACGGACTGATCGAGGTCGCGGCGGCGATCGAGGAGGACATCGCGGCCGTCGAGGACAGCGTCTTCGCCCGCCAGGGCAGCGGTCGCATCCAGCGCATCTACCAGCTCAAGCGGGAGCTGATGGAGTTCAAACGGGCCGTGATGCCGCTGCAGCGCCCGCTCGCCGGCCTGGCCAGCGGGCAGCTCGCCGACGTACCCAGCGAGGTCCGCCGCTACTTCCGCGACGTCAACGACCACCTGACCCGCACGGTCGAGCAGGTCGTGTACTTCGACGACGTGCTCAACTCGATCCTGTCGGCGCGGCTGGCCCAGGTGTCGGTGGACCAGAACAACGACATGCGGAAGATCGCTGCCTGGGCCGCCATCGCGGGGTGGTGGACGATGATCGCCGGCGTCTACGGCATGAACTTCAAGTACATGCCCGAGCTGAACTGGAAGTTCGGCTACCCGGTGTTCCTGGCCCTGATGGTCGCCGTGTCGCTCGCGATGTACCGGGCCTTCCGGCGCTCGGGCTGGTTGTAGACCCCCGTACGCACTCCGAGGGGAGCGCCGACGCGCTCCCCTCGGAACAGGTGCCCGGTGCGCTAGGGACGGCCGTTACGTGAGCCGGAACCGGTCGAACCGCTCGCGAGCGACTCACCCGTGCCGGTGGTCGACGGCGGCGTGACGGACGGCTGCGAGCCCGACGACGGCGGCGGCGTGACCGACGACGGCGGCGGCGTGACCGACGACGGCGAGGTGCCGGTCGCCTCCTTCATCTGGCTCATCACGTCGGACGCCTTCTCCTTGGCCGTTTCCGCCTTCTCCTTGGCCGTTTCGGTCATCGACGATGCGGCTGACCGGGCCGAGTCGGCGACCGACCTCGCCTCCCCGGTGATGGCGGCCCCGGTCGATTCGTACTCGTTCCACTTGCGCTGCCTCCGCCGCGCCAGCAGCGCGCTGACGGCGCCCAGAGCTACGCCGGCGATCATCAGTCCGCCGGCCATCCGCGGCCACCGCCGGGCCTTCATGGTCGGCTTCTTCCCGGTGGCGCGACGTGCCACCACGCCCGCCCGCCGGGCCCCGTCCCGGGCCATGTCCACCGACTTGTCGATCGCCGGCTCGATCATTCGCTCCCGCATCACGTCCATTCGCGGCGCGATCATCTCCGCGACCGATCCGGCGGCGTGTGCCCCGGCCATGCGAAGGTGATCCATACTCTCGCCGAACTCCTCGCGCATCATGTCGTTGTGCGTCCTCACCTGACGCCGTCCAAACACGGTCCCACCTCCTGCGTCGGCGAACACTCCTAACCACCTCGCATTACCCAGGAGGCGGTCGGAAGAACCCGTGGCGGTCGTCGCTGCCGCCTGCCACGAGGCCCGCCCGGCGCGGATTCGCGGGTCACGCGCGCGTCGGGCCCACGAGCGGCGGCGCGCGACGGGCGGGGGTACGGTAAGCGCTGAAGATCTTCTCCACGAAAGGGAGCACTGTGGCCGAGCGTATCTTCGCGACGTTGCGCACCAACGTCGGACCGATCCGTGTGGAGCTCTTCCCCGACCACGCGCCGAAGACCGTACGGAACTTCGTCGAGCTTGCCGAAGGTACGCGGGAGTACACCGATCCGCGCACGCGCCAGCAGGGCAGCGGCCCGTACTACGACGGCACGGTGTTCCACCGGGTCATCAGCGGCTTCATGATCCAGGGTGGCGACCCGACGGGCACCGGCACCGGCGGCCCGGGGTACACCTTCAACGACGAGATCCACCCGGACCTGCAGTTCAACCGCCCGTACCTGCTGGCGATGGCGAACGCCGGCACGCGCGGCGGCCAGGGCACCAACGGCTCGCAGTTCTTCGTCACCGTCGCGCCGACGACGTGGCTCAACGGCAAGCACACCATCTTCGGCGAGGTCGCCGACGACGACTCACGCAAGACCGTCGACGCCATCGCGGGCACCCAGACCGACCCGCGGGACCGGCCGCTGCAGGATGTCGTCATCGAGCGCGTCGAGATTGAGCGGACTCAGTAGTCTTGCACGCATGACACAACCCCCGTCCGTCGGTGTGCCGGCCTGCTACCGACACCCGTCGCGGGAGACCTATGTCCGGTGCACGCGCTGTGACCGGCCGATCTGCCCCGACTGCATGAACGAGGCGTCGGTCGGTCACCAGTGCCCGGAGTGCGTCGCCCAGGGGCGGCGCGCTCAGCGGCCGGCCCGGACCGCTTTCGGCGGTACCGCGGCCGGGCAGCGGGGCACCGTGACCAAGACGCTGCTCGCGATCAATATCGCGGTGGCTCTGCTCGGTGCGCTGATCAGCGGCGCGCGCGTCGCGGCGGGCGGATTGCTGACCGGCGGCAGCGCCGTCATTGACGCGTTCGGGGCGGTGACCGCCGACAGCTACCGGATCGGGCAGCACGTCTATCCCGGCGTCGACGACGGCGGCTGGTACCGGCTGATCACCGCCATGTTCATCCACTACGGCGTGCTGCACCTGGCGATGAACATGTGGGCGCTGTGGGTGCTGGGCCGCCAGTTGGAGGCGGCGCTCGGCCGGGCCCGCTTCCTCGCCCTCTACCTGCTGGCCGGGGTGGGCGGCAACGTCGCGGCATACCTCTTCAGCCCGCACTCGCCGACCGCGGGCGCATCGACCGCGCTGTTCGGCCTGTTCGCCGCGTTCGCGATCGTGGTACGGCGGCTCGGCGGGAGCCTCGCGGGGATCCTGCCCGTCCTCGTACTCAACCTGATCATCACGTTCGGGGTGCCGCACATCTCGATCGCGGGCCACCTGGGAGGCCTGGTGACCGGCGCGATCCTCGGCGCCGGCCTGGCGTACGCGCCGCGCAACGCGCGTACCCAGGTGCAGATCGG
This sequence comes from Planosporangium thailandense, assembly GCF_011947195.1. Taxonomy (GTDB): domain Bacteria; phylum Actinomycetota; class Actinomycetes; order Mycobacteriales; family Micromonosporaceae; genus Planosporangium; species Planosporangium thailandense. Next base: position 288,475 of record NZ_JAATVY010000002.1, on the reverse strand, counting down.
GGTGATGGTCGCGGTCCTGGTGGTGCTGGCCGCGCTGACCCTCCTGGGGCCGGCGCTGCACGCCTGACAGCCGTCCTTACGAGGCCGTCCTTACGAGGAGGGGCGCCACACCGCGCCGCGGAGCAGATCCTCGGCCCCGAGCCAGATGACGTTCATCAGCCGGGCGGCCGTCCGCGCCGGGTCCTCGCCGGGGTGGTCGGCCAGCCAGTCGGCCATCGACTCGGCGGCGCCGACCAGGGCGTACGACACGGGCTCCAGATCTGCCGGGCCGCCCGGACCGCCGACGGACGCGACCGCCCGGGCCAGCAGGCCGGCCACGATGTCGACCATCCGCCCGCGGATCGCCGTCCATTCGCTGTCGAACGGCTCGCGGCCGCGCGACTGGCGGTAGAGCACGTTCCAGCCTTCACGGTGGGCGCCGACGAAGGCGAAGAAGCCCCGCAGCCCGTTCCACAGTTGCTCGTCGGGGCGGGCGCTCGACCCGACGGCCTCGAGGACGGTCTCGACCAGCCGGGTCGCCTCGCGGTGCAGGCAGGCGATGAACAGGTCCTCTTTGCTTCCGAGGTAGGCGTACACCATCGGCTTGGAGATGCCGGCGGCCTCGGCGATCTCGTCCATCGACGCGGCATGGAAGCCCTGACGGCCGAAGACGGACACGGCGGCGTCGAGCATCTGTTGTTCGCGTACAGCGCGGGGAACACGCTTGGAGGTGATGGGTGGCACCTTGCAAGCTTACCTACTCACCCGTAACGTTACGCACGAGTAAGGTAAACGCCACTACAGGGGGACAGATGACGGACATCACCGGCCTGGACTTCGCCACCGTCGAGCCCAAGCAGTTCGCCCAGATCGTCAAGAACACGAAGGACTCGGAGATCGCCGAGCTGCTCCAGGGCGAGCACCGCAAGAAGATCCTCGACGCGATCTTCGCGAAGTTCCCGAGCCTGTTCCGCCCGGACCGCGCCGGCTCCACCAGCGCGGTTATCCACTGGAACATCACCGGCGCCGCCGACGGTGGCGCGGACGCGTACGAGCTGGTGATCGCGAACGGGACCTGCGCCCTCTCACCCAGCCCCGAGAACGACCCCAAGCTGGCGATCACCGTCGGTCCGGTCGACTTCATCAAGGTGGTCTCCGGCAACGGCAACCCGATGATGATGTTCATGACCGGCAAGCTGAAGGCCAAGGGCGACCTGGGCCTCGCCGCGAACATCGCCAACCTGTTCGAGATCCCCAAGGCCTGACGCATGCCTGAGTTCTCGCTAGACCTGAACGAGGAACAGCGGGACCTCCGCGACTGGGTGCACGGCTTCGCCAGCGAGGTCGTGCGCCCGGCCGGCGCGGAGTGGGACGAGCGCGAAGAGACCCCCTGGCCGATCATTCAGGAAGCGGCCAAGATCGGGCTCTACGGCTTCGAGTTCCTCATCAACGCCTGGGGCGACCCGACCGGGCTGTCGATGTGTCTCGCCAACGAAGAGCTGTTCTGGGGCGACGCCGGCATCGCCATGTCGATCTTCGGAACCAGCCTGGCGGTCGCCGCGATCTACGGCTCGGGCACCCCCGACCAGCTGGTCGAGTGGGTACCCCAGTGCTTCGGCGACGCCGACGACCCCAAGGTGGCCGCGTTCTGCACGACCGAACCGGGCGCCGGCTCCGACGTCGGATCGATGCGCACCCGGGCCCGGTACGACGAGGCCACCGACGAATGGATCCTCAGCGGACAGAAGGCGTTCGCCACCAACGGCGGCATCGCCAACGTCCACGTGGTCACCGCGAGCGTCGAGCCGGAGCTGGGCTCGCGCGGGCAGGCCGGCTTCATCGTCCCGCCCGGCACCCCCGGCCTCGCGGCCACCAAGAAGCTGAAGAAGCTCGGCCTGCGCGCTTCGCACACCGCGGACGTGTTCCTCGATGACGTCCGCGTACCGGGCAGCTGCCTGCTCGGCGGCAAGGAGGCGCTCGACGAGCGGCTGGCGAGGGCCCGGGAGGGGCAGCGGGCCAGCGGCCAGGCGGCCATGCGCACGTTCGAGCTGTCCCGTCCGACGGTCGGCGCCCAGGCCCTCGGTATCGGCCGCGCGGCGTACGAGTACGCCCTCGAGTACGCCAAGAACCGGGAGCAGTTCGGCCGGCCGATCATCGACAACCAGGCCATCGCCTTCGCGCTCGCCGACATGCGGACAGAGCTCGACGCGGCCCGGCTGCTGGTGTGGCGGGCGGCGTGGATGGGCCGCAACAACCGGACCTTCGAAGCCGGCGAGGGCTCGATGAGCAAGCTGAAGGCCGGTGAGGTCGCGGTCGCCGTGACCGAGAAGGCGGTGCAGATCCTGGGCGGTGCCGGCTTCGTTCGGGATCACCCGGTCGAGCGATGGTATCGAGACGCGAAGATATATACGATCTTCGAAGGTACCAGCGAGATTCAGCGGCTCGTGGTGTCCCGGGCGATCTCGGGCCGGTACATCCGCTGAACGCGCTGGTACCGGTCGATGGAATAGTGGCGCGGGGCATACCGTGGGGGCACCACGAGTGATAGGCAGAAAAACGTGGAAGCAGCCTTCCTGTTGCGCACCCTCGCCCGCCGTGGACTCCTTGCGCCCGGTCGGCCTGACAAGGTAGTTCGGCAGCTCAACGCGTTGCGCCGGTGGGGCTTCAGCCTCACCGGCGAGATGCGGTCGGCCGCGGCCCGCAGCCCTGACCGGGTGGCCGTCATCGACGAGGGACGCTGCCTGACCTACGCCGACCTGGCGCTGCGGTCACGGCGGCTGGCGAACGCGCTGCGCGCCAGCTACGGCCTGGGGCCGGGCGACCGGATCGGCCTGCTGTGCCGCAACTCCGCCTCGATGATCGAATCGATGCTCGCCGCGGGCGCGATCGGCGCGGACGTGGTGCTCGTCAACACCGGGTTGGGCCCCGGACAGCTCGAGACCGTCCTGCACAACCAGGCGGTGCGGGTACTCATCCACGACGACGAGTTCTTCGAGATGGCCTCGGCCGTGCCGGCGACGGTGGCGCGGATCAGCGCCGACGGCGACGAGCGGCGGGCCACTCCCACGGTGGCCGGCCTGATCGAAGGAGCCCAGCGCTCGGATCTCGCGCCGCCGGCGCAGCCGGGCCGCACCATCGTCCTCACCTCGGGAACGACGGGCACTCCGAAGGGGGCGCGCCGGCCGGTCCCCGGCGGCTTCAACCCGCTGGCCGCCGTGATCTCCCGAATCCCGATGTCGGCCGGTGAGCGCATGTTCATCGCCGCACCGCTGTTCCACACCTGGGGTTACGCCGGGCTGCAGATCGCCCTGGCGCTGCGCGCGACGATCGTGCTGCGGCGCCGCTTCGACCCGGGCGAGACGATCGCCGCCGTGCACGAGCATGATTGCACGGCCCTGCTGGCCGTACCGGTCATGCTGCAGCGCATGCTGGACGCCGCGCCGGCCGGGCGCGTCGAGACCCCGCTGCGCGTCGTCGCGAGCAGCGGCTCGGCGCTGCCCGCGCCCATGGTCGGCCGGTTCATGGACGTGTTCGGCGACGTGCTCTACAACCTGTACGGGTCGACCGAGGCGTCGTGGGCGAGCATCGCGACCCCGGGTGAGCTACGCGCCGACCCGACCTGCGCCGGCCGTCCACCCGTCGGCACCCGGGTGCTCATCCTGGACGCGAACGGCGACCGGATGCCGCCCGAGCACATCGGACGCATCTTCGTCGGCAACGACATGATCTTCGAGGGGTACACCGACGGCGGCGGCAAGGAGTGGCGCGACGGGCTGATCTCGACCGGCGACATCGGACACCTCTCCTCGGACGGGCTGCTGTACGTCGACGGCCGCGAGGACGACATGGTGATCTGCGGCGGGGAGAACGTCTACCCGTCCGCGGTCGAGAACACCATCGCCGAACTGCCGCAGGTACGCGAGGTGGCCGTGGTCGGCGTGCCCGACCGCGAGTACGGGCAGCGGCTGGCCGCCTGGATCGTGCTGTACCCAGGCGAGCAGCTGGACTCCGAGGCCGTACGGGAGTACGTGCGCCGGGCGATGGCCCGGTTCAGCGTGCCGCGCGACGTGCACTTCGTGGCCGAACTGCCGCGCAACGCGACCGGCAAGATCATGCGGCGGTTCCTGATCGTCCCGCCCGACGCGCCGGGCGCCCCGCCCCCGGCGCCGACGCGCACTCCGCTGAACACGCCGAAATCCACCCTGCCGATCCAGCCGGCCAACCCGCTGCCGCAGCCCCGGGGCAGGTCGGTGGCCGACTCCAACGACGCGACGATGCACCTGCCCCGCATCCGGGACTGACCGCCTCCATCCGGGACTGACCGCCTCAGGCGGCGGGGACCGCGATCTCTCCGCGTACGGCGGCCAGCGCGATGTCGCGCCGGTGCTGCGCGCCGTCCAGCCGGACGCCGTCGACCAGCGCGTACGCGCCCGCGCGGGCGGCGGCCAGGTCAGGGCCCGTTGCGGTGCAGCACAGCACCCGCCCGCCGGCGGAGACCAGCGCACCGTCGTCGCGGCGGGCGGTGCCGGCGTGGATGACGCCGGGGACGCCGTCGGCACCGGTGATCACGTCGCCCTTGCGCGGGGTACCGGGATAGTTCTCGGCTGCCACGACCACCGTCACCGCCGAGCCGGACCGCCAGCGCAGCGGCGGGTGCGCGGCGAGCGTGCCGGTGGCGGCCGCGTGCAGCAGGCCCGCGAGCGGCGTCTCGAGCAGCGCCAGCACGACCTGGGTCTCGGGATCGCCGAACCGGCAGTTGAACTCGATGACCTTCGGGCCGTCCGGAGTGATCGCGAGGCCGACGTACAGCAGCCCGGCGAACGGCGTACCGCGCTCGCGCAGGGCGGCCAGCGTCGGGTGCACCACGTCGGTCATCACGTCGTCGACGAGGCCGGCCGGCGCCCACGGCAGCGGCGCGTACGCCCCCATACCGCCGGTGTTCGGCCCGGTGTCACCCTCGCCGACGCGCTTGAAGTCCTGGGCCGGCAGCAGCGGCAGGGCGGCCGCGCCGTCGGTGACCACGAACAGTGACACCTCGGGCCCGCTCAGGTACTCCTCGACCACGACCCGGTCGCACGCGGCGGCGTGGTCGAGAGCGGCCTGCCGGTCGGAGGTGACCACGACGCCCTTGCCGGCGGCGAGCCCGTCGTCCTTGACGACGTACGGCGCACCGAACTCGTCGAGGGCGGCGGCCGTCTCGGCCGCGTCCACGCAGACCCGCGACCGTGCGGTGGGCACGTTCGCCGCCTGCATGATCTCCTTGGCGAACGCCTTGGAGCCCTCCAGCCGCGCCGCCGCCCGAGACGGGCCGAAGCAGGGAACGCCCGTCGCGCGGACCGCGTCGGCGACGCCCGCGACCAGCGGCTGCTCCGGACCGATCACGACGAAGTCGGCCCCGACGCGGACGGCCAGGTCCGCGACCGCGTCGACGTCGGTGACATCCACCGGTACGACCTCGCCCAGCGCGGCCATGCCGGGGTTGCCGGGGGCGCACACCAGGGAGGTGACGGACGGGTCGGCAGCGAGGGCGGTGGCGAGGGCATGCTCACGCCCGCCCGAGCCTACGAGAAGGACACGCACAAGCCGATCGTACGGGGGACCCGCTACAGCAGCGGGTGCCGGACCACGTTCTCGTCGCGACCCGGGCCGACCCCGACGGCGCTCACCCGGGCGCCGGACAGCTCCTCGACGCGCTCGATGTACCGGCGGGCGTTCTCCGGCAGCTCAGCCTCGGTCCGGCACTTCGAGATGTCCTCCCACCAGCCGGGCAGCTCCTCGTAGATCGGCCTGGCGTGGTGGAACGCGGTCTGCGTCATCGGCATCTCGTCGACCCGCTCACCGTCGATCTCGTACGCCACGCAGATCGGCACCTTCTCCAGGCCGCTCAGCACGTCGAGCTTGGTGACCACGAGATCGGTGATGCCGTTGACCCGCGCCGCGTACCGCGCGACGACCGCGTCGAACCAGCCGCAGCGCCGCTCCCGGCCGGTCGTCGTCCCGTACTCGCCGCCGATCTTGAGCAGGTGCTGGCCGTTCTCGTCGAACAGCTCGGTCGGGAACGGACCCGAGCCGACCCGCGTCGTGTACGCCTTGGCGACGCCGATGACCTGCGAGATGCTCGTCGGCGGGACGCCCGAGCCGACGCAGGCGCCGCCCGCGGTCGGGTTGGAGGAGGTCACGAACGGGTACGTGCCGTGATCCACGTCCAGCAGGGTGGCCTGGGCGCCCTCGAGCAGCACGGTCTTGCCCGCTTCCAGGGCCTTGCCGAGCACGAGCCGGGTGTCGGCGATGTACTGGCGCAGCCGCTCGGCGTACCCCAGGTACTCCTCGACGACCGCGTCGACGTCGATGGCCTTGCGGTTGTACACCTTCGACAGGATCTGGTTCTTCTCCCGCAGGACCAGCTCCAGCTTCTTGCGGAAGATCCCGGCGTCGAGCAGGTCCTGTACCCGGATCCCCATCCGGGCGACCTTGTCCCCGTACGCCGGCCCGATGCCGCGGCCGGTGGTGCCGATGCGTGAGGAGCCGAGGTACCGCTCGACGACCCGGTCCAGGGCCCGGTGGTGCGGCATGATCAGGTGCGCGTCGGCCGAGATGAGCAGGCTGGACGCGTCCACTCCGCGCTCGGCCAGCCCGTCCAGCTCGGTGAGCAGCACCTTCGGGTCGACGACGACCCCGTTGCCGATCACCGGCACGCAGCCGGGCGTCAGCACGCCCGACGGGAGCAGGTGGAGGGCGTACTTCTGCCCATCCGGTGTGACCACGGTGTGACCCGCGTTGTTACCGCCCTGGTACCGCACGACGTAGTCGACGCGCTCTCCGAGCAGGTCGGTAACCTTGCCCTTGCCCTCGTCGCCCCACTGCGCGCCGATCAGCACGATCGCTGGCATGTTGAAGTCCGCCTTCCAGGGTTCGGCGCCGCTTCCGACCGCGGCAACGCCCCGGGGTGTCAGGCTAACAAGGAGGAAAAACGGTGAACGACGTGGTGCTGCTCACGCTCGACGACGGGCTCTCGGGCGGCTGCGCGAGCTCGCCGCGCGTGCCCGTCCTCGCCTGCCGGGACGCCCTGGTGGCCGGTGGCGCCCAGGTGGAGACGGTCACCGCGTACTCGGACGGCGACATCGACGCCGTCCTGGACTCCCCGGACCGGGTGCTGATCGTGGCGGCGACGACCGACGGCGAGGTCCGCGCCGTCGTCCGGCGGATGGTCCGGCGGTACGCGCCGGCGCCGAGCGCCCGCCCGGAGTCGTTGCCGGAGGACCGCACGCTGCCCGACCTGCCGCCGATCGGTGTCCTTCCAATGGGTGACGTGGAGCTGGTCAAGCGCCTGGGGCTGCCGAGCGACCCGGCCGCGGTCGCCGCCGCCGTCCTGAGCGGCCGCACCCGCCGGCTGGACCTGCTGCGCAACGACGGGGGCTCCGTGACGCTGCACGGCACGCTGCTCGGCGGCGCCGACGACACCGGACAGGCGGTCCCGTACGCGGCCAGCGTCAACGTCGACGACACCGTGCTCAGTGACGGCGGCGAACCGCTGCTGGCCACCGCCGTCGCCAACGCCGACGGCTACGCGACCATCGACGACCTGCCGCTGGTGACCCGCGCCGACGCGGCGGACGGCATGCTCGACGTGGCGGTGGCGCTGCCGGTCACCACCCGCCGGTGGTACGGCCGGCGCCAGGTCCGGGTGGAGGTACGCCGGGCGCGGGGCCGCGCGGTGGCGGTCCATCCGCGCACCGACGTGCCGTTCGTCGACGACGGGGTGGCGGGCACGCTGGGCCGTAAGCGGACCTGGTGGATGGAGCGGGGAGCCTGGGCCGTCTTCACGTCGTGAGATCGGTTGACTTCGCGACGTGAGGTCGGCAAATTGACCGCTATCCGGTGACGTATTCAAATACCGTGCCAAACAGGCCCGGTGGATCGCCGGAAGGGGGGCACCTCGTGGAAGATCCGTTCTGGCCGCCGGACGAGAACGTCGCGTCGTCGCCGGCCGAGCGTGCCGGGTCGCCGCGCGACCACCAGCCCGCGGCGGTGCACGGCCAGCCGGTAGCCATCGATCCGACCACCCGGACGCTCGCGCCGAACCGTACCCGGACCGAGGCCGGCTCGCCCTGGAGCCAGCCGCCGCCTCTGCCACGGCCACCCGCGCCGGCACCGCCGGTCACGCCGGCGGCACCGGCGCAGTGCGTCGATCCGTCGCCGGCGCCCGGCGTCTACCGGACCCCGGCGTACGCGACCCCGGCGTACGCGCCACCCGCCGCCCGGCCAGCGCCGCCCCCGCCACAGCAGTGGGCTCCCGAGGGCTCGGTGACCGCCGAGGATTTCGCGCGGCGCCGAGCGGTCCGGCCTGCCGAACCGGTCGCGACCATGGGCGTGCGCGGGGCCTTGCGGAAGTCCACGTTCGGGCTGGTCAACCTGGGTCCGGGGCGGCACGAGCAGGAGATCCGCCACGACATCGAGATGGTGCGCCGCAACTTCGGCGGACTGCGCCAGGTCACCGTGGTCAACCCCAAGGGCGGCGCCGGCAAGACCATGGCCGTCCTGCTGCTGGCGATGACCTTCGGGCAGCGGCGCGGCGGGTACGTGCTGGCCTGGGACAACAACGAGACGCAGGGCACCCTCGGCATGCGCGCGCAGCAGGACTTCCACTCCCGTACGGTCCGGGACCTGCTGCGTGACCTGGACCATTTCCGCGGCGCGCACGGGCGGGTGGGTGACCTGTCGCAGTACGTGCGGGCGCAGGGCGAGGGGATGTTCGACGTGCTCGCCTCGGACGAGTCGGCGACCGCGGGCGAGATGCTGACCGCGATGGCGTTCGCCGACATCCGCGAGATCGTGAGCCGGTTCTACAAGCTGATCTTCGTCGATACCGGCAACAACGTCCGCGCGGAGAACTGGCAGGCGGCGATCGACGCGACCGATCAGCTCGTGGTGACGATGTCAGCCCGCAACGACTCGGCCGAGACCGCGGCCCGGATGCTCGACTACCTCGAACAGCAGGGGCTGCACCGGCTCGTCCGGCAGGCCGTCACCGTCGTCTCGATGCCGCCGAGCCGCCGCGATCTCGACATTCCGGCCATCGAGCGGCACTTCCAGGCGCGTACCCGGACCGTGCTGCTGGCACCGTACGAGCGGTTGATCGACTCCGGTGAGCCGCTTCGCTACAACGCGCTCTCCTCGCAGAGCCGCCGGGCCTGGCTGAAGATCGCGGCCGCGGTCGCCGAGGGCCTTTGACCAGATCTTGGACACTCGCGCGACCCATAGGTGGCACAAGTGTCCAAGATCGCGGAGATAGGCGCTCAGCCCGTCAGCGCGTCGGCGGCGGCCGGATCGCAGTCGCGCAACAGCTGGGCGCAGCGCGCCGCCTCGTCCGCCTCGCCGATCGCGGAGGCCGCCAGAGCCAGGACGTTCACGCAGCGCAGGAACCCCCGGTTGGGCACGTGGGACCACGGCACCGGGCCGTGCCCTTTCCAGCCGCTGCGGCGTAGCTGGTCGAGCCCCCGGTGGTATCCGGTCCGGGCGTACGCGTACGCGGTGACCGGGTCGCTCGCGGCGAGCGCCTGCTCACCGAGGCGGGCCCAGGCGGCGCTGTAGCTGGGGAACCGCGCTGCGACGCCCTTCAGGTCGTCCCATCTGCCGAGCGGACCGGGCGGCGCGGTGTCCTCGTCACCGACTCCGGCGTCGGCGAGCGCCTGATCCGCCTCCGGATGTGCCGGCAGCAGGGTGGGCGGCGGCTCTTGAAGAAGGTTCTGGTTCTGCATGTCCCAATTCAACCGTTGCCGCTCGTAAAGCACTAGTAAGTGGGGTCCCGGCGGGCCCCCCTCACGGGTCGGGTCGGTCCGCATGCGAGCCGCGGGAGCCGGGGCTGCCGCCCGGGACGCCGCAGTGACCGAACGGCTGAGGCCTTCGTCACGCGTACGGGTGGTGCGCAATTGTGCAATGACGATTACAACTGGAGGTCCGGAGCCTCCCCAGGACCGGCAAAACGATGGCCCGAGACTTGTGCTCGGGCCATCGCGGTGTTCACCGGCGACTACGGCAGGATGACCGGGTGCCTACGCCTCCACCCACCGATGTCATCGCCCTTCACGACGCCACCCCGCACGAGGTCGAGACCCGCGCCGAACTCGACGTGCACCTGTCCGGCGGAAGCCTCGGCGGCCTGGTCATCCTCGGCCTCGATCTCGGCGACGCGGGCTTCGCGCGGGCGCTGGCCACGGTGGATGTGCACGACGCGCTCTTCGTCGGCTGCCGGTTCGCCTCCCCGGAGGTCACCGCGGACCTCGTCCGCCGCGGCGCGCTCGTGGTACCGGCCTTCGACGGCGTGCCGTACCCCACCCACCCCGGCCGCCTGTACACGGCGGACGACCTCGCGGCCGGCTTCGGCCGGGACGGCTTCGCCGGGATGTACGACACGGTCGTCTACGAGCACTTCCGCGCCTCCGGCGGCGCGCAGCCGGCCCCCCGCGAGGCGCTGGTGCAGCGACTGCACGACAGCGGCATCGACAACGCCCTGGCCGCCACGACGAACACCTGGATCGCAGCGGCCGGGCGGTCCGCCGCGATCGGCATCATGGGCGGCCACGCCGTACCGCGCGGCTCGACGACCTACCGGCTGGCCGCGACGCTGGGATGGGAGCTGGCGCGGGCCGGCCGCCTCGTCGTCACGGGCGGCGGCCCGGGCGTGATGGAGGCGGCCAACCTCGGCGCCTTCCTGGCCGACGGGACCGCCGCCGATCTGACGGCCGCCATCGACGTGCTGGCCAGCGCACCCGACTTCCGCGACAGCGACCCGTACACCGCGGCCGCCCTCAAGGTGCGCGACCACTTCCCGCCCGCCGGCGGAACGGACCCGCTGGGCTGGGCCCGGCAGGGTGGGCTGTCCATCCCGACCTGGCTGTACGGCCACGAGCCGGCCAACCTGTTCGCCGCCCGGATCGCGAAGTACTTCTCCAACGCGATCCGGGAGGACACCATCCTGCGACTGTCGCGCGGCGGCATCGTCTTCGCGCCCGGTTGGGCCGGCACCGTGCAGGAGGTGTTCCAGGCCGCGACGAAGACGTTCTACGCCACTGACGGGGTCAGCGGGCCGTACGTCTTTCTCGACTCCGTGTACTGGACGCAGCGGCTGCCGGTACGCACCCTGCTCGAACCGCTGCTGGCCAACTCGCCGGCCGGCGACCTGAGCGGGTTGATCCACGTGACCGACGACGTGGCGGAGGCGGCGGCGCTCCTCACCGCCCCCTAACCGGCGATCTTGGACACCTGGCGGGCCTATGACACCGCCAGGTGTCCAAGATCGCGGAGAAAGCGCTACTTGCTCATGCTGGTACCGACCGAGCGGAGGTGCTGGCAGGCCTCCACGACCCGCTTCGCCATGCCCTCCTCGGCCGCCTTGCCCCACGCCCGCGGGTCGTAGGTCTTCTTGTTGCCGACCTCGCCGTCGACCTTGAGGACGCCGTCGTAGTTTCGGAACATGTGGTCGGCGACCGGCCGGGTGAACGCGTACTGCGTGTCGGTGTCGATGTTCATCTTCACCACGCCGTAGTCGAGCGCCGCGCGGATCTCCTCCAGCAGCGAGCCGGACCCGCCGTGGAACACCAGCGACAGCGGCTTCTCGCGGCCGTACTTCTTGCCGATCGCGTCCTGGATCTCCTTGAGGATCTCGGGGCGCAGCTTCACGTTGCCCGGCTTGTACACGCCGTGCACGTTGCCGAAGGTCAGCGCCGCCATGTAGCGGCCCTTCTCACCGAGGCCCAGCGCCTCGACCAGCGCGAGACCGTCCTCGGCGGTGGTGTACAGCTTCTCGTCGATCGCGCCGACGATGCCGTCCTCCTCGCCGCCGACCACGCCGACCTCGACCTCGAGGACCGCCTTCGCGGCGGCGGCCTCGTCGAGCAGCTCCTGCGCGATCGTCAGGTTCTCCCCGAGCGGCACGGCGGAGCCGTCCCACATGTGCGACTGGAACACCGGGTCCTCGCCGCGCGCCACCCGCTCCTTCGAGATCGCCAGCAGCGGCCGGACGAACTTGTCGAGCTTGTCCTTCGGGCAGTGGTCGGTGTGCAGGGCGATGTTCACCGGGTACTTCTTGGCGACCTCGCGGGCGTACGCCGCGAACGCCACGGCACCGGTGACCATGTCCTTCACGGTCGGCCCGGACAGGTACTCGGCACCACCGGTGGAGACCTGGACGATGCCGTCGCTCTCCGCTTCGGCGAAGCCGCGCAGCGCGGCGTTGAGCGTCTGCGAGGAGGTGACGTTGATCGCCGGGTAAGCGAAGGCGCCCGCCTTCGCGCGGTCGAGCATCTCGGCATAGGCATCGGGCGAAGCGATGGGCATTGCGGCGCTCCTTGGCTGTTAGGTCCGTCGTGGGGGACCCCGCTGTCCTCGTCGAGGTGGAGTATCCCGCAGCACCGGCCCCGGGCGCTCGCCGGGCCGGCAATCGCATCCGCGGCCTTCGTCCCGAGCGCCGGACCGACCCTCGTGCGTACGGTATGAAAACCTGGTGCGTTCCGCGCCGAGTGTGGGTACAGGGGGAGATATGACCAAACCTGGCGAGGACATCCGGGGCGGGCAGGACGACGTCGACGACGAACTGCGGCCGGCGACGGACGACCTCGAAGCGCCTCCGGCGGACGCGTTCGAACAGACGCTCCCCTTCCACGCGGAAGATCTGCCGGAACGACCGCGCGTGCCCCTGGACGCGAGTGAGGGCGACGCGCTCGAGCAGGCGCTGCTCGCCGTCCCCAGCCATGAGCCGGAGCGCCCACGGGTGCCGTTCGAGACCAGCGAGGGCGACGCGATCGAGCAGGCGCAGACGGTCGACTTCGACGACGACTACGACCGGTAGTCCGCCCGTTCCACCGCCACGGCGGCTTTCCGCGCCGCCACCAGTACCGGATCCCAGACCGGGGCGTACGGCGGGGCGTAACCGAGGTCCAGCGCAGTCATCTCGTCGACGGTCATCCGGTTCCACAGGGCGGTCGCCAGCACGTCGATCCGCTTGGCCGCCTCGGACCGGCCCACGATCTGCGCGCCCAGCAACAGGCCGGTACCCCGCTCCGCGATCAGCTTGATCGTCATCTCCGCCGCGCCCGGGTAGTAACCGGCCCGGCTGGTCGAGCGCACCACCGCCGTCACGAACTCGTACCCGGCCGCCGTGGCGTCGAGCTCCAGCAGCCCGGTACGCCCGACCTCCAGCTCACAGACCTTCGTGACGGCCGTCCCGACCACGCCGGGGAACGTGGCGTACCCGCCGCCGATGTTGATGCCCGCGACCCGGCCCTGCTTGTTGGCGTGGGTCCCCAGCGGCACGTACACCGGCTGACCGCTGACCCGGTGCACCGTCTCGACGCAGTCGCCGGCCGCCCACACCCCGTCAGCCACGCGCATGCGCAGGTCGGTGACGACTCCTCCGGTACGGCCGACCGGCAGGCCGGCGGCGCGCGCGAGGTCGGCGTCGGGGCGTACGCCCAGCCCCAGGACCACGACGTCGGCCGGAAATTCACCCGTGTCGGTGACCACGGCCGACACCCGGCCGTCGGAGTCCTTCAGCCCGGTCACCGTCACGCCGGTACGCACCTCGATGCCCATGGCGCGGATCGCCTCCCGTACCAGCGATCCCATGTCGGGGTCGACCGTGGCCATCGGCTGCGGGCCGCGCTCGACGATGGTCACCGCAAGCCCCCGGCGGACCAGCGCCTCGGCCATCTCCACGCCGATGTAGCCGGCGCCGACGACGACCGCGCGCCGCGGCGCCGGCCCGGCGTCCAGCCACGCCATCAGCGCGGCGGCGTCGTCGAGGGTCTGCACGCCGAAGACCCCCTCCGGGCCGCCGCCGGCCCAGTCCGGGCGCACCGGCCGGGCGCCCGGCGCGTACACGAGATCGTCGAACCGTTCGCGTACCGGCTCGCCGCCGGCTGTGTGACGCGCGACGACGTGCCGGTGCGCCAGGTCGATCGCGACGACCTCGTGACACAGCCGGACGTCCATGGCGTACTCGTCCCGGAACGTCTCGGGGGTCCGGGCCACGAGCCGGTCGGGGCCGTCGACGAGGTCACCCACCCAGTACGGGATGCCGCAGCTGGAGTACGAGGTGAAGTGGCCGCGCTCGAACACGACGATCTCGAGGTCGTCGCGGCTGCGCCGGCGGCGGGCCTGGGAGGCGGCGGACATGCCGGCGGCGTTGCCACCGATCACGACGAGTCGTCGGGCCATCCGTTCATTGTCCAGAACGCGGCGCGTCGCCGGGATCCGCCAGCCGGATCCCCAGCCGACGGGGTCCCCAGCCGCCCACCGGCCCGTCGAAGCGACCTGGAAGTGACGTGCCGCAGGTGGCGCAGCGCCCGTCGGCGGTCAGCCGGTAGTCGTCGATGGCGTACCAGTCTCGGACGATCACCGGCTCGTCGCATCCGGGGCAGGTGGTGGTCTGGCCGGCGGGATCATGCACGTTGCCGGTGTAGACGTAGCGCAGCCCGTGTTCGCGGGCGATCCGTCGGGCCCGGCTCAGCGTGGCCGGCGGCGTGCGCGGCACGTCCCGCATCTTGAAGTCCGGGTGGAACGCCGTGAAGTGCAGCGGTACGTCCGGACCGAGATGTTCGGCGAGCCAGGCGCACTCGGCCGCGATCTCGGCGTCGGAGTCGTTGTGGTCGGGGATGAGCAGTGTCGTGATCTCGAACCACACGTCGGTGTCGCGCAGGTGCTCCAGCGTCTCCAGCACGACCGACAGCTTCGAGAATGTGATCTTGGAGTAGAACGTCTCGGTGAACGCCTTGAGGTCGATGTTGGCTGCGTCCATGTGACGGTAGAACTCGGCCCGCGGGCCCGGGTTCATGTACCCGGCGCTGACCGCGACGGCCCCGATCCCGCGCTCCCGGCAGGCGTCCGCGACGTCCATCGCGTACTCCATGAAGATCACCGGATCGTTGTAGGTGAACGCGACGCTGCGGCAGCCGAGCCGCCCGGCCGTGACCGCGAGCAGCTCCGGCGAGGCCGCGGCCGACAGCGTGTCGATCTCACGGGACTTGGAGATGTCCCAGTTCTGACAGAAACGGCAGGCGAGATTGCAGCCGGCGGTGCCGAACGAGAGCACCGACGAGCCGGGCAGGAAGTGGTTGAGCGGCTTCTTCTCGATCGGATCGACGCAGAAGCCCGACGAGCGGCCGTAGCTGGCGAGCACCACCCGGTCGTCGACCCGCCCGCGCACGAAGCACAGCCCACGCTGGCCTTCGTGCAGCTTGCAGGCCCGCGGGCACACGTCGCACTGCACCCGACCGTCCGGCAACCGGTGCCAGTACGCGGTGGGCACCGTGTACGGGTCGTCCAGGCTGAGCGTGTCCGCCGTCACGGGTTCCACGCTATGCCGCGCGCGAGGGTGGCGGCCACGAATGACGAGCGGCGTCGACCTGCGGTTGTAGCGTGACGGCGTGGACTGGAACCTGCGGGTGTGCGGCCGGCGCGGCCACGTCATGTACGCGCCGACCGAGGAGGAGCTACGGGCCCGGCTGCGGGTGGAGACCCCCGCCGGGGAGGCCTGGCGCTGCCTGCGCTGCGGCGGCTTCTTCGTGGGCGAGCCGACGGGGGAGGGACCTGCCGACGACGCCCCGATCGTGATACGCGGGCGCGCCCTGCGCGACGCGATCATCCTGCGACTGCTGGCGGTCGAGCGCGGGGTGCGGGCGCTGCTGGTGCTCCTGGGCGCGTACGGGCTCTTCCGCTTCCGATCCCACCGCGACGCCGTCCAGCTGGCCTTCAACGAGGATCTGCCACTGATCCGACCGATCGCCGACAAGATCGGGTACAACCTCGACGACTCGTCGCTCGTACACACGATCCGCACGGTGATCGAGGCCCGGTCGAACACGCTGCTGTGGTTGGCCGTCGGTCTGGCCGTCTACGGTGTGCTGCAGTTGATCGAGGCGACCGGCCTGTGGCTGCTCAAGCGGTGGGGCGAGTACTTCGCCGTGGTCGCCACGGCGCTGGGCATCCCGATCGAGGTGTACGAGCTGACGGAGAAGGTCACCGGGCTGCGGGTCGGGGCGCTCGTGATCAACATTGTGGCAGTGCTCTACATCGCGCTCAGCAAGCGGCTGTTCGGGCTGCGCGGTGGCCATGCCGCCTACGAGGCCGAACGCCACGAGGTGAGCCTGCTCGAGGTCGAGACGGCGGCCGGTGGCGGCGCGATCACCCGCCGGCCGGGCACGGTCCGCGCCGGGGAGCCCGGTGGTGCGCTGCGTGACAACGCCCGCCGGTGACCCGACATGTAACGTGATTGGCCGTGGACACCGCCGAAAAGACGCGCTCTCTGAACGACGTGCTGTCGCTCAACCCGCTCGACGCCAAAGGGCTGCTCCAGACGTTCAGCTTCGTCGGCGTCTGGGTGATCATGTTCGTAGAGACCGGCCTGCTGGTCGGTTTCTTCTTCCCCGGCGACTCGCTGCTGTTCCTGGCCGGGATCGCCTCGTCGCCGATTGCAAAAGACATCGTCGGCCTCACGCTGCCGCTGCCGCTGATGCTCGTGATCACGCCGATCTGTGCCATCGCCGGCGCCCAGGTGGGGCACTGGCTGGGCGCACGCTACGGCCGACGATTGTTCGCCCGGCCCGACTCGCGGCTGTTCAAGCGGGAGTATGTCGACAAGGCCGAGTACTACTTCAACAAGTACGGCCCGGCAAAGGCGGTCGTGCTCGCGCGCTTCATCCCGATCGTGCGCACGTTCCTCAACCCGGTCGCCGGCGTGCTGGAGATGCCGGCGCGGACGTTCTTCATCTGGAACGTCGTCGGCGGCATCCTGTGGACCGACGGCATCCTGCTGGTCGGCTGGGGCCTGGCCAAGCAGATCATCAAGGTCATCCCGCCGAATAAGATCGACAACTACATCATCCCGGTCACGCTGCTGATCGTGGTGATCTCGGCGATCCCGGTCATGATCGAGGCGGGCCGGGGCTACACCGACCGGCGCCGCTCCCGGGCCGCGGCGACCGCCCCGCGTGACCAGGTCAGCCAGGCCAGCCGGCGCGACGAGGTCTGACCGACGGCGTTACGCGGTGCACTGGGTGCCCGCGTCGATGGCGCGAAGGAATTCAGGCGGGCAGTCCGGCAGTTCGGCTGCCCGCCCCAGCGCGAGCGCCTGGTACGTCAGCCGGGCCCGCCTCTTCCAGGTACCGGCCCGCTTGTGGGCAAGCTCGACGCTGTCGGCCAGCACGAAGGTTCCCCCCCGGAACCGACGACGAGACCCGCGCGTACCACCTCGCTCCCCACATGAGTGAGCTGGTCGCGCGGATCTCCATCGCTTTAATTCACCCCCGCCGCCTCACGCGACAGGGTTTGCACTCATTCAGCGCGGCGCCTTCTTGGTGGCGCGCTTACGCGGCGGGGTCAGCAGGTCGGCGATAGTCCCGATCGCGCTCGGCACGATCCGGTAGAACGCCCACACGCCCCGCTTCTCCCGCTCGAGCAGTCCAGCCTCGGTCAGGATGCGGAGGTGATGACTGACCGTCGGCTGGGACAGGCCCAGCGGCGCGGTCAAGTCGCAGACGCAGGCCTCACCCTCCGGGGCCGACTGGATCAGGCTCAGGAGCCTGAGTCGGGCCGGGTCGGCGAGCGCCTTGAGCACCCCTGCGAGGCGCTCCGCGTCAGCACGGTCGATCGGTTCGCCGGCAAGCGGCGAAATCTGAGGCATTGTCACATCGGCCAGCGCAGTTCCCACGAAATCCATCCTTCCACCAACAGCATCGACCCGCCTGCATATCGCAGATCCGAATCGACAATTTTTCAGACCGCAAGGCCGAGGTCGGTCAGCGAGAATACTGAGCGGTAGTTCAGCCCCGCGGATCGGACGAGATCCCCCGCTCCGCGATCCACGATCACCGCCACGCCCACCACCTCTGCTCCCGCCTGCCGCAACGCCTCCACCGCTGTCAAGGCACTCTTTCCAGTGGTAGAGGTGTCTTCGACGACGAGCACCCGACGACCCGCCACGTCCGGGCCCTCGATCCGCCTTTGCAAGCCATGGACCTTCTCAGCCTTGCGCACAACACACGCGTCCACCGCCCGGCCACGCATGGCGGCCGCGTGCAACATAGCCGTGGCGATCGGGTCCGCCCCCAATGTCAGCCCGCCCACGACGTCAAACTCCCAATCTGCGACGAGATCGAGCATCACTCGTCCAACTAGCGGTGCGGCAGCGTGATGAAGGGTGATCCGCCGCAGGTCCACATAGAAATCCGCTTCGGCACCCGAAGACAACGTCACACGGCCGGTTACCACAGCCAGTTCAGTGATGAGTTTACCGAGGTCGTCACGTTCGGTCATGTTGAAAAGCGTACTGGTCACACCGTCGACGGACCCAACGCCCCACTTATTCCGGCAGTCACATTCTTCCAGTTGGGGACAGTCCGGGCCACCACAGCGCGCGCGACACGCCGCCTACTCATGTCCGTCGTTGTGATGTTTGTCGCTTTATCCCGTTTTGTGCCCGTCCCGGGCGATCGACTGCTAGATACGCCCGATATATCCGAAATATTATTGGTTGAAATGCGTCCGACCTGCAACAGCGCGGGACCACAAGGGCCGTCAGTCCCTACCACGCGCATCTTTTGACACGGTTTGCACCAAGCGCTGGGGGAGATGGCGCATACCGAAGACCGCAACCTTGTACTTCCAGTCCGGTACGCTCACGTTCTTTCCACGGCGAAGATCGCGCAAGCCGTCGCGGACGACCTCCTCCGGGGTGAGCCAGAGCCACCCGGGCATCCTCGACATGTTTATACCGGCACGGTCATGAAACTCGGTGCGGGTGTATCCCGGGCACAGCGCCATCACCCGAACCCGAGACGACCGGACCGACTCCGCGATCGACTGGCTGAAGTTCGTCACCCAGGCCTTGCTCGCCGAGTAGGTCGAGCCGGGCATGGGGGTACCGAACCCGGCGACCGACGAGACGTTGATGATCTCACCTCGGCGGCGCTCCACCATGCCCGGCAGCGCCGCCAGGGTGAGCCGCATGACGGCGTGCACGTTGAGATGCAGCAGCCGCTCCTCACCCTCCACGGTCGAGTTCAGAAACGGCGTGTTGAGACTGATGCCGGCATTGTTGACCACCATGTCCACCGGCGCGTCCCGCTGGCCGAGCCGGGCCTCGACCCGCTCGCACCCCTCGGCGGTGGCCAGATCGGCCGCCAGCGACGCCGTCGTGACGCCGTGGCGTTCGGTGAGCTCCGCGCCGAACGCGGCCAGCCGCGCCTCGTCGCGAGCGACCAGCACCAGGTCGTACCCCTCCACGGCCAGCCGACGCGCGAAGGCAGCGCCGATGCCCGCGGTGGCGCCCGTGACCAGAGCGGTCTTGGTCAACGGTGCCTCCCTTTACGTCCAGCGGAGTTGATGTACAGCGTTCGGCCGGTGATCCGCCCCGGTCGAGGGTCAGGCGGTCGGTGGCGGCACCGGCGGGGTGGCCGGAACGGGCGGCTCCCACCCGGCCGCGGGCTTCCTGCGGAAGAACTGGTTGGCCGCGGGCAGGGCGAGCAGCACGACCGCCACCACGAGCGCGGCGAGCGAAACCACCTGGATCGTGGTGATGACGGGCTCGTACCAACCGGGAAGCGCCGCTCTGAGCGCCCGCTGGATGTCCTGCGCGGACGGGGCGCCGTTGGCGCCGTTGTCACCGAGGCCGCTCAGGGCGATGGCGGTCGACGCGAGGCCGCAGCACGACATGCAGATGGCGAGACCGGCGATGACCCAGGTGACGATGCGGGCCGGATTCCTGCCCCGGCCGTCGAGAATCGCCACCACGACGTATCCGATCGCGAAGACGAGGTTTACCGCCGCGTTGGCAGCGATGATCGCCACGGACACGTCCGTGGCGCCTTTCACGGGCGTGTCGGCGAGCACCTTCGTGTACGCCTGCCTGGTAGCCCCCAGGTGGCTGAACATGATGATCGCCAGGAGCAGTTGGCCGGCGGCAGCCAGGTAGAGCATCCAGCACGCGGCCGTCACAACGGCCGGCCGCCGCTCCGGCTCCACCGGCGCGGCCGCGTCCGCCATAAGGTCTCCTCCCGGGGTTGCCCAGGCGGACACGGTATCGGCTGGACATCGATCGCGCGACCCCAAGCTGGACGGCCGCTCACCCCGGCGGGTGGTCCCGCGGGTCCAGCGGGTCGGGCCGGTCGTCGGGCGGCCCCACAGGTCGGTCGCCGGGGTGAGGACCCGGGTGGGAGCCGGCGTGAGGGCCCGGGTGGTCGCCGGGATGGGTATCCGGGTGGGCACCCTCGGCCGGGCCGCCCCACCACTGCGCGGGATAGACGTAGTAGCCGGCGTTCGACTGCTGCGGAGGCGGCACCGGCGGGGGCCGGAAGAAGCGGTTGGACGGCGGCACGAGCAGGAGCACCACGGCGGTGATCGCAAGGGGTGCCAGCAGCAGGGCCGGCAGCGCGACCAGGCCCACCCATGCCGGTGTCTCCCGCGCCGACAGTTGAGCCATCTCCACCTGCAGCGCCGTCCCGCTCGACATGCCCGCGCCGGCCAGCGCCAGCCCGTACCCGCCGCAGCAGCAGACCGACGCGCCCACGCCGCCGATACAGCTGAGCACGCGAGCGACCGGGTTGCCACGCCGCAGCCACAGCGCGGGCACGAACAGCGCTCCCGAGGTCAGCAGTACGAAAGCCGTGGTGGCGCCGGCGACGATCCGGTGGGCGGTCTGCTCCTGGCTGACCTCCTGCGCACTGGCCGCCGTCCGCTCCGCGGCGCGCCGCAGCACGTCGTCGAAGTGGGTGAAGTCGTACCCGAGCGAGACGAGGGGGAGCAGGGCGAGCACGGCCGCGGTCATGAGCAGGACCGTCGCGGCGGACACCGGCAACGGCGGACGACCCCGCCCGGTGGGGGCGGGGTACGCGGGCCACGGCTGCCCGGCGGGCGGGCCGGTTGCGGGGTTCACCGCGTCCACCCTTCCCGGCCGTGCGCTGGTGAATCAGCCCGGCTGCCCCTCGTGGTACGCGGCCGCGTACTCCGCCAGGGTGGTTCGGTTGCGGACGCAGCCGCTGAACGTGTCGACGGGAGCGCGGTCGCCGGCCAGCCGGTCCCAGGCCTGCCGGCCGGCCTCCGGGTCCATCCGCCCGATCAGTACGGCCGCGTACACCCGGCCGGCCGGTGACGCCGCGTCGAGCAGGCGCTCCAGCCGCGGCCGCAGCGCCGGCGTGCAGCGTTCGGCGATCGTGTCGAACGCCCTCGTCTCGGGCAACACCTCGCCGGCGAAACCGACGCCCCCGAACGCGACGGTCTCCGCCCGCTCCAGGTCATCCAGGTACCGCTCCAGATCCTCCACGAACCCACCTCCTCACCGGTGGGATCCTGGACACTTGGCGGTGTCATAGGCCCGCCAAGTGTCCAAGATCGCTGAAGGCGGTCATGCCGCCCGGACCGTCAGCGCCCTCTTGTCGTCTGCCAGGTCCACCACGACGCGGTCACCGTCGCGGACCTCGCCACCCAGCAGCGACTTGGCCAGCTGGTCGCCGATCGCGGTCTGGATCAGCCGGCGCAGCGGCCGGGCGCCGTAAACCGGGTCATACCCGTTACTGGCCAGCCAATCACGCGCCGGGTCGGTCACCTCGAGCCCCAGCCGGCGGTCCGTCAGTCGCCGCGCCAGCCGTTCGAGCTGGATGTCGACGATCGCCTTGAGGTGGTCGCCGGCCAGGGCCGAGAACACCACGATGTCGTCGAGCCGGTTGAGGAACTCCGGTTTGAAGTGCTCCCGGACGACGACCATGACGGCGTCCCGGCGCTGCTCTTCGGTCAGGAGCGGGTCGGCGATCACGTGCGAACCGAGGTTCGACGTCAGGATCAGGATCGCGTTGCGGAAGTCGACCGTACGGCCCTGCCCGTCGGTGAGCCGGCCGTCGTCGAGCACCTGGAGCAGCACGTCGAACACGTCCGGGTGGGCCTTCTCGACCTCGTCGAGCAGGATCACCGAGTACGGCCGCCGGCGCACCGCCTCGGTGAGCTGGCCGCCCTCCTCGTACCCGACGTAGCCGGGCGGGGCGCCGAGCAGTCGGGCCACCGAGTGCTTCTCGCCGTACTCGCTCATGTCGATGCGTACCATCGCGCGCTCGTCGTCGAACAGGAACTCCGCGAGCGCCTTGGCCAGCTCGGTCTTGCCGACCCCGGTCGGGCCGAGGAACAGGAACGAACCGGTCGGGCGGTCGGGGTCGGCGATGCCGGCGCGGGCCCGCCGCACGGCGTCGGAGACGGCCGCGACGGCCTCGTCCTGGCCGACCACCCGCGAGCGCAGCGATTCCTCCATCCGCAGCAGCTTCGCGGTCTCGCCTTCGAGTAGCCGGCCCGCGGGGATGCCGGTCCACGACCCCACCACGGCGGCGATGTCGTCGGCGCCGACCTCCTCCTTGAGCATCGCGCCGTCGGTCTGGATCGCCGCCAGCTCCGCCTCGGCGTTGGCCAGCCGCCGCTCCAGCTCGGGTATGCGGGCGTAGCGCAGCTCGGCGGCCCGCTCCAGCTCGGCGTCGCGCTCGGCGCGCTCGGCCTCGCCGCGCAGCCGCTCCAGCTCCTCCTTGGCCGCGGAGATCGCGGTGATGTGCTGCTTTTCGAACTGCCAGCGCTCGGTGAGCGCGGTCAGCTGCTCCCGCCGGTCGGCGAGCTCGGCGCGCAGCTTCTCCAGTCGCTGTGCGCTCGCCGGGTCGGGCTCCTTGGCCAGCGCCATCTCCTCGATCGCCAGCCGGTCGACGGCGCGCTGGATCTCGTCGACCTCGGTCGGCCGCGAGTCGATCTCCATACGGAGCCGGGAGGCGGCCTCGTCGACCAGGTCGATCGCCTTGTCCGGCAGGAACCGGTCGGTGATGTACCGGTCGGACAGCGCCGCCGCGGCGACCAGGGCGCCGTCGGTGATCCGGACGCCGTGGTGGACCTCGTAGCGCTCCTTCAGCCCCCGCAGGATGCCGATGGTGTCCTCGACGCTGGGCTCGCCAACCAGAACCGGCTGGAAGCGCCGCTCCAGGGCGGGGTCCTTCTCGATGTGCTCGCGGTACTCGTCGAGCGTGGTCGCGCCGATCATGTGCAGTTCGCCGCGGGCGAGCATCGGCTTGAGCATGTTGCCGGCGTCCATGCTGCCCTCGGCCTTGCCGGCGCCGACGACGGTGTGCAGCTCGTCGAGGAACGTGACGACCTTGCCGTTGGAGTTCTTGATCTCCTCCAGGACGCTCTTGAGCCGCTCCTCGAACTGTCCGCGGTACTGCGCGCCCGCGACCATGGCGCCCAGGTCCAGCGACACGAGGCGCTTGTCGCGCAGCGACTCCGGCACGTCACCGGCGACGATGCGCTGCGCCAGCCCCTCCACGATGGCGGTCTTGCCGACGCCGGGCTCACCGATGAGCACCGGGTTGTTCTTGGTCCGGCGGGACAGCACCTGGATGACCCGGCGGATCTCCGAGTCACGTCCGATGACCGGGTCGATCCGCCCCTCCCGGGCGCGCTCAGTCAGGTCGACGCCGTACTTGGCCAGCGCCTGGTAGGTCTCTTCCGGGTCGGCGCTGGTGATCCGCCGGTCCCCGCCACGGACCTGGGGGAACGCCGCGACGAGGCTCTCTTCGGTGGCGCCGACGCGGCGCAGGGCGTTGCCGACCGCGCCGCCGACGCGCGCGAGACCGGCCAGCAGGTGCTCGGTCGACACGTACTCGTCGCCGAGCGGGCGGGCGATCTGCTCGGCGGCGGCGATCGCGTTGGCGAACTCGCGGGCCACGCTGGGCTCCGCCACGGACGAGCCGCGGGCCGAGGGCAGTTGCTCGACCGCGCGGACGGCCTCCCGGCGTACGTCGGCGGGGTTGGCCCCGACCGCGCGCAGCAGCGCCGCGGCGGTCGAGCCGCCGGTGTCCAGGAGGGCGAGCAACAGGTGCCACGGCTCGACCGTGGCGTGGCCGCGACTGGCGGCCGTATCCACAGCCGCCTTGATGACCTCGCGGCTCTTGGTGGTCAGGCGTTCGGCGTTCATCGGCTCCTCGGGCTTCATCGGACTTCGTCAGCGTGCCGCTTCGGACTTGAGTCTACCCAACTCAACTTTAGGTGTGCTATGAGAAAGCAGACACCGTCCAAACCGGTCGGCGAAGCCACGGCCGCGCGCGACGCGGGCCGCTGGAGGTGAGGAGGGCGGGGCTACCAGCTCCAGCGCCAGAAGCGGCGCCGGTAGCGCACCTTCAGGTTCCCGGCCTTCAGCGAGCCGGTCACCACGAAGTGCGGCCCACGATCGGGTACGTCGTAGCCCGCCGGTACTTTCAACTTGGCGTCGCCGGCGAGCACCTGCACGCCGTCGATGTCGGCGGTCGCCCCGTGCGGCAAGATCAGCTTGACGTTTCCGGCGTGCACCTGCACGTCGATCTCGACGACGGGGTGCTGGATCACCGCTTCGGCGAAGTCGAGCCGCACGTTGCCCGCCTTGTTGCGCACGACCAGACGGCGCGGGACGGCCCACCGACCACGGCGCTTGAGGTTGGAAGCAACGCTGCGCAGTTCGACGACATCCTGAACGGGCCGTCCGACCGACGTCGCGGCGACCGGCAGGTCGGCAAGGTGCGGCTCCACCTCCGCGTACGTCCTCGCCCGCAGCACCGCGTCGACCCGCTCCTCGAACTCCACCAGGGTAAGCCGGCCTTCCGACAGCGCCGTGCTGAGCCACCCCACCACCCGCTCGCGGTCGGCATCCGACAGCCGCAGCGCGGGATTGTCAGGCTTCTGGGGGGCAGGCTCGACCGTCACGCCACGGAAATCTACCGGCATCCGGGCCTCCGTACCGAGCATCCGATCATTACGGTGTGGCCATCCAAGCTGCGCAGCCCTTCCATAGACCCGCGTTGACCAGCTACGGTGACGCGCATCCAGCCAGGACACGCAGACCCGACTGGCTACAGGAGATAGCGGTGAGTGTTCAACCAGCGACGTCTCGTGGCTTCGCGAATCCCGTCGACCCGACTCCCGCCGAGCTGCGCGCGTGGGCCTACCACCCCGACCCCGCGCAAATCGCGACCCTGCCCCCCGACTGGGACCTCCTGGTCTCGGGTGACCGGCTCATCGGCACCCTGTTCGAGATCGCTTCCGACCCCGCCTGCCCGGCCCGCCGCTTCGCCCTGCACTGCCTGTACATCTACGCCGCCGACGGGGTCCGCACCGACTTCCGGGCGCACCCCCGCCGCCGGCTGCGCAGGTTCGTCGAGACCGCCGAGCAGGCCGGTGACGAGGTGCTCGCGGTGTGGGCCCACAACGTCAGGATGCTGCTGGCCCGCCCCGAGCTCTTCGACTACCACGACTGGTGCGAGGGCGGACTGGTCCGCAACCCGCGCCGTATCGGCTGACGGCGCCACCCACCCGGGCTGCCGACTACCGGCGCGGCCGCCAGACGACGAGCGCGGTCTGACTGCTCGACATGGGCACCAGATCCCGCCTGGGGAAGATCGTCGACTCCAGCTCGGCGATCCGCTGCCGCGCCGCCGCCAGCTCCTCCTGCGTTTCGACCAGCTTCTCCTGGAGATCCGCCACCAGCTGCTCCAGCGCGATGATCCGCTTGATCCCGGCGAGGTTGACGCCGTCCTCCTGGCTCAGCCGCTGGATCTCGCGCAGGAGCGCGACGTCCCGCGGGCTGTACCGGCGGCCGCCGCCCGACGACCGGCCGGGCTGAACGAGCCCCAGCCGGTCGTACTGACGCAGCGTCTGGGGGTGCATGCCCGCCATCCGGGCGGCCACCGAGATGATCAGCACCTTCTCGTCGGACTCGACACCGATCACGATCTGCTCCACGCGCTCGCTTCGCTCGGTCATGGTCGGCTCCTTCCGCTCTGCCCGGTCGTACGGCGGAGGGCGGCCTCGAGACGCTCACGGGGCGCCGGCGGGGTGGCGTCGGCGAAGTCCTGCAGCGCCTTGCGCGCATCCTCGGACAGATCCTTGGGCACCTGCACGTCGACGGTGACGAGCAGGTCTCCGGTACGCCCGGAACGGGTGGTGACGCCCTTGCCGCGCACCCGCAGGGTCCGTCCGCTCGGGGTGCCGGGCGGCACCCGAACGGTCACCGCGCCGTCGAGGGTCGGCACCCGGAGGTCCGTGCCCAGGACCGCCTCGGCGAAGGTGACCGGAACGGTCAGGACGAGATCATCGTCCTTGCGCTGGAAAATGTCATCCGGCTTGACCTTGATCAGCACGTACAGGTCACCCGGCGCGCCGCCGCGCTCCCCGGGCTCGCCCCGGCCGGGCAGCCGGATGCGCTGGCCGTCGTTGACGCCCGGCGGGATGCGGACGTTGAGCGTACGGGTCTTGGTGACCCCGCCGGTGCCGCGGCACTCGGGGCACTTCTCCTCGACGAGGGTGCCGACGCCCTGGCATTCCCGGCAGGGCTCGGAGAAGCTGAACGCGCCCTGGTTGCTGGTGATCAGGCCGGAGCCGCGGCAGGCCGGGCAGGTACGCGGCTTGCTGCCGGGCGCGGCGCCGGTGCCGTGGCAGGTCTCGCAGACCCCCGGTGCGCGCAGCGTGAGGGGCATGGTGACGCCCTGGACCGACTCGGCGAACGACAGCGTCAGCTCCGCCTCGATGTCGCGGCCACGACCGGGGGCGCTCCGCCGGCCCGTGCCGCCGCCGGAGAAGATGGAGCCGAACAGGTCGGAGAAGCCCGCGCCGCCGAATCTGCGGTCGCCGGCGCCGGCCGTCCCCCCGGCCCCGCCGCCGAACAGGTCGCCCAGGTCGAACGGGACGCCCCCGCCGGCCCCGGCGCCCGCGCCGGCCCGGGCGCTGCGCCGGAACGCGCCCGACCCGAAGAGCGCGCGCATCTCGTCGTACTCCTTGCGCTTGCTCTCGTCGGACAGCACGGCGTAGGCCTCGGAGACGTCCTTGAAGCGCGCCTCGGCCTCTTTGTTACCGGGGTTGCGGTCGGGGTGGAGCTCCCGGGCGAGCTTCCGGTAGGCCTTCTTGATCTCATCGGTGGAGGCCGACTTGGCGACGCCGAGGACGGCGTAGAAGTCCTTCTCCAGCCAGTCCTTGGTACTCACCGGGATGCCTCCTTAAACGGGATGAGGGCCGGTCGCGGTGCCAGGGGTGGCGGCACCGCGACCGGTGCGACAACAGCTCACTCGGGGTCGGCGACCGCGACCAGCGCGGGGCGCAGCAGCCGCTCGCCCAGCAGGTAGCCGCGGCGCATCACGTCCACGCACGTCGGCTCGGTCACCTCCGCCGACCTGAGGTGGGCCACCGCCTCGTGGCGGTTCGGGTCGAACGGGTCGCCCTTCGACCCGAACGGGGTCAGCCCGAACTTGGTGAGCGTGTTGATGAGCTGCTCCGCCACGGTCCCGAAGGGGCCGACCAGGTCGCCGTGCTCGCGGGCCCGGTCCAGGTCGTCCAGTACGGGCAGGAGCGCTGTCAGCAGGTTGCCGGTCGCCTGCTCCGTCACCAGCGCCCGATCGCGGTCGACGCGCTTGCGATAGTTGGCGAACTCGGCGCTGATCCGCTGCACGTCGTGCGTACGCTCGTCGAGCTCGGCCCGCAGCGACTCCAGCTCAGCGCCCAAGGGCTGCGCCGGCTCGCCGGACGGCTCGGTCACCGTCTCGGCCGCCGCCCGGTCGGCGCCGTCGTCGGCGTTCGCCTCCGCGCCCGGCCGGGCCTGCTCCTCGACCGCTGTCGGGTCGCCGGCGGCGTCGCGGGCCGACGGCTGCTCGTCTCCGGCGGTCGTACTCTTCGCGTGTTTTCCGTCAGACACTTTGATCTTCCGCTTGTCCCGAATGACGACCCGTTCCTGTCCCGTCTCGTCCGGCGCGCCCGCCCCGCGGGAGTGCCGGCCGGACCCGCCGGGGCCCGGCCGGCGCGACTCGGTCGCGTCCGGCCGGGAACCGGTGCCATCGTGCTGGCGGGGATTCTCGGTCACCGCTTGTCGTCCTCGTCGACAATCTCCGCGTCGACGACGTCGTCCTTGGCGCCCGCGGCACCCGCACCGCTCGCGCCGCCGGCCGCACCGGCGCCCGCGTCCGTGCCGGCCCCGGCCGTGCCCGCCGCCTGCTGCTCGTACAGAGCCGCACCGGCCTTCTGCGAGACCGTGGCGAGCTTCTCCTGGGCCTGCTTGATCTTCTCGATGTCGGAGCCACCGAGCGCGCCGCGCAGCTCGCCGAGCGCTTCGTTGATCTCGTCCTTGACGTCGGACGGCAGCTTGTCACCGCTCTCGGCCAGGAACTTCTCGGTCTGCCACTGCAGGGCCTCGGCCAGGTTGCGGGTCTCGGCCTCCTCCTTGCGGCGCTTGTCCTCCTCGGCGTGCGCCTCGGCGTCGCGCATCATGCGCTCGATGTCGTCCTTCGGCAGAGCCGAGCCGCCGGTGATCGTCATCGACTGCTCCTTGCCCGTGCCGAGGTCCTTCGCCGAGACGTGCACGATGCCGTTGGCGTCGATGTCGAAGGTGACCTCGATCTGCGGCACGCCCCGCGGCGCCGGCGGCAGGCCGGTCAGCTCGAAGGTGCCGAGCTTCTTGTTGTAGGCCGCGATCTCCCGCTCGCCCTGGAACACCTGGATCAGCACGGACGGCTGGTTGTCGTCGGCCGTCGTGAAGATCTCCGAGCGCTTGGTCGGGATCGTGGTGTTGCGCTCGATCAGCTTGGTGAAGATGCCGCCCTTGGTCTCGATGCCGAGCGACAGCGGCGTGACGTCGAGCAACAGGACGTCCTTGACCTCGCCCTTGAGCACGCCGGCCTGCAGCGCGGCTCCGACGGCCACCACCTCGTCCGGGTTGACGCCCTTGTTGGGCTCCTTGCCGGTGAGCTGCTTGACCAGGTCGGAGACGGCCGGCATACGGGTCGAGCCACCGACCAGGATGACGTGGTCGACGTCGTTGATCTTGATCCCGGCGTCCTTGATCGCCTGCTCGAAGGGGCCCTTGCACGCGTCGAGCAGGTCCTGCGACATGCGCTGGAACTCCGAGCGCGACAGCTGCATGTCCAGGTGCAGCGGGCCCGACGGGCCGGCGGTGATGTAGGGCAGGTTGATGCTGGTGGTGGTGGCGGCGGACAGCTCGATCTTGGCCTTCTCAGCCGCTTCCTTGAGCCGCTGCATCGCCATCTTGTCCTGCGACAGGTCGATGCCGTGCTGGCCCCGGAAGGTCTTGACCAGGTGATCGATGATCCGCTCGTCCCAGTCGTCACCGCCCAGGTGGTTGTTACCAGCGGTCGCCTTGACCTCGATGACGCCTTCGCCCAGCTCCAGCAGCGACACGTCGAAGGTGCCGCCACCCAGGTCGAAGACCAGGACCGTCTGCTCCTTGGAGCCCTTGTCCAGCCCGTACGCGAGGGCCGCGGCCGTGGGTTCGTTGACGATGCGCAGGACGTTGAAGCCGGCGATCTCGCCCGCCTCCTTGGTGGCCTGCCGCTGCGCGTCGTTGAAGTAGGCCGGGACGGTGATCACCGCGTCGGTGATCTGCTCGCCGAGGTAGGACTCGGCGTCCCGCTTGAGCTTCATGAGAACCCGCGCGGAGATCTCCTGCGGGGTGTACTTCTTGCTATCGATGTCGATCGTCCAGTTGGTGCCCATCTCGCGCTTCACGGAGCGGATGGTCCGGTCGGGGTTGGTCACCGCCTGACGCTTGGCAACCTCACCGACAAGGACCTCGCCGTTGCGGGCGAAAGCGACGATCGACGGCGTCGTCCGCGCGCCCTCGGCGTTCGCGATCACGGTGGGCTCGCCGCCTTCGAGGACGCTGACCACCGAGTTGGTGGTGCCGAGGTCGATACCGACCGCACGTGCCATGTTGTTCGTTCCTCCAGTGGCCAGGGGGCATCCCCGTCTTAAGTTGAGTGGACCGGGCTCAATGATGCCACGGTTGAGCCGACCACGCGCAACTCTAGCTGACATCTGGTGATCCGAAAGACACCGCCCGCGCCCGTCAGTCGGGCAACCGCCACCGCTCAACCGGCAATCGGGCAAATCGATCGACGCATCCGCACCCCCGGATTGTCGGCCGTGGGGGCGATCGTGCAGGCTTGAAGCTGTGACCACGCAGGGCGATCCGGCAGTTGTGCCGATGGGCCGGCCCGAGCCGGCCGGTGAGTCGGTCGCCACGCCTCAGGCCCGCTCCGGCGACCGACCCGACTCGGCCGTGACCGCGCCCCGGATCGGCGGGCAACGCCAACCCGCGGCTCCCGAGCGACCCGACCCGGTCCCCGCCGAGCAGCCGGACGACGCCGCCGCCGAGCGGCCCGACGACACCGCCGCCGAGCAGCCCGAGTCCCCAGCCAGAGCCGGCGAGCAGCCCGACACTGCGGCCGCCGAGCGGCCCGACGACACCGCCGCCGAGGAGCCGACCTCCGCCGAGCGGCCCGATCCGGCCCCCGCCGAGCGGCCCGACGACACCGCCGCCGAGGAGCCCGACGCCGCCGCCGAGCGACCCGACGACGCCCCCGGCGAGCCGACCTCCGCCGAGGAGCCGGCCGCGACCCCCGTCGTGACGCCGACGCCCTCCCCGGAAGCGATCGACCAGTTGGTCGCGGGCCTGACCGCCCTGCGCGAGACGATCGCCGGCGTCCGGTACCCGCTGGCCCTACCCGACGCCGAGGAGGCCACCGGCGCGGCGGCGGCCATCCGCAACCAGCTCGACGACTACCTGCTGCCCCGGCTGAGCCGCCTGGACGCGCCGCTGCTGGTCGTCGTCGGCGGCTCGACCGGTGCGGGCAAGTCCACGCTGGTCAACAGCCTCGTGCGGGCGCCGGTGAGCGCCGCCGGCGTCCTGCGCCCGACCACCCGGGCCCCCGTCCTGGTCTGCCACCCGCACGACGCGCCCTGGTTCACCGCGGCGCGCCTGCTGCCCAACCTCGCCCGTACCAGCCACCACACGGACGGCGACAGCCTCCAGGTCATCTCGGCGCAGGGCCTGACGCCCGGCCTCGCGTTCCTGGACGCCCCGGACATCGACTCGGTGGTCGACGCCAACCGCGCGCTCGCCGTGCAGCTGCTCGCCGCCGCGGACCTCTGGCTCTTTGTCACCACGGCCGCCCGGTACGCCGACGCCGTGCCCTGGGAGCTGCTGCGCAACGCGCGCAACCGGGGTACCGCCGTGGCCCTGGTACTCGACCGGGTGCCGCCGGGTGCCGCCGACGCGATCGGTCCACACCTGACCGGCATGCTGCGCGCCAACGACCTGGGTGCGGTACCGCTGTTCGTCCTGCCGGAGATCCAGCTGGAGGCGGGGCTGCTGCCGGACCGGGTCGTGTCACCCATGCGTGAATGGTTCGCTCAGTTGGCCAGGTCGGCAGAGGCGCGGGCCGCCGTCGTCCGCCAGACCGTCGACGGGGCGCTCGCCGCCCTGGACCCCGCCGTCGAGCAGCTCGCGGAGGCCGCCGACGTGCAGGTCGACGTCGCCGACAGCCTCGCCGCCGGGGTGGTGGCCGCGTACGGCGACGCTGAGGCAGCCGTCGACCAGGGTGTACGTGACGGGGCGCTCCTGCGCGGCGAGGTGCTCGCACGCTGGCAGGAACTGGTGGGCACCGGGGAGCTGATGCGCGGGCTGCAGGCTCGGGTGGGCCGGGTGCGCGACCGGGTGACGGCGGCGGTGACCGGCCGGCCCGACGCCGGCGTCCGGTTCCAGGCGGCGCTGGGCAGCGGGCTGGTGGCCCTGGTGAACAACGCGGCCGCGGACGCCGCCGAGCGGGTGGCCGGGGCCTGGCGGGTACATCCGGCCGGCGCGCGGCTGCTCGAGTCCGCCGGCGACACCGATCTCCGGTCCCCTTCGCCCGACCTGCCTGACCGCGTCGAGCGGTTGATCCGCGACTGGCAACGGGGCGTGCTGGACATGGTCCGCAGGGAGGCCGGCGGCAGGCGGACGGTCGCCCGGGCCGGCGCGTTCGCCGTCAACGCCACCGGGCTGGCGGTGATGGCCAGCGTCTTCGTCGCCACGTCGTTCATACCGACCGGCCTGGAGATGGCGGTCGCCGGCGGCACCTCGGTGGCGGCGCAGGTCGTCCTCCAGGCCGTCTTCGGCGACCAGGCGATCCGGGCGCTGGCCGACAAGGCGCGCGCCGACCTGTCGACGCGGATCCACGACCTGCTCGCCGACGAGGCCGGCCGCTTCCTGTCGGTGCTCGACGCCAGTGGGGTGGACGGAACGGCCGCCGACCGGCTGCGCCGGGCCGCGGCGAACGTGCGGGCCGCGCGGGTGGCGGCGCCCCTCGCCGGAGTTACCGGACTGCCTCAACCGACCCTGAACGGGGTACCGGAATGATCCTGGAGACGCTGCGAGGCTCCGACCCCATGAAAGCTTCACCGCCGTCGGACGTCCCGGAGCGGGTCAACGCGCTGCGCCGGCTCCTGCGCGCCGTCGACGGTCACCTGCCCGAACAGCGGCTGGCCGCCGCGCGTACGGTCGTCGACCACGCCGGCGAGCGGCTGCGCCTGTCGGGCGAGCACTGCGTCGTCGCGCTCGCGGGCGCGACGGGCAGCGGCAAGTCGAGCCTGTTCAACGCGCTGACCCGGCTTCAGCTGTCGCCGGTGGGCGTACGGCGGCCGACCACCGGGGTGGCGCACGCGTGCGTCTGGGGCCCCGACAACAGCGGGGAACTGCTCGACTGGCTGGGTGTGCCGCCGTCGCGCCGGTTCCGCCGGGAGAGCGCCCTCGACGGCGACGACGAACGAACGCTCCGCGGTCTGATCCTGCTCGACCTGCCCGACTTCGACTCGGTCGAGCAGTCGCACCGGGTCGAGGTGGACCGGCTGCTGTCCCTGGTCGACCTCGTGGTCTGGGTCCTCGACCCGCAGAAGTACGCCGACCGGGTGGTGCACACGCAGTACCTGGCGCAGTTCTCCGAGCACCGGGACGTCACGGTGGTCGTGCTCAACCAGGCCGACCGGCTCCAGCCGGCCGACGTCACCCGCTGCGTCGACGACCTGAAGCGGCTCCTGGTCGCCGACGGCCTCGACGGGGTACCGGTGTTCGCCACCTCGGCGGTGGAGCGGCCCGGTGCCCTCCCCTTGCGCGAACTGCTGGAGAGCACGGTCGCCAAGCGGCAGGCGGCGCTGCTGCGCATCGGCGGCGACGTGGACGGCGTGGTGGCCGACCTGGCGCCGCTGTTCGAGCCCGAGGCTGCCGAGCACACCGTCGACCGCGAAACGGTCGAGACGCTCACCGGCGCGCTCGCCGCCGCGGGCGGGGTACCGGTCGTGGCCGACGCCGCGCGGCGGGCGTACACGCACCGGGCCGTGGGCGCGGTGGGCTGGCCGGTGTCGCGGTGGCTGCGCCGGCTACGGCCGGACCCGCTGCGCCGGCTGCGCCTGGGCGACGCCAAGGAGTCCGACGAGAAGGAGCCGATCGCGGCGACCTCGGTGCCTCCCGCGGCCCCGGCCGAGCGCGCCGCGGTCGGACTGGCGCTGCGGGCCCTCGGCGAGCGGGCCGGCGCCGGACTGCCCGATCCGTGGCCGGCCGTGATCCTCGCCGCAGCGCGCTCCCGCGCCGACGACCTGCCCGACGCGCTGGACACCGCGATCGCCCGCGCCGACCTCGGTATGGACCGCCGGCCACTGTGGTGGCGGCTCGTCGGTGGACTGCAGTGGCTGGTCGCGCTCGCCGCGCTGGTGGGCCTGTTGTGGCTGGCCGTCCGGTACGTCTTCTTCGCTCTCGGGCTGCCTGAGCTGCCCGGCCCGCACGTCGGCCGGGTGCCGCTGGCGACCGTGCTGCTGGTCGGTGGCCTGGTGGCCGGCCTGCTGGTGTCGATCGTGGCCCGGCCGCTGATCCGGTTCGGCGCCCGACGGGCGCAGGCGCGCGTGCAGAACCGGCTGCGCACGGCGGTCAAGGAGGTCGCCCGGGACCTCGTCGTCGCGCCCGTACGCGAGGTGCTCCACGCGTACGCGGACGCCCGGTCCGCACTACACACGGCCTCGGGCCGGTAACGTCTGCGAATGTGGACCTGGCGTACCTGCGCGCGCACCCGCATCACCTGCCCACCTTCCTGACGCACCAGCGCATCCGGGAGACACCGGTCGCGGGCGGCTCGATCTGCGCGGCGAGCCGGCTCACGTTCGACTCGGGTGAGTCGGTGTTCGTCAAGTCGCTCGACTCCGCGCCCCCCGGCTTCTTCATCGCCGAGGCGAGCGGCCTGCGCTGGCTGCGCGCGGCCGGCGCGGTACCCGTGCCCGAGGTCCTGGCCGAGCTTCCGGGGATGCTGGCGCTGGAGTGGGTCGAGCCGGCCGAGCCCGGACCGGAGGCCGCCGAGCGGCTGGGGCGCGACCTGGCCGCGCTGCACCGCGCCGGAGCGCCCGCGTTCGGCGCCGACTGGCCGGGCTACATCGGTTCGCTGCCGCTGGCCAACGAACCGTCGCCGGGGCCGTGGCCGGCCTGGTTCGCGGCCAACCGGCTGGCGCCGTACCTGCGCAGGTCGGTCGACAACGGAGCGCTGGGCTGCGCCGACGCGGCCAAGATCGACCGGATCATCGAGAACATCGACGGGTACGCCGGCGCTGCGGCCGCGGAGCCGCCGGCCCGGATCCACGGCGACCTGTGGCCGGGCAACCTGCTGTGGTCGCGGTCGCGGGTGTGGCTGGTGGATCCGGCCGCGCACGGCGGCCACCGCGAGACCGATCTGGCGCTGCTGTCGCTGTTCGGCGGTGCGCCGTACCTGGAACGGATCCTGGCCGCCTACGACGAGGCGTGGCCGCTGGCCGCCGGCTGGCGGGAACGGGTGCCGTTGCACCAGTTGTACCTGTTGCTCGTTCACACGGCCCTGTTCGGCGCGGCCTACCGCGGTTCCGTGCTGGCCGCCGCTGATGCGATCGGCTAGCACTGTTGTCGCACGCAACGGGTACCGTTCGAGCATGAGATCCCGTGCGGCGCTGATCGATCGGTACGGTCGGGTCGCGACCGACCTGCGTGTGTCGCTGACCGACCGGTGCAACCTGCGCTGCACGTACTGCATGCCGGCGGAGGGGCTGCCGTGGCTGCCCGGGCCCGACCTGCTGACCGACGACGAGGTCGGCCGTCTGGTGCGGATCGCGGTGGAGCAGTTGGGGGTCCGTGAGATCCGGTTCACCGGCGGCGAACCGCTGCTGCGCCGCGGGCTCGTCGGGATCGTCGCCGCCGCGGCGGCGCTGGAGCCACGGCCCCGCCTGTCGCTGACGACCAACGCGATCGGCCTGGACCGGCTGGCCCGGCCGCTGGCGGACGCCGGGCTGGACCGGGTCAACATCTCACTCGACACGCTCGACCCCGCCCGGTTCGTCCGGCTGGCCCACCGCCGCCGCCTCGACGACACCCTTGCCGGGATCGCCGCCGCCGAGGCCGCAGGCCTGACCCCAATCAAGATCAATACCGTGCTGATGCGGGGCGTCAACGACGACGAGGCGGTGCCGCTGCTCGCGTTCGCCCTGGACCGCGGCTACGAACTGCGGTTCATCGAGCAGATGCCGCTGGACGCCGGCCACACCTGGCGGCGCGACAACATGGTCACGGCCGCCGAGATCCTCGAGCGCCTCGGCCGCGCGTACGACCTCCTGCCCGACCCCGCCGAGCGCGGCGGCGCCCCCGCCGAGACGTGGCTGGTGGCCGGCCACGTGCTGCCGGACGGCCGGCCCGCCCGGGTCGGCGTCATCGCCAGCGTGACCCAGCCGTTCTGCCGCGCCTGCGACCGCACCCGGCTGACCGCCGACGGCGCGGTCCGCAACTGCCTGTTCAGTCAGGAGGAGACCAGCCTGCGGGCCGTGATGCGGGCCGGCGGCTCCGACGAGGACCTGGCGCGGCTGTGGCGCGAGGCGATGTGGGGCAAGCTCCCCGGCCACGGCATCAACGATCCGGCGTTCCTGCAGCCGGCCCGGCCGATGTCGGCGATCGGAGGCTGATCCGGGCAATGATCACCGTGCGATACTTCGCCGGCGCGCGGGCGGCCGCCGGCACGACCGAGGAGAAGGTCAGCGCCGAGACGCTCGAGGAGCTGACCCGGATACTGTCCGACGCGCACGGCCCCGCGCTCGCGAAGGTTCTCGATGTGGCGTCGTTCCTGGTCGACGAGGTGGTCGCACACGACCGCCGGGCCCCGCTTCCGGCGGACGCCAGCGTGGACGTCCTGCCCCCGTTCGCGGGCGGCTGAACCCGCGCGCCGGCCGGGCGTGCCGGTACCCGATCGCCACACGCAGTGTGACTAGGATGGCTCGTGCCCTCGTACGTGGCGGACCTGCACATCCACTCCAAGTACTCGCGCGCCTGCAGCCGGGATCTCAACCTGGACACCCTGAGCTGGTGGGCGCGGCGCAAGGGCATCACTCTGCTGGGCACCGGCGACTTCACCCACCCGGCCTGGTACGACCATCTCCGCGAGGCGCTGGTGCCGGCCGAGCCCGGCCTCTACCGGCTGCACCCCGACCGCGAGGCGGACGTCCTGCGCAAGCTGCCGCCCCGGCTGGCCGCCGCCGACGTACCGGTCCGGTTCATGCTCTCGGTCGAGATCTCGACCATCTACAAGCGCGGTGACCGTACCCGCAAGGTGCACCACCTGATCTACCTGCCCGACCTCGACGCGGTGAGCCGGTTCAACACCGCCCTGGGGCGCATCGGCAACCTCGGCTCGGACGGCCGGCCGATCCTCGGGCTCGACTCGCGTGACCTGCTGGAGATCACGCTGGAGGCCAGCCCGGACGGGTACCTGGTGCCGGCGCACATCTGGACCCCCTGGTTCTCAGCGCTCGGCTCCAAGTCCGGGTTCGACGCGATCGCCGACTGCTACGCCGACCTCGCCGACAACATCTTCGCGGTGGAGACCGGTCTGTCGTCGGACCCCGAGATGAACTGGCGGGTCTCCAGCCTCGACCGGTACCGGCTCGTCTCCAACTCCGACGCCCACTCCGCGCCCGCGCTGGCGCGCGAGGCGACGGTGCTCGCGACCGAGCTCGACTACTTCTCCGTACGAGAGGCGCTGCGTACCGGCGACGGCCTCGAAGGCACCGTGGAGTTCTTCCCGGAAGAGGGCAAGTACCACGCCGACGGCCACCGGGCGTGCGGGGTGAACTGGGAGCCGGCGCAGACCCGGCAGGCCGGCGGCCGGTGCCCGGTGTGCGGCAAGCCGCTCACCGTCGGGGTCCTGCACCGGGTCGAGGAGCTGGCCGACCGGCCGACCGGGTTCCAGCCGGACGGCGCGCCGGCCGTCGAGCACCTGATCCAGCTCGCCGAGATCCTGGGGGAGTTGGGCGGGGTGGGTCCGAAGTCGAAGACGGTCGACGGGCAGCTCAACACGCTCGTCGCGGCGCTCGGCCCGGAGCTTTCGATCCTGCGCCACGTCCCGCTCGACGAGATCACCCGGGTCGGCGGCGAACCGCTCGGCGAGGCGATCGGCCGGCTGCGCGCCGGCCGGGTACACCGCACCGCCGGCTACGACGGCGAGTACGGGGTGATCCGGCTCTTCGAGCCGGCGGAGTTACGGGCCGATCCGGCGGCGGACACGCTCTTCGACGTACCCGTCCCGAAGCAGCGGCCCAAGCCGAAGCCGGCGCCGGCCCCGGTCGCCCGCACCCAGCCGAAGGCGAAGAACGAGGGCACCAAGGCGCGCAAGACGGCCCCACCACCCCCGCCGCCGCCACTGGCCGCGCAGGCGTCACCCCACGAGCCGTTCGAACCCATGCTCGCCGGGATGGAGGAGGTCGGCACCGGGCTGCTCGACCGCCTCGACGCGATGCAGCGGGTGGCCGCGTCCGCACCGGGCGGCCCGATGCTGATCGTCGCCGGCCCCGGCACCGGCAAGACCCGTACCCTCACCCACCGCATCGCGTACCTGTGCGCCGAGCTGGGCGTCTTCCCGGAGCAGTGCCTGGCGATCACGTTCACCCGCCGGGCGGCCGAGGAGCTGCGTGAGCGCCTGGACATGCTGCTCGGGCCGGTCGCCGAGGACGTCACGGTCAGCACCTTTCACTCGCTTGGCCTCGCGATCCTGCGCGAGAACGCGGCGGCCGTGGGGCTGTCCCCGCACTTCCGCATCGTCGAGGACGCCGAGCGGCTGGCGATCGCCGCCGAGGTGGCGGGGCTGGGGGAGGCGCCGTCGGAGCGGGACGCGCGCCGGGCCCTGGACGAGGCGGTGGGCACCGACGAGTACGTGAAGGCGTTGCGCGCGCACGACCTGGTTGACCTCGACGAACTGGTGTCACTGCCGGTCGCCCTGCTGTCGGGCGCGCCGGCGCTCGTGGACGAGTACCGGGCCCGCTGGCGGTGGATCTTCGTCGACGAGTACCAGGACGTCGACCCGACGCAGTACGCCCTCCTGCGCCTGCTTTGCCCGCCGGACGGCAACCTGTGCGCCATCGGCGACCCCGACCAGGCGATCTACTCGTTCCGCGGCGCCGAGGTGTCGTTCTTCCTGCGGTTCGCGGCCGACTTCACCGACGCCCGGATGGTGCGCCTCACCCGCAACTACCGCTCCACCGCCCCGATCCTCGCGGCCGCGACCCAGGCGATCGCTCCGACGACCCTGGTGCCGGGCCGCCGCCTCGACCCGGCGCGCGTCGACCCGGAGGCACCGCAGGTGGTCGTGTACGCGGCGGCTTCCGTGGCCGACGAGGCCGACTTCGTCGTCCGTACCGTCGACGAGCTGGTGGGCGGCGTCTCACACCGGTCGCTGGACTCCGGCCGGGTCGACTCCCGCGCCACGCCGGACGGGACGGTGTCGTTCACCGACATCGCCGTGCTGTACCGCACGGACGCGCAGGCCGCGGCGGTCGTCGACGCGCTGTCGCGGGCCGGCATCCCGGTGCAGAAACGCTCGCACGACCGGCTGCTCGACCGGCCGGGGGTCGCCGCGCTCGCCCGGGAACTGCGCTTCGCCACCGGCCTGTCCGGGTCGCTCGCGGCGCGTATCCGGCTGGTGGGCCAGGTGCTGGCGGAGCGCTGCGCCCAGCCGGCGCTCGACGACCTGGACGGCGGGCTGCGGGCCGAGGACGTGCATACGGCGATCGACCTGCTCACGCCGTTGGCGGCCCGCTGCGGTGACGATCTCGAGCGGTTCCTGCGCGAGCTCGCGACCGGCGCGGAGGTCGACGCGTTCGACCCGCGGGCCGATCGGGTCGTGCTGCTCACGCTGCACGCCGCGAAGGGCCTGGAGTTCCCGGTGGTGTTCCTGGTCGGCTGCGAGGACGGGCTGCTGCCGCTGCGGCGTCCGGGCACGGAGCCGTCCGACGAGGAGGTCGCCGAGGAGCGGCGGCTGTTCTTCGTGGGTCTGACCAGGGCGCAGTCCCGGCTTTACGTGAGCCATACCCGCCGGCGGTTCCGGTACGGCTCGGAGCGTGACATGGCGCCGTCGCCGTTCCTGTCGTCGATCGACCCGGGGCTGTTGGAGCGGCGCGGCGGCGACGAGCCCCGCAAGCCGCGCGACCGCCAGCTTCGTCTGCTGTAGTTGGCAGTCAACCGGCGCCGACGATCGCCAGCAGCGCTCCGAGCAGCATGAACGGGCCGTGGGCCAGCCGGCCGCGCCGCGAGATCCGGCCCCGGCCCACCAGGAATGCCGCGTACGCGGCCGCGAGCGCGAACCCGGCCAGCACGCCGAGGAACGCCACGGGGTAGCCGAGCCAGCCGAGCACGGTGCCCACGCTCACGGCGAGCTTGGCGTCCCCGGCGCCCATCCCGGTCGGGTTGAGCAGGACCAGCAGGGCGTAGAAGCCGCCGACGGCGAGCCCGGAGAGGACGGCCGGGCACAGGGCGGCGGGCCGCCCGGCGACGAGCGCGTCCGAGCCCAGGAACGCCAGCGCCCCGGCGAGCGCCGGCGCGGTGAGCCGGTCGGGTAGCCGGTGCCGGGCGGCGTCCACGTACCCGAGTGCCACGCCCGCGCCCGCGACCCAGCAGAACCCGGCCAGCGCCAGCGGCGCCGTCACCTTGACGGCCAGCAGGGCGAACGCCCCGGCGGCCGTCGCGCCCACCAGCGCGGTCGCGGGCGGTCGGGAGTACGCCGAAATGATCTTTGAGAGCGATGGCCCGAGCGCGACGCCCGCCACGGCTGCGAGAAGCACCCGGAGCATCGGCGCAACCTAACGCATCCGGCGGCCCGGTGTGCACAACCTGTGGATGCGTTTCCCAGAGGCTGTGGACAACTCGCGCCTTCACGGCCCTGAACTGGGAAAAGGCCTTGTGGATGCTGTGGATATTCCGGTGGATGACGCCGTTCCTGCTCACCCGGACCACGACACGCCCGGACGGCCGGTCGGGCGTGGTCTGCTCGGTTGTACCGGAATGTCGGGAGATCTGCGACCGTATCTGGGCCAGCGCCCACCACAGACACGCTACGGTGACCGGGAACCAGGGTGCCGCCTGCGAGGTGTCAGGCCCCGCGCGGCAGCACGACCAGGAGGAGCCCACATGTCGATACCCGGACCGCCTGGCGGACAGTACGCCGCCGGCCAGCCACGGGATCCGCGGCAGGGCCGCCATCCGCACGACCCGAACCAGGGCGGGCAGCCGCACGCGCCGAACACCCGGCCGGCCGTGGACCCGTGGGGCCAGGGCGGTGCGCCGGCGCAGGACGCGGACGGTGCCGATCCGCACCAGACGGCCCGGTACCCGCTGCCGCCGCGGTACCCGGCTCCGCCTCAGCAGCAGATGCCGGCGCAGTACCCGATGCCGCCCGGACACCCGACCGCGCCGCCGTACCAGCGGCCGGTGTACGTGACGCCGCCGCAGTACCAGGCGCCCCAGTCCCCGGTGCCGCCGCAGTACCAGGCGCCCCAGCCCCCGGTGCCGCCGCAGTACCGGCCGCGCCCCGAGTCCACCGGCCATCTCCCGACCGACGAGATGCCGACGCAGTACCTGCAGCGGTTGAGCTACGGCGAACCGCCGGCTCCGGTGGCCGGACCGCCCGAGCAGCCCCGGCGGCGTGGGCGCGGCCTGGTCCCGGCGCTCGTGGCGGTTACCGTGCTCGTGGGCGGCGCGGTGGCGGCCGGTACGTACCTGACCTCCAACAACAGCGACGACGACACCAGTTTCCGGAGCGCGGCGGCGGCCCGGCCGGCGGCGTCCTCGAATCCGGCGACAGGGGCTGCCGCACAGCCGGTGCCGCCCGTGACAGCACAGCCGGCGCCGAGCCGGACGGCAAGCTCGGGCGGGGACCCCGCCGGGTCCGCCGGCGCCACCGGGGCCAACGACGCCGCCACCGCGAAGATCGGCGACTGCCTGGTCAACGACGGCACCGACTCCGCGCCCGAGATGCGCAAGGTGGACTGCGTCAAGGACTCGTACGAGGTGCTCAAGCGCTTCCCGGGAACGACGGACAAGACCAGGTGCAACGGCACACCGGGCTACACGCACAACTACTTCTTCGAGAGTTCGGTGAGCGCCGACTCGTTCGTGCTCTGCCTCAAACAGCGGACGTAGGAGGCTCTAGCCGAATCTAGCTTCACGGCTAGATAGCGCAAGATTGTCCTTGACGCCTCGACCGGGCGCTCAGGCGCTGTCGAGAACGTTCTATGCGCATCTAGCGGTGTCGCTAGAGTTGCCGATACCGTGCCATCGTGGATCCGGTCCGCAACCCTTACGCGCCGGGCGCCGGGCAGCGCCCACCGGAGCTTGCCGGGCGCGACCGCGAGCTGGAGATGTTCGAGGTGGTACTCGAACGGATCGCGCGTGGCCGGCCGGAGCGCTCGCTCGTCCTCACCGGCCTGCGCGGCGTCGGCAAGACCGTGCTACTCAACACGCTGCGCTCGCAGGCGATCGGCCGGCTGTGGGGCAGCGGCAAGATCGAGGCCCGGCCCGACCAGTCGCTGCGCCGCCCGATCGCCGCCGCGCTCCACATGGCGATCCGCGAACTCGCGCCGCACCACCGCGCGCCCGACCGCATCGACCAGTTCCTCGGCGTACTCAAGGCGTTCGGCGCTCGCTCGGTGCCCGACAACGCCAAGCTCCGCGACCGCTGGAACCCCGGCATCGACGTGCCGGCCGCCCGCGGCCGCGCCGACTCCGGCGACATCGAGATCGACCTGGTCGAGCTGTTCACCGACGCGGCGAGCGTCGCCACCGACGTCGGCACCGGGGTGGCGCTGTTCATCGACGAGATGCAGGACGTACCGGCGGACGACGTCTCGGCCCTCTGCGCGGCGTGCCACGAACTGTCGCAGACCGGCGCGCCGCTGATCGTGGTCGGCGCCGGCCTGCCCCACCTGCCCGCCGTGCTGTCGGCCTCCAAGTCGTACTCCGAGCGGCTCTTCCGCTACCAGCGGATCGACCGCCTCGACCGGCTCGCCGCCGACCAGGCGTTCACCGCGCCCGCCGCACGGGAGGGCGTCGAGTACGAGACGAAAGCGCTCGACCTGCTCTACGAGACCTCGGGCGGCTACCCGTACTTCGTGCAGGCGTACGGTAAGGCGACCTGGGACCACGCGCCGGGCAGCCCGATCACCGCAGGGGACGTACGGGTCGCCGCACCCGAGGCCGAGGCGGAGTTGGCGGTGGGCTTCTTCGGCTCCCGGTACGAGCGGGCGACACCGGCCGAGCGGGAGTACATGCGCACGATGGCGGCCCTGGCCGGCGGCGACGACATGGACACCGCGGTGCCGACGGCGGAGATCGCCAAGGCGCTGGGCCGCAAGCCGGCGAGCCTGTCCCCGGCCCGCGACACCCTGATCAAGAAGGGGCTGATCTACTCGGGCGAGCGGGGATCGGTCGCGTTCACGGTGCCCCACTTCGGCCGCTACCTGCGGTCCCAGCCGGCTACCGACAGCTAGCGTGCGATTCATCGCCGTCGAGGGGGATAAAGGCCGCCCGCGACGGGTAATGGCGACGGCATGAAGCCTGTTCGCACCGTGGCCCGCGCCCTCCTCGCGGCGGTTTTCGTCCGTGGTGGACTGGAGGCGTACAAGAATCCTGACCGCTTCGTCGACGGCGCGAAGGCCGTGACCGACCGGATGGGGTCCACCCTGGGCTCAGCCGGCCTGCCGACCGACCCGCGTTCGCTGGTGCGGCTCACCGGGATCGTGCAGATGGTCGGTGGCGCCCTGCTGGCCACCAACACGGCCACCAAACCGGCGGCCATCGCGCTGGCGGGCTCGCTGGTGCCGTCCACTATGGCCGGACAGGACTTCTGGTCAGGATCGGAACAGCCGCAGCCTGGACCGCTCCTGCGCTCCGACGCCGGCACCTCGGTCCTGAAGAACCTCGGCCTGATGGGTGGCCTGCTGCTCGCCGCCGTGGACACCGAAGGAAAGCCGGGCCTGGCGTGGCGTACCGGTCACCTCACCGAGCACGCGCAGGACTCGCTCAAGCGCGCGGCCGAGACCACCGCGAAAGAGACCAGGCGGGCGGCGCGCACCACGGCGAAGGAGACGAAGCGAGCCGCGCACCTGACGGCCAAGGAAGCCAAGCGGGCCGCCGAAGGCGCGCGCCGCGGCGCACGTACCGCCGCACGGGAAACCAAGCTCGCCATGACGTCTGCGACCGCGGGAGGAATTCTGTCCAGTTAGGTCGGTATCGACGGGCACCGAACCATAACAACACGGTTTCGCGCTGACTATTCGCCTCTCCAGTGGCTATAAGCCCGCAAAACAGCGTTGAGTTAACTCGCGCGTACAGGTCACCGACTCGTGTGCGATGGGACACGGTCGGATAACGCTGGAGGTGGCTGCGTGCCCGGCCGTTCTAGGCTGCTTGTCGGACCGGAGCGAGATAACCGACCGCAGTACGGGGGTGGCATCCGTATGCCGGCGACCGTCGCCAGACGGCCGTCTCCTCTCGCCATAGTCCGCCGCGTGGCCCGGCAGGTTTGGTCGTCCGCGCTCGTACGGCTCGGCATCGTCGCCATCACCGCGTTGGGCGCGGTGTGGGCCGTGCGTGCGTTCGGCCGGCAGTACGACTTCTTCGACCTGCGGATTTATCACGGCGCGGTGGTGTGGTGGACCGAGGATGGCGATCTGTACCAGTTCGTGGCACCGCACACCATGCTCGGCTTCACGTACCCTCCGTTCGCCGCGCTGGCCATGCTGCCCATGGCGCTGCTGGGTGCGCAGACCGCAGGGTGGATCAACGCACTGCTCAACCTCGCCGCTCTGGCGCTCGTGCTGTTCACCGTCGTCGGGCCGATCGCCGACCGGTACGCGATCCCGCGCTGGTTCGCCGTCGGGATCGCCGTCCCGCTGGCCGGGGCCACCGAGCCGGTTCGTGAGACGATCGGCTTCGGCCAGGTCAACCTCATCCTGGCGGGCCTGATCATCGCCGATCTGGCGGCGATGCGCTGGCACGGGCGCGCGGCCCTCGACCGCGACCCGGCCGCCGGCCCGCGCCCGGCGCAGACGCTGCTCGGGTGGCTGCGGCACGCCTGGCTGACCGGTGCGTTCGCCGGGGCCGGCGTGGGTGTGGCCACCGCCGTCAAACTGACGCCGGGCCTGTTCATCGCGTACTTCCTCGCCACCCGCCAGTGGCGGGTCGCCTCCACCGCGATCGGCGCGGCCATCGGCGCGACGCTTGTGGGGTACGTGTTCGCGGGCAAGGAGACCGTCACCTACTTCACCAGCGTCGTCTGGGACACCAACCGCGTCGGCTTCGTCGACGCCACCCCGAACCAGTCCCTGGCCGGTCTGCTGGCGAGGGCCTACGACTCCCCGACCACGCCCCGGCTGATGTGGCTGGCGTTCGCCGCGGTGCTGCTGACGGTCGGACTGTCGCGCGCCAAGAACGCCCACGCCGAGGGCGACGAACTGGCCGCGTTCACCATCATCGGGCTCACCGCCAACGCGATCTGCCCGATCTCGTGGACGCACCACCTCGTGTTCCTCGTACCGGCATTGGTGATCCTGGTCGACGCCGCGCTGCGGCGTCGGCGTGCCGTGCGGGGCTTCAACATCGGG
This sequence comes from Planosporangium thailandense, assembly GCF_011947195.1. Classification (GTDB taxonomy): domain Bacteria; phylum Actinomycetota; class Actinomycetes; order Mycobacteriales; family Micromonosporaceae; genus Planosporangium; species Planosporangium thailandense. The sequence continues at coordinate 243,715 of NZ_JAATVY010000002.1, read as the reverse complement.
CACTTCCCGGCCCTGGCGGGCCTGCGGCACGCCGCCATGGCGCTCGGGCTCTACCTGCTGATCGTCATCTCTCCGTTGTGGCGGTACGAGCACCGGCTGCCGCAGGTCTCGCACTACGCCGACGGCCTGTGGGGCGCGCTGATGGAGAACTCCCTCGCGCTGGCCGTGATCCTGCTCGTGGTGCTGCTGCCCTGGCGGCGAGGTGCGGAGCCGGTCTTCGAAGCCGAGCCGGCCGGCGCGGCCCGCGCGCGGACCCACCTGCCGGTCTGACCGGTCGGGCTACGGGCAGTTGACCCACTCTTCCGCGCCGTCGGAGAACACCTGCCGCTTCCAGATCGGCAGGCGCGCCTTGACCTCGTCCACCAACCGGGCACACGCCGCGAACGCCGCGGCGCGGTGCGCCGTCGACACCGCCGCGGCCAGGGCCACGTCGCCGATCTCCAGCCGCCCCACCCGGTGCGACACCGCGACCGCGTACACCGACGGATCGGCCGCGATGTCCGCGGCCACCTCGGCCAGGATGCGCTCCGCTGTCGGGTGCCCCTCGTACTCGAGCTCCAACACCTCGCGCCCGTGGTCGTGATCGCGGACGACGCCGGCGAACGACACCACCGCGCCGGCCGCCGGCCGCGCGACGAGGCGCTCGTGGGCCGCGACGTCGAGCGGCTCGGTGGTCACGGCCACCGTCGTTGTTGCGCTATCCACAGTGGTCATTGACGTTCTCCGTCAAGCAATGGCAGGGGTACGAGCGGAACCGCCGCACCCTCCGCAGCGTTGGTACCCGGCGCGACGACCGCGAACCCCGCCGACCGGGCGAGCCCCCGCAGCATCGCCGACCCGACGTGCGGGACAGGATATGCCAGCCCACCGTCGATACGCACCAGCGCCAGATGGGTGTACGAGCCCCGACCGGGAATCGGCGCGCCCAGAGTCACCGACGGCAGTTCCGGCGCAGGCCGGCCCTGCAGCCCGGCCAGGAGCGGCGCGACCAGGGAAATCAACGCGACCACGGCCGACTGCGGGTTGCCCGGCAGCCCGGCGAGAAATCTGCCGCCCGGCAACGCCGCCAGCAGCATCGGGAAGCCGGGGCGCACCTCGACGGTGTTGACCACGTAGGACGCGCCGAGCTCGGCGAGCGCCGGGTGCAGGTGGTCGACCGGGCCGTGCATCGTCCCGCCGGTGGTGCACACGAGGTCGGCACCGCCGTCGAAGGCGCCGCGGATCGCGTCGACGTGCGCGTCGAGGGTGTCCTTGACCGGCCCGACCGGAGCGCCCACCTCGGCCCCGAGTCGACGCAGCCACCCCGGGATCTGCGGGCCCAGCGCGTCGCGGACCCGCCCGACCCCGGGTGGACCGGAGGTGAGCAGCTCGTCACCGAAGACCAGGACGGCCGCCCGTGGCGCCGGCCGTACCGACACCTCGTCGTAGCCGCACGACGCCGCGAGTCCGATCACGCCGGGGGTCACCGGGGTGCCGGCGGGCAGCAGCTCCTCGCCCCGGGACGCCTCCTCGCCGGGCGTGCGCCACTCCGGGTTGGGCCGAGGTTGCCCGGCGACCAGGTCGCCGTCCACCTGTGACTCTTCGACGCGGAGGATGTGCTCGGTGCCGGCGGGAACCATCGCACCGGTGGCGATCTCGACGCAGGTGCCGTCGGCGCCCAGCGGCGGTGCCGTGTCGCCGGCGAGCACCCGGCCGACTATCCGCCAGGGGGCCGGTCCCCGCACCGCCCATCCGTCGACGCTCGAGGTGGGGAACGCGGGCAGGTCGGTGAGGGTCACCAGGGGCGACGCGAGGGTCAGCCCGTCGGCGTCGGGCAGCGGCACCGAGGCGGCCGGCCGCACGGCGCCGGTGCCGGCGCGGTAGGCCGCCGCGCGCGCTTCATCCCAGGGTGTGGACGTCACGGGTACGAGCCTAGTGGGGCTGCTCGGCCTGGTGGTCCCCACCGCGTAGCTGGTCGACGGCGTGCGCGAGGACAGGCGCGAGAACCGCCAGGCCGTCTCGCGCGCCACCCTTGGAGCCGGGCAGGTTGACGACGAGGGTACGGCCCGCCACGCCCGCCAGCCCGCGGGACAGCGCGGCCGTCGGCACCTTGTCCAGGCTGTGGGCGCGGATCGCCTCGGCGATGCCGGGTACCTCGTAGTCGAGCACCTGCCGTGTCATCTCGGGGGTCGCGTCGGTCGGGCTGATGCCGGTGCCGCCGCTGGTGACCACCACGTCCAAGCCGTCTGCGACGGCGGCGCGCAACGCGGTCAGGACCGGCTCGCCGTCCGGCACGACGACCGGCTCGTCCACCTCACAGCCCAGCTCCCGCAGCCCGGCGACGAGCAGCGGGCCGCTGGTGTCGGCGTAGACGCCAGCCGCCGCCCGGTTGGACGCCACGATCACCCGCGCCTTCATGCCGGGCGCTCCCACAGACCGGTCTTGCCGCCTTCCTTGCGCAGCACCCGTACCCGGTCGAGGGTCGCGGCCGGGTCAACCGCCTTGATCATGTCGATCAGGGCGAGACCCGCGGCGGTCACCGCCGTCAGTGCCTCCATCTCCACCCCGGTACGGTCGGCGGTCTTGACCGCGACCTCGATGTCGACGCTGCTCTCGCGGGGAGTCAGCTCGACCTGGACGCCGTGCAGCGCGATCGGGTGGCACAGGGGGATGAGGTCGGGCGTCCGCTTGGCCCCCATGATGCCGGCGATCCGCGCCACCCCGAGCGCGTCCCCCTTGGGTAGCGCATCGCGCTGGAGCAGCGCGATCACGTCCGGGGTCGTGGCGACGGTCCCGGCGGCGACCGCGCGCCGGACCGTGACGTCTTTGTGCGACACGTCGACCATGCGCGCGGCACCGCTGGCGTCTACGTGCGTCAACCGCTCAGTCACCAGCCGAGCGTACGGGTACCGCGACCATCCGGACACCGGCCACCCCGGGCCGGCCGCCGAGGTCGCCACAGTCGACTCTCGTACAGCTGGTCACGGCTTCAATTTAATTCACGCGGTTCGATTTTCCTTCCGGGTAACGGTCATGCTGATAACGAGTTGTCCACCGGCCGTATCAGGCCGGTAAAACACCATTGACCAAGCCGTCCGGCTCCGTTTGTTGACTCGAATCCGCCGGATTACCGTTCCGGCCACCTCGGACAGGGAGAGTGCATCGCAGGGTTGAATTGACGGCACTCTCCGTAATCAGATAATCGGACTTCCGTTACGAAGTATTACCAAGTTCGCAAATGCCGAACGCTCTGACAATTTCATTAGGAGCCGGCAACGTTTCTCCCATAACCTATGGTCAGAGCGCTCGAGGCAACGACTGAATCGCCGGGGTCCGTCAGACGAATGGTCTGACGGCGATCATGAGGAGTTTACAGTGCGTAACATCGAGTGGTGGTGAGCACGGCCCCTGCGCCGACGACCGGCTGACACCCGCGAAGTCACGGCCGGTCCCCTGATCGGGTTGACATCGACCCCCGCCCCATAGGCACCATGCAGGGGGCGAAGGACGACGATGTGACGACGACAGACGACAACGTGACCAACAGGCGGCTACGGCTGCTGGTTGGTCTCGTTGTCGTGTGCGGGGCGGTCGCATTCGCCGCGGGGCTCACGGACCTCGCCGAGAGCTGGCACCCGTTCGAGCCGTTTCGGCCAGTCGTCTGCTGCCTGATCGTCGCAACGAAGATCAGTGGTGTGCGGATCCGGATCCGCTCCAGCAACTACCGGATGGCCGCTGACTCGGCGGCCGTGCTGATGGCGTCCACCGTGGCGTCCTTCGGCTGGGTGGTGGTCGGCATCGCAATCGGCGTGCTGATCACCAACCTGCGAGCCCGACTGCCGCTCATGAAGCTCCTGTTCAACGTTGCCAAGGAGAGCCTCGCGGCAACCGCGGCCTGCGCCACCATGGTGTCTTTCGGAGCGCCAGCGGTCGACCCCGACCTGCTGGCCGGCGACCTCTCCCACCATCTTTTCGTCATGCCGCTCGCCGCACTCGCGTACGCGATCGTCGATGAAGGGCTCGCGTTCCCGGTGATCGCACTGGCGACCGGGACGTCGGTCCGGCAGCGCTTCGCCGAGCACTGGGACGTCCGAGCGATCGCCCGGGCAACCGAACTCGCTCTGGCGCTCGGCGCGACCGCGCTCGTCACGGTTGACCGCTGGCTGATCCTGGGGCTGTCGCCGCTGCTGTACGCGCTCCATCTCTCCTCCGTCAGTCGGGTGCGCAGCAGGGAAGAGCGGGCCGCCTGGCAGCGCCTGGCGCGTACGACGGACGAGCTCAACGCCGTCGACCTCGACGGCGTCCTGCACAGCGCCGCCAGACGGGCCGCCGAACTGTTCTCCGCCGACGAGGTCGACGTCGAGGTCCGCGACACGCAACTGCCGGCCCGGATGGTGCGCGGCACCGACGAAGAGATCGTCTATGACGGGCCGCCGGAGTCGGCGCCACCGATCAGGGGCAACGCGATCGTCGCGCCGCTGGAAAGCCATGACGGCGACATCGCGATCGGCGAGCTACGCCTGCTCTTCCACGGTGAGGTAACGCTCACCGAGCGCGAGCAGTACACGTTCCGCACCTTCGCCGCCGCGCTGTGCACGGCGATCCGCAACGCGTCCGCGCACGCCGAAACGCGCCGGCTCGCCGAGAGCCACGCCCTCGCCGCCGCGCAGGATCCGCTCACCGGGCTCGCCAATCGCCGCCGCCTGGAGCAGTACGCGACCGAGGCCCTGACCGGGCCGGTCCGGGGCGTCACCGCGCTCGCGCTGCTCGACCTCAACCGCTTCAAGGAGATCAACGACACTCTCGGCCACTCCGCGGGCGACAAGGTGCTGGTCGAGATCGCCCGGCGGCTGGAGGCCAGCGCGACCCCCGGCGACCTGGTCGCCCGATTCGGCGGTGACGAGTTCGCGATCCTGCTCACCGAGCTGCCCGCACCGCCGGTCGCGATCCCCCGCGCGCAGGTGCTGCTCGGAGCGATCGCCGCGCCGATGGACCTCGACGGCATGCGGATCAGCATCGAAGCCAGCGCCGGCATCGCGGTCGCGGACGGCACCACCGACATCGCCGAGCTGCTCCGCCGCGCGGACGTGGCGATGTACCAGGCCAAGAAGAGCGGTCAGCAGATCACCCGGTATGCCGCCACGCGGGACACCGCCGACGTCGGCTCGCTCGTGCTCGGCGGCGACCTGGCCAGGGCCCTGGCCGAGGAAGAGTTCGTCGTGGAGTTCCAGCCGATCGTCGACCTCGGTACGGCCGAAGTGATCGCCGCCGAGGCGCTCGCCCGGTGGAGCCACCCCGACCACGGCGACCTGCCACCCGCCAGGTTCCTCGACGCCATCGAGCGGTCGACGCAGCTGGGCGCGTTCGCCGACTCCGTCCTCAACCAGGCGCTCGCCGCCGCGGTCGCGTGGCGCGCCGCGGGCTACGCCATCCCGGTCGCCGTGAACGTGTCCCCACGCAGCCTGCTCGACCCGCGGTTCTCCGAGTCGATCACGGCCAGCCTGCACCGGCACGGGCTGCCACCCGACGCGCTCGTCATCGAGGTGACCGAGTCGCTGATGCTCAGCCAGCTCGAGGTCGTCGACGAGGTGCTCGACGCGCTCCGGGCCGCCGGCATCGTCCTCGCGCTCGACGACTTCGGCACCGGGTACTCGTCGCTGTCCACCCTCGCCCGGGTGCCGGTACAGGAGCTGAAGATCGACCGTGACTTCGTCGCCGGCATGGACTCGCCGGCCGAGGCCGCGGTCGTGCGGTCGACCGTGGAGCTCGGGCGCAGCCTGCAGGTGATGGTCGTCGCGGAAGGAGTGGAGAGCGAAGACCACCGGCGGCGGCTGTTCGAGCTGGGCTGCCCGGCCGGCCAGGGGTACCTGTTCGCCCGGGCCATGCCGCTGCCGGCGCTGCTCGCCGCGCTGGACCGGGGCTTCGGGGGACGGCCGGGCCGGCTCGCCGCGCCGCTGCACGAGGCGGGGGAGGTCGTGCGCATACCGAAACGCGCCCGCAACGGCAGCCAGTGGCTCGACCGCAGCAGCTGATCTGCCAGACTGACGCGCATGGTCGGACAGACGCATCGTGCTCCGGCCCTGGCGACGCCTGACCGACCACCCACCGGCGCGTGGCGCCCGCTCGCCGGAGACCTCGCGCTGTACGGACTGTCGGCAATGTTCGCCCTGGTCACCGCGGCCGGGTCCACGCTCGGACCGCATCGCGTCTGGGGTGGGATCGCCACCGTCGGGTACGCGGCCGCCACGCTGTGCGTCCTGGTCCAGCTCGTCCTCCATCGCGTCTTCGCGGCGCCGACCGGCCGACGCGCGTTGACCGGCCGGGCCGCCCAGACCGGCCGGGCCGCCCTGACCGCGCTCACCTGGGCCGCGACCGCGCTCTTACCGCTGATCGTCGAGGCCGCCCGCGGCCAGGGGCAGGAAGAGGTCACAGTGGTGGAGCGCGCCGGTCAGCGCCTCGTGGAGACCGGCACGCCGTACCTGGACCGCACCGCGATCGCCGCGCTCCCCGACCATGAGCGGCTGCTCGGGTACGTCCCGTACCAGCCCGGGATGGCGCTGTTCGGCGTGCCACGGGCGCTGGCCGGCGCCGTCTGGTGGACCGATGCCCGGGTCTGGTTCGCGCTGGTCACCGCCGTCGCGCTGGCGATCGCGCTCGCCATGCTGGCGCCCCGCGCCGGCGACGGGGCACTGGTGCGCGCGGCGCAGGCCGCGACCGTACTGCCGGTATGCGCGCTCACGCTCGCGGTCGGCGGCGACGATCTGCCGGTACTGGCGCTGTGCCTGCTCGCGCTCGCCTGTGCCGCCACCGACCGGCCGCTCGCCGCCGGAGTCGCGGTCGGCCTGGCCGGCGCGCTCAAGCTGTTCGCGTGGCCGGTCGCGCTGGTTCTGCTCGCGTACGCGGCGACCCGTGGCCGGCGGGCCCTCGTCCCGTACACCGTCGCGGCGCTCGGCCTGCCGGTCGTAGCCGTGCTGCCGGCCGTGGCGGTGAACTCCGGCGCCGCCGTGGAGAACCTCGTACGCTTCCCGCTCGGGCACGGTCTGGTGGGCAGCCCGGCGGCGTCGCCGTTCCCCGGCCACCTGATCGCGACGGCGCTGCCCGCCGGCCGTACCGTCGCCGCCGGCCTGCTGGTCGTGGCGGGGCTGGCCATCGGCTGGTCGCTGCTGCGCCGGCCGCCACGCGACGCGGGTGGCGCCGCGCTGGTCTGCGCGTACGGGCTCGCCGCCGCGATCGCGTTGATGCCGGCGACACGGTTCGGGTACCTGCTGTACCCGATCGCGTACCTCGCCTGGTGGCGGCCGCTGCGCGACTCCGACGCGCGGTCGGTGGTTGTGCCCGGACGCTAGACGGCCATGTCGACGAAGCGGGACAGGTGCAGCTGCGCGGCCACGGTGATGGTGTCGGTGGGGCCGTTACGGTGCTTGGCCACGATGAAGTCGGCTTCGCCCGCCCGCGGTGACTCCTTGTCGTAGTAGTCGTCGCGGTGGAGCAGGATGACGACGTCCGCGTCCTGCTCGATGGAACCCGATTCACGCAGGTCGGACAGCTGGGGCCGCTTGTCGGTGCGCTGCTCGGGGCCACGGTTGAGCTGGCTCACCGCGATCACCGGAGCCTCGACCTCCTTGGCCAGCAGCTTCAGGCCACGCGACAGCTCGGCGACCTCCTGCTGACGGCTCTCGGTGCGCTTCGGTGAGGTCATCAGCTGGAGATAGTCGACGACGATCAGCTTCAGGTCGTGCTTCTGCTTCAACCGGCGAGCCTTGGCCCGGATCTCCATCAGGTTCATGTTGGGCGTGTCGTCGACGAAGAACGGGGCGTCGCTGATCTCACCCATGCAGCGGGCGAGCTTGGTCCAGTCGTCATCGGAGAGCTGGCCGGAGCGGAGCACGTGCAGCGGCACCCTCGCCTCCGCCGACAGCACCCGCATGACGATCTCGACCTTGCTCATTTCCAGGGAGAAGATGGCGCTCGCGGCCCTCGCCCGAATCGCGGCGTTACGGGCGAAGTCCATTGATGCTGTCGACTTGCCCAGACCAGGCCGCCCGGCGACGATGATCAACTGTCCCGGGTGCAGGCCGTTGAGCAGCCGGTCCAGGTCGGTGAAGCCCGTCGGCACGCCGGTCATCACGCCGCCCTGCGCGCCGACCGCCTCGATCTCGTCCAGCGTGGGCTGGAGGACCTCGGCGATGGACGCGAAGTCCTCACTCGTCCGGCGGTCGGTGATCTCGTAGACCGACTGCTGGGCCATGTCGACCAGGTCGTCGATATCACGGCCCTGACCGGCGGCGCTGCCGTAACCGAGCTGCACGATGCGGGTGCCCGCCTCGATGAGCCGGCGCAGCGTGGCGCGCTCGGTGACGATCTTGGCGTAGTAGGAGGCGTTGGCGGCGGTGGGCACGCTGGCGATCAGCGTGTGCAGGTAGGGGGCGCCACCGACCCGGGCCAGGTCGCCGGCGTCGTGCAGCGCGGCCGCGACCGTGATCGCGTCGGCCGGCTCGCCGCGGCCGTAGATGTCGAGGATGGCCTCGAAGATCGTCGCGTGGGCGGGCTTGTAGAAGTCGGACGCCCGCACGATCTCCACGACGTCGGCGATCGCGTCCTTGGACAGCAGCATCCCGCCGAGCGTGCACTGCTCCGCCGCCACGTCCTGGGGAGGCGTGCGGTCGAACGGGGCGTCCCCGCCCGCCGGCGGTTCGCTCCCGCGCGGCTCGGCACCGCGCCCATCGTGTAGACGCGGACCGGCCGGCCGCACGTCATCCGTGAGCGACATGCTGTGCCTCCGTGCCCTGTTCGTAACCGGGTGACCCCGGGGTCCCAGGAAACCGCAGGGGTACGACAGTTTCCCGGACACCGCCGATCGACCACGGTAGAGAGCCGAGGGGGTCTACCACAATTCGGACAGTGGACAACCGTCGGGACAACCTGTGGATGACTGGCCTCAATCGGTGGGCATCCCTGTGTAAAGGGTGTGGAAAACTCTGGGGACGGCGCTTCCACAGCGTGCTCTACCTGCGAAAACTGCTTCAACAGCCTGTGGGCGAGACAAAGTCGGCCACGACACGCCGAGGCGTACCGGGTATCGTCGCTGACGAGCGGATCCGCCGAATCGGATCCTGCGGCACGGGAGTAACAAAGCGTTACAGAAGGGTCACTCTCCGACTGTGGGTCACCGGGACAAGGGGTACGGGTCACGCGGCAGGCGAGACCGCCGACCGTCGCCGGCCAACTGGTCGAGCGCGGCCGAGTTCGGCGACCCCACCATCGACCGGCCGACCCCGTTGACCGCACGATTCGACCGCGTCGATCGCCAGGCCGAGGAGGCCGAGCAGGCCGAGGAGAAGTACGACCTGCCCGGTCAGGGCCCCCGATCGGACCGCCCCGGCTGGGAATCCACCATTCCCGGTGACCGCCCGCGCGCCGGAGAGTTCGACACCGGCCGTCGCGAGCCGTACGCCGACGAACAGGTACGGCGTGGCTACGCTTCCGATGCCCTGCTGCCGACCGCCGACCCCGGTTGGCGAACCGACTACCGCAGCGAGCCCCCGCCGCTGTCCGACTCCGACTCGTGGCGCGACTACGGCAGCACGCGGACCGGGTCGTACGAGTCCCCCTACCGCGACGACTACCGCGATGGTCCGCGGTTGGCCGAGGACGAGCCACGAGACTCCAGGCACGGCGCGCTGGCCGAGGACGACCCGCCGCGCTCCAGGCACAGCGCGGAGGAGAGCCCACGCCGCTCACTTCGCGCGCTGGAGGAGGAGGCGCGGCGGGCCAGGGAGGAGCCGCCTCGACGCGCCGATGACGACGATCCGTGGCGATCCCGGCCCATTGTCGACGACCGCGGTCCCACCACGCTGCTGAGCGCCGGCACCGAGGGCAGGGTCGAACCGTCGGCGTTGGCCGACCCGGCCGCCCAGCCCGGCTGGAGCACTCCGGAACCCTTCTCACGGCACTACCGCGACGACGCGGACCCGGGTTCCTGGCGCACCCATCAGCGCACCGAGTTCGAGACCTGGAGCACCGAGGACGCCACCGCCCAGCGGTGGCGCAGCGAGACCGTGTCGTGGCGTACCCACGAGACCATCGAGGTCGACACCAGCGGGGTCGACCGGCCCGGCCCCCGCGCGATCGGCTCCGCCGAGTCCGCAGCCCCGACCGGCGGCCGTTACGCCGATGCGGCCGACCTTGAGGCGTGGCGTAGCGAAACCGGCACCTGGCGCACCCGCGACACCACGACCACGGGCTCCTGGCGTCTTCCTCCGGCGACGGAGGACGTACCGACCGGCGGCGTCTCCACCGACGGATGGAGCACGTCTGCCGCGGCGGAGACCGGCTTGTGGAGTCGCAGCCGGGGCCGGTGGGTGCCGGCCGCCGACGACACAGCCGAGCAGTCGGACTTCGTGGTGCGGCGCTACGACGACACCGGCGAGATCCCCAAGGACCTGCTCCAGCGCACCCGGGGACGGGTTCTCGACCACGACGAGTTCTCCGACACGCGCCGTACGGGCGCCGCTGACGGCGGCACCGCCAGCCCGGACGGGCGCCGGGACGTTGGCCCGGACGGGCGCCGCGGAGGCGACACGGACCGGCGCGACGACGGCATAGAACGCCGGGTCGGCCGCCGCCGGGCCGACGACGACTTCGACCGGACGGACATCTACCCGGCCGCCGGCTACGAGGCGGGCTATGGGTACGGCGAGCGGACGGACCGCCTGTCGTCCGGACGCCCCGGCACCCGGTTGGACGGCGATCGCCCAGGTACGTCCGAATGGTCGGACACGGGCGTCCGACGCCCCCGTCGGGGGGTGTCGGCCCCGTCCGAGGATCTCGACGAGGGTTACCGGTTCCTCGACGACGGGCCGGGGCGGCGCAGCAGGTCTTCGCGTTATGACGACGACGCGCCCCGGTACCGGTCGGGCCGGCGCAGCGCGGCCGGTCCGCGCACGGCCCGGCACTCCTCCGACGAGTACGACGACGATGACCGGCGGCGTCCGACCCGGGCGGTCGCCCGCCGCTCGTTCGATTACGCCGGCTCGCAGGGATCGCGCGACAACGTCATCACGCCCCGCGCCGCCAGCCGCGGTGAGTTGGTGCCGGTCAGGCGCGGCGTCGCCGTCGTCGACGAAGACGATGCGGACGAGGTCGACGAGACGCCGTACAGCTATGCCAGCGCGGGTGTCGCCTCGGTCGCGTGGTTCGGGCTGCCGATCGGCGCGTTTCTGCTGTGGGCGATGTTCCTCGGCGGCACCGCCCGGGCGGACTGCGTCACCGCTTCCGGCCAGCCGTGCTCCGCGCCCCGGGACGCGGCGTTCGCGACGTTCGCCACGCATCTACCGCAGATCGGTGTCGCGATCGCGCTCAGCGTGGTCGTCGGCCTGCTGATCCGGCGGGTCTCGCCGTTCTGGCGCCCGGCCACCGTCGGTTTCGCCGCGTCCGTGGTGGGCGGCGGCGTGACGACGATTCTCTTCACCGTCCTCAACAGCTGACGGCCCTGACACGCGAAGCGGGCGGTACGTAACCACGTACCGCCCGCGCTTCGCGTGTTGTCGCGTGACCTACTTCGCGGGCACCACGGTGAGCGTGAACGCCGCCGAGACCTCGGGGTGCAGGCGGATCTGCACCTTGTAGTCACCGGTGGACTTGATCTGACCGGGCAGCTCGAGCCGGCGCTTGTCCAGGTCGGGGCCGCCGGCGCGCTTGACAGCCGCCGTGACCTCGGCCGGGGTGACCGAGCCGTAGAGCCGGCCGCCCTGGCCGGCGCGAACCGGCAGCTGAACGGACAGGTTCTCCAGGTTGGTCCGGATCTCGTTGGCGTGATCCAGGTCGCGGACCTCGCGGGCCGCGCGGGCCCGCTTGATCACCTCGATCTGCTTCTCCGCGCCGCGGCTCCACAGGATCGCGTAGCCCTGCGGGATCAGGTAGTTGCGGCCGTAGCCGCCCTTGACCTCGACGACGTCGCCAGGAGCACCGAGGCCCGACACCTCCTGTGTCAGGATGATCTTCATGTCGGTCCTCCTCTCAGCGTGCCGTGGTCGTGTACGGCAGGAGCGCCATCTCGCGGGCGTTCTTGACCGCACGGGCGATCTGCCGCTGCTGCTGGGCGCTCACGCCCGTCACCCGCCGCGCGCGGATCTTGCCGCGGTCGGAGATGAACTTGCGCAGCAGCGCGGTGTCCTTGTAGTCGATGTAGGTGATGCTCTCCTTGTCGAGAGGGTTCACCTTCTTCTTGGGCTTGCGCAGTGCCGCAGCCTTCGCCATTTTTCGTGCTCCAAATGCCATTAGAACGGGGGCTCGTCGTCGAAGGATGAGCCCGATCCGCCGCCGCTGCCGCCGGCCGGCGTGGCGCTGGCCCACGGGTCGTCGGCGTAACCACCGCCGCCGCCCTGGCTGCCACCACCGCCGGAGGAACCGAAGCCGCCACCGCCCGAGCTGCGCGACATCTTCTGCACCTTCGCCGTGGCGTACCGCAGCGACGGGCCGATCTCGTCGACCTCCAGCTCCATGACCGTGCGCTTCTCACCCTCGCGCGTCTCGTACGACCGCTGACGCAGCCGGCCGGTGACGATCACCCGGGCGCCGCGCTGCAACGACTCGGCGACGTTCTCCGCCGCCTGACGCCAGATGTTGCACGCCAGGAAGAGCGGCTCGCCGTCCTTCCACTCGCCGGACGCGCGGTCAAGCGTGCGCGGGGTCGACGCGACGCGGAACTTGGCCACCGCAGCACCTGAAGGGGTGAAGCGGAGCTCGGGGTCGTCGGTGAGATTGCCGACGACCGTGATGATCGTTTCTCCTGCCATGGGTCGCTCCTCGCGCGCATTCGGCTGTTCGGGCTCAGCCTGTCACGAAGGTGTGACAGTTTGACCCGGAGCGGGATCGGGGCTCGCCGGAAAAGTCCTAGCGGACGTCCGGCCGGATGACCTTGGTACGCAGCACGGACTCGTTGAGTCGCAGCTGACGGTCCAGCTCTGCCACCGCCTGCGGCTCAGCCTGCAGGTCGATGATGGCGTAGATGCCCTCGGTCTTCTTGTTGATCTCGTACGCGAGGCGCCGGCGGCCCCACACGTCGAGCTTCTCCACCGAGCCACCCGAAGTCCGGATCACGTTGAGATACGTGTCGAGCGACGGGGCGACGGTGCGTTCCTCGAGACTGCCGTCGAGGATCACCATGATTTCGTAATGACGCAAGACTGCTCACCTCCTCTGGTCTGGCGGCCACGGTCCTTCCGTGGCAGGAGGTCGTGCGTCTGCTCACCGGCGCTCAGGGCCGGTGAACCGGTCAAGGATAGCGGTTCGTCCGCTCGGAAGTGGAACCGGGCCGCATATGGTGGCCCCGCGAGTACGCCGCCGACCTGTGACCGGAAGAGACCGCGGGGCGCCGTGCCCGACATTCTGAGTGGGACCTGGGGAGGAACGACCACACCAGCGAGAGAGGACTAGCGCCCCGCGGAGCTGTATGAACCTTACGCGCAATGCGTTCGGATTGTTCGTTTTGAGATGATAGACCGTATTCCGGTGATCGTCACGCATACGACGAACATCGCCACGATCGACGCCAGCAGCGTCGACGACGTGTCCCGGCTGGAATCCGACGCCCGCACCAGCGGCTCGACCGCGATGGCGTCGCTGGTGACCGGCGGTGCGGACGGCGTACCCACGGCCGGCGCGGCGACGGGCGCCAGCGAGCGCTCGACCGCCGTCGGACCCGCGCTCGCCGCAAGGGTGATACCGGCCGGCTGGCGCGCCGGTGGCGGCACGGTGTGCCCGGAGCCGCGGGACCCGGGGGCCGCCGACACGCTCTGACCGACCTCGGGCGCCGCGCTCGCCGTCGGACGGGGCGGGTCGGCGTCCTGTGTCTTGTCGGGCACGCCGGTGACCACCGTGATCGACGCGGCCAGGAACTGCTCCATCACAGGGGTGCCACAGGGGAAGGCCATCGAGACCGACACCGGACCGCGGTGGATGACCAGCGGCACCGCCTCGCCCGGTCCGACCTGGGCCACGGGCTGCCCGTCGACGCGCAGCACGGCATCCTGACCGAGCCGGTTGGCGAACATGACCCGCGACTGTGCGGGGACGGTCAGCGCGGCGCGGCTGGGCACCGACCTGCAGACGATCAGGTTCAGGAAACTGCCACCGTCGAAGCTGACCGTCGGGATAGCGGCTGATCCCTCGTCGGCGTACGCGGACGGCGTGCCCAGCCCCGGTCCGGCGGCGAAGGCAGCCAGCGCGACCATCGCCGCGGCCGCGGCAATCCGGACTCCAGCCAACGTCGCCACCCACATCTTCCGGCCGCGTCCTGCGGGCCGTACCGGGCGCTGCGCAGATCTCGGCTCTGGTCGTCCGGTTAACGATCGTCGGAGGCGGCGGTGACGCGAGTGGGATGTCGGCCCTTCGTCGTAGGCTCGCCGCATGCGTATCGGAGCACACCTGGACTCGACCGACCCGCTCGGCGCCGCTGCCACGCGATCAGCCGACGTCGCGCAGTTCTTCCTTTCCGACCCGCAGGGCTGGGCTTCGCCCGAGCCGCGTGCGGACGCGGCCGACCTGCGTGAAAGCGCAATCGATGTGTTCGTGCACGCGCCATACGTCATCAACGTGGCCACGCTGAACAACCGCATCCGCATCCCCAGCCGCAAACTGCTCGTCGCGCAAGCCAAGGCCGCGGCCGAGATCGGCGCGCGCGGGCTCATCGTGCACGGGGGACACGTCAACAAGGGCGACGACCTGGCGGCGGGCTTCGAAAACTGGCGCAAGACCTTCGCGTACGCCGCGGAGTCGGGCGGTTTCGCGACCCCGGTGCTCATCGAGAACACCGCGGGCGGCGACAACGCGTGCGCCCGCCGCTTCGACGCGCTCGCCCGGCTCTGGGACGCGATCGGGGAGTACGAGGTCGGCTTCTGCCTGGACACCTGCCACGCCTATGCCGGCGGTGAAGACCTGCTGGGCATCGTCGACCGGGTGAAAGCGATCACCGGCCGGATCGATCTCGTCCACGCCAACGACTCCCGCGACGCCTTCGATTCGGGGCGGGACAGACACGCCAACCTCGGACAGGGCACGATCGACCCCGACCTCCTCGTCGCGGTGGTCCGCGCGGCCGGTTGCCCGGTCGTCGTCGAGACCCCCGGTGGCGCGGAGTCGCAGGCGGCGGACATCGCTTTTCTGCGCGAACGGCTCTGACGCGGCAACGGTGCGGACCTGGTTCCGGCGTCGAGGGCGGCCCGATGGTGAGGCGGCAACGGACTTGAGGCGGCCATGAACGGCGATGGTGAGGCGACGAGGTCGACGGGGGCTGACGCACCCGAGGGGAGCGTGGCGGACGGCGACGCGGGCAGCCGTCCCCCGGGCGAGGACGTGACGCCGGCGAAGGACACGCAGCCGGCCGAGGCCAGCGCGACGGCGACGGACACACAGCCGGCCGAGGCCAGCGCGACGCCGGCGACGGACACACAGGGGCCCGCCGATCCGTGGGGCGCGTTCGCACCACAGCCTGCCCTCGCGCCAAGCCGGGCGCGGCGATGGGCCGGGCGGGTTGGCCGGGTGCTGGGCCACGAGTGGACCGTCGCGAGCGTCCTGGGCGTCCTGCTGGCCGTGGCCATGACCTGGCCGTCGGCGCTGCGCCCGAGTGACACGCTGCCCGAGGACCTCGGCGACCCACCACTGGTGGCCTGGATCCTGGCGTGGTCGGGTCACGCCGTCACCCACGACCCGACCGCGCTGTGGCACACCAACGCGTTCTACCCCAACCGGTACAGCCTCGCGTTCAGCGACACCCTGCTCGGATACCTGCCGGCCGATGTGATCGGCACCGGCTGGGTGGCGGCGATCCTCCGGTACAACCTGCTGTTCATCTTCGCGTTCGCGCTCGCCTCCGTGGGCGCCTACGCGCTGGTCCGCCAACTCGGCGCCAACCGCGTTGGCGCCGCCGTCGCCGGTGTCGCCTACGCGTACGCGCCCTGGCGCTACAGCCAGGCCGGTCACCTCCACATCATGTCCAGCGGCGGCATCGTGCTGGCCTTGGCGATGCTGGCGCGGGGCCACGGCTTTTCGCTGCGCGGCGGCTACCGGCGCGACCTGGTCCGGCCGGGCTGGGTCATCGCCGGTTGGCTGGTGGCAGCGTGGCAGATCACGATCGGCTTCGGCATCGGGATCGTGTTCGGATACGTGCTCGCCGGCTGTGTGCTGACCGGGCTGTTGGCCTGGCTGCTGCGGCGATGGCGGCCACCGCGCCGGCTGGTGCTGTTCAACCTGGTGGGAGGCGCCGTGTTCGCCGCCGTGACGGCGCTCATGGCGTACCCGTTCCTGCGGGTCATGCAGATCTACCCGAACGTCCAGCGCACGGTCGCAGACCTGAAGCACTTCTCGCCGCCCGTGCGGGGTCTGTTCGTCGCCCCGCGGGAGTCCCTGTTGTGGGGCACGCTGCACACGACGGTCCGCGAGAGCCTGCCGTTCCCGCCCGAGATGACGCTGCTGCCCGGTTTCACGCTGATCGGGCTGGCCGTGGCCGGCCTCGTCGTGTCGGCCTGGTCGGTCCGGGCCCGCATCCTGCTCGCCGCCGCCGTGGTGGTATCGGCGATCTGCGTTCTCGGCACCAACGGGCCGTTCCACGGCTGGCTCGGTTACGTGGCGCTCTACCACCTTCCCGGGTTGAACGCTCTGCGCACGCCGGGCCGGCTGATCTCGTGGACCACGCTGCTGCTGGGCATCCTCGCGGCCGGTGCCCTCACCGGGTTCGCCCGGCGCGGCGAGGAGGCGCGCGGTGACCGGGTTTCCGGACGACCGGAGGCGCTGCTGCGGATCGCCGCGCTGATACCGCTCGCGCTCGTGGTGGCCGAAGGGATCAACAGGATGCCGCATCCGGTGGTGCCCGCCCCGCCCGCCGGACTCGCCAAGCTGCCCGGGCCGCTGCTGATCCTGCCGCAGGAACCGCTGGACGACGAGCTGTACATGTTGTGGAGCACCAACGGCTTCCCGACCATGGTCAACGGGCTCAGCGGCTACGAGCCGCCGCGTCGGGCCCAGCTACGCACCGCGGGGGAGAAGTTTCCCGCCCCGGAGAGCGTGGACGAGCTACGCGCCGCGGGCGTACGCACGGTCGTCGTGCTCCGTAGCCAGGAGAACGACCCGCTGAAGCTCACGGCCGACACCGAGGCCCTGGGCATCAACCGGGAGGACCGCGGCGACATGGTGATCTACACCCTCAACCCGTAGCGTTCGCCGGTCGCGCCGTGCCGGTCAGGCCGCTCCGGCACCGGCCGGCGCGGCGCGGACCGGCCGCCGCGCACCGTACACGTCCGGCGCTCCGTCGAACTCCCCGCCGTCGGGGTCGTCGGCGTACGTCCGGCGTACCGCGTCCGCCTGCGGCCGCATGATGTCGCGCACCACGAAGGCGATCATCACGCACACGGTGACCAGGCGGAACACGGAGGCCAGTACGAAGACCCACTCCGGGAACACCTCCCGCCCCGAGGCGTTCATCAGCTCTCCGTAGAACGCCACGAAGTAGGCGACCTCGGCGAACTGCCAGGCGAGGAACGCGCCCCAGCGGGGACGGGCGAGGATCGCCAGCGGAAGCAGCCACAGCACGTACTGCTGCGACCAAACCTTGCCGGTCACCAGGAACGCCGCCACGATCAGAAACGCCAACTGCGCGAGACGCGGACGGCGCGGTGCGCCGAGCGCGAGCACGAGGATGCCGGCGCAGGCGATGACGAACAGCAACAGGTACAGCACGTTGAGCACTCCGTGCTCGGCCTGCCGGTTGAGCCACTGGAACGGGGCGAGTCCGTACCGCCCGCCGCCGAGCGGGAAGTGCTCGCCGATGTACCAGATGGTGCCCCAGTCGATGCCGCGGGCGCTGTTGAGGTGGAAGAACTCCCGCCACGCGGCCGGGTACAGGATGGCGACCGGTGCGTTGACGGCCACCCAGCTGATCAGTGCCGTGCTGAGGGTGGTGACGAAATCGCGCCAGCGGGCCGTCCGTAGGGCGAGCACGAACAGGGCACCCAGCAGCAGCAGCGGATAGAACTTGGCGGCCGTCGCGAGGCCCAGCATGAGGCCGGCGAGCGCCGGCCGGCGTCTGGCCCAGAAGTACAGGAAGAAGGTGCTCAGCGCGACCGCCAGCAGGTCCCAGTTGACCGTTGCGGACACGAACAGCGCCGGCGAGAGCGCGAACATCGCGGCGTCCCACGGTCGCCGCCGGCGCAGCGCCAGGATCGCCGCCACGGTGGCGACACCGAGGGCGCCGAGCACGAGCGCGTTGAGGTCGTAGAAATGCTCGGCCTGGTTCACCCCGGGGTGGGTCGTCGCGTACGCGTGCACCGGCAGCCCGAGCGCGCCCATGAAAGCGCCGGTGAGGACCGGGTACTCGACGGCATGGTCGGCGTAGGGGACCTTTCCGTCGGCCAACCCCTCGGCGTAGTACAGCGCGAGCACGTCGGTGTAGCAGAAATGCTTGTACTGCGGCAGGTCAGAGCCCCAGGCGCCGTCACGGCAGGGTGACTTCTGCACCCAGTGCAGCGACAGCATGAGGCAGGCGAGCGCGAGGACGACGCGTACCGGTGTCCAGAAGCGGCTACCACCCTGCCGCGAGCGGGCGGGCCGGACGGCGTGCTCGCCGACGGGACCGCCGATCGCCTCCGAAAAGCCACGGACGACCGGGTCCGAGTGCGCGGGCTCGTCGATGCTGCCGGCATCCACCGGACCGCCGGACTGCGTGAGCTCAGGCTCGTCCGAAGGGCGAGGCTCGGGCTGCGCCACCGCGTGCGTGCTCATGACTGGCATCCTGCCCGAAACCGATGCTCCGTGACACGGCGGCGTCGGATCCGACCCGCCGGCTGCCGCGGGCTACGGACCAGCACGCCGGGGCGGTGGCCGCCACATGCCGCGGGCCCCGGGCGACGTGTCGCCCGGGGCCCGCGAGGCCATCAGATCAGGGCCTTCTGGATGGAACAGTGGTCGGCGTGACCGTGCCGGGCAGGCCGCCGCCCTGGCCGCCGTTGCCGTTGCCGTTGCCATTGCCGTTTCCGTTGCCGCCGCGTCCGCCGGCCTGGCCGCCGGGCTGGCAGTTCTGCTGGAACGGGAACAGACATGGCACGCCACCGGGCTGCTGCTGGCCGGCGTTCGGGTCGGCCGGCGGCTGAGTGGGTGCCGGGGCCGTGGAGTCGCCGCGGCCGGGGTCGCCGGTGTTCTTCGCCGGGGGGAACTTCGTCATCGGCATGTTCCCGGTCGACGCGTCCATGAACTTCTTCCAGATCGGGCCCGGCCCCGTCGAACCGAACAGCGGCTGGCCGTTGATCTTGACGGCGGTGGCGTCACCCTGGTCCGAGCCCACCCACACGGCGGTCGCGAGCCCGTAGAACTGCTGCTTCGCCTTCAAGTCAGGAGCGATGAAACCGACCATCCAGGCGTTGGAGTTGCCATTGTTCTTGAAGTCGGTGGACGACGTCGAAGCCTGCCAGGTACCGGTCTTGGCGGCCGCCTGCCGGCCGCCCTTGAGCTGGAGCCCCTTACCGGTACCGACCTGGAGCACCTTTTGCAGCGCGGAGGCCTCGTCGTCGGCCATGGCCTGCGTGTACCCGGGAATCTGGGTCGGCTTGAACGCCTCCGAGTAGACCAGGTCGGCGCCCTTGTAGACCTTCGCGACGAAGTGCTCGGGGGCGCGCGCGCCGCGCGCGGCGATGGTGGCGACGCCGTTGGCGTGGTCGAGCACCGTGATCGCGTACTGGCCGATACCGATCTCGGGGCTGAACTTCGGCTTGTCGGCGCTCAGGTCACTGCGCACCTGCGGCTGACCGTCCAGGTTCCACATGTAGCGGATGCCGGCGTCCTTGGCGAAGTCGAGCACCTTGTCGGCGCCGATCGTGCGGGCGACCGAGTAGAAGGGCACGTTGAGCGACTCGGCCGTCGCCTCGGCCAGGGTGCAGTGCTTGTCGCCGCCGGCACAGTTCGTATTGCCCTCGGCGTTCACCACCGGGGCCTGCCGCTCGGGGAACTTCCTGCCGGACGTGCCGTCCCAGTACGAGTTGAGGGAGATGCCCTCCCGCAGCGCCGCGCCCAAGGTGTAGATCTTGAACGACGACGCCGGGTAGTGGCGGCCGAAGCCCTGGAGCCGGTCCTTGTCGCAGTTGGGCTCGTCCGATCCGCACTTGGTGAGGACCGGGTCCCGCCAGACGCCGGCCAGGTCCGGCGATCCGCCGTTGGGTCCGCCGTAGTAGGCCCTGACCCGACCGCTGTACGGCTCGACCGACACCAGCGCGCCGACCGCCCCCTTCTGGTTGTACAGCGGCGAGGCCGGGTTCGTGTTGTCGACGTACTTCACGGCCGCGGCCTGCATGTCCTTGTCGATCGTGGTGACGATGCGGTACCCGCCGGTCTGGAGGTCGGGGAACATCTGGTTCCCCTTCGGGTCCTTCATGTGGTACAGCTCGTCCATCACGTTGTGAAGGATGTTGCCCTGGGGCGTGTTGAGGCCCCACTGCGCCTGGAACGCCGGGTCGTTCGGGTCGTACTTCTTCATCTCCGGGTACTTCAGCGTCGCCGCCTGGGCCGGGGTGATGAACTTCAGCTGGACCATGTTCGGCTTGATGTAGTTGTCGAACCGGTCGAGCGCGGGCCCCGGGTTGGCCGTGGCGTCGTAGTAGCTGAGGTCCCCGGGCCCACCGGACGGATTCTTGATCATCGCGGCGAGGGCCATGCCCTCGGCGACGTTCAGCTCCTTGGCGTGCTTGCCGAAGTACGCCTCGGCCGCCGCCTCGATGCCGTAGGAGTCCCGGCCGAAGAAGACGGTGTTGAGGTACGCGGTGAGGATCTGGTCCTTGGTGTAGGTCTTGTTCAGCTTCATCGCCAGCACCGCTTCCCGCAGCTTGCGGGAGTAGGTGATGCCCTTGAGGTCGGCGATGTCGCGCGCGTACTGCTGGGTGATCGTCGAGGCGCCCTGGCGCTCTCCACCGGTGAAGTTGTTCCACGCCGCGCGCAGGATGCCGGTGTAGGAGATGCCCTGGTCGGTGTAGAAGGTCTTGTTCTCGGTGGCCACGACGGCGTTCTTGACGTCCTGCGGGATCTGGTCCGACGGGACGATCGTGCGGTTCTCCTCGCCGATCTTCGCCATCTGGGTCTGGCCGTCGGAGTAGAAGACCGTCGTCGCCTGCGAGCGCTGCGGCAGGTCCTTGGGTAGCTCGACGTCGTCGTAGAAGTACGTGCCCCCCACGACCGAGCCACCGGCAACGATGATGAGCAGGGCGAACGCGCCGAGGATCAAGTTGCGCCGGCGCGCGCGCTTCGCCCGGGCAGCCGTCGCGCCGGTCGGCTTCGAGCTCTTCGGTGGACGCTGGGCCGGACCGCGGTTCTCGAGCACGTCGGAGCGCCCCACGGTGGCGCGCCCGCTGGCGCCGGACCGGGCGGGTACCTGTGCCCGGCCGGCCTTGGCGCCAGCGGCGCCACCGGGAACACCGGCACGCCCCACGGATGCCCGGCCGACACCGGCGCCGCCGGCACCGCCGCCTCCCACCGAGGCGCGGCCCACCGAGGCACGGCCGGCGGAAGCCCTCCCCGCCGCCGAACCGGATCCACCGGACGAGCCCGGAACCTGGGCCCGCCCCCGCCGGGGGTTGTTCGGGTCACCCTCGCTCATGCGTCCCACCTTGCCGGTCGTGATGCTGACACAGCTGTCAGCATCAGAATGCCGTGAGCTGCTCCACCTGCTGACGAAACGACACGCTTTCGGATGGACGGCGTCAACCGCCCATTACGACTAAAAGCAACGTCACAGGGGGAAATAATAGATAGATTTCGATTTGTCGGGCGCGCACTCGCTACGCTCCGACCCGGCGGGCAGTGCCAGCGGTCGGCGCGGTGAGCTCGGTTCACTCGCCGCCCCCCGGCCGTAACCGGCTACGCCCACGAGCCTGTGCGGCCGGCGCGGTGGCGCCCACCGCATCGGCCGTGCCGGTCGGCGCCTCGATCCCGTCGCGACCCAGCAGGTACTGCTCGACGAGATGGTTCCAACCGCAGCCGCGACAGACCTCTACGACGTACACCTGGAACTCACCGACCGTCATCGCCAGCACCGGCAGTTCGGCCTTGCGCCGCGCCTGGCCGGCGGACTGCTTGAGCTCGTCGCCGTAAATGTAGTGGACGTGCGTGAGGTTCTCGCGACGGCAGACCGGACAGCGGTCCTCGGTCGGCTCTCCGTGGAACTTCGCCGCACTCTGCAGGTAGGGCGACGCGTCACACACCTCGAAGGTGCCGACCCGCCCGGAGTAGACCTCGCGCAGCAGGGCGCGCCGCCGAAGCGAGTAGTCGACAACCTGGCGCTGCGTCCGCATGGAACCCGAGGGTACGCGTTCGTGACCACGACGGCGACAAAGGTCACCCATCGTGATCAGTGAGCGACACGACGCGAAAGTTTTCGATCGCGAGTTGCCATCCGTACGACGTCGGCCTAACGTGCGATGTATCGCCCCGATACATCGGGGGTGGCTTAGCCACGGGGGACAGGTCGTGAAGGGAGGCGACGGTGCTCGAGTTCGCCATCCTGGGTCTCCTGCACGAGTCGCCGATGCACGGGTACGAGCTGCGCAAGCAGCTCACCACGAAGCTCGGAGCTTTCCGCGCGGCCATCAGCTACGGCTCGCTGTACCCGACCCTGCGTCGGCTGCAGGCCGCCGGCTGGATCACCGAAGAGTCGGGGGCACCTGCCGCCGACGCACCGCTACTGACCAACCGGCGCAGCCGGGTGGTCTACAAAATCACCGCAGAGGGCAAAGAGCGCTTCCAGGAGTTGCTCAGCAGCGCCGGTCCCGAGACGTTCGACGACCCCGGCTTCGGCGTGCACTTCGCGTTCTTCGCCCGTACCGACCAGGCGACCCGGCTACGCATCCTCGAAGGACGCCGCCGCCGGGTCGAAGAGCGCCGTGAGGGCATGCGGGATGTGCTCTCCCGCGCGGCGGAACGGTTGGACGCGTACACGCTGGAGCTGCAACGCCACGGACTCGACGCCTGCGAGCGCGAGGTCCGCTGGCTGGAGGAGCTCATCGCGCACGAACGCTCCGGCCGCCCCCCTGAGGTAACAACCCCTTCCAACCTGCCTCCGGACCAACCGGAGCAATAAGCCAGAAGTGAGGAGGCACTCGCGATGGGCTCCGTTCGCGTTGCCATCGTCGGTGTCGGTAACTGCGCCTCGTCCCTCGTTCAGGGCGTGGAGTTCTACCGCAACGCCGACCCCGGAGAGCGCGTCCCAGGTCTCATGCACGTCACGTTCGGCGACTACCATGTCTCCGACATCGAGTTCGTGGCTGCGTTCGACGTGGACGCCAAGAAGGTCGGTCGTGACCTGGCCGAGGCGATCGTCGCCAGCGAGAACAACACGATCAAGCTCTGCGACGTGCCGCCGACCGGCGTCACGGTCCTGCGTGGACCGACCTACGACGGCCTGGGCCAGTACTACCGGGAGACGATCGACGAGTCCGACGACGCTCCCGTCGACGTCGCCGCCGCGCTGCGCGAGGCCCGCGTCGACGTGGTGGTCAGCTACCTCCCCGTCGGTTCGGAGGAGGCGGACAAGTTCTACGCCCAGGCTGCGATCGACGCCGGCTGCGCCTTCGTCAACGCGCTGCCCGTCTTCATCGCGTCCGACCCGGTGTGGGCGAAGAAGTTCGAAGACGCGGGGCTGCCGATCGTCGGCGACGACATCAAGAGCCAGGTCGGTGCGACGATCGTGCACCGCGCGCTCGCGAAGCTGTTCGAGGACCGCGGCGTTGAGCTGCTGCGCACGTACCAGCTCAACTTCGGCGGCAACATGGACTTCATGAACATGCTCGAGCGCACGCGGCTGGTCTCGAAGAAGATCTCCAAGACCCAGTCGGTGACCTCGCAGATCCCGCACGAGATGGAGAAGGCCTCCGTTCACATCGGGCCGTCCGACCACGTGCCGTGGCTCGACGACCGGAAGTGGGCCTACATCCGCCTCGAGGGCAAGGCCTTCGGCGAGGTGCCGCTGAACGCCGAGGTCAAGCTCGAGGTGTGGGACTCGCCCAACTCGGCCGGCATCATCATCGACGCCGTCCGTGCCGCGAAGATCGCCAAGGACCGGGGCATCGGCGGTCCCATCCTGAGCGCCTCCAGCTACTTCATGAAGTCGCCGCCGGTGCAGTACAACGACCACGACGCCCACGAGGCGGTGGAGAAGTTCATCCGCGGCGAGGTCGAGCGCTGACAGCAACGCTTCGCTGACGGAACGTTTCACGGGAAACGGCGGTGGGGGAACCCACCGCCGTTTCGCGATTTCAGAAGGTGAAATCCCGCTCCACGCGTACCCGCGCCTCCAGCTCCAGCAGCAGCCGCTTGCGTCGCAGCCCGCCGCCGAAGCCGACCAGCTTCCCGCCGGCGCCCACGACCCGGTGACAGGGGAGCAGCACCGGAAGTCGGTTGCGGTTGCACGCCATGCCGACGGCCCGCGCCGCTCCCCGGTCGCCGACCGCGTCCGCGATCTGCCCGTACGTGCGTGTCTCCCCGTACGGGATGGTGGAAAGCGCGGCCCACACCGCCCGCTCGAAATCCGTGCCGCCGACGTCCGCCAACGGCACGTCGAAGGCGGTCCGCCGGCCCGCGAAGTACTCCTCCAGCTGAGCCGCCGCCGCGACCACGAGCCGGTTGTCCGGCCCGCCCGGCGGGCCCTCCTGCCGGCCGAATCGCACCCGGCAGACGGCTTCGTCGTCAGCGGCGACCGACACCTCGCCGATCGGAGTCGACAGCGTCATCCAGCGCACGGTTCCAGTGTCGTGCGACCGGCGCGATACCGGAAGTATCGACCCGGATACCTCCCGCGGCCGCGCCACGTACGCTCGAAATGTGCCCGCCCCCGCCAACGCCGCGCCGACCGCCACCACGAACGCTCGCAACCTGCGCGCGCTGCTCGCCACCCGCGGCTTCCGACGGTTACTCGGGGTGCGGGTGATCAGTCAGATCGCGGACGGCCTGTTTCAGGCCGGCCTCGCCGGCAGCGTGCTGTTCAATCCGGAGAAGCGCACCAGCCCGCTGCAGATCGCCGTCGGGTTCGCGGTGCTCCTGCTGCCGTACTCGCTGATCGGACCGTACATCGGCGTCTTTCTCGACCGGTGGAGCCGGCGCTCGATCATCGTCGTCGCCAACCTGCTGCGGGCCCTGCTCGTGCTGCCCACGATCGCGCTCATCTGGTCGGACAGGGAGAACGCCGGCTTCGTCGCGCTGGCATTCCTCATCATCGGACTCAACCGCTTCTTCCTGTCCGGCCTGTCCGCCGCCATCCCGCACGTCGTCGACGACCGGCGGCTGGTCACCGCGAACGCGCTCAACGGCACCCTCGGCTCGATCTGCTACTCGCTCGGGCTGGGCAGCGCGGTGGTCCTGGTCAAGACCGCGCTGTCGGCGACGCTGCACGGGTACGCGCTGCTCGCCGCGCTCGCTCCGCTCGGGTACGCCGCCTCGGCGCTGCTGGCACGCTCGTCGTTCCAGCGCGAGCAGTTGGGTCCGGACAACCGGGAACGCAGCCGGGAGACGTTCGGCGCCGCCGCTCTCACGGTCGCCCGCGGCATGGTCTCCGGCGGGCGGCACCTCGCCGGCCGGCGTGGCGCGGCGTACGCGGTGCTGGCGCAGTCGGCCTTCCGGGCCCTGTACGGCGTGCTCGCACTCGCGGTGCTGCTGCTGCAGCGGCAGTACTTCCACCAGACCCGGGACGTGGGCGGGTCGATCAGCGGGCTCGGCCTGGTGTTCGTGGCGGGCGGCGCCGGCGTGCTCCTCGCGGCGTTCATCACCCCGCCGATCACTCGGCGGATCGGAGGCTGGCGCTGGATCGCGGGGCTGCTCGGCGGTGTCGCCGTGATGGTCCTGGTGTGCGGCCTGCCGTTCAAGCCCGGGCTGCTCGTGGTGGCGGTGCTGTACATCAACATCGCCGCTCAGGGCATCAAGATCGTCGTTGACACCGCGCTACAGCGCGAGTGCGACGACGCGTTCCGAGGGCGGGTGTTCAGCATCAACGACACCGCGTTCAACCTGTTCTTCGTCCTCGGCCTGTTCGCCGGCGCGCTGACGCTGCCGGCCGATGGGCACTCGCCGGCCACCATCGTCGTGGTGGGGTGCGGGTACGCGCTCGTGGCGATCTGGTACGCGGTCGCGGGTGGCCGGTGGGCGCGGCGTCTCGGCACCGACATCGCCGGCGATCTCCCGCTGGTCCGAGCCGGCTTCGAGCACTCGTCCTGACCTGCTGCGCGGCCGGGTCTGTGGTTTCGCCCGCCAGCTCGGTACCTTTTGACTAGCATGCCAGGTATGTCCAAATCTGGTCGTTCCTCCCGCCGCTCGCCCCGACGCAGCTCCTGGGGCGGAGCGGCGGTCGTCGTGGCGTTGCTCCTGGTCGGCGGCGCCGGTACCGCGGTGGCCCTCACGCGTAACCGGTCCGACGCGCCGGCGAGCACCGGGTCGACCGCCGCACCCACCGTGCAGGCGTCCCCCGGCGCGACGTCCGTCGGGGACGGCCTCGACCCGAGCGCCGGCAGCGGCGCGGCACCGAAGCGCAGCTCCACTCCGACCACGGCGCCGGCCACACCCGCCGCGGTGACCGCGCAGTGCCAGTACGTGCCGACCTCCGGCAGCCAGTCGATTCCGCTGCCCAACTCGCGCGCGAGCCTGCCGGCACACCCGCACGTCACGTTGACGACCAACTTCGGCGCCATCGGGATCGACCTGGCCGCGAACGCCGCACCCTGCACGGTCAACTCGTTCCTGACCCTGGCGCACAAGGGATTCTTCACCGGCACGCAGTGCCACCGGCTCACCACCGACGCCCTCTACGTGCTGCAGTGCGGCGACCCCAGCGGCACCGGCCAGGGCGGCCCCGGCTACCAGTTCAACGACGAGAACCTGCCGACGAAGAGCAAGCCCGCGTACCCGCGTGGCACGCTCGCCATGGCCAACTCCGGCCCCGGTACCAACGGCAGCCAGTTCTTCCTGGTGTACAAAGACAGCGCGATCGACCCGAACTACAGCGTCTTCGGCAGGATCACGTCCGGGCTGAGTGTCCTCGACAAGATCGCAGCGCTGGGTACGGACGACTCCAACGGTCCGGGCGACGGCCGCCCGAAGCGGGAAGTCACGATCACGCAGGTGGGGTGATGCCGCGCTCCGCGGCCCAGCGCAACAGCTCCGCGATCGCGTCGTCGTGCTCGAGCGGGCCCCGCTCGAGCCGCAGCTCCTTCAGGTGCCGCCAGGCCTGCCCGACCAGCGGGCCCGGCGGGATACCCAGCAGTTCCATGATCGCGTTTCCGTCGAGATCCGGCCGTACCTTGGCCAGGTCCTCCTCGGCCTGCAGCCGCGCGATGCGCTCCTCGAGAGCGTCGTAGTCGGCGGCCAGTGCTGCGGCCTTGCGCCGGTTGCGGGTGGTGCAGTCGCTGCGGGTCAGCTTGTGCAGCCGGGCGAGCAACGGTCCGGCGTCGGTGACGTAGCGGCGCACGGCCGAGTCGGTCCACTCGCCCCGCCCGTACCCGTAGAAGCGCAGATGCAGCGCCACCAGTTCGGTGACGTCGTTGATGACGTCCTTGGGGTACCGCAGGGCCTTCATCCGCTGCCTGGTCAGGCGCGCGCCGACGACCTCGTGGTGGTGGAAGCTGACCCGGCCGTCCGGCCCGACCAGCTTGGTCGCCGGTTTGCCGATGTCGTGCATGAGCGCCGCCATGCGCAGGACGAGGTCGGGGCCGTCCTCCTCGAGGCTCATGGCGTTGCGGATGACCGTGAGCGTGTGCTCGTACACGTCCTTGTGCTGGGCGTGCTCGTCGATCTCCAACCGCAGCCCGGACAGCTCGGGCAGGAACTGGTCGGCCAGACCGGTGTCGACGAGCAGGCGCAGCCCGGCCACCGGGTCGGCGCCGGTCATCAACTTGGTGAACTCGTCGCGGATCCGCTCGGCGGTGATGCGCGACAGGTCCTTGGCCATCGCCGTCATCGCGGTGACGACCTCCGGCGCGACCGTGAAGCGCAGCTGCGCGGCGAACCGCGCCGCGCGCAGCATCCGCAGCGGGTCGTCGGCGAAGGAGTCGTGCGGAGTGCCGGGGGTACGCAGCCGCTTCGCCGCCAGGTCCGCCAGGCCCCCGTACGGGTCGCTGAACCGGTGGTCCGGCAACGACACGGCCATGGCGTTGACGGTGAAGTCCCGGCGCTGGAGATCATCTTGCAGGTTCGTGCCGTACTGGACGATCGGGTTGCGCGTGACCCGGTCGTACGCCTCGGCCCGGAACGTCGTGATCTCCAGCCGCAGCCCCCGCCGGGCGGCGCCGATCGTGCCGAACTCGATGCCGGTCGTCCAGATCGCCTCCGCCCAGCCCTGGAGCAGCCGCTGGGTCTCCTCGGGGAGGGCGCTGGTGGTGAAGTCGAGGTCCTCGCCCAGGCGGCCGAGGAGGGCGTCGCGCACCGAACCGCCGACAAGGTGCAGTTCGTGGCC
Organism: Planosporangium thailandense; assembly: GCF_011947195.1. Taxonomy (GTDB): domain Bacteria; phylum Actinomycetota; class Actinomycetes; order Mycobacteriales; family Micromonosporaceae; genus Planosporangium; species Planosporangium thailandense. The sequence continues at coordinate 215,271 of NZ_JAATVY010000002.1, read as the reverse complement.
GGCGTCGGCGAAACGGCGGCCCAGCTCGTCGGCGACGGGGGAGACGCGGATCAGCTCCGCGACGGCCCGGCGCTGAGCGGCGGTGAGCTCGGAGGTGGCGGACCGCTCCCGACCGTTACCGGTCGCGGCGTCCGATCGGGCGGCGGAAGGCGTGTTCGACATGGGATAGCCAGCCTATCGGGCGGCGCTGCCGGGTCACCTCGGATATCCCCGGCCGCGGTGCCGACCGTGACCCGCCGGTCACGCCAGGGACCGACGATCGGCCGCGCCGATCATGAGCCGAAGTGAGTTTCTCGTGGTCGGCCACTAGTCTTCTCAGGCATGAGCGGTCGGACGTACCACAGCAACAACGCGAGATCGTCCGATCCTGACGCCACCGCCGCGCTCCCGGCCGTGACCCCCGACGCCACCGCCGTGCTGCCGACCGTGACGCCCGCCGCCAGGCTGGCCGACCCGCACCCGGCAGCCGGCTACGAGTCGCAGCCCACCATGGCTCTGCCCACGGTGGCCCCGCCCGCGGCATCCGGGCCGCAGCCAACTGCCGAGCCGAAGGGCACGACGGGTGACGAGGGCGCCGGCTCGGTGGCCCGCAACAGCGCCGTGATGGCGGTCGGCAGCATCGTCAGCCGGGTGACCGGGCTGCTGCGTACCGGCGCGCTGGCGGCGGCGATCGGCGCCCAGGCGGTGTCGAACGACTACACCCTGGCCAACACGCTGCCCAACATGGTGTACGAGCTGCTGCTCGGCGGCGTGCTCGCCAGCGTCGTCGTGCCGCTGCTGGTCCGGGCCCGCGCGAACGACTCCGACCGCGGCGAGGCGTACACCCAGCGCCTGCTCACGCTGGCCACCGTGTTCCTCGCGGCGGCCACCGTCACGGCGGTGGCCGCCGCGCCGTTGCTGACGGCGCTGGTCAGCAACGCGACGACCAAGGCGGCCGACCGGCACCTGACCACCGTGCTGGCGTACATGCTGCTGCCCGAGATCTTCTTCTACGGCATCGCGGCGCTACTCGCGGCGATCCTCAACACGCGTGGGCACTTCGCCGCGCCGATGTGGACCCCGATCCTCAACAACGTCGTCGTCACCCTGACCGCGCTGGCGTACATGCTGCTGCCGTCGTCGGGCGTGGGGGCCGACCGGCTGTCGACCGCGCAGATCCTGGTCCTCGGCGTCGGGACCACGCTCGGCATCGTCGTACAGGCCGGTGGCCTGATACCCGCGCTGCGCAAGGTCGGTTTCCGCTGGCGGTGGCGGTGGGACTTCCGTGAGCTGCACCTCGGGGAGCTGGCCCGGGTCGGCGGCTGGATGATGGGGTACGTCCTGATCAGCCAGGTCGGCGTGATGGTCGCGCTGAAGATCGCGCAGATCGCGGCCGACCGGGCCGGCGCCCCGGGCCCGACGGTCTACAACAACTCGTACCTGATCTTCATGATGGCCCACGGCATCGTCGCGGTCTCGATCATGACCGCGCTGATGCCGCGCATGTCGGCGGCCGCGGCCGAAGGCCGGCACGCCGACCTCGCCGACCACCTGTCGCTCGGTACCCGGCTGTCCGCGGTGATCCTCATCCCCGCCACCGCCGCCTACCTGGTACTCGGCCGTCCGCTGGGCGTCTCCCTGTTCGGCTACGGCCACTACGGCATCGCGGACGCGGCCAAGACCGGCTGGGTGATCGCGGTGGCGGGCCTGGGTCTGGTGCCGTTCGCGATCAGCCAGCTGCAGCTGGGCGCCTTCTACGCGATGCCGGACACCAGGACCCCGACGTTGATCAACTTGCCGGTGGTGGCGCTGCGCATCGTGTTGCAGACGTTCGCCCTCGCGCTACCCCTGGCCGGGGCGGCCGGAGTGCTCATGGCGGGTAACGCCGTCTCCTACGTTTTCGGCGCCGCCCTCGGGTACTGGCTGCTGCGCCGGCGCATCGGCCGGCTGGGACTGCGCAGGGTCGCCACCACCCTGCTGCGGCTCACCGTGGCCGCCGCCCTCGCCGCGGTACCCACCGTCCTCGTGGTAGCCGGGCTGGACACTTTCCTCAGCGACGACTGGCTCGGCAACCTTGTCCGACTGGTCGTTGGCGGTATCGTCCTCTTGGTCGGATATGTGGTGGCCGCCGCGGCACTGCGCGTCCGGGAGGTCACTGAACTGGGCGGGATGGTGCGCGCGCGGCTCGGACGCTGAACCAGGCGCCGTCACATTTCGTACCCTTCACGGGGACCTCAGACAGTCAGCGCCAACACACACTTCGCCAGGTGGTTCCACACTTACTGTGCGCAATATTTTGCCCACTTGTTCCCAACTGGAGCAACGATGGGATGTCCGGTAACTGGCCCCGGCCGGGTAAGGTCGGTCCCGACGGTCGTCGCCAGCGCCTAGGCTTATGTGCGAACCGCCGACGCGCGGCGCGTCGCGGGCCCGACCAGAGGGAGGACGGGTGACCCAGAACGGCGAAGGTCAGGAGGCGTCCGGGGCGGCGCCCCAGGTGCTGACCTTCGGCGCCCCTGCCGTGGGCGAGGTGCTCGCCGAGCGCTACCAACTCGAGGAGCACATCAACAACGACTCGCTCGGCCGCCAGATGTGGCGCGGAGTGGACGTGATCCTGCGTCGCCCGGTCGCCGTTGTGCTGCGCTACCCCGGTGGCGAGTCCGCGAGCGAGATGCTGTCGGCCGCGGTCGCCGCCAGTCGCATCGTGCATCCCCATCTGGTCGGCGTCTACGACGCGATCGACGAGGACGACCGGGCCTACGTCGTACGGGAGTGGGTGGACGGATCCGCCCTCCGCGACCTGGTCACCGACGGCCCCCTCGACCCCGATCGCGCCGCCACCATCGCGTGCGCGGTCGCCGACGCGATCGCCGCCATCCACGCCACCGGGATGGCCCACGGCAACATCCACCCCGGCACCGTTCTCATCGCCGGCGACGGCCGGGTGGTGCTCACGGACGCCCGGGCCGACGAGGCGACCACGCCGGAAGCTGATCTACGGGCCATCGGCGCCCTGCTCTACTGCGCCCTGACCGGCCACTGGCCGCACGCCGAGGCCGGGCCCACGTCCGTTCCCGACGGCGTCCGCGACAGCGGCGGAAATCTGGCCGCGCCCCGACAGGTGCGCGGCGGAGTGCCGTCCTACCTCGACGAACTGACGACCAATCTGCTCAATCCGGCGCAGCCCGTGCCCTCGGCCGAGGCGCTCGTCGGTGAGCTCAGCCGCTTCGAGCCGGCCGGTGGTCACCCGCTCTTCGCCAACGACGAGTCGGGGTTCCACGGGTTCGAGTCCGCGGCGACGGCGATCGTCCCGCCCCGCTCCAGCAGCCGCAAGATGGTGGTCGGGGTCGCCGGGCTGGTCGTGATCGCCATCGCCGGCGTGTTCGGCACCACGCAGGTGCTGTCAAAGCACGGGCAGCAGGGCTCGCCCAACGGGTCGCAGAGCTCCGCGAGCCCGTCCAAGGCGCACAAGGGCCCGATCACCGATCTGAAGCTCAGCCCGGACCAGGTGCACATCCTCGACGACAGCAACGCCCGGCAGCACAACGAGCGGGACACCGGCATCGGGAAGATCGTCGACGGCGACGCCGCGACCACCTGGCACACCGACCAGTACAACAGTTCCGACTTCGGCAAGCTCAGGTCCGGTATCGGCGTCCTCGTCGACCTCGGCGCCGAGAAGCACGTCGTCTCCGTGAAGGTGCAGTCGTCGACGCCCGGCGCCACCCTGGAACTGCACGCGGGCTCGACGACCCCGACCATCGCCAACACCTACACGCTCGTGACCACCGACAACGGCACTTTCAAGATCGGCGACGCCGACCTCCCGCTGGTCGGCGAGGTCAACCAGGACGCGCGGAGCACGGTCGTGCTGCCGGGGCCTCCCGACAAGGCGGTCCGGTACCTCGCGGTCTGGATCACCAAGCTGCCGGAGGTCTCCGGGTATTACCAGGAAGGCATCCAAGAGGTCACGGTCTCCGTGCAGTGACCTCGGAAGGCGTGACTGCCCGGTAGGGTTCAGCCGTGGTCGGTGCTGAGACCGGGGCGCGCGATCCGCGTGACGACGCGGCGCTGATGCGCGCGCACTCCGCCGGCGACCGCCAGGCCTTCGCCGAGCTGGTCCGCCGTCACCGTGACCGCCTGTGGGCCGTCGCCCTGCGCACCACCGGCGACCGGGAGGAGGCCGCGGACGCGCTGCAGGACGCGCTGCTGTCGGCCTACCGCACGGCGGACCGGTTCCGCGGCGACTCCGCGGTGACCACGTGGCTGCACCGCATCGTGGTCAACGCCTGTCTCGACCGGCTACGGCGACGCCAGGCCCGTCCGACCGTACCGCTGCCCGAGGTCGACCGGACCGTGGCGCCGTCGACCGACCGGGAGACCGCGCTGGTCGTACACGCTGCCCTCGACCAGCTTCCGCCCGATCAGCGCGCCGCTCTGGTCCTGGTCGACCTCCAGGGCTATCCGGTGGCCGACGCGGCCCGCGTCCTCGGTGTCGCGGAGGGCACCATCAAGAGCCGGTGCGCCCGCGGCCGCGCCCGCCTGGCCGTCCTGCTCGGCCACCTGCGTGAGCCGGATTCCGCGGCGTCGCGGAACCCGATCGCCGACGGCGACGTCCCATCACGGAGCGGTAACGCATCCGCCGCCGGCACTCACTGGGGGAAGGAGGGTGGCAAGTGACGGGCGACGTCGACCTCGACCGGCTCGCCGACTACGTCGGCGGTGCGCTGGACGGTACGCCGGACGAGGCCGCGGTCGCCCGACTCGTCGCCACCGACCCCACCTGGTCCAGCGCGCACGCCGCCCTCGTGGCCGCCGACGCCCGTGTCCGCGCCGACCTGCGCCTGCTGGCCGCCGAGGCCGAGCCGATGCCGGACGACGTGCTGGCGCGGGTGTCCGCCGCCCTGGAGGCCGAGGCTGGGCCGGGGATACCGGCACCGGCCGGTGGCCACCCCGGTCTGTCGGTCCTGCCCGGTGGCCGGGCCACCCGGGTACCCGACGGGCGACGGCGTCGGGCCGTGATCGGCGTGGCAGCCGCCGCCGTCGTGGGGCTCGGCGCGATCAGCGTCGCGGCCCAACTGCACACCAGTGGCGGCCGGGGCGGTGCGGCGGTCAGCTCGGCCGGTCGAGCCCCGGCGCAACCGCAGTCGGGCGCCACGGATCTCTACGCCTCGCCCGACATACGCACCTCAGGCACCGACTACAGCCCGGGGGAGCTGTCGGCGCTCCCCACCGCCCCGTTCTCGGCCCAGGCCCGCCAGCCTCAGCAGCAGGCCGGTCCGGACGTGATGAAGGACGCGTCGTCATCTCCCACGTCCGCCGCGACGGGCGCCCCGGACGAACTCCGGCCGCTCACCGAGCCGGCCGCGCGCGCCGCCTGCCTCGGGGCGATCATGGCCCGGTACGGTGGAACGCCCACCATGCTGGACTACGCCCGCTTCCAGGGCCGACCGGCCCTGATCGTGCTGCTGGACGGCGCGGGCGGGGTGACCGGCCGGAAACGGGCGGTTGCGGTCGGCCCGCACTGCGGGGCCGGAGGCGCGGTCACGGACGAGCGGTACAGCACTCAGGTGGGGTGACGCGAGACACCCGCCGCGGCGGGAATCTCCAGTTCGTACGATGACGTTCTGGCCAGCGCAGGCCGGTGCGGCCTTCTATATCGTTAGGGAGTCCAGGTGGACGACGTCCGCAACCTGATCATCGTCGGCTCGGGGCCGGCGGGTTACACCGCTGCGGTCTACTCCGCGCGTGCCAACCTCCGGCCACTGGTGATCGAAGGCGCGACCTCGGGTGGCGCTTTGATGACCACGACGGAGGTGGAGAACTTCCCGGGCTTCCCGGACGGCGTTCTCGGGCCCGAGCTCATGGACAACATGCGCAAGCAGGCCGAACGCTTCGGCGCGGAGTTCATCACCGATGACGCCACCTCGGTCGACCTTGCCGGGGACGTCAAGATCGTGCGGATCGGCGACAGCGAGTACCGTGCCAAGGCCGTCATCCTGACCACCGGGTCCGCCTGGCGACCGCTCGGCGTCCCGGGGGAGAAGGAGCTTCTCGGCCACGGTGTCTCCTCGTGCGCGACGTGTGACGGGTTCTTTTTCCGGGGCCAGCACATCGTCGTCGTCGGGGGCGGCGACTCGGCCATGGAAGAGGCGAACTTCCTCACCCGGTTCGCGGAGACCGTCACGATCATCCACCGGCGCGACCAGTTCCGCGCGAGCAAGATCATGGTCGAGCGCGCCGTGTCCAACCCGAAGATCCGGGTGCTCTGGGACACCGTGGTGACCCGCGTCCTCGACGGCGGCGGCAAGGTCGGCGGGGTGGCGGTTCGCAACGTCAAGACCGGCGAGGAGAGCACGCTGGATGTGACCGGGGTGTTCGTCGCGATCGGCCACGACCCGCGCAGCGAGCTTTTCCGCGGAAAGGTCGACCTCGACGACTCCGGCTACGTCAAGGTCGCGGCACCGGGCACGCAGACCAACGTGCCCGGCGTGTTCGCCGCCGGCGACGTCGTCGACCACACGTACCGTCAAGCCATCACCGCAGCCGGCACCGGCTGCGCGGCGGCGCTGGACGCCGAGCGGTACATCGCTTCACTGGAATCCTGAGCATCCACAGTTAGAGGAGAGAACCGAAATGGGAGCCACCAAGTCGGTCACCGACGCCACCTTCGCCAGCGACGTCCTGCAATCGGACAAGCCGGTGCTCGTCGACTTCTGGGCCGAGTGGTGCGGGCCCTGCCGCAAGGTGGCGCCCGTGCTCGAAGAGATCGCGTCGGAGCTTGCCGACAAGCTCGAGGTGGTCAAGCTCGACATCGACGCCAACCCGTCGACCACGTCGACCTACCAGGTCATGTCGGTGCCGACGCTGACGATCTTCAAGGGTGGCCAGCCCGTACAGTCGATCGTCGGCGCCCACCCGAAGAGCGCCCTCCTGCGCATGATCGAGGCCGCGATCTGAGCCATACTCTGACCGTGTCCTGATGTCGTGATTCAGCGTCCCGTGCCCAGAAGGGCACGGGACGCTTGTTTGTCAAGCTTTGCGTGTTCCTTGCGGTTTTGTTCCGACCCGCGATCCGCGATAAGTTGCCCGATGCGTGTACCGCCGCCGGTCAGCCATATACACGGCGGTGTTGCCGGCGTCGCGGTCCAAAAGGCGCGGGCGGGTCGGGGACGGTACGCTCCGGTGGATTCGCCCGTAACGGCGGCGCCCGCACAGTACCGGCACGACAAGCCTTCCCCGGCGCGCTCCGGGGAGGCGGAGGGAGGTCGTCGATGCGTCCGATCCGGCGCGGTGACCAGGGTCCAGCAGTGGCCGAGATCAAGACGATCCTCAACACGCTGGGGCTACTTGGCGACCCCGACGGCGACGCTGAGTACGACACGACGACCGAGACGGCCGTCCGGGCCTTCCAGCAGAGCCGTGGGCTGTCCGTCGACGGCAAGGTGGGCGATGAGACCTGGCGGGCGCTCGACGCGGCCAGGTGGCGGCTGGGCCAGCGCGCGCTCTACCACTCGGTGACCGATCCGCTCGTGGGCGACGACGTCCGGCAGTTGCAGGAGCGACTGCTGGAGATGGGCTACGACCTCGGCCGCGCCGATGGCATCTACAGCGGGTACACGGCCCGGGCGGTGGCCCAGTTCCAGCGGGAGGTCGGACTGGTTCCCGACGGCTCGTGCGGGCCCGCCACGGTGAACGCGCTGCGCCGCCTCGGCCGCAAGGTGGTCGGCGGGCGCCCGCTGATGCTGCGGGAGACGGCCGCGTTCCACGCCTCCGGCCCCGCCCTGGTAGGTAAGAAGATCGTCGTCGACCCCGGCCACGGCGGCCCCGGCGACACGGGCGTCGTCGTGCCGGACGGCCCACTGCGCTGGACAGAGGCGGATATCGCGTTCGACATCGCGCTGCGGCTGGAGGGCCGGCTGGCAGCAGCCGGAATGCGGGTACACCTCACTCGCGGCCCGAATCCTGGCGAAACCATGACAAACGCGGCAAGAGCGGCATTGGCCAACGATCTCGGCGCCGACCTGCTCATCTCGATCCACCTCGACGGCCACCAGAACCCCGCGGCCGATGGGGTCGCCACCTACCACTACGGCACCACCAGCGGCGTGACGTCGACGGTCGGCGAGCGGCTCGCCGGCCTGGTCCAGCGGGAGATCGTGGCGCGCACCGGCATGCGTAACTGCCAGACCCACTCCAAGACGTGGGACCTGCTGCGGCTGACGCGCATGCCCGCCGTACGCGTGGACGCCGGGTACCTCACCTCGCCGGCCGACCGCAGCCGTCTGGTCGACCCGCTGTTCCGCGACCGCATGGTGGAGGCCATCATGGCCGCGGTCCAGCGGATGTACTACCCGGTGGAGGCCGACGTGCCCACCGGTTCGATCGACGTCAGCAAGCTGCGTGCCGCGGCGGCGCGGGCGGCGGCCGCTCACTAGCGGGCACCGGCGGACCGGGACGGCACTACCCGCTTCTACGGACCCCAACTCACTCCGTCGACCCGGCACGCGCCTTTGACGGCACCGCCCGGGGCCCTGCGGCTGCGGCACCGGGCCGCGGACGTCGCCGTCCAGGCAACGCGACCTAGACCGTCGAATGGGTCGCCGGGCGGACGGGCCGCAGTAGTGCCTCGGGGCTCATGGAGCCGAGCAGCTTCTCCAGCGCGTACTCGACGTCCGACTTCCACGACAACGCCGTCCGTAGCTCGAGGCGTAGCCGGGGGTAGCGCGGATGGGGACGTACCGTCTTGAACCCCACCGAAAGGAAGTAGTCGGCTGGAGCCAGGCAGCCCGCCGACTCATCGTCCGCCGGGTCGTCCCCGTACTTGGCATCCCCGAACGCCTCGATGGCCTTGACCCCGCGCTTCGTCAGATCCCTGGCGACGCCCTGGACGAGCATCCGGCCCAGGCCCCCTCCCGTGAACGCCCCGACGACCCGTGCCGTGGTCAGCAGGACCGCGTCGGGGGAGACCGGTGAGGTCGGGAACGCCATGGAGCGTGGCACGTACGCCGGTGGCGCGAACATGACGAAGCCGGCGGGTGTCCCGTCGACGTAGACGAGCTTCCCGCAGGAGCCCCACTCCAGCAGCGTCTGCGAAACCCAGGCCTCTTTCTCCAGCTCCGGATCGCCGGCGGCGCAGGCCCGCTCCGCCGCGACCGGGCCGAGCTCCCAGTAGACGCACCTGCGGCAGGCGCGCGGCAGGTCCTCCAGCGTATCGAGCGTCAGATTGACGAGGCGACGCGCCATAGCCCGTTCCCCGCAGAGTCGTTCCCTGGTTCAGCCACCCTCCGCCTCCTTGCCCCCAGACGGATCGTACGCGGCATTTGGGGTTCGGGGGAGGCTAACGATTCTCGCGCGCCGGGGCCCCGCCCGCGCCATCGTGGGTGGGTCAGTCCGTCACCGACTCATGCGAGGGGCGCCGCCGGCCGATTGCGTTGCTGTGTCGAGCCGTCCCGCTGGCCGGGCACCGGTCGGACCGGGTCGTCGAGCTTGGCGCCGTCCTGTGCGGGGGTACCGGTCGGGCCGGGGGTCGCGCTCCGCAGGGGAGACTCCGTGATCGGGGTAAAGCCGCTCGGTCCCGGAGCGACCCTGACCTCGCGTACGGTCGCGAACTCCTCCGGCAGCGCCCCGCCCGTGGCGCGGTCGCCTTCCGGGCCTCCCGCGCTTGACGAGGCGACCGCCGGCGCGCTCGTGACCGACGTGCCGGCCCGCGCGCTCGTGACCGACGTGCCGGCCGGCGCGCTCGTGACCGTGGTGCCGGCCGGCGCGCTCGTCGGTGACGTGCGGCCGACGTCGACCCGATCGGTCGCCCCACCCGTTTGAGGGGAGCCACCGCTTGCCGCCGGGTCACCCGTCGGTACCGCGCCGGCGCCGGCCCTCACCGCTGCGGCCCTCACTGCTGCGGCCTGAACGGTACCGGCGGGCTCGTGCACGGGTGGGGCGGCAGATTCGTCGACGCGGGATCGGGCTGGCTCACCACCGCGGGATCCCGCCGGTTCGTCGGCACGTGATCCGGCGAGCGTCTCACCCGCATCCGAGGCGCGGTCGGCACCGTCTCCCGCGCCGACCGGGAGCCTGTCCCGCTCGTCGTCCGCCGACGTGAAGGAAGGTGGGAGCGACGCGAGCGTCGCCGGCGACTTCCAGTCGAGGTGCGGAGGTTCGGCCAACGGCCGCCCATCGAAATCGCCCAGCCACGCGGCGATGAGAGCGAGGTTTTCCCGCCACTGGTACTCCGGAATCGGCGGCAGAATCTCGTCCCACAGGGAGAGGAACTCACCCCGCAACTGCAATCGCCCGTACGGCCGGGCCAGGAACCACAGGTGCAGATGGGCAGAGCCGTCGCCCCAGCGGTTGACGTGCACGCGCGCGACTCCGTCGAGCGATCGGATTGCGCGCTCGAGACGTACGGTCATCACCCCCAGCTCGGCGGCGAGCATGTTCGGGAGGTCACCGAGATCGAAGTGCGACCGCGTCTCGAGGATAAGGACCACCGGAAGGCCGGTGGGCCGGTCAAGACTGCGCACCCGCCACCGGTCGCTGACCCAGATGTACCCCTCGTCGGGGGCGCTGCAGGAGGTGCACTCAGACGGGTCTTCACCGTCCCTGGGTGGTTCCAGGGGAGCCGGGTCCTCAAGCCGCTTGACACGCAGATCGCCTTCGAACGGGAACGTCGGCCAGGCGACAAAATCGGGAAGGGGGAGCGGATCCTCGGGCACGAGCCGACCCTAGCAATCACCGATACCGCTGTCTTCCCCCTGCGGGATTGCCTTCTTGGCCGTCGCTTTGCAGCATGGGCATGGATCGGCAGACGTATCCGTCCTGCATCGGGTCTGACATCTCTCCTCAGGCACCGCTGGTCGGGTGTGGGTGCCCACCGGCCCCCGCGGGGCTCCGTCATCCACAGGGCGACGGGCCGTTTCACCCGTGGTTTCACGTGAAACGAGGCGCTGCTGTGGACAGCGCTTGTGGAAAACGGCGGGTACATCCGAGGCACAAAAACAGGGGCGGCCGGATGGAACCGGCCGCCCCTGCTTTTGCAGAAGTCCCGCTACTGACCCGAGTCCGGCGCCTCGATGCCGATGATGCCGACGATGCGCTCGAGATCGTCGACGGTGGCGAACTCGATCGTGATCTTCCCCTTGCGGCGGCCGATGTCGACCTTCACGCTCGTGTCGAAGCGGTTGGAGAGCCTGTCCGCGAGATCGGACAGCGCCGGCGCGTGCGGCTTGGCGCGCCGCTTCGGCGTCGCCTTCCGGGCGCCGTCCTCCGCGCCCTTCAGCGCGACCAGCTCCTCGGTCGCACGAACCGAGAGCCCTTCCGCCACGATCCGGTGCGCCAGGCTCTCCTGCTCCGCCTCGTCGTCCAAGCTGAGCAGAGCCCGCGCATGCCCGGCAGAGAGAACTCCGGCGGCCACACGGCGCTGGACGTTGGCCGGGAGATTCAGCAGCCGGATGGTGTTCGAGATCTGCGGACGACTCCGACCGATCCGCTTCGCGAGCTCGTCGTGGGTCGCCCCGAACTCCTCCAGAAGCTGCTGGTAGGCCGCCGCCTCTTCCAGCGGGTTCAGGTTGGCCCGGTGGATGTTCTCCAGCAGCGCGTCCCGCAGCATGTCGTCGTCACGGGTATCCCGGATGATCGCCGGAATTACCTCCCGGCCGATCGCCTGAGCCGCCCGCCACCGCCGCTCGCCCATGACGAGCTCGTAGCGCCCGGAGTCGAGTTCCCGGACGACGATGGGCTGCAGGAACCCGACCTGCTCGATGGAGGTCTTGAGCTCCTCGAGCGCCTCCTCATCGAAGACCTGACGGGGCTGCTTCGGGTTCGGGGTGATCGATTCGAGCGGAAGTTCCGCGAAGCGAGCACCGGGGACGGGTGCCAGATCGTTCTGCGGGTCGGGCTGGGCCGCCGACGGTTCCGGGGTCATCGCCCCCGGAACCGGAGCGGCTTCGTCCACTTCAGGGCTGGAAACGACGGCGGGATAGGTCGGAGCGGTCGCGACGGCCGTCGCCGTCGTACCCGGCGCCTCAACCGGCGCGGTCGGGATCAGGGCCCCCAGGCCGCGCCCCAAGCCACCACGGCGGTTGCTCTTCATTCCTCGTCTCCCGTTTGCTCCGCACCGCGCACGGCAATCTCGCGAGCGGCTTCGAAGTAGCTGACGGCGCCGCGCGACCCCGGGTCGTACGTCATGACGGACTGGCTGTAGCTCGGCGCTTCGGACACCCGGACGTTGCGGGGGATGACGGTGTCGAGCACCTTCGGACCGAAGTGCTTCCGCACGTCCTGCTCGACCAGATCAGCCAGACGCGTACGGCGGTCGTACATGGTCAGGACCACCGTGGTGATGTCCAGGTTGGGGTTGAGGTGGGCCCGCACGAGGTCGATATTGGCCGTGAGTGCCTGCACACCCTCCAGCGCGTAGTACTCGCACTGGATCGGGATGAGCACCTCCTCACACGCCACGAGCGCGTTGACGGTGAGCAGGCCGAGTGACGGGGGGCAGTCGATGAAGATGTAGTCGTACTGGGACGGGGAGGCCTCGATCGCGCGGCGCAGCCGGGACTCACGCGCGACCACCGAGACCAACTCGATCTCGGCACCCGCGAGGTCGATCGTCGCCGGAATTGCCCACAGATTCGGGATGCCCTCCACCGGCTGAGTCACGTCATCCAGCGGGGCGCCGTCGATCAGGCAGTCGTAGATGTCCGGCACACCGGCGTGGTGCGGAACGTTCAGGCCCGTGGAGGCGTTGCCCTGCGGGTCCAGGTCGATCACCAGCACCCGGTTGCCGTGGAGCGCCAGCGCGACCGCAATGTTCACGGCGGTGGTGGTCTTGCCCACGCCGCCCTTCTGGTTGGACACGCTGATGATTCGGCGGCGCGGCGGGCGCGGCATCGTCACTTCGCCACTGGGGTTCAGGATCTGGACTGCCCGTCGCGCTTCCATTGCCAGCGGCGGGTCTTCAGTTTCACGTGAAACGTAAGCATCGGTCATGGTGACCTCGGTGTCGGCGGGTACTACGGAGTCGGGAAGCGGTGGCGGCGGCGCGTGTCGAGTTGGAGCCGCAGGTGCGCCATCCGTGAGGGGTAGGCCCTCATCGACCGCGACCGCACCACGCTCGTACACCGTACCGGTCCCGTCGACGTTTGCGGACGGGTAGATATCCAATTCGCCGAACGAAGACGGTGATTCTGGCGACCCAAAGCCCGGATCAGCGGACGATGGGTACAGCGGCGCCCAGCCAACATAGTCAGCGATCGAGGGCCAGTCACCGTTGCGCGATTGAGAAGCAGCATCGCCAAGCAGCGGCACCGTTTCACGTGAAACCGGACCCGCTTCAGCCTGTCTCAGCCCCAGTTCGTCGCAGCTGGCATTGTCACGCACAGAACCGACCCCCCGTCCCTTCAGATGACCCCACATTGAGGGCGGCCACAGGTGCTCTAGGAGGGACCGCGGCGGAAGTGGTCAAAATCCGCGTCCCACCCCGCACTCTGCGAGCCGCTGATACCATGCGCGGTCAGCCTACGGGGCGTAGAGGTATCAAAGCTACGAAAGGCGCGAATCTCCCACCAGGGGTGGACGAACGACGATACATTCGAACCGAGTCTATCCCATGAAAAATCGACTCAAAGCGGTACCATGCCGCGCTGCTCTGCCGGAGTTGAAGCCACGCGACCATGCGCTCCGGGGTGGGAGACCAGTTGAAGCTGGTGCGAACGGGGACGGTGGCTCACGAACCACCAATGGTCGAGCCCGAAAGATGCGCGTCGAGAACCGCCAGGCGTCACGGGCGATCGAGCCCGGAGTCGAGGCCACGCACGGCGTCACGGGCTAAGAGACCGGGGCGTCGGGCGTCACGAACTAAGGGACCGCGGCGTCAGGCGTCACGGGCTCGCGACACCGAGCGCAGCGCACCCGCCGACGACCGGTCGATGAGGCGACACCGTCAGGCCGACCGACGCCCCGGTCGAGAACCCCTTCCCGCCGGGTGTGCGAGCAGAGACGCGGGCGCCATCCCAACCTGCTGTGTCCCCGGCCAGGAGCGCCGCACGGGGCCCTGCGCGCCTCTACGCGCCTCTACGCGGTCGCGACCCCGACCGCGACCGCCCAGACCGCGACCGGCCCGGCCGCTCGGGCCGCTCCCGCTTGGATGCCGGCGTGAGGTCCCGGTCCCGTACCACCTCGACGACGGTCGTCGGATCGGGCAGGAGTCCCTGTCCGCACGAGCGGATGACCGGTTCACTTCCGCCGAGCCGGGCGACCGCATCCCGGTGCGCGGCGACCTCGTCCGCGGCCGTCGCGCCCTTGAGCGCGAGCAGGCGTCCGCCCACCTTCGCGAGGGGCAGGCACCAGGCGGACAGCCGGTCCAGGGCCGCCACGGCCCGCGCGGTCACGACGTCGACCGGGGCGAGCTTGCCGACCGCATCCTCGGCCCGTACACGCACCACTTCGACGTTGTCCAGCCCAAGGTCCGCCACCACCTCGGACAGGAAGGCCGTACGCCGCGCCAGGGGCTCCAGAAGGGCCACAGACAGGTCCGGGCGGGCAATGGCAAGGACGACACCGGGCAAACCAGCACCGGAGCCCACGTCGGCCGTGGAAGCCTCAGAAGCGATCAATTCCGCCACAGCCGCGCAGTTGACGAGATGCCGGTCCCAGATCCGCTCGGTCTCTCTCGGCCCGATGAGGCCACGCACCACTCCATCGGTCGCCAGGCGCCGGGCGTACTCCGTCGCAAGGGGGAGCCGTGCCCCGAAGAGGGTGCGTGCGGCCGGCACGAGGTCGGCCGGAGGATCGAACGACGAGCCGGTCACAGAAGGCCTCCAGATCCAATCAGCCGGGGAGGAAGGAGCGGGGAGCCGCGACCGCTCCGGACGCCGACGCGGCGCACGGTTACGGCACCGGTACAAGACGACGGCGCCGCGCGTGAGGATGCGCGGCGCCGTCGATCGGTTGCATCAGGTACGGCGTCGGGTCGTGCCGAAGGCGATCAGCTCTCGGCGGGGTGAACCACGATCCGTCGGGACGGCTCGACACCCTCCGACTCGCTCACGACGCCGGGCAGGGCATTGATCACGTCGTGTACGCACTTGCGCTCGAACGCGCTCATCGGCTCGAGCTTGATCGCCTCGCCGTACTCCTTGACCTTCTCCGCCGCGTTCTTGGCGACGGCGGCAAGCTCCTTACGGCGGTTGGCACGGTAGCCACCGACGTCGAGGAGGAGCCGGCTCGGCTTGCCCGTCTGCCGGAACACCGCGAGCCGCGTCAGCTCCTGAAGCGCCTCGAGCGTGGCCCCCCGCTGGCCGACGAGTGACTGGAGGCGGCCACCCACGACCTCCACGACGGGTCGTCCCGCCTGGATCAGCTCGTCGATGTCGCCGTCGTAGTCAAGGATGTCGAGCAGACCTTCCACGTAGTCCGCGGCGATCTCGCTCTCCTGGAAGAGGTCCTTGTTGTCCGCGGTCTGGCGCTCTTCGGTGTCCGTACCGGCGTCTTCAGCCGTAGCTGCCGCACTCTCGACAGCGTCAGCCTCGGTGGATACGCCCGACTCGGGCACGGGAGAGGTACTCGTATCGGTCACAGGTCATCTCCGGATGATCAGGGCGCGCAGGGCGCCGCCACATGACGTCTGTAGGGGAGCGGATTCCGCGAGTGGGGAGCGCGCGCCGCCGGTCGTGCCGAACGCGGCACCGCAGTGCCCCGCCCGCTCGACCTGCGCCGATCGCATCAACCCAACTACCGCTTCGCCGCCCCGCCCTTCTTCGGGTTTACCGGCTTCGCGCCGACCTTGGGCGCCAGCGCGCGGGCGTCGACCGTCTTGGCCGAGTCGGCGTCGTTCTTGTCGCCGCCCTTGGCCGGGGCCTTCGCCTTCTGCTTGGCCGCCCCCTGCTTGGCTGCCGCGCCGTTCTGGTTCGGCGGCGGGAACTTGCGCAGCACCCACATCTGCTGCCCGAGGGAGAAGAGGTTGGTGGTGACCCAGTAGATGACCACACCGATCGGGAAGATCGTGCCCGAGATGAGCAGGGAGAACGGGACGCCGTAGAGCATCAACCGCTGCACCATGCGCTGCTGCGGGTCCTCGGCCCAGCCGGTCTTGAGGATCATCTGTCGGCTGGTGAGGAACGTCGTACCCATCATGGCGGCGATCAGAATCGCAGCGACGATCTTGACCGTGGTGCCGTTGGCGCCGAGCAGAGCCAGCTCGTGCGGCGTGGACCGGAGGCTCGCCGCGATCGGCGCACCGAACAGCTTGGCGTGCGAGGCGCTCTCGAACTGGCCGGCGGTCCAGCCGTACAGCGTCCTGAGGTGCTCGGGCATCGTCGGCTTGAGGTGGCGTAGCACGTGGAACAGGCCGATGAACACCGGTACCTGCAGGAACATCGGCAGGCAGCCCATGAGCGGGTTGGCCTTCTCCTCGCGGTAGAGCTTCATCAGCTCCTGCTGCAAGGTCTCCCGGTCGCCCTTGTGCTTCTCCTGAAGTGCCTTGATCTTGGGCTGCAGCGCCTGCATCGCCCGCTGCGACTTGATCTGCTTGACGAAGACCGGGAAGAGGATGGCCCGAACCGTCAGGACCAGGCAGATGATGCCGAGCACCCAAGTCCAGTTCGTCCCCAGCCAGCTGCCGTTACCCAGCACCTTGTGCCAGGCGGCATGCCAGAAGAGCAGGATCCGAGAGATGATCTCGTAGATCACTGCCATCAGTGGGCTGAAGAGCTTGCTCACTGCACGGCTCCAGTCGCTTTGTCGAAGGTCGTACGGGGGCGCCGGCCGGAAGGCGGCGGCACAGGGTCATATCCACCGGGGTGGAACGGGTGGCAGCGCAGTAGCCGCCGGATCGTCAGGTAAAGGCCGCGCAGGGCGCCGTGGGTCGTGACCGCCTCCAGCGCGTACGTACTGCAGGACGGGTAGAACCGGCACCGCGCCGGCAGCGCCGGGCTTATCCAACGACGGTACGCGATTATGGGAAGTGCAACGAGCCGGCCCGGGGTCATGTTCCCTCCCGGCGGGGCCGGCGCGGCCGCCTGGTCCGTGCCGCCACGAGCGCGGCATCGAGGTCGGACGTCAACTCTGAGTACGTCCTGTCGGCCGCCCCGGGTAGCGCCCGCACCACAACAGTAACGCCTGGTGGCAGTGCCGCCAGGCGCTCGCGGATCAGGTGCTGGAGCCGCCGGCGCACCTTGTTGCGGGCGACGGCTTTGCCAACGGTCTTGGGTACGACAAAACCGGCGCGCGCCGGAAGATCGACTCTCTCGGTGCGCACCGGTGTGCTGCCGTTCGACTCCGCAGCGGGACTGTCGGCGTCGTCCGGGCCGTCGAGGTGGACGACGACCACACCGCGACCGGCTCTGCGGCCCGCGCGGATCGTCGCGGCGAACTCGTCCCGCCGCCTCAGTCGCTGTGCGGCTGCCAGCACGACACGCCCTTGGGCTTGCGGCCTGAGCTGTCAGGCCGCAAGACGGGCGCGGCCCTTGCCGCGGCGCGCCGAGATGATCGCGCGGCCGGCGCGGGTCCGCATCCGCAGGCGGAAACCGTGGGTCTTCGCGCGCCGGCGGTTGTTCGGCTGGAAGGTGCGCTTGCTCACGTCTGGCTCCGTCTTCGTATGCTTCGGGGGCGACCTGCGCCCGTCAGTTCAGGGGGTGGCGGCCCGCTGTCAAGGCGGACACACCGTCGAACCAGCCTACCAGCGGCCGGTTGTTTAGCCGTTCCAGGGTACCCGCACCGCCGCCACCGGCAACTCCCGCCCGTTCCGACGAGCTGATCTCGATCTCCACTACCGATGCCCGACCATGTGGACAGCTGTTGAGAGGTTGTGGACAACGCTGTTAGCGTGCCCCGTTGCAGTGCACGCCGGAATGGGTTCAACGGTGGTCCGTACCGGAGGTGACGACACAGCAACCGACGAGGCGCTCATTCGTTGGGGCTGCATGGAGCAGCACCGACCCACAATCGCAGCGCCGCGTCCGGGTCTGGACGGACCGTCGGCGGCAGGTCACTCGTTGATACACAGGTTGTGGACAACCTGTGGACAATGAGACGCGGTCGTCGGCTTCGACGGGGGGACGCGGCGTGAACCGCGAGGAGCGATGGGGGAGACGCTGGTGGCGAACGCGGGCGACCTGAGTGCGGTGTGGGCCTCGGCTACCGAGGAGCTCGCCGACGAAATCATCTCCCCGCAGCAACGGGCGTACCTCCGCCTCACCCACCTGCGGGCGATCATCGAGGACATCGCCCTGCTCTCGGTGCCGGACGCGTACACCCAGGACGTGATCGAGTCGCGGCTGCGACCCGCGATCACCCAAGCGCTGTCGCGGCGGCTCGGCCGCTCGATCCAGGTGGCCGTCACCGTCCGGCAGCCGGAGGACGGCGCGACCGGCGCACCGTCGGCGCCGCCCGGGACAGTCGTACCGCCGGCGGCACCGTCCGCGGCGCCCGCGGCGCCGCCCATGAGTGCGATGCCGTCGATCGACCCGATGCCGTCGATCGACCCGGTCCAGCCACCGCTGCGGGCCGCCCACGATGACGGCGCCGGTTCCGGCCGGCTTTTCGACGTACCGCAGACTCCGGCCCCGGCGTCCGAGTGGGCCACGTCGTTCCAGGCCGGTATGGCCGCGTCCCGCAACAGTGACGGCGCCGTCGCGGCGCCCCGGAGCGGCCCCGGCCGCGAGGAGCCCGCACCGCCGTCGCAGCCGCCCAGGCCCGGCACCGGCCGAGGCGACCGCGGCTCCTCCGCCTCGAACGCCGACAACCCCGGAAACCGGCTCAACCCCAAGTACACCTTCGAGACCTTCGTGATCGGTTCGTCGAACCGGTTCGCGCACGCGGCGTCCGTGGCCGTGGCGGAGTCGCCGGCGAAGGCGTACAACCCGCTGTTCATCTACGGGCACTCCGGGTTGGGAAAGACGCACCTGCTGCATGCGATCGGGCACTACGCGACGACGTTGGGCAACGCCCGGTTCGTGCGGTACGTGTCGACCGAAGAGTTCACCAACGACTTCATCAACTCGCTGCGTGACGACAAGACGAGCGCCTTCCAGCGCCGCTACCGGGACGTGGACATCCTGCTGATCGACGACATCCAGTTCCTGGAGAACCGGGAGCGCACGCAGGAGGAGTTCTTCCACACCTTCAACACGCTCCACAACGCCAACAAGCAGATCGTGATCACCTCGGACCGCTCACCCCGGCAGCTGGCCACCCTCGAGGACCGGCTGCGGACGCGGTTCGAGTGGGGCCTGCTCGCCGACATCCAGCCGCCGGACCTCGAGACGCGGATCGCGATCCTGCAGAAGAAGGCGGCCCAGGAGCGCCTGTTCGCCCCGCCGGACGTCCTGGAGTTCATCGCGTCCCGTGTCTCGTCGTCGATCCGCGAGCTCGAGGGCGCGCTGATCCGGGTGACCGCGTTCGCCAACCTGACCCGCTCGAACGTGGAGCTGTCGCTGGCCGAGGAGGTGCTGCGCGACTTCATCCCCGACGGATCGGGCCCGGAGATCACCGCCGAACAGATCATGGCGTCGAGCGCCGAGTACTTCGGGGTGAGCATGGAGGACCTCAAGGGCCACTCCCGCTCCCGGGTACTCGTCAACGCCCGTCAGGTCGCGATGTACCTGTGCCGCGAGCTCACCGATCTCTCCCTGCCACGCATCGGGCAGGCCTTCGGCGGTCGCGACCACACGACGGTCATGCACGCCGACCGGAAGATCCGCCAGCACATGGCCGAGCGCCGTTCGCTGTACAACCAGATCGCCGAGCTGACCAACCGCATCAAGCAGATGTCGTAGTCGAGTCCGGAACTCCACTCCGAGCAGCGGGCGCCACGTGGGCGACCCGCTGTTCGCGTTTCCGCGCCGTTCCCCGGAGCGCAGTCACGTCCACACGCTGTGGATAACACCTGGGGACAACCTTGTGGATGTACACAGGAGCCTGTGGAACTGTCGCCATTCGTGATTGATCAGCCACCCAGAGGTGACGACAGCCTGCGGAAAAACCAGGGGATTACCGGTGGATTCCCGGTGGACGACCTGTGGATGACGTGTGGAGGAACGTGGACAGAACTTCCACAATCAAGATCTGTGGACGACTACCCACCGGATACCCACAGGTTGTCAACGGGCACGCACCGCCGCTACGCAGCCAAAACGCCGCTCATCCACAGAATGCACATCCCCTATGACGATGACGAGTTATATCTCTAAGAAAAGAAAAACCAATCATCAGCGTGGGGAAAACCTGTTCGGGTGGATCGCCGGGGTCCCCGCACGAAGGTCAACGTCTGCCACTAAGGTTCCGTAGGCAAACTTGTGATCTGTAGACGTGGGAGGCAGCGCGATGAAGTTCCGGGTCGAGCGCGACGCGCTCGCTGACGCCGTTGCCTGGACAGCCAAGAGCCTGCCCAGTCGGCCCTCGGTGCCGGTACTCGCCGGTGTGCTCCTGCGCGTCAACGACGGCAGCCTGCAGGTCTCCGGCTTCGACTACGAGGTCTCCAGCCAGGTGACGCTGGAAGTACACGCCGACGCCGACGGCGCCGCGCTGGTTTCCGGCCGTCTCCTCGCCGAGATCACCAAGGCGCTGCCCAGCAAACCGGTCGAGGTCGCCGCAGTGGGCTCCCACGTGGAGATCACCTGTGGCAGTGCGCGGTTCACGCTCCCGACCATGCCGGTCGAGGACTACCCGAGCCTGCCGCAGATGCCCGAGACCGCCGGTACCGTCGACGCGAAGGCCTTCGCTGAAGCGGTCTCGCAGGTGGCGATCGCCGCCGGCCGCGACGACACGCTGCCGATCCTCACCGGCGTCCGGATCGAGATCGAGGGCAACACGCTCGCGCTGCTCGCCACCGACCGGTACCGGCTGGCCGTCCGCGAGATCGAATGGAACGCCGACGACCCCGACATGAGCATGGCCGCGCTGGTCCCCGCCAGGACCCTGGCCGACACGGCGAAGACGCTCGGCCCGCTCGGCGGCCAGGTCACCATCGCGCTGGCCCGCGGCGGAACTGGCGAGGGCATGATCGGTTTTGCCGGCGGCACCCGCCGGACCACCTCCCGGCTCCTCGACGGCGACTTCCCGAAGGTCCGGTCGCTGCGCCCGGACACCCACAGCGCCCAGGCGCGGGTGGCGGTGTCGGCGCTCACCGAGGTCGTCAAGCGCGTCTCGCTCGTGGCCGAGCGCGCGACGCCGGTACGGCTGCGCTTCAGCGAGGACGGGCTCGTCGTCGAGGCCGGCAGCACCGAGGACGCGCGGGCCAGCGAGGCGCTGGACTGCACCTTCACCGGCGAACCGCTGACGATCGCGTTCAACCACCAGTACCTGCTCGACGGGCTCAACGCGCTGGACGGGCCGTTCGCGGTGTTCTCGTTCACCGATCCCAAGAAGCCGGCCATCATCGTTCCGGCCGCCGAGGATGGGCAGATCTCATCGGGGTACTGGTACCTCATCATGCCCGTGCGCATCGGCGGCTGAGCGCGCTCGCACCTGGTCGCCCCCGAGTGCACGGGGCGGCGTTGATCCATTCTGGGAGTACGACATGCAACTCGGTCTCGTCGGTCTCGGCCGCATGGGCGGCAACATGCGCGAACGGCTGCGCCGTGCCGGGCATGAAGTGGTCGGCTACGACCGCAACCCACAGGTCTCGGACGTCGCGAGCCTGGGTGACCTGGTCGGGAAGCTCTCCGCACCCCGTGTCGTGTGGGTGATGGTGCCGGCCGGCGTGACCGAGGCGACCATCGACGAGCTGGCCGGCCTGATGTCCGAGGGCGACATCATCATCGACGGCGGGAACTCGCGGTTCAGCGACGACCGTCCGCGCGCCGAGCGGCTCGGCACGAAGGGCATCGGGTACATCGACGTCGGGGTCTCCGGCGGCGTGTGGGGCATCGAGTACGGGTACGGCCTGATGGTCGGCGGCGCCGACGAGCACGTCCAGCGCTGCATGCCGATCTTCGAGTCGCTCAAGCCGGAGGGCCCGTACGGCTTCGTGCACGCCGGCGGGGTCGGCGCCGGGCACTACGCGAAGATGGTCCACAACGGCATCGAGTACGGCCTGATGCACGCCTACGCCGAGGGGTACGAGCTGCTGAAGGCCTCCGAGTACGTCGACAACGTGCCGGGCGTGATCAAGTCCTGGCGCGAGGGCACCGTCGTGAAGTCGTGGCTGCTCGACCTGCTCGACCGGGCGCTCGACGAGGACTCCGAGCTGGCCGGCATCCGTGGGTACGCGGAGGACACCGGTGAGGGCCGCTGGACCGTCGAGGAGGCGATCCGGCTCGCCGTGCCCATGAACGCGATCGCGGCGTCGCTGTTCGCCCGGTTCGCCTCCCGCCAGGAGGACTCGCCGGCGATGAAGGCGGTGGCCGCGCTGCGGTTCCAGTTCGGCGGCCACGCGGTCAAGAAGGACTAGGTGTACGTACGCCACCTCGAGCTGGTCGACTTCCGCAGCTATGAGCGCGTCAACGTCGACCTCGAGCCCGGCGCGTGCGTGCTCGTCGGCCGCAACGGTCAGGGCAAGACCAACCTGGTGGAGGCCCTGGGCTACGTCGCGACCCTGAGCAGCCACCGGGTCGCCACGGACGCCCCGCTCGTACGGTTCGGGGCGCAGCGGGCGGTGGTGCGTACCGCGGTCGTGCACGAGGC
Source organism: Planosporangium thailandense (assembly GCF_011947195.1). GTDB lineage: Bacteria > Actinomycetota > Actinomycetes > Mycobacteriales > Micromonosporaceae > Planosporangium > Planosporangium thailandense. The sequence continues at coordinate 192,669 of NZ_JAATVY010000002.1, read as the reverse complement.
CCGCGAGCTACTGGTCGAGCTGCAGATCGAGCCGGGCAAGGCGAACAAGGCCCGGCTCGGACGCTCACCCCTGACGCGGGTCCGTGACGTGCTCGGCGCGTTGCGCATGGTGCTGTTCGCGCCGGAGGACCTGGCCCTGGTGCGGGGCGATCCGAGCGAGCGCCGTCGCTACCTCGACGAGCTGCTCACCCTCCGGCAGCCGCGGTACGCCGGGGTGCGCGCCGACTACGAGCGGGTACTCAAGCAGCGCAACGCGCTCCTGCGGACGGCGTACCTGGCCCGGCGGGCGGGCGGGGCCCGGACCGACATGTCGACGCTCGACGTGTGGGACGTGCACCTGGCCCGCCACGGCGCGGAACTGCTCGCCGGCCGCCTGGAGCTGTGCGCCGCGCTCGCTCCGCTCGTGGCCAAGGCGTACGACGCGGTGAGCGCCGGCCGGAGCGCCGCCACCGTCTCCTATTCCGGATCTTGGACAGATGGCGGGCCGGTGGCACCGCTGAGTGTCCAAGATCTGGAGGAACGGTTAGGCGAGGCGCTGCGGGCGGCCCGGCCGTCGGAGATCGAGCGGGGCGTGACCCTCGTCGGCCCCCACCGCGACGACGTGACCCTGATGCTCGGCGAGGTGCCGGCCAAGGGGTACGCCAGCCACGGCGAATCGTGGTCCTACGCCCTCGCGTTGAGGCTGGCGGCGTACGATCTGCTCCGCTCCGACGGGATCGAGCCGGTGCTCGCGCTCGACGACGTCTTCGCCGAGCTCGACGCCGGCCGCCGGGAGCGCCTGGCGGAACTGGTCGCCGATTCCAGCCAGACGCTGGTGACGTGTGCCGTCGAAGCGGATGTGCCGGCCGCGCTGCGCGGGGCCCGGTACGAGGTCGGGAGCGGGGAGGTGCGCCGTGTCGGGTGACCGGGAGCGTCCGACCCCGTCCGACGGCGCCGGACGAGGTGGTCCGGAGCAGCCATCGGCGTCCGACGCCCCCGGCCCGGATCCGGAGCCGGCCGGCCCGCAGCTGGCGCGGGCGGCCCTCGACGCGGCGCTGGCCCGTCGGGAGGCGGCCCGGACGGCGCAGCGCCGGCGCTCGGACGGCGGCAAGCGCCAGGGCAGCGGCCGCCGGTTGACCGGGTACTCCGGACCCGGGCCCGACCCGCGCGACCCCCAGTCGCTCGCCTCCGTGCTGGAGCGGCTGCTCAAGACGCGCGGCTGGCAGCGCCCGACGGCCGAGGCGACCGTGTTCGGAGCGTGGGAGAAGGTCGTCGGTTCGGACATCGCCGGACACTGTCGGCCGGTCAAGCTCGAGGGCGGTGAGCTGACCGTCGAGGCGGAGTCGACCGCGTGGGCCACCCAGCTGCGGCTGCTCGCCGGAAAGCTGCTCGGCCGGATCGCCGGCGAGGTGGGCAACGGGGTCGTCACGAAGCTGCACATCCACGGCCCGGCCGCACCGTCGTGGAATCGTGGGCCACGACGGGTACGCGGGCGCGGGCCGCGGGACACCTACGGCTGACGGTCGGCGCGGCGCGCCCTGGGCGGGGACAGCCCGGTGGCCGGCGTAGGGCTCGCTGGTCGGTAGTCGGCGCAGGGCTCAGTAGTCGGCGTAGACGGCGAAGCCCCGGTCGGCGCAGCGCCGGAAGAAGCCCGCGAGGATGTGCAGCTCCGTGCGGGTGAAGCTCCACTGCGGCGGCTCGCCGGAGTCGTCGCGCAGCGCGTTGAGGCGCTTGTCCAGCCAGTTGAGCTGCTGTTCGGCCAGGCGGGAGCCCTCCAGTGCGGCCCGGAGCACGGCGCTCACGCTGTCGAAGGTCACCTCCTCGCCGTACTCGCGGTGCCCGTCGACGAACCGCTCGAGGCCGCCGGCGATCCACGCGCACCCGTCGGGGTCGATCACCGGGTCCTCGTCCTCGGCCGCGGCCTCGGTGGCGTACAGCACCCCGGAGAGGCCGAGCAGGAGATCCACGAGCTCGGTGTAACCGGTAGCGCGCACGGTGCCCGTCTCGGCGATGTGCTCGGCGAGGGCCACGGCGGGGCCGGGCATGTCGGGCACCTTCTCGACCAGGTCACCGAAGTCGACGAACTCGGCCGGTGCCACCGGGTCGTAGAAGCGGCCGGTGCGTGGCCACTGAACCGCGACGTTGTCCAGCCCCATCGGCGTTCTCACCTCCGCTGAGCGCGGTGCGTAACCGCCGCGCGCCGGGAACATACGGCACGGTGGATGGTTCGCGCGACCCCCAGCGCGGGAATTTATGTCACAGGAGGCGACGTTTGACTACAAGACGGACGAACGCAGGTCCGTCAAGAGCGTCCCGGTGGGCGACTACGCTACCTCCGGCGGCTCGCAAGGGTACGCGGCGCGGCATTTCCCCGGTGTACATGGGGGGAGTCGTGGACCGGCGTATTCGGGCCGCTACGGCGATTTGAGACGCTAAGAAACGCGCCCATGGAGGAAAAGTGTCGGTCCCGCCGGGTAAGATTTGACCGTAAGAGGTCAGCCGACACAGCAATCCGCGAGCACGCCGCGGTGGTCGGCACGCCAAGGTTCGCCGGGCCACGCAGGCAGACGTCGCGGATCTTCGTGTGTTGGCCGGGCGGCGTGCGCGCATGACCCCCGCCCCCAGGGCGGCCTGACCGGCCGCATCGGGGCGAGAAAGCGAACGAGGGTGGCAGCGCCGAATCAACCACAGGACAACTACACCGCGGCGTCACTGACCGCACTCGAGGGGCTCGAGGCCGTCCGCAAGCGGCCGGGTATGTACATCGGCTCCACGGGCGAGCGCGGTCTGCACCACCTGGTGTGGGAGGTCGTGGACAACTCGGTCGACGAGGCGCTCGCCGGCTTCTGCGACACCATCGAGGTGACCATCCTCGCCGACGGTGGCATCCGGGTGGTCGACAACGGCCGTGGCATCCCCGTGGACATCCACCCGAAGACCAAGAAGTCGGGTGTCGAGATGGCCCTGACCATGCTCCACGCCGGCGGCAAGTTCGACGGCAAGGCGTACGCGGTTTCCGGCGGTCTCCACGGCGTGGGTATCTCGGTCGTCAACGCCCTGTCCACCGGCGTGGACATCGAGGTCAAGAAGGCCGGCCACCTGTGGCGGCAGTCCTTCCGCAACTCCAAGCCGGTCGCCCCGTTGGAGCAGGTGGAGCCTACCGACGGCAACGGCACGACGGTGACGTTCTGGGCCGACCCGGCCATCTTCGAGACGACCGAGTACAAGTTCGAGACGATCTACCGTCGGATCCAGGAGTATGCCTTCCTCAACCGCGGCCTGACGATCGTGCTGCGCGACGAGCGCCCCGTGGAGGGCGCCGACGCGCCGCGGGAGGTCACCTTCTGCTACAAGGACGGCATCGCCGACTTCGTCCGGCACCTCAACCAGACCAAGACTCCCATCCACAACTCGGTCGTGCAGTTCGCCGCCGACGGCGAGGGGATCTCGGTTGAGATCGCCATGCAGTGGAACGAGTCGTACGGCGAGAGTGTCTACACGTTCGCGAACACGATCAACACCCACGAGGGCGGCACCCACGAGGAGGGCTTCCGGGCCGCGCTGACCACCGTGGTCAACAAGTACGGCGCCGACAAGAAGCTGCTCAAGGGCAACGACGACAAGCTCTCCGGCGAGGACATCCGCGAGGGCCTCGCGGCGATCATCTCGGTGAAGCTGGCCAACCCGCAGTTCGAGGGGCAGACCAAGACCAAGCTGGGCAATACCGAGGCGAAGAGCTTCGTGCAGAAGGTCTGCAACGAGTGGCTGGTCGACTGGTTCGACCGCAACCCGGCGGAAGCCAAGATGATCATCACCAAGGCTTCCCAGGCGGCCCGGGCCCGGATCGCGGCTCAGCAGGCGCGCAAGCTGGCTCGGCGTAAGTCGCTGCTGGAGTCCGGCTCGATGCCCGGCAAGCTGGCCGACTGCCAGTCGACCGACCCGCGGGTGTCCGAGTTGTTCATCGTCGAGGGCGACTCGGCCGGCGGCTCGGCCAAGCAGGGGCGCGACCCGAAGGTCCAGGCGATCCTGCCGATCCGCGGCAAGATCCTCAACGTCGAGAAGGCCCGCATCGACCGTGTTCTCAAGAACAACGAGGTGCAGGCACTCATCACGGCGTTGGGCACCGGCATCCACGACGACTTCGACATCGAGAAGCTCCGGTACCACAAGATCATCCTGATGGCGGACGCCGACGTGGACGGCCAGCACATCCAGACCCTGCTGCTGACCCTGCTGTTCCGCTTCATGCGGCCGCTGGTCGAGCTGGGCCACGTCTACCTGGCCGCCCCTCCGCTGTACAAGATCAAGTGGAACAAGCGGGGGGACGACGCGCAGTACGCGTACTCCGACCGCGAGCGTGACGGCCTGATCGCGCTGCGCCAGCAGACCAAGCCCAACGCGAAGCCGGACGACATCCAGCGGTTCAAGGGTCTCGGGGAGATGAACTACCCCGAGCTGTGGGAAACCACGATGAACCCGGCTACCCGCACCCTTCGCCAGGTGACGCTGGACGACGCGGCAACCGCCGACGAGCTGTTCAGCGTGCTGATGGGTGAGGACGTGGAGGCGCGGCGCAACTTCATCCAGCGCAACGCCAAGGACGTGCGGTTCCTCGACATCTGACACGTGGACGCGCCCGGTCGGGGCCAGCTCGGTCCTACCGGCCGGGAGCGTCCACATCGTCCACAGACTTATCCACAGGAAATCCCGGCTGTGTCCACAGGGCGAGCCGAGCGTTCAACGAAGTAAGGAATGACGCGTGACGCAGAGTACGGGTCCGAACGGCGAGGACCTCAACCCGGCCGTCGGCGGCCCCGAGGGGGCCGTCGGGCTGCAGGGCCGTATCGAACCGGTCGGCATCGAGGTCGAGATGCAGCGCTCGTACCTCGACTACGCGATGAGCGTGATCGTCAGTCGCGCCCTGCCCGATGTCCGGGACGGCCTCAAGCCCGTCCACCGCAAGATCCTGTACGCCATGTACGACTCGGGTTACCGGCCCGAGCGCGGGTACGTGAAGTGCTCCCGGGTCGTCGGTGACGTGATGGGCCAGTACCACCCGCACGGTGACTCGTCGATCTACGACGCGCTGGTCCGCATGGCCCAGCCGTGGTCGCTGCGCTACCCGTTGGTGGACGGCAACGGAAACTTCGGCTCGCCGGGTAACGACCCGCCCGCCGCCATGCGGTACACCGAGTCGAAGCTCGACCCGCTGGCCATGGAGATGCTGCGGGACATCGACGAGGACACCGTCGACTTCGTCCCCAACTACGACGGCCGGGCGCAGGAGCCCACCATCCTGCCGTCGCGCATCCCCAACCTGCTCGTCAACGGCGCCAGCGGCATCGCGGTCGGTATGGCGACGAGCATTCCGCCGCACAACCTCCGCGAGGTCGCGCAGGCCGTGCAGTGGTGCCTGGACCACCCGGAGGCCGACGAGGCGACCACCCTCGACGAGCTGATCAAGATCGTCAAGGGCCCGGACTTCCCGACGTCCGGTCTGATCGTGGGCCAGGCGGCGATCGAGGAGGCGTACCGCACCGGGCGCGGCTCGATCCGCATGCGCGCGGTGATCGACGTCGACGAGGACAGCAAGGGCCGCACGAGCCTGGTCGTCACGGAGTTGCCGTACCAGGTGAACCCGGACAACCTGGCCGAGCGCATCGCGGAGCTGGTCAAGGAAGGCAAGCTCACCGGTATCTCGGACATCCGCGACGAGTCGTCCGGCCGTACCGGCATGCGCCTGGTGATCGTGCTCAAGCGCGATGCCGTGGCCAAGGTCGTGCTGAACAACCTGTACAAGCACACCCAGCTGCAGGAGACGTTCGGCGCGAACATGCTTGCGCTGGTCGACGGCGTGCCGCGCACGCTCAACCTCGCGCAGTTCGTCCGGTACTACGTGGCGCACCAGATCGAGGTCATCGTCCGGCGCACCCGCTACCGCCTGCGCAAGGCCGAGGAGCGGGCGCACATCCTGCGCGGTCTGGTCAAGGCGCTCGACGCCCTCGACGAGGTCATCGCGTTGATCCGGCGGTCGCCGACGGTGGAGGAGGCCCGCAACGGCCTGATCGAGCTGCTGACGATCGACGAGGTCCAGGCGACCGCGATCCTCGACATGCAGCTGCGCCGGCTCGCCGCCCTGGAACGCCAGAAGATCATCGACGAGTTGGCGAAGATCGAGATCGAGATCGCCGACCTGATGGACATCCTCGCGAAGCCGGAGCGGCAGCGCCAGATCGTCTCCGAGGAGCTGGCGGCGATCGTCGAGAAGTGGGGCGACGACCGGCGCACCAAGATCGTCCCGTTCGACGGCGAGGTCTCGATGGAGGACCTGATCGCCCGCGAGGACGTTGTGGTCACCATCACGCGGACGGGTTACGCGAAGCGCACCAAGGTCGACCTGTACCGCTCGCAGAAGCGCGGCGGCAAGGGCGTCAACGGCGCCGGCCTGCGCCAGGACGACATCGTCAGCCACTTCTTCGTGACCTCCACGCACGACTGGATCCTGTTCTTCACGAACAAGGGCCGGGTGTACCGGGCAAAGGCGTACGAGCTCCCCGAGGCCGCCCGTACCGCCCGTGGCCAGCACGTCGCGAACTTGCTGGCCTTCCAGCCGGACGAGGCGATCACCCAGGTCATCCAGATCCCGGACTACCAGGTGGCCCCCTACCTGGTGCTCGCGACCAAGAACGGCCTGGTCAAGAAGACCAGGCTGGAGGAGTTCGACTCCAACCGGTCCGGCGGCATCATCGCGATCAACTTGCGCGAAGATGATGAACTGGTTAGTGCCGCGCTCGTGGCGCCCGACGAGGACCTTCTCCTGGTCAGCAAGCAGGCACAGGCCATCCGGTTCAACGCCAACGACGACGCGCTCCGTCCGATGGGCCGCGCGACGTCCGGTGTGATCGGAATGCGTTTTGCGGATGGCGACGAGTTGCTTGCTATGGAAGTTGTGCGGGAGGGTATGGACGTGCTGGTCGCCACGGACGGCGGCTACGCAAAGCGCACACCGATAGAGGAGTATCCGGTCCAGGGACGCGGGGGGAAGGGCGTCCTCACAGCTAAAATCACGTCTCGCCGCGGGGGCCTGGTGGGTGCGGTCGTCATTAGTCCGGACGACGAGTTGTTCGCCATCACCTCTAACGGTGGGGTGATCCGAACTCCGGTGAAGCCTGTACGCCGGACGAGGGATCGGAACACAATGGGGGTCAAGCTGATGGACCTGCCGGATGGCGTGACCCTCGTCGCGATTGCTCGCAACGCTGACGAGCCGGACGAACAGGAATAATTAATGACGGAAACCCAGGCGAAGTCGGGAACAGCAAAGCCGAAGAAGAAGTCGGCCGTCGCTGAGTCCGAAGCCCTTGACCAGGACATTACGGGCGACGACGAGGCTGGGGGCGCTGTGGTGGGTCGCGCGACGGTGCCCGGTGACAAACCCGCGGCGGACTCTGCAACCGGAGGGTCGGCCAAGGCAGCCGCTGCCGGCGCCGCGACCGCACCCAAATTCACCCGGGCACCGGGCATGGCACCGCCGCCCGACTCGCTCCCGGAGTCGGACTCGTCGACGGACGAGAGCGGTGACGCGTCCGAGGGCGGACCGGCCGACCCGAACCTGGTCGGGGCCGGTGCGCCCGCTGTCGCCCGCGCGAGCGTCCGCGGTGCTGCCGCCGTCGGCACCGGCCTGGTGACCCAGCCGATCAAGGTGGGCGGCGGGTCCGGTGGCTCGGGGGCCGGTGGCGGCGGCAGCAGGGTCGGCAACGTGATCCGCAGCGCCCGGACCACGGTCGCGGCGGCGGCCAGTCGAGGCCCTCGCCGCGCCCGGCTGTACCTCAAGCGCATTGATCCGTGGTCGGTCATGAAGTTCTCGTTCGCGGTGTCGTTCGTGCTGTTCATCGTGGGCGTGGTCGCGACCGCGGTGCTCTACATGGCACTCGACGCGATGGGGGTCGTCGGTAGCGTCAACAAAGCCCTCAGCGAGATGGTCGGCGCCACGGGTGGCGAGGCGAAGAGCGCCTTCAAGATCACGGCTAAGGGGATCATCCTCGGCTCCGGGCTGCTCGGCCTGGTCAACGTCGTGCTCTTCACGGCCTTGGCGACGCTCAGCGCCTTCATTTACAACGTCTGCTCGGACCTCGTCGGTGGAATTGAGCTGACGCTGGCCGAGAAGGAATGACATCATTTGGGTACGCCGCGCCACCCGCTCCATGCAGGTGCGGCGTACCCGGTTTGGGATCCGCGCGGTGGGTGCGGTAACCTTGCTCGTCGTCGTTGCGAAGGATCGCAGCGGTCGGTGCGGGGCTATAGCTCAGTCGGTTAGAGCGCAGAGCTGATAACTCTGAGGTCGCTGGTTCGATTCCAGCTAGCCCCACATGGTGAAGAAGCTGATCATCCTCGCAGGTGTTCTCGGCGCCGCCGTCGTCATTGCGAAGAAGGTCCGTTCCGCCAACGAGGAGCGGGCGCTCTGGCACGAAGCCACCACGGCGCCCGACCTGCGGTAGGTCTTTACCGTCCCCGGCTGTCGCCGGTCAGGCGACATCGTGATAATGGACCCGGTGCCGCGGGTGTACCCGGGGGCGTAGCTCAACTGGCAGAGCACCGCCTTTGCAAGGCGGGGGTTAGGGGTTCGAGTCCCCTCGTCTCCACTTTTTCTGGCCTCTGACCAGGCAAGACGGATTTTCCTTGATCACCAAGTACAACGTCAGTACAAATCGCGTTCGATCTTGGCTCCTGGCGCTCCTCTAATTCGACCGCTCGACGGCGTTCCGCAGGGCCGCGCCGACCACGCCCCGGGGCCGCTCCCGCTTAGGCCACCAGTGCACGTAGGTCTCCAATGTGATCCGCAGCGTCTTGTGCCGCAGCAGTCGTTGCACCTCCTGCGGCTCGGCGTCGTTGGTGATCAGCGTGGTGGCGAAGAAGTGCCGCAGCGCGTGGAACGTGCCGTGCTCCTTCGGCCAGCCGGTCGTGTCCCGCCACTTGTCCCACTCGCGCGACCAGGTCCGATCGGTGAACGGGTTGCCGCGTGTGGTGGTGAACAGCAGCGGCACCGCCCGCCGAACGGGATCGCCCGCCGTGGTGTCGACCATCTCGACCTCGGCGGGCGGGAAGCGTAGGGCGTGATCGGCGAGGATGTCCGCGACGACCGGGTCCAGGTCGACGGTGCCGGACGAGCCCGCCTTCGGTTCGCTGAGGTAGAAGCCGCCGTGCTCGCGTGGCGAGTAGCGGAGCTGTTGAACGATGTGCAGCTCTCCGCGATCGGCGTCCACGCACCGGGTGCCTCGCTCCACGCCGAGTGCCTCGCCCAGCCGGCAACCCTGTCCGGCGCCCAGCCAGATCGCGGCGCGGTACCGGGCGGGCACGGCGTCGAGCAGCGCCAGCACCTCACATTCGGTCGGGACCCACTTGGGCGCGCGGGACAGGCCATGCAGGATCTGGGCGAGCTTCACGCCGTCGCACGGGTTCTCGGCAATGACCTTGTCGGTGACGGCCGCCGTCATGACCGCGTCGAGGAGTTCGATGTACAGCTTGAGCGACGACTTCGGCGTGCCGTCGGCCAGGCGCGCGGACAGCCATTCCAGCACGCTCGTCAGCGTGATCGTACGTAGCTGACGATCACCGAACACCGGGTACAAGTGACAGCGCAGGTTGGACTCCACCCGCTTGCGGGTCTCCAGCGCCCAGCCAATCTCACGGGAGAGCCGCCAACGCTCGCCGTACTCCCTGAAGATGAGAAGCCGTTCGGCCTGGTCAACCTTTGCCTCTTCGGCGACACCGGTACGGGCCCGCGCGTCCCAGGCGTCCGCGTCCGCCTTCCGCTCAAAGAAACGGGTTCGTGGCTCGCCGGTCGCGTCCTCGTACCGGACCCGCCAGCGCTTCCCCTGGCCGTGACGCTTGGACGGCAGGCGCTTGCCGTCCGGGCCGCGCTGTTTCAGGTACCACAGGTCATCGATGGGCATCTCACACCGCCTGCTTGTCGAGCCAGGCCCGCACGTCCGCGGGGTCGTAGCGGAGATGACGGCCGACGCGGGAGGCGCGCGGTCCGGTGCAGCGGTAGCGCCACTGGTAGAGAGTGGTGACGGGGACACCGAGGAACGTGGAAACGTCCTCGACAGTCCACGGTCTGGGGTGCTGGTGGAGCGGAGGGCGTGGGATTCGAACCCACGAGGACGGGGATACCGCCCTAGCGGTTTTCAAGCCTGCCGTGGATGGTCTCCCACGTCCGGATCGCCCGACGGTAGCCAGTCATCCTCGGGGTAGCCAGCGTCGGGTACCGGACACCAGACCATGCCAGCGCCCTTGCAGGCCAGGCAGTCGAACTCGTTGCGACGTCCGGTGCCACGGCAGTAGCCACAGGTCCGCAGGACCGGAAGTTGATCGGACATGGTGGTCCTCCTTGCGGTCGGCTGCGTGGACAGATCGCCGCCCCACCATATCGGCGTCCAGCGCCGTAGTCGCGGATCGGAGAGATGGGTGTACAGCAGCCAGGTACAGCAACCAGCCGTATCAAGCCAGCCCGCAGGAGACCGAGACGGACCGGTTGACCTCGCACCCGACCACTGCCGACCTCGTTGCCTGTACTCGGAAGCTCGAGGGCCCGACCAGCGTTCGCGCGCCAGCCGGGGCCCTGACGGTCGCTTCCCCGCGACCGGTGTGATCACCTCTTAGCACCACATGAGACTCATCGTACACATGTTCCATCCACAGATGTGGACAACCATCACGTCACACATGCGCGAATTCCAAGGGCCGTGACGTCATCGCTCGGAAAAAAACCTTCTTGGCTAGATTCATGGTTATCATGCCGATATGACTGATCGGTGGCATTCGTACATTGTTGACAACCTTGAGGCCGCGAATGAACGGATCGCCGCCGCCTATGACGCCTGGCGGTACCTCGGCCCGGTCCTCGACCGCATCCACGCCCGCTACCAGCCGGGTGCGCGGATCCTCGAACTCGGCTGCGGAGCGGGCCTGCACGCGGCCGTACTGAGCGCTTGGGGGTACGAGGTAACGGCCGTCGACAACGACCAGCGAATCGTCGACCTCGCCGCCGAAACGGCGCAAGCACTCGGCAGCGGGTTCGAGGCCACGCTCGCCGACGCCACTCAACTTCCCGAGGAGTGGTCCGGAAAGTTCGACCTCGTGTTCAGCCTCGGTCTGATGGAGCACTTCGACCGGGACGTCACCGTACAGCTCCTGCGTGAACAGGCGCGGGTGTCCCGAAACGTGATGGTCGTTGTGCCGTCGCGATACACCCGCTACGTCGGCATCACGGACGAACGAATCTACTCGATTCACGGCTGGCGCTCGATCTACCGCGACGCCGGCCTCACCATCGATGAGTCGCTGGTCTTCGCCGAACCTCCTACGAAAATCGCACGCGTGGCCCGTCTGGCACTGCCCCTCGCCGTATACAAGACTTTGCAGCGGGAACTGACCTACGGCATGAGCATCTGCCTGTTCGGTTCGAGCTGATCCCCGGGATAACTCTTGCGCTGATCAATGGCAGCACACCGGCAGCGATACCGCCGAGGTGCGGGTGAACGGTTGCGTCTACCAGCAGCGACGACGCAGCTGCTTGAGTTGTCCTGACTACATCGCCCGGCCCGGCGCGATCTAGCGCCCCTGTCGGTGATGATCCAGGTGACGACCCGCCACCTTGGCGACCAGGCCCCAGTCCGCTCATCGCCGGGTGGGTCGATATCGGACGGGATGGACAGGGCACAGAACGCGTGTGGGACGGAACAGAAAGATCATCAAGTACAAACTCAGTACAACTGAGAGCAAGAAGCTGTGCGAAACGTCGAAAGGCGCTGACTAGCGTCGCTGAGGTCAGGGAGGCGATCTGTTCGGTTGCGGTCGATCTTTCCGGTCCTTGCGGTTTAGGGGTTCGAGTCCCTCGTCTCCACCAGCTTCAGCCCTGCTCGTGGGCTGCCTCTTCACCGTCGCTGTCTTCCTCTGTGTCCGAGTCAGGGTCGAACGTCAGCACAGAGTCAACAGAACCCGTGCAGGTTTCCAGGTCTCGCGGCCCTGACCGCGCGTTGGTCTGCGGCACCGCATGCGTTTGCTCTGCCAGGCTGACCCTGAATATCGCTCCGGGGCGAGTCCGGGAACTCCCGGATAGTCGTGGTCGTCGATGCGTCGGAAGACTGAGCACGTGAGAAGCAGGATCGCATCAACATTGCGCCGCTATGTTCGCCAGACGTACGGAACAGTCATGTGGCGCCGGCTGGGCACGACGGTGGTGGCAGTGCCCTCGGCCATGCGGGTGCTGGCGTCACGCCGGTTTGTACGCGGCATGCTCGCCCTACCACTCGCGGTGGCGACCAGTGCGCTCGCCGCCGGTCTCGCCGGCCTCGTCCTGATAAACGTCGGCTACCCGCTGCGGCAAATACTCGGCCTGGGCGGCCACGAGGGCAGCATCTGGGCCAGCACGTACTACGACGCCTGGGGTGGCCCCACCCTGGCAGGCGCATGGGCAGTACACGCAATGGGGACGATTCTGTTCTTCTTCCCAACGCTGGCCTGGGCCATCCGCGGGTTGCTTCGAGCGCAGATCCACCTCACCGGCACGGCCTCCGCCGAGGCGACAAGCATGGTCCCGGTGCCCGGACGGGCCGTCACGCGGCCCGCGCCGAGGCCCGCCAAAACGCCAAGGTCCGCCAAAACGCCGCGGCGCGCCGAAACGTCACGGCGCGCCAAAATCCGACAGCGGGCCGGTGTCATCGCAGCCGCACTCATTTCGGCATACGCTCTGGCTCTGCTCGCGCACACGGTAGGAATCGGTGACAACGTCCTCTGGCTGCCTCGCGACTTCCGCAGTGGCGTAGCGCTGGCCATCGTCCTCGCCCCGGTCATCGCCGCTGTGCTGACTGTCCGCACCTGGTGGTTCCCGGTGTCCGGGGAAGCAAGACTGCCATAGATCGCGGACGCGGAACCGGCACCGACGCGGCCGATGCATGCGCGCATGGGTGAGGTGGCCCCTCGTGGGGGCGCCGGGACCCTGCGGCTGGGTCAATGCATGCGTGCATGGGTACGAGCCGTCGCGCGGTTTCTCCGCGCACCCGCTGGCGCTCACCGCGTACCGTCTTACGGTATGGAAATCGGTGGTCTTTCCCGGGTGGAGTTCGCATTTCCCGGGCCGCTACGCGATCAGCTCGTGGCTGCGATCCTGTCCGGCGCGAAGACCTCGACGTCCGGCCTGGTGGTCGAGTACGAGCGCGAGAACGAGCCGCTGCCGAAGGTCGGCCAGCAACTGGCGGTCGTCGACTCCGAGGACCGGCCGGTCGCGGTGATCGAGCTGACCGAGTTGCGGGTGCTCCCGCTCGCCGCCGTGGACCTGCGCCATGCCTTGGATGAGGGCGAGGGTTATCAATCGGTGGCGGAGTGGCGGGCCGGGCACGAAAGCTTCTGGCACAGCGCGGAGATGCGCGCGGAGCTGGGCGATCCGGGCTTCACCGTGAACGACGACACGCTGGTGCTGGCCCAGCGCTTCCGGCTCGTACGCGCGGTGCGAGGCTGAGTCACGGCGCGGTCCGGCGTCCGGCCCACCGGATTCACGTCATTCCGGAAGCGTGCTGATCCGCCCCATCTCGGCGGCGATCCGGCGCTCGTTCTCACTGCCACGGCCGCTGGACAGCAGGTCATCGCGGACACCGGCGATGTCCGCCGGTGAGCGGTTCTGGCTGAGCTTCCACTTCGCCTCGATCCGCGTGATGACGACTTCGATCCCGACGATAGCCCGGAGCTGGCCGGCGATGTAGGCGGCCGGCGCGTCATCCACCGACCACGGGTGTACGCGGTCGGCCTCGTGACGGTCGGTCAGGTCACGCACGGCGCGCTCCGTCCAGGTGGGATCCTCGTGAGCGACGAGCGTGCCGTAGATGTGTGCGGTGATGTAGTTCCAGGTGGGTACCGCGCGGCCGTGTTCGTGCTTGCTCGCGTAGGCCGTCGGGGACACGTACGCGTCCGGCCCCCGGAAGATGACAAGCGCCTCGACCCGGTCGTCGGTGTGCCGCCACTGGACGTTGTTGCGCGCCAGGTGGCCGATCAGCCTTCCCTGCGTACCGGCGGACGCCTCGAACAACAGCGGGACGGTGGTGGCGACCATGCCCTGACCGTCCCACGTCACCAGCTCGCCGGGGATCCCGGAGGTGAGCAGCTGGTGCACGGCCGCGCTGTCCGGGGCCTGGAAGTGCTGGGGAACGTACATGGCTCGGGATTATCGCTGATGTCGCAGGCGCGGCCGCCTCCGACCTTGGACAGCTCGACCGGCTATTGCCGGCCCAGCTGTCCAGGATCGCAACGCTCCTGGGTCAGACGCGGAACCCGCTCACTGCGTGCTGGAGATCGGTGACGACGGCCGAGATGGTGTCGGCGGCGGTGGATGGCTCTTAGGCGGGTCGATTCGTAGATCGGCGCTAGCGACCGCGTCTTGAGCGAAGCCGCCGGTGTGAGGCAGCGGGAGTGGACTTGCCTGACGCTCACCGCTTGACGCGCTTACTGAAAACGGATGTCATTAGCAATAAGCTGGGACCGCATCCGAAGAGTCCCCTCCCATGAAGGGCAACGTCATGTCTCTACAGGTGCCCGCAGCACTCCTCGATCGCGCGAAGGCCGGGCCGGTCAGCGACGAGGACTTCCTCGCCTGCGTACGCGACAGCCTGCCGTACGCGTGGAAAGTCGTCAGCCAGGTCGCCGACCGCCTGCACCAGGACGGTGGCGAGTACGCCGACGACAACACCGTGCCCCCGTCCGACGTCGAACAGGGGCAGCTCCTGCGTGCGCTGGCCAGTAGCTCGATGCGCGGCGCCCTCGAACGGCACTTCGGGGTGAAGCTGGAGTTCCAGAACTGCTGCAAGGTCGCGGCGTTCCGGCCCGATGCCGTCGACGGCGCGACGCACCAGACCTTCGTTTCGCCCCGGGCTCAGCTGCTCAACCAGTCACCGCGGTTGCTGAGCTGCTGACCGTTCAGCGGAACACGCCATCCAGGCGATGGAGCCCGACCCGGGCCTCAACCGGGTCGGGCTTCGCCACAGACTCTGATGTGGACGGTCAAGTCGGGGCAGTTCGGTCGGTCAGCGTGAAGCTGTGATGCGCACGGCGTGCTTACGGACTCGGTAGCTGCCCTCGGCGTCGATCCAGGCCTGGACGAGTTCGCGAGCCGGGCCTGGACGAGTTCGCGAGCGCAGGTCATCGTCCGGCGCCGGCTTCGCGGGCGACGCGCTCCAGCCGGCTGCGGTAGCTCTCCCACCACGCCTCGTCGCCGGATGCCAGGTTGTCGTTGCCCGCCCGTAGCCCGGCAGCCCCGTCGACGAGTTCCCGGACGATGTCGGCGTGGCCGGCGTGGCGGTGGGTCTCGGCGATCATGTGCACGAGGATCAGGTGCAGCGTCACCTCACGACGCTCCGGTGGCCACCACGGGACGTGGCCGATCGCGTCCAGTGGGAGCGCGGCGACCGTGGCGTCCGAGTGTGCCCAGACCCGTCGGTACAGCGCGACGATCTGCTCCCGCGACTCCGCCGCGGTGGCCCACATGTCGGCGTTCGGCTCGGCGCCGTCGTCGTACCACGGCAACGGCTCCTCGAACGGCCGCCCGAACGTCTCACCGAAGTACTCCGCCTCGACGCTGGCCACATGTTTGACCAGCCCCAGGAGGTTGGTACCGGTGGGAACCAGCGGACGGCGGACGTCGTACTCCGACAGCCCATCCAGCTTCCACAGCAAGGCATCGCGGGCCGCCTGCAGATAGCGAACAAGGTCAGCCTTCGGATCTGATCCAGCCATGCCGGACAGCCTGGCAGCAACGGATCTCGCGGACAACCGAGTGGACAACCGAGCGGACAACCGAGCGGACAACCTGAGAGCGCGCCGGCAGCCGTACGCCACTAGAGTCTTCGGCGGCACGTACTGATCGCGAGGTGCCCCGCCGTGGCGGGGAGAATCGGGAAGCCGGTGCAACTCCGGCACGGGCCCGCCGCGGTAACCGGGGAGCAGCCGCCCATGCGTACGCGCAGCCACTGGCCGGTGGGCCGGGAAGGCGGGCGGTCAGGCGTCGATCCGGAAGTCCGAAGACCGGCCTCGCGCCACGAGCCACCCGCGGGTGGCGTGACGCAGCGGGAGCCTGCCATGAGTACCGAGATCTACGACGTCATTCACCGCCGCCGTGACGTGCGGGGTCAGTTCACCGGCGCGCCGGTCGCCGAGGAAGCCCTGTACCGGGTGCTGGGCGCCGCCCACGCCGCGCCCAGCGTCGGGTTGTCGCAGCCGTGGGACTTCATCGTCGTGCGGGACCGCCGGATCCGCCGGGCCTTCTTCGATCACGTCCAGCGGGAACGCGCCGTCTTCGACGCGACGCTGGAGCCGGCCGCGCGGGAGCGCTTCGCCCGCATAAAGATCGACGGTGTACTGGAGTCCACGCTGTCGGTCGTGGTCACGTACGACCCCGACCGGGGCAGCCCGGCCGTGCTGGGCCGGCACGCGATCGCCGACGCCGGCCTGTACTCGGTCTGTCTGGCGATCCAGAACCTCTGGCTGGCCGCCACGGCGGAAGGGCTCGGCGTGGGTTGGGTGTCGTTCTACCGGGAGGCGTTCGTACGGGATCTTCTCGGCATTCCCGCTGCCGTCCGCCCGGTCGCCTGGCTGTGCCTCGGCCCGGTGACCCACCTGGAAGCCGCGCCGGACCTGGAACGACACGGATGGCGGCGCCGCCGCCCGCTGGACCAGGCGCTGCACCAGGACCGCTGGACGGTTCGCTGACGGCGTCCGGTGGCTTCCGATTCCGTCCGAGACCGTCCGACGAGTCGGCGCGGGCGACCTCAACACGCCTGGGTCAGCGGGTAACCAGGGCCTTCTGTCGCAACGGCTCCCACCAAGCGCGGTTGTCGGCGTACCAGCGGATGGTCTCGGCGAGACCGCGCTCGAACGGCACCCTGGGCGCGTACCCCAACTCCCGGGTGCTTTTCGTCGTGTCCAGCGAGTACCGGCGGTCGTGGCCCTTGCGGTCGGGCACGTACTCGACCCGGTCCCAACCGGCCCCGCCGGCCTCCAGCAGCAGCCCGGTCAACTCCTTGTTGGTCAGTTCGGTGCCGCCGCCGAGGTTGTACACCTCGCCGGCCCGGCCACGGGTGAGCGCCAGCGTGACGCCGTGGCAGTGGTCGTCGACGTGCAGCCAGTCCCGGACGTTCTCGCCGTCGCCGTACACGGGCACCGTGCGTCCGTCGAGCAGGTTCGTGACGAACAGCGGGATGACCTTCTCCGGAAACTGGTACGGCCCGTAGTTGTTGGAGCAGCGGGTGATGACGACGTCGAGGCCGTGTGTGCGGTGGTACGCCAGGGCGAGGAGGTCCGCCGACGCCTTGGACGCCGCGTACGGCGAGGTGGGCGCCAGCGTCGAGTCCTCCGGCCAGGAACCGGTTTGGATCGAGCCGTACACCTCGTCGGTCGACACGTGGAGAAACCGCCCGGTGCCGTGCCGGACAGCGGCATCCAGCAGTGTCTGGGTGCCGAGCACGTTGGTCACGACGAACGGTTTCGACCCCGTGATCGAACGGTCGACATGTGACTCGGCGGCGAAGTGGACGATCGCGTCGTGGCCGGGAACCACCTGGTCCACCAGCGTCTCGTCGCAGATGTCGCCCTCGACGAAGGTCAGGCCGGGGTGCTCCGCGACCGGTTGCAGGTTGGCCCGGTTTCCCGAGTAGGTGAGCTTGTCGAGAACGGTCACCGAGGAGCCGGCCAACCCCTCACGCTCGCCGGCCAGGAGGGTCCGTACGAAGTGGGAGCCGATGAAGCCGGCACCGCCGGTGACCAGGAGTCTCATGATTTCCGGACTATATCCCCGGCGCACGGGCCGACAGCGATCGTCGAGGGCGGTGGCGCGCCGGGCCGTTGCGGCGGCCCGGCGCGCCACTCCCGTGCGGCGCCCTAGCGGTGGTCGTCGCCGTGCCGTCGGCCGTCCCCGCCGTCCCGGTCGTCCCGGTCGTCCCCGTCGTCCGGCGGGAGCGGGAAGCGCCGGGCGAACCCGTCCACCACGGCCCGCCCGGTCTCCGAGTCGGCCCCCACGGTCTCCTCGGCGATCTCCGCAACGCGCCCGGCCAGCGAGCCCTGCGCCCGCCGCATCACCGCCATCACCTGGGCCGCGATCCGGTCGGCCGGCCAGTTGCGCACGCGCTCGTCGAGCCTCAGATCGGTCATGACCCCGGAACCGGCAACCGTCACCTCGACCGCGCCGTCGCGGCTCGACGCCGAGACCGACAGCATCGACACCCGTTCAGAAAGCTCCCGAGCCGCCTGCGCACGGGCCGAAACGCTCGCCGCCCACGTGTCGACCCAGGCGTCGGCGTCCTCCCCGGCAGCGTTGAATGGCATCGCCATGGCCGCCCTCACCCCCCCAGCACACATTCTTCGGCCCGTCACGGTACCGAAGATGTGCGACACCATGGGGTACAGCCGGCTGTGCCGGCCGAGCGGGGACAGCCGGCCCTGCCGGCCTGGTGGGGACAGTCACCTACGGGTGCGGCGGTGTCACGGTCTGCTCGGACGTCCGATGCTCCACGAACGAATCGGGTGCCGCATCGAGATCGTTTTCCCGGATGTCCGACTCCCGCAGGATCTCGGCGGCCTGGGCGCGAGGGTTGTCGCTGCCCGCGGTCCGCTCCTCCGGTAGCAGTCCGGCGGCCCGGCTGTCGACGCGATCGTCCGTGGGTTCGCTCATGGCTGCCCGTTACCCGACAGGCGGCTACGGCACACACGTCAGCGAGCCGGTTTTGACCGGCGGCCGGAGATCTGGACAGGATGGGGGCGTGATGGGGAGCTTGAAGACCGAACCCGCCCGGGAACGCCCGGACCTCGTGGCGGCCGCGGTCCTGGCCGCATTGCAGGACTGGGACGAGCCCGAGGTCCTGGTCGCGCCGATCGATGCCGCGCTGGCCGACACGGCCGCGTTCTGCGAGGCGTACGGCGTGGGCCTGGAGGAGTCGGCGAACTGTGTGATCGTGGCGGGCAAGCGCGAAGGCGAGACGCGTTACGCCGCGTGCGTGATTCTCGCGACGACCCGGGCGGACGTCAACGGCGTCGCGCGGCGGCGGCTCGACGTACGTAAGGCGAGCTTCGCGCCGATGGAGGCCGCGGTGTCCGAGACGAGCATGGAGTACGGCGGCATCACGCCCATCGGGCTGCCGGCGTCGTGGCCGATCCTGGTCGACTCGCGGGTGGCGGCGACGCCGTACGTGATCATCGGAAGCGGCGTACGGCACAGCAAGATCGCCCTGCCCGGTGCGGCTTTCACGCGGCTGCCCGGGGCCGAGGTGATCGAAGGTCTGGCCCGACCGATCGACGCCTAGCCATACCGTTGCACGTGAAACGAAAGCGTCAGGATTGCTCGCGGACCTGGCGCTGGAGGCGGGCGAGGATCGCGCTGCCACCGCGTACCCGCAGGGGGCTGATCGCGGCCGCCAGGCCCATCCGCTGGTACAGGTCGTTGGGTACGGCCAGCACCTCGTCGACGGTCGCGTCCGTCAGTCCCTCGGCCAGGATGCCGGCGAACGCCCGGGTGGTGGGCGACTCCGGTGGGCAGTCGAACCACATCTCGACGCGGCGGCCGGGCTGGACCTCGGCGCGCAGGAAGAACGGGGTCTGGCACTCCGGTACCTGTTCCATGCCCTCGTGGCCGGCCAGGTCCGACGGCAGCGGGGGCAGGGCGTCGACGTACTCGAGCAGCATCTCCAGCACCACGTCGCGCGGTGCGGAGGCGAACTCGTCGACGATTTCGGCGAGCTTGGCAGGCATGTTCATTGCGTCAAGCGTATCCCGGCGGGCCTCGACGGCCTGATCGCCGCACGCCCGCCGGTGGGCGTGCGGCGATCAGTTGTTCGGGTTGGCCCGGCTGATGCCGCCGAGCACCGAGTCGGGATCGATCTCCTCGGCGAGGTCGCCGATGGAGACGATGCCCACGAGCTGGTCGTCGTGGTCGCATACGACGACCCGCCGGATCGCGTTGTCGCGCATCAGTAGCGCCACCGACTGCACGGTGTCATCGGGACGCACCGTCACCAGATCCGGCGTCTGGATCTCGCCGATCGTGGTGGATCCAGGGTCGCGCCGTTCGGCGACGGCGCGGACCACGATGTCGCGGTCGGTCACGAGACCGGCAGGGCCGTGGCCATCGGCCACCACGATGTCGCCGATGTCCTGCTGCCGCATGGTCTGGGCAGCGTCAACCAGCGTTGTTTCGGGCGGCAGGGTGACAACGCGGGTCGTCATCACATCCCGAACGGTCTGCATCGGCATGCGGGTGCCTCCGGGGCGTCGATGGGTTGAGACCCCCGACGGTTACCCAGCCAGCTGTGCGCTAATCAGGTCGACAACCCCGCCGACGGGTACGTCCGAGCGGGAGCCGTCGATCCGCGAGCGCAGCTCGACGTAGCCCTCGGCCAGGCGCCGGCCGACCACGACGACGACCGGCATGCCGAGCAGTTCGGCGTCGGCGAACCGTACCCCGGCCGACAGCCCGGGCCGGTCGTCGAGCAGGACGTCGATGCCGCGCGACGTGAGCTCCGACGCGAGCCGGGACGCCGTCTCGGCCTGCTCGCCCTTGCCGGTCGCGATGACGTGGACCTGGCAGGGCGCGACCGACACCGGCCAGTTCAGGCCGCGCTCGTCGTGGTGCTGCTCGACGATCGCGGCGACCACCCGCGACACCCCGATGCCGTACGAGCCCATCGTGACCCGTACCGGCTGACCGTCGGGGCCGAGCGCGTCCAAGCCGAAGGCGTCAGCGAACCGGCGGCCCAGCTGGAAGATGTGGCCGACCTCGATCCCCCGGCGTATCTCCAGCGGGGCGGCGCAGTTCGGGCACGGGTCGCCCGCCCGCACCTCGGCCGCCTCGATCGTGCCGTCCGGGACGAAGTCGCGGCCGCAGACCACGTTGATCGCGTGCTTGCCCTGCTCGTTGGCGCCGGTGACCCAGGCGGTCGCGGGTACGACCCGCGGGTCGACGAGGTACCGGATGCCGAGCTTGGCGAGTACCTGCGGGCCGATGTAGCCGCGTACCAGGTCTGGGTACGAGCTGAAGTCGTCGAACAGTTCGCCCGTCGCGGGGTAGAGGGCGGCCTCCACCCGCTTCAGGTCGACGTCGCGGTCGCCGGGCAGGCCGATGACGAGCGGCTCGTCGCCGACCTGGAGAACGACGTTCTTGAGCGTGTCCGCGGCCGTCCAGTCCGTGCGTCCGCCCGTGGCGACCGAGTTCGCGTACTCGACCAGCGAATCGATCGTCGGCGTGCCCGGGGTGTCGAAGACGGTCGACGCGGGGTGCTCGACGTCGGTGGCGGCGGGCGGCGCCGGGGTCGCGACCGCTTCGGTGTTCGCGGCGTAGTCGCAGGCCGTGCACGCGACGTAGGTGTCCTCGCCGGCCGGCGACGGCGCCAGGAACTCCTCGGAGGCCGATCCGCCCATCGCGCCGGCCATCGCCGCCACGATCGTGTAATCCAGGCCGAGACGGTCGAAGACGCGGATGTACGCCTCCCGCTGGGCCGCGTACGCCCGGCGCAGACCCTCGTCGTCGAGGTCGAACGAGTACGCGTCCTTCATGAGGAACTCGCGGCCGCGCAGCAGGCCGCCGCGCGGCCGCGCCTCGTCGCGGAACTTCGTGCCGATCTGGTACAGCGTCACCGGGTAGTCGCGGTACGACGCGTAGAGATCCTTCACGAGCAGCGTGAACAGCTCCTCGTGGGTCGGGCCGAGGACGTACCCCGCACCGCGCCGGTCCTTCAGGCGGAACAGGTCCGGCCCGTAGTCACGCAGCCGGCCGGTCGCCTCGTAGCGCTCCTGCGGCAGCAGCGACGGAAACGACACCTCCTGCGCCCCGATGGCGTTCATCTCCTCGCGGACGATCGCCGCGACCCGGTCGAGTACGAGCTTGCCCAGCGGCAGCCAGGCGTACCCGCCCGGCGCGACGCGCCGCACATAGCCGGCGCGGACCAGCAGCCGGTGGCTTGGTACCTCCGCCTCCGCGGGGTCCTCGCGGAGCGTACGGACGAACAGGTTGGACAGGCGCAGAAGCATGACCGCAGCGTACGTGGTCGTCGCTGACCGCTTCACGAAAGTTCCGGCCGACCGGCAACCGTAGACCGGGCGGGATGCGTCATGGCTGGCGACAACGATCGATCCCCGGCTCGCCGGCGGCCGAATCACCTCACCACGCCAGTGGAGAAGACGATGACCATGACGCGACCGACTGACCTGGGGTCGCCGGCGCCGCCCGACCCTTTCGACCACCAGCGGAGATTGGCGAGCATGGACGCTTCGGCCGACGAGTTCGACGCCTTCGTACGGGGGCGCACCGCAGCCTTGCTGCGCTCGGCGTACCTGCTCACCGGCGACCAGTACCTCGCCGAGGATCTCGTGCAGTCGGCGCTCGC
The DNA here is from genome assembly GCF_011947195.1 of Planosporangium thailandense. Lineage (GTDB taxonomy): Bacteria > Actinomycetota > Actinomycetes > Mycobacteriales > Micromonosporaceae > Planosporangium > Planosporangium thailandense. The sequence goes on along the minus strand of NZ_JAATVY010000002.1, from coordinate 170,275 downwards.
CCGTACCCACCGGGCGTGGAAGCGGCTGCACGCCAGCGGCAACGCCGAGGCGTACACCCGGAAGGTCATGTACCACCTGCAGGTCTCGTGGTGGCGGCGCGGCCGCGTGGCGGAGTCCCTCCCGGGGGACCTGCCCGAGCCGGCGACCGCGGACCGCGACCCGCACGACCGTAGTGACCTGCGGCTGGCGCTGCGCGCGGCGCTGCTGAAGCTGTCGAACAAGCAGCGCGCCGTCCTGGTGCTGCGCTTCTTCGAAGACCGCACCGAGACCGAGGCAGCCGAGCTGCTGGGCGTCACCGTCGGCACCGTGAAGTCCCAGACCGCCAAGGCACTGGCCAGGCTGCGCACTGTCGCGCCCGAGCTTGCCGATCTCTACGTCCGCAAGGAGAGCGCCAGATGAACGACTTCGCTCCCGGCCCGCTCCACGACGCCCTCGCCGACCTTGCCGAGACGGCACAGCCGGTGGATCTGCGCGACCGGGCGCTGCGTACCTCGCGGCGGCTCGCGGTCCGGCGCTCGGTCACCGTGACGGCCGCGGCCGTCGTGCTTCTCGGCGTCACCGCGGCCGGTGTCGGTCAGGTGCTGCCCCAGCGCACGGCCCCGCACACGCCGGCGGCCAGCGATTCGGCAACCCCGGAGCCGCAGCCCTCGTCACCGGCGCCGGAGCCCACGACGCCCGAGCCGAGTGCCTCATCCACCCCGGCCGCCTCGGAAAGCGGCGCGACCGTGACCGTCGGTCCGCTGTACTACGGCGACCTCAGCCCCGATCCCTCGGGCTTCGTGGTGTCATGGCTGCCGGGAGATACCCAGTCGAAGGCCATCGCGAAGCTTCCGGTGGACTTCGCCGTCACTTTTAACGTCAACGTGTCGCCGGACGGGCGTTGGGTGAGTTACGTGCGCGGTGATACGTCCGCGCTGCACCTGGTGGACGTGCGTACCGGCCGGGACCGGGTACTCCGTGAGCATGTGGACGGCCAGTGCGCCGAGCCGGCCTGGAGCAGCGACTCCCGGCGGCTGCTGGTCAGCGTCTCCGCCGACGGCTCCGCCAATGCCCGACAGGGGCTGATCGACGTGACGACGGGCGCGTTCACCCCGCTGGCCACCGCGATCCAGGGCTGCCACCTGACCTGGGCGGCCGACGGCGCGGCGATCGGGTACGCCGACGGAAACGGCAAGATCTTCGTGGCGAAGCCGGACGGCTCCGGCCAGCGCGCCGTGCCGGGCATCAACAACTTTGGTACGCCGCCTTACAGTGGCCATCTGGAGAGCGTCTCCCCGCAGGGGCGGCAGATCGCGCTCTGGCTCAGCGACGGAACGACGCCGGTCGGTGACGTGTCCCGCGGCCTGTACAGCAACGCCGTGATCGACACCCGTACCGGCCAGAAGGTGAAGCTGCCCGTGCCGGACAGCCGGCTCCTCCAGGCCCTCTTCCGGGGCGACGGCAGCATGGTGCTGCGGGTCAAGGGGGATCAGCACAATCAGCTGGTAATCGTCTCCGCGGATGGCGCCGAGCTGAACCGGTGGGACGAGCCGGCGGCGCTCAAGAACCTGACGATGCTGACCAGTTGAGGACAGATCACGTGCGACACGGGGCGGGCCGCGGCGGCCCGCCCCGTGCCGTACGTCGCCCCCGTGCCGTGTCACCGCCGCCGATGCTTAGCATTTGTCAAGATTCCTCGCCGGAGAGGGGTACGACATGGCGTGGCACAGCTTCGTGGCTGTGGGGGACAGTTTCACCGAGGGCATGAACGACCATGACCCGAGCGGCAACGGGTTCCGGGGCTGGGCCGACCTGGTCGCCGAGCGGCTGGCGGCCGAGGCGGCCGCCCGGGGTGAGGAGTTTCACTACGCCAACCTCGCCATCCGTGGCCGGCTGTTCAACGCCGTGGTCGACGAGCAGCTGTCGCCCACCCTCGCGATGCGTCCGGACCTGGTGAGCTTCGCCGCCGGCGGCAACGACGCCCTGCGCCCCAACTTCGACGGGCCGGCTCTGGTGGCCCGCTTCGAGGAGGTCCTCACGCAGCTGCGGAGCGCCGGCGCGGACGTGATCCTGTTCCGCTTCGCGGACCTGTCCCGCCGACTGCCCGGCCGGCGGATCATCGTGCCCCGGGCGTCGTACCTCAACGACGCCGCGGCGGAGGTCGCCGCCCGGCAGGGCGCGTTCCTGGTCGACCTGTGGTCGGACGAGGAGCTGTCGCTCAACACCGCGATGTGGAGCGAGGACCGCCTGCATCTGTCGACGGCCGGGCACCACCGGGTGGCCGGCCACGTCCTGACCGCACTCGGGCTGATACCCGACCCGACCTGGATGGACGTGCCCCCGGCGCCGCGCCCGCTGTCCTGGCCGATGGCGCGCGCCGCGGACGCCCGGTGGACCGTGCGCTACCTGGCGCCGTGGGTCAAGCGGCGGGTGCAGGGCCGCTCGTCGGGCGACCTGGTGACGGCCAAGCGCCCGGAGCTCGCGCCGGTCCTTCCGCCCACGGACTGAAACTCACCGCAGGCGCCGCTGCCCGCACGGAAAACGCGCCGGCCGGGCTTCTCCGCAACGGAGAAGCCCGGCCGGGACCGTGAGCGGGGTGGGGGCTACGGCGACAGGTTGGTCCAGGTGGTCCAGGCGCCCGCCTGGCCGTCCCAGTACTTCTCGTACAGGTAACCGTCACCGTCGGCGTAGATATGGGTGTTGGTGGTGCCGGGGTTGTAGATGACCGCCGGGTCCGCCGCGAGGTCACCGCCGAGGTCGAACCAGCTCGACCAGCTGTTTCCCCAGTACTTGTAGGCCACGTGGTGGGCGCTGGTGCGGACGTAGATCTCGGTGGTGCCGTACCGCGGGTTGTAGATCACTTGTGGGTCGCCGGCGGGGCTGCCGCCGAGGTCGAACCAGCTCGACCAGCTGTTTCCCCAGTACTTGTAGGCGACGTGGTTGGCGCTGGTGCGGACGTAGATCTCGGTGGTGCCGTAACGGGGGTTGTACAGCAGGGTCGGGTCGCCGGCGAGGCTCCCGCCGAGGTCGATCCAGCCTGACCAGCTGTTGCCCCAGTACTTGTAGACCAGGTGGCTGCCGGATCGCGCGTAGATCTCGGTGGTGCCGTAGCGGGGGTTGTACAGCAGGGTCGGGTCGCCGGCGAGGCTCCCGCCGAGGTCGATCCAGCTCGACCAGCCGTTGCTCCAGTACTTGTAGGCGACGTGGTTGGCGCTGGTGCGGACGTAGATCTCGGTGGTGCCGTACCGGGGGTTGTAGATGACCTCGGGGTCACCCGCGAGGTCACCGCCGAGGTCGATCCAGTTCGACCAGCCGTTGCCCGAGTACTTGTAGATCAGGTGGTTGCCGGATCGCGCGTAGACCTCGGTGGTGCCGTACCGCGGGTTGTAGATGGACGTTGGCGCACCCGCGATGTTGCCGCCGAAGTTGTTCAGGGCAGACCAGCCGCTCTTCGGGTCCCAGAGCCGTTCCACCACCGACCCGCCGGCGTTGGCGAACACGTCGAGACGGTGGGTACCGGGGTTGTACGACGCGGCCGGTTTCGACGTCAGCGCCGGCGGTACGGTACGGGGCGGCGCGAACGAGCCGCACGAGACCGTCGCCGGGAAGGTCGTGACGGCGGGGAAGGTGAGTACGACGTTCTGGCTGTTGGGCCCCTGCGTCGGTGTGCGGCGGGTGGCCGTGCACGGTGGGCCTCCGGCGTAGCCGCCGCTCAGTACGACGGGGTCGGCATTGAGACCGGCCACCGCGAACGAGTTGCCCTGAAGCATGTAGCCCAGTCCGGTGTCGTCTCCGGTTACCGCGTTGGTGGCGCTCACCCAGAATCCGCTCGCCGGAGTGTCGGCGTCCGTCAGCCGCATCCGGCCGGTGATGCCGCCGGTGGCGTACGTCATCGTCGCGTTCAGGGAGGCTGTCTGGCCGGCGACCACGTGGACGGGGATCGCCGCGTAACGGTCCGGCGCGTTGCCCGACCACTGCTCCGCGTAAACGCCGCGCTCTCCCGCGAACTGGACCGGCCACGCGTAAGGGCCGAGCCCGTTGATCCGGTAGATGCCCCCGACGTACGCGTAGTCGACCAGGCCGGGCGCCGGCAGGTTTCGTAGACCGTCCTGGAGACCGAAGGGCCGTACCCAGGCGTAGGTGCCGGAATCGCCGTAGTAGGGGTCGTCGAGGGACCCGGCGATCGAGCCGGCGTGGTCGAGCCGGATCGGCGGGATCGTGGTGACCGTGCCGGCCTTCGTGTTCACCTTCAACGCCTGCCGCTGGTCGCCGGTGCCGCCGGTCGCGCCGACCCACTGCGCCCCGTACACCGGGTTGAACGGGGAGCCCGGAACGAACACGGAGGCGGATACCGCGAACAGTTGGACCGCGGTCGACGCGAGCGGGCCGATCAGGAGGCTGCCGGTGGCCGGATCGATGTCACAGTTGGTGTTCGTCGCCGCATCCGCGCCGTGATACACGGCGAGCACGCAGGTGCTGGGGTGGATCGCCGCGTTGTCGGCCGCCTGCACGGTGGTCTGGATGGCCGCCGCCGGGTCGAGCTTCATCGGGAAGTCGGCGGGCCCCGCGGGCACGGTGACCCCCTGCGATGCGGGCCAGGCTGTCTTCGTGCTCTCGACGACGATGGTCTGCGGGCCCGTCGGCACGCCGGCGAAGAAGTACCGCCCGTCGGCGTGGTCGCAGACGCGGTTACTCGGCCCGATCCGGACGCAGCCACGCGTCACCGGAGCGCCGCTGACCCGGTCGACCAGTGAGATCTGCACGCTGCCGGACGCGATGAGCCGGTCGGTGACCTGGGTCGTCTGCCCCGACTGGACCTGGTACGCGGTGGCCTGATCGGCGACGGTCTTTCCCGGTACGTACTGCACGAGCCCGCCGGGCGCCTGGATGCGCACCTTGTAGGTGCCCGGTGTGACGCCGCCGAGGGTGTGGCCCCCGTCGGTGCCCGTGGTGCCGGCCAGGTACCAGGTCTGACCGTTGGGCGACATCTCGATCTTGGCGCCGGCCACGGGCGCGCCGGTGTAGTCGGTGACGGTGACGGTGACCGTGCCGGGGATTGCGGCGTGAGCCGGGCCGGCCACGGCGACGCTCGTCACGGCCGCGAGCAGGCCGGCGCACGCGGCGAGAACGGCCCGACGTACCTGATGTCCCATTAAGTCCTAATTTCGACACATCGGTGTACTGCTTGATCAGAAAGTTGACCCACACTAATGGAGATCGATTCCCGCCTGAACTCGCCGTTCGGCCAGAGTTACAGCCCGGGGGCCCGACGGCGGGCGGAGCCGGCGGCCCCGTCCCGTATCCCAGGTGTGCGCCGGTGGTCGGGCGGTCGAACGGCACCGCTGCCCGCTTGATCCACAGGGGGTAGCGTAGGGCGCATGGCCCTTCCCAACGATCCCGCACCGGAACTGCAGAGCTATGTGCATCCGGAGCGTCTGGTGACCACGTCCTGGCTGGCGCACCACCTGGACGACGACGGCCTGGTGATCGTGGAGAGCGACGAGGACGTCCTGCTCTACGAGACCGGGCACATTCCCGGCGCGGTCAAGGTCGACTGGCACACCGAGCTCAACGACCAGGTGACCCGCGACTATCTCGACGCCGAGGGGTTCGCCCGCTTGTGCCGGGCCAAGGGCATCAGCCGTGACGACACGATCGTCTTCTACGGCGACAACTTCAACTGGTGGGCCACCTACGCGCTGTGGGTGTTCACCCTGTTCGGCCACCCGGACGTGCGGATCCTCGACGGTGGCCGGCAGAAGTGGATCGCCGAGGGCCGGCAGTTGACCAGGGACGTGCCGAAGCGGGCGCCCGGCGACTACCCGGTGGTGACGCGTGACGACGCGCCGATCCGGGCGTACCGCGAGGAGGTGCTCGAGCACGTCCGGGCCGGCCGGCCGCTGGTCGATGTCCGCTCGCCCGGCGAGTACACCGGGGAACTGCTGCACATGCCCGACTACCCGCAGGAGGGTGCGCTGCGCGGCGGGCACATCCCGGGTGCGGTCAGCAAGCCGTGGAAGCAGGCGGCCAACGACGACGGCACCTTCAAGTCGGCGGACGCGCTCCAGCGCATCTACGCCGACGAGCTGGGTCTGGGCAGGGACGACGACGTCGTCGCGTACTGCCGGATCGGCGAGCGCTCCTCGCACACCTGGTTCGTGCTGACGCACCTGCTCGGGTACCCGAACGTGCGAAACTACGACGGGTCGTGGACCGAGTGGGGCAACCTCGTACGGGCGCCGATCGTCCGGGGTGCCGAGCCGGGCAAACTGCCGGCCTGACCGGCAAGGTGTCGGCCTGACCGGCAAGCCGTCGGCCTGACCGGCAAGCCGTCGGCCTGACCGGCAAGCTGCCGGGCTGATCACTTTTGGCGGACCCGGCCGGAGTGCGAGCGGCCCCGCTCGCGCCGGTCGGGCCCGCGTCGATCGCGGCGGGGGCGAAGAGGCGGCACCCGCAGGTGCGAAAAGAACCGAGCCTCGGATGTCTAACGATCGTTCAGGTGACGCTTGACAACCGGTTACCCTTCACGAATGACTGCCGACCAGCAGGTTGCGCCCGCGCGGCGCCGCTCCCGCCGGGACGAGATCCTGGAGATCGCGATGGGGCTCTTCGCCGCCCGCGGCTACCACGGCGTCTCCATGGACGACATCGGGGCGGCGGCCGGCGTCACCGGGCCGGCGCTCTACCACCACTTCGCCGGCAAGGAGGCGATGCTGATCGCGGCGCTGATGCCGGTGAGTGAGCAGTTGTTAGCCGGTGGCCGGGAGCGCAACGCCGAGTACGTCGGCCGACCGCGGGACGCGCTTGCCGCACTGATCGACTTCCAGGTCGACTTCGCGCTCGCGAACCCCGCCGTGATCGCGCTGCACCTGCACGAGCTCGACCGGCTGCCCGAGGAGCCGCGCCGGCAGATCCGGCGGCTGCAGCGGTTGTACGTCGAGGAGTGGGTCAAGACCCTCACCGCCCTGCGCCCGGAGCTGTCCGCCGGCGAGGCGCGGGTACTGGCGCACGCCGCGTTCGGCCTCATGAACTCGACGCCGTTCCTCGGTGGCGAGGTCGATCGGGAGCGCCGGGCCGACCTGCTGCGGGCGGCGACCCTCGCGGCCCTGCAGGGCTGAGACGGTTCGTCGGCGGCGCTCCGCACCGCCGACGAGCTGCCGAGATGACAATACGAGACCGTTGAATCACTCTTACGGGTGAGGGAATCCCACAGCTTTTTCCACAGGTTCGTACAGCCTGGATCCACAGGTTTGTCCACAGGGATCCGTGAGCAGCGTGACGACCATTGAGCACACAGGAGGCCGCAGTGATCGGTTCGCTTCTCGTCGCCAACCGGGGAGAGATAGCCCGCCGCGTGATTCGGACCGCGAAGCGGCTCGGTATCCGCACCATCGCCGTGTATTCCGAGGCCGACGCCGGCATGCCGTTCGTGACCGAGGCCGATGAGGCCGTCCTGCTGGGCCCGGCGAACCCGGCGCAGTCCTACCGCAACGTGGAGGCGATCCTCGCCGCCGCCAAGTCGACCGGTGCCGAGGCGATCCACCCCGGCTACGGCTTCCTGTCGGAGAACGCCGACTTCGCGCGTGCCGTCGAAGCCCACAACATCGTGTGGGTCGGGCCCGGCCCCGACGCGATCGCGGCGATGGGCGACAAGATCAACGCGCGTAACCTGATGGCGCAGGCCGGCGTGCCGGTCGCGCCGGGGACCACGGACCCCGCCGCCAGCGTCGAGGACGCGGTCGCAGCCGCCGGGCAGATCGGGTACCCGATCATGGTCAAGGCCGCGGCGGGCGGCGGCGGCATGGGCATGGGGGTCGCGACCGACGAGGCCGGCCTGCGCACGGAGTACGAGAAGGTGCGCGCCTTCGCCGAGCGCATGTTCGGTGACGGCTCGGTGCTGCTGGAGCGGTACTTCCCCCGGGTGCGGCACGTGGAGGTGCAGATTCTGGGGCTGGCCGACGGCCGCGTGGTGGCTCTCGGCGAGCGGGAGTGCTCGGTGCAGCGGCGCAACCAGAAGGTCGCCGAGGAGTCGCCCTCTCCGGCGGTGTCGCCGGAGCTGCGCGAGCGCCTGCTGGCGGCGGCCGTCCGTGCCGGCGAGGCGGTCGGCTACCGCAACGCCGGCACCGTCGAGTGCCTGTTGGATCCGACCACCGGCGACTTCTTCTTCCTTGAGATGAACACCCGACTGCAGGTCGAGCACCCGATCACCGAGCTCGTGTACGGCGTCGACCTGGTCGAGGAGCAGCTGCGGGTGGCTTCGGGCCTGCCGCCGACCTTCGGCGAGCTGACCCCGAACGGGCACGCGATCGAACTGCGGATCAACGCCGAGGACCCGAAGCGGTTCCTGCCCGGGCCGGGCGCGATCACCACGTGGAACGAGCCGGCCGGCGAGGGCGTACGCGTGGACAGCGGGTACGCGGCCGGCACGACCGTGACGCCGTTCTACGACTCGCTGATGGCCAAGCTGGTCGTGTGGGGCCCGGACCGTTCCTCGGCCCTCGCGCGAGCCCGGGATGCCGTCGCCGGATTCGAGATCGCCGGGCCGAAGTGCAACCTGCCCTTCTTCGCCGAGCTGCTGGACAACCCCGAGTTCGTCAGTGGCGACTACGACACCGGCATCGTGGGCCGCATGCGGGAGAAGAAATGAGCGCAATGCCGAGCGCGGTGTCGATCCGCGAGGTCGGCCCGCGCGACGGGCTCCAGAACGAGGATCCGGTGCCGACCGAGGCCAAGGTCCGGCTGCTGGACGCGCTGACGGCGACCGGGGTCGGGCGGATCGAGGCGGTCAGCTTCGTGCACCCGAAGGCGATCCCGCAGATGGCCGACGCCGACGAGGTCTGGAAGGCGGCGTCGAAGAATCCACAGGTGCGGTACTCGGCGCTCGTACCCAACAGCCGTGGCGCGCAGCGGGCCCTCGACGCGGGCTTCACCGAGATCGAGGTGGTGGTCTCCGCCTCCGACACCCACAACCGGCGCAACCTCAACCGGTCCACCGATGAGTCGCTCGACGACATCGCGGCGCTGATCGACCTGCTGCACAATGCCGGCGCGCGGGCTGAGGTGATCGTCGCGACCAGCTTCGGCTGCCCGTACGAGGGCGACGTGGACCCGGCCCGGGTGGCGTCGATCATCGACCGGGTGGTGGCGGACGGCGCCGACCGGGTCGCGTTCGGGGACACCACCGGCATGGCCACCCCGCCGCGGGTGGTCGCGGTCGTCTCCCGGGTCCGCGAACGCCATCCCGACCTGCCGATCCTGCTGCACTTCCACAACACGCGGGGCACCGCGCTCGCCAACGTGTACGCGGCGCTCCAGCTCGGGGTGACGGAGTTCGACGCGAGCGTGGGCGGGCTCGGCGGCTGCCCGTACGCGCCGGGCGCGAGCGGCAACGTCGCCACCGAGGAGGTGGTGCACATGCTGCACGACATGGGCATCGAGACCGGGGTGGACCTGGCCGCGCTGCTCGACGCCGCCCGGCTGGCACAGGAGATCGTGGGGCGCGAGCTTCCGTCCGGGGTGCTCCGCGCCGGGCCGAGGCTGCCGGACATGCGCTGACCGAGCGCCTCGCATACCACCTCCCGGATGCGCTAACCTAACGATCGTTCAGGTAGTGCTGTCCGGAGGTGTTCGGTGACCCTAGACGGGGAGACGCTGGAGCAACTGCGCAAGCGGGTACGTGCCGGGGGCGCCGAGCGTTACCACGCGGCGAACGCGGCGAAGGGCAAGCTGTTCGCCCGCGAGCGCGTGGCGCTCCTGGTCGACGAGGGTTCGTTCGTCGAGGACGGGACGTACGCCAACGTCCTCGCCGAGGGGCTGCCGGCCGACGGGGTCGTCACCGGCACCGCCACGGTCGACGGGCGGCAGATCTGCCTGATGGCCAACGACTCCACCGTCAAGGCGGGGTCGTGGGGCGCCCGTACCGTCGAAAAGATCATCAGGATCATCGAGCGGGCGTACAAGACCGGCGTGCCCATGGTCTACCTGGTCGACTCCGCGGGTGCGCGCATCACCGACCAGGTGGAGCTGTTCCCCGGCCGGCGCGGCGCGGGCAACATCTTCTACAACCAGGTCCGCGCCTCCGGCAGCATCCCGCAGGCGTGCGCGCTGTTCGGGCCGAGCGCGGCCGGCGGGGCGTACATCCCGGCGTTCTGTGACGTCGTGGCGATGGTCGAGGGCAACGCCAGCATGTACCTGGGCTCCGACCGCATGGTCGAGATGGTGACCGGGGAGAAGACCACGCTCGAGGCCATGGGCGGCGCGAAGGTCCACTGTGCCGAGTCGGGGGTCGGGCACTTCCTGTGCAAGACCGAGGTCGAGGCGATCGACACGGTCAAGCGGTACCTGTCCTACCTGCCGTCGAACTGGACGCAGTCCCCGCCCAAGGCGGAAGCGGTCGACGCGCCGTCCAAGGTGGACCTGGCCGCGCTCGTGCCGGCCAGCGAGCGCCAGGCGTTCGACATGCGCCGGTACGCCAAGGGCCTGCTCGACGAGGGCAGCTTCTTCGAGATCCAGCCGTTGTGGGCCAAGGAGCTCACCGTCGGCTTCGGGCGCCTCGCCGGCGAAGTGGTCGGCGTCGTCGCCAACAACTCGATGTTCAAGGGCGGGGTGCTCTTCGTCGACTCGGCCGACAAGGCGACCCGGTTCGTCCAGCTCTGCGACGCGTTCAACGTGCCGCTGCTGTTCCTGTCCGACGTGCCGGGGTTCATGGTCGGCTCGGCGGTGGAGAAGCAGGGGATCATCCGCCACGGCGCGAAGATGATCACGGCGATCAGCGAGGCGACCGTACCGAAGATCTGCGTCATCGTGCGCAAGGCCTACGGCGCCGGCCTGTACGCGATGGCCGGCCCCGGCTTCGAGCCCGACGCCACGATCGCGCTGCCCACCGCGAAGATCGCCGTGATGGGGGCGGAGGCCGCGGTCAACGCCGTGTACGCAAACAAGATCGCGGCGATCGAGGACGAGGCCGAACGGGCGGAGTTCGTCGCCGCGAAGCGCGCCGAGTACGAGCGCGACATCGACGTCGTTCGCCTGGCCAGCGAGCTCGTCGTCGACGCGATCGTGGAGCCGCACGAGCTGCGGGATGAGCTGATCCGCCGGTTCGCCGCCGCCGCGGGCAAGGACCGCCACTTCTCCCGGCGCCGTCACGGCGTCACACCCGTCTAGCCGTTCCCAAGGAGCATTCGATGCCCGACTTCAGGCTCAACGAGGAGCACGAGGCGCTGCGGCAGACCGTCCGCGAGTTCGCGCAGGACGTGATCGCGCCGGTGATCGGTGACTACTACGAGCGGCACGCGTTCCCGTACGAGATCATCCGGCAGATGGGCAAGATGGGCCTGTTCGGCCTGCCCTTCCCGGCCGAGTACGGCGGGATGGACGGCGACTACTTCGCGCTCTGCCTCGCGTTGGAGGAGCTGGCCCGGGTCGACTCCAGCGTCGCCATCACGCTGGAGGCGGCGATCTCGCTGGGCGCGATGCCGATCTACCGGTTCGGCACCGACGAGCAGAAGCGCGAGTGGCTGCCGAAGCTCACCAGCGGGGAAGCCCTGGGGGCCTTCGGCCTGACCGAGCCGGGGTTCGGCTCAGACGCCGGCGGCACCCAGACGCGGGCCCGGCTGGACGAGTCGACCAACGAGTGGGTCATCAACGGGTCAAAGGCGTTCATCACCAACTCGGGCACCGACATCACCGCAGTCGTCACGGTGACGGCCGTGACGGGCGAGACGCCGGACGGCCGCAAGGAGATCTCGGCCATCATGGTCCCGTCGGGTACGCCCGGCTTCACCGTCCAGCCCGGCTACTCGAAGGTCGGCTGGTGCGCCTCGGACACCCATGAGCTGAGCTTCGACGAGGTACGCGTACCGGCCGCCAACCTGCTCGGCCAGCGCGGGCGTGGTTTCGCGCAGTTCCTGCGGACCCTCGACGAGGGCCGGATCGCCATCGCCGCGCTGTCGGTCGGGCTGGCGCAGGGCTGTGTCGACGAGTCGCTGAAGTACGCGACGCAACGCCACGCGTTCGGCCACCCCATCGGTGACTTCCAGGCGATCCAGTTCAAAATCGCCGACATGGAGATGCGGGCGCACACCGCCCGGCTGGCCTACTACGACGCCGCGGCCCGGCTGGTGGCGGGCGAGAACGTCAAGCGGGTCGCCGCGATCACCAAGCTGCACGCCAGCGAGGCGGCGGTCGCGAACGCGCGCGAGGCGACCCAGATCCACGGCGGGTACGGCTTCATGAACGAGTTCCCGGTGGGTCGTTTCTGGCGCGATTCGAAGATCCTGGAGATCGGCGAGGGTACGTCCGAGGTCCAGCGGATGATCATTGCTCGGGAGCTGGGGCTGTAACCGTCCGGCCGAGGGCGCGGCGGGCGGTCGCGATCGACCGCCCGCCGTCTTCATGCCGGTGCGTCAGAACGCCGCCCGGGTCCCGGTGCCCCAGTGCGGAGCGTCCCAGATGCACCCGGGCGGGGAGTTGCCGTCCACGCCGTTGGGGCTTGCGATGCACAGCCGCGCATGGCCGGTGGAGTCCTCCCGGTACAGGACAATGCCGTCCCGCACGGCACCGGCGAAGAAGCCACCGGTGATGACGGCCTTGGTCGCGTCAGCCCACCACGCGGTGTCGTCCCAGATCAGCGTGGGGCCGGCGAAGGTGCGGTCTCCGGGCGCGCTGGCCGTCAGCGTGAACAGCGCCGCGTGTCCGCCCCCGTAGTTGTAGAGGAGCGTGATGTCGTCGTTGCCGTCCTGGTTGAAGTTGCCGACCGCCATCTTCGCGGTGCCGCTGCCCCAGTACGGGGCGTTCCAGCCGGTGAACGGCCCGGTAAAGGTGTCGCTTCCGTTGGCGCTCAGCGTGAACAGCCCGACGTGCCCGTTGCCGTAGTCGTAGAACAGGGCCAGGTCGTCCGCGCCGTCACCGTCGAAGTCGCCCGCGTTGACGAACCTGGTGCCGCTGCCCCAGTAGCGGCCGTCCCAGCGACTCGTCGGCGCGGCGAAGCCGCCCCCTCCACCGGCGTTCGCGGTCAGGGTGAACAGCGCGACGTGCCCGGCGCCGTAGTCGTAGAACAGGCCGAGATCGGACTTCCCGTCACCGTTGAAGTCACCGGAGGGCACGAACCTGGTGCCACCGCCCCAGTACGGGCCGTCCCAGCGGCGTACCGGTGCGGCGAAGCCGCCGTCACCGTTGGCGTTCGCGGTGAGGGTGAACAGCGCGACGTGCCCGGCGCCGTAGTCGTAGAACAGCGCGACGTCGGTCCTGCCGTCACCGTTGAAGTCGCCGGCGGTGACGAACTTCGTGCCACCGCCCCAGTACGGGGCGTCCCAGCGGCGCACCGGCTGGTCGATCGAGTTGCAGCCGTGCCCGGACATCGTGAACAGCGCGACATGTCCGCCGCCGTAGTCGTAGAACAGCGCGACGTCGTCGTATCCGTCACCGTTGAAGTCCGCCCGTACCGACAGCGACCCCGACCCGGGCGCGAACGGTGGGTAGACGCAGGACGTGGCCTGAGGGCTCGCACCGCTCACCGCGGTGGAACGTGTCGCTGGGGAGTTGTGGCCGGGTAGTGGTGTCGACGGGCCGGCGGCGGCCGGGACGGTTCCCGTAACCAGGGCCGCAGCCGTGACCAGTCCCGCGATCGCCAGCCTGGCGACAGGGCGTCTGCGCACGTTGTTCCTTTTGTGAAAGCGAAGGGGGGGGAGGCGCATAGTGATCGATACCTGCGCGCCCGCATTATCGCTTCGGCCGTACAAAACAAGCAAGGCACTTGACAGATGGACCGTTCGGCACCGCACACGCCGTAAATTGCACAAGCCCGCAAAGGGTCGTGTTTTTTGCGAGTGGCGGTCATTACGGGGACAAAGCGGTTCGCCTCAATGGCCTATCTGCGTAGCCTTCCTAGGCGTGATCCCGGATCCTGAACCGACACCCGGTGTTGGTTTCGCCGCCACCCTGCGGGCTCACCGCCGGGCCGCCGGGTTGACACAGCAGGAGCTCGCCGCCCGAGCCCGGCTCGGCGTCCGGACCGTGCGCGAGCTGGAGCGGGGACGCGCCGTCCGGCCCCAGCGAGGCACCGTCGACCTGCTGGCCGATGCGCTCGGGCTGACCGGGGACGAGCGGATCCGCTTCGTGACGCTCGCGCGCAGCGGACCGCGCGCGCCGGCAGCCGCGGATACGGCGGTCGGCCCGGCCGTGGCACGGACGACGAACACCATCGCGCTACCCCCGCCGCTTCCCCTCGTCGGACGCGACGCGGACCTGCGTGACCTGGCCGACCTGTTGCCGGCGTACGACGTCGTGCTGATCGGTCTCGCCGGCGTCGGGAAGTCCTGTCTCGCCCTCGCGGTCGTGCACCGCGTCGCCGATCGGTTTCCCGGCGGCGTCGCCGGCATCTCCATCGCTGACGTGTCGGAGTCCGACGATGTCCTCGCCGCGACCGCCTCGGTGTTCGGTGTGGGGTTCGCCGCCGACCTGTCCGAGCGATGTGCGGGTAGGCCCACCCTGCTGATGGTCGACGGCGCCGACCGGGCGCCCGAGGCCTGCGCCACCGCGCTCGCCTGGCTGCGCGCGCACGCTCCGGCGCTGCGGATCCTGGTGACCAGCCGCCAACCGGTCGACCTGCCGGGCGCGGTCACGTGGCCGGTCTCCCCGCTCGAGGTGCCACCCCGCCGGCCGACGTCCGACCTCGCCGAGCTGTCCGAGTACCCGGCGGTGTCGCTGTTTCTGCAGCGGCTGCGGCAGGTGCGCCGTCACCCCGTGACGCCGGCCGACGTGCCGGTGCTCGGTGAACTCGCGCGCCGCCTGGGTGGTCTTCCGCTCGCGATCGAGCTGGCCGCCGCCCGCGGCCGGGTGCTCGAACTGACCGAGATCCTCGACCGGTACGGCCATCGCCTCCTCGATCTCGGAGACCAGCGCCCAGCCGGTCAGACGCTGCGCGACGCGGTCGCCGCGAGCTACCGGCTGCTCGACGCGACCGAACAGGCGGCGCTCGAGCGGCTCGCCGTGTTCGCCGGCCGGTGGTCGGTGGAGCTGGCCGAGGAGCTGCTGGGTGGCGTCACCGATCAGGCCGAAGCGGTTCTCGATCGGCTCGTGGGGCTCGGTCTGGTCAGCGTGCGGGCGACCGGCCCGCTCCGGTTCCGGCTGCTGGATGTCGTGCACGACTTCGCCCTCGAACGCTGCACCGACGACGGCCACCTCGCGGAGGTGCGCTGCCGCCACGCCAGGCTCTTCGCCCGCCTCGCGGCGCGGACAGCGCCCGCGCTCGCCGGGCCCGGCATGCCGGGCGCCGTCTCGCTCCTCGACCATTTGCTCAGCGACCTGCTGGGGGCTCTCCAGTACGCGGCGGACATACACCCGCCGACCGCGTTGCGGCTGGCCGCCGCACTCACCCGCTGGTGGCGGTTTCGGGGGCGGGACGCCGAGGGCAGAGCGTGGCTGCGCCGGTTGCTGGACGACCCGCGCAGCGCCGAAGCGGATCCGGAGGTACGCGCGTGGGCGCAGCTCGGCGCCGCGACGCTGGCCATCGAGCATGGGGACGGCCTGGCCGAGCTGACCGGCGCGCGCCAGGCGCTCGCAACGTTCGCCGCCCTCGGCGACGTGAGTGGCGAGCTGGCCGCACACGACTGCCTGAGCGCCCTGTGGCGGGCGGTCGGCGGGCATGACGACGCGCGGCGCCACGGGGAGGAGATGCTCGACCTGGCCACCCGGACCGGTCGCTCGCGCGAGGTCCTGGTCGCCCACCGCGGCCTGGCCTGGCACGACGTCCGAAATGGTGACCTGGCCGGAGCAAGGCGACGGCTCGACACGGTGACCCGGCTGGCCGGCGACGACACGCGGCTGTGCGCCATCGCGCTCGTGGATCTGGCCGAGGTCGCCCGGCTGGAGGGGCGGTACGAACCGGCGGTCGAGTTCGGTCGGCGTGCCCTCGCGCTGCTGACGGATGTCGGCGATCCCGGCCACCGGGTACGCGCACTGGCTACGGTCGGGCTGGCCCTGGCCGAGTCGGGCGCGTGGGCCGAGGCGGAGGCGGTCCGGTCGACCCTGGCGGAGATCGGGGCGCCGGCGGAGGGTACGCAGGCGATGATCGGCGGCTATCTTGCGCGGGCGCGAGGCGAGCGGGCGTACGCTGCGAAGCTGTTCGAAGCGGCCGCGGCGGCCCTCTTCGGTCGCCATGACGCGCGTGATGTCGTGGAGGCGCTGGTCGGAGTCGCGGCGAGCACGGACGGTCCGGCGGACCGCGCATCCGCGCTCGCTCAGCTCCGGGCGATGTGCCGGCGCACCGGCCAGGTCCTGTTGCCGCGGGACCTGGCCCTGCTGGAAACCGGTTGATCTCTGCGCCGGGGTCGCTGTCCCCGGGGGCGGCGGCCCCGGGGCTGAGGCGCTGGGGCGGAGACAGGGGCGGCACGGGCGAAGGCCCCCCAGGCCCCACCGCTTCGCCCGTGCCGATCCCCTTTTACTGCCTCCCGAGGGGAAGATTACTCAACGCGGTCAATGGATTACTCCCTTTTGGCGTCGTTAGTCCGACTCGGGCGCAAGTCCTGCCGCTACTCCTGCCGGTCGGCGCCTCGGCGGCTGCTCACCTGGTTTCGCACTCGCTCGCGTTCCTGGCGGCGCCGGAGGTCGCCTCGGGGCGGACCGCGTCGCGTACGACGCGCAGCGAGTCGAGCAGCTGGCTCAGCTGGTCCGGCATGAGCCGGCCGGTGAACCAGTGCTCTATCAGTTCGAGGTGACCCGGCAGTACCTCTTCCATGCGGGTCCGGCCGGCGTCGGTGAGCACCGCGAACGAACTGCGCCGGTCGGTCGGGCAGGCCTCGCGGCGCACCAGGCCGGTGCGTTCCAGCCGGTCCACGACGCGGGTGATGCCGCTGGTGGTCAGCTGTGTCTGGGCGGCGAGATCGGTCATCCGCAGTTGGCTGCGGGGGGAGCGGGCCAGCCGTATGAGCACCTCGAACTCCACGAGCGACAACCCATGGGTCGCCAGCTGTCCGGAGACGCGCGCGGTCAGGCCCGTGAACGCCTCGGTGAACAGGCCCATGGCTGTGATTCGTCGGTCATCGAACAGGTGCTCGGTCACATAACCACCTTACCAGCAGGTACTTGACAAGAGGAAAGTTGTTGAGGATATAGTTGAGCGGTCAACTAAAGCACCACCCCCAACCTGGGAGGCCCTTGATGTCCGCACCCGCCACCAGCCGCACCTTTGCCGGTCTGACCATCCCCACCGCCGGCACCTTTGCTCTCGACCCCACGCACACCCGGGTCGGCTTCGTGGCTCGCCACCTCATGGTGAGCAAGGTACGCGGTAACTTCACGGAGGTCAGCGGTGAAATCACCGTTGCGGAGGACCCGCTGGCCTCGACGGTGACCGTGCGCATCCCCGCCGCGAGCATCGAGACCCGTGTCGGCGACCGCGACAACCACCTCCGTAGCCCCGACTTCCTCGACGTGGAGACCTACCCGGAGCTGACCTTCCGCAGCACCCGCCTGGTCGACCTCGACGGCAGCGAGTTCAAGCTCGTCGGCGACCTCACCATCCGTGGCGTCACCCGTGAGGTCACCCTCGACGTCGAGTTCGAGGGTCTCGCGACCAGCCCGTGGGGCCAGGAGGTCATCGGCTTCAACGCGAGCACCGAGATCGACCGCGAGGAGTTCGGCATGACCTGGAACCAGGCCCTCGAGGCCGGCGGCGTGCTGGTCGGCAAGAAGATCAAGATTGAGATCGAGGCCGAGGCGATCCGGCAGGCCTGAGCGGGCAGTTCCGTTCCGTGAAAGCCGCGGGAACCGCGAGGTGACCCGCGGCTTTCACGTATCTGTTCAAGGGCCCGAACCATCCGCACCCTGTTGCTTACCCTGCGCTGAACGGGGTCCGGTTTGCCCCTAGCGGTGTCGGCGGACGCGCTCCTACGGTTGAGGTCCGAGGACACGGGCAGGGGTGGATTCGTCGATGGGCAAGGACGTTTCGCAGGCTACTTTCAGCCGCGAAGATCGAGCGCGCTATCGGCAGAAGGTCCGCCGGTGCCTGGACGTGTTCGCGCTGATGCTCCATGACTTCCGTTTCGACGCCGACCGCCCGACGACCGGGCTGGAGATCGAGCTCAACCTCATCGACGGCGAGGCCCAGCCGGCCATGCGCAACGCCGAGGTGCTCGCGGATCTCGCCGACCCTTCGTTCCAGACCGAGCTCGGCCAGTTCAACCTGGAGATCAACGTCCGGCCGCGGCTCATCGCCGGGCACGGGTTCGACGAGTACGAGCGGGACGTGTCCGCGAGCCTCGCCCACGCCAACGAGCGGGCGCACAAACACGACGCCCAACTCGTGCTGATCGGCATCCTGCCCACCCTCACCCAGGCGCACACGGTCCTCGACAACATCTCGGCCAACCCGCGCTACCGGGTACTCAACGAGCAGATCATCACTGCCCGGGGAGAGGACATGTTCCTCGACATCCGGGGCCCCGAGCGGCTGCAGGCGTACACCGACTCGATCGTGCCGGAGGCGGCCTGCACGAGCGTGCAGTTCCACCTCCAGGTGGCGCCCGAGGACTTCGCCTGCTACTGGAACGCGTCCCAGGCCATCGCCGGCATCCAGGTCGCCCTCGGCGCGAACTCGCCCTACCTGTTCGGCCGCCAGCTGTGGTCCGAGACCCGGATCGTGCTCTTCGAGCAGGCCACGGACACCCGCCCCGACGAACTCAAAGCCCAGGGAGTACGCCCGAGGGTCTGGTTCGGTGAGCGCTGGATCACCTCGATCTTCGACCTGTTCGAGGAGAACGTGCGGTACTTCCCGCCGCTGCTCGCCATCACCGAGGACGAGGACCCGGTCGAGGTGCTGCACAACGGGGGCGTGCCCCACCTCGGCGAGCTACGGCTGCACAACGGGACCGTCTACCGGTGGAACCGTCCGGTGTACGACGTGATGAACGGCCGGCCGCATCTGAGAGTCGAAAACCGGGTCCTGCCGTCCGGACCCACGGTGGTGGACCTGCTCGCCAACGCCGCGTTCTACTTCGGGCTGGTACGCGAGCTGGCCGAGGCCGACCGCCCGATCTGGACGCAGCTCACCTTCTCGGCCGCTGAACAGAACTTCCACACGGCGGCCCGGGACGGCATCGCCTCCAGCCTGTGGTGGCCGCGCTTCGGTGAGATGAGAGTGACGGATCTCGTCCTGGAGAAGCTGCTCCCCAAGGCGTACGACGGGCTCGACCGCTTCGGCGTCGATCCGTCCACCCGCGACCGTCTTCTCGGCGTCATCGAAGCCCGCTGCGTCGAGCGGCGCAACGGGGCGGTGTGGCAGACCGAGACCGTGCGCGCCCTGGAGCGGGACCGCAACCTCGACCGGATCGCGGCGCTCCGCGAGATGCTGCGCCGCTATAGCGTCAACCAGGCGGACAACGAGCCCGTACACACCTGGCCCATCGGGTAGCGCCCCGGAGCGTCGGGTTGTGCCTCAGGACGTGGCGGGATCGCTGAAGTCCCGCGTCTGGCGGGGCTGCGGCACATCCGACCACGCCCACCGGGTGACCGTCGGGGACACCGGCTCGGCCACCGTGGCCCAGCCGGTCGCCGTCTGCGGAACGCCGTCCATGCTCGCCGTCGCCCTGCCGGTCGCCGGCTGCGGAACACCGTGCATACCGGGCGTCGCCCTGCCGGCGCCGGCGGTTGCCGGCGGAGAAGCCGGCAGCCCGTACCCGGGGGCGTCGCCGGCGAGCGCACTCGTCCACTGGGTGAGATCGCTGTCGTCGTCGGCGGTGGGCCCGACCACTCCGGGAGCCGGCACGGCTTCCCGGGCGGGTGACGCGGCGCCGCGCGCGGACGTCGCCGCGTCGCGGTCCGGGGTCGGCGGGGTGACGCGGCGGCGCGGCCGCAGCGGCGCGAGCACCGCCACGAACACGGATCCGGCGAGGCCGGCGATGACCGCGTAGGCCGAGAACCCGTACGCCGTGTCGTCCATCCGTACGGTCGGTTTCGGTGCGCTGAGCAGATACGCGGCCGCGACGAGCAACGGGCCGACCGCGCCGGAGACCGCGATGCCGAACCGGTTGTCTCCGCGCCGGTCGGCCGGTAGCGCGGAGAACACGCCGATCAGCAGGGCGACGCCGAGCATCAGGAACGCGCCGGGGATGTGCAGTACGTCGTGGAACCATCCCTTGTCGAGGAACTGCCACGCCGCGAGCTGGGCGGTGCCCGCGGTCCGATGGGCCCGTACCGCATCGGCGACGGCGACCGCCGCGAGCAGCCAGACCCAGGCCGTCGAGGCCACGACGTTCGCCGCGATCACCCGTACGTTGACGGCTATCAGGGCTGCGACCAGGCCGGCGAGGACGCCGACCACGGCGTACGCGCCGGCGGTGACCTCCGGGCGGAACGTGTCCGCGCGCAGCGCCGCCCGGGCCGGCAGCACCACGAGCGGGACAGTCACCAGGGCGCCGATCGCGGCGGCGAGCGCGGTCGCTATCCGCATCACCAGATCGACCGTGCTCCTCGACGCCGCCGTCGCCGGCAGGCGACGGGTACCCGAGCCGTTCGCGTAGACCGCGCCGAGCACGGTAGAGGTGGCGGCGATCCACAGTGACCAGGTCAGATTGGCCAGCCACAGGCTGTTGTCCGCCCCGTTACGTACCGGTTGCCACGTCACGATGCCCAGTCCGTACACGAGGCCGAACTGCGCCGCACCGGCACCGGCCGCGACACCGACCGCGGTCATCGTTGAGTTTGCCCATCCGCGCGCCGCCATGCGGCGCAGCGTACGCCTGATCAACCGATACGTGCGAGCCCCCGTGGCGTAACCGGCCCGACCGCCGATCGATGGCCGCCGGCTTTCTGATGAGATGGGGTCATGGCCGATGAACGCGACGAAGCCACCGAGAACGACCGCCGGGATGAGGCCACGCGGCGGATGTCCGCCGACGACCCGACGTCGACGTTCGACCCGTTCGCCGACGACGACGATGTGGACGCGGACCTCGCGTCCACGCAGGCGCTGCCCCCGGATGTCGGGTCTACGCAGGCGCTGCCCCACGACTTCGCGTCGACGCGGCCGATGCCGGAGGATCTCGAATCCACCCGCCCGATGTCGGCCAACGGCCACGGGACGCCGCCGCAGGAGCCCGGCGTATGGGCCGCCCGGGCGTCGGTTCCGGTGGCTGCCGATCCGGTACCCGCCCCGGAGCCGCCGCCGTGGCAGGAGGAGTTCGGTGCCGAGCGCTCCGACCGGTCCTGGCTGCGCCCGGTGCTGATCGCTCTGGTCGTACTCGTCCTGCTGGCGATGCTCGGCACCGGCCTGTGGCTGATCTTCAATCACGTCGCTGGGCGGTCGGCGCCCACGACGGTCGTCCCCGCGACGGCCACCGCGGCCTCCTCGTCTACCGCGACCGCGCCGGCCTCGCAGGCCCCGCCGGCGGCGCCCACGACGGCGCCGACCGCGGCGACGCCCGACCAGATCGCGGTGCCCGATGTGGTGGGTCAGAGCGAGGGGGCGGCCAGGCAGCAGTTGGCCGCGTACGGGCTCACCGCCACGGTGGCCCGGCGCGTCACGGGTGGCGCGGCTCCCGGTACGGTGATCGCGACCGATCCCGGTGCCGGAACGATGGTGGCGGCGGGCAGTCGGGTGACCCTGGTCGTTGCCGCCGCGCCGGTGCCGGCACCGACGACGGCGACCCGTTCGGCGTCGCCGACACCGGCCCGATCGCAGACGCCACCCTCGGCGTCGCCGAAGCGGTGAACCCGGCCGGTGGTCAGCTCACGCCGGCCCGGGACCGCAGACCGCCGGCCGGAGTGGCGTTCCCGGGCTCCAGGCCCTTGAGCTGAACGAAGATCGACCTGCGCTCGACGGCGTCACCGGCCGCGTTCAACTGATACCCGTCGAGCCAGGCCCATCCGTCGTAGGTCGGCCAGTCGTGTACCCGGATCACCCGGAAGAGCATCGGCTCGAGGAACTGCACGCTCGCCGCCTTCGTCACGCGCAGTACGTCTCCGGCCCTGGGTTGCACACCGACTCCTGTTCTCTGCCTGGTTAGTTCGGCCGGCGACGGTGGGCGTCGCGCGGCGTCTGGCGCCCGCGCGCTGGCGGGCCGACGCGTCCCCGAACACGTCCTTGCAGTTCGGAAGCCACCGGACACGCTGGGTATCCGCTGCGCGTGGCAACCGATTCGTTGTGCCGGCTTGGGCCCGCCTGCCGATCCGCCGCCCGCTTTGTCCGAAAGACAGCTGCGTGTCGGAACTTGACCAACGGTGAGTAACCCGTGCCGCACCCACAGGTTTTCACTAGTCCCTTTGCTAATGCAAGTTGCATACTGCTATTTCACTGTCGGTAACGATGGCCGGTTCCGGCGGCAGGGTTCGCGGCGAGTACGGCGTGAACCGGTGGACATCGACGCGCACAATGCTGATGCGTGACGTGTGCGGTGACCGGCGATCGGTGGAGGGGTTGTGGTGGAGATAGCGGCCAAGGGCCTGCGGGTCGATCTCGACAGCGCCCGGTGGCGTCGAAGCGACCGCGGTGACGGCGGTTCGGGTAACTGTGTGGAGGTGGCGTTCGTGGACGGAGCGATCGCGGTTCGCGGGTCCGCCGATCCCCGCGGCCCGGTGCTGCTGTTCACTCAGGCCGAGTGGGACGCGTTCGTCGAAGGCGCCAAGGACGGCGAGTTCGACCTGTAGGCGTCCTCCACCTCGTGAGCGCTTTCGGCCGGCAAGCGCCTTTGGCCGGCAAGCGCCGACGGCCGGTCACCGCTCGCGAAAGCAAATCGGGCGGTGGGCGTCGCCGGCATCACGGATCTTCGTTGTACCAGGCGGCGCGGCCCGCTTTGAGCGCCAGGCGTGGTGAGCTGCCCCGTACGAGCGACCGACGCATACCCTGAAGACAGGTGAGACGTGATGACGACAGGCCCGAACAACTACACCAATGGCTCGGCGAACGGCGACGACCACTTCGCCTCGCAGCTGGGCGGGTACCGCCCGACCCGTGGAGAGAGTGCGGTGCTGCCCGCCGCCAACGGTGACGACCTGGGCCGACGCAACGGTTCGACGTCCGCGATCGACCGCGTGAAGGGTCAGATGGAGAACACCGGCCCGATCGGCTCGTCGTTGCGTACCCCGGAGCTCGTCGAGCCCGAGCTGGACGGGTCCGTCTTCACCACCGACCCGTGGAATCACATCGCAAGCGAGCCGCTCGCCGACCATCCGCTGCTGCGGGGTCTCCTCCTCGAGTTGCCGGCCAAGGGGAACGCGCCGTCGCAGGAGTGGCTGGACCGTTGGTTCGAGGCCGCGCGTTCAATCCTCGAGCTGCTGTACTCTCAGTCCTCCGCCCGGCGCTGATCCGCGCCGCCGCACGCCCGTCGGGCGTGCGGCAGTCGGCGACTCCGACCCTCGACAGTACCCTCGGCGGTCCCTACGGCAGGTGCGCCGTGAAGTCCGGCGGGCCCGTCGGGCGCGCACGGTCGTCACCGCTCGTGGCGTTTCGCCCACGCATCGCAACCGCGCCGACGGCACTCTCCTCGCAAGTCAGGGCCTGAGGTCGGTGGAGGTGCGGCCGGGCGCCCGTTCACTTAGCGTGCTGAACGGGCGGGGCGGCGGGCGATTCATAGATCAAATTCTGGACCTATTCATTTAAAAGGGTCTCCAAATACCCTCTTCTCTAATCGGACCGCCGTCCGCTCGGC
Organism: Planosporangium thailandense; assembly: GCF_011947195.1. Lineage (GTDB taxonomy): Bacteria > Actinomycetota > Actinomycetes > Mycobacteriales > Micromonosporaceae > Planosporangium > Planosporangium thailandense. Next base: position 146,653 of record NZ_JAATVY010000002.1, on the reverse strand, counting down.
GTGGGGCACCGTCAGCGTGGCGGTCCACACAGGGGAGGAGTGGAGATGAGGCTCCCGGAATCAACGAGGCCAGGCCGACGGGCGTCCGAACCCGGCCGGTGGGTCGCACTGCTCGGTCTCGCCACCGCCGCGGCGACCGTCGCCACCGTTGCGGTCAGCGGACCCGCGTCAGCGGCCGTGCTGGCGGACGGGGTCGTGCGCGATGCGGGTACCACGCGCGTGGTACCCGGCAGCTACGTCGTCGTGCTCAAGGACACCGTCACGCGGACGAGGGGCGTCGACGCGCCGGTGCACGACCTGCTGGGCAGGTTCGGCGGAAAGCTGGGGCACACGTACCACAGCGCACTGCACGGGTACGCGGTCCGGTCCATGAGTGAGGTGCAGGCGCGCCGGCTCGCCGCCGACCCGTCCGTCGCCTACGTCCAGAAGGACGGCGTCTTCACAATCTCGGACACCCAGACCGGGGCCACCTGGGGTCTGGACCGGATCGACCAGCGCAACCTGCCGCTGGACGGCAACTACACCTATCCGACGACGGCGTCCAACGTGCACGCGTACATCATCGACACCGGCATCCGGGTCACCCACAGCGAGTTCGGCGGGCGGGCGACGCCCGGGTTCGACGCGGTCACCAGCGGTGGCAACGCCAACGACTGCCACGGCCACGGCACCCACGTCTCCGGGACCGTGGGTGGAAAGACCTACGGCGTCGCGAAGGGCGTCCAGCTCGTCGCGGTCCGGGTACTCGACTGCAACGGCAGCGGCAGTACCTCCGGCGTCGCCGCCGGTATCGACTGGGTGACCGCCAACGCGATCAAGCCCGCCGTGGCCAACATGAGCCTCGGCGGCGGGGCGGACGCCACCCTCGACGCGGCCGTCCAGCGCTCCATCGCCTCGGGCGTCACCTACGGCATCGCCGCGGGCAACGGCGACATCTTCGGCAACCCGCAGGACGCGTGCGGCACCTCGCCCGCCCGCGTACCCGAAGCGATCACCGTCGCCGCGACCCAGAACAACGACCAGCGGGCGTCCTTCTCCAACTACGGCACCTGCGTCGACATCTTCGCTCCGGGCGTCTCCATCACGTCCTCGTGGAACTCCAGCGACACGGCCACGAACACCATCAGCGGCACGTCGATGGCGACCCCGCACGTCGTCGGTGCGGCCGCGCTGGTGGCCGCGGCCAACCCCGGCTTCACACCGCAGCAGGTCCGCGACGCGCTCGTGAACAACGCCACCTCGGGTGTCGTCGGCAACCCGGGCACGGGCTCGCCGAACAAGCTCCTGTACGTGGGCAACGGCGGCACCCCGCCGCCACCGCCCCCGCCGCCGCCCGCGGGCTGTTCGGGCACCAACGGCACGGATGTCCCTGTCCCGGACGCCGGCGCGGCCGTGACCAGCCCGATAACCATCTCCGGCTGTGACCGCAACGCCTCGGCGTCGGCCAAGGTCGAGGTGCACATCAAGCACACCTATCGCGGGGACCTCCGCATCGACCTGGTGGCCCCGGACAGCACCTCGTCCCGGCTGAAGACGGAGGGCTTCGACAGCGCCGCCAACGTCGACACCACGTACACCGTCAACCTGTCCGGCAAGGCCGCCAACGGCACCTGGAAGCTCAAGGTGCAGGACATGTACCGCATGGACACCGGTTACATCGATTCCTGGACCCTGACTGTCTGACCGGTCGCGGACACCCTGCGTGATCAGGGAGAGTTTGGGTTGTGACAACGACTCGAACTCTCCCTGATCCCGTCGTCGCCCCGAAGATCGAGCTGCACGTCCACCTGGAGGGGACGGTCCGGCCGGCGACTCTGCTCGACATCGCCCGGCGCAACGACCTGCCGCTGCCGGTGAACACGGTCGAGGAGCTGACCGCCCTCTACGAGTTCACCGACTTCAGGCACTTCATCGAGGTCTGGGTGCTCACCACCAACTGCCTGCGCACCGCGGACGACTTCCGGCAGATCGTGGTCGACTACGCGGCCGAGGCGGCCTCCTTCGGTGCGGTCTACCTCGAGGCGATCTTCTCGCCGTCCGAGCGGGTCCAGCGCGGCGTGGTCGGATGGGACGAGATCTACACCGGGTACGCCGAGGGCGCGGTCGAGGCGTACGAGCGGTACGGGGTGACGATCCGGTTCACCCCGGACCTCTATCGGGGACTCGATGTCGAGACCGCGGAGGAGTGCGCGCGGGTGTCGGTGCGCTACCGCGACCGGGGCATCGTCGGTATCGGGCTCGGTGGCATGGAGACGGCGACGACCGCGTCGGCGTACCGGCGGGCCTTCGACATCGCCCGCGACGGCGGGCTCGCACTCGTACCGCACGCCGGCGAGGGCGCCGGCCCCGAGTCGGTACGGGAGGTCATGGACCTGGGAGCGGCCCGAATCCGCCACGGCATCCGGGCCGTCGAGGATCCGGACCTGGTCAAGGAGATCGCCGACCGGGGCCTGGTGCTGGACGTGTGTCCGACGTCGAATCTGCGTACCCGCGTGGTGTCGAGCCTGGCGGAGCACCCGTTGCCGCTGCTGCGCGAGGCCGGGGTGCGCTGCACCGTCAACACCGACGATCCGGCCATGTTCGGCACCGACCTCGGTCGCGAGTACGAGGTGGCGGCCGGGCTCGGGGTGTCGGCCGCCGACGCGTACGCGGCAGGCGTCGAGGGGGCGCTCTGCGATGAGGAGACTCGTGCCCGTCTGCGCCGATTGGGTGGTCTGTCCATCGCCTGAACGGGTGGTCACGCCTCGACAGAAGTGAGCCTTCCGGCTGGCCGGTCGGCCTGATCATGCCGTTTGACCGCGCTCATCGTTGATGGTCGTTTGACGGAACGTCAGCCTAACCTTGGGCCGCGTTTGGTTTGTCCGACAAAGGCGGCTCGATGGATGTGACGACTACTTTCGGCTTGGTTGGCGGCTTCGGGATGCTGGCGTTCAGCATCGGCGCGTTCGGGGTGCTCGACGCGTGGCACAAGCGGAACCCGCAGCGCGCGCGAGTCGACTGGCTGATCCGGCTGTACGTCGTCGGGGTGCTGGTCACGGTGGCCGGTGTGACTCTCGCCGGCCGCTGGTGGATGGCCGCGCCGTTCGCGCTCATGCTGCTGCCGGCCGACCGCGCCGTGCGCCTGCGGGCCGAGCTGCGCCAGCGCCGCGTTCAGATGCAGAAGCTCAAGGGCGAGTAGAACTCCGCGATCTTGGACACTTGGCGGGCCTACGGCACCGAAAAGTGTCCAAGATCGCCTAGCTAGACGGCGAACGTCGACGGCCGCTCGGTCGCCGGCTCAGGCGGGGCGACCCGCCACAGCTTCAGTTTCTGGGCCGTCAGCCGCGCCGCGTAGTTCGGGTTGAGCAGCAGATAGCGCTTCCAGAGCCGGCCCGGCTCCAGGCCGAGCCGCCACAGCCACTCCAAGCCGTACTTCTGCATCCACGCCGGCGGCTTGCGAAGCTGCCCGGCGTGGTAATCGAACGCCGCCCCGACGGCGAGCAGCGGCGCGTCGATCAGCGGGCGCATCGCGTACGTGAAGATCTCCTGACGCGGGCAGCCCAGCCCGACCAGGACCACCCGCGCGCCGGAGGCCTTGATCCGCTCGGCGATCTCGGCGTCCTCGCCCGGACGCACCGCCCGGAACTTCGACGGCTCCGTACCCGCGATCTTCAAGGCCGGGAAGAGCCCGATCAGCGCCGGGACCAGCCGGTCGAGAGTCTCGGTCGTCGAACCGTAGAGGTAGACCGGCAGGCCCTCGGCGGCACAACCCTCGAGAACCCTGAGGGTCAACGCGGGGCCGTACACCCGGTCGGCCAGCCCCGCGCCGTACAGCAGATTGAGCGCCCATCGGACCGGCTGGCCGTCCGGGGTGACGACGTCGAACGCGTTGAGCCGGGCGTTGTGCGCCCGGTCCTGCACCCCGGTCATCACCCCGTGCACGGCGAGCGCGGTGAGCGCGAAGGGCCGCTGCTCGCGGGCGGCGGCGAGGACCTTCTCGGCGGCCGCCTCGTAGTCGATGACGTCGACGAGTACGCCGAGGACGCTCCGCTTGCCCTGGTCGATCATGCGGTCGGCAGCCACTTGTCGACGTTGGCCTCGTAGATCTCCTGGAGGATCATCGGAACGTCGTACACCTGCTTCCAGTCCGGGTAGTCGGCCTGGAACGCGGCGTTGGAGCCGACCCACCAGATGTGGTCGCCGATCCGGTTCTGGTCGACGTACTCGGTGACCATCTCCGTGCCGGTGATCTTCTCGGCGAGCGCGAAGGCCTCCAGCATCGAGGTGTGCGAGTGCCGCCCGCCGCCCAGGTTGTAGACCGCGGCCGAGCGCGGGTTGCGGAAGAACGCCTCGAACGCCGAGACCACGTCGTGGCTGTGGATGGCGTCCCGCACCTGCTTGCCCTTGTAGCCGAACATCCGGTACGTGCGGCGCTCCATGTTGCAGCGCATCACGTACGCGAGGAAGCCGTGCAGCTCGGTGGCCGAGTGCGCCGGGCCCGTGAGGGTGCCGCCCCGGAACACGGCGGTCTTCATGTCGAAGTACCGCCCGTACTCCTGGACCATGACGTCGGCGGCGACCTTGGAGGCGCCGAACACCGAGTGCAGGCACTGGTCGATCGACATGTCCTCGGTGATGCCGTGGTAGTACCGGTGGCCCGGCTCGAGCTCCCACCGCGTCTCCAATTCGACGAACGGCAGGGAGTTGGGGCGGTCGCCGTACACCTTGTTGGTGGAGCAGTGGATGACCGGCGCCTCGATGCAGTGCTCGCGTACGTTCTGCAGCACGTTGAGGGTGCCGACCGCGTTGACGTCGAAGTCGGTGTACGGGTCGCGGACCGCCCAGTCGTGGCTCGGCTGCGCGGCCGTGTGGATGACGACGGCGACGTCGCGGCCGTACCGCGCGAAGATCTTCGCCAGCCCCTCGCGGTCCCGGATGTCGAGGTCGTAGTGGGTGTACCGGTCGCCCAGCGAGCTCTTCAGGCGCTGCACGTTCCACGCGGTCGAGGCCTCGGCGCCGAAGAAGCGGCTGCGCATGTCGTTGTCGACGCCGACGACGTCAAGTCCGAGCGAGGCGAAGTGCCGCGCCGCCTCGGAGCCGATCAGGCCGGCTGATCCGGTCACGATTGCGACGCTCACGGGCAACTCCAGGTTTCGCGATGTTGGTACAGCGAGTGCAGTCTAGCTGCGGACGGCGAGAGCCCTGGCTGACGGAGTCGTCTCGGAAAACAGAACAGGCGGCCCGAGTGGGCCGCCTGTGGTGTGGTGGGGAAGGAGGGAGTTGAACCCTCACGCCCTTTCGGGCACACGGACCTGAACCGTGCGCGTCTGCCATTCCGCCACTTCCCCGAAGTGACTTGCCCCAGCCGGGGCGTGGTGAACGATACCACGCGTGCCGGAGTGGCTACGCCGCAGAGCCAGACCGGTAGCCGTCTCGCTCTTTTCGTCCGATAGCCTAATCCAACCGGGCACAATGCACGTGTTAAGACTAGGCTGCCGTAGGCGCCCCGGAAGAATAGCACGAGCTAGGCCGGTTGGTGCGGGTGCAGGAGAGCACTCGCCAGATACCATCATGACCTCGGGACCCGAGGAGGAGCCGGTGAGTGTGCTGCAGCGCTTCGAGAAGCGCTTGGAGGGCCTTGTCGAAGGGGCTTTTGCCAAGGTCTTCAAGGGTGTGGTCCACCCTGTGGAGATCCTTAACGCCATGCAACGGGAGGCGGAGGCGCACAAGGCGATCTTGGCCGGTGGCCGAACTCTCGTTCCCAACCGATACGTGATAGATCTCTCGCCCTACGACCACAGCCGGTTGGCGCCCTACGCCGCCGCGCTGGCCCAGGAGCTCGCGCAGTCGCAGGCCGAGTTCATCGGCGAGCAGGCCTGGACGGTCTACGGCGACGTCATCGTCGAGATCGAGCGCGGCGACGGCCTCGACACCGGCATGTTCCGGGTCACCGCCGAGGTCTACACCGGTGGCGACGTGCCGCCCGTGCCCACCTACGAGGCGCCCCCCGGCTACCCGCCGTACGAGCAGAGCCCGTACGACCAGGCGCCGTACGAGCAGAACGCCTACGACCAGAACCCGTACGCCCCGCACAGCTCCCCGCCGGCACACGGCGGTGGCCCGGCGCGAGCCGCACGCCTGATCTCGGGTGACGGCCGCAGCTATCCGCTGTCGATCGGCTCCACCGTGATCGGCCGCGGCGACCAGGCCAACCTGCGTCTGCCCGACGTCGGCATCTCGCGGCGGCACGCGCGGCTCGACTTCGACGGCGCGCAGGTGGTGCTGACGGATCTCGGCTCGACCAACGGCACGACGGTCAACGGGCAGCGGGTCTCCGCGGTCGCTCTCAACCCCGGCGACATGATCCAGCTCGGCACGACGACGTTGACCTTCCGGGCCGACGGTTAGCCGACGTGCCCGAAGTGATCAGTCCGCCAGGCCCGGATCGAGAACTGCATGCCTGAGATCGTCCTGACCGTCGCCCGGTACGGATTCATCATCCTGCTGTGGATCTTCGTGTTCACGGTGGTGGGTGTGATCCGGCGGGACCTCTTCGCCGGCGCACGTTCCAGCCGGCTCGTCGCCGCCCCGCGCGGCGTCGGCCCGACCGTGGCGAGCGCCAAGCCTGCCAAGGTCAAGCGAGGCCGGGCCGCACGCCAGCTGGTGGTCACGGCAGGAGCGCTCGCCGGCACGCGGATCACGCTCGGCGAGACACCCATCACGATCGGGCGCGCGGAGGACTGCACGCTGGTGACGACCGACGATTACGCCTCCGCCCGTCACGCGCGGCTGGTCCCGCGTGACGGGCAGTGGTTCATCGAGGACATGGGCTCGACCAACGGGACCTACCTCGACCGCGCTAAGGTCGGCGCACCGACCCCCGTACCCCTCGGCGTTCCGATCCGGATCGGTCGTACATCCTTCGAGCTACGCCCATGACCCTGACCCTGCGCTACGCGGCCCGCAGTGACCGCGGTCTCATCCGAGGCGGAAACCAGGACTCCGTCTACGCTGGGCCACGCCTGCTCGCCGTCGCGGACGGCATGGGTGGAATGGCCGCCGGCGACGTCGCCAGCAACATCGTCATCGCCGCCATGGCGCCGCTCGACGAGGACGTGCCGGGCAGCGCGGTCATCGACGCGCTGCGCGGCGCGGTCGACCACGCCAACCAGCAGATCCGGGACACGGTCGAGGCCAACCCCGCGATGGAGGGCATGGGCACGACCCTCACCGCGATGCTCTTCGGCGGCAGCAAGTTCGGCATGGTCCACATCGGTGACTCCCGGGCGTACCTCCTGCGCGGCGACGAGTTCGGGCAGGTCACCAAGGACGACACGTACGTGCAGATGCTGGTCGACGAAGGCCGCATCAGCCTCGAGGAGGCCGACACCCACCCCCAGCGGCACCTGCTGTTCCGTGCCCTCGACGGGCGCGACGCCGAGCCGGAGTACTCGGTGCGCCAGGCCAAGGCCGGTGACCGGTACCTGTTGTGCAGCGACGGGCTGTCCAGCGTCGTCAGCGCGGAGACGATCGAGGCGACGCTGCGCGAGTACAAGAACCCGGACCAGTGCGCCGAGCGGCTCATCCAGCTCGCGCTGCGCGGCGGCGGCCCCGACAACATCACGGTGATCGTCGCGGACGTCACCGACGAGGACATCGTCGAGGAGGCGCCGATCGTGGGTGGCGCCGCCGCCCGCGACCGGGGCAACTCGACCTCGGCCGACAGTTCGACGCCGGCCGCGCGGGCGTCCGCCCTGACCAGTCCTCGACCGTCGGCCCCGGAGACGTCGGTGGACAGCGACGAGGACGAACCTCCCCGCCGCCACCCGGTCCGCAACTCGCTGCTGGCCCTGGTCCTGCTGGCACTGTTAGGCGGCGGGCTCGCGCTCGGCTGGCGCTACATTCAGACGCGGTACTACGTCGGAGCGACCGACGACGGTGTGGTGGCCGTGTTCCGCGGCGTGCCGGGCCAGGTCGCCGGACTGCGGCTGTCATCGGAGCAGCAGCGCAGCACCACCACACTCGACGAGCTGACCAAGAGCGCCCAGGACGCCGTCAAGCAGGGGATCCACGCCGACAACGCGGCCGACGCCCGGCGCAAGCTGACCCAACTGACCAGTGACGACCCGACCAACAGCAACAAGCTGCCGCTGTGCCAGTCGCCGCCGTCGACAGAACCGTCCGCCCCGGCGGCACCGGGTCCGGGCACGGCAGCGTCCACCGCACCGGGCACGGCAGCGTCCGCCACGCCGAGTACCGCTCCGTCCGCCGGCGCCGCGCCCGCTCCCAGCGCCTCGGGCAGCGACGCCACCCAGACCCCCCTGCCGACGATCAGTTGCCGCAAGCGCTGACCCGACCTGCTTAAGGACTAGCCTCCGTCGTGACCGCTGCCGCCACTCCGGCTCCGCCGCCCGCCACCGCGGGCGGCGGAGCGACCGCTGCCCGGTCCCCGCGCTCGGGAGGTCGTCGCAACTCCGAACTCGGTCTGCTGCTGTTCGCGATGGTGCTCGTCGGGGGGTACGCGGCCGCCTCGGAGGCCGCTCTCGTCGGCCGCGTCAGTCTCGGGTTCCTCGGTCCGCTGATCACGCTGACCGCGATCTTCTTCGCGGCCCATCTGCTTATCCGCTGGCTGGCGCCGCACGCCGACCCGGTCCTGCTGCCGGCGGTGGCGGTCGTCAACGGGTTCGGCGTGATGTTCCTGCACCGGTTGGACGTCGCCGACCTCAAGGAGCACGGCACCGTCAAGATCCCGTTGTTCAGCGGGCAGGGCGGCCGGCAGTTGATGTGGACGCTACTGGCCGTCATCTGCGCGGTCGCCGTCCTCGCCGTGGTGCGCGACCACCGCTCGCTGTCCCGCTACGCGTACACGCTCGGGCTGGCCGGCATCGCGCTGATGATGATTCCGGCGATCCTGCCGGCCCGGTTCTCCAGCATCAACGGCGCGAAGCTGTGGATCAGGTTCGGCAGTTTCTTCGCCATCCAGCCCGGTGAGTTCGCCAAGATCCTCCTGCTCGTCTACTTCTCGTACTACCTGGTGCGCAAGCGCGAGGTGCTGTCGCTGGCGAGCAAGCGGATCCTCGGCATCGACTTCCCGCGTGGCCGTGACCTCGGACCCGTTCTCGCCGTCTGGCTGCTCAGCCTCATGGTCCTGATCTTCGAGAAGGACCTCGGCACCTCGCTCATGTACTTCGGCATGTTCGTGGTGACGCTCTACGTCGCAACCGAACGGGTCAGCTGGCTCATCATCGGCCTCCTGCTGTTCCTGGGCGGCGCCTTCCTCGCGTACTTCCTGGGCGGCACGGTCGGCGGCCCGTTCGCCAACTTCTACGAACGGGCCGACATCTGGCTCCATCCGTTCGCCGACCCGACCAACAAGGGCTATCAGCTAGTACAGTCCCTGCTGGGGTTGGGCACGGGCGGCCTTTTCGGCTCCGGGCCGGGCGCGGGGCGGCCGGACAAGGTGCCGCTGGTGCAGAGCGACTTCATCTTCGCCGGGATGGGCGAGGAGATCGGCCTGTTCGGACTGACCGCCCTGCTCGCGGTCTACCTGTTCATCGCCATGCGTGGCCTGCGCGCCGCGATCGGGGTACGGGACTCGTTCGGCAAGCTGTTCGCCGGTGGCCTGTCCTTCACCCTGGGCTTGCAGGTGTTCGTCATCGTTGGCGGGGTGAGCAAGCTGATCCCCCTGACCGGACAGACGACGCCCTTCATGTCGGCCGGTGGCTCGTCCCTGGTGGCCAACTGGGTGCTGATCGCGCTGCTGGTGCGCATCTCCGATGCGGCGCGCCGCCCGGCTGACGGGTCGGGCGCCGGTCGCTCCGGCGGCCCCGCGGCCGGCGGTGGCCCGGTCAAGCTTCAGGACCTGCCCACCGAGATGCTGAGGGCGGGCTCCGCGAGCGGACATGTTGGAGACAAGTCGTGAATGCCCCGCTGCGTCGGGCCGGTGTGGTCGTCCTGGTCCTGTTCGGCCTGTTGTTCGCCAACCTCAACTGGGTCCAGGCGTACAAGGCCGACGACTACCGCAACAGTGACTACAACCCGCGGGTGCAGATCTCGGAGTACCAGCACCAGCGGGGCACGATCGAGGCGTCCGGCGGGGTGCTGCTCGCGCAGAGCGCGGCGACCGGCGACAACCTGAAGTACCTGCGGAGCTACCCGCAGGGGGCCCAGTACGCGCACCTCGTCGGGTTCAAGGGGGTCAACCTCGGCAGCAGCGGGATCGAGAAGCTCGAGAACGCCTACCTGCAGGGCAACGCCGACTCGCAGGTGACCGACCGGTGGCTGGCGATGCTCACCGGCAAGGAGCCCTCCGGCGGCAACGTCCTGCTCACGCTGTCGCCGACGGCCCAGAAGGTGGCGTACGACGCGCTGGCCAACAGTTCGGTGCACAAGGGCGCGGTGGTGGCGCTCGACCCCACGACCGGTGCGATCCTGGCCGCGACCTCCGCGCCGAGCTTCGACCCCAACCCGATGGCCAGCCACGACACCCAGGCCGCGGTCGACGCCTACGACAAGCTCAACAAGGACTCCAACCAGCCGCTGCTCAACCGGGCCTTCTCGGAGACCTACCCACCCGGCTCGACGTTCAAGGTGATCGACTCGGCCGCCGCGCTCAGCGCCGGCATGAAGCCGAGCGACGTGCTCCAGGGCGGCCCGGCCTACACTCCGCCGCAGACGACCCACACGATCCCCAACGAGCAGGGTGTCGTCTGCCCGGACCAGATCACTCTGCAGCAGGCGTTGACGGTGTCCTGCAACACCGCCTTCTCCCGGCTCGCGGTGGAGAAGATCGGAGCCGACAAGCTCAAGCAAACGGCTCAGGCGTTCGGGTTCGAGAAGGCCCCGCTCATCGACCAGGACAGCAGGAACGTCATGGGCGTCGTCGCCAGCCACACCGGCTCCATGCTGGACCAGAACGGTCAGGTCGACCAGCCGACGGTTGCGCTGTCGGCCATCGGCCAGAGCAACGTCCGGATGACCCCGCTGCAGGGCGCGCTCATCGCCGCCACCGTCGCCAACGGCGGTTCACAGATGCGGCCCTACCTCATCAACAAGGAACTGACCAGCGACCGCACCCCGACGTACGTGGCGCGCCCGCAGCAGCAGTCCCGGCCCATCGACCAGTCGGTGGCCAGCGACCTGCAGACCATGATGGTCAGCGTGGTCGAGAACGGCACCGGCAGGAAGGCGCAGATCTCCGGGCTGCAGGTCGGCGGCAAGACCGGCACCGCCGAGAACGGCACCGGCAACCCCGAGCACGGTTGGTTCATCGGCTTCGCGATGAAGAACGGCAAGCCGGTCGCCGCGGTCGCGGTCTTCCTGCAGCAGGCGGGCCTGTCGGGCAGTGGCGAGGCCGCCGGGATCGCCGGCAAGGTGATGGCCGCCATCGCGCGGGAACGGGGCTTGATGTGAGGTGTCCAATATGGTGAGCCCCGGAGTGACCCTGGGCGGGCGGTACCGCCTCGATGAGCGGATCGCCGGCGGCGGCATGGGCGAGGTGTGGCGCGGCACCGACGAGGTTCTCGGTCGGACGGTGGCGATCAAGATCCTGCTGCCCGCGCTGCTGCAGGAGCCCGGCTTCGCCGAGCGGTTCCGTGGTGAGGCCCGCACCATGGCCACCATCAACCACCCCGGAGTCGTCGACGTCTACGACTACGGCAGCGAGGACGGCACCGCGTTCCTGGTCATGGAGTACGTCGAGGGCGACGCGCTGTCCCGTACGCTCTCCCGGGTCCACCGGTTGACCCCGGCCCGGACCATGGCGCTGATCGCCCAGGCGGCCGACGCGCTGCACGCCGCGCACGAGAAAGGCATCGTGCACCGCGACGTCAAGCCCGGCAACCTTCTGGTACGTCCCAACGGGTCGCTGGTGCTCACCGACTTCGGCATCGCCCGGTCGGCCGCCGCGGCCCAGCTCACCGCGGCGGGCTCGGTGCTCGGCACCGCCTCCTACATCTCGCCGGAGCAGGCGACCGGTGCGACCGCCACCCCGCTGTCCGACGTGTACGCGCTCGGCGTGGTCGCCTACCAGTGCCTGGCCGGGAAGCGGCCGTTCGAGGGTGACAGCCCGGTCGAGATCGCCATGCGGCATGTACGGGACGCTTCGCCGCCGCTACCCGGCGACATTCCGCCGGCCGTCCGGCAGGTCGTCGACATCGCGATGGCGAAGGACCCCGCGGCTCGGTACCCATCGGCGGCCGCCATGGCGCAGGCGGCGCGCCGCGCGGCACAGGCGGTGACCGTCGCGGGCGTGGCGGGCATGGCGCCAACCTCCGGCGGCCCGACCCGGCCGATGGCCGGCGCGCCCGTCTCCCCGCCGTTCGGCGGTCCGACCGGACGGATGGGTGGACCACCGCCGCCCGGCGGCACCCGGGTCATGCCGCATCCGGCATATCCGACGACGGGGACGATGGCTGTCCCCGGCCAGCAGCAGGGGCCGTACGCCCGCGGCGCAGCCGCCGTATCCGCCGCCGCACCGGTGGGCGAGCACACGCACGCCGCGCCCGCACCATCGATGACACCGTCCAGGGTGTCCGACGCCGGCGAGCGCGGCAGGAGAAGCGTCGCACCCTGGGCAGTTCTCGCCGTCCTCATCGTGCTGCTGTTCTGTGCCGGGGGCGGCTGGCTACTGTTACGGAACAACGCCAACAACAACGACAGCCACGCGGGCGCGCCGCCGTCACCGTCGACGGCCACCACGACCGCCACCACGGCACCGGCCCCGACGGTGCGGCCGACCAGGCCCAAGCCGACGACCGCCGCGCCGGCGCCCGCGGTACCCCAGGCCAAGACGCACTTCATCGAGTGCGGGAAAGCCATCGGCAAGAGTGCCGACGCCGTCCGTCAGGAACTCGAAAAGAACAACTACAACGTGCAGGTCTTCAACGACCGACCGGGAGGACGCAAGGGCAGGGTGGCAGACATGTCGCCCTGCGGGGAGCAGCCGGAGGGCACAGAGGTGGACCTGCATGTGTCCACGGGCGCCAACGGGACGACGCCCGACCCAGGAACCTCATGCAATCCGATCGACCCGGGCAACCTCGCCAGTTGTCCGCCGCAGCGGTGAGTGTTGCCGACGATGAACCGACCAGACGAAGGACGACAGACGAGATGACCGCGCAGGCCCGCACCCTCGGGGGGAGGTACCAGGTCGGCGAGCTTCTCGGCTATGGAGGCATGGCCGAGGTGCACCGCGGCCGGGACCTTCGGCTCGGCCGTGATGTCGCGATCAAGACGCTGCGTTCCGACCTCGCCCGTGACGCCATCTTCCAACTGCGCTTCCGACGGGAGGCGCAGAACGCCGCGGCGCTCAACCACCCGGCCATCGTCGCCGTCTACGACACCGGCGAGGAGCACGGGCCGAGCGGCGAAGAACTTCCGTACATCGTCATGGAGTTCGTCAACGGGCGGACCCTCAAGGAGGTGCTGGCCACCGAGGGGCGGCTGATGCCCCGCCGAGCGCTGGAGATCGTCGCGGACATCTGCGCCGCCCTGGAGTTCAGCCACCGGCACAGCATCATCCACCGGGACATCAAGCCGGGCAACGTCATGCTCACCCAGACCGGACAGGTCAAGGTGATGGACTTCGGCATCGCCCGGGCGCTCGCGAGCGGCGCGAGCACGATGACCCAGACGTCTGCCGTCATCGGCACGGCGCAGTACCTGTCGCCGGAACAGGCGCGTGGGGAGTCGGTCGACGCGCGCAGCGACGTCTACTCGACCGGCTGCGTGCTCTACGAGCTGTTGTGCGGACACCCGCCGTTCGTCGGCGACAACCCGGTGAGCGTGGCCTACCAGCATGTACGCGAGGACCCGCGGCCGCCGAGCACCAGCAACCCCGACGTCACGCCGGCCATCGACGCGATCGTGTTGAAGGCGCTGGCGAAGAACCCCGCCAACCGGTACCAGAGCGCCGGCGAGATGCGCGCCGATCTGCTCCGGGCCGCGTCCGGTCGGCCCGTACTGGCCACGCCGGTCCTGCGCAACGACGAGCGCACCGCCATGATCGCGGCGCCCCCTGCCGCCCGGAGCGGTCCGCCGACCCGACCGGTCGCCCGGGTCGCGCCGCCCCCGCGCCGCGGAAACGCCTGGGTGGCGGTGCTGCTCACGCTCCTCGGCCTGTTGGCGGTCGGCGCGCTCGCCGTCGGTCTCTACGTGGCCAACCACAAGACGCTCGTCGCGGTGCCCAACATCCAGGGCAGCAGCGCCACGGACGCTCAGAACGCGTTGACGCGGGCGAAGCTCAAGCCCAGCCCCAGCGAGTTCCACGCCCTCAACTGCACCCAGAACACCGTCTCCGACCAGACGCCGACCGCCAACGCGCAGGTCGAACCCGGCACCGTGGTGCAGTACAAGATCTGCCTGGGACCGGGGGACACCACCGTGCCGCAGCTGGTCGGCCTGACCCAGGACTCGGCCACCAGGGCCCTCGAGAACAGTCACCTGACGGTCGGTAAGGTCACTCAGGGTGACAGCGACCAGCCCAAGGGCACCGTGATCGATTCCGACCCCAAGCAGGGCAGCGCGGCCAAGGAGAACAGTGCGGTCAACCTGGTCGTCTCGAAGGGCAACCTCAAGAAGGTTCCGGACGTGAGCGGCAAGGCCGAGGCCGATGCCAAGACGTTGCTCCAGGGCGCCGGATTCAAGGTCAACGTGGCGCCACGGGACACGAACGACCCCGCCAAGGTGGGTACGGTGATCGGTCAGAATCCGGAGGCCGACTCCACGGCGCCGGTCGGCGATACGGTCACGATCTTCGTGGGCCGGTCGACGGCACCGCCGCCGTCGTCCGCCCCGCCGAGCGCCGAGCCGAGCGCGAGCGCGTCGCACGGCGGCGGCATCGGCGGTGGCCTCGACGGTCCCGGCGTCGGTATCAACATCGCGGGGTAGCGCCCGCTCGGGGCGCGGCCCCGACGCCGGACGGCTCGAGCCTGACGGGCCGGTGCGCCGTCAGGCGAAGGCGGCGATCCGGCGCGCCTCGACCGCGGCGGCCAGCTCGGGTGCCCGTTCGAGCGCTTCCGGGTAGCCGCACGACGCGAGCCAGTTGGCGAGCATCAGGTGGCCGCCCTGCGTGAGCACGGACTCGGGGTGGAACTGGACACCCTCGATGGGCAGCTCCCGGTGGCGCATCGCCATGACGATGCCTGACTCCGTCCGGCCGGTCACCTCGATCTCGGACGGCAGCGTCGACTCCACGACGGCCAGCGAGTGGTACCGCGTCGCGGTGAACGGGTCGGGCAGGCCGGCCAGCACCCCTGCGCCGTCGTGATGGACGACCGACGTCTTGCCGTGCAGCAGTTCCGGCGCCCGCTCGACCGTCGCGCCGAACGCCGCTCCAAACGCCTGATGTCCCAGGCAGACGCCGAAGATGGGTAGCTTTCCGGCGTACTCGTCGATGACCGACATGCAGATGCCCGCACGTTCGGGAGTGCCCGGGCCGGGGGAGAGCAGGATCCCGTCCGCCCCGGCGGTGCCGACCTCTGCCAGCGAGATCTCATTGTTGCGGCGGACGACGCACTCCACACCGAGCTGGCCCAGGTACTGGACCAGGTTGAACACGAAGGAGTCGTAATTGTCTATGACGAGGACGCGCACGATGGGTCACCTGGTCGTCGATGGTGCGGGAGCGTTGGAGACGGTCGAGTACGGGATGACGTCAGGCGGCGGCAGGCTGGCGTGGTCCGATGGACCGGCCGACGGGCCGGTGAGGGTGTCCGCGCCGGTGCCCCCGCCGTCGGTGCCCGTCACCTGGCCGTCGGTGAACGGCATGTACTGCTCGATGTTCGGAAACACCGCGTACCACAGCAGCGCACCGGCGGCCGCGATGAGCACGAGCGAGCCGATGATCCGTCCCGGCAGGCCGAACGGCAGGTGACGCCAGATCCACGAGTACATCGCCGCTCAGCCTCCCAACACGGCCGGACGGCCCTGGTCGCGGGTGCGGGTCTGGCTCGGGTCGAGCGCGGCGTGCACGATGAGGCGCTGGTAGTTGTCCCACTTGGGGTTACAGGTCGTCAATGTGAGCATGGCCTGCGTCGGCGTCTTACCGGGCTGGTCGGGTACCGGGGCGACCACCTGGACCGCGTTGGGGGAGACGATCTCGGACTTGGTGACGCGGTACACGTACCAGGTGTCCTTCGTCTCGACCACGATCTCGTCGTCCTTCTGCATCTGGTCGAGATCCCAGAAGATCGCCGGGGTACGGTGGCCGGCTACCGAGAAGTTGCCGATCTTGCCCGGCATGGCGCTGTTCGGGTAGTGACCGGGCGCGAACCGGATGTCCGCCGGGGTCACGCCCTGCACCACGATCCAGTTCTTGCCGATCCGCGGGATGTACAGCCGGGCGAGCGCCTTCCCGTCCGGCGCTGGAAGGGTGCTCGCCGACGCGCTCGGGGTCGGTCCGACCGTCGGATCCGGGCCCGCCCACTCCTGCGCGAGCTGGCTGTTGAGCTTGTCCTGGTGGGCGTTGACCGCGGCTGTCTTGCCCCACACTTCGTACGCCGCGAACAGCAGCAGGACCATGCCCAGGGTGATGCAGAGCTCGCCCAGCCCGCGCACGATCTCGCGGAACACCGCGCCGGGTGTCCTGCGGGTCAGGTGTGAGTACACGCTGCGGTAGCCCTCCTCGGTGCGGACGGGCCGAAGCGGCACCACCTTCACTCCGCGGGGGAGTTCTCCGGTGCCGCCGGCCGTCTCATTGTCGGCCGAGGATGGGGCGGATTGAGCAGGAAGCGGCATTGTCATGCTGTTGGTGGACGGGGCGCCGTCGGCGGGCGGTACGTGCAGCCGCGGGATGACCGCCGTGGCGTCAGCGCCGGTCCCCGGCGCGGTCGGCCCGTACTCCGCGGCACCGTGGTGGGCGGAGCCGGCGGCCGGCGGGGTGCCGCCCGCCGACCCCGGGCCGGCGGGCGGCGCGTCCGCGGTGATCCTGGGGATGAACGCGGTCGCCGCCGGATCGGCCGGGACGGTGTGGTCGTATGCCGGACCGGGCGCCGTGGGGTTGTCACGAACGGGATCCGGGGCCGAAGGGGCACCGAACGGGGTGCCGGCCGCATCGCCGGGCGGGAACGGTCCCCCAGCGGTGCCACCGGGCGGGTGGGTGCCGAACGGGCTGCCGGTGGTGGCCGCGGCACCAGCCGTGGCGGAGCCGCTACGGAAGACACTCGCGCGCCGGGGCAACGGCTGCGGTGGTTCCCCGGCCAGCGGGTTCACCGGGGGCTGGCCGGTCGATCCGGCGTCCCTGGGTCCTCTGGGCTCGCGTGGTCCGGGTCCGGAAGCGTGCGGGCCGGGGGGTTGCCGGCCCTGCCAGTTGGCCTGCTCCGGTCCGGGCAGGGGCTGGATGGCGGTGGGCTCGTCCTCGGTGGCGTCGACCGTCCAGATGATGCCCGGGCTGACGGGGCGCGCGGCCTCCACCTTGTCTGCCGGCAGTGTCTGGGCGGGTATGACGCGCTGCGAGGTGAGGGTCTGGCCCGGGTCCCGGCCTGTGGACGGTGGCGCGGTGAGCGGCGCCGCGTCGTGGATCGGTGGCTGCTGCGTCGGTGCCGGACGCGCCGACACGGGCGAGCCCTGGGTCGGGATCATCCCGGGCGGAATCGCCGCCGGCGGTGCCTGCGTCGGTACGGCCTGCCGGGGCGGGGCCGGAGGGGGCGGGGCCATAGGGGGTGGGCCCTGCCAAGGCGCGGTCCGATCGTGCCTCGTCGCGTGTGGCGCGACGGGGCTGTTCGGCACCGGCCACGGGACGGCCGGGACCGAGGTGTCCTCTTCGGGTGCGCTGTGGCGCGGTCGGTGCCCGCGCTGCTGCGGATCGTCAGTCATCGCGGAGATCCCATTACGGTCGCTGCGCCGATCGCAGCGCTACCGATCCGTCGTACGCCGGCACGGTGACGTCTCCCTCCACCTTCACCTCGTAACCGAGGCCGAAGTCAGTCGCCGCGCTACGGAAGGCGCGCACACCGTCCGACGCGTCGAGCGCGCGCTGGAGCAGCACCGGATCTCCGATGGCCGTCACCACGAAGGGAGGTGAGTAGACCCGGCCGTCCAGAAGCAGGGTGTTGCCGACACAGCGTACCGCGCTGGTCGAGATCACCCGTACTCCCATGATCGACATAGCCTCACTGCCGCCGGACCATAGTGCATTGACGACAGCTTGCACGTCCTGTTGATGGACCACCAAATCGTCAGGTGAGGCGGACGGGCGCGTGCCGTCCGGTCGCCTGGGCGCGTCGTTGAGCCGCACCGTCAATCCGCGCCCGTGTACCGCCACCAGGCCGGCCGGCCCGAGCTCCGCCTGGACGCGGGCGTTCTGCGCCGCGAGCGGGGCGTCGACGCCGGCCTGGGCCCTGGTCTCGGAGTCGATCCGGTGGCGCAGGTCGGAGGCGCGCTTCTCGGCCGCCGCCACGTCCTGCTTCCGGGTGGTGATCAGGTTGGCCAGCTCCGGCCGCCGGTCGTCGCGCAGCTCGGTGCCGTTGGCGGTGGTCGCCGTGGTGGTGAAGAGCATGCCGGCGAAAAGCAGGACGACAGGCACGAGAAGCGACCAGCCACGACGCCGGTCGGCCGGGCGCCGGGGGGACAGCGCGCTGCCCATCCGGCGCAGCGCACGGCCCCAGGAGGAGGCGGCCGCCACGGTGTCCGATCCGCCGGTTCCCGAGGGGGCCGCAATTCGATCACTGTTAGTACTCACGTGGCCCCCTTTCCCCCGCTGACGTGCCGAGACGACTACGCTAGCCGGGAACATTATTCAGGTCAGCGGGGCCTCGCCTCGCACCCTCGCCTGGCGTAACGTTCGCGAGACGATCCTCCCGGGAGAACGCTGTGCCGAAGTCCCAAGTACGTAAGAAGAAGGTCTACACGCCGCCGGCCGAGCTGCGGCCGCAGTCTACGGCTGCGTCCAAGCGGCCGAGTCCGGTGTGGGTACCGGCCACCGCGGTGGCGCTGCTCGTGCTGGGCATCGCGTGGATGGTGGTGTTCTACCTGACCCAGGGATTCGTCGACGCCCCCGCGCTGATGTTCCTGGCCAACATCGGGTACTGGAACTTCGCGATCGGGTTCGGTGCCATGATCGGCGCGCTGATCCTGCTGTCGAAGTGGCGGTAACCGGCGCTTCGGCGCGGGTGGCGGACTGACGGTCGCGGTTCTGCGAATCGACGGCCCGACGGTCGCGGCTCGACGGCTGCGACCCGCTCGACGGCTGCGGCTCGACGGACGTGGGCGTGGACCGTCTTACACCGCTGTAGTTCTCCACAGCCTTCATCCACACGGTGTGGATAGGGACCAGGACAGATCACCCATATGCCCTGAACGGGCCGGATGGTCGGTGCGGGTCCGTCCCAATGCTGTGGTGGCTGTCATGTTACTTGTGGGTAACTGACCGGATAGGCTCCGGTTCTAGAGACCCGGCACAACCAGGAGGCCCACGCATGGGACCCGTACAGATCGTGTCGACGATCATCGCGGCTTTGGTGACCATCGCCGCCGTGGTCCTCGCGGTCCGCACGGTTAGTCGGATGGTTCGCGTCATCAGGTTGGGACAGCCCGACCCGGAGCGGTTCGACCGTAAGGGTCAGCGCACCGCGAACATGCTCAAAGAGATCTTCGGCCACACCCGGATGTTGAAGTGGACCGTGGTCGGGATCTCGCACTGGTTCGTAATGATCGGGTTCATCGTCCTGTCACTCCTCGTGCTGGGCGCGTACTTCGAGGTGGTCAAGCCGACGCTGGACCTGCCGATCATCGGTAGCTGGGCGATCTACGGTTTCGTCACCGAGTGGATCGGGGTCCTGGGCCTGCTCGGCATCCTGGTGCTGATGGGGATCCGGCTGCGCAACCTGCCGACCCGCACCAAGGGCCGGTCGCGCTTCTTCGGCTCGACGATGTGGCAGGCCTACTACGTCGAGTACACGATCCTCGGCGTGCTGATCTGCGGGTTCCTCATCCGCGGGTTCAAGGCGGCGGCCGGTGACCTGCCGTACCCGATGTGGGCGGCGCCGGTGTCGCACGGCATCGGCTCGGCGTTCGGGGGCCTGTCGGAGTCCGCGGCGCACACCGGCGTGACGGTGACCGCGCTGATCAAGATCTTGATCAGCATGGCGTGGCTGATCACAATCGCGCTCAACATCACGATGGGTGTGGCCTGGCACCGCTTCTCCGCCTTCTTCAACGTCTTCTTCAAGCGCACCGCCAGCGAGCGGCCCGCGCTCGGCGCGTTGCGGCCGATGATGAGCGAGGGCAAGCCGCTGGACTTCGAAGAGGCCGACCCGGAGAAGGACCAGTTCGGCGTCGCCCAGGTGGAGCAGTTCACCTGGAAGGGCCTGCTCGACTTCACCACCTGCACCGAGTGCGGCCGCTGCCAGTCGCAGTGCCCGGCCTGGAACACCGGTAAGCCGCTGTCGCCGAAGCTGTTGGTGCTCAGCCTGCGCGACCACGCGTACGCGAAGGCGCCCTACCTGCTGGCCGGCGGCGGCAAGGACCTCACCGGCGAGGAGAAGGCGACCCAGGAACAGCTCGCGAACGTCAACGTGCTCGCCCTGGCCGAGGCCGACCGGCCGCTGATCGGCGGGGAGGCCGACGGCGGGATCATCGACCCGGACGTGCTGTGGTCGTGCACCACCTGCGGGGCGTGCGTGGAGCAGTGCCCGGTAGACATCGAACACGTCGACCACATCGTGGACATGCGCCGCTACCAGGTGCTCATCGAGTCCAACTTCCCCAGCGAAGCCGGCGTGATGCTGCGCAACCTGGAGAACAAGGGCAACCCCTGGGGCGCGGCGCAGAACACCCGGGAGGACTGGACCAAGGGTCTCGGCTTCGAGGTGCCGCGCGTCACCGACGGTGGCGACTTCGAGTACCTGTTCTGGGTCGGCTGCGCCGGGGCGTTCGAGGACCGGGCCAAGAAGACCACCCGGGCGGTGGCCACGCTGCTGCACGAGGCCGGGGTGAGCTTCGCGATCCTCGGTGAGGGCGAAACGTGCACCGGTGATCCGGCCCGGCGCATCGGCAACGAGTTCGTCTTCCAGATGCTGGCGCAGCAGAACGTCGAGACCCTCAACGAGGTCGGCGTCAAGAAGATCGTCGCCACCTGCCCGCACTGCTTCAACACCCTGGCGAACGAGTACGGCCAGCTCGGCGGCAACTTCGAGGTCGTGCACCACACCCAGCTGCTGGCCCACCTGGTGGCCACCGGAAAGCTGACCCCGGTACAGCCGGTCGACGGCGGGGTCACGTACCACGACCCGTGCTACCTCGGCCGGCACAACCGCGTGTTCGAGCCGCCGCGCGAGGTCCTCGCCGCGGCCGTCGGCGCCAAGGCCGACGGGGCCGACGGGGCCGGCGCGAACGGTGGCAACGGCATCACCGAGATGGAGCGCTTCGCCGAACGGTCGTTCTGCTGCGGCGCCGGCGGTGCCCGGATGTGGATGGAAGAGCGCATCGGCAAGCGGATCAACATCGAGCGCTCCGAGGAGGCCATCGCCACCGGTGCGCAGACCGTCGCGGTCGGTTGCCCGTTCTGCCTGACCATGCTGGGCGACGGCGTGACCGCCAAGAAGTCCGTCGGCGAGGCGAGCAACGACGTCGAGGTCGTCGATGTGGCGACCGTCCTGCTGCGCTCGCTCAAGCCGGAGCCGGCGGAGGACGCCGCTCGTTGAGCTGACTGACCGGCCGCTGCGGCGACCTTTCAGGAGGTCGCCGCAGCGGGATCCGCCCTGCCGGCTACGGACCCATGGAACAATTGGCCCGAGGTGAAGGAATCATCGACGGCATACTATTCACGACGCTGCTGCCGCTCCTCGGCTTCATACTGCTCACCGCGGCCAACGCGGCTTTCGTCGCGGCCGAGTTCTCGCTGGTGACCGTCGACCGGGCGGAGATCGACCGCGAGGCCAACGCGGGCGACCGGATCGCCCGGACGGTCCGCGACGCGCTGCACGACCTGTCCTTCCAGCTCTCCGGCACCCAGCTCGGCATCACCATCGCCGCATTGCTCACCGGTTACCTCGCCGAGCCGGCCCTGGCGCACCTGCTCGACCCGCTCGTCCACCCGGTCGCCGGCGACGCCACCAGGGGCGTCACGCACGTGATCGCCCTCGCCATCGCCACCCTCTTCTCCATGCTCTTCGGTGAGCTGGTGCCCAAGAACGCCGCCCTGGCCCGGCCGCTGCCCATCGTGCGGGCGACCGCCGGCCCGCTGCGCGTCTTCTCCGGGGTCTTCGGGTGGATGATCAAAGCGCTCAACGGCGCGGCCAACTGGATCGTCCGGCGGCTGGGCGTGGAGCCGCAGGAGGAGCTGGCCAGCGCCCGCTCGCCGGAGGAGCTCGGCCTGCTCGCCGTCATCTCGGCCCGCGCCGGCGCGCTCCCGCCGGAGACCGCCGTCCTGCTGCGCCGGACGATCCGCTTCGGCGACAAGCGCGCGGCCGAGGCGATGACTCCCCGGGTCGACGTGGCGGCGCTGCGCGCCGATGCCACCGTCGCCGACCTGATCGCCGCGGCCCGCGAGACCGGGCACAGCAGGTTCCCCGTGTACGAGCAGACGCTCGACACCGTCACCGGCGTGGCGACGGTCAAGGACGTGCTCGGTGTACCCCCGGTGCGACGGGCAACCACGAAGGTCGCCGCCGTGGCGCGGGAGCCGATCTACGTACCGGAGAGCCTGGATCTCGACGGCGTGCTGCACGCGCTGCGCAGCGGCTCGGCCGACATGGCGATCGTGGTCGACGAGTACGGCGGGACGGACGGCGTGGTGACGGTCGAGGACCTCGTCGAGGAGCTGGTCGGCGAGATCGCCGACGAGCACGACATCGCGCCGGCCGAGGAGTCCACGACGTACGAGCTGATCCTGCCCGACGCCAGCGGCGTACCCGGCCACGAGTGGCTCGTCGACGGCGTGCTGCGCGGGGACGAGCTGGCCGAGCGTACGGGCTTCCGACTGCCGGACGGCCCGTACGAGACCCTCGCCGGCTTCCTCATGGCCCGCCTGGGGCACATCCCGACCGTCGGGGAGACCTTCAGCGAGGACGGGTGGGAGTTCACCGTCGTCGAGGTGGAGCGGCACCGGGTCGAGCAGGTACGCGTCGCCCGTACGGAGCCCGCTGATGACTAAGTTCCTGATCACGGTCCTGCTGCTGCTCGGCAACGCGTTCTTCGTGGGCGGCGAGTTCTCGTTGATCTCGGCCCGTCGTACGGCGGTCGAGCCGCTGGCCGCCACCTCGCGGGCCGCCCGGCTGGCCCTGCGCGCGATGAACGAGATCCCGCTGGTCATCGCGGGCTCGCAGCTCGGCATCACGATCTGCTCGCTGGCGCTCGGCGCGATCGCCGAGCCCACGTTCGCCCACCTGCTGACCGGGCCGCTGGAGGCGGCGGGCCTGCAGAACTTCGCGCACCCGGTGGCGTTCGTCCTCGCCCTCGGCGTGGTGGTGTTCGCGCACACCGTCATCGGCGAGATGGTGCCGAAGAACCTCACCCTCGCGGGCCCGGAGCGCGCCGTCCTGTGGCTCGGCCCGCCGATGTACGCGTTCTGCGTCGCGACCAAGCCGCTGCTGGTGGCGATGCGGTGGGCGGCACGGCTGATCCTGCGGCTGTGGCACATCGAGGCCACCGACGCTGTGAAAACCGTCTTCACGGCCGAGGAGCTCGTCGGCCTGGTCGGCCAGGCGCGGACGGAGGGGCTCCTCGATCCGGAAGAGCACGCCCGCCTCACCGGCGCGCTGGCGTTGAACGAGCGCGCCGCGTCCGACGCGCTGCGGCCGTGGTCGCGCGTCACGACCGTGGCCGAGGACGTCTCGCCGGCGGCACTCGAGGTGCTGGCAACCCGTACCCGCCGGTCCCGCTTCCCGGTCGTGGAGCGCGCCACCCGCCGGGTCCTGGGATTCGTGCACGTCAAGGATGTACTCGGGATCGTGGGCCCGCAGCGGCGGGCGCCCATCTCGCCGGACCTGATCCGACCGCTCGCCGTCGTTCCCTCCGACCGCACCCTCGCGGAACTGCTGTTGGCGATGCGTCGCGAGCGGCGCCACATCGTGCTCGTCAGCGACGGCCGGCGGCCGTTGGGCATCGTCACGCTCGACGACGTCCTGCACGCGGTGGTCGGCGAGGCAGTGCCGACCGCGAGCACCGCGGCCTGAGGACAGCCGGCTCGGTGTGCCGGAAACCGTTGCGCGCAGGGAATTCCACCACCGGTGGTATTGACCCGAATGCACTGCGAACAGGCTTCAGCTTTCGCTTGCTCGCGGGTTGCGACCTTCACTACTCTCGGGTCTCGTCCGGCCGTACCGAGGTCGTCTTCCCCCCAGCGACCGCGGTCGGGTACCGCCGCGTCGCGCGAGCGAGCCGGGAAAACAGACGTTCCCCAGGGTGAATCCGCGGGCCCCCACTCCGCGGTAGGCGCGCTTGCCGGCCGAACCCTGTGAGCGAGCCCGGTAGGCGGTCAGGAAAGAAGGAGCCTGACTCCGGTGCCACCCAATCGTGTGCGCAGAGCGCTTCGCGCCTTCGTCCCCGCCATCCTCGCGGGCGCCACCGCCGCTCTCGTGCTGTCCGGGCCGGCTTTCGCCGACCCCGCCCCCTCACCCGGCGATCTCGAGGCGCAGATCCAGCAGCAATGGGACACCCTCGAGCCCACCATCGAGCAGTACAACGCCGTTCACGGGCAGCTCACCGCCAACCAGGCCAAGGCAGCCAGCCTCCAGGACCAGTTGCAGCCGCTCCAGCTCCAGGTCGACATGGCCATGTCCAACATCGGCACCATCGCGGCCAACGTCTACAAGGGAGGGCGTAGCTCCACGGTCAACGCGCTCCTGTCCAGTGGCTCCCCCACGGCGCTGGCGGACCAGCTCACGCTGCTCGACATGGTGGCCCGCGCCCAGCACGAGCAGATCAGCAGCGTGGCGAGCATGGTGGACAAGTACGCCGCGGACAAGGCGACCCTTGATGCGCTGATCGTGCAGCAGGCCAAGCAGGACGCCGACCTCGCCGCGCGGAAGAAGAAGATCGAGGACCAGATCAGTCAGCTGCAGCGGCTGCGGTTGCAGGCGTACGGGGCGAGCGGCGGCGCCACCGGTGCGCTGAAGCCTGTCGCCTGTCCGTTCGAGTACACCGGCGGTCCGGGTGGTACCGCCGCGCAGAAGGCGTGCAGCCTGATCGGCAAGCCGTACATCTGGGCGGCTGCCGGCCCCAACGGGTACGACTGTTCCGGGCTGACGATGGTGGCCTGGGCGGCGGCCGGCGTGAAGCTGGACCACCTGGCGAGCGCGCAGCGTGCGGAGTCGAAACGGATCTCCCGGGCCGACCTACGTCCCGGCGATCTCATCTTCTTCGGTTCCGACACCCACCATGTCGGGATATACGTCGGTGGCAACTGGATGGTTCACGCCCCGAACACCGGAGACCATGTCCGGATGGCACAGCTGACCGGGTACTACGCCGCCAACGCGTCCGGGTACGGCCGGCCGGGCTGATCGTCTGGTAACGACGGAGCGCCGGTGGCCGAGGGCCGCCGGCGCTTCCTCGTCAACTGCATGGTTGCTCATCGCGACTGAGCGATTACGAAATCATGCCGTGTCGTCTTCCGTTATCGTCCCGAATGGGCAGGATCGAGCGGATCGACGCAGGGCACCTCTCATATGTGCGGTGGTTTACGCAACCAGGTAGCGTGTGTCGATAGACACATTACTCACCGTAGATGAGGAAGATTCACTGCGTATTGGTGGCCGTCGGTCCGCCGGCGAGAAAGGGCAGGTCAACCGTCCCGTTAGGGGTGTCGGACCATACGTCTGTACCCGATAGGGGTCTGGACTTGCCACAGCGGTTGGTCACCCCTAGCGTGTTTTCCAGCCGGGTGGATGTCCGTGCCCAAAGCGGGTACGCCACGCGGCGCCGCCTAATCGTTCGTGCAACGAACCGGGGACCCAACCAGAACATGGGGTGAATCCGCTGCTCGCAGCGGTAGGGCGACACTTCCCGCCCGAATCCGTCAGCTAACCCGGTAGGCGGCCAGGGAAGAAGGAGCCGGACCCCGGTGGAATTGCGTGTGATGCGGCCTTCTGGGTCGCGTCTCAAACCCGTGCGTGCTCTCTTCGGCGCGATGGGGGCTGTCTGCGTCGGGCTGGTCATCGCACTTGGACTGTCCACCAGTGCCCACGCGGCGCCTGCGGCACCCGGTGACATCGAGTCGCAGATCGACGCCGCCTGGGCCAGGCTCGAACCGCTCATCGAGCAGCACAACAACGTCAAGGCGCAGCTCGCCGACAACCAGGCCAAGGCGGCTCAGCTCGCCGACCAGATCCGGCCGTTGGCGCTGCAGGTCGACATCGCCAGGGGGCGGGTCAGCACGATCTCCGCGCAGGCGTACAAGAGCGGGCAGGCCTCCGCGTTCACCGCACTGCTGGTGAGCAGCAAGCCGACCAGCCTGGCCGACCAGCTCTCCCTGCTGGACGCGGTGGCGAAGGGTCAGCAGGACAGCGTCGCCGACGCGGCCAGGCTGAAGTCTCAGTACGACGCGCAGAAGAAGCCGCTCGACGAGCTCGTCAAGAAGCTTTCGGCGCAGGAGGCGGAGCTCGCGCAGCAGGAAAAGTCGATCAACGACCAGATCGCGCAGTACAACCAGATGCGCCTGGCGGCCTTCGGTACCACCGCCTCGCCCGGCAACCCCCGCCTCGGTCCCTGCCCGGTCTCCTACGACGGTAGCCCGGGTGCCAAGGCCGCCCGGTTCGCGTGTGGGAAGATCGGCAGCCCGTACGTGTTCGGTGCCGTGGGTCCGAACGTCTTCGACTGCTCCGGCCTCACGATGTGGGCCTGGTCCCAGGCCACCGGCGGCGCCGTCAGCCTCTACCACTACACGGTCACGCAGTTCAATGAGACCAAGCGGGTCACGAGGGACCAGCTCCGGCCCGGTGACCTGATCTTCTATGGCTCCGACATCCATCACGTCGCGATGTACGTGGGCAACAACTGGATGGTCAACGCTCCCCACAGTGGCGACGTCGTGCGGATGGCGCCGGTGGACGAGATGCCCATCGCCGGCTACGGCCGACCGGGCTGACCGTCGGTCAGGACTCCTGGCGGGGTGACGAAACGGCGATGGCCGTCTCGTCACCCCGCTTTCGTTGCGCGGGTGCGGCGGTCCCGTCACCCGTCAACCTCGGGACTATCCATCTCGAACGTATGTTCGATAAACTTTGCGTATGGCTACCTGGCCGGAGTTCGCTGTTGCCGAGCCGCAGCTCGCGGCTTCGATCCACGCCCTGGTCCACCAGTACGGGCCGGGGCTCGGGTATCTCGCCACCGTCCGACCTGACGGCGGCCCACGGGTCCATCCGGTCGCGCCGTTCATCACTCGTGACGGCCTGTTCTGCTTCGTGATCAACTCACCCAAGCGGAGCGACCTGGAGCGCGACGGTCGCTACGCGTTGCACTCGTTTCCGCCCGAGACCAGCGACGACGAAGCGTACGTGGCCGGGCTGGCACGGCTGGTGTCCGACGCCGAGCGGGTGCAGCGGTACGCCGCCGAGATGAGGGCCGAGCCGCGGGCCGACTGGCGGCTGTACGAGTTCACGGTCGACGTGGCCATGATCGTGCGGCACACGCAGACGCCGGGGATGACGGGCCACCCCGGCCGGCCGTTCCGCAGGATCTGGCGTGACCCCCGGTTACCTGAGGGGTGCGAGGTGCACTGAGGCCGGGAGGTCGGCTAAAGTAGGGACCGCTCCGCTTGCGGGTGTAGTTCAATGGCAGAACATCAGCTTCCCAAGCTGACAGTGCGGGTTCGATTCCCGTCACCCGCTCGGTATATGAAGGCCCAGGTCGGACCCGGTGTCAGGCCTGGGCCTTCATTTTGTGCCTAAGGCTTCTTCCGCTGTGCGTGCCCGTTGCGTGCCCGATCACGCTCCCGGGCGATCTGCACGAACCGCTGCGGACAGCCCGACTGGTGGCAGCCCCATCGTTCCTGCTGCGTACTGGCTGAGCACCGTTCGGTCCGGTGCTGGCAGCTTGAGCAGCTCTGCGGCATCACGGTTGCGGGCGAGCGAGCCAAGGCCGAGTGCCACCGCGCGCAGGGCGGGGTGACCGACAAGCGGTTCCAGGTGGCCGACCCGAAGTTGGGGCATGTCGATCAGCCAGAGCTGTTCGAGCGCCGGGACCGCTCGCAGCGGTGACAGGTCGGTAAAGGCAGTCAGGTGTTCCAGGTACAGGTGGGCGAGCTGGGTTGCACCCGCCAGATCCGGTAGGGCAGCCACACGCGAGAGGGTTTGCAGAAACACGGCCCTGAGCTGGCCGCAGGAGCCGATCGGCTCGACGCTGTCGAGACCGCGTACCTGCCAGGCTTCGAAAAACTCCAGCGCAGGCAGGCGGGGCAGCACCGACAGGTCTCTGGTACCGCCAAGCTTGAGCGCCAGGGCACGGAGCCGCGACATGCCGAGCAGGCATTCAGAGTCGGCGAGGGTGACGCTGTGCAGGGTCAGGTGCTCAAGTTGGCAGAGGGCGGCGAGCGTCGGTTCGACTTGGCGCAGCGGCCCTAGCTTCGTCAGGTACAACTGTCGGAGCGCGGTCATGTCGGCGAGCGGTGCCAACAGCACACTGCGTCGGCTGACGCCCAGCTGAAGCGAGACCAGGGTCGCGGCATGGTGTACGAGGCCGCTGATGTCGCGAAGCTCAAGAAGATCGGTGATGCTCAGCGAACGCAGCGGCGGAAGGTCGGCAAGCCAATCTAGGTCCGGGATATCCCACCCGGCGGTCACTGCAACATGAACATCAGGACGTGGCCGAAGGAGTTCAAAGATCGCGGGCAGGTCGGACCGGAGATCGCCGCGCAGGACAACGGTGGTCTCGTGCGGGTCGAGGGGACGCAAACTTTCGGCGACCAGGGGTGCACTAACGGTCCGGACTGCTTGTCTGGGCGACTTCGAAGAACCACGAGCCACGCGCGCACCTTTCCGCAGCCCACACTGGGCCGCTAGATCATGTTGACCCTATTCAGGTAGGTGATCACACCTGCTCGGAACCAGAATCAGGCTCGGCTGGCTGCCGGCGACTGACACTCCTATTTCCCGCAAGGTTTCACCCGGGCCGCATCTCCGGCCCGCCGACGGGGTCGTCGTTGACAGGCGCTCCGTCCTCGGCTTCATCAGCCTGCTCTTCCACAGGTGTCAGCGAAGTGCCATGAACTCCCTTGCGCCGCGCAGCCGGGTCTTCACCCGCGCCTGGGTCAGGGTGCAGTCCAGTCGTACGTCGAGCGGGCCCGGCGGGCCGGTTTCGGCGCGTCGGCCAACAGGCAGCGAGGCGGCGCCGAGACCGTCACGGCGTGCTATCAACAGCCCCAGCTCGTGACGACTGATGGCATCGGCGCCGGCGACGTGATGGACGCCGGCGTACTGTGACGCCGCCAGGTCCAGCAGCGCGGCCGCCAGGTCGGTCACATGGATGGGGCAGCGAACATCGTCGGTGAACAGCACGCCCGTCCTGTGTCCAGTTGCGAGTTCGTGCACCAGCAACTCATGCGGTGAATTGCCGTCGCCGATGATCAGCGACGTCCGTGCGATGACCGCAGTCGGCACGATGGCTTTCACCGCGGTCTCGGCGGCTGCCTTGGCCGCACCGTACGGCGTCGTGGGGTCAGGGACACAGGTCTCGTCGTAGTGGACGGCCGCGCCCGAGAACACGGCATCGCTGGAGACGTGGACGAGGCGAGCGCGGACGGCAGCCGCCGCCAGTGCCACGTGCGCTGCTCCGTCGGCTGTAGTTGTCCAATCAGCCTGGCGGTACGCAGCGTTGATCACCACGTCTGGCCGCGTGCTCTCGGTCAAGGTCACTACGTCGCGGACCTGGCAGACGTCGAGTGGGAACCACTCGGCGCCAGCGACATCGATCGGTCGAGTTAGCGAGGTCGCGATAACTCGATGACCGGCTGCCAGGGCCTGAAGCGCCAGCTGGCGGCCAAGGAAGCCGCTACCACCGACGACAAGAAGATCCACGGCCGAACACCCTAGTGGACAGACGACGCCGACCAGTCAGAAAGAAGTCGGCGGCAGCGTTGATGGCCTCCCCAGGCTTCTCGACCGCGAATGACGCCGGTCCACGAATCGCCGCCGCGTAACCCCCGACGAATTGACGATAAGGACCGCGGAGGCGGCTCTCCTGGTCACGGCCGCCAACCATCCGGGTGAGTGCGCTTCGATCAATGTTCACTCTACGATCAGCCAGCTCAACGTTGGGTGACCCCCACGCCCCCATTCGAAAGGCCCGGAATGAATTTGAAGTTAGGCAGGCGTGCCTTCATCGTCACGACTGCGACCAGCGTCGTTGCTGGGCTCGGTGCGATTGTTGCGCCGAGCGCGGCCGCGGCCGCCGGCCCCAACCTCAGCTACGTCGTCAATGCCCTCGACAAGGCGCAGACGGCGGACGCCGCCGCCGCGGTCACCGAAGCCGGCGGCCAGGTGATGGTCTCGTACGCCCAGATTGGAGTGGTCATCGCCCGCTCCACCGACCCGGCGTTCGCCCAGAAGGTGAAGACCGTCGCGCACGGTGGCGCCGTCCAGTCCGCGGGCGCCACCCGGACCGCGGCACTGCCCGCCATGGCCGGGGAGGCCGAGGGTGCCGACGCGTACGCGCCGGACGACCTGGAGAACGCGACCCGGCAGAGCGACATGGTCCTCATCGGCGCGCGGGCGGCTCACGAGGTCAACCTGGGTAGCCCGTCGGTCACCGTCGGCGTTCTGGACGATGGAATCGACGCCAACCACCAGGACCTCGCCCCGGTGGTGGATCAGTCGAAGTCGGTGAACTGTGTCGGCACCGGTGCCCCGGACACCACGCCGGGCGCGTGGCGGCCCACCAGCCTGACCGCCGACTACCACGGTACGCACGTGGCCGGGACCATCGCGTCGGCAAAGAACGGCGTCGGTATCGTCGGCGTCGCGCCCGGCGTGAAGCTGGCCTCCATCAAGGTGGTCAACACCGACGGCTTCATCTACCCGGAGTACGCGATCTGCGGCTTCGTATGGGCGGCCGAGCACGGCATCCAGGTCACGAACAACAGCTACTACATCGACCCGTGGCTGTACT
Source organism: Planosporangium thailandense (assembly GCF_011947195.1). Taxonomy (GTDB): domain Bacteria; phylum Actinomycetota; class Actinomycetes; order Mycobacteriales; family Micromonosporaceae; genus Planosporangium; species Planosporangium thailandense. The sequence continues at coordinate 115,633 of NZ_JAATVY010000002.1, read as the reverse complement.
GGTGTGAGAGTCAGGCCGACCAGGCTCCGGTTGTCGAGGCGGTGCGCCGAGCGGTGGACTACACCACCGAGCACGGCATCCTCAACGTCGCCGCGGCCGGAAACGAGAACCAGGACCTCGCCAGCAAGACGGTCGACACGACCAGCCCGGACGACACCACCCCGAGCCGGCGTACCCTCGACCCGAGCTGCCTCGACCTGCCGTCGGAACTGCCCAACGTGGTGTCGGTTTCGTCGACCACCCAGCCCACCGCCCCGGCGAACGCCGTCGGCCCGTGGTACCCGGGGCTGACCACGCAGCCGGCGCGCTCGTCCTTCTCCAGCTTCGGCCTCGGGGCGGTAGACGTGGCCGCTCCCGGATCGAGCATCTACTCCACCTCGCCCTCGACCGGGGTGGCCAGCTACCGGACGCTGTCCGGCACCTCGATGGCCTCACCACACGTTGCCGGTGTCGCCGCGCTGCTGGTGTCGAAGCATCCCGGGGCCACTCCCGACTACATCAGGGAGCTGCTGCGCAAGCAGGCCATCCCGCTCGCCTGCCCCACCTCCGGCACCGACTACACCCAGGGCCGGTGCAAGGTCGACCCGAACAACCCGAACGTCAACGGCTTCTTCGGGTATGGCCTGGTGAACGCCTACAAGGCGGTAACCGAGGCCGACGACGTGACGCCGCCGACCGTCAAGATCACCGGGGTCGGCCAGGGCCAGCAGATCACCCTCGGCACGTCGGTGACCCCGGGCTGCTCGACCACCGACAGTGACAGTGGAGTCGCTGTGCCCGCCACCCTGTCCGTCACCGGCGGACCGACCGTCGGGTACTTCACCGCCACCTGCTCGGGCGCTCGGGACCGCGCCGGCAACAACGCCGCCCCGGTCAGCGTGACCTACCAGGTGGTCTACGACTGGCAGACCTTCGGCGCACCGGTCAGCGCTGACAAGGCCAACTCCGCGAAGGCCGGCAGCGCCGTCCCGATCAAGTTTGGCCTCGGCGGCGACCAGGGCCTGGGCATCTTCGCGGCGGGCGCCCCGCAGCTGCAGCCGACGACGTGCGACACGTGGGCTCCGAAGGGCGGGCTCAAGCCGACGGCAACTCCGGGTGCGAGCACCCTGACGTACGACCCGGTCACCCGGCAGTACCAGTACAACTGGAAGACCGACAAGTCCCTGGCGAACAGCTGTGGGCGCCTGGAGGTCACGCTGATCGACGGCACCACACACACGGCGAACTTCCTGTTCAACTAGCACCAGCCAGAACGGTGGCGGTCCGGGGCTTCTGCCCCGGACCGCCACTGCTTTTGCACCTCCGATGCCAGGTCAACTTCTGTGGCAGTCTGTGGGTGTCGTGGCTTCGCTGAGGCAGCCAGTAACGGACAGGAGCGCGATTGGCCGCCGAGACAGTTTCTGATCTCAGCACGCGAACGTGCGTCTACCTGCTCATCCTGGCAGGAGCCATATCGCTGTGGCCGCTGGGAATCGTGACGAACTTCCGTGGCTACCGAGACAGTCACTTACGACGGACCCTGCGAAGCGCAGACCATCTTCAGAGGGACCGTACGTTTGCGACGGCAGCGCAGATCATCGTCGCTGTCTTGTTCCTACTGGTGTCGGTAGCGCTCATGGTGGTTGCGATTGTCGACCTGGTGCGGAAGGTCGGCGGGCGCTGATCCCGCCCGCGAGGTTGAGATACGTCGATCGAATGATGGCTGCGGGCGGCCAGCAACGACGGTACGGGGATCGGATCGGATGGGCACGTTGTCGCCGCGCCCTGGGGAAGCGACGGCAGCTGGGGCGCCGGGACCAAGTTCGTTCTTCAGGACGAGAACGAGCTGTCGTGAGTGTCGGGGCGGCGGGCCGGTCGATCGGCCCGCCGCCCCGACCTGGATTGCCGATCGCCCGGACGGCCTGCCTGCAGAGTTCGGCAACTAAGTACGCAGCGCCACGTGCAACCAGGGCCGAGCGGTCGGCTTCGGGACCACCGCCACCCTTGCCGGGCGTTCGTACGCTCAGCGTCGTGATCGTGGCGGGTGGCGCGTTGAGGTGTGCCGACGACTGCGGTTGGGTGCGTTGTGGCTAGGAGACGGTACGTAGCCAGAGGTGTTCCGGGCGGCTACCGCATCTGGGATAACAAGGCCCGGCGGTGGTGGGGAGATCTCTACGAGCTCTGCCCTGACGAGCTTCTCGACGAGCTGAACGGTAAGGCCGACTACGAGAAGATCACCGCTCTCCTCAAGCGGTGTCGGGCTCAGAAGCGGTAGACAACGGAGCCCGCACGGAGCTGCGGCGCTGGACACGCTGCGCCGAGAGCCGTCGTCCGGCCGGAAGCCGGCTCGTCGTCCGGCGTCCACAGTGCCTTCCGCCGACGGAACCCCGTCGTACGGCGTGTGCCTCGGCCGGAATCGGGATCGGCGCAGCGCGTCCGCAGGAGGTCGCGGGGCAGGTCGGTACAGCTAGGCGATGACCTGGCCGCTGGGTCTGCTTGCCGTCACCACGGTTCGGCCGTCACCCGAGACCGAGGAGTTGCCGTCGTCGCAGTTGTGGCTCGTCAGCGTCTGCGGGTGCTCCGGCGTGTAGGTCGCGAGCTTGCCGTCGAACATGGCCCGGACGATAGTGCCGTACACCAGTTCGCCGCTGCTGTTGACGTACGCGTCCCGCACCTGCTCGTAGTGCAGGTGTGGCGCCGAGGTGTCGGTGCCGGTGTTGCCGACGCGCGCGACCTGCTCGCCCTGGTGCACTCGTTGCCCGTTGTTAGGCACCCTGAAACTGCCCGCCTGGAGGTGTAGATAGAGGGTGGCCCAGCCGTTACCGTGGTCGATGGCCACCTGGTAGCCGCCGCGAGAGTCAGGGCTGCCGCCGGAGTAGGCGACACCGTCCGCGTCCGCCAGTACCGGTCGGCCTTCTGTCTTGCCCGTCACTGGGAAGAAGTCGATCTTTTCAATCGGGTTGTGTCCGTAGTACGTGGTCGCCGACCACTGCTCGCCGCACGGGAACGGCAGTTGGAACAGCGGTCGTGGACCGGCGGCGTGAGCGGGCAGCGGGGTCAGGCCAAGCGCGCCGGTGCTTGCCACCGTTGACACGAAAGCGAGCATCCGCAAGCGTCGACCCTGGCCGGATAGCCAAGACATCCGTCCTCCTCCTTGAATGTTGCTGGCATCGCGCTGTGTGGCCGGGTGTTCCCGCCGAGGCACGGAGGTCCGCGCGCCGCTTGCTAGGTACAGCGGTGCGGTCATCCGCAGGCTCGGCGTGGCGTTCGGATCCCCGGCCGGGGCGCGGCACCACTGCCCCGTTGTCACGTGTGCAATCAGGTCCGGTCCGGATGGCGGGTCCTTTCGGTACGGGAGGCCCGAACAGGGGCCGTCAGACCCCGGGCGGCAGTAGCCGAGACCGGTACGGCCCGGTGGTGTCCGGTGCCGTCCGACATCCTCCGACTACCGCCGACCGGACAGATTCAGAAGCTCGAACCGGCGTCCTCGAGGAGCATCGCGCCATGATCTAAAGCGCGTCGACGCGGTGCCGATACATAGGGCTGCCGGGCCATGGACGGATCGGCAGAGCTTGTTCATGGAGGAACCACGGTGGGTCTTCGGATCAACACCAACATCTCGGCGATGGGTGCTTACCGCAACCTGGCCACCACCGACAAGGCGATGCAGACCTCGCTTCAGCGGCTGTCGTCGGGTCTTCGAATCAACAAGGCCGCCGACGATGCGGCCGGCCTGGCGGTCAGCGAAGGCCTCCGGTCACAGATCGGTGGCCTGCAGGTGGCTGCGCGCAATGCTCAGGACGGCATCAACGTCGTGCAGGTGGCTGACGGAGCGCTGGCAGAAACCGGTTCCATCCTGCAGCGGATGCGTGAGCTCTGGATCGCGTACGGCAACACGGGCTCCCAGGACTCGAACGCACTGGGTGACATCAACACCGAGTACCAGCAGTTGTGCAACGAACTGGACCACATCGGGGCGACGACCACGTTCGGCGGTCAGAAACTGCTCGACGGTACTTATGCCGGCGTCTTTCAGGTGGACTCCGGCACCGGTCCGGGGTCGACGATGACCGTTGACCTGAAAAATAGCGGTAGCGTTACCTGGACAAGTGGCTTCATGGGGGTGAGCGCGCTCAACCTGGCGGTTAACGCACCCTCCGGACTTCAGAACATCAACCACCCCTACTTTACCCAGCTCTCGATCTACGACTTTTCGATCAACGAAATATCGAGGGTGCGGGCGACCCTGGGCGCGTACCAGAACCGGCTCGAGCACACCATCAACAACCTGAACGTCGCGGTGGAGAACCTTTCAGCGTCGAAGTCGTCCATTACGGACACCGACATGGCCCAGGAGATGGCCACCTTCTCCAAGGCACAGATCATCAGCCAGGCCGGCACCGCGATGCTCGCCCAGGCCAACCAGGCCCCGCAGGGCGTTCTCAAACTCCTGGGCTAGGCCCCGATATCAGCGACCATCGTGTCGGCGTCCTCGAACGACTCGACCGGACGGAATCCTTCGGAGAGGTACAGCCGTGCGGCGAAGTTCGCCCGTTCGACGCTGAGCGATACGGCCGGCACGCCACGTTCTCGTGCGGCGTCCAGAGCGGCACGCAAGAGCACCCGGCCCACACCTCGGCCGCGGCACGCTTCCACCACGCCCATGGACAGTTCGGGGACGTCGTCACTCACGTATCCGTAACCCGGATCGGCAGCGGTCAGGTATCTGAGCCACGCCGCGCCGACCGGCCGGTCAGTGGGGTCCAGCGCAACGACGCCGAAGTCATCCGGCCGCATCCAGCCGCTGACATAGTGGGCCAGCGCCGGGTTCGCCATGATCTGTTTGCGGGGCCAGTTGCGCTCGGGTAGCCAGTTGACGGCCTCCACGAGCATGTCGACCAGGAAATCGGCGTCAGTTGGGCTGGCCGGACGAGTACGGAAGTCAACCACCGCTGAAGCCTCACACAAGGTCGTCCCCGAATGTCGGTACGACCCGATCCGGTCAGAGCAGGCCGTACTCCTGACCCTCCACCTGTCGCAGTGTGTTGGTCAGCTGTGACCAGGCGATGCCGAAGGGTTGAGGAACGCCCCTAGTTCGCGATTGAGGTGCTCGGGGTGCTCGGTCGGGACGGAGTGGTGCGAGACGGCGGGCAGGACCGCGGTGACGATGTGGGGCATGAACCTGCGGGCATTGACCGACACCTTGTGGATGTCGTGCGCCCGGCTCTTCTCCGCCAGCAGCAGCAGTGTCGGGACGGTCGAGGCCCGCAGCCGCTCGGGGGCGGGACGGCGCGGGATGACGATTTTCGCGCCGGGGAACTCGCTGGCCAGGCACATCAGCTTCAGCCACGCGGGATCGACCGGCATGCCCGCGGTCTCCCACTTGATGAAGGCCCGCACCCGTTCGGCGCTCGGCTTGACGAACATCGGCACGGCGCGCAGGCGGTAGCTCGGCCGCAGGCCCGCGAAGCAGTCGGTCGGGTCGAGCAGCGCGAGCCTGCGTACCCGCCGCGGCGCGTGCAGGGCATAGTTGAGCGCGAGCCAGCTGCCGTACGAGTGGCCGCACAGGGCCGCACCGTCGAGGCCCAGTGCGCTGAACAGACCGTCCAGCCACTCCATGAACCCGGCCAGGCTGTCGACGGGGCGGCCGTCGTTGACGCTGCGACCGGCGCCTCCGATCGTGTCGACCGCGTACACCCGATGGGTCCGGCTCAGTTCGCCCACGTTCGCGAACCAGACGGTCGACGTGGCTCCGCCGCCGTGCAGCAGGACCAGGGGTGTGCCGTCGCGCGGTCCGCAGACGTGGACGTGGGTCGTGCCGTATGGCGAGGGCAGATCGACACACTCGACCGGAACCGGCCACCGTGCCAGGACGGCGTCGTAGGCCGCGAAGTACTCGGCCTGACCCGGCCACGTCTTGACGGTGGGCCGGGTGGCGGGCCCCTGTGCAGCGTCGTCAACCATGGGCACCTCGGCTAGTTCGACTTTCGCGTTGACCGATGTCCTTGTATGTCAAGATAGTGCCGCGGTTTGTTCACCGATACCGATGCGGGTCCGGTTGCCGTCAGGCCTTGACGTCGAGGTCGGAGTGGTCCCACCGTCGTGGCTGCGACTGATCCCGTCGACGCGGGGACGCGCTGTGTGATGAACGACGGGCACCGGATCCTGTACGACCCGGACGGCATCCTCAGCCGGCCTGTGGACGCGCGCCGGTGAAGGGCTCGAACAACGTCGTCCGTTCCGTAATCGAAGGGGCTGGTCAGGGCACATACCCTGACCAGCCCCTCGCTGTCGTTTCCCGCAAGCCCACGGAACAGGTCACAACATGGCGCGCGTCCCGCTGCCCCAGTAGGGGGCGTCCCAGCGGCTGGCGAAGGAACCGACGGCCCCGCTGCCGGTGGCGGTGAGGGTGAACAGGGTGACGTGTCCGTTGCCGTAGTCGTAGAAGAGTCCTACGTCGGTCTTGCCGTCGCCGTTGAAGTCGCCGGTGGTCAGGAACTTGGTGCCGGTGCCCCAGTAGGGGGCGTCCCAGCGGCTGGTGACCGAGGTGAAATCGCCGAAGCCGTTGCTGGTGGCGGTGAGGGTGAACAGGGTGACGTGTCCGTTGCCGTAGTCGTAGAAGAGTCCGACGTCGGTCTTGCCGTCGCCGTTGAAGTCGCCGGTGGTCACGAACTTCGTACGGGTGCCCCAGACAGCCTTGTCCCAGCGGGGTACGGGACCGGAGAAGCCACCGTCACCATTTCCGGTTGCGGTCAGGGTGAACAGGGTGACGTGGCCGTTGCCGTAGTCGTAGAACAGCGCCAGGTCCGCCTTGCCGTCGCCGTTGAAGTCACCGGCAGTCACGAACTTCGTGCCACGACCCCAGTGCTCGTCGTACCAGCGCAGGACCGGCGTGGCAAACCCACCGCCTGGTAGGGCGGTCAGCGTCCACAGCGAGACGTAGCCGTTGCCGTAGTCGTAGAAGAGCGCGACGTCGTCCCGGCCGTCGCCGTCGAAGTCGGCCTTGACGCGCGACGGCTCCACGCCCGGGATCTGTGCGGCGCCAACTCCGCCGGGCGGGTTGCCCGAGCCGACCGGGCCCGCACCCTGGTTGATGGTGACATTGAGGAGCCTGTTGGGCGAGCCGGGCCCCGCGTCGCCGATCACGCCGGCTGACGCGTAGGTGATGAGGGAGTTGCGCACCTGCGCGGGCGTGGCGGTCGGGTGGGCCTGCAGGTAGATGGCCGCGGCGCCCGCCGCGTGTGGGCTCGCCATCGAGGTGCCCTGGTCCTGGACGAAGCTCCAGTCGTCAAGGTAGTAAACCGAGCTGATGTATGTGCCCGGGGCGAAGAGATCCACACAGGTGCCGTAGTTGGAGAACGAGGCGCGGCCATCGCCGATCCCGCTGGCACCGACGGTGATCGCTCCCGGAACGCGGGCTGGTGAGTAGTTGCACGCGTTGGCGCTGTCGTTGCCGGCAGCGACGGTGTACGTGATGCCGGACGCGATGGACGCCGCGACCGCGTTGTCGAGTGCGGGGTCGGGATCGCCACCCAGGCTCATGTTGGCCACGGCGGGTTTGATTGCGTGCGCCGTCACCCACTCCACGCCCGCGATGACCGCGTCGACGGTGCCCTTGCCGGTGCAGTCCAACACCTTCACAGAGACGAGTTGCACGCCCTTGGCCACGCCGACCCGGGCGCCGCCGACGGTGCCGGCGACGTGGCTGCCGTGGCCGAAGCAGTCGTCGTTCGGACCGCCGATGGCGTTGTACCCGAAGACAGACCGGCCACCGAAGTCATGGTGGGTGGTCCGGATGCCGCTGTCGATGATGTACGCGTGCACATTGGCGGCAGTGTTCGGGTACGTGTAGTCGTTGTGAAGGTTGTCGGTGGCGAAAGTACTGGGATGGTCGATGCGGTCCAGATTCCAATCGGCGTTGGTCTGGGTGTCGGTCGCCGTGACCGTGCGGTTCTGCTCGACGCGCGCCACGGCCGGGTTGGCGGCCAACCGCTTGGCGGCCTGCTCGCTCATCGTGACCGAGAAGCCCTTGACGGTGCTCTTGTACGAGTGCCGCACCGAACCCCCGTACGCGCGGGCGAGCTTGCCGGCCGAGGAGTCGACGGCGCGGGACTCGGCGCTGCCTGCCTTGAACTCCACGATGTAGCTGTTCTTGACCGCATCGGCGGCGTCGGCGTTGACGATCGCACCGTCGGGCGGAGCGGCGGCGGCGACGCCGGCACCGGTCAGACCGGCGGCCACGAATCCGACGCTCAGTACGACCGCGGTGCGCGCCAGGATTCTGCGCGGCGCTCCAGCCGTGGATGAACCCCCGCTAATGTGCTCCAATTGCCACACCTCGTTTGCGTGTGCTGTGTCAGGCAGGGAGCGCGCAACGTATTGCGCGTGGACCTGACGCTCTGAAGTCGATGGGATCCGGGTTGTGACCATGCTGGACGATCCCGGCCGGGAGACCTTATTGATCGACGTGACAGTAGTCAACAAGCGAGAAGCGAACCGGCACAAACGGCCCGAACGCCTGGGGTACACCCACATCTCTTACGACACGAGCGTTTCAAGGGACGGCTGAAGAACAAGCTTGCTGTTGCCGGCAATGGTCTCCGTACCTTGTGAGCGTGATCAAGGGGAGTGATACTGCTCGGGCATAGATGTTCATCACCTATGCGCACACAGTCGGCGGGGCCATCCCTTCGGGCCCCGTGAAGGAGTGAACGTGCGCAATCGTCTCATTGCCGGCCTCGTTGGCGCCGCGCTGACCGCGAGCGGGGCCCTGGTCGCCGGTGCCGGGCCGGCCGCCGCAGACGCGTCGACCCCGCTCTATGTCAACAACGGCAGCGGGTACAACTGTTCGGACAGTGGCACCGGCACCTGGGATCAGCCGTTCTGCACGATCTCGGCCGCGGTCGCGGCGGTCCTTCCTGGACAGACGATCAACGTCATCGGTACGTACTCCGAGCACGTGGCGATCACGAAGTCGGGTACGCCCGGCCATCCGATCACGCTGCAAGGCCTGATAAATGTGACGTCTGCGCACCTGAACGGCGGGTTCACCATCGACGGTCAGCGCGACGTGTCAATCGCCAATATCGGGGTGACCGCCAGCCAGAGCCCCGGCATCGGGGTCAGCCATTCGACCCGGATAACGCTCCAGTACGAGGCGGTGAGCGCCGTCACCGGCCCGGTCGTGGGTGTCCAGCTGACAGCCGTCACGGACTCATCACTGACACACGATGGAGCCAACGGGACCGTGGCTCCCGGGCTGGCCATCGATGCCGCGACGACCGGCGTACTCGTCAAATCCGGAAAGTTCTCGGTTTCGCGTTTGGAGCGCAAGAGCCCCATCGACATTGCCGGCTCCGGCAACACGGTCATCGACAACACCGCCAGCGGTGGCACCGGCGCCGGGATCATGGTCGAACCGGGGGCCGCCAACAACGTGATCGCCAACAACATCGTGGGTGACGCGGGCGATGGAATCGTCAACAACGGCGCCACCGGTACCGCGATCACCAACAACACCGTGGAGGGCAACTGCGGGACGGGGATCCGGGTGGCGGGTGCGTCGTCCGGGGTTTCGGTGCAGAACAACATCAGTAAGAACAACCCGTCCCCTTCCACCACGTGCAAGGCGCCTGCGGACTCGGTGGACATCGGGATCTACGACGCGGCGGTCAACGACACGGTGGTCGACTACAACACCGTCTACCAGACGAGGCCAGGCGCGGCCCCGTACGGATGGAACGGCGCCCCGAAAAGCCTGACGGACTTCCGGGCAGCCTCCAAGCAGGCCGACCACGACCTCGACACGAATGAGGCGAGCGCCAACGACGATTCGGCCAACTCGGCCGCGCCCGGATACCAGAGCACAGACCGGATGGGCAACGGCCGCCAGGACAACCCGAGTGTGAACAACACCGGCACCGGTCCGGTCGCCTACGCCGACCGAGGCTCCTGGGAGGATGTCCGCGCGCCGACGGCGAAACTGGCCGTCACGTTCAATCGGACCGCCGGCTCCATCACCGCCGACGCGTCCGGCTCCGTCCCAGGATGGGCGCCGATCGCCTCGTACACGTTTGATTTCGGCGACGGCAGCGCCCCGGTCAGGCAATCGACGCCGACGGTGACCCACCAGTACGCCCAGTTGGGCGTCTCCAACGTGACCGTCAGCGTCACCGACAGCACATCGCTGACCAGCGCCGCGTCCTGGAGCGGTTGCGTCGGCGGCCCGGTCGTCCCCGGCTCAGGTGCGCAGCGGCTCACGGCGGACTTCAACGGCGACGGCCGCGATGACGTCGCGATGTTCTACGACTACGGCGGCGGCCACGTCGGTCTGTTCACGATGAGCAACCACGGCTGCGGCAACTTCGACGCCCCGGTATTACGCTGGAGCGGCCCGAACTGGGGTACCGGCACCAGGTTCATGACGGTGGGCGACTTCAACGGTGACGGCAAGGCCGACATCGCCCTGTTCTACGACTACGGCGGCGGCCACGTCGCGGTGTTCACCCTGCCGGCCAGCGGCGGTGGCGGCTTCTCCGCGCCGACCCTGCGCTGGAACGGGCAGTACTGGGGCGGCGGCACGAAGCTCATGACCGCCGGGGACTTCAACGGTGACGGCAAGGCCGACATCGCCCTGTTCTACGACTACGGCGGCGGCCACGTCGCGGTGTTCACCCTGCCGGCCAGCGGCGGTGGCGGCTTCTCCGCGCCGACCCTGCGCTGGAACGGGCAGTACTGGGGCGGCGGCACGAAGCTCATGACCGCCGGGGACTTCAACGGTGACGGCAAGGCCGACATCGCCCTGTTCTACGACTACGGCGGCGGCCACGTCGCGGTGTTCACCCTGCCGGCCAGCGGCGGTGGCGGCCTGTCCGCACCCGTCCTCCGCTGGAACGCCCCGCGCTGGGGCGGCGGCACCGTCGCGATGGCGGCCGGTAATTACACCAGCGACACCAAGAGCGACATCGCCCTTTTCTACACCTACACCCGCTGGAACATCGGAGTGTTCAACCTGGTGGCCAGCCGCAGCGGCGACGGTAGCTTCACCGCGCCGACACAGCTGTGGGCCGGCGACTGGGCCAATTCGGCCTCCCAGAACGACAAGTTCATGGTCGCCGGCAGCTTCACAGGCGCGGGTAGAGACGGCATCGTGCTGTTCCGGGACGACAGCTGGAGCACCGACGCCCAGCTGTACACCTTGAACCCCGACGCCGCGAACGGCTACTCCGCACCGGTGCTCAGCTGGGACGGGCCGTACTGGGGCAACCGGACTCAGGCGATCGGCTGACGTCGGCGCAGCAGCGGGCGGCCGGGGATCCGCCGGTATTCCGACCGGTGGCTCCCCGGCCGCCCCTCACGCGCTGGATGGCTCAGGCCACGAGCGACTCGCACAGGCTCTTGAGCGCCGCCAGGACAGGGTTCTCGCCTTCCTCCGCATCCTGCTCACCGCCGGCACCGGGACGGGGATCCTCCTGCGTGAAAGTCACGCGCGTCCGGCCAGCGTCCTCAGTGAGCGAGTAGACCATCGTGAAGCGGTTTTCCGGCCTGTCTTTCAGGCCGGGACGCGGCGCGAACAGCGAGTAGCGGAGCTCACGAGGCGCGTCCACGGCGAGCACCTGGCCCCGCTGCTCGAAGGTGTTCCCCTCCCACTCGGTGGTGAAGCGGATCGGTGACCCCACCGACCAGTCCGTCTGCAGATCGCTCCCGTACTGCCACTGCTTGACGTACCGCGGCTCGGTGAGCACCGTCCAGACTGTCTCTCTCGGTGCGTCGATCGTCACCACGGACTTCGATACGCGCATGCCGGAAGGCTACCGGCCACCGGCGACAGAATCGGACGCCCGAAGCGGGTCACTCACCGGGCAGGACTGAGTCCACCTGCGATGCACCGGCGATGTGGTGTACCGCCACCACGGCGCTGAGCGGCAGGGACGCGTACACGTGCGGGAACAGGCCCCCGTTGGGGGCAGGCTCCCAACGGAGCCATTCGTCGAGCACCCCGGCGTCGAGGGACACGACGACGAGGGCCGGCTCCTCCCCGAACACCCGCAGGGCCGTGGCGCCGACCTGCTCGCGCGACGAGCAGTGGATGAACCCGGAGCTCCGGTCGAACGGCGAGCCGTCGAAGCGCCCGGCGGCCTCGAACTCCGACCACTCGGAGGGCAGCAGAATCTTGTAGATCAGCACGGCATCACCATGCCAGTCGACGGCGCAGGACGAGTCGGCAGCGCCGGTAGCGTGGCCACCTCGGAACGCGCGGCTCCGGCGCCCGGCCACCTCGGAAGGCGCGGCGCCGGTAGCGTGGCCCACCATGGATGATCTCCGCGCCGCTCCCGGCGCCCCGCTCACCGTCGCGGCGGGGCAGGCGACCTGCGCCGCGCTGGACATCCGCGCCAACGTCGCCGTCGCGGCCGATCTGGTCCGCCGGGCGGCCGACCGGGGAGCCGCGCTGCTGGTCCTGCCGGAGCTCTTCCTCACCGGCTACGAGTTGCCGGCGATCGTGGCCGAGCCACGGACGTACACGCTGGGTCCGGCGGACGCCCGGTTGGACCCACTGGCCGCGGCCTGTGCCGGGACCGGCACCGCGGTGGTCGTGAGCGCACCGACTCTCGACCCCGGGTCCGGCAGGCCGCGCATCTCCGCCCTCGTCCTGGACCGCGCCGGCCGTTTCGCCGCACAGTACGACAAGCAGCACATCGACCCCACGGAGCGGGCCGTCGGGTTCGAGCCGGGCGCGGGCGGGTGCACGGTGACCATCGACGGGTGGCGCTTCGGGCTCGCGATCTGCTGGGACTCGAGCTTTCCGGAGCACGCCCGGGCCGCCGCTCTCGACGGCTGCCACGGGTATCTGATCGGCGCCCTGTTCAACCGGGATCGGGGGGCGCACCGGATCGCCACCATCTGTCCGGCGCGGGCCCTCGACAACGCCAGCTACGTCGTCATGGCCGACCACACGGGGCCCAGTGGGCAGTACCACGGCTGCGGCGGCAGCGCCGTCTGGAACCCGGACGGGACGATCCTCGCCGACGCCGGCACAGCCGATCCAGGTCTGGCGGTCGCCCGTCTCGATCCGGAGGCCCTGGCGCTCGCCCGGGCCGGGGACCTCGTACTCGTCGACCCGTCACTGTGTGCCCCCGCGCACCCCCGCGGCGAGTTCACGGTCGGCTGATCCGACGGGTTCCGCAGCCGACCGTCCACGGTGGCGTAAGGGGTGCGAACCGTCGCCCTCGGAGTCCTCTGTTCGGGCTGACATTAGAGAACAAACCGCCCGGAAACCGGCCGAAGAATTGACACCTCACGGCAGGGACTGGATACGGTCGCTGGGCCCTGTCGTCAAACGGAAGGTAGGACTTTGGCCGGGAAGCACGCCCACGTGCGTACGTCGCGACCGTCCCGAAAGTCTCTTCCTCTCCTCGCCGGCACCGCCGTCGCCGCGGTGCTCACGGGCACCACAATCGCAGCGCTGAGCTTGAGCCCCTCCGCGCACGGCGGTCGCGCCGACGACGCCTCCGCGGCGGCGGCCGCGGCGGCTGACCGTACCCAGCAGCGCGCCGACCGGAGCGAGCAGCGCGCCACGCCGTCACCGGAGGCCTCGGCTTCCGCTGATGCGCTTTCGCCGTCGCCCGTGCCGGTCAGCCCGTCGCCCTCGACGCCGCCTCCGCCCCCGCCGCCGACGACACCGTCGAAGACGGCTCCGGCGAAGACCGCCGGACCGAAGCCCACCCCACCGTCGGGCGGGGGCACGGTGGTCAGCAGCGGCACCTGCCAGGCGTCGTTCTACACCGACGAGGGCAGCCGCACCGCGAACGGCGAGACCTTCCACACCAGCGCCTTCACGGCCGCGCACAAGACCCTGCCGTTCAACACGCGGGTACGGGTGACGAACGTCAACAACGGCAAGTCCGTCGTGGTCCGCATCAACGATCGCGGCCCGTTCGTGGCCAACCGGTGCCTGGACCTCACGCCCGCCGCGTTCAACACCATCTCGAGCACGAGTGCCGGAGTGGCGACCGTGAAGTTTGAGGTGCTGCAGGGCTGATCGTCCGGTTACTACTCATCGCACCACCGACCGGTACTCCGGCCGAACGTGTGATCGGTCGGTCGGCGCGCGGATGGCATGCTGATGGCCGTGGCGAGAAAGCCGCGCGTGCCGGGCCGCCGCCCGACGAGCCGCGAAATGATCTCCGAAAGCCGCGCCGGGCTCGGCGCGGCCTTCGTGCTGATCACGTTGGCCGCGCTCACGGAGGTGGTGGACGGGGCGAACGGCCGCTACATCGGCGTACTGACCGCCGCGCCGCTCCTCGCAGCCGCGCTCGCCTCCTGGCGGCAGGTGCTAGGGGTCGGTGTCATCGCCACCACGGTCGGCGCGCTCTTCTGCATCCCGAACGCGTCGAACCCCGGGCGGCTGCTGGCCTGCTTCGTGAGCATCGCCTTCGTCGTCCTCGGTACGGGCGTGGCCGCGGTCGTCGGCGCCTACCGGCAGCGGCAGGCCGAGCGTTTCATCGAGCTGTCGAAGCTGGCGTCGGCGGCGCAGGGCGCCGTGCTGCGGCCCCTCGGTCCACAGCTGGGCCAGCTGTCGATCGCGGCGCGCTACATCTCCGCCAGCGCCGCCGCGGACATCGGCGGAGACCTGTACGAGGCGCTGGACACGCCGTACGGGATGCGAATGATCATCGGCGACGTGCGCGGTAAGGGGCTGGACGCGGTCCGCCTGGCCAGCATCGTCCTCGGGTCGTACCGGCACGTCGTGTACGAGCGGGCCGACCTGCGCGCGATCGTGGCGGATCTCGATCGGGCGGTGGCCCGCAGCGTCGGCGACGAGGACTTCGTGACCGCGGCGCTGGTCGAGGAGCGCGGCGGCACGCTGACCATCGTCAACTGTGGGCATCCGCCGCCGCTGCTGTTACGCCGCGGCGAGGTGATCGAGCTGACGCCACCGGCGTCCGCGCCGCCGCTCGGGTTCATGCCGGTCGTCCGGCCGCGGGTCGAACGGCTGGAGCCCGGCGACCGGCTGCTTTTCTACACCGACGGTCTCGCCGAAGCCCGGCGGGACGGCGAGTTCTTCCCGACGGCCGAGCGGGCGTGGCGCCTGCTGGGGCACGGCACGGTCGCCGACGGGCTGGCGTCGTTGGAGAGCGCGCTGGTCGAGTGGGTGCGCGGTCAGCTCGATGACGACATCGCGCTGGTGCTGATGGAGTACGCGGGCGCGCACGGCGCAACCGATCCGGTACCCCGGTGGGAGATCGGCGGCGCGAGCTCGCCGGCGCTCACCTGATGGCGGGCGCTTACCCGAGGATGTTGCCGGCGCTCACCCGAGGATGATGCCGGCGGTCACCTGACGGTGATGCCGGCGCTCACCTGACGAGCAGGTCACCCGGCCCCGCGTAGATCTGGGCGGGACGTGCGAGGCGTGGCGCGCGGTGGCGTCCGGTGTAGATGTAGGGGCGAAGCGTCTTCGGCGCGAGGGTGTCCATCCACTTGACGAGCATGACGATCTCCTCTGTGCGGGCGTTGGCCACCCGCGATCCCTGCTCCCGGTGTCACCAGGTCAACGAGCCACCCGTGAACCGAGTGATGTGCGTAACGGCGTGTCGACTTGCGTTCCGTACGAAATGGTTCCCATCCGAACGAAAGCCGCATGTCGCGCGCCGCGCTCTGCTATTGCCCAGGTCGCGGACGATCAAATCCTGTGATCGTGGTCACTCGAGGCGTCGTCCTGCCTCACCTTACTGCCGAGTAATATAGTGGCAGTTACTCGCTGGTAACTTATTCCAGCAACGAATCAGTCACGACCGAGACCGCCGCGCAGCTGCGAGACGGGAGAGACCAGGCGAGATGAGCCACTACAAGAGCAACCTTCGGGACCTCGAGTTCAACCTTTTCGAGGTCTTCGGCGCCGACAAGGTGCTGGGCACGGGACCGTACGCAGACGTCGACGTCGACACGGCCCGCAGCATCCTGGCGGAAGTCGACCGGCTCGCGCGCGAGGATCTCGGCGCCAGCTACGCCGACGCCGACCGCAACCCGCCCGTCTTCGACCCGGCGACGCACACCGCGCCGCTGCCTGAGTCCTTCAAGAAGTCGTTCAAGGCGTGGATGGACTCCGAGTTCTGGCGCCTCGACCTGCCCACAGAGATCGGCGGAACCCCTGCGCCCCGCACCGTCTGGTGGGCGCTCGCCGAGATGGTGCTTGGTTCCAACGCTCCGATCTGGATGTACGCCTCCGGGCCGTCGTTCGCGAACGTGCTGCACCGCGAGGGCAACGAGCGGCAGAGGGAGTGGGCCAAGCTCTTCGTCGAGAAGCAGTGGGGCTCCACGATGGTGCTGACCGAGCCGGACGCCGGCTCGGACGTCGGCGCCGGTCGCACCCGTGCCATCCCGCAGCCGGACGGCTCGTGGCACATCGAGGGTGTCAAGCGCTTCATCACCAGCGCCGAGCACGATATGAGCGACAACATCATCCACTACGTGCTGGCGCGTCCGGTCGGTGTGGAGGGCGCCGGCGGCCCCGGTACCAAGGGCCTGTCGATGTTCATCGTGCCGAAGTTCCACTTCGACGACGAGACCGGCGAGCTCGGCGAGCGCAACGGCGCGTTCGTGACCAACGTCGAGCACAAGATGGGCATCAAGGTCTCCAACACCTGCGAGCTGACCTTCGGCGAGCACGGCACCCCGGCCAAGGGCTGGCTGCTCGGCGACGTGCACGACGGCATCCGCCAGATGTTCCTGATCATCGAGAACGCCCGGATGATGGTCGGCACCAAGGCGATCGCGACGCTGTCGACGGGCTACCTCAACGCCCTCGAGTACGCCAAGAACCGGGTGCAGGGCGCCGACCTGATCAACAACTCGAAGACGGCGCCGCGCGTGACGACCACGCACCACCCGGACGTCCGCCGCTCGCTCGCGCTCCAGAAGGCGTACGCCGAGGGCCTGCGTGCGCTGGTCATGTACACCGCGTCCTGGCAGGACAAGTCCCGGATCGCCGAGGAGGCCGGCGACGAGAAGGGCGTACGGTTCGCTGAGCGGATCAACGACCTGCTGCTGCCGCTGGTCAAGGGCTGCGGCTCCGAGCGCGCCTACGAGCTGCTCGGACACGAGTCGCTGCAGACCTTCGGTGGCTCCGGCTTCCTGCAGGACTACCCGATCGAGCAGTACGTGCGGGACTCGAAGATCGACACCCTGTACGAGGGTACGACCGCTATCCAGAGCCTCGACCTGGTGTTCCGCAAGATCGTGAAGGATCAGGGCAAGGCGCTGATGACCGTCGCGTCCGAGATCCAGGAGTTCGTCTCCTCCGACGCCGGCAACGGCCAGCTCAAGGAGGAGCGGGCGGCGCTGGCCACCGCGCTCGAGGACGTGCAGGGCATGCTCGGCACGATGATGACCTGGCTCACCGCTGCCCAGTCGGGTGAGGCCCGCGAGCTGTACAAGGTGGGCCTGAGCAGCCGGCGGCTGCTGCTGGCGCTCGGCGACATCGTCGTCGGCTGGCTGCTGCAGCGCCAGGCCGCGGTGGCCCTGGCCGCCCTGACCCGCGAGGGCGTCTCCGCGTCCGACAAGGCCTTCTACGAGGGCAAGGTCGCCACGGCACGGTTCTTCGCGCGTGAGGTGCTGCCGCGGCTGAGCAGCGACCGGAAGATCATCGAGGGCACCACGCTGGACCTCATGGACCTGCCTGAAGAGGCCTTCTAACCTACGACTTTGCAGTTCCCACACCCGCACCGGCCGGCGCCGCGCCCCCCACGTCGCCGGCCGGTTCGGTTTTTGCCGGATATCTCCTAGGCCCGGGCGGTGTGCGCGGCGATCCGCGGCGCCTTGCCGGGCGCCAGGTCGCGCCACGCTCCGGGTACCCGGTGCACGGCGATGCCGCAGGTGCGGAGCGCCTCGTTGGCCGACGGGTCCAGCAGGGACGACAGCATCGACAGGGTCGGGTTGTGGCCGACCATCATCAGTGTCGCCGCCTCAGGTTCAGCCGCCCGGAGCGCGTCCAGCAACTCCTCGCCGCTGCTCGCCCGGTACACGACCGGGCTGTAACCGACCGTCGTGTGCGTGGCCTCCTCGCCGAGGGTGGCGGCCAGGCTGTGCCAGGTCTGACGGGCCCGCCGCGCCGGTGAGCAGAGCACGACGTCGGGCAGCAGCCGCTGGGCGGTCAGCCAGGCGCCAGCCGCCTCCGCGTCCGCGTGGCCCCTCGGGTCGAGGGGGCGTTCGAGGTCGGCCACCCGCTCGGGATGGGTCGCCTTGGCATGCCGCACCAGGACCAACGTTCGATCGGTCATCGTCACAGCCCTGTCTGATTGGGGTTGGTGAATGGTGGGTACGTCCTCTTCAAGGCAGTCACCGAACGACAGCCGATCAAACGGTGACAAAGGAGGCTACCAATGGGTATCGGTGGGAGCATCTTCCTCATCGCCCTTGGCGCGATCATCGCTTTCGGCGTACGCGACCAGAACGTCGGCCCGCTGGACCTGACCGTCATCGGTTGGGTGATCATGCTCGCCGGTCTCGCCACCCTGCTGATCACGTTGTGGGTATGGAACTCGCGCCGGCGCCGCGTCGTCGCCGTGACGCCGACGACGGCCCAGCGCGTCGAGCGACGGCAGGTCGTCCAGATGCCTCCGCAGCGTCGGGTCGTCGAGGAGGAGAACTGGGCGGAGGTGCCGCCCGAGGCCCGGTACTGACCTGGCTGGCCCGCTGGTCTGCCCGGCCCGCTGGTGTGCCCGGCCCGCTACGAGTAGAGGGCGAAGTAGATCGCGATGTGGTGGCAGATCGCGGCGACCAACGTGCAGGCGTGGAAGAACTCGTGGTGGCCGAACACCGTCGGCCACGGGTTTGGCCGCCGCAACGCGTAGAAGACCGCGCCGACGCTGTACGCCACGCCGCCGGCGATGAGCAGGACGAGCGCGGCCACCCCACCCCGGTGCAGGATGTCGGGGAGCACGGCGATCGCGACCCACCCGAGCGCCAGGTACAGCGGGGCGGACAACCACCGCCGGCCGTTCGGATGGACCATCTTCATCGTCACGCCGGCCACCGCGCCGATCCACACGACGGCCAGGATGACCGTCGCCAGCCTCTTCGATAGCAGCAGCACCGAGAACGGTGTGTACGTGCCGGCGATGAAGACGAAGATCATGGAGTGGTCGAGGCGCCTCATGATCCGATAGCCGCGCTCGGACCACACCCGCCGGTGGTACAGGGCGCTCGTGGTGAACAGGGCGCACACTGTCAGGCTGTAGATGAGGCAGCTGATCAGGGGTGCCCAGCCGGGCCGGGTGGCGGCCAGCGAGCAGAGCACGATGCCGCAGACGACGGCGACGCCGGCGGCGTACGCGTGCAGCCAGCCACGCATTCGTGGCTTGCCGAGGTCGACCGGCCGCAGCCGGCGTGCGGTTTGCGTGGTCACGCCTCAAGGTTACGGTACCGTAGGTTTTCGGGTCGCCGTGAGCTGAGCCACCCTCCGTCAGCCCGCGTCGAGCCCTCGCAGGATCAGCGGCAGCCGGGCCGCCCCACCCGCCGCCACCCGTACCGGCACGCCCCAGTCCTGCCGCGTCAGGTGGCATGCGGCGTGCTCGGCGTCGGCGTCACAGGTGGCCGCCTGCGCCACGACCTGGAGCACGCCTCCGGGTACCGAATCGGAGACGACCAACCGCCGGCGCAGCTCTGTGCTCTCACCCGCGCCCTCGACGAGCAGCTCGGGCGGTGACGCCGAGACCACGAGCCGGGTGGGCGGGCCGAACGAGTCGTCCAGCTTCTGGCCGGGCGGCGGGGAGAACACCACGTCGAGCTCGACCGCACCGGGCTCCAGGTCGGTGACCGGCCGCTGCGTGCGGTGCCGCGTACCTTCGACCACGACCGCGGACGGGTCGATCCGGACCAGCCGGTGCGCGGCCGACTCGACCACGTACACCTCCCCGGTCGCCGTCGCGACCAGGTCGCTCGGCTCGGCGAGTCCGGTCGCCACCGTGGTGACCAGGCCGGTCGCCGGGTCGTAGCGGCGGACCGCGCCGTTGTAGGTGTCGGCGACCAGGACGGCCCCGTCGGCTAGGGCCAGTACCCCGAGCGGGTGCTGCAACAGCGCCTCGGCCGCCGGCCCGTCGACGTGGCCGAAGTCGAACAGTCCCTGGCCGACCGCGGTGTGCAGCTCACCCTGTTCGATCCAGCGCAGCGCGCTCGACTCGCTGTCGGCGATCCACAGCTTCGTACCGTCCGGCGAAGTCGACAGCCCCGACGGCTGAGCCATCCACACCTCGTGCAGCGGACCGTCCCGCAGCGCCTCCACCGTGGTACCGGCGTACATCCCCGCCGTGCGGGTGACCGGGTCGAACCACCACAGCTGGTGGATGCCGGCCATCGCGACGATGACACGGGAGTCGAAGTACGCCACGTCCCACGGCGAGGACAGGTCGACGGCGAGCGCGTCGTGGGTACCGAAGTCGACCGTGCCCCGCCACTGCCGGCCGGAGCCCGCGACCGTGCGCACCTCGCCGGTGTCCAGCCGTACCCCGCGCAGCAGATGGTTGACCGTGTCGGCCACGACCACGTCGTAGCCGGCCAGCTCCGCGATCCGGGGCGGCAGCACACACACCCCGCCGGGCTCCGAGAACTCCGCCGTCTCGGCCTCGCCGTCGGTACGCCCCCGCTTGCCGCTGCCGATCCGGCGGATCTCGGTCTCCGCGTCCGCCGCGAGCTCGACCAGCGAATGGTGCGCCGAGTCGGCCACCAGGAACCTGCCGCCTTCGAGCACCGCGGCCTTGCCCGGGAAGCGCAGCGTCGTGGGCGCCTCGTCGGCGGGTACGGTCAGGCCGCCGCCCCGGCGCAGCGTTCCCTTGGCCTCATGGGTGGTGACCAGTTCGTCGATCAGCCGGGTCAGGCCCTCGGCGTGCCCCTCGCCGGCCATCGACGCCACGACGTACCCCTCGGGGTCGATGACGGTCAGCGTCGGCCAGGCCTTCGCCGCGTACTCCTGCCACATGCGCAGGGTGGGGTCGTCGAGAACCGGGTGGTCCACGCCGTAACGTTCCACGGCCGCGGCGAGGGCCTGCGGGTCCTTCTCGTGTTCGAACTTCGGCGAGTGCACGCCGATGGTGACGAGCACGTCGGCGTACCTGTCCTCCAGCGGACGTAGCTCGTCGAGCACGTGCAGACAGTTGATGCAGCAGAAGGTCCAGAAGTCCAAGATTGTGATCTTGCCCCGCAGGTCGGCGAGGGTCAGGTCGCGGCCGCCGGTGTTCAGCCAGCCGCGACCTCGAAGCTCCGGAGCACGCACGCGGGGAGTCGCCATGAACCAAGTCTGCCCCGACGCTTTGCGATCTCGGGGAGTTCGACATCGCTTGTGATGTCGAACTCCCCGAGACTCAGATGGATCGCTGGTAGGCGCGGAAGGCCCGGGTGGCCAGCCAGCCCATCACGATCGCCAGGGCCAGGAGCAGGGCTCCCCGGTCGAGGACGAGCCCCCAGTCGGGCGTGGACGTGAGGGCTTCGCGGCTGGCGACCGCCGCCCAGTCCACCGGGTTGAATCGCGCGACGTCACCGACCCAACCGGGCATCAGTGCGGGCGCCATCATGACCGAGGACAGGAAGGCCAGCGGCATCGCCAGGAACTGTGACACCCCGATCAGCGCCTCCTGCTGGCGTACCAGCAGGGCGATCGCGTCGGACAGCGCCGCGAAGATGAGCGCGAGCAGCACGGCGCAGGCCAGGACGACCACGACGCCCCGGATTCCGCCCCGGTACCGGGCCCCGGTGGCCAGGCCGACCCCGAACACGATCAGGGATTGGACGACGGTCGTGACGGCCTGGTGCGCGAGCGAACCGGTGATCAGCGCGGCACGGCTGACCGGCGAGGTCAGGTTGCGGTCCATCACGCCTCGCTCCATGTCCTGGATGAACGAGGTGCCGCTCCAACCGGCCGTCATCATCGCGGTCATCACGACGAGCCCCGGGGTCAGGTACTCGACGTAGGAGGCGGCGCCGAAACCGGGCAGTTCGGCGATCCGCCTGAACAGCTGACCGAACAGCAGCAGCCACACCATCGGCTGTACCAGGGTGAACAGCAGGTAGGCCGGTTGCCGGGACAGCGTTCGCAGCGACCGCAGGGTCAGCAGGCGGGAGTGGCCGACGAAGGTGCTCATGCCCGGACCTCCTCGGCCTGCTGAAAGGAGCGGCCGGCGTAGTGGAGGTAGACGTCGTCGAGGGACGGCCTGGCCACGCTCACCGAGGCGAGGGCGATGCCGGCTTCGCCCAGCGCGGCGAGCATGCCGGGCAGGGCCGCCGCGCCGTCGGGTACCCAGGCACGGAGCGCGGTGCCGTCCACCGTGACGCGGGTGACCCCGGGTACCGCCTCGACCGCCCGCCGGACCCGGTCGTGCCGGTCCGCGTGTGCCAGCTCCGCGTGCACGCTGTCCCCGCCCAGGCTGCTCTTGAGCTGGTCGGGACTGCCGGTCGCGACAACCCTGCCCCGATCGACGATCACGAGCCGGGCGGCCAGGCTGTCCGCCTCGTCGAGGTAGTGGGTGGTGAGCAGTACGGTCAGCCGGTCGTCGGTCGCGAGCTTGGAGATCTCGGCCCACATGTCGACCCGCGCCTCCGGGTCGAGGCCGGTTGTCGGCTCGTCGAGGAACAGCACCCGGGGCCGGTGGATCAGCCCCATCGCCACGTCGAGCTTGCGCTGCATGCCGCCCGACCATTTGCTGGCGAGCCGGTTGGCCGCCTCGCCGAGCCCGAACCGTTCGAGCAGCTCATCGGCGCGCCGCCGGGCATTCCGACCCGACATGCCGTGAATCCGACCCTGGAGTTCGAGGTTTTCCCGGCCGGTGCCGATCGGGTCGAAAGCCGGCTTCTGCGAAACGTACCCGATGAGGCGGCGCACCTGATCGGGGTGCCGGCGTACGTCGACGCCCGCCACGGTCACGCTGCCCGAGTCGGGGGTGGACAGCGTACTGAGGATCTTGACGGTCGTGGACTTGCCGGCGCCGTTCGGGCCGAGCAGGCCCAGGACGATGCCACTGGTCGCCGTGAAGCTCACGCCGGCCAGGGCGCGTACGGATTTCGTGCCCTTGCCGTACGTCTTGACCAGGTCGATCGCCTCGATGGCCGGATCGGTGCCGGTGGTGGAAGGCGTCGACGTCACGACGGCGCCTGGTGATCTGGACACTGCTGTGCTCCTTCTCCATATGCGGGCAGGAAGGAGTCAGCCGGTCGGGCAGGGCGGTGGATTAGTCTTGCGGTTTGCGGGCGCGCTTCGAGGATCCGCTGCTCTGCCAGCCGGCGACTCGGGGTGTGTCACCGGCCTCTGGCCACGGTGTTGGCGCACCGTGGCCAGAGGCTCCTAATCGTTACTGTGGCCGTCGAGCCAGGTGGTTCCCTCCTTGATCATGTCGGCGACCCGGGCTGCGACCTCTTCTCGCGGCAGCCCGGAGTTTCGGAGTTCGTCCATGCGGCGCCAGAAGTCGACACCGGTCAACTCTCCGGATTTGAGCTCGTCGACCAGCGTCCGGATGTACCGGATCTCCGCCTTGAGGAGCGCCTGCCTGAACTCGGATTCGATCAGAAGCAGTCGCGGGAAACCCTGGTCGCGGGCGTTCGCCAACATGGCGTCCCCGGTCTGCATGATGTCCGTTTGGCGGCGCAGCCGGGATTCCAGCAGCCTGATCGCGTCCTCGAGGGGGAGCGTGGGCAGCAGGGAGAGCGCGGCCTCGAACTGGGGGAACTCCTTGACCGGCTGGGCGACCAGATCGCTCAACCAGTCGATCATCTCTGCCTTGCCGGCCGCTGTGAGGGCGTAGACCGTCCGCTCCGGGCGCCGGCCCGAGCGCACGACCTCCTGGGTCGTGACGAGTCCCCGCTTGCGGAGTGACTCGATCACTGAGTACAGCGAGCCGTAGTTGAGCTTGATGCTGTCTTCCTTGCCCCGCTCGCGGAGCGTGCTGGACATCTCGTACGGGTGCATCGGGCGCTCGTAGAGCAGTGTGAGCACGGCGAGCGCCAGCGGATTGGTCCGGCCACGGCTCGCCACGATGCGCCCTCCCTTCACTACCCTGGCTCAAATACTCTGGGTCGAGTATTTGAGCCAGGATAGCGACGTGTCAAGTGGGTTCCGAACGACAACGGTGGTTCCCTGCCGCGAGGCATGCAGACGACAGGCGGTCGTGGACGCTGACGCGTCCACGACCGCCTGTGTGGAGTGGATCTTCCCTGAGGCCGTGTCCCGGCCTACTTCTGGTTGGCCGGCCGCAGGCAGAGGACATCGTCCTTGCCGTTGTTGTGGGAAATGACGACGAAGGGCTGGTTGGCGTCCGGGCACTGGTTCTGCTGCGAGACCTTGTTGACGACCTTGTAAGCGCCGCTGTCCGAGCAGGACGCCTTGACCGCCTTGCTGCCGCTCTGCTTCACGCAGTCGTTGATCGCGAAGCTTGTGCTCGATCCGCGCATCGCCAGCGTGACCGCCGTGCCGATCGCGGCGAGCACGGCGATCGCCGCGACCAGCGCGAGGATCAGCAGGAGGCGCTTCTTGCCACCCTCCGGCTCGGCGTCCGGCGCAGCACCGGCGTCGTCCGTCGACGCTGGGTCGCCGTAGCCCTGCTGCCCGTACCCCTGAGGCCCGTAGCCCTGGGGGCCGTACCCCTGCTGCCCGTAGCCCTGAGGGGCGTACCCCTGCTGCTCGTAGCCCTGAGGGCTGTACCCCTGCTGGTCGTACCCCTGCTGGTCGTAGCCCTGCTGGTCGTAGCCCTGCGCCGGCGGGGCGCTCGGCGTGCCGTAGACGTTGGTCGGCATCTCGCGCTGCGGCTCGAACGGAGGAACCGGGAACCCCACCGGGTCCTGCGCGGGGTAAGTCTCGCCCGGCGACCCGTACGGCTGCGCCGGGTTGATGGCCTGGGTCTCGTGGCCGTACTCCCGGGCGTTGAACGCCTGGGTCTGGTGGCCGTACTCCTGCGCCGGGTTGAACGCCTGGGTCGGCGGGTTGGGGACGTACGCCTGCGCGGGCGACCCGTATGGCGGCTGCTCCGGACTGGCCGGGCTGAAAGGCGACTGCTCCGGGCTGAAAGGCGGCTCAGGGTTGAACGGCGGCTGCTCCGGGTTGAAAGCCTGCGTCGCCTGGCCGTACGGCTGCCCGGGTTCGAACGCCTGGGGCGGTTGGGCAGGGTCGAACGCCTGGGGCGGTTGGGCAGGGTCGAACGCCTGGGGCGGCGGGGCGTACTCGTGCTCGGACGGTCCGTATCCCTGTGGCGGCTGTCCGGCCGGGGCGAACCCGGGGAAGCTGCCGGCTGGCGGGCTCACCTGGGCATGTCCGGCGGCTGGCGAGACGGGGGCGGGTGGCGGTACCTGCGCGTACCCGGCGCTGGGTGAGACAGGTGCGGGGGGCGGTACCTGGGCGTACCCGGCGCCGGGCGAGACGGGGGTCGGTGGCGGTGGCGGTGGAACCTGTGCGTAGCCGGCGGGCGGCATGCCCGGAACCTGGGCCGATCCGGTCGGCCGCGGCGGCACGGAAGCGCTGCCGGACGCCGGGGGCGGTGGCATGTAGCCCTGCGGTGGCGGGCCGGCGGGCGGGTACGGGCCGGGCCGGCCGTTCTGCTCGCCCTGTTGCGCCTGCCACCCGTCGTGCTCGTCGCCCGCCGCCGGTGGCATGGGGGGCTGCGCCATAGGTGGCTGCGGCGCGGGGGGCTGTGGCATGGAGGACTGCACCGACGCGCTTCCCCTGGCCTGCGGTACCGACGCGCGGGCACGTGCCGTGCCGCCCCCCTCGGTGGCCTTGGGCTCATCCTGGTCGGGCGTGCCCGCCCACGGTGAGCCGGCACCCGCATAACCTTCCGCCGGCTCGTGGCCGGTAGGGCTCGCGTCGTGCGACATGCGTGCCTCCTCCATCGCGTACCTGACCGCCCTCCCGGGGGATCGGGTCCCGTCGGCGACGGCGTCCTCGTCGTCGGGAAGGCGGCAGTGCTCAACCTACCTGGGGCCGACCACCGCTGGGGTGGAGGTGTCGCTATCGCACCCAAAAGCCGTCGACCCGACAGGCGATGCCTGGTCGGGTCGACGGCTTCAGGAGGGATGAGGTCAGCGGCTGGCGAGCTCCATCAGCTCGGCCCGGACGGCGCGCGAGTTGATTTCGGCAAGGGCACGCTCGATCGCCTCGCGGCGACGGGCGGTGTTGCGCCGGGCGCGGTACCGGTCAATCAAGGTGCTCATTGTGTTCGCTCCTGCTCGGACTGTTCGGGGTGTTTCCATTACAGCCCATCCGCAGCGCGAATTCCATCGATTATTAGGTGATCTCGCGCACGTACCGAAGATTCTGAGGTTGCTTGGCCGTATCGCCTCAGTTACTAAAGAGTGCCGGAGAAGTGAAACGGCCCCCGTGTCCGGTTTGCGAACCGGGCACGGGAGCCGTTGTCGAGCGGGCGCCAGCCGGGCGGCTGACGTGAGGTGGTCAGCCCCAGGCGAGCAGGGCCGCTTCCGGGTCGGTCAGGAACGCACCGACGTCACGGAGGAACTTCGAACCCAGCTCCCCGTCGATGATCCGGTGGTCGAACGACAGGCCGAGCGTGGTGACCTGCCGCGGCTTGACCTTCCCCTTGTGCACCCACGGCATCTCGCGGACCGCGCCGAAGGCCAGGATCGCGGACTCACCTGGCGGAAGGATCGGCGTTCCGGTGTCCACTCCGAACACGCCCACGTTGGTGATGGTGAACGTGCCGCCGCTCATGTCGGCCGGTGAGGTCCGCCCCTCCTTCGCGGTGGTGACCAGGGCGGTCATGGCGTCGGCCAGCTCACGCAGGGTGAGCCGGCCGGCGTCCTTGATGTTGGGAACGATCAGGCCTCGTTCGGTCGCCGCCGCGATGCCGAGGTTGACGTACTCCTTGACGACGATCGCCTCGCCTGCCCAGGTCGAGTTGATCATGGGGTACCGCTTGATGGCGGCCATGACCGCCTTGGCGACCAGCAGCAGGGGCGAGACCCGTACGTCGCGCCAGTCGGGCATCTCGCGCAGTCGGTCGAGCGCCCGCATCGAGCGGGTCACGTCGACGGTGAGGAACTCGGTGACGTGCGGCGCCGTGAACGCGCTGGCCACCATGTTCTCCGCGGTCAGCTTGCGGACGCCCTTGACCGGGATGCGCTGCTCCCGATCCGGCCCGAAGCTCGCGGCCGTCGCCGCCACCGGCGCGGCCGTCGGGGCCGCGGGCCGCACGGCCTCCTGCACGTCCTCCCGGGTGATCGAACCGTTAGGGCCGGTGCCGGTCAGGGCGAACAGGTCGACACCGAGGTCCTTGGCGAGCTTGCGTACCGGCGGCTTGGCGAGCGGCCGGTCGACCGTGACGGTCCCGTTGGCCGCTCCGCCCGTGGCCTTGCTCTCGCTCCCGCCCGTGGCCTTGCTCTCGCTCCCGCCCGTGGCCTTGCTCTCGCTCCCGTCGGTCCGGCGCGCGCGCCGCTTGGCGGCCGTGGTCCGCGGGCCGTACCCGACGAGCACCGGGGTACGCCCGCCGCCGGTCATACCGGGCTCGACCATGCCCTCGGCGGGGGCGACGGTCACGGCGGCCAGGGACTCGGCCGACGGAGCGGGACGCCCGGCCGGCTCATCCACCGGGCCCGCCCCCGGAGCGGTGTCGATCGCGATGATCGGGGTGCCGACCTCGACCGTCTCGCCCTCGGCGTGGAAGATGGCGCTGACCTGGCCGGCCCACTTCGCCGGGATCTCGACCGCCGCCTTCGCGGTCTCCACCTCGACGATCGGCTGGTTGAGCTCGATGGTGTCGCCGACGTTCACCAGCCACTTCAGGATCTCGCCCTCGGTGAGGCCCTCGCCGAGGTCGGGCAGGGGGAACTCCTTGATGCGCGACATCGTCACCACCCGAACGTCCGGTCGACGCCGTCGAGCACGCGGTCGAGGTCGGGCAGGTACTCGTCCTCGACCCGGGCCGCCGGGTACGGCGTGTCGAACCCGGTGACGCGCAGCACCGGCGCTTCGAGCGAGTAGAAGCAGCGCTCGGTCACGCGGGCCGCGACCTCGGCGCCCAGGCCCAGGTTGGACGGTGCCTCGTGGACCACGACCAGCCGGCCGGTCCTGCGGACCGACTCGTAGACCGGCTCCAGGTCCAACGGCGACAGTGAACGCAGGTCGATCACCTCGAGTGAGCGTTCGCCCTCGACGGCGGTCGCCGCGTCCAGCGCGGTGCGCACCATCGGACCGTACGCGACGACGGTGCAGTCGGTGCCGGGCCGTACGACCCGCGCGGCGTGCAGCGGGAAGGAGGCGGCCGGGCGGTCCGTGTCGACCTCGCCCTTCTCCCAGTACCGCCGCTTGGGCTCCAGGAACACGATCGGGTCGTCGGAGGCGATGGCCTGCTGGATCATCCAGTACGCGTCGGCCGGGCTGGCGCACGAGACGACCTTGAGCCCGGCGGTGTGGGCGAAGTAGGCCTCGGGGGACTCGGAGTGGTGCTCGACCGCGCCGATGCCGCCACCGAACGGAATGCGGATCACGATCGGCATCTTGACCTTGCCCCGTGACCGGTAGTGCATCTTCGCGACCTGGGACACGATCTGGTCGTACGCGGGGTACACGAACCCGTCGAACTGGATCTCGCAGACCGGCCGGTACCCGCGGATCGCCAGGCCGACGGCGGTGCCGATGATGCCGGACTCGGCCAGCGGCGTGTCGATGACGCGTTCTTCGCCGAAGTCCTTCTGCAGGCCGTCGGTGATGCGGAAGACGCCGCCGAGCTTGCCGACGTCCTCGCCCATGATGAGCACCTTGTCGTCGCACTCGAGGGCGCGCCGCAGGCCGGCGTTGAGGGCCTTGCCGAGGGTGAGGTTCTCGGTCATCAGTGCTCACTCCCCTCGAAGGACGCGAGGTACGTCGCGAACTGCTCACGTTCGGCGTCCAGCAGCGGCGACCCGTCGGCGTAGACGTGGTCGAACAGGGTCAGCGGCGCCGGGTTGGGCATGCTGAGCACCCGCTCGCGCAGGTGGATGCACTGCGCCCGGGCTTCCTCGTCGACCTGGTCGAAGAACGCGTCGTCCGCCAGCTTCTGCTTTTCCAGGAAGGCGCGTACCCGCTTGATCGGGTCCTTGGCCTGCCAGGCCTCGACCTCGCTGGCGATGCGGTAGCGGGTCGGGTCGTCGGAGGTGGTGTGCGCGCCCATGCGGTACGTGTACGCCTCGATCAGGGTCGGGCCCTGGCCCTGCCGTGCGTTGTCGAGGGCGTCGCGGGTGACCGCGTACACGGCGAGCACGTCGTTGCCGTCGACGCGGACGCCGGGGAAACCGAAGCCGGCAGCGCGCTGGAACAGCGGAACCCGGGTCTGGCGCTCAAGGGGCTCCGAGATCGCGTACTGGTTGTTCTGGCAGAAGAAGACGATGGGAGCGTTGAACACGCTCGACCAGACGAACGCCTCGTTCACGTCGCCCTGGCTGGTCGCGCCGTCGCCGAAGTAGGCGATGACGGCTTCCCCGTCCGGGCCGCCGACCTTGCCGTCCTTGGCCACGCCCATGGCGTACCCGGTGGCGTGCAGCGTCTGGGCGCCGATGACGATCGTGTACATGTTGAACTTGAACTCGTTGGGGTCCCACGCGCCCTGGTCGACGCCGCGGAACAGGCCGAGCGGCATGATCGGGTCGATGCCCCGGCAGTAGAGCACGCCGTGCTCACGGTACGTGGGGAACACCATGTCCTGGGGCTGCAGCGCGCGGCCGGAGCCGACCTGGGCCGCCTCCTGGCCCAGCAAGCTGGCCCACAGGCCCAGCTCGCCCTGCCGCTGAAGGGCGGTCGCCTCGGCGTCCAACCGGCGGACGATGACGAGGTCGCGGTAGAGGTCGCGATATTCCGCATCGGTGAAGTCGACCGAATACGTGGGGTGGTCGACCCTCTCCCCCTCGGGGGTGAGCAGCTGCACGAACTCCGGCGCGGGCGTGGGTTTCGCCCCGCCCCTCGTCCGGGCCGGGGCTGCGTTGCCCTTAGCCATCCGTTTCTCCCTGTCGTGTCTCGCGTCGGCAACGGGTTGGCCTTGCCGACCCAGCGGGTTGCGAGCTGGCGCGGCCGGCCCGGTCGGGGCGGTGCGCAGCTTCGGACGCGGCGGGACTTCGCGGCACCCGTCGCGTCCGGGAGCGACGGCCCCGGAGCGTTGCTCGCAGGGTATGCGGGCTCCGTCCGGTGTCGTCGCCATCAGCATGGCAGACGGGGTGACGATCCCCACAGTGTGGATCGGTGATCTCTGGGTTGTATGTGATCGTGGATGCCCACAAACCAGTGTGGTTCGGGACATTCGGAAAGTCACGTCGGTAGCGCCGAGTCGTGAAAGCGGTACGCACGTTGAACATAGTGGGCTGGCCTCGTCGCTCCCGGTGTTAGCCGGAGCGGCACCCCCGCCGCGCGGGCGCCGAGGCGAGCGCCCGGCACCCCGAAGGAGTCCTCCCGTGTACGCCACGGAGCCACGCCAAATTGTCCGGCACCGTGCCAAGGGTCGGTACCTGGTCCGGCACCGCGCCAAGCGACAGCGCGTCACGTCCGTCGCCCGCCCCTACCCGATGGTCGCCGCGGTACTCGTCGGGCTCGCGTCCGTCCCGATGCTGGCCGCCGTGTTGGCCGGGTCGGCAGAGCTCAACCCCACGTCCGCGCCACGGTCGCCGATGGTGGCCGACCAGTCGCCGGTACCGGTCGTGGTCTCCGGTACCGGCGGCGCCACGGCCGCGCCGTCCGCCGCGTCGGCGCCCGGCCCGTCACCCGACCCGACCACCGGCGTGATGCCCGAAACCACGGCCCAGGCGGCGGCGACGCCCGGCCCGGTGACGCAGGAGCCCACCGCGCAACCTCGCCGAAGCCCGGCGGGTACGGGCGGATTCGGCCAGCATCCCGGCTCCGGGCGGCAGCCGTCCACGCCGGCGCAGACCTCCAGCGGCGGTCAGTCGGAGCCCGCTCCGTCGCACTCCGGGGGGAACTCCTCGGGCGGCGGCGCTCCGTCCCTGCCGCTACCGACCCTCCCACCGCCTCCGTTGCCGTTGCCGCTGCCCACGCCGACCCTGACCGGCACCCTGCCGACCATCCCCGGCACCCTGCCGACCGTCCCCGGCATCCTGCCGAGCCTGACGGACGCCTCGGCCCCGACGTCGGCCGGCCGCGTCACGGGAACCGTCGTGGGCGGGCTCGGCGACCTGCTGGGAGTGGATGGTCTGCGCGGTGGACGGTGACCGACGGTCCTGACGCTGCCCGCTGACCCCGCCGGCGCGGAGTGCCTGATGTCGGGAAACGTGGCGGGCAGGAAACGGTGCCGCAGGCCCTGCGATGGGGTCACTATGAGCGCATGACGCAGACTCTTCCGCCTACGCGAGGAGCGGACGCGATCGTGATCCGGGGATATCGGCCGACCGACCACAGCGCCTGCCGGCGGCTGTGGGCCGAGTTGACGTCCGAGCACCACCGGTTCTATCCAGGGGCGGAGCCGGTTCCGGCTGCCGCGCCGTCGGCGGGGGGCGAGGCCGGCGGTCCGGCCGGCCCGGCCGAGGCCACGAGCGGCGCCGGCTTCGAGGAGTACCTGACCCGCCTGGACCTGTCCGGTATGTGGGTGGCGCAGCTGGCCGACCAGGGGGTGGTCGGCTTCATCGGGCTGATCCTGCAGGGCCGGGCCGGTGCCGTCGACCCGGTCGTGGTCACCGCCGGACACCGTGGTCAGGGCATCGGCCGGGCATTGATCGCGTACGTGGCCGAGCAGGCCCGCC
The DNA here is from genome assembly GCF_011947195.1 of Planosporangium thailandense. Classification (GTDB taxonomy): domain Bacteria; phylum Actinomycetota; class Actinomycetes; order Mycobacteriales; family Micromonosporaceae; genus Planosporangium; species Planosporangium thailandense. The sequence goes on along the minus strand of NZ_JAATVY010000002.1, from coordinate 83,953 downwards.
GCCGGAATCTGCGGGAGCTGACCATCTCGCCCGCCCTGCGCAACCTGGAGGCGATCCAGCGCCTGCAGCGGGCCGGGTTCGACGCGGTGGCGACGGTGACCCTGGCCCTCGATCTGACCGACCACAACGGCCGGTGGCGGGACGGGATCGACCTCCACGGCGTTCGCTTCCGCTACTGACCGCGCTCCTTTACCGGGCCGCGTGGTCGGGTTCAACCACCGGCCGACGATCTGTGGACGAGTTGTCCACAGAAGAAGCCGCTCATGTCCGTCCGGGCGTGGCGCGGGCAGGCTCGACGGTCATGAGCTTCCTGACCTCTCGCATCACCCTGCACACGCCGACCGACCTGCTGGCGGCCGTGCCCTACCTGCTCGGCTTCCACCCCACCGACAGCGTCGTGATCGTCGGGCTTTCCGGCACGCGGGTGGTGTTCACCGCGCGTGCCGATCTGCCGCCGCCGGAAGCGCCACCCGACCAGGCTGTGGCACTCGCCGACCAGTTCGGCGAGACGATCGCCGGCCAGCGCGTCGACACCGCGCTGATCATCGGGTACGGCCCGGCGGCGTCCGTCACAAGGACCGTGTTCCCGCTGCGCGACGCGTTACGCGGATACGGCGTGTCGATCGGCGAGATGCTGCGCGTCGAGGGCGGGCGCTACTGGTCCTACCTGTGCGATTCGGCGCGGTGCTGCCCGGCCGAGGGCACCCCGTACGACATCGCCGGCACCGAGGTGGCCGCCGCGGCGACGTACGCCGGCCACGTCGCGCTGCCCGACCGGGCGGCGCTGGAGCGCGCGCTGACGCCGGTCGAGGGGGCTGAACGCGAGGCGATGGCACGCGCCACGGAGCGGGCGGCCCGGGACCTCGCCGCCGAGCTGAGCCGGAGCGCCCAGCCGGACCGGAGCGCCCAGCCGGACCGGAGCGCCGAGCCGGACCGGAGCGCCGAGCCGGACCGGAGTGCCGAGCCGGACCGGAGTGCGGAGCCGGACCGGAGTGCGGAGCCGGACCGGCGCGCCGGGCGGCGGCGCGGCGGTGACCGGCGCCGCGCCGCGGTGCGGGCCCTGGCCCTGGGCGTGCACAGGTACGCCGCCGGCGGCCGTCTCACCGACGAGGAGGTCGCCCGCCTGAGCCTGCTCGTCGTGCACGTCGACCTGCGCGACCTGTGCTGGTCGCGGATCACTGTCGCGGGCGAGCGGCTGCAGGCGCATCTGGAACTGTGGCGCGACGTCACCCGCCGGGCGCGCGAGGACCTGGTGGCGGCTCCCGCCACGCTTCTCGGATACGCGGCCTGGCGATCCGGCAACGGGGCACTGGCCTGGGTCGCGGTGCAGCGCGCGCTGGCGGCCAACCCCGGGTACTCGTTGGCGCAGCTGCTCGGGGAGGCCCTGGACCGGGCGATCCCGCCGTCGCTGCTCGATGAGCGCACCGCCCACCGGGGCGGGCGGCGACGCAACCGGCGGCGGTCCGCACCGACCGGCTGACCCTCAGTCGGTACTGATCCGCTGTGTGCCGGCGTACACGTTCATGCTCGTCCCGCGCAGAAAGCCGACCAGCCCGAGGCCGGCCTCCTTGGCCAGCTCGATCGCAAGGGTGCTCGGGGCGGACACCGCGGCGAGGATCGGAATGCCGGCCATGGTGGCCTTCTGGGTCAGCTCGAAGCTGGCCCGCCCGCTGACCATGAGCACGTGTCCGGCGAGAGGCAGGCGCCCCTCCCGGACCGCCCATCCGACCACCTTGTCCACCGCGTTGTGCCGGCCCACGTCCTCGCGGAGGCACACCAGCTTGCCCTCGGCGGTGAACAGGCCGGCCGCGTGCAGCCCGCCGGTGCGCTCGAAGCCGACCTGTCCCGCCCGGAGCCGGTCCGGCAGTTCGACGAGCAACCCGGCGGGGACCACCGTCGGGTCGGCCGTGACGTCGAAGCGGGAGCGGGTGCGCACCGCGTCGATGCTGGCCTTGCCGCAGATGCCGCACGAGGAGGTGGTGTAGAAGTTGCGGGTCGGATCGGTCTGCGGCGCGGCGACCCCGGGCGACAGCACGACGTCGACCACGTTGTACGTGTTCGGCGTGTCGTCGCCGGCGCACAGCTGGGCCGTGTGCACGTCGTCCGCGCCGCCGATGATGCCCTCGGTGAGCAGGAATCCGATCGCCAGGTCGAGGTCGTCACCCGGGGTGCGCATGGTCACCGCGAGGGGACTCCGCTTGCCCGGCCCGGCGGGGCCGACGCGGATCTCCAGCGGCTCCTCGGCCGCGACGCTGTCGGGGGACCGGCGGACCGATGGAACGGTGCCGGCGGTGTCGACGCGGGTCACCATGTGCCTGACGTTTCGGCGTGCCATTGGTCCATTCTGCGCACACCCGTTCGCGGACGCGGCGATCAGACCGGCAGACTGGACCGGTGACGGAGGGATACGCGGCGGTCGTGCTGGCCGGGGGCGAGAGCCGCCGGCTCGGCGGGCGCGACAAGCCGGGGCTGCCCGTCGGCGGCCGACCGATGCTGCGGCGCGTACTCGACGCCGTCGCCGACGCCGCGCCCCGGGTCGTGGTGGGCCCGGCCCGATCCGGGCTGCCGGCCGACGTGGTCCAGGCACGGGAACACCCGCCGGGCGGCGGCCCGGTCGCCGCGCTGGCAGCGGGCCTGGCCACCCTGGTCGCCGGATCGGGGCAGGTCGCCGGATCGGGGGAGGCTGCCGGATCGGGGAAGGCTGCCGGATCGGGGGAGGTCGCCGGCTTCGTCGCGGTTCTCGCCGCCGACCTGCCGTTCCTGACGGCTGCGGAGATCGGCGCGCTGCGCCGGGCGGCGGCGACCGGCGGGCTCGACGGCGCCGTCCTCGTCGACGCCGAGGGGCGCCAGCAGTGGCTGTGCGGGGTGTGGCGTACCGCTGCGCTCCGCGATCGGGTCGCCGAACTCGACCCACCTGCCGGCCGGTCCATGCGCGCCCTCATGTCCGGCCTTCGCGTACGTGGGGTCGACCACCCGGCGACCGCCTTCCCGCCGCCGTGGTACGACTGCGACACCGAAGACGACTACCGACGGGCCGAGGAGTGGACATGAGCGTGCTGGACGACTGGACGGCGCAGGTACGGGCGGCGCTGGAGCTGACCCCGGCCCACCCCGACGAGCACAAGCTGGTCCTCGACATCGCCCGTGACGTCGCCCACGGGGTGCTCCGGCCCGCCGCGCCGGTCTCGGCGTACCTGTTCGGCCTCGCGGTCGGGCGTGGCGCCGACCCGGTCGCGTCCGCCGCGGCGATCACCGAGCTCGCCGCCCGCTGGGCCGAGCAGCATCCCGCGGGCGAGGAGTGACCAGGACCGCCCACCCAGGGTGAGCGCGGCCGTGAGAACAGGTGAGCATCCCCACCGCCGATGAGCGAGCACAGGGCTGGCGCACGCCACTCGATAGGGTGTGGGCTTTGGGGGAGGGAGGCGACCATGACCGCTGAGCCGACGGACGCGACCGCTCCGCTGCCCGCAGAAGGGCTGCTGCTCGATGTGGAGGACACGAGCGCCGGCGCGGACCTGAAGGCCAAGGTGCGGGAGGCGTGGCAGGACTTCGCCCGTGCGCTCGCCATTGCCTTCCCGCAGTTGGCGCCCGGCACGGTCCTCGACATCACCCTCGACCCGACCGCCTCGGGCACCGGCGACGCCGTGTACGAGGTCCGCGTCACCGCCGGCGAGTCCGGTGCGCTGACCGCGGCGGCGGTAGGCAACGCCCTGCTGCCCGAGGGGTACCGGCTCGATCGCGCCGCGATCGGCGCCCTGGTCGCGTTGGGCTGGTCGCCTCCCGGGGTGCTGGACGCCTCCCGGGACTTCTTCGGCCTGCGGCTGCCCGCCTCCGACTCCGGTCGGCTTGCGGTCATCGTCTCCCGGACGCTGCGTGACGTGTACGGCGCGCCGCATCCGGCGTTTCTCACGTACGCCGCGAGCGACGCCGACGGTACGGCCGTGCCGGTCCCGGCGTTGGGCGCCGCGCGGCCGCTGGCCGTCGACGAACCGGGCGACCTGAGTGACGAGGCCGCCACCGACCGGGCGCTGGCCCGGTTCGGCGAGGACCTGGTCCGGCTGCCGCTCGCCGACCAGGTGGCGGCGGTGGTCGCGACGCTGCTCAAGACGACGCCGGACGCGCTGTCGGTGGACCCCGACGGCGACATCGGCATCCGGGCCGGCTCGGCGATGGTCTTCGTGCGGGTACGCGACAACCCGCCGCTGATCGACGTGTTCTCCCCGGTCCTGACCGAGGTCGAGCCGACCGAGCGGCTCTACGTCAAGCTGTCCGAGCTGACCAACCGGATGCCGATCGGCCGGCTGTACTGCACCAACGACACCGTGTGGGCGTCGGTGCCGGTGTTCGGCCGGGACTTTCAGCCCACCCACCTGATGCTCGCGGTCCAGGTCATGACCGGCCTCGCCGACGAGCTGGACGACCGGCTGCACGGCGAGTTCGGCGGCAAGAGGTTCTTCGGCGAGGGCGACAAGCCGGCGATCAGGCGCGGCGACGCCGAGAACACGGGCATGTACCTGTAGCCCTTCGGCGATCTTGGACACCTGACGGGCCTATGACACCGTGAGGTGTCCAACATCCCAGAGATGTCAGTCGCCGGTCGGCGGCGACGCGGGCACCGGGTCGATCAGCCGGGACAGCACGATCATGCTTCGGGTCGACGTCACGAACGGCTCCGCGCGCAGCCGTTCGAGCGCCTGCTCGAGGTGGGCGATGTCGGCCGCGCGCAGGTGGACGAGCGCGTCGGCCTCGCCGGAGACCGTGTACGCCCCCACGACGGCGGGGTCCTTGCGCGCCATCACGGCGAGCTGAGCCGGTGTCGTCCGGCCGGTACAGAACAGCTCGACGAACGCCTCGGTCGTCCAGCCCAGCGCGGCCGGGTCGATGACGGCCGTGAATCCCCTGATGACACCTGCCGCCCGCAACCGGTCGACGCGCCGCTTCACGGCCGGTGCGGACAGCGACACCTTGGCGCCGATGTCGGCGTACGAGGCTCTGGCGTCACTGGTGAGTGACGCAACAATCTGCTGATCTGTGGCGTCCATCTGCAACGAACTGCCCTCGCAACGCAACAACTTCGACTGTTGATGTCAGATCAGCGTACCTACTCTTAATCATCGTGAACCCTCAGGAGCGGAAGGCGCGCAGCCGGATCTATCTGATGTGCCCGCCGGAGCACTTCGCGGTGGAGTACGCCATCAACCCCTGGATGGACACGTCCGCTCCCGTGGACACCGAGCTCGCCCTCAAGCAGTGGCAACTGCTGCGCGAGACGCTGGTGCGGCTCGGCCACGCCGTTCACGTGCTCCCGCCGGAGCCCGGGCTGCCGGACATGGTGTACGCGGCCAACGGCGCGTTCAGCGTTGACGGCGTGGTCTACGGCGCCCGGTTCCGGTACCCGCAGCGGGCCGCGGAGGCGACCGCCCACCGCGCGTTCTACGAGGCGGCGCGGTCCTGGCGGTTCGTCGAACCGGCCGAGATCAACGAGGGCGAGGGCGACTTCGCGTACCTGCCGGCCGCCTACGGAGGCCTGATCCTCGCCGGCTACGGGTTCCGTACCGCTCCGGCGGCACATGCCGAGGCGCAGGAGGCGCTCGGGCGCCCCGCTATCTCGCTGCGCCTGGTCGACCCCCGCTTCTACCACCTCGACGTGGCCCTCGCGGCCCTCGACGACGGCAACATCGTCTACTACCCCGGGGCGTTCTCGGACGCGTCGCAGGCGATCCTGCGCCAACTGTTCCCGTCGGCGGTGATCGCGGACGAGGAAGACGCCCTCGCGTTCGGGCTCAACCTCGTCAGCGACGGACGCAACGTCGTACTGAACAGCGCGGCGAGCGGGCTGGCGGCGAAGCTGCGGGCCGCCGGGTACGCGCCCGTCCCGGTCGAGCTGTCGGAGCTGAAGAAGGGCGGCGGCAGCGTGAAGTGCTGCATCGCCGAGCTGCGACCCTGACGCTGATCGACTGTCCTCGCCGGCGTGCGGTCGGCGAAACATCGCGCCGGTCGGCGCGGTGATTTCCGTCCCCCGAGGGGAACCGACCGTCGGTCGCGCCTGGCGTACCGACGGCGCTCAGGGACACGGCGCTCAGGGACACACGGTGCCCGCCGATTGCCATATGCTTCCCGTCGATCGCTCCACACACAGGCCGCGAGGTTGCCGTCGTCTTCGGAAGGAGCAGCGGGCTGTTGCAGAACGCGCCGGCGTCCCTCGCGGGTGAGCGCGTCGACCTCAACCCGCCGCCGCCCCGGCGTCGTCCCTGGCTGCGCCGACCGGCCATCGTCGCCACCGTGCTCGGCGCGCTCGGGGTCGCGTTCCGCCTGGTCCTCATCGTGGCGGGCTACCCGCGCGCGGACAGCGACGAGGCGACCGTCGGGCTGGGCGCCCTGCACATCGCGACCGGCCGGGACTTTCCGATCTTCTTCTACGGCCAGCACTACATGGGCACGATCGAGTCGTATCTGGCCGCGCCGCTGCTGGCCGTCGGCGGGCCGTCCACGTTGCTGCTGCGGCTGCCGTTGATCGCGCTCTACGTGGGCTTTCTCGTCGCGATGTACCGGCTCGTCGCGGCGACCTACAACGCCTGGTTCGCGGTGCTCGTCGTCGGCGTGCTCGCGCTCGGCTCCGACCGGGTGCTGAAGGACCAGTTGATCGCCCACGGCGGCACGATGGAGGTCAAGCCCGCCGCCGCCGTGCTGCTCCTGCTGGCGTACGCGCTCGCGACGGGCTGGCGCCGTCGGCGCGCCGCCGGCTTCTTCCTGTGGGGGCTGGTCGCCGGCCTGATCCTCTGGGAACACCTCGTGGTCGTGCCGTACGTGCTGGTCGCGGCGGGTGTCCTCGTGGCCTGTGCGGGGCGGGAGCTGGCCGGACGGATGGGCGCCTGGCTGCTCGCGGGGCTCGTGGTCGGGGCCGGCCCGCTCATCGGGTACAACCTGCATCCCGCGCCGGGGGACGACTCCCTGTCGATCTTCCTCCGGCAGAACGACGGGCCGGCCGTACCGCTGCTCCAGCGGCTCGGCGGCGGGACGCTCATGGGGGTTCCGCTCAGTTCGGGCATGTGCGGTCCGGGCGTGTGCCAGCCCTGGCAGCGGGCCTGGGCGCCGGTGTGCCTGGCGTTGCTCGTCGCGAGCGCGGTGCTGGCCGTACGCGCCCTGCGCCGGTCCGGGGGACGGCCCGCCGAGCCGGCGGCGCACCCCGAACGGGCCCGACAGCTCGTCCGGCTCGCGCTGGCGTTGGGTGCGCTGCTCAGCATCGTCGCGTACACGCGCAGTCCGGCGGCGGGGCTCACCCCGATGGAGAGCGGGCGGTACCTGTGTTGCCTGCCGGTGTCGGTGCCGGCGATTCTCTGGCCGCTGTGGCGGCTGTGGGAACAGGGCGCCGGCCGGGTGCGGGTACGGGTCGCCACAGGTGGCGCGGCACTCGCCCTCGTCGTCGTCGCGATGGCGGTGACCACCACGGCGGTCGTGACGTCCGCGGTGGCCGACGCCCGCGCTGACGGGCGCGACCAGCGACACCTGGTCGAGGCGCTGCGGGCCGCCGGCGTGCGGCACCTCTACGCCGGCTACTGGACCTGCAACCGGGTCAGCTTCGACACCGGGGAGTCGATCACCTGCGCGGTGCTCGACGACACGCTCCGGCCGGGGTTCGACCGGTACCTGCCCTACCGGGTGGCGGTGGCCGTCGACAGCCGCCCGGCGTACGTGTTCGTCGCGGGTACGGTGCCGGACACCCGGTTTCGCGCCTACCTGCGCGCGCAGGAAGGGTCGGACGCGCCGCTCCGGGTGGTTGGCCGGTATCGGGTGTACTGGCCGACCACCCGGGTCGAGCTGCCCTAGAGGAGTTCGAGGATGGTCGCGTTGGCCATCCCGCCGCCCTCGCACATGGTCTGCAGGCCGTACCGGATGCCGTTGTCGCGCATGTGGTGCACCAGCGTGGTCATCAGCCGGGCGCCCGAACCGCCGAGCGGGTGGCCGAGGGCGATCGCGCCGCCGCGCGGGTTGAGCCGGGCCGGGTCGGCGCCGGTCTCGGCCAGCCACGCCAGCGGCACCGGGGCGAACGCCTCGTTCACCTCGTACGCGCCGATGTCGTTGATGGACAGACCGGCGCGCTTGAGCGCCTTCGCGGTGGCCGGGATCGGTCCGGTCAGCATGATGACCGGGTCGTCGCCGGCCACGACGGCGGTGTGGACGCGCGCGAGCGGGGTCAGGCCGTGGGCTGCGGCCCATTCGCTGGTGGTGATCGCGAGCGCGGCGGCGCCGTCGGAGATCTGCGACGCCGAGCCCGCGGTGACGACGCCGTCCGCCTTGAACGGGGTCTTCAGGGAGCCCAGCGCCGCCAGCGAGGTGTCGCGCCGGATGCCCTCGTCGGCGGTGACGTCGTCGATCGGGGCGATCTCCGGAACGAAGTCGCCGGCATCGGAGGCCTTCGCCGCGCGGGCGTGGCTTTCGAGGGCGTACTCGTCGAGCTGCTGTCGCGAGAAGCCCCAGCGGGCGGCGATCATCTCGGCCCCGACACCCTGGTTGAATGGGGCGATCTCGCCGTCGGCGTACCCCTCCTTGCCGGCGTAGCGCGCCCGGACCCGGTCGCCGAAGGGCATACCTACGGACAGTCCGGCCCTCGCAGCTTCGCCGGGCGGCCCTGACTGTCCGCCCACCGCCGACGAGCCCATCGGTACCCGGGTCATCGACTCGACACCACCGGCGATCACGAGGTCGGCGTGGCCGGCGATCACCGCGCCCGCGGCGAAGTGGACGGCCTGCTGGCTGGACCCGCACTGGCGGTCGATCGTGGTGCCGGGCACCGACTCGGGCCACCCGGCGGCGAGCACGGCGCTGCGGCCCACGTTCCAGGACTGCTCACCCACCTGCGACACGCAGCCCCACACCACGTCGTCGACGTCTGCCGGATCGAAGCCGGTGCGCTCGGCGAGGGCGGACAGGACATGACCGGACAGGTCCACCGGGTGGATGTGTGACAGGCCGCCCTTGCGTCGGCCCACCGGGGTCCGAATGGCCCCGACGATCACCGCGTCCCGCATTTGTTACTCCTCAGTAGGGTCTTCCGATCGTACCTCCGCCAGGCCCTCGTGGGTCCATACCCGTGCCATCCTTGGGCGGTGGAGTTACGTACGCCGTGGATGCCCGACGAGGGTGACTCGGGCGGGCGGTCCGACCGGCCCGGACCGGCGGGAGAGCTGCGCTGGCGGGTCAACGGGCGGCTGACCGGGCTGAAGATCGCGGTTGCGGTGGTGTTCCTCGGGCTGGCCGCGCTGTTCGGAGCCGACCTGGCCGGCCTGGTGGTCGCACTGGTCGCGGCGGCCGCCCTCGCTGCCTTCGCCCTGCGTGACCTGATGGCGCCCGTCCGGCTCGCCGCCGACGCCGGTGGTGTGACCGTCGTCACCGGCTTCGCCGGCCACCGCCACCTGCCCTGGGCGAGCATCGAGCGGATCCGGGTGGACGAGCGGCACCGCCTCGGCGTCCGCAGCCAGCTCCTGGAGATCGACGCGGGCGACTCGCTGCACCTGTTCAGCGGGTACGAGCTGAGCGCACCCTGTGAGGACGTCGCCGTGGTGCTGCAGGGGCTACGGTCGCAGGCCACCCGCCCTGCCTAGCTCGCCTCGTCGTTGCGGACCGCGAAGATCGCGATGTCGTCGCGCGGTGTTTCCAGCGAGAAGCTGAGCGTGGCCGCCCGTAGCCGGGCCGCGACCACGTCGGCGGGGAAGCCGGCGAGCGAGGACGCCTCCAGGCGCAGCCGCTCCACGCCGTACAGCTCGGCCCCGCGCCGGCGTTCGGTCACCCCGTCGGTGTAGAAGATGAGCGTCTCCCCGCGGGCCAGCGACAGCTTCGCCTGCGGCAACGACACCTTCTTGAGCAGTCCGAGCGCCGTGCCCGACTCGCCGACCAACGAGGTCCGGCCGTCGGTGTGCAGCAGCACCGGCCGGTCGTGCCCGGCCAGGTAGAGCGACACGTCGAGGCGGCCTCCCGTACGGGGAGTCACGGCGGCGAGGGCGAGCGTGCAGAAACGGCCGTTGCCCCGCTCGACCAGGGTCTCGTTCAGCCGGCCGAGGGCCTCCGGAAGCGGCCGGCCATCGCATACCAGGGTCCGGGTGACCTCACGGACCAGGCCCGTGACGGTCGCCGCGTGCACCCCCTTGCCGGAGACGTCCCCGACGACGACCAGCCAGCGTCCGTCGTCGAGCCCCATCACGTCGTAGAAGTCGCCGCCGACCTCCACGCCTTCACCGGTCGGCACGTACTCCGCGCCGAAGTCGATGCCCTCGACCTGCGGCAGCTTCGGTGGAAGCAGCGAGCGTTGGAGCGCCTCGGCCACCCGACGGCGCTCGGCGTGGATGCGGGCGTTGTCGATGGCCAGCGCCGCCCGCCGGGCCACGTCTTCGATGATCGCCAGCTCTTCGGCGTCCAACCGGTGCGCGCTGTCGTGGCCGACCGACAGTACCCCCAGCGCCTGGCCGCGCGCGGACATCGCCACCGCGTGCCCGTTGATCGGGGTGGGCAACGGGATGGCCGCGCTCACCTGCCTCGCGTCGTCGAGCTGCGGCAACGCCTCGGCGAGCAGCTCCTGCAGCTCGGGCGTCGCCGACTCGTCGGTGTGTGCGGTCGCTGCCAGCCGCAGCCCGCCGCCGTCGGCGACGTGCACGGCGCACCACCGGCCCAGCCGTGGGACGACGAGCCGGGGAATCAGGGCGAGCGTCAGCTCCGTGTCGAGGGACTGTGCCAGCAGCTCGCTCACTTCGGCCAGGTAGGTCAGCCAGGTCCGTCGCCGGTTGTCCGTGTACCGGAGCCGGTCGTTTTCGAGCATGAGCGAGAGGCGGTCGGCGGCCATCTCGGGCAGCGCGACGGCGAAACTGCCGACCGGCTGGGTGAACACCAGCTCGCCGCGCCAGGGGCGGCCGACATTTATTGGCACCCGGAGGCCGCCGCGCCCCGGGACCGGCGCCCCGTGGTCGGCGAGCGTGGTCATGCCCCGGCCGTCGGCGCGGTCCACGAGGATCGCCCCGCCCTCTGCGCCGAGCACGGCGCAGAGCCAGCCGAGCAGCTTCTCGCCGAAGTCGGCGATGTCCCCGCTCTGGCCGGAGCGGCTGCCCTCGATGATCGACCTCATGGCGTCGATGCTGACGGTGTCCGTGTCGCCGAGCACGGCGGACGGCGACGCCACGGGGGGCGCCGTTTCGGCAGGCGGTGACGCCGGCGTCGCGGGCGGAGCGGTGACGGCGGCCGCGCCTGCGCGGTCCAGCCGGAACCACACCCCCTTGCGGTCCGGGTAGTGCAGGGTGCCCCAGTACGTGGCGAGCTGATCCACGAGCAGCAGACCCCGACCGCGCTCCTCAAGCTGTTCAATCGGACGGGTGGAACTGTTCGGCTTCTTTTTCGAGTAGTTGTGGGTGATCGGCCCGGCGTGGAAATCCATGACGGTGACGGTGACCGTGTCGGCGTCGGCGGTGACCTCGACGTCGAAGGAGGTACGCGCATGCACCACCGCGTTGGTCGCCAGCTCCGTGGTGAGCAGCAGGGCCTCGTCGAGAACATCGGTGAGGCCCGCCTCGGCGAGCACGGACCGGACAGCGGCGCGGGCGGCGCCGGGGGAGCTATGGTCGGCGGGAAGCCGCATCCGCCGTACCACTTGAGCAGTCACATCTCGCAGTCTCCCCGGAAGGGTGGTAACAATCCAAGCCGGGGCACTCGTTCATATGTGTCGTTGATCCGAGCATTAGAGTGCGGCCAGCTCATCGACCCGCCGCGGGAGGACCGTCATGACCACCGTCGACGAGGTGACCAACGTCGCCACCGACCCGGATGACAACGGCCTGTTGGAGGAGCTGGCACAGGTCCTGACGCGGGTGGGCGATGGTGACTTCAAGCCCCGGCTGCGCCGGCGGACCGGCCTGGCTGGCGAGGTGTGCGACCAGCTCAACCGGGTGATCGACATCCAGGAACACCGCAACCGGGAACTGCTGCGCATCCGGCGCGTGGTCGGCCGGGACGGCAAGCTGACCGAGCGCATCGACGAGGAGCAGTTCGCGGGCGAGTGGGCCGAGGGCGTACACGCGGTCAACTCGCTCATCGACGATCTGGCGAGCCCGACCACCGAGATCGCCCGCGTGATCGTGGCCGTGGCCGAGGGCGACCTGTCGCAGAAGATGGCCCTCGAGATCGAGGGTCACTCCCTCAAGGGTGAGTTCCTCCGGATCGGCCGCACCGTGAACACGATGGTCGACCAGCTGTCGTCGTTCGCCGACGAGGTCACGCGGGTGGCGCGTGAGGTGGGTACCGAGGGCAAGCTGGGCGGTCAGGCGGACGTGCGCGGCGTCGCCGGCACCTGGCGTGACCTGACGGACTCGGTCAACACCATGGCGTCCAACCTGACCAGCCAGGTGCGGTCGATCTCCGAGGTGACCACCGCGATCGCGCACGGCGACCTGTCGCAGAAGATCACCGTGTCGGCGAAGGGTGAGGTCGCCGAGCTGGCCGACACCATCAACTCCCTTACCGACACGCTGCGGATCTTCGCGCAGCAGGTGATCACGGTGGCCCGCGAGGTGGGTACCGAGGGCAAGCTCGGCGGCCAGGCCGAGGTGCCCGGCGTCGCCGGTACCTGGAAGGACCTCACCGACGCCGTGAACTTCATGGCGTCCAACCTGACCAGCCAGGTGCGTAACATCGCCCAGGTCACGACCGCGGTGGCCCGCGGCGACCTCTCCCAGAAGATCACCGTGAGCGCGCAGGGCGAGATCCTCGAGCTCAAGGAAGCCGTGAACACGATGGTCGACCAGCTGTCGTCGTTCGCCGACGAGGTCACGCGGGTGGCGCGCGAGGTGGGTACCGAGGGCAAGCTGGGCGGCCAGGCGCAGGTGTCCGGCGTGTCCGGCACCTGGCGGGACCTGACCGAGAACGTCAACCAGCTCGCCGGCAACCTGACCAGTCAGGTGCGTAACATCGCGCAGGTCACGACGGCGGTGGCGAAGGGTGACCTGACCCAGAAGATCACTGTCGACGCCCGGGGCGAGATCCTGGCCCTGAAGAACACCGTGAACACGATGGTCGACCAGTTGTCGTCGTTCGCCGACGAGGTCACGCGGGTGGCGCGCGAGGTGGGTACCGAGGGCAAGCTGGGCGGCCAGGCGCAGGTGCGGGGCGTGTCGGGTACCTGGCGGGACCTGACCGAGAATGTCAACCAGCTCGCCGGCAACCTGACCAGTCAGGTGCGTAACATCGCGCAGGTCACGACCGCGGTGGCGAAGGGTGACCTGACCCAGAAGATCACCGTCGACGCCCGGGGCGAGATCCTCGAGCTGAAGAGCACCGTGAACACGATGGTCGACCAGCTGTCGTCGTTCGCCGACGAGGTCACGCGGGTGGCGCGCGAGGTGGGTACCGAGGGCAAGCTGGGCGGTCAGGCGCAGGTCAAGGGCGTGTCGGGTACCTGGCGGGACCTGACCGACAACGTGAACTTCATGGCGTCCAACCTGACCGGCCAGGTGCGTAACATCGCGCAGGTTTCGGCCGCGGTCGCGCGCGGCGACCTGACCCAGAAGATCACTGTCGACGCCGAGGGCGAGATCCTCGAGCTGAAGAGCACCGTGAACACGATGGTCGACCAGCTGTCGTCGTTCGCCGACGAGGTGACCCGGGTGGCGCGCGAGGTGGGTACCGAGGGCAAGCTGGGCGGTCAGGCGCAGGTGCGGGGCGTGTCGGGTACCTGGCGGGACCTGACCGACAACGTGAACTTCATGGCGTCCAACCTGACCAGCCAGGTACGTAACATCGCGCAGGTCACGACGGCGGTGGCGAAGGGTGACCTGACCCAGAAGATCACTGTCGACGCCGAGGGCGAGATCCTCGAGTTGAAGAGCACCGTGAACACGATGGTCGACCAGCTGTCGTCGTTCGCCGACGAGGTCACGCGGGTGGCGCGCGAGGTGGGTACCGAGGGCAAGCTGGGCGGTCAGGCGCAGGTCAAGGGCGTGTCGGGTACCTGGCGGGACCTGACTGAGAACGTCAACCAGCTCGCCGGCACGCTGACCACGCAGCTGCGCGCGATCGCCGAGGTGTCCACGGCGGTGACCCTCGGTGACCTCAGTCAGCAGATCACGGTCAACGCCGAGGGCGAGGTCGAGGAGCTCAAGGACAACATCAACCAGATGATCGTCACGCTCCGCGAGACCACCAAGAAGAACGCGGAGCAGGGCTGGCTGGACTCCAACGTGGCCCGGGTCGGCGGTCTGCTCCAGGGCCAGCGCGACCTCGACGAGGTCTGCCGCATGATCATGGCCGAAGTGACACCGCTGGTCGACGCCCAGCTCGGCGCGTTCTTCCTGGCCCGGGAGGAGGACGGGCAGCCGCGGCTGCGGCTGACGGCGTCGTACGGGTACGCCCCCGACTTCGACATCAGCTTCGCCCCCGGCGAGGGGCTGGTCGGCGAGGCGGCGCTGTCCCGCCGCACGGTACGGGTGACCACCCCGCAGCCCGGGGGCATCACGGTGCGCTCCGGTATCGCCAGCACGCCGCCGGCCGACCTGGTCGTGCTACCGGTGCTCTACGAGGGCGAGCCGCTCGGCGTCATCGAGTTCGCCACCGTGTCCGGCTTCTCCGAGCTGCACCTGGCCTTCCTCGACCGGCTCGTGGTGACCATCGGGCTGGCGCTCAACACGATCCTCGCCAACCGCCGCACCGAGGAGCTGCTGGAGCAGTCCCAGCGGCTGGCCCTTGAGCTGCAGGAACAGTCGGCCGAGCTGCAGCGCACCAACGCCGAGCTGGAGGAGAAGGCCGCTCTGCTCTCCGAGCAGAAGGGCAACATCGAGATGCAGAACCGCGAGATCGAGATGGCCCGGCTCGGTCTGGAGGAGAAGGCGCAGCAGCTCGCACAGGCGTCGCAGTACAAGTCGGAGTTCCTGGCCAACATGAGCCACGAGCTGCGGACCCCGCTCAACTCGATGCTGCTGCTGTCCCGCCTGCTCGCCGACAACCCGGAGCAGAACCTGTCGACCAAGCAGGTCGAGTTCGCCCGGACGATCCACAGTGCCGGCTCCGACCTGCTGGCGCTCATCGACGACATCCTCGACCTGTCCAAGATCGAGGCCGGCCGGATGGACGTCGAGCCGGGCGAGGTGTCGTTCAGCGAGATCCGCTCGTACGTCGAGAGCGCCTTCGCCCCGCAGGCGGAGGAGAAGGGGCTGGACTTCGTCGTGACGACCGAGCCCGGCCTGCCGGAGATGCTGGTCACCGACGCGCAGCGGCTGCAGCAGATCCTGCGCAACCTGGTGTCGAACGCGGTGAAGTTCACCGACACCGGTTCGGTCACGCTCCGGATGGCGTTCGCCCCCGAAAGCAAGATGTACCGGGTGCCGACGCTCGACAACGCGCCGCGTGTGATCTCGTTCACCGTCGCGGACACGGGTATCGGCATCTCGGACGACAAGCTCACCCTGATCTTCGAGGCGTTCCAGCAGGCCGACGGCACGACCAGCCGCAAGTACGGTGGCACCGGTCTGGGCCTGTCGATCAGCCGGGAGCTGGCGCGCCTGCTCGGCGGCATGATCGAGGTGACGTCGCGGGTCGGCACCGGCTCCACGTTCACGCTCTACCTGCCGGAGACGATGCCGGTCGAAAATGTGGTGACGCCCGTGGTCGCCAGCGATGCCTTGGCGGTGGCGGCGACGTCCGTACGCTCCGGTACGCCGATGATCCGTACGCTCAGCACCCCCGAACGGCGGCCCAGCCCGGCGGCCCGGCAGCTCGACGGCTCCACCGTGCTGATCATCGACGACGACGTACGCAACGTGTTCGCCCTGACCAGCGCCCTGGAGCTGCAGGGGATGACCGTGCTGTACGCCGACAACGGCGCGGACGGCGTGCGTATCCTCGGCGAGCACGGCCGGGTGGACATCGTCCTGATGGACGCGATGATGCCGAACATGGACGGCAACGAGACGACCCGGCTGATCCGGCGCAACCCGCACTTCGCCGACCTGCCGGTGGTCTTCCTGACGGCGAAGGCGATGCCCGGGGACCGCGAGTCCAGCCTCGCCGCCGGCGCCAGCGACTACATCACCAAGCCGGTCGACCTCGACGAGCTGCTCGAGGTCATGGCGGCCTGGGTCCACGGCGAGGGCCGGGCGGTATAACTGCTTCAGACCGCCCGCGTGCGAAGGAGTCGTTGAGTGTCCATCTCCACCGAGCGCCAGACGGCGAAGGTGCTGCTGGTCGATGACCGGCATGACAACCTGCTGGCGCTGGAGGCGATCCTGCAGGGGCTGCCGGTGCAGGCGGTCAGCGCCAACAGCGGGGAGGAAGCGCTCAAGCACCTCCTCGTCAACGATTTCGCGCTCATCCTGCTCGATGCTCAGATGCCGGAGATGGACGGCTTCGAAACCGCACGCCACATCAAGCGGCGCGAGCGCACCCGGCACATTCCGATCATCTTCCTGACCGCCGCGGACCGGGACTCTCAGCTCGCGCTGCGTGGGTACGCGGTGGGCGCGGTGGACTACCTGTCCAAGCCGTTCGACCCGTGGGTCCTGCGGGCGAAGGTGTCCGTCTTCGTCGAGCTATGGACGAAGACGCAGCAGTTGCAGGCGCAGGCGGAGGTGACGCGCAGCCGCGAGGCGGCGCTGCGGGGGGCCGGAACGGCGATCGACGAGGCCTTGGAACTGCTGACCGTGGCAACGGCCGCGCCCGATGATCGGACCGCCCGTGAGCAGGCCGAGAAGGCGGCCAGCGTGCTGTCGCGGGCGCGGCGGCGGATGTACTGATCTCGGGGCGGTGCCGCCCTCAGGAGGTCGTCTCCTGGATCATGAGCGCGTCCCGCAGGCCGGTGATGTCGAGGACCCGCAGTAGGAAGTCGCCCACGTTGACCAGCACCAGGACGCTCTGGGCGAGCGACGCCTTGCGGCTGAGGACGACCAGCGTGCCGAGCCCCTGCGAGTCGCAGAACGTGACGCCACCGAGATCGAGCACCACCCGCGGCGGTGCGGGGTTGAGAAGTTCGCTGACGGCGGCCGACAGTCGGCCGGCGGTGGACATGTCGATCTCTCCGGCCAGCGTGACGAGCGCCTCGTTCGGGCTCTGCTGGACCGAGATGGATAGATCAGGACGTTCCACTCCGCCAGCCTAACGTGCGCGTCCGGCGCCGGCATCACGTCGTGATGGCCGGTGCGCGGTGACGCGTACCGATCGCTGGCCGTGACCTCGCAGGTCGCGCACAGGGGGCACTGGCATCCAACCCCCCTCAGGCTGCCACAATGATGGAGCCGTGACAGAGACATACCCGGCCGACGCGCCGGCTTCCCAGGCCCTTTTCGACCGCGCCCGCGCCATCGTGCCGGGTGGGGTCAACTCCCCCGTGCGTGCCTTCCGCGCGGTCGGTGGCACGCCCCGGTTCATGGTCCGGGGTACCGGCTGCTGGCTCTACGACGCCGACGACCGTCGTTACGTCGACCTCGTCTGCTCCTGGGGTCCGCTGGTCCTCGGCCACGCGCATCCGGCGGTGGTCGAGGCCGTGACCGCCGCCGCCGCGCGCGGCACGAGCTTCGGCACGCCGACCCCCGGCGAGGTCGACCTCGCTGAGGAGATCGTGGCGCGTACCCCGGTCGAGAGCGTACGGCTGGTCAACTCGGGCACCGAGGCGACGATGAGCGCCATCCGGCTGGCCCGCGGGTACACCGGACGCACCAAGGTCATCAAGTTCGCCGGCTGCTACCACGGGCACGTCGACGCGCTGCTCGCGTCCGCCGGGTCCGGGGTGGCGACGCTCGGCCTGCCCGACACCCCCGGGGTGACCGGTGCCGCCGCGGCCGACACGATCGTGCTGCCGTACAACGACATCGCCGCGGTCGAGCGGGCCTTCGAGAGCGCGCCGGGCCAGATCGCCGCGATCATCACCGAGGCTGCCGCCGGCAACATGGGCGTCGTCGCGCCCCGCGACGGGTTCAACGCCAAGCTGGCCGACCTCGCCCACCGCAACGGAGCCCTGCTCATCCTCGACGAGGTCATGACCGGTTTCCGGGTGTCGCGCTCCGGCTGGGCCGGGCTCGACCCGGTCGACGCCGACCTGTACACCTTCGGCAAGGTCATGGGCGGCGGCCTGCCGGCCGCGGCCTTCGGCGGCCGCGCCGAGGTCATGGACAGGCTCGCGCCGGCCGGCCCGGTCTACCAGGCCGGCACGCTGTCGGGTAACCCGCTCGCCTGCGCGGCCGGCATCGCCACCCTGCGCAACTGCACCGACGAGGTCTACGACCGGCTGAACACCACGGCCGAGGTCGTGAGCAAGCTCGCCTCCGACGCGCTCTCCGCGGCCGGCGTTCCGCACCACGTCTCGTACGCGGGAAACATGTTCTCGGTCTTCTTCACCGACCGCGACGTCGCCAGCTACGCCGACGCGCAGACCCAGAACGTCGACGCGTTCCGCGCCTTCTTCCAGGAGATGCTGGCCCGCGGCGTCTACCTGCCGCCGAGCGCGTACGAGGTGTGGTTCGTGTCCGCGGCGATCGACGACGCGGCGTTGGAGATCATCGAGTCGGCCCTGCCGTACGCCGCCCGCGCCGCCGCGGAGGTTATTGGATGAGCACGAAGACGATCGTCCACGTGCTCCGCCACGGTGAGGTGTACAACCCCGAGAAGATCCTGTACGGGCGACTGCCCGGCTACCGGCTGTCCGAGCTGGGCGTACAGATGGCCAAGGCAGCCGCGGAGTCGCTGGCCGGCCACGACGTGACCCACGTCATCGCCAGCCCGCTCGAGCGCGCGCAGCAGACCGCCGAGCCGTTCGCGGCCCAGTTCGGCCTGCCGATCGAGATCGACGAGCGGCTGATCGAGAGCGAGAACCTGTTCGAGGGCAAGCGGGTGTCCGTCGGCGACGGCGCGCTGCGCCAGCCGCGCAACTGGTACCTGATGCGCGACCCGTTCACCCCCTCCTGGGGCGAGCCGTACACCAAGATCGCGCAGCGGATGTACGCGGCGCTGCTGGACGCCCGCGCGGCCGCCGAGGGGCACGAGGCGGTGTGCGTGTCGCACCAGTTGCCGGTCTGGACGCTGCGCCGGTTCGTCGAGCACAAGCGGCTCTGGCACGACCCGCGCCGCCGCCAGTGCGCGCTCGCCAGCCTGACCAGCTTCCACTTCGAGGACACCCGGATCGTCGGCATCGGGTACTCCGAGCCCGCGGCCCACCTGATCGCCATGTCCCCGGGCGCCCGGACGGCAAAGGGGGCGTGATCGTGCGCCGCCTGAAGCTGCTCGTCTCCGTGCTGGCTGTGCTCGCGGCGCTCGCCGGCTGCTCCTCGCACGCCTCGTCGACCGCCTCGGCGTCGGGCGGCGGGCAGAGCACCTTCTTCGACACCGGCAAGCGGCAGCCCGCGCCGAAGCTCACCGGGGACCTGCTCGACGGCGGCACCTTCGACCTCGCCCAGCACCGCGGCGAGGTCGTCGTGGTCAACTTCTGGGCGTCGTGGTGCGGGCCGTGCCGGGCGGAGGCGGCTGAGCTGGCCGCCGTCGCCGACGCGACGAAGTCCCAGCGGGTCTCGTTCGTCGGCATCGACGTGCGCGACGACCGGGACAAGGCCAAGGCGTTCGTCGACAGCCACGGCATCACCTACCCGAGCCTGTTCGACCCGGCCGGACGTACCGCGCTCGACTTCGCGAAGGTCCCGCCGACCGCGATTCCCAGCACGATCATCGTCGACCGCCAGGGCCGGATCGCGGCGCTGTACACCAAGGCGCTCGTACGCGAGGAGCTGGAACCGGCGGTCAGCAAGGTCGCGGCGGAGCGGGCCTGATGGGCAACACGTTCGCGGGAATCGCACAGTCCGGGCCGCTGTTGTCGGCGGTGGTGGTCTCGGCCATCGCCGGACTGGTCAGCTTCCTGTCGCCGTGCGTGCTGCCGCTCGTGCCCGGCTACCTGTCGTACGTGACCGGTCTCGCCGGCGCGGACCTGGACTCCGGTGCCCGCCGGGGCCGGGTACTGGCCGGCACGTCGCTGTTCGTCGCCGGGTTCGCCAGCGTGTTCGTGGTCGTCAACGTGCTCCTGGCCAGCGCCGGCCGGTCGCTGCTGCGCCATCAGCGCGTCGTCGAGGTCGTCATCGGTGCGTTGATCATCTTGCTCGGGGCGGCGTTCGCCGGCCTGATCCCCGGACTCCAGCGGGAGTGGCGTATCCACCGGCTGCCGAACGCCGGGCTGATCGGCGCCCCGGTGTTCGGCGCGGTCTTCGCGCTGTCGTGGAGCCCGTGCCTCGGGCCGACGCTCGGTGTGGTGCTCGGGCTGTCGGCCGTCGGCGGCTCGATGGGCCGGGCGGTGGTCCTCGCCGCCGCGTACTGCGCCGGGCTCGGGCTGCCGTTCATCGCGTTCGGGCTCGGCTTCCGCCGGCTGTTGGGGGTGTTCCGGGCGATCCGGCGCAACAGCATGTGGATCACCCGGCTGGGCGGCGTGCTGCTCATCGTCGTCGGGTTGGCCCTCGTCACGGGCGGCTGGCTCGACTTCGTCAACTGGTTGCGCGCTACGGTCGGCGCGGGGGAGGTGAGCGTCTAGATGGCAACCGTGGAGGCCCCAGCGGCCGACCGCGTCGACTCCGGTGCGCCGCTGCCGCGCGGCAACGGCTTCGGGCCCTGGGTGGTCGCGCTCGCCCGCCGGGGTTGGCGGCAGCTCACCAGCATGCGTACCGCGCTGGTGCTGCTGTTCCTGCTCGCCGTCGCGGCGATCCCCGGTTCGCTGCTGCCGCAGCGCAGCATCAAGATCGAAGACGTCAACACGTACCTGCGCACGCACGGCTCCCTGGGCCGCACGCTCGACCGGTTCTACCTGTTCGACGTCTTCTCCTCGCCCTGGTTCTCGGCGATCTACCTGCTGCTGTTCATCTCGCTCGTGGGCTGCCTGGTGCCCCGTCTGCGCAGCCACATCACGGCGCTGCTGCGGCAGCCCCCGGACGCGCCGGCGCGCCTGTCACGGATGCCCGCGTACGCGACAGGGAAGGGCGGGGACGTTGAGAAGCTCGCCGCGCTGTTGCGCAAGCGCCGCTTCCGGGTCGCCGTGCGCGGCACGACGGTCAGCGCCGAGAAGGGCTACCTGAAGGAGAGCGGCAACCTGCTCTTCCACTTCGCTCTGCTGGCGATCCTGATCGGTGTGGCGGTCAGCTCGTGGTACGGCTGGCACGGCAGCCGCAACATCGTCGCTGGGCCGGACAACGCTTTCTGCAACACGCTCCAGCAGTACGACGACTACGGCCTGGGCGCCCGGGTGCACCCCGGCGACCTGCCGCCGTTCTGTGTGCAGCTCGACCGCTTCGACGCGACCTACTCCGCCAAGGACCAGCCGACCTCGTACACGGCGTACGTGCACTACTCGGGCGCCGATGGGGTGCAGCACCCGGCCAAGATCCAGGTCAACCACCCGCTGCGGGTCGACGGCGCAGGCGTCTACCTGCTGGGACACGGGTACGCGCCGATCATCAAGTACACCGACCGGTTCGGGCGGTCGCAGACCTCGGTCCTGCCGTTCATCCCGAGCAACGAGGCCACGCTGACCAGCGAGGGCGTCGCTGCGTTCCCCGACGCCAACGTCGACCCGAAGACCGGCAAGCAGGACCCGAACGACCAGATCGGGTTCCAGGGGATCTACCTGCCGACCATGTCGTCGACGGACACGCACAGCGCGGAGTCCCTGCACCCGCAGGAGCGCAACCCGCGGCTCATGCTGGTCGCCTACAAGGGCAACCTGGGCATGGACGCCGGGTTGGCGAAGTCGGTGTACACGCTCGACCAGGCGCGCATCGCCTCCGGCCAGCTCAGGCAGTTCGACACGACGAGGGCGCTCAAGCCCGGCCAGTCGTGGCCCCTACCGGACGGGTCGAAGGTCGAGTTTCTCGGCACCCAGCCGTTCGCGACCATGACGGTCCGCCACGACCCAGGTGAGATGTACGTCCTCGTCGCGGCGGTGTGCCTGCTGGGTGGGCTGCTGCTGTCGCTGTGGGGCAAGCGGCGGCGGATCTGGCTGCGGGTCGACGGCGACCGCATCGAGGCGGCCGGTCTGCCGCGCACCGACTACCCCGGTTTCGCCGACGAGTTCGACGAGATCGTGCAGGCGGCACGAAAAGAAGGGACTTTCTGATGGGCGCCCTTTCCAACCATCTCCTTGTCGTCACGGTCCTGGCATACCTGGTGGCGATGATCGCGTACGCCGCTGAGCTGTCCTTCGGCGGCCGGGGAGCGGTGGCCCGCGCCGCGACGCGAACCGCGGCGCCGACGCCCGAACGGGTACTGGTGACCGTGGGCGCCGGCGGCGATGGCGGCGACCCGGCGACTCCCGCGCCGCCCGCCGCCCCGGCGACTCCCGAGGGCCCCACCGGCCGGACCGCGCTGATCGGCCGGTTCGCGGTCGCGTTGACGGTCGTCGGGTACGCCGCGCATCTGGCGACGATCGTCGCCCGGGGACTGGCCGCCCACCGCGTGCCCTGGGGCAACATGTACGAGTTCGTGCTGGCGGTCTGCTTCGTCGGCGCGACCGCGTGGCTGGTGCTGCTGAACCGCCGCCCCGCCGTCCGCCCGCTGGGCGTGTTCGTGACGCTCGCGCTGATCATCATGCTGTTCATCGACGCGGTCCGGCTGTACACCTCGGCCGGTCCGCTGATGCCAGCGCTCAACTCGTACTGGCTGAAGATTCACGTGACCGCCGCGGTGACCGCGTCCGGGGTGCTCCTCGTCGGCTTCGTCGCCGCCGCGCTGACGCTGATCCGCCTCGGGTACGACCAGGGCAAGCGCTCGTTCCCGTGCTCGCTGGGGTACCGGCTGCCGGCGGCCGAGACGCTGGAGCGGCTGACCTTCCGGGTACACGCGTTCGCGTTCCCGATCTGGACGTTCGCCATCATCTGCGGCGCGATCTGGGCCCGTCAGGCGTGGACCTCGTACTGGACCTGGGACCCCAAGGAGACCTGGTCGTTCATCTCATGGGTGATCTACGCCGGCTATCTGCACGCGCGGGCCACGCCCAGCGTCAAGCGGTGGGTGGCGACCTGCATCGCCGTGGTCGGCTGGGGCACGATGATGGTCAACCTGTTCGTCATCAACCTGGTGGTGACGGGCATGCACTCGTACGCCGGCGTCAAGTGACCGCCCGGTCCTGAACCGACAGCGGCCCCCGGGGTTTCCCCGGGGGCCGCTGCTGTGCCGGGCAGGGATCAGGAGGCGCGGCCGTCCCCGTCCGCGACGAGGACGATCCGGCGCCGCCGGGCGAACAGGTACATCGCGCCGCCGCCGCCGAGCAGCACCACGCCGCCGGCGACGAGCAGGCCGGTCTGGGCGCCGGTGATCGGCAGAGTGCCGCTGCCGCTGCCGCCACCCGAGCCACCGCTGGTCGGGTTGATGACCACGCGGGCCTGGTCGTTGGCCGGGTTGGCATCGTGGATCCAGCCGGGCACCGACGAGACGTACGGGTTGGCGAGGCCCACCGTGCCGGACGCGTCCGGGCTGACCTTGGTGATCTTCAGCTTGAACGTCGCGGAGAGAGTGGCGCCCGCCGCCATGAAGTTTCCGCTGCGGCACCGGTAGTACGCCCCGCCGGGCTGGCCGGGCTGCTCCCGCGGAGTACCGGCGTCGTCGGTCACGGATGCGCAGGTCTGCGGCGCGCTGGTCACCTGCGTGCCCGGCGGGACCTCGAAGACGAAGGCCAGGGCCGGCTCGGCGGCGCGGGTGCTGTCCAGAGAGCCCGGACCGTTGTTCTTCAACCCGACGGTGACCGAGACGACGTCGCCGACCTGTCCGGACGCCGTGGCGCCGATCGCGCCGACGTCGTTCGTGTTGGCCACATCCCAGTCGGCGAAGCCCCAGTTGTCGTTGTCGTAGATCTCAGCCGCCTTCACCGTGGCCCGGGGGCTGGCGATCCGCTTGACGTGCAGCGTCCGCCCACCCGCCCGCGCGCTCAGCGTGAGCCCGGCGCGGGCCGCGTTGGCGGTGGTGAGGCCGTCGACCCGGAAGTCGGTGGCCTCCGCGCCGAACGCGTCGCCGGACACCGTCGCGCCGAAGTCGTCCATCTGCACGGCGTCGCCGGGCGCCATCGCGTCGGCGGGGTCGGTGAAGGTGCAGACCACGACGTGGGTGGTGTGGTCCTCGCCGTACTTGCAGTTGGTGTAGGTGTCCGGAACCAGACCGTGGTCGAAGAACAGCGTGATCTGGTAGCCGTCAGCGGGCTGGTTGCCGGCGTTCATGAACGAGACCGGTACACCGACCTTGTCGTGCGGCTTGGCGGTTCCGGTCTTGACGCGACCCGAGAGCATCACCATGTCCACCCCGTCGGCCAGGGTGACGGTCGAGGTGGACGTGTATGCGGTGAGGCCGTCGGCGGATGTGGTGAGCGAGATCTTCCCGCTGTCACCGGCCTTGGCGCCCGCCGCGGGGCGCAGGACCAGCGGCATGATCTCGTGCAGCTCCGCCGCGTTGGCGAAGGTGCAGGTCTCCACCGGGCCGGCGGCCTTGCAGTTGTCCGGGAACGTGACGGTGGCGACGCCGGCGAGGCCGCTGACGTCGAAGGTGACCTTCAAGCCGGTGGCCCGGGTGGCGTCCACATAGACGGGTACCGCCTTGCCGTGCGAACCGGGGCCACCGATCGTGAGGTTCGTGTCGAGTGATGCGCTGGCCGACGGGGGCTCAGTGACGTCGGCGTGCGCCGGGAGCGCGGCGGCGCCGAGCGCGACGGCAGCGGCCGCGCTGACACCGATCCGAGCCGCCCAGGTACGAGGAGTGCGGTTCATTGACGTCCCTTGTCCAAAGGGGAGGGGGGTTGGGCCGGCGCAGCATATCGAAGTACTTGCCATTGCTCATAGATCGCTGTCGTCGTCGTCCGATTACGATCGGTTATCGTCAGGGCGCTGGTGAGCACGTACCTGCGGGTTGGGACACTTGACGCCATGGCGCGTGGCTTCCCGTACCCGGATCTCAAGGACTTCCTGAAGGCGCTCGATCGCGCCGGTGAGCTGCACCGGGTCAGCGCACCGGTCGACCCGACGCTGGAGATCAGCGAGATCGTCACCCGGACCGTACGCGCGGGCGGGCCGGCGCTGCTGTTCGACAACCCGGTACGCGGCGAGATGCCGGTGGCCATCAACCTCTTCGGTACGCAGAAACGCATGGCGATGGCCCTCGGCGTCGACCACCTCGACGAGGTCGGCCAGCGCATCGGTGAGCTGGTCAAGCCGGAGTTACCGGTCGGCTGGTCGGGTATCCGCGAGGGCCTGGGCAAGCTCATGCAGCTCAAGTCGGTGCCCCCGAAGCGGGTCAAGGACGCGCCCTGCCAGGAGATCGTCTACCGCGGCGACGACGTCGACCTCGACCGGCTGCCGGGTCTGCAGATCTGGCCCGGCGACGGCGGGATCTACCACAACTTCGGGCTCACCCACACCAAGGACCCGGAGAGCGGCAAGCGCAACCTCGGCCTGTACCGGCTGCAGCAGCACTCCCGCAACACGCTCGCGATGCACTGGCAGATCCACAAGGACTCCACCGCCCACCACGCGGTCGCCGAGCGGCTCGGCCAGCGGCTGCCGGTGGCCATCGCGATCGGCTGCGACCCGGTCGTCAGCTACGCGGCGACCGCCCCGCTGCCCAGCGACATCGACGAGTACCTGTTCGCCGGGTTTCTACGCGGCGAGCGGGTCGAGATGGTCGACTGCCTGACCGTGCCGCTCCAGGTCCCGGCCAACGCGCAGATCGTCCTGGAGGGCTACCTCGAGCCGGGTGAGCGGCTACCGGAGGGCCCGTTCGGCGACCACACCGGCTTCTACACGCCGGTCGAGCCGTTCCCGGTGCTGCACATCGAGTGCATGACCATGCAGAAGAACCCGATCTACCACTCGATCATCACCTCGAAGCCGCCGCAGGAGGACGGCCCGATCGGCAAGGCCACCGAGCGTATCTTCCTGCCGCTGCTCAAGCTGCTGATCCCGGACATCGTCGACTACGACATGCCCGAGCCGGGTGTCTTCCACAACTGCGTCATCGTGTCGATCCGCAAGCGGTACCCCAAGCACGCCCAGAAGGTGATGAACGCCATCTGGGGCGCGCACCTGCTCTCGCTGACCAAGCTGATCGTCGTGGTCGATGATGACTGCGACGTGCACGATTACCACGAGGTGGCGTTCCGGGCGTTCGGCAACGTCGACTACGCCCACGACCTGCTGCTCACCCAAGGTCCCGTCGACCACCTCGACCATGCGTCGTACCAGCAGTTCTGGGGTGGCAAGGTCGGGATCGACGCCACCCGCAAGCTGCCCGGGGAGGGCTACCTGCGGGGATGGCCGGAAGAGATGACGATGTCACCGGAGATCGTCGCGCGCGTGGACAAGCGCTGGAAGGAGTACGGGTTCAAGTGACGGTCGCCGTAGAGCCGCGCCCGGGACGGGTGGGATCGTTCCTGCGGCTGGTCAAGGTCGAGCATTCGATCTTCGCGCTGCCATTCGCGTACCTGGCCACGTTGACGGCCATGACGCTGCACGGTCGCCGGGTGCGCTGGCTGGACCTGCTGCTGGTCACCATCGCGATGGTCGGTGCGCGGACGTTCGCGATGGCGGCCAACCGGATCCTCGACCGGCACATCGACGCCCGCAACCCGCGTACGGCAATGCGTGAACTGGTCACCGGCGCGGTGAGCGTGCGGACCGCCTGGACCGGCGCGGTGGTCGCGCTGATCGTCCTGGTGGCCGCCGCGGCGCTGCTGAACCCGCTGTGCCTGGCGCTGTCGCCGCTCGCCGCGATCCCACTGATCATTTATCCGTACGGGAAACGCTTCACCAACTGGCCGCACGCGATCCTCGGCCTCGCCCAGATGGTCGCGCCGGTCGGCGCGTGGCTCGCGGTGACCGGCACGTTCCACGGCTCCGGCCCCGCCTGGGTGCTCGGCGTGGCCGTCGGACTGTGGATCGGCGGCTTCGACCTGATCTACGCCTGCCAGGACGTCGAGGTCGACCGGCAGATCGGCGTGCACAGCGTGCCGGCCCGGTACGGGATCCGCTTCGCGCTGAACGCTTCGTCGGTTGCGCATGTGGCGACTTTTGTGCTCTTCGTCTGGTTCGGTGCGCTCGTCGGCCTCGGCTGGCTGTGGTGGATCGGCCTGCTGGTCACCGCCGTGGTCTTCATCTACGAGCACGCGATCGTGTCACCCACCGACCTGAGCCGGGTCAACCGGGCGTTCTTCGACGCCAACGGATTCGTGGGTATCGCGCTGTTCGTGTTCGCCCTGGCCGACCTGGTGATCCGCAGCGGCCTGAGGGTTTGACGATCTTGGACACTTGTGCGAGCTATAGGTGGCACAGGTGTCCAAGATCGCGGGAGTAGCGTGGACGGCATGCGTCGGCCATGGATCGTGGGGGTGTCCGGAGCGTCGGGAACGCCGTACGCGGCCTCGGTGCTCGGCGCCCTGCTCGACGCCGGCGAACCGGTCGACCTCATCGTCTCCCGCGCCGCCCGGCTGACCCTGCTCGACGAGACCGGGCGGCCGTTCCGGGACGCGCACTGGAAGGACGACCTCGCCGCCTGGCTGGGCGGCCGGGACCTGTCCGGGAGCGACGTGACGTACTGGTCCGCCGGTGACCTCGCCGCCGGACCGAGCAGCGGCTCGTACCCGGCCCAGGGCATGGTCGTGGTGCCGGCGAGCACGGCGTCGTGCGCCGGCATCGCGATCGGCCTGTCCAAGGACTTGCTTCAGCGCGCAGCGGAGGTCAACCTCAAGGAGCACCGGCCCGTCGTCGTAGTGCCCCGCGAGACCCCGGTGACCCGCAGCCACCTGGAACACCTGATCGCGCTGTACGACGCCGGCGCGACCGTGCTCCCCGCCAGTCCGGGGTTCTATGCCGCGGGCGCGAACGCGTCGGCCCAGCAACTGATCGACTTTGTCGCCGGCAAGGTGCTCGATGCGATCGGGGTGCCCCACACGCTGTTCACGCGGTGGAGCGGCAAGCTGGGTGGGGCCTCGGGCGACCGGACAGTCCGGTCGCCCGAAGCCGACTAGGCGTTGAGCGCCGCTTCGCCTTCCAGCAGAGCCCGAACCTCGGACTCACGGAAGCGCCGGTGCCCACCGGGTGTGCGTATGCTGCTGATGCGGCCAGCGGCCGCCCACCGCGTGACGGTCTTCGGATCCACACGGAACAGTGCGGCCACCTCACCCGGCGTGAGTAGACGATCTGCCGCCTCCACGGCCCCCTCCTTACGTCTGCGAAGGCTTCGCCCCCGATATCCCCTGGTCAAGCCCTCGTTGGGACGTACGCCCATTAGAGCACCGCGAGCGTGTCGTGTCCGAGAAACAGAGAAATCGCACCCGTTGAGCAATTCGCAGCACCCGGCGGGCAACCGACTAGGGTACGGACGTGGACGCAATCGACCGGCAACTCGTCGAACTACTCCGCGGTAACGCCCGGCTGTCGTACGCCGAGCTCGCGCGCCAGGTCGGGCTGTCCGCCCCCGCGGTGCACGAACGCGTGGGAAAGCTGGAGGCGTCGGGGGTGGTACGCGGCTACCACGCCGACGTGGACCCGGAGGCCGTGGGGCTCGGGGTGACCGCGCTGATCGGGGTCGTGCAGGACAGCAGCAGCGGCGACATCGACGACGTGCTCGACACCGTACGGGACATGCCGGAGATCGAGTCCTGCTACTTCATGGCAGGCGAAGAGTCTTTCCTGCTCAAGGCCAGGGTTGGCACGATCACCGAGCTGGAGCACCTGATCGTGCGGCTCAACCGCACGCCCGGCATCGCGCGTACCCGTACCGCCGTCGCGCTGTCGACGAAGTGGGAGGGACGCCCCCAGGCCACCCGGGAGCCGTCCTAGCGCGTGGCGAGCCCGGGATACCGGACGACGTACCCGTCCTCGTCAAGCTCGAGGTCGGCGGTGAACGAGCCCGACGCGTACCGCACCCGGCCGGGCCCCAACGCGGTGTAGGTCTGCGCGTTCGCGATCACCGTCAGGCTCGGCAGCAGCACCCAGGCGGCGACGATCTCGACCGTACCGGTGATCAATCCGAGGCGGCGCAGCGGCAACGTGTTGGTCAACGGCGAGTTCTGCAGGTCGATGTCGAGCACGTCCACCAGCAGGTCCGGGTCCTCGGCGCCCGGTTGCAGCGCGTTGGGCTGACCGGCCGCCGTGAGGTCGCCCAGCTCGGAGGCGGTCACCCGCCACCGCCCGTCGACCCGCTCCATGTGCAGCTTGCGCTGCCAGCCGCCGCCCTCGGCCACCGCGTCGAAGCGGGTGGTGAGCCAGCCCGGGGAGGTGTCCAGTTCGTACCTGCACTCGTACGGCACGGGCCCGGCGGCGAGCGCGACGCCGCGCGCGGTCAGCCCGCGCCGGTCGTCGAAGACGACGTGCTCGGCTCCGTGCACGTCGGTGCGCTGCCACAGCAGCGTCCGTGGCAGCACAGTCATGCCCGACAGGTTAGCGACGTGGTGCACCGCCCGCATGGCGGGCGGGGCGCGCCCGGTCCCGAGGGCCGGTGCGGTGGTACGGCCGCCTGGGCGGGCGCGTCACCTCCACCACGACCGGCACGCCGCTGGGCTGCCGCGCGCCGGTCAGCTCCGCCAGCTCCGGATCGTCGGGGCGGACCCGTAGCTGGCCGGGTTCGATGCCGGCATTCTTCATCATGATGGCGGTGCTCTTGCGCTGCCGGGGGAGCACCAGCGTGACCACGGTGCCGGCCTCACCGGCGCGGGCCGTGCGGCCGGCCCGGTGCAGGTAGTCCTTGGGATCCTTGGGCGGGTCCACGTGCACGACGAGGTCGACCCCGTCGACGTGGATGCCCCGCGCCGCGACGTCGGTCGCCACGAGCACGTCGAGGGCGCCTTCCCGGAAGGCGGCCAGCGTCCGGGTCCGTACCCGCTGGGTCTTGCCTCCGTGCAGCCCGCCGGCCCGCACACCGACCTCGGTGAGCTGGTCGGTCAGCCGGTCCACGGCAAGCTGGGTCCGCACGAACAGGATCGTCCGGCCCGTCCGGGCGGCGATCGCCGCCGTGACGGCGAACTTCTGCTGCGCCGGGATGTGCAGCAGGTGGTGTTCCATCGTGTCGACGGCGGCGACCGCCGGCGCCACGGCGTGGGTGACCGGATCGGTCAGGAAGCGCTCGACGAGCTTGTCCACGTCGTTGTCCAGCGTGGCCGAGAACAGCAGGCGCTGGCCATCGGACGGGGTCTGCGCGAGCAGTTCGGTGACCTCGGGCAGGAAGCCCATGTCGGCCATCTGGTCGGCCTCGTCGATCACGGTGACCTCGATCGCCGCCAGCGAGCACGCACCGCGGCGGATCAGGTCGCCCAGCCGACCCGGCGTGGCGACCATGACGTCGACGCCGCGTTCGAGGGCGAACAGTTGCCGGTCGTACGGCGCGCCGCCGAAGGCCGTCATCAGTCGCAGGCCGATCGACCGGCCCAGCGGTGCCAGGACGTCGCTGACCTGCATGGCCAGCTCGCGGGTGGGCACGAGGACGAGCGCCTTCGGGCGGTGGGGCGAAGGCTGACCGGTCTGCGCCAGGCGCGCGAGCAGCGGCAGTCCGAACGCGAGCGTCTTGCCGGAGCCGGTCTGGCCCCGGCCGAGCAGGTCGCGTCCGGCGAGGGCGTCCGGGATCGCCGCCTGCTGGATCGGGAACGGGCTGACGATCCCGTCCGCGGCGAGCGCCCGGACGAGGGCGCCGGGCAGGCCGAGGGTCGCGAACGTCGCCTGGTCGACGTCGAGGTCGACCGGGGCATCGAACATGGAGGGGTACGCGCTGAAGTCAGCGGACAAGTGAGACCTTCCGGAGTGGGAGCGGGGCGCTCCTCTCCGGCTCTGGCCGGTCGGCGCCCGGGCACGCCGCGTTCGCGTGCCGTGCATGAACGATCAAGAGTAGCCGGCGGGTGGCCGCGACCGGGGCGCCGGTGGCGAGTCTCACGTCGGTGCGGCCGAGCGGCCCGTGCGCTCAGCCACCCTTCAGGCGTCATTCAACCGCCCCAGCCGCCCTTCAGGCGTCCTTCAACCGCCCCAGCCGCCCTTTCAGCCGCCCTTGAGGATGCCGAGCAGGGCGTTGCGGGCGAACACCGCGACCGTCAACCCCGTGATCACCACCACGGTCATGACGACCGTCATGATCACCACCACCCGGGTCGTACGGGACTTCGGCGGGGGCGCGGCGATGCCCTGGCTGAGGATGTGGCCGGTCAGCGAGCCGGAAACCTCCAACGGGCTCATTACCGGCGGCTCGCCCGTCACGACGCTGCTGCCGTACACCGTCCCCTGCGCGGGCCCGGACAGCACCGACGGCGGCCATGCCGGCAGCGACGGCGCCGGGGCAGCCGCCTGGGCCGTCGTGCCCGCGACCGAAGGTGGCGGCGGCGGGAACGGCGGGACCGGGGCCGGGCCGGGCGGCGTGGGCGGCGGTGGCACCGGCGGCTGTGGCGGGTACGGGGGGCCCGGCTCCGGCTGGGGCGCTGGTGGCTCCGGCGGGACCGGATGAGGCGGTGTGGGTACCGGCGCGGGTGACGGGAACGGCGACGGACCAGGCGGCGGTCCGGCCGGCTCGGGTGGCGACGGCGGCGCTGGTGGCGAGACCGGCTCGGGTGGCGACGGCGGCGCTGGTGGCGAGACCGGCTCGGGTGGCGACGGCGGCGCTGGTGGCGAGACCGGCTCGGGTGGCGACGGCGGTTCGGCTGGTGCGCCGGGCCCGGGTGCGCCGCCCCGAGTCGGACCTGCCGTGTCGGTCGCGCCGACCCGGTACGTCCGGGGCTCCGGCCTGCTCCGCCGCGCGGCCTCGGCCAGCTCGGACGGCGTGAGCTGGACGGCGCCGGGCACGGATGCCCGCGCCCGCGTCACTGGCCGTGCCCGTTTCGGGGCCTGCCGGGCGGGGGCCGCCTGCTCAGGGATCTGCGTCGCGGATTGCTCTTCGCGCCGTGGCTGGTCGAACGCGTTCCAGGTGTCTCCGGTGCGGTTCTGACCCGGTATGCGCGTCGGCAGGTCGGCGGGGACGGTCCCCTGACCAGCGCGCACGTGATCGACCTGGGGGACTTCGTCCTCCCCCTGGTCGAGCGCGGTACGACCCTCGCGCGCCGTCACAGCTTCCCGATCGTCCATGTATGCCTCCCAGGCCTACGCCCCGGGGCGGCGTACCGGCCCCAGAGATTGCCCATCTTCACGGTCGCACATCGGTGCACGTGATGCATGAGCGGCATTCCGGATGATGTCCCCTTTACCACGGTCACCACCCAGGAGGGGGAGCGTGCGGCTACGGTCGCGCGGCGTTCGAACCGGTCGGCGACGTTCCGGTCGACCGCGAGGCGGAGGCGGTGGCCGACGTGGGCGCGGAGGCCGATTTGGACGTCGTGGTCGGGGCGGATGCCGTCGTCGAGGGGCTCGACGACGGCTTCGGCGTTGGACTCAGCGACGTCGAACCCGTCGGGTCCGCCGGTGTCGAGTTCGGCGGCGGGTTCTTCGCCGGCGCGGGGGACGAGGCCGAGTCCGACGGCGAGGGTGTGGGTGACGGCGACGGCGACGGCGGGTCCGACGGCGACGGTGACGGCGAGGGTGAACCCGACGGCGAGGGGGTGGGCGAGGGCGACCGCGAGCCCGACGGCGAGGGTGTGGGTGTGGGCGAGGGCGACGGGGCCGGGGGCGGTGTGGGACGCGGCGACGGGGTCGGGGACGTGCCGGGCGCGGGTACGGCGTCGAAGACCCGCGTCGCCTTGTAGAACTCCGACCACCAGACCGGCGAGACCTTCACGACGTCACCGGTCGTCGGCGCATGGACCATCTTCCCGTTCCCGACGTAGATCGCCACGTGGTGCACGGTGCGCCAGTCCGACTTGTCGGTGGCGAAGAAGAGCAGGTCGCCCGGCAGCAGGCTGTCGACCGGCACCTCCTTGCTCCTGGTGGCGTAGTACTGGTCGTTGGCCACCCGGGGCAGGTTGGCGCCGACGTCCGGCCGGGTGTACGACCACAGCACGAGCCCGGAGCAGTCGAAGGTGGTGGGGCCTTCGGCACCCCACACGTACGGCGACCCCAGCTTGTCGAGGGCGTGCTGTAGGGCCCGCTTCGCTTTCGGGTTGGCATCCATGCCCTTGACCGCGGTGCCGATGTTCAACCCGGCGCCGAGGGCTGCCTGCTGCGTGTCGAGGGCCGCCAGCTCCTGCTGGTACGCCGCGGCGTTCTCGGTGCGCAGCGCGGTGAGTGTGGCGTTGCGCTTGTCGTAGTCGGCCTTGGCGCTGTCGCGCGTACCCGTCAGCTGGTTGGCTCTGTCGGCCGCTGTCTGGTACGCCGCGAGGGCCGCGCGCTCGTTCGCCTCGGCGCGTTCCAGCTCGCGGGCGGTTGCCTGACCGCCCGGCTGCTGGCCGAGTCCGGGTGCGAGCACGGACAGCTGGTGGAGGTCGGTGGCGAAGCGGTCGAGCGGGCCGAGCGCTGCCGCGGCCTTGTACGCCTCGCCGGCCTCCTGCCCGACCTGGTCGCGCAGGACGGCCAGGTCGTCGGTGGCCCTGGTCCACGCGGCGTGGGTGGCTTCGACAGTCTCCTGCGCCGCGGCCAGGTCGGAGTCGTACTTGCGAAGCTGCTGCCCGACGGTCTCCAAAGCGATGCTCTGGGTCAGGATCTCCTGGCCGCGCGGTCCGGGCTCGGCTACCTGAGGTGCGGCGGCGGCCGTGCCGCCCGTGGCGACCTCGGTGCCGTTCGGGGACGTGCCGGGCGGCTGGAGGGCGCCCCCGGCGACCGGCCGTGAGCCGGCGTCGGGCACTCCCGGGGGTACGGGGTCGGCGAACGCGGGCCGGGGGGTTAACAGGCACAGTGCAGTGCAAATCGCCGCCGACCATACGAAACGGCGTTTACTGCCGGTTGGTGCCTGATGGTGTGCCATGCTGCCTCCCCTCACTGGTGTCTACCTGAAGCCAGTGACGCTTGTGAACCCGCCCCGGGGCAACAGATCGAAACTTGGCGGTGAATCCCAGTACTTTGTGGCCGGAGTGACCATGTCACCTCCCCCGTGGAGCTGTCCGATCGGAGGACGTACGCTCGGTTACGGGACGCCGGCTCCAGGCTTGGGTCTCTGGGGGAACGCAGGAGGTTGTGGTGGACGCTGGGCTGCGACGCGAACTCGAAGCCAAGGTGTACGCGGGTGAGCGGCTCACGCGCGAAGACGGCATCGCTCTGTACGAATCGGATGATTTGGTGTGGTTGGGGCGTCTGGCCCACCACGTGCGGACCGAGAAGAACGGCGACCGGGTGATGTTCAACGTCAACCGGCACCTCAACCTCACCAACGTGTGCTCGGCGTCCTGCGCGTACTGCTCGTTCCAGCGCAAGCCGGGCGAGAAGGACGCGTACACGATGCGCGTCGAGGAGGCTGTCCGCCTGGCCCAGCAGATGGAGGGTGAGCAGCTCACCGAGCTGCACATCGTCAACGGCCTGCACCCGACCCTGCCCTGGAAGTACTACCCCCGCGTGCTTCGCGAGCTCAAGGCGGCCCTGCCGGGCGTGAACCTGAAGGCCTTCACGGCGACCGAGATCCACTGGTTCGAGAAGATCTCCGGGCTGCCCGCCGACCAGATCCTCGACGAGCTGATCGACGCCGGGCTGGAGTCGCTGACCGGTGGCGGCGCGGAGATCTTCGACTGGGAGATCCGCCAGCAGATCGTCGACCACAACACCCACTGGGAGGACTGGTCGCGGATCCACCGCCTGGCGCACCAGAAGGGCCTGAAGACCCCGTGCACGATGCTGTACGGCCACATCGAGGAGCCCCGCCACCGGGTCGACCACGTGCTGCGACTGCGTGAACTGCAGGACGAGACCGGCGGCTTCCAGGTCTTCATCCCGCTGCGCTACCAGCACGACTTCGTGGACTCGGCGGACGGCAAGATCCGTAACCGGATCCAGGCGAAGACGACCATGGCGTCGCCCGCGGAGTCGCTCAAGACGTTCGCCGTGTCCCGCCTGCTGTTCGACAACGTGCCGCACGTCAAGTGCTTCTGGGTCATGCACGGGCTGTCGGTGGCCCAGCTGTCGCTCAACTTTGGCGTCGACGACCTGGACGGCTCGGTCGTCGAGTACAAGATCACGCACGACGCCGACAGCTACGGCACGCCGAACACGATGCACCGCGAGGACCTGCTGCAGCTCATCCAGGACGCGGGTTTCCGGCCCGTCGAGCGCAACACCAAGTACGAGGTCGTCCGCGAGTACGACGCGCCGGTCCCGCAGGCCGAGCGGCGCTCAGTTCCCCAGGACGTGTGGGCGTAGCGCTGCCCGTACCTGCGTGGCCACCCGGTCGGGGTTTCTGAACACGTCGTCCGCCGTGAAGCGGAGGACCGTCCAGCCGAGCAGTCGCAGCCGGTTGAGTCGGGCGACGTCCCGCTGAAACTGCCGACGGTCGCGGTGGTGGTCCCCGTCGTACTCGATGCCGAGCCTGAGCTCCGGGTACGCGAGATCGAGCCGGGCGTTCGCCATAGGCACCGGGTACTGCGTGAGCGGCTCCGGCAGTCCGGCGAGTACGAGGATCAGGCGCAGCCTGGTCTCCATCGGGGACTCCGCCCCGGGTACCGCCAGCCGTAGCGCCCTCCGGGCCTGCGCGCCTCCCGGCCAGTGCCGCCGTTCCTCGGCGTACCGGATGAGCGTCGGGAGGCTGAGGTGCCCGGTGTTGAGCAGGGCGTCGACCGCGACGACGCCCGATACCAGGTCCGGGGTGCGAGCAAGGTCGAATGCGGTGCGCAGCACCGTGGTGACCGGCATTCCGGCGAGCTGTTCGATGTCGCTGGCCGGGAGATTCACGCGTTCCACCCGGAGCGCGGGCCGGGGACGTAGGGAGACCGACCGCGGCACGGCTACGTCGACCGGCGGCTGTCCCAGGGGCAGCACGTCGGCGAAGTGGAGGTAGGCGGCCGACGTCCGCGCGATCGCCGCGCCCGGTGGAAGGAGCAGCGCCGCGGCCCGGCACCACATGCGGTGGTCGAGCACGGTGTCGGCGGACAGGTACACGTCGCGGAACAGTCGCTGCCACGCGGATCCGGTCAGCCGGGCTCGAGTGATCAGACCGCCGCGGATGGCGACGCTCCCGCGGAAGGGGGTGCCGCGCAGTCGCCATGGAACCTGGGCTCGGGTGGGCATCCGGTCAGGGTGCACCGCCGGCCGTGGGGCTGGCCCACCCTGTGGATAACCGGCCCGGCAGCTGTGGAAGACGCTGTGGAAAACATGCTCACCCTGTGGGTAACGCCAAGATCCTGTCGGCGTCCGCGTTACTGAAGTCTCAATCGCCCCGAGGCCTTCGTAACGCAGACCCGAGGTGGATCTTGAAGGATGGGGCCGTCGGGGGCTGACAAGGGTGCCGGCGGCCGGATGGCCGCGGTCGCGTACCCTCGTCTGGGCATGAGTGAGACGACGTTCCCGCGCCGCGACTCCGACGGTCGGGTGATCCGCTTGACCGAGCTGCTCGCGTGGGTGGCGGTCGGTCTGCTCATCGGGTTCGTGGTGCTGCTCCTGATCGACGGCCTGTCGAGCCTGCTCCGTCTGGGCCGCTTCGGTCAGCTTTCGGGCTGGCTGGCCGGTATTTTGCCGGTCTGGCTGTTCGTCGAGGAGTTCCGGGCCTGGCACTCGGTGGCCGGTCGGGTCGGGGCGGCGCTCGTCTCCGGCGTGCTGGCGGTCGTGTTGGGGTTCGCGGCGGCGCTGGCGGTGAGCATCGCGCTGCCGCCGCTCGGCTCGGGCGCCATCGGCGCCGCCATCAGCGCGTTCCTCTACGGAGCGCTCTGGTACACCGGGATCAGGTGGCTAGCAGACAGGGGTGTCCCGCGGTGAGTCCCATGATGAAGTACTCGTTCGCCCGCGTCGGGTTGTTCGTCGTGGTGGCGGCGATTCTGATCGCGCTTCCGATTCCGCTCAACCCGCTGCTGAAGTTGATGATCGCCATCATCATTTCGGCGCTGCTCGCGCTGGTCCTGCTGCGTGGCATGCGCGATCAGGTGGCCGCGCAGATGGCCGGCGCGGCACAGCGGCGCTCCGACGAGAAGGCGCGGCTGCGCGCCGCGCTGTCCGGTGACGACGAGCGCCCGGACGCGGCCGGGGAGGCGCGCCGCGACGCGCACGGCGACCAGGAGACGGACACCCAGTAGCTCCCGCTACCCGAACGCTTCCGGCCCGCCCGTACCCAGTACCGGGTCCATGATCTTGTCGGCGAGCGCACCGTAGGAGCGCTGGGCGGCGGTGATCGCCTCGATCACCTCGGCGGCGAGATCCTCGGGGGACAGTCGCATCGCCGCCGGTGCGATGCTCAGGCCGAGCACTCCGCCACCGGGCCCGGTGCGGGCGTGTACGAGCCCGGACCGCGACGAGGCGGCCGCGGTCGCTTCCGCGAGATCCGTCTGCATCCGGACTATCCGGTCCACCTGAAGCTGCGCGTCCCGTGCGATGGCGTCCAGGTCCATGGCCGCACAGTAACCGCCCGGGCGGGCGAGCAGGCGGTGTCCAGGGTGATATGTCCATGGTGTTACTGTCCTGCGCGAGACCGCCGCCGCAGCGAAGCCGGTGTGAACCCGGCGCTGTCCCGCAACTGTGATGCTCCGCCGGGCCGATCGGGTCCCGGCGGGACGAGCCAGGTCGCCTGCGCAGCCGGTCGCGATCCGCGCCCTCGAGGAAGGGCGCCTCGCGGACGGGACGCTCCGGCGCCCGGCCGGCGAAGCGTCTGTCCTCGTACCACAGGAGGACTGATGCACCGCCGAACATCCCTGATCGCCATCGTGACCGCCGCGGCGCTCGCGTTGACGGCGTGCGGGGGCTCCCAGCCGAAAACCACGCCCAAGGCGGCCGAGCCGAAGGTGGCACGGATCGTCTCGCTGTCGCCGACGGCCACCGAGATGCTGTACGCGATCGGTGCGGGCAAGCAGGTCGTCGCGGTCGACGACCAGTCCGACTATCCGGCCGGCGTGCCGAAGACCGACCTGTCCGGCCTCAAGCCGAACGCGGAGGCGATCGCCAGCCGTAACCCGGACCTCGTCGTGGTGTCCGACGACACCGACAAGATCGTGGAGCAGCTGAAGCAGCTGAAGATCGACGTGTACGTGGCGCCGGCGGCCAAGACGCTCGACGACACGTACGCGCAGCTGACCGAGCTGGGCCGGCAGACCGGCCACGCGAGCGAGGCGGCGAAGACGGTCACCGGCATGAAGAACGACGTCGCCACGATCGCCAAGAGCCTGCCGCAGCGGTCGAAGAAGCTCACGTACTACTGGGAGCTCGACCCGACGTACTACTCGGCCACCTCGCGGACCTTCATGGGCTCGGTGCTGGGCCTGGCCGGGCTGACGAGCATCGCGGACTCCGCTGGTGACGACTACCCGCAGCTGTCCGCCGAGGCCATCGTCAAAGCTAACCCCGACCTGATCTTCCTGGCCGACACGAAGTGCTGCCAGCAGAGCACCGCGACGGTCCAGGCGCGGCCGGGCTGGGCCGAGATCGCCGCCGTCAAGAACGGCCGCGTGTACGGCCTCGACGACTCCGTCGCCTCGCGGTGGGGTCCGCGTACCGTCGACCTGCTGCGTGACGTCGCCGACGCGGTGGCCAAGGTCCCCGCGGCGTGACCCTGCGCAAACGCTGGTTCGCCGCTGGTCTGGCGGCGGTCGCGGTGGCGACCGTCGCCGGGCTCGCGTTCGGGCCGGTGCGGCTGTCGCCGGTCGGCGTCGCGCTCGAACTGCTGCACCTGCACAGTGGACTGACGCCCCGCGAGGCGGCCATCGTCACCGAGCTGCGGCTGCCACGCGTGGTGCTCGCCCTGCTCGTGGGCGCCACCCTCGCCCTGGCCGGCGGCTGCTACCAGGGGGTCTTCCGCAACCCGCTGGCCGACCCGTACCTGCTCGGCGTGGCGGCCGGCGCGGGCCTCGGCGCCACGGCGGTCATCGCCGTCAAGCACAACGCCGGGTCGCTCGCGGTCCCGCCGGCGGCCTTCGGTGGTGCGCTGGTCGCCGTCGCCCTCACGTACGTGCTCGGCGCCACCGGTACCCGCTACCGCACCCCGGCCACGCTGATCCTGGCCGGGGTGGCGGTGACCAGCTTCCTCACGGCCGGGCAGACGTATCTGCAACAGCGCGACGCGGGCACGATCCGCGAGGTGTACTCGTGGCTGCTCGGCCGGCTCAGTACGGCGGGCTGGCACGACGTGCTCCTGATGCTGCCGTACGCGGCCGTGTCGGCGGCGGTGATCCTCGTACATGGCCGCTCGCTCGACGTGCTCGCCGTCGGCGACGAGGAGGCCACGAGCCTCGGCGCGAACCCGCAGCGCACCCGCGTCCTTCTCATCGTCGCCGCGTCGCTCGGTACGGCCGCGGCCGTGGCGGTGTCGGGGCTCATCGGGTTCGTCGGGATCATCGTGCCGCACACCGTGCGGCTGCTGGTCGGCACCGGCTACCGCGCGATCCTGCCGCTGTCGGCCCTGTTCGGCGGTGCCTTTCTCGCGCTCGCCGACCTCGCCGCGCGACTGGTGCTGGCACCGGCCGAGGTCCCGATCGGGGTGGTGACGGCGTTCCTCGGCGCACCGTTCTTCATCGTGGTGCTGCGTACCGTGCGCCAGGGTTCGGTATGAGCACCGCCGCGTCCGGTGGGAACACCGTCGAGGTCCGGGGTGTGACGGTCGCGCTGGACGGCCGGACGGTGCTTAGCGGGGTCGACCTTGACGCCCGTGCCGGCGAGTGGCTCACCGTGATCGGACCGAACGGCGCCGGCAAGTCCACGCTGCTGCGCGCGGTCGGCGGCGCGCTGTCCTTCACCGGGTCGGTCACCATCTTCGGTACTTCCACCGCCGACCTCGCCCGTCGCGCGCGGGCCCGGCTCGTGGCCACGGTCCCGCAGCAGCCGACCGTGCCGCCGGGCATGGTGGTCGAGGACTACGTGCTGCTCGGGCGTACCCCGTACATCCCGGCGCTGGGCCGGGAGTCGGCGGCGGACCGCGCGGTGGTCCACCGTGTCCTCGAACGGCTCGACCTGACCCGGTTCGCGTCCCGGCCGTTGGCGCGGCTGTCGGGTGGGGAGCGGCAGCGGGCGTTCCTGGCCCGGGCGCTCGCTCAGGAAGCGCCCCTGCTGCTGCTCGACGAGCCGACGACCGCGCTCGACATCGGCCATCAGCAGGAAGTGCTCGACCTCGTCGACGAACTGCGCCGCGATCAGGGCCTCACGGTGCTGGCGACCACGCACGACCTGTCCGTGGCCGGCGAGTACGCCGACCGCCTGGTGCTGCTCGCCGAGGGCAGGGTGGCGGCCGCCGGCGCGCCGGCCGAGGTGCTGACCGAGGAGCTGCTGTCGCGCCACTACGGGGCCCGGGTCCGGGTACTGCCCGGCGAGCACGGCCCCCTGGTGGTCCCGGTTCGCTGGTAGCGGCGGCGACGTTCGCAACGTCGCTGCTCTCGATTTGCACCCGAACCGCGCCCGACTTCTCCGGAATGTCCGGTTCTGGCCGGTATATGGTGCGGCCCTCGGCAGTTCATGCCGGCAGGTTGCTGGCAATACGGGGGGAGTCACGTCGATGGTCGGTGTTGGGTTCCACAAACGTGGTGGGGGGCGTCGCCGCGCTCGGGCGGGAGCCGTGACGGCACTCGCCGCGGTCGCGTCCCTGGGGTTCGCGGCGCCCGCGGCGTTCGCCGCTCCGCCGCCCAACTCGCCACAGCCACCGACGGGCAAGCCGCTCATCACGGAGGGGACGCAGCCTTCGCCGGCGTCGCGGTTGGCGTACTTCATGTGGCATCCCGCGGGAGAGGTCGACTGGGGTACGGGTACGCCGCACACGTGGGTGATCCAGCTGACAACGCCCAAGGGCGCGACGGTGACTGAGAACACCTGCGTGGGTGAGGTCGAGGACAGCGGCGGGCTCAACGACTGCTCGTTCGTCGGCAGCATCGACGGCACGTACACCGTGAAGGTGACGGCCAAGACGCCGGTCGGCACCAGTACCGAGTCAGCGACCGAATCGGTGACGGTGAAGCAGACCGTCTTCGCGCCCGGCAAGCCGCAGAACCTCAAGGCGCTGCCGGGGCCGAACGAACTGGTGGTGTCCTGGCAGCCGCCGGCGGATCCGGGCGACGGTGTAGCGAAGTATCACGCCGAGGCGGTCCTCGTAAACGGTCAAGCGGATGCCGGCAGCTGTGAGACGGCTCAGCTGACCTGCACTATCAAGGGGCTGAACCCCGGCACGTCGTACGACGTCTGGGTCTTCTCGGTCGGCGCGCAGGGCGACCACGACCCTGAGCCGGCCGAGCTCCAGAACGTCAAGCCGCTGGCCCCGGTCACCAGTCCGCCGACCCCGCCGGCGTCGGTGCCGTCGTCGGCGGGCAAGGTGACCGCGCCGAGCAGTTCACTGACGAGCGGAAAGTCGGTGACGCTGTCCGGTAGCGGGTATGCGCCCGACAGCCCGGTGCAGATCGTGGTGTACTCGTCGCCGAAGGTGCTCAAGACCGTCACGACCGACGGTACGGGTTCCTTCTCGGTCAGTGTGACGCTGCCGGCGGGGCTGACCGGTTCGCACACCCTGGTGGCCGGCGGTGTCGGCCCGGATGGCGCGTACCGGTACCTGACGCTCCCGGTCACCGTCAGCGCGGCGGGTACGGGTGGTACCGGCGGGGGCCTGCCGATCACCGGTCAGTCGGTTCCGAAGCTGGTGGTGACGGCGCTGCTGGTGCTGGCGTTCGGCGTGGTGCTCGTCCGCCTCTCCCGGCGACGCGCCGCATAGCACTCTGAATTCGGCCGCCCGCGCCCGGCATCACAGCCGGGGCCGGGCGGCCGTTTCCATTTCCTACGGGCGTTCCTAGGGCGTTCCTACGGGCGCTTACAGGGAGGCCAGTAGCGCAGGGGCCAGCTGCAGGACCCGGAAGGCGGCGCCCTGCGGATCGGTCAGCTGCGCGTACGTGCCCAGCCCGATGTCGGTGGGCGTCAACTGCGCCTTCGCGCCGAGATCGAGGGCCCGTGCGGTGCTCAGCGCGCAGTCCTCGACCAGCACCATGACCGTCCAGTGGCCGGGGACCGCCCCGCCCGACCGCGGGTTCAGCTCGATCATGCCGGCCAGGGTCCGGTCGTCGCGGTACCACTCGGTGTAGGTCGTACCGTCGGAGGTCTCCATAGGACGGTGAGACCAGCCGAACACGTTGCCGTAGAACGTCTTTGCCCGCGTCGGGTCGCCGGTGGCGAGCTCCGACCAGGATACGGTGCCGAACTCGTCGGCCACCTGCGCGCCGGGGAACCGCAGTCGCTGCCACACGCCGAACGCCGCGCCGCCCGGGTCGGCGACGATCGCGATCCGGGCCGCGTCGCCCAGCTCCGTCGGGCCGGCGAGCACCGCGCCCCCGTTGTCACGCACCATACCGAGCGTCGCGTCCGCGTCGTCGGTTGAGACGTACGGCAGCCAGCCCGCCCGGCTGCCCTGCTCACCGACCCGCAGCCCGGCGACGGCCCGATCGTCGAGGTAGAAGTTCACGTACCCGTCGACGGATCCGGCGCTGGAGGTCCAGCCGAACAGGGATCCGTAGAACTCCCGGCTCGCGTCCGGGTCGGGCGTGGAGACATCGGTCCAGCACAGCGATCCAGCTGGATATCCTCTGATGCGCATGGCAGACAATAATGCGGCACCGAGCCGACGAAATCTCACTCCCTTCGATGAAATTTTCCTTATACGGCGTCGACGATCGCCGGCGGCAGCGGTGCGCGGTGGATGACGTCCAATCTGGACACCGCACGTGTCAGGACCACATACAGCCGGTGCAGTCCTCGTGGCTCGGCGGCCACGATGTCGGCCGGCTCCACGACGATCACGTGGTCGTACTCGAGGCCCTTGGCCAGGGTCGCGGGCATCACCGTGACCCGCTCGTCGTCGTC
This sequence comes from Planosporangium thailandense, assembly GCF_011947195.1. Classification (GTDB taxonomy): domain Bacteria; phylum Actinomycetota; class Actinomycetes; order Mycobacteriales; family Micromonosporaceae; genus Planosporangium; species Planosporangium thailandense. The sequence continues at coordinate 41,144 of NZ_JAATVY010000002.1, read as the reverse complement.
GGGGCCACCCGCCGCCAGCCCACTGGTGGCCAGCGCGACCGCGAGGCGCGGGACCGCCGCGTCGGCCGCGATGACGCCGACGGACCCGTCGAACTCGAGCGCCGCACGTACCGCCGCCACCGTCGCCGCGTCCAGATCGGACACTTCGCGGATCCGCAGCGCGCCGTCGCGCCGCAGCGACACCGCCTCCGGCACCTCCACCTCGAGCGCCGGCAGCAACCGGTTGGCGAGGTCCACCACCACTTCCGGTACCCGGAATCCGGTGCGCAGCGGCACCACCCGGGCGTCCGGCTTACCGAGATGGGCCAGCGTGTCCCGCCAGTCACGGGCCGCCCACGGCGCGGTGCCCTGGGCGAGGTCGCCGAGCAGGGTGATCGAGCCGTGCACGCTCCGGCGGGCGATCGCCCGGCACTGCATCGGTGACAGGTCCTGGGCTTCGTCGATGACGATGTGGCCGAAGCTGGACACCCGGTCGATCAGGCCGGCGGCCTCGTCGATGAGTACCGCGTCCGCCGCCGACCAGCGGGCCGACTTCGCGGTCTTCGCGGGCTTGACCCACCGGACGGCATCCCGTTCCGGTCCGGTGAGCACCTTGCCGTCGGGGTCGGGGTCGCAGAGGACGTCGAAGACGAGCTGTTCGGGCGTGATCGCCGGCCACACCGCGTCCAGGAACTCGTTGACCTGCTTCGACTTTCCCATCCTGCGCTGCCAGGCCTCGCTGGGCGACTCCCCGCTGGTGTACTCCGCCTGCCGCATCAGCAGCGCGACGACGCGGGCCCGGACCCGTTCGCGGCCGATGCCGTACGGAGGCGCTTCGAGGCGTACCTCGTCGACGATGCGCCGCAGCGCGTCGGTCGAGATCCGCCACCGGTAGGACCCGTCCGGCACCATCATGGGCTCGCTCGGCCGGCGGATGCGGCCGTGCAGTGCGTCGGCGAGGACCGCGGCCATACGGGCGTCCTGTTTGACCGTGGCGGCGGCCGGGGTGTCCGTACCCCGGACCGGCACCCGGGCCACGAGGTCGTCGACGGTCATCTGCTTGACGTCGAGTTCGCCGAGGGCCGGCAGGACCGCCGCGATGTAGTTCAGAAACGACCGGTTGGGGCCGAGGATGAGCACCCCGGCCCGTTTGAGCCGGTCGCGGTGCAGATAGAGCAGGTACGCGGCCCGGTGCAGCCCCACGGCGGTCTTTCCGGTGCCGGGCGCACCCTGTACGCAGATGGACTCGTCCAGCTCGGCCCGGACCAGCTCGTCCTGCTCGGGCTGGATGGTGGCGACGATGTCGCGCATGGGGCCGACGCGGGGCCGCTCGATCTCGGCGGTGAGGATCCGGCTGGCGGTGCCCAGCTCCTCGCCCCGGTCGAGGTGTTCGTCTTCGAAGCTGGTCAGCTCGCCGGCGGCTTCGCCGGCCCGGGCGGCCCAGCCGAAGCGGCGGCGTACGGCCACGCCCTGCGGGTCGGCGGCGCTGGCCCGGTAGAACGCGCGGGAGATCGGGGCCCGCCAGTCGAGCACCATGGGCTCGCCGGCGTCGTCGGTGACGTGTCGGCGGCCCACGTAGTACCGCTGGCCGGCGTGTTCGCCGGTGCCTTCGCCGGTACCTTCGCCGGTACCGAAGTCGAGCCGGCCGAAGAAGAGCGGGGTGTTCGGGTTGTCGGCCAGCTCGGCGACCCGGTTGGCGAGGGTGCGCCCGAGCGACTCGGCGCTGAACGGATCCCCGCTTACCTGCTCGCCGGTGGCGAAGAGGTGTTCGGCGCGTTCGCGCATGCGCCGCAGCGCGGCACGGGAGGCGGTGAGGTGGGCGCGTTCGGCCTGGAGTTCGGTTTCGAGTGCGGGCAGGGTCATCCGCTATGCCTTTCGCCAGAGAGGATGCGTGCCGCCTGCGTATCCGACGAGGTCGTGGTCGTCGGCGCGATGACGTCCGCTGCGGTGCTTTCACCTCGGCCGTCGAGCGGTGCGGGCGCGTCCACTGACGCGCGGAGAAGAGAGTGTACGCGGCATCCGATCACTGCGCAGGCTGTTTGTGGCCGAGTCAAGACCCACACAATGTGGCGCATATTGCTGCTAGCCGCCGCGGCATAGCAGCAAAATGCGCCACACTGCCCGGTACCGGGCTGTGCCCAGTCGGCGCGGCCCGTGCCGGCGCGGCGCACGGAATGTGTACGCGGGCCGGGGTGACCAGGCACGCTGTTTACGTGACCGAGGAACGACCCCCACTCCAGATCCGTGATCCGCGGGTGATGCGGGCGCTGGCCCATCCGGCCCGGCTGGCGATCATCGATGCGCTGGCGACCGGGCAGACCGGCACTGCGACCCAGTTCGCCCAGGTCGTCGGGCTGTCACCGAGCGCGACGAGCTACCACCTGCGAGCGTTGGCGAAGTACGGGCTGGTGGAGGATGCGCCGAGCCGGGGTGACGGTCGGGAGCGGGTGTGGCAGCGCGTCAGTGGTCCGCTCCGGTTCGAGGCCGGGCCGAACGATTCCCCGGAGGTGCGGGAGGCCGGGCAGGCGCTCGTCGACGCGGTGCTCGACCGTGACGACGCCCAGGCCCGGCAGTGGGCGGAGGCGGCGGCCTTCGACGAGCCGGAGTGGTACGACGCGTCCCGGATCAGCAAGAACTACATCCTCGTGACCGCCGAGGAGCTGCAGAAGATCAACGAGGCGGTGGAGGAGCTGATCAAGCCGTACTCGTTCATGCGCCGCCTCGACCCGCCGGCGGGCGCCCGGCCGGTCGCCATCAACTACCGGGCGTTTCCTATCGATCGTCTTGCATCGGAAGATTCGAAGCCTTAACTTCGAAACATGTCTTTCACGTCTGCGCCGGGCGCTGTCGGGGCCCGCCGGAGCGGCACGGCTGAGCCGGCCCCCTCCGGGCCGCGCTGGCGCGACGTACGCATCGCCGCGCTAGCCCGTGGCGCCTCCGTCGGCGGTGACCTGCTGGCAGCCACCGCACTGCTGCTCGCGCTGCAGGGTCGTGGCGAAGGCGGGCTCGCCGTCGCCGCCGTGTTCGTCGCGGCGAGCGCCCCGCTGGCGCTCCTTGCGCCGCTGAGCGGCCGCCTGGTCGACCGGGTGGACAGCAGGCTGCTGCTGACCGTCGTCGGTCTCGCACAGGCGGCCTGCTGCGTGGGGATGGCGTGGGCCCACTCGACCGCGGTCCTCGTCACGCTGGTCGCCGTCGTCGCGGCCGGCGCATCGGTCGTCCAGCCGACGTTCGCGGCCCTGCTGCCCGAGATGGTCGGACGCGACCACCTGCCGCGGGCCATGGCCGCCATGCAGGCCGCCTCCTCGGTCGGCATGCTGGCCGGTCCGCCCGTCGCCGGCCTGCTGCTCGGCGCGTACGGCCTGCGCGTCCCGCTCCTGGTCGACGCCGCCACGTTCGTCGGCATCAGCGTGGCCGGGATGCTCATCGCCACCCGCCGGGGCTCCCCGAGCCGGGAGACCGCGGCCGCCCGGCACACCGCCTCCTGGAGCCTGTGGCGCGACCCGCTGCTCGCGCCGATCGTACTGATGGTCGGGCTCGTGATCGTGGTTGTCAGCGGCGCGAACGTGGTCGAGATCTTCTTCGTGCGGCAGACCCTGCACGCGTCGACCGTCGTGTACGGCCTCGTCGGCGCCGTCTGGACGGGGTTCATGGTCCTGGGCTCCTGGCTGGTCGCCCACCTGCGCGCCGACGACACCGGGTACGCGCTGCTCACGGCCGGGGCGCTCGGCGCCACCTCCGCGGTTGTCGCCGCCTGCGGCCTGGTGCCGAACGCCGGCTGGCTGGCTGTCCTGTACACGTTCGGCGGGATCGGCAACGGTGCGCTCAACAGCACCGGAGGGGTCCTGCTTTCCCGGCGGGCGCCCAGCGCCGTCCGGGGCCGTGCGTTCGGGTACTACGGCGCGGTCAACAGCGCCGCGAGCATCGGCGGGTTCGCGGCGGCCGGCGTCCTCGTCGAGCGGTTCACGCCCGCGACGCTGCTCGTCGCGAGCGGGTCCCTCGGCGTGCTCGCCGTCGCGGTGTGCCTGCTGCCGGCGCTGCGGGCGGTCCGCCGCGAACGGGCCCGGACAGCCGAGAGACCCACCGTGCCGACGACGGCCTGACCGGGCGGAGTTACGGTGAGCAATCGTGACTGTCGACCAGCGGCCCAGAGTCGGGCACATCCAGTTCCTCAACTGCCTCCCGTTGTACTGGGGGCTCATGCGTTCGGGCGCCCTGCTCGACGTGGACCTGCACAAGGACACCCCGGACCGGCTCAACAGCGCGCTGGTCGCCGGTGACCTCGACATCGGTCCGATCTCGCTGGTCGAGTACCTGCGCAACGCCGACCAGCTGCTCCTGCTGCCGGACCTCGCGGTCGGCAGCGACGGCCCGGTGCTGTCGGTCAACCTGGTCTCCACGCTGCCGCTGGAGGAGCTCGACGGCCGCCGGGTCGCGCTCGGCTCCACGTCGCGTACCGGAGTGATGCTGGCCCGCCTGCTGTTGGCCGGCCGCTACGGCGCGAACCCGGAGTACTTCCGGTGCCCGCCGGACCTCACCGCGATGCTGCTGGAGGCCGATGCGGCGGTGCTGATCGGGGACGTGGCGCTGCGGGCGCTGTACGAGGCGCCGACCCGTGGCCTCACCGTCACCGATCTCGGTCAGGCCTGGCGCGACTGGACCGGCCTGCCCATGGTCTTCGCCGTCTGGGCGGCCCGACGCGACTACGCCCAGGCCAACCCGGGCCGGGTCAAGGACGTGCACGAGGCCTTCCTGCGGTCGCGCGACCTGTCCCTGCGTGAGCTGGACGAGGTGGCGACCGCGGCGGCGCGGTGGGAGCCGTTCGACGCGGCGACGCTCGCGGAGTACTTCCGGGCCCTGGACTTCTCGCTCGGGGCGCGCCAGGTGGAGGGGGTACGCGAGTTCGCGCGCCGCGCGGCCGCCCTGGGCGAGGTGCCCGAGCTGCCGGCCGACGGGCCGCGGTTCTTCGAGGGCTGACGCGTCACGCGCCGCTGGGCGTCACCAACTGCTGCGTCACCTGCTTGCAGACGTTGGCGCCGTACTGCTTGCCGAGCTTGGCCGGGTAGCGGGTCAGGACGCTCAGTACCCAGTCGGACTGGACCGCGAGGCAGTTGACGTGCCAGTCGCCGTCGTCGTACAGGAGGGTCCAGCCGTTCTTGATGGCGACCCCGTCGGCCAGCTCGGCCGGTAGGCCGTCGATGATGCCCCAGCGCCCGCCGTCGGGCTCTTCGGCCACGCCGCCGGTGACGTTGCGCATCTCGTTGAGTACCCAGCTGGTCCACTTGGGGCCGGCAGCCTTGCCGTTGGCCACGCACTGGCCGAGCCGTACGGCGTCGCGCGCGCTGATCTCGGTCTTGCTCCACCAGCCGCTGACCACGGTGGTCTCCGTGAGGCCGCACATGCTGATCATTCGTCGGATCACCGCGTTGCCGCCGTCCACCTGGTAGATGTCCTGGGCGGCGGCGTCGTCACTCCTGCGGATCATGCGGCTCAGCTCGGACAGCCGCTGGGCGGTCGGCTGCTTGGCGCCGAGCATGCGCAGGTAGTCCGAGGTGATCCAGATCTTGATCATGGATTCGGTGCTGTTGGTCTCCGACGCGTAGCTGGACGACCCGGTGATCGTGCCGGTGTGCCGGTCGAGCAGGGCCCACGAGTAGAAGCCGGTCACGCTCACATTGACCTGGTGTGCGGCGAGGGTCGGGGGCGGCGTCGGGGCCGGCTGGGCGGCGATGCGCAGGCTGGCGTGGCCCTTGAGGGTCCCGTCGGGGAGGATCGGCGCGGCGCCGGCCGCGGCGTCACGCAGATGCAGCGCGTCGATCACGCGGCCGCGCAGGCTCGGCGTGAAGGAGATGGCGGACAGCGCAGTGACGGTGAGCGCGACCAGCGCCGTCGGCACGGTCACGCGGAGACGCACGGAATGCTCCCGGAAAGCTGGGCCGAGCCGGTGTGACGGGCTGCGGGCCGGTACTGGTGGAAGGGTCCGTCGGCAGCGTAGCCGACTTTGGCGGCGCGGTGGCGGCCTGTGTGGCCACTTATCACTCTTATGTCCCTTTTCTTGGTGTACCGACCCTCCGACGGGATCGGTCCAGGTATCTGACTAGACGCGGTGGCCCAGGCGGAACGTTGCTTGTTACAGGACATTGCCTGTGGCGAAGCTAGCTGTAACACTGATGGGGTGTACGGCAACGATTTCGGCGCTCCGGATGACCCGGCCGGCCAGAGCCTGCTCGATCAGGTGGAGGCGGCCGAGCGCGAGTTGAGGTCGGCCGCCGAGCGCCGGCTCGCCGGCGACGACCACCTGCAGGGCTACTTCGAGGCGATCATCGAGGCGGACCAGAAGGTCGAGCCGCGGGACTGGATGCCCGACGACTACCGGCGGAGCCTGGTCCGGCAGATCGCCCAGCACGCCCACTCCGAGATCATCGGTATGCAGCCGGAGGGCAACTGGATCACCCGGGCGCCCAGCCTCAAGCGCAAGGCGATCCTGCTGGCCAAGGTGCAGGACGAGGCCGGGCACGGGCTCTACCTGTACGCGGCGGCCGAGACGCTGGGTGTCTCCCGTGACGAGCTGGTCGAGCTGCTGCTGTCCGGGCGGCAGAAGTACTCGTCGATCTTCAACTACCCGACCCTGACCTGGGCGGACGTCGGCGCCATCGGCTGGCTGGTCGACGGCGCGGCGATCGTCAACCAGGTGCCGCTGTGCCGCTGCTCGTACGGCCCGTACGCCCGCGCGATGATCCGCATCTGCAAGGAGGAGTCGTTCCACCAGCGCCAGGGCTTCGAGATCCTGCACACCCTGGCCCACGGCACGCCGGCCCAGCGCGAGATGGCCCAGGACGCCGTCAACCGTTGGTGGTACCCGTCGCTTGCGATGTTCGGTCCGCCCGACAGCGACTCCACGCACTCCGAACGGTCCATGGCCTGGAAGATCAAGCGCTTCTCCAACGACGAGCTGCGCCAGCGCTTCGTCGACATGTGCGTACAGCAGGCATCGGTGCTCACGCTGTCGCTGCCCGACCCGGACCTGCGTTGGAACGCCGAGCGTGAGCACTACGACTTCACCCAGCCGGACTTCGACGAGCTGATGCAGGTGGTCAAGGGCAACGGCCCGTGCAACCGGCAGCGCATCGAACACCGCCGCCGGGCACACTCCGAAGGTGCCTGGGTACGTGAAGCCGCGGCCGCCTACGCCGCGAAGCGGGCTGTGAGGGAGCCGGCCGGTGTCTGATACCCCGCTCTGGGAGGTCTTCGTGCGGCCCCGGCGCGGGCTGGCGCACACGCACGTCGGCAGCCTGCACGCCCCCGACGCCGAGCTTGCCCTGCGCAACGCGCGCGACCTGTACACCCGCCGCCAGGAGGGCGTCTCGATCTGGGTGGTGCCGTCGGCCGCGATCGTCGCGAGCAGCCCCGACGAGAAGGACGCCTTCTTCGACCCGGCGGCGGACAAGGTCTACCGGCACCCCACCTTCTACGACGTACCGGAAGGCGCCGGCCACCTATGACCGACTTCGAGTACGTGCTGGGGCTGGGCGACGACGCGCTCGTCGCGGCGCAGCGGCTGGCGCAGTGGGCGGCCCGGGCGCCCGAGATGGAAGAGGACATCGCGCTGGCCAACATCGCGCTCGACCAGTTGGGCACGGCACGCCTGCTGCTCACGTACGCGGGGGAGCTGGAGGGCGCGGATCGCACCGAGGACGACCTCGCCTACCTGCGCGACGACCGTGATTTCCACAACTGCCTGCTCGTCGAGCTGCCGGAGCAGGACTTCGCCGTCACGATGGCCAAGCTGCTGTTCCTGTCGGCCTACCAGAAGCCGCTCTACGACCGGCTGGCCGACTCCGGCGACGAGCGGCTCTCGGCCATCGCCGCCAAGGCCCGCAAGGAGTCGGCGTACCACCTCGACCACGCGTCACTGTGGACCGTCCGGCTCGGCGACGGCACGGACGAGTCGCACCGGCGCATGCAGGACGCCGTGGACCGGCTCTGGCCGTACACCCACGAGCTTTTCGAAGGCGAGCACGCCGACCTGCGCGCGCAGTGGCTGGCGACCGTGGAGGCCGTTCTCGCCGACGCGACGCTGACGCGGCCCGCCGACGGCGGCTGGACGCCGGGCGGCGGCCGTCAGGGCCTGCACACCGAGCACCTGTCGTACCTGCTCGCCGAGATGCAGGTGGTGCACCGGGCGCACCCGGGGGCCCGATGGTGAGCGCGTTCGACGTCGCGGCGGCGGTGGTCGACCCGGAGCTCCGCGTGGTCACCATCGCCGACCTCGGCATCCTGCGGGACGTGACGGTCGACGCCGGACGCGTCACCGTGACCATCACGCCCACCTACTCGGGCTGCCCGGCGATGGACGTGATCCGGGCCGACATCCGGCGCGCCCTGGCCGCGGCCGGCCATGACGACGTCGAGATCGTCACGGCGCTGCGGCCGGCGTGGAGCACCGACCTCATCAGCGAGTCCGGCCGGTCGAAACTGGCCGCGGCCGGAATCGCGCCACCCGGACCGGCCGGCGGGCCGGTCGCCCTGACGCTGCGGGTGCGCTGCCCCCGGTGCGGCGGCTGCGACACCGAGGAGCTGTCGCGCTTCGGCTCGACCGCCTGCAAGGCGCTGTGGCGCTGTCGGGCCTGCGCGGAGCCGTTCGACCGGGTGAAACCGCTATGACCACGGTGACCATCAAGCGCCCGCAGCGGCGCCGGCCGGTCTTCCACGAGCTACGGGTGGCCGCCGTCGAGCGGCTCACCGATGACGCCGTGGCCGTCACGTTCGTCGTGCCGCCGAAGCTGCGCGAGGTCTTCGCCTTCTCCGCCGGCCAGCACCTGACGGTCCGGCGGGTCGTCGAGGAGGTCGACGTGCGCCGGTCGTACTCGATCAGCTCGACCCCGGCCGACCTGGCCGAGTACGGCCGGCTGCGCATCGGCGTCAAGCAGGTGGCCGGCGGCGCCTTCTCCACGTACGCGCAGAACCTGACCGAGGGGCAGACCGTCGAGGTGCTGCCGCCGCTCGGGCACTTCACCACGGCCTTCGACCCCGAGCGGATCCGGCACTACGCCGCGGTCGCCGCCGGGTCGGGCATCACCCCGGTCCTCTCGCTGATCGCCACCGCCCTGGCCACCGAGCCGGCGAGCCGGTTCACGCTGATCTTCGGTAACCGGTACGCCCGGAGCGTGATGTTCGCCGAGGAGCTGGCCGACCTGAAGGACCGGTACCCGGACCGCCTGCACGTCGTGCACGTGCTCTCCCGCGAGCCGCAGGACGCCGAACTGCTGTCCGGACGGATCGACGCCGACCGGCTGCGCCGGCTGCTGGACGCGCTGCTGCCGGCCGAGAGCGTCGACGAGTGGTTCCTGTGCGGCCCGTACGGTCTGGTCGTCGACGCCCGGGCGGTGCTGGCGACGGCCGGCGTGGCCGACGGGGCGGTGCACACCGAGCTGTTCCACGTCGAGGACGCGCCGCTTCCGCGGCGGGAGTTGGCCGCCTCGTCCACCTCGTCCGCCTCGTCCGCGGAGCCGGCGCCGGTCGCCGAGGTCACGATCCTCCTCGACGGCCGGGCCTCCACGTTCACCATGCGCCGCGATGAGCGGGTCCTCGACGCGGCGCTGCGGGTACGGTCCGAGCTGCCGTACGCCTGCAAGGGCGGCGTCTGCTCGACCTGCCGGGCGAAGGTCGTCGAGGGCGAGGTCACGATGGCCCGCAACTTCGCCCTCGAACCGGACGAGCTGGCCGCCGGGTACGTGCTGACCTGCCAGGCCAGCCCCGTCACCGACCAGCTGCGGATCGACTACGACGCCTGACGTTTTGCGCGATCTTGGACACTTGGCGGGGTCATAGGCCCGCCAGGTGTCCAAGATCGCAGGGGTTACGGCTTGGTGATCTCGTCCAGCTCGGCCAGATCCTCCCGGGTCGGCTCCCACCGGACGGCCGCCACGTTCGCGCGTACCTGCTCGGCGCTGGTCGCGCCGGCGATGACCGACGAGACGGCCGGCTGCGCGGCGAGGCCGCCGATCGCGACGTCGAGCAGGGAGAGGCCGCGCTTGTCGGCGTACGCTTCGAGCTTCTCGATCGCGTCCCACGGCGCGGCGGCGAGCCGGGAGGCGTACCGGTCGGCCGCCAGCCGGGTGCCGGCCGGCGCGGCCTGGTCGCGCTTGTACTTGCCCGTCAGCAGGCCGGACGCGAGCGGGAAGAAGGGGAGCACGCCGAGGCCGAAGCGCTCGCAGGCGGGTACCAGTTCGCGCTCCACATCGCGATTGAGCAGCGAGTACTCGTTCTGTGCGCTGATGAAGCGGTTGAGGTCGCCGGTGTTGGCGGTCCACTCCGCGTCGGCCACCTGCCAGCCGGCGAAGTTGGAGTTTCCGAGGTACCGCACCTTGCCGGCCCGTACCAGGTCGTCGAGGGCGCACAGAGTTTCCTCGATCGGCGTGCCCGGGTCGGGCTGGTGCATCTGGTACAGGTCGATGTAGTCGGTGTTCAGCCGGCGCAGCGACGCCTCGACCGCGCGCATGATGTAGCGACGGGAACCGCGGGCGCCCCAGTCCGGGCCGTTGGCGCCCCGCATGTCCATGCCGAACTTGGTGGCCACGACCACGTCGGCGCGTCGGTTGCCCAGTGCCGCGCCGAGCAGTTCTTCCGAGGCTCCGGGAGTGTTGCCGTAGATGTCGGCGGTGTCGAACAGGTTCACGCCCGCATCCAGCGCGGCGTGTACCACCTCCCGGGTGCGGTCGGCGTCGATACGGGCACCGAAGTTGTTGCAGCCGATGCCCACGACGGACACGACGAGACCGGAGTCGCCGAGGCGACGAAAGCGCATGTCAGCCATGATCGAAACCCTATCCCCGGCGCGGTGTGGGTTGCGGACACGGTGCGGAGCACATCACTGCGGTGCTCCGGCCGCGCCAGGCATTGCGTACCCTCAAGGCGTGAGTGGGAACCGGGAGCTTGACGACATTCTTCAGCGCGCCGCCGACGGTGGACGGATCAGTCCCGACGAGGCGCTGCTTCTCTACACCGACGCGCCGCTGCACCCGCTCGGCGAGGCCGCGGACGCGGTGCGCCGCCGCCGCTACCCGGACGGCATCGTCACGTACATCATCGATCGCAACATCAACTACACGAACGTGTGTGTGACGGCGTGCAAGTTCTGCGCGTTCTACCGCGCTCCCAAGCACGCCGAGGGCTGGTCGCACTCGATGGACGAGATCCTGCGCCGCTGCGCCGAGGCGGTCGCACTGGGGGCCACGCAGGTGATGCTGCAGGGCGGCCACCACCCGGACTACGGCGTGGAGTACTACGAGGAGCTCTTCAGCGGCGTCAAGCGGGACTTCCCGGACCTGGTCATCCACTCGATCGGGCCGAGCGAGGTCCTGCACATGGCCAAGGTGTCGGGCGTGTCCATCGAGGAGGCGCTGCGCCGTATCAAGGCGGCGGGCCTGGACTCGATCGCCGGGGCCGGGGCGGAGATGCTGCCGGCGCGCCCGCGCACCGCGATCGCGCCGTTGAAGGAGTCGGGTGAGCGCTGGCTCGAGGTCATGGAGACCGCGCACAACCTGGGCATCGAGTCGACGGCGACGATGATGATGGGTACCGGCGAGACCAACGCTGAGCGGATCGAGCACCTGCGGATGATCCGGGACGTCCAGGACCGCACCGGCGGCTTCCGCTCGTTCATCCCGTGGACGTACCAGCCGGAGAACAACCACCTCAAGGGCCGTACGCAGGCCACGTCGCTGGAGTACCTGCGCCTGATCGCGGTGGCCCGGCTGTTCTTCGACAACGTCGCCCACCTGCAGGCGTCGTGGCTGACCACCGGTAAGGACGTGGGTCAGGTCTCGCTGCACATGGGCGTCGACGACCTGGGCTCGATCATGTTGGAGGAGAACGTGATCTCCTCCGCCGGCGCCCGGCACCGCTCGAAGCTGACCGAGCTGGTGGAGATGATCCGTACGGCCGGGCGGATCCCGGCGCAGCGCGACACCCTGTACAACCACATCAAGGTGCACTGGACGCCGGCCGACGATCCGACCGACGAGCGGGTGGTCTCCCACTTCTCGTCGATCGCCCTTCCGGGTGGCGGTGCCGGGAAGTCGTTGCCGCTGGTGGAGACCCGTTAGATAGCTGTACGCGCTCGGTCAAATACCGTGTGTTTTCGGATATGACAAGTCCGTAATCCGTTGCAGGCGAGTTGTATTTCGGTTGCATAACGGTCGCGGCTGAGTTTTGACCGGTTTTGTTGCCCGATCAACGAGGTCGGGCGGCGGCATTCGCCCATAAACGTCCTGCGTGGGGGTGTTGCAGAGGAATCGCGGAGCGGTAATCCGCTGGCTAGCTTGCGGCCGTCCGTGATCCTTTGCACACCCCCGGGGGACGTATGAGGCTGCACCAAGGCCGTGCCTTGTTCCGGCTCGGTGCGGGCGCGGTTGCTGCCGCGGCCGCCACATCGGTCGTCGCCATGTCGGGCACCGCGCGTGCCGCGGACACCGGCGCCGACCTTTCCGTGACCACCGCCAGCACCGCCGTCGTGCAGGGTGCGGGCAAGCCGTTCGCGATCAGCGTGCACAACGACGGCCCCGAAACGGCCACCGGCATCAGGCTGACCATCGACATCAGCAAGCTCGACACCACCAAGCTCGAGGTCCTGGAGTCGGACTCCCGCTCCTGCACCGTCGACGGCACGACCATCACGTGCGCCGTGCCCGACCTGCCGGCCGGCGGGAACTACAACGCGTTCGAGCAGGCAGCCAGCGCGCTGCCCGTGCTGTCGATCGGCGACCCGGGTGACGCGGGCAGCTTCGATGTCAAGGTCACGTCGGACACGCCCGACGCGGACCTGTCGAACAACGAGGCGACGGGCCGGGTCACCGTGGTCGCCGACAACCCGGAGGCGCCGCAGCAGGTCGACCTGGTCGCCTGGAGCAGTGACGTCTACGCCAAGGCGGGCGGCTCCGAGCGGATCAAGCCCGGCCAGACCGGTGAGCTGATGTGGATGCTGCTCAACCAGGCCGGACCGGTCAAAGGCGTGTCGTACATGATCGCCCTGCCGCCGTACCTGACCTTCGCCTCCCAGCGGCCGGAGTGCAGCTACGAGGCCGAGAACTCGGTGGCCATCTGCCACGACCCGGACGCGATCGTGTATCAGGGGGACGTTTACGGCAGCGTCAAGCCCGACCCTGACGGCAACCAGCCATTCCTGCCCGACCCGGTCAAGGTGAAGCTGGCCGCGAACGCGCCCGGGCCGGTGGCGCTCGGCCCGGGTGTCGTGATCGGCTTCGGCGACGGTCCGGCGCCGGTCCAGGCGCTCGCCCAGCGCGCGAGCGCCGCTACCAGCCGAGCCGGCGTGATCTCGGCAGCCCAGGCCGCCGAGTTGAAGAAGACTCTCAAGAGCAGCGACGTCACTCCCGACGCCGACCCGGCGGACAACATGACGCTGTTCTCCGCGTTCACCGCGGCGAACCCGGCCGACCTGAGCATCTCGGCGACGCCGGTCAGCGGGCACGTCGGTGACACGGTCAAGGTGAAGGTGACGGTCGCCAACGGGGGCCCGGCCGACGTGATGGACGGGACGGTGACGCTCACGGCTCCGGCCGGCACCGAGTTCGTCTCGGTCGACCCGGATCTGTGCACCGCCACGACCGCCGGCAAGGTGTACAGCTGTGACCTGGGCTTCGGGCCGGCGCACACGAGCGCGAGCAACACCTTCAGCCTCAAGATCCTTTCGGATCGGGTGTCCGACGGCAAGGTCGAGGTGTCGAGCTCGACCCCCGACCCCAAGCCGGGCAACAACGTCGGGGCGATCAAGGTGACCGTCCTCACCGGTACCCAGCCGTCGCCGGGCACCTCGCCCAGCACCTCGCCGTCGGCCAGCGCGGCACCGTCCGCCTCGGCGACGCCGGGCACGGGCGGCGGCGGGGGTGGCACCGGCGGCGGGCTGCCCGTGACCGGTACCCCGGTGCTCCTGATCGGCGGTCTCGGCCTCGGCGTGGCCGCGGTTGGTGGCGTGCTCATGGTTTTGGCGCGACGTCGGCGGGAAGGCTTTATGCCGCCCATCGACTAGTGCACCACCACATAGAACCCGGGGGTCGGCGCGCGTGCGCCGGCCCCCGTGGTCGTCGGTGGGCGGGGTCGCGCGAGATCGTCGGGGACGGGCTGGCACAGTGGTACCCCGTGACACGTGCCCATCTGGACAAGCAGCCGCACGAGGTGGCGGCGATGTTCGACGGGGTGGCCGGGCGGTACGACCTGACCAACACCGTCCTGTCGTTCGGCCGTGACCGGGGCTGGCGGCGCGCCACCCGGCTGGCCCTCGACCTCCAGCCCGGCGAACGGGCGCTCGACCTCGGCGCCGGCACCGGCGTGTCGACCGAGGAGCTGGCTCTGTCCGGGGCGTACGCGGTCGGCGCCGACCTGTCTCTCGGCATGCTGCGCACCGGCCACGAGCGCCGGCCGCAGGTGCCGCTGCTCGCCGCCGACGCCCTGGCGCTGCCCTTCGCCGACGCGAGCTTCGACGCGGTCACCATCTCGTTCGCGCTGCGCAACATCGCCGACGTCGACGGCGCGCTGCGGGAGATGGCCCGGGTCACCCGGCCGGGTGGCCGGCTGGTGGTGTGCGAGTTCAGTCATCCCACGCTGGCGCCCTTCCGCGCGACGTACATGGGTTACCTGATGCGGGCGCTGCCCGGTGTGGCGCGCCGGGTGTCGAGCAACCCGGACGCCTACGTCTACCTGGCCGAGTCCATCCGGGCCTGGCCGGACCAGGCGGGGCTGGCGGCCCGGATCGGCGAGAACGGGTGGGGCAAGGTGGCCTGGCGCAACCTCACCGGAGGAATCGTCGCCCTGCACCGGGCCATCCGGCCGTAGAGCTGCGTCGATGCCTCGACCCCTCCGGGTGGGCACCGCGAAAATTCCGTCCTTGGTTAGGCATGCCTAACGAGCGGTTGCCCCCGTCACGGTTCTACACTTCACGCCGGACCGCTTGTGAAGAGTTTCACGAGCGCTTCGGGAACAAGTACGACAGGCCGAAGAAAGAGGCCGGGAGGTGGCTGTGAGCGACGCGGACGCCATTGTCGTCGGCGCTGGGCCGGGCGGCTCCTCGGCCGCTTTCCATCTGGCGCAGCAGGGTCTCAACGTCCTGCTGCTGGAGAAGACCGAGTTCCCGCGTGAGAAGGTCTGCGGCGACGGATTGACCCCCCGCGCCGTTAAGCAGCTCGTCAAGATGGGTATCGATACCTCCGAGAAGGCGGGCTGGCTGCACAACCGGGGGCTTCGCGTGATCGGTGGGGGCATCCGCCTGGAGCTGGACTGGCCCGACCTCGCGAGCTTCCCCAACTACGGGCTGACCCGCACCCGGATGGACTTCGACCAGATGCTGGCGGCCCGGGCCGCCGAGGCCGGCGCCGTGTTGAAGACCAGCACCAACGTCACCGGCCCGATCCTCGACGGCTCCGGCCGGGTGGTCGGCGTGAAGGCGACCGGCGGGGACGGCGAGCCGCAGGAGTTCCGCGCGCCGGTGGTGGTCGCCGCCGACGGCGTCTCCGGGCGGTTGGCGCTGGCCCTCGGCCTGACCAAGCGGGAGGACAGGCCGCTCGGCGTGGCCGTCCGCCGGTACTACCGTAGCGCGGCCCGGCACGACGACAACTACCTGGAGTCGTGGCTGGAGCTGCGCAGCAAGGAGCACCCGGACAAGCTGCTGCCGGGGTACGGGTGGATCTTCGGGCTCGGTGACGGACGGGTCAACGTCGGCCTCGGCGTACTGAACTCGTCGGTCGCCTTCGGCAAGACCAACTACCGCACGCTGCTCACCGACTGGCTGTCGTCGACGCCGGACGAGTGGCAGATGAACGACGAGGCCTACGCCGACGGCGGCATCCAGGGCGCGGCGCTGCCGATGGGCTTCAACCGGGTCCCCCACTACACCCGTGGCGTGCTGCTGGCCGGCGACTGCGGTGGCATGGTCAACCCCTTCAACGGCGAGGGGATCGCGTACGCGATGGAGTCCGGCGAGCTCGCTGCCGAGATCGTCGGGCAGGCGCTCGCGCGGCCGGCCGGACCGGACCGGGAGCGGGCCTTCGCCGCGTACCCGGCCGAGCTCAAGGCCCGCTACGGCGGCTACTACCGGCTAGGTAACTGGTTCGTGAAGTTGATCGGGCACCCCGAGGTGATGCGGGTGGCGACGAAACACGGCATGCCGCACCCGATGCTGATGCGGTTCGTTCTGAAGCTGTTGGCCAACCTCACCGACCCGCGCGGGGGCGACGCCATGGACCGGATCATCAATGCGCTCACGAAGGTGGCGCCGGCCGCATGACGTACCCCGATCGAAGGTCGTATCAGAGACCCGGACCGAAGGTCCGACAAGACCAGGAATAGTGTGAAGTCCCCTATAGCGTGATCGGTTCGCAAGCCGAGACACGGCAGCAAGGGACACCGGAACAGGGAAAGGACGGAGCAGACGCAAGCCATGTCGCTCTCGGCGTACATACCCATTCTCGGGCTGATGGCCCTGGGGGCCGCGTTCGCGCTGTTCTCGGTGTCGGTCGCACCGTTCACCGGCCCCCGCCGTTACAACAAAGCCAAGATGGACGCGTATGAGTGTGGCATCGAGCCGACTCCGCAACCCATCGGCGGCGGTCGCTTTCCGGTCAAGTTCTACCTGACCGCGATGCTCTTCATCGTGTTCGACATCGAGATCATCTTCCTGTACCCGTGGGCGGTGTCCTTCAACCTGCTCGGGGTGTTCGGGTTCGTGGAGATGGTGCTCTTCATCGTGACCGTGTTCGTCGCGTACGCCTACGTCTGGCGGCGCGGCGGGCTGGACTGGGACTGATCATGGGTATCGAAGAGAAGCTTCCCAACGGGATCTTGCTCACCACCGTCGAAGGCGTGGTGAACTGGGCCCGTAAGGCCTCGCTGTGGCCGGCGACGTTCGGCCTCGCGTGCTGCGCCATCGAGATGATGGCCTCCGGCGGCGCCCACTACGACCTGGCCCGCTTCGGTATGGAGGTCTTCCGGCCCAGCCCGCGCCAGGCCGACCTGATGATCGTGGCCGGCCGGGTGACCCAGAAGATGGCCCCGGTGCTGCGCCAGATTTACGACCAGATGGCCGAGCCCAAGTGGGTCCTGTCGATGGGCGTCTGCGCGAGCAGCGGCGGCATGTTCAACAACTACGCCGTCGTCCAGGGCGTCGACCACATCGTGCCGGTCGACATGTACCTGCCGGGCTGCCCGCCCCGCCCCGAGATGCTCATCGACGCGATCCTGCGGCTGCACGAGAAGATCCAGCACGAGCCGCTCGGTGAGAAGCGCCGCAAGCAGCTCGAGGCCAAGCGCGAGCGCGAAGGCGCGCCGGTCGTGGAGCCCGGTGCGATGCCGTCGAGCTACCGCTTCGACAAGGCGCGCAAGGCGGAGTGGCTGAAGGCCGCCGCCCAGGGCCGCGAGGAGCAGCTGCGCATCGAGAAGTGGATGGAGGAGCGGGCGCGGATCGCGGCCGCGGCCTCGGGTAGGAACGGAGGATCACGGTGAGCCAGGCGAACCCCGGCGGTCACCGTCCGACGAGCGACCCGGACGCCGTCACCCGGTCCAACATCGAAGAGGCCAGCCCGGCCGCGGGCGGGCCGGCGGGCGTGAAGCCGGTGGTCGACGTTCCCGGCGGCGACGGGGCCGTGCCGGTCGCGGCGGAGCCGGAGGGCGCCTACACCGGCGCGCCGGCCGACTACCCGCCGGCGACCCTGGCCGGGGTCGGCATGTTCGGCGTCAGCGGCTCCGGAGACACCTCCGGGTTCGGCGGCCTCGTCCGTCGCCGCAGCGTCGCGCTCGACACCCCGCGCCCGTACGGTGGCTACTTCGACGAGGTCGTCGACGCCCTCGAGGCCGCGTACGCCGGCTTCCACGACGCGATCGAGAAGGTCATCGTCGACCGGGGCGAGCTGACGCTCCACGTCAAGCCCGAGCGGATCGCCGAGGTGGCCCAGGCCCTGCGCGACGACCCGGCGCTGCGGTTCGAGCTGTGCTCGTCGGTCTCCGGCGTGGACTACCTCGGCGCGGACGCCCGGCGCCTGCACGCGGTCTACCAGCTGACCTCGATGACCTACCGCCGCCGCATCCGGCTCGAAGCCGCGGTGCCGGCCGAGAACCCGCACCTGCCGAGCGTGACCAGCGTCTACCCGACGGCCGACTGGCAGGAGCGGGAGACCTACGACATGTTCGGCATCGTCTTCGACGGCCACCCCAACCTGACCCGGATCCTCATGCCGGACGACTGGGAGGGCCACCCGCAGCGCAAGGACTACCCGCTGGGTGGCGTGCCCGTCGAGTACAAGGGCGCCGAGATCCCGCCGCCCGACCAGCGCAGGAGCTACCAGTGAGCGAGCGGAGCGAGCGAACCAGCAAGCTCAGTGTCTCGGTGCCTCATGACGGCGCCGAGCGAAGCGAGGTGACGGCATGAGTACTGATTACGCGAGCGCGCGTGAAACGACCGAAGGCAAGGTCTTCACCGTCACCGGTGGCGACTGGGACGACGTCGTCAGCGGCGCCGACCCGCTGTCCGACGAGCGGATCGTCGTCAACATGGGTCCGCAGCACCCGTCGACCCACGGCGTGCTCCGGCTGATCCTCGAGCTCGAGGGCGAGACGGTCAAAGAGTGCCGCCTGGTCATCGGGTACCTGCACACCGGGATCGAGAAGAACCTCGAGTTCCGCAACTGGACGCAGGGCACCACGTTCGTCACGCGGATGGACTACCTGGCTCCGCTGTTCAACGAGGCCGGGTACGCCTTCGCGGTGGAGAAGCTGCTGCGCATCGAGGACCAGATCCCGGACCGGGCCAAGACGATCCGGATCCTGATGATGGAGCTCAACCGGATCTCGTCGCACCTGGTGTGGCTCGCGACGACCGGCATGGAGCTGGGCGCGCTGTCGATGATGATCTACGGCTTCCGCGAGCGGGAGTACATCCTCGACATCTTCGAGCTCGCCTCCGGACTGCGCATGAACAACGCGTACATCCGGCCGGGCGGGCTGGCGCAGGACCTGCCGGACGAGGCGATCGCCCGGATCCGCGACCTCCTGCAGTTCATGCCGAAGCGGATCGACATGTACGAGGACCTGCTGTCCGGCAACAAGGTCTGGCAGGAGCGGACCCAGGGGGTGGCCGTCCTCGACGTCGCCGGTTGCCTGGCGCTCGGCGTCACCGGTCCGGTGCTGCGCTCGGCGGGCCTGCCGTGGGACCTGCGAAAGACCATGCCGTACGCGGGCTACGAGACCTACGACTTCGACGTGGTGACCAGCACCGACGCCGACGTGTGGGGCCGCTACCAGGTCCGGCTGAACGAGATGCGGCAGAGCCTGCGCATCGTCCAGCAGGCCATGGACCGGCTCGAGCCCGGCCCGGTGATGGTGGCCGACCGAAAGATCGCCTGGCCGGCGCAGCTGGCCATCGGGGTCGACGGCATGGGCAACTCGCTCGAGCACGTCGCCAAGATCATGGGCCAGTCGATGGAGTCCCTCATCCACCACTTCAAGCTGGTGACGGAGGGCTTCCGGGTGCCGGCCGGCCAGGTGTACGTACAGATCGAAGCGCCCCGCGGCGAGCTGGGGGTGCACGCCGTTTCCGACGGCGGCACCCGGCCGTACCGGGTGCACTACCGGGAGCCCAGCTTCGTCAACCTCCAGGCCATCCCCGCGATGGCCGAGGGTGCCCTGATCGCCGACGTCATCGCCGGCGGCGCTTCGCTGGACCCCGTGATGGGTGGATGTGACCGATGAGCGACATCTTTACCGAAGAGACCCGCGAGCGCGCCCGGGCGATCATGGCCCGTTACCCGGCCGGCCGGGAACGCTCGGCCCTGCTGCCGATGCTGCACCTCGTGCAGTCGGTCGAGGGGTACGTCTCGCCGGAGGGCATGGCGTTCTGCGCCGAGATGCTGGGCATCACGAAGGCCCAGGTCGCGGCGGTCGCCACCTTCTACACGATGTACAAGCGCCGGCCGGTCGGTGACTGGCTGGTCAGCGTGTGCACCAACACGATGTGTGGCGTGCTCGGCGGCGACAAGGCGTACCAGGCGCTCAGCGAGCACCTGGGCGTGGGCCACGACGAGACGACCGAGGACGGCCGGATCACGCTGGAGCACGCGGAGTGCCTCGCAGCCTGCGACTACGCGCCGGTCATGACGGTCAACTACGAGTTCTTCGACAAGATCGACGCCGACCAGGCGCTGGGGATCGTCAAGCAGCTCGAGAACGGCGAACGCCCGCAGCCCACGCGCGGCCCGCGGCTCTGCACGTTCAAGGAGGCCGAGCTGCAGCTGGCCGGCTGGAGCGAGGACCGCGACGGCGCGGTCGGGGAGGGGCCGGCCGGTGAGCCGACCCTCGCCGGCAGCCGGCTGGCGGAGCGCTTCGGCGTCTCGGTGCCGGGCTTCGACCCGAACACCCCGATCGCCCGCCGCGACGACAAGGGCGCCGGCCCCGGTAACTCGGTGCCGCCCGCGGCGCCGAAGCCGGCCTCTGACGGTAAGCCCGCTGGCGATGCGCCGACGGTTGGTAAGGAGTCCAAGTGAGTAACCCATCCCAGGGCGCTCTCGCCAAGCTCACGCCGGTCCTCACCAAGCGCTGGCTGTCGCCGGACGCCTGGAAGATCGGCGTGTACGAGCGGCTGGACGGCTACACCGCCCTGCGCAAGGCGTTCGCGGCCCACCCGGACGAGCTGATCCAGCTCATCAAGGACTCCGGACTGCGCGGCCGCGGCGGCGCCGGCTTCCCCACCGGCATGAAGTGGGGCTTCATCCCGCAGAACGACGGCAAGCCGCACTACCTGGTGGTCAACGCCGACGAGGGCGAGCCGGGCACGTGCAAGGACCTGCCGCTGATGATGGCCGACCCGCACTCGCTGGTCGAGGGCATCATCATCGCCGCGTACGCGATCCGCGCGAACTTCGCCGCGATCTACATCCGGGGCGAGGCGATGCACGCCGCCCGCCGGCTGCGCAACGCGGTCGACGAGGCGTACCGGCGCGGCTACCTGGGCCGCAACATCCTGGGTTCCGGGTTCGACCTCGACCTGGTCGTGCACAGCGGCGCCGGCGCGTACATCTGCGGCGAGGAGACGGCGCTGCTCGACTCGCTCGAGGGCTACCGGGGTCAGCCCCGCCTCAAGCCGCCGTTCCCGGCCACGCACGGCCTGTACGCCTCCCCAACGGTCGTCAACAACGTCGAGACGATCTGCAGCGTGCCGTACATCGTGCTGGGCGGCGCCGCCTGGTGGAAGACGATGGGCACCGAGAAGTCGCCCGGCCCCAAGATCTACTCGATCTCCGGCCGGGTGAACAACCCCGGCCAGTACGAGTGCTCGCTCGGCGTCACGCTGCGCGAGCTGCTGGACCTGGCCGGCGGGATGCAGGACGGCCACAGCTTGCGGTTCTGGACCCCGGGCGGGTCGTCGACCCCGCTGCTGACCGCCGAGCACCTCGACGTCCCGATGGACTTCGAGTCGATGGCGGCGGCGGGCACGATGCTCGGCACCACGGCGGTCCAGATCTTCTCCGACCAGGACTGCCCGGTCTACGCGACCTACCGGTGGATCGAGTTCTACCACCACGAGTCGTGCGGCAAGTGCACCCCGTGTCGGGAGGGCAACTACTGGATGGCGCGGGTACTGCGCCGGATCCTGTCGGGCGCCGGTACCCACGAGGACCTGGACACGCTGCTCGACGCCTGCGACAACCTGCTCGGCCGGTCGTTCTGCGCCCTCGGCGACGGTGCGACCAGCCCGGTGACGTCGTCGCTTAAGTACTTCAAGCAGGACTACCTGGACTACATCGAGGGCCGGAAGGCTCCGATGTTCGGCGCGGGTGAACTGGTAGGTGCGCACTAAATGACCTCCGTGGAGAAACCCACTGAGACCGTCAAGCTGACGATCGACGGGATCGAGGTGGAGGCGCCCAAGGGCGCGCTGCTGATCCGGGTCGCCGAGCAGATGGGCATCGCGATCCCGCGCTTCTGCGACCATCCGCTGCTGGCGCCGGCCGGTGCCTGCCGGCAGTGCCTGGTCGAGGTGGAGGGGCAGCGCAAGCCGGTCGCCTCGTGTACCCAGACCGTGGCCGACGGCATGGTCGTCAAGACCCAGCTCACCTCCGACGTCGCCAAGAAGGCGCAAGAGGGGATCATGGAGTTCCTCCTGATCAACCACCCTCTCGACTGCCCCATGTGCGACAAGGGCGGCGAGTGCCCGCTGCAGAACCAGGCGATGTCCGCCGGCCGGCCCGAGTCGCGTTTCCACGAGCACAAGCGCGAGTACGAAAAGCCCCTGGCCATCTCGTCGCAGGTGCTCCTGGACCGGGAGCGGTGCGTGCTGTGCCAGCGCTGCACCCGGTTCTCCGAGGAGATCGCCGGCGACAAGTTCATCGACCTGATGGAGCGCGGCGCGGCGGAGCAGATCGGCATCTTCAACGGGGACGAGGAGGCGGCGGACGAGCCGTTCAACTCGTACTTCTCCGGCAACACCGTGCAGATCTGCCCGGTCGGCGCGCTGACCGGCGCGCAGTACCGCTTCCGCGCCCGGCCGTTCGACCTGGTCTCCACGCCGAGCGTGTGCGAGCACTGCTCGGCCGGCTGCGCGATGCGCGCCGACCACCGCCGCGGCAAGGTGATGCGGCGGCTGGCCGGCGACGACCCGCAGGTCAACGAGGAGTGGAGCTGCGACAAGGGGCGCTGGGGCTTCCAGTACGCCAACGCGTTCGACCGGATCACGGTGCCGCTGGTGCGTGACGCCAAGACCGGTGAGCTGCGCGAGGCGAGCTGGCCGGAGGCGCTGAGCGTGGCGGCCGAGGGGCTCGCCCGGGCCCGCGACAACGGCGGTGTCGGCGTCCTCACCGGCGGCCGGCTCACCGTCGAGGACGCGTACGCGTACTCCAAGTTCGCCCGCCTCGCCCTGGGCACCAACGACATCGACTTCCGGGCCCGCCCGCTGTCGGCCGAGGAGACGGCGTTCCTGGCCAGCTCCGTCGCCGGCCGGGTCGAGGTCACCTACGCCGAGGTCGAGGAGGCCCCGGCCGCGGTGATCGTCGGCCTGGAGCCCGAAGAGGAGTGCCCGATCCTGTTCCTGCGGCTGCGCAAGGCGTGGCGCAAGAACAAGCTGCGGTCCATCGCGATCGCCCCGTTCACCACCCGGGGGTATGCGAAGTTCGGCGCCACCGTGCTGCCGACCGTCCCTGGTACCGAGGCAGAGGCCCTCCTCGAGAGCGCCGCGGTCCGCACCGCGCTCAGCGAGCCCGGTGCGATCCTGTTCGTCGGTGAGCGGCTCGCCGAGGTGCCCGGTGGCCTGTCGGCCGCCGCCAAGCTCGCGGCTGAGACCGGCGCGCGGCTGGCCTGGGTGCCGCGTCGCGCCGGCGACCGGGGTGCGGTGGAGGCCGGCTGCCTGCCCAACCTGCTGCCCGGCGCCCGTCCGGTCGCCGACACCGGCGCCCGGGCCGAGCTGGCCCAGGCCTGGGACCTCGAGCCGGGCACGCTGCCGAGCCTGCCGGGCAAGGACGCCGACGCGATCATCGCGGCGGCGCACAGTGGCGCGCTGGCCGGTCTGGTCGTCGCGGGTGTCGACCCCGGCGACCTGGCGCAGCCGGCGGTCGCGGACGAGGCGCTCGACCGGGTCGGTTTCCTGGTCAGCATCGAGCTTCGCCGCACCGCGGTGGCCGAGCGCGCCGACGTGGTCTTCCCGATCGCTCCCGCCGTGGAGAAGGCCGGGGCCTACGTCGACTGGGAGGGGCGGATCCGCCCGTTCGACGCCGTCCTGCGCACGGCCGCGATGAGCGACGCCCGCGTGCTCGACGCGCTCGCCGCCGACATGGGCATCCAGCTCGGCTGCGGCGACGTGGTCGAGGTGCGCCGCCAGCTCGCCGCCCTCGCGAACACCCGGGTCGAGCAGCCCGCGCCGCCGCGCGTGGCGCCCGCGGAGGTCTCCGTACCGGCAGCCGGCTCCGGCCGGGCCGTCCTCGCGACCTGGCACCAGCTGCTCGACCTCGGTTCGCTGCAGGACGGCGACGAGTACCTGGCCGGCACCGCCCGGCCGGTGGTGGCCGCGCTGTCGAAGGCGACCGCGAGCGGCCTCGCCCTGGCCGACGGTGACCCCGTCACCGTCCGCTCCGCCCAGGGCGCGATCACGCTCCCGGCCCTGCTCGTCGACGACATGGTCGACGGCGTGGTGTGGGTGCCGACCAACTCGACCGGCTCCACGGTCCGCCGCACGCTCGGCGTGACCGCAGGCGCCCAGGTCGAGATCAGTACAGGAGGTGCCGAGTGATGCTCGCAGCCGGCTCACTGGACCAGTTCGGCCACGACCCGTGGTGGCTGGTTCTCGTCAAGATCGTCGGCATCTTCGCGTTCCTCGTGGTGATGACCCTGTTCACCATCTGGTACGAACGCCGGGTCGTCGCGTACATGCAGCACCGCCCGGGCCCCAACCGCAACGGCCCGTTCGGTCTGCTGCAGTCGCTCGCCGACGGCCTCAAGCTGGGGCTCAAGGAAGAGATCATCCCGAAGATGGCCGACAAGGTGGTGTACTTCATCGCCCCGGTCATCTCCGCGACCTGCGCCTTCACCGCCTTCGCGGTGATGCCGCTGGGTCCGAGCGTGTCATGGTTCGGCCACCACTCGCCGATCCAGCTGACCGACGTCCCGGTCGCTGTCCTGCTGATCCTCGCCTGCTCGTCGATGGGCGTGTACGGCGTGGTGCTGGCCGGCTGGGCCTCGGGCTCCACGTACCCGCTGCTCGGCGGTCTGCGTTCGAGCGCCCAGATGATCTCGTACGAGGTCGCGATGGGCCTGTCGATCGTGGCGGTCTTCGTCGAGTCCGGCAGCATGTCGACCAGCGAGATCGTCGACGCGCAGGCGCACGGCAACGCGATCAACCTGTTCGGCTGGCACACCACCGGGCCGAGCTGGTACGCGATCCTGCTGATCCCCAGCTTCCTGATCTACTTCGTCTCCGCGGTCGGTGAGACCAACCGGGCCCCGTTCGACCTCCCCGAGGCCGAGTCGGAGCTGGTCGGTGGCTTCCACACCGAGTACTCGTCGTTCAAGTTCGCGATGTTCTTCCTCGCCGAGTACATCAACATGGTCACCGTCTCCGGCCTGTGCACGACGCTGTTCCTCGGCGGCTGGCGGGCCCCCGCGCCGATCACGACGGTGTGGGCGGGCGCCAACTCCGGCTGGTGGCCGGTGCTGTGGTTCACCATCAAGGTGCTGCTCCTGCTGTTCGTCTTCGTGTGGCTGCGCGGCACCCTGCCCCGGCTGCGCTACGACCAGTTCATGCGGTTCGGCTGGAAGGCCCTCATCCCGATCAACCTGGTGTGGATCCTGGTCCTGTCCGGCCTGCGCACCCTGCAGCGGGCCAGCCTGGAGACCAACATCAAGCTGTTCATCGCGGCCGCCGTGATCGTGGTGCTCGGGGCCGTCTGGGTCCTGTGGCCGGCCAAGGAGAAGCCGGCGACACCCACCGGCCTGGAGGGTCTCGACCCGGCCGGACGCGTGGGCGGCGCCGAGGGCTTCCCCGTACCACCGCTGAACCTCGAGGTCCCGCCGAGCCCGCGGGCCCCGAGGCTCACCGCCGAACGCGAGCCGGTACCCGTCGGCTCCGCGGGCGGCGACTCCAGCGCCACCGAGCAGGAAGGCCGATAAGTCGTGGGCGCGTTCACAGGCACGTTGAAGGGCTTCGGCGTCACCTTCTCGCACATGTTCAAGAAGGTCGTCACCGAGGAGTACCCCGAGAAGCGCAAGCCGGTGGCTCCCCGCTACCACGGCCGGCACATCCTCAACCGTCACCCCGACGGGCTGGAGAAGTGCGTCGGCTGTGAGCTGTGCGCGTGGGCCTGCCCGGCGGACGCCATCTACGTCGAGGGCGCCAACAACACCGACGAGGAGCGGTACTCGCCCGGCGAACGCTACGCGGCGACGTACCAGATCAACTACGCCCGCTGCATCTTCTGCGGGCTGTGCATCGAGGCCTGCCCGACCCGGTCACTGACCATGAGCAACGAGTACGAGCTGGCCCGCGACAACCGCAAGGACTTGATCTTCACCAAGGAGCAGCTGCTCGCGCCGCTGCTGCCCGGGATGGAGCAGCCGCCGCACCCGATGCGGCTGGGCGAGTCCGAGAAGGACTACTACGTCGGGGCGCTGACCAACCCCGGCATGTCCGCCGGCGCGGAGCGGGTCCGCAACTCGATGTCGGACTTCCCGGCGCAGATCGAGACGGCGCAGGCCGCGCACGAGGGGAAGAAGTGATGACCCAGCAACTGGTCCTCGCCGCGGCCTCGGACGCGATGAAGGGCGGCGAGGCGACGGCCTTCTGGATCCTCGCCCCGATCGCCGTGCTCTGCGCGATCGGGATGGTGGCGGCGCGCAACGCCGTGCACTCGGCGCTGTTCCTGGTCGTGACGATGATGTGCCTGGGCGTGTTCTACATCGTGCAGGCCGGTCCGTTCATCGGCTTCGCGCAGATCATCGTCTACACCGGCGCGATCATGATGCTGTTCCTGTTCGTGCTCATGCTGGTGGGCCGGGACGCGTCGGACTCGCTGATCGAGACGCTGCGCGGCCAGCGGATGGCGGCGATCATCCTCGGCATCGGGTTCGCGGGCCTGGTGGGGACCGGCCTGTTCCGGGCGCTCGGGACGGTCGACTCGGTCGGTCTGGCCAGCGCCAACAGCAAGCGCGGCGGCAACGTGCAGGGCCTGGCGGAGCTGCTGTTCACGCGGTACGTCTTCGCGTTCGAAGTCACCTCGGCGCTGCTCATCACCGCGGCCGTCGGTGCGATGCTGCTGGCCCACATCGAGCGGCGCAAGGAAGACCGCAAGACCCAGGTGGAGCTGATGCGCGAGCGGTTCGCGCCGGGCAGCTACCCGGCGCCGAAGCCCGGCCCGGGCGTCTTCGCCACCTCCGACTCGGTCGCCACGCCGGCCAAGCTGCCCGACGGGACACCGACCGACCGCAGCGTCTTCAAGATCCTGCCGACGCGCGAGCTGACCTCCGCCGAGGCGGCACCGAAGGGTACGGAAAAGTGACGGCCACGAACTACATCATCCTGTCGTCGATCCTGTTCACGATCGGCGCCGTGGGCGTGCTGATCCGGCGCAACGCCATCGTGCTGTTCATGTGCATCGAACTGATGCTCAACGCGGCCAACCTGGCGCTCGTCACGTTCAGCCGCATCAACGGCACCCTCGACGGCCAGATCATGGCGTTCTTCGTCATGGTCGTGGCGGCCGCCGAGGTCGTGGTCGGGCTCGCCATCATCATGTCGATCTTCCGTACTCGACGCTCGGCGAGCGTTGACGACGCCAACCTGCTGAAGTACTGAGAGGGCACCGGTGCAACCGACGACGTCGTTGGCTGAAGCGGTCAGCTTCGCGTCCCCGAGCGGCGCGCTGTCCAGCTTCTGGCTACTCATCGCGATCCCGCTGGTCAGCGCCGCGATCCTGCTCCTTGCCGGCCGTCGGGCCGACAAGTGGGGACACCTCCTCGGCGTGGCGAGCGTCGGCGTGGCGTTCGTGCTCGGCCTGGTCTACTTCTTCCAGTTGCACGGGATGAACAACAGGCAGGGCGTGTCGCTCAACCTGTTCCAGTTCATGCCGGTCGGCCGGCTCAGGGTCGACTTCGGCCTGCTGTACGACCCGCTGTCCGCGATGTTCGTGCTGCTGATCACCGGCGTGGGCTTCCTGATCCACCTGTACGCGGTCGGGTACATGGAGCACGACCCGGGCCGGCGGCGCTTCTTCGGGTACTTCAACCTGTTCGTCGCGGCCATGCTGCTGCTGGTGCTCGGCAACAACTACGTGATGCTGTACTTCGGCTGGGAAGGCGTGGGCCTCGCCAGCTACCTGCTCATCTCGTTCTGGTACCTGCGCCCGTCGGCGGCCACGGCCGGCAAGAAGGCCTTCCTGATGAACCGCGTCGGTGACGCGGGCTTCGCGATCGGCATCTTCCTGCTCTTCGCCTCGCTCGGCACCGTGCAGTACGACCAGGTGTTCAACAACGTCAACAAGCTCTCGGCCGGCACGGTGACCGCGGTGGCGATCCTTCTGCTCGTCGGCGCGTGCGGCAAGTCCGGCCAGTTCCCGCTGCAGGCGTGGCTGCCCGACGCCATGGAGGGCCCGACCCCGGTGTCGGCGCTCATCCACGCCGCGACGATGGTGACCGCCGGCGTGTACCTCATCGCCCGCTCGCACCCGATCTTCGACGCCTCGGACGCGGCGAAGACGGTGGTCGTCTGCGTCGGCGCGCTGACGTTGCTGATCGGCTGCGTCATCGGCTGCGCCAAGGACGACATCAAGCGGGTGCTCGCCTGGTCGACGGTCAGCCAGATCGGGTACATGTTCCTCGGCGTCGGCCTGGGCGGGGTCGCGTACGCGCTCGCCCTGATCCACCTGCTGGCGCACGGCTTCTTCAAGGCCGGGCTGTTCCTCGGCTCCGGTTCGGTCATGCACGGCATGAACGACCAGACCGACATGCGCCGCTTCGGTGGCCTGCGCAAGTACATGCCGATCACGTGGGCGACGACGGGCCTCGGGTACCTCGCGCTCATCGGTATCCCGCCGCTGTCCGGCTTCTTCACCAAGGAGCCGATCATCGTGGCGGCCTACCACCACGAAGGCTGGCTCGGCTGGGTGCTGGGCACCGCCGCGCTGATCGGCTCCGGTCTGACCGCGTTCTACATGACCCGGCTGTTCGTGCTGACCTTCCACGGGCCCAAGCGCTGGACCGAGGACGTCAAGCACCCGCACGAGTCGCCGAAGATCATGACGATCCCGCTGATCGTCCTCGCGGTCGGCTCGGTCGCCGCCGGTGGGCTGCTCGCGACCTCGGTCGTCGGCTGGCTGACCCCGGTCTTCGGCGAGCAGGTCGAACACGGCGAGAACTGGTGGGTCACCGGCTTCACCATCCTGGTCACCCTCGCCGGCGTGGGTCTGGCCTGGGCGCTGTTCAGCAAGGGCACGGCCCTGGCGGAGCAGCCGGCCGGCCCGGTCGTCACGGCCGCCCGCAACAACCTGTACACGGACGCCTTCAACGAGGCCGTCTTCGAAATGCCCGGCAAGTACCTGACCCGTGCGCTCGTCTTCCTCGACAACCGCGGTATCGACGGCCTGGTCAACGGGCTGGCCGCGGCGGTCGGCGGCGGCTCCGGGCGGCTGCGCCGCACCCAGACCGGCTTCGTCCGGTCGTACGCCATGTCGATCCTCGGAGGTGCGCTGCTCGTGGTAGCGGCCATGCTGGCGGTGACGCTCGGATGAGTGAGCGTAGCGAGCGAATCTTGAAGCTCAGTGCGGTTGTGCCTCATGGCACCGCGGAGCGCAGTGCTGTCAAAAGCGGTGGAGCGGTGGCATGAGCACGTTTCCGTTTTTGTCCGTCCTGACGGTCGCACCGGCCGTCGGTGGCCTCGTCGTGGCGCTGCTGCCCAAGGACAAGCCCGCGCTGGTGAAGCGCGTGGCCTTCGTCTGGTCGGTGGCCGTCTTCGCGGTGGCCGTCGCGATGTGGGTCGCCTTCAAGGCCGGCGGCCCGCAGATGCAGTTCCGCGAGTCGTACCCGTGGATCCCCACGTGGGGCGTGCGCTTCACGTTCGCCACCGACGGCATCGCGCTGGTCATGCTCGCGCTGATCGCGCTGCTCGTACCGCTGGTGATCCTGGCCTCCTGGCACGACGCGGAGGGCAGCCGCCGGTCCGTCCCGCTGTACTTCGCGCTGATCCTGTTCCTGGAGAGCACGATGATCGGCGTCTTCGCGGCCGCCGACGTCTTCCTGTTCTACGTGTTCTTCGAGGTCATGCTCGTGCCGATGTACTTCCTCATCGGCTCCTACGGCGGCCAGCAGCGGCAGTACGCGGCGGTGAAGTTCTTCCTGTACTCGCTGGCGGGCGGCCTGTTCATGCTCGCCGCCGTGGTGGGGCTGTGGGTCGTCGGCGGTCACACGTTCGACTGGCAGGCCCTGCGGCACGCGACGTTCGCGACCGGCACCGAGCGGTGGCTGTTCCTCGGCTTCTTCCTCGCGTTCGCGATCAAGGCGCCGTTCTTCCCATTCCACACCTGGCTGCCGGACGCCGGTGGCGCGGCGCCCGCCGGTGCGGCGGCCCTGCTCGTCGGCGTCATGGACAAGGTCGGAACCTTCGGCATCCTGCGGTACTGCCTGCCGCTGTTCCCGAACGCCTCGAAGTACTTCGCGCCGCTCGGCATGGCGCTCGCGCTGGTCGGCGTCGTCTACGCCGCCCTGCTCGCGATCGGCCAGAAGGACCTGAAGCGCCTGGTCAGCTACACGTCGATCGCCCACTTCGGCTTCATCGGCATCGGCATCTTCGCGTTCACCACGCAGGCGGCCAGCGGAGCGGTGCTGTACATGTTCAACCACGGCCTCGCCACCGGCCTGCTGTTCCTCGTCGTCGGCATGCTCGTGGCCCGGCGGGGCAGCGCCCTCATCGGCGACTTCGGCGGCGCCGGCCGGTACGCGCCGGTCCTCGCCGGGGTGTTCTTCTTCGCCGGCATGGCCTCGCTCGCCCTGCCCGGCACCTCGCCGTTCGTGTCCGAGTTCCTGGTGCTGGTCGGCACGTTCACCGTCAACAAGACGGTGGCCGTCATCGCCACGCTCGGCATCATCCTTGCCGCCGGGTACGTGCTGTGGATGTACCAGCGCACCATCCAGGGCACCCCGAACCCCGCTCTCGAGCAGGTCGAGGGCATGAAGCGGCGGCTGTCGGCGCGGGAGGCCGTGGTGGTCACCCCGCTGATCGCGCTGATCCTGGTTCTCGGCTTCTATCCGAAGCCGGTGCTCGACGTCATCAACCCGGCGGTCAAGGCCACGCTCTCCGATGTCGGTAAGAGCGACCCGGCTCCGACCGCGGTCGCAGTAAACAAGGAGGCGGGCAAGTGAGCCCGGTTCACGCGCTCGTACCGCTGGCCCAGACGCCAGGGCAGGACCAGCCGTTCCAACTCCCGCCGATCGACTACGCGGCTCTCGCGCCGATGCTGATCCTGTTCGGTGTCGCGTGCCTGGGCGTGCTCGTGGAGGCCGTGTTCCGGCGTTTCCGCCGGGCCCGCATCCAGCTGCCGCTGACCCTGATGGGCCTGGTCGCCGCGCTGGTCGTGGTGATCTGGACGGCGAGCAAGCGGACCCTCACCGCGGGCGGCGCCATCGCGGTCGACGGCCCGTCGCTGTTCCTGCAGGGTTCGATCCTGGTCCTCGGCATCGTGGCGCTGCTGCTCATCGGTGAGCGCACGCTGGAGCGCGGTGGGCCGTTCGTGGCGCAGGCGGCGGTGACCGCCAACACCGAGGCCGACCGGGCGCAGGCCGCCACGGCGGAGGGCGCCAGCGAGGTCTTCCCGCTGACGCTGTTCGCCCTCGGCGGCATGATGCTTTTCACCACCGCCAACGACCTGCTGACGATGTTCGTCGCCCTCGAGGTCTTCTCGCTGCCGCTGTACCTGCTGTGCGCGCTGGCCCGCCGCCGGCGCCTGCTCAGCCAGGAGGCGGCGATGAAGTACTTCCTTCTCGGCTCGTTCGCCTCGGCGTTCTTCCTGTTCGGCATCGCGATGATCTACGGCTTCGCCGGCCGGGTCGACTTCAAGAGCATCGACCAGGCGATCATCGGCTCGTCGATGAGCCCGGTCCTGCTGTACGTCGGCATCGCGATGCTCGCGATCGGCCTGCTGTTCAAGGCGGCCGCGGTGCCGTTCCACCTGTGGACGCCGGACGTCTACCAGGGCGCGCCGACGCCGGTGACGGCGCTCATGGCCGCGTGCACGAAGGTCGCCGCGTTCGGTGGGCTGCTGCGGGTGCTGTACGTGGCGTTCCAGCGGGCGCAGTGGGACTTCCAGCCGGTGATCGGCACGATCGCGGTCCTGACGATGCTCGTGGGCGCGATCCTGGCGGTCACGCAGACCGACATCAAGCGGCTGCTGGCCTAC
The DNA here is from genome assembly GCF_011947195.1 of Planosporangium thailandense. GTDB lineage: Bacteria > Actinomycetota > Actinomycetes > Mycobacteriales > Micromonosporaceae > Planosporangium > Planosporangium thailandense. Next base: position 9,243 of record NZ_JAATVY010000002.1, on the reverse strand, counting down.
TCGTCCATCGCGAACGCCGGGTACCTGCTGATCGGCGCCGTGGCGCTGAACAAGGACGGCCTGTCCAGCTCGCTGTTCTACCTGGTCGCCTACGGCTTCACCGTGCTCGCCGCGTTCGGGGTCGTCACCCTCGTCCGTGACGCCGACGGCGAGGCGACGCACCTGTCGCGGTGGGCCGGGCTCGGCAAGCGCTCCCCGCTGCTTGCCAGCGTGTTCACGTTCCTCCTGCTCGCCTTCGCCGGCATCCCGCTCACCAGCGGCTTCACCGCGAAGTTCGGCGTGTTCGCGGCGGGCATCAGCGGCGGACAGGCGTGGCTGGTGATCGCCGGTGTCCTGTCGAGCGCGATCCTGGCCTTCCCGTACCTGCGGGTGGTCGTGCTGATGTGGCTGTCGGAGCCGGCTGAGACGACGCCGACCGTGTCCATCCCGGGCGCGTTGACGTCCGCGGCGCTCATGATCGGTACTCTCGCGACGCTGGTGCTGGGTGTTGCGCCGACGTTGCTGCTCCCAATCACGACAAAAGCGGCCGAGTTCATTCGCTGAGTGCGAGCACGGGGTACGGGGAGTGGTGTGGGATCGTGATGGGCGTGGCGGGTACGGAAACCGAACGGACGGCACGAACGTCTATCGGCGTTGATTTCGCCGACGCCGGCCTGGAGGCCGGCGTCGGCCGTGTCCTGGAGGCTGTCGAGGGCGAGCTCCGCCAAGCGGTGGTCAGCGCGGATCCGCTGGTGTCGACCGCCGCGCGGCACCTGGTCGAGGCCGGCGGCAAGCGGTTCCGGCCGCTGCTGGTGGCGCTCGCCGCCCATTTCGGCGACCCGACCTCGCCAGAGGTGGTCAAGGCGGCGATCGTCGTCGAGCTGACGCACCTCGCTTCGCTGTACCACGACGACGTCATGGACGAGGCGCCGGTACGCCGGGGCGCGCCGTCGGTCAACTCCCGCTGGGGCAACGCCCTGGCGATCCTCGTCGGGGACTACCTGTTCTCCCGGGCGGCCAGCGTGGCGGCGGAGCTCGGCCCGGAGGCGGTGCTCATCCAGGCGGAGACGTTCTCCCGGCTGGTGCACGGCCAGATCGCCGAGACTTCGGGCCCGCACGGCGGGGAGGACAAGCTCCGCCACCACCTGCGCGTCATCGCGCAGAAGACCGGCTCGCTGATCGCGACCAGCGCCCGGTTCGGCGGAATGTTCGGCGGCGTGACGCCGGAGCAGGTCGAGGCCCTGGCGGAGTACGGCGAGACCATCGGCGTCGCCTTCCAGCTCTCCGACGACCTGCTCGACATCGCCTCGGAGTCGGAGCAGTCGGGTAAGACACCAGGCACCGACCTGCGGGAAGGCGTGCCGACGCTTCCGGTGCTGTACGCGCTGGCGTCCACCGACCGGGACGGGCCGTCCGTCCGGCTGCGCGAGATCCTGGCGACCGGCCCGATCACCGACGACGCGTTGCACGCGGAGGCGCTGCGACTGCTGCGGGAGTCTCCCGCGTTCGCGCAGGCCCGCGACACGGTCCGCGCGTACGCCGATCGCGCCCGTTCGTCGCTGGCGGTGCTGCCGGACGAGCCGGCGCGCCGAGCCCTCGAGTCGCTGTGCGACTTCATCGTGGAGCGCACGGGCTGATCCACTGTGGAACGGTCGGGTTGCACTGGCCCGTAGCCGTCCACGATGTCCACATCGAAGCTGGCCGGACCGCCGTGGTCCGGCCAGCTTCGCGTCTGCGGCCGGGCGCCGGCGCGGTTGAACGCCGCGCAGTGCAAGCGATCGTGACGCATACTGGCGGCTGACGAGGGTCACTCACGAGCGAGATCGCCGTTACCTAAACGGCTGCGGCCGTGAAGGCGATTTCGCAGATGTGCACACGGTGTTCCTGACGTGTCGCTTTGAGTATTGGCTGCTCTGTCACCTGGTTGCGGAACTTTCTGGCCCTTTAGGTCCCTGTACCTCACCCTTTTGTCGGCCGAAAGGTTTCCGGTGCGCTGACCAATTTCATATGGTGTAAATCCTGTTGCTGCTGCGGCTGGGGAGGCGGAGCGGTGCGAGATCCACAGGCGGAGCCCTCGGATCTGATCCGCAGCGTGTCGCGCGCGCTGCGGGTCCTCGAGGCGGTCGGCCAGTCCGAACGAGGGCTCACTGTCAAGCAGGTGGCACGTCGCTGTCAGCTCACCGTCGCGACGACCTACCACCTTGTACGCACCCTCGCGTACGAGGGGTACGTGATCCGGCGTGAGGATGGCACGTACGTGGTGGGCCTGGAGGTCGCCGACCGGTTCCGGGAACTGGTCGTGGCGTTCCGCGGGCCGGCCGCGGTGAGCGAGGCGCTCCGGCGGGCGGCCGCCGAGACCGGCTACAGCCACCACCTGGCCAGGTTCGTCGGCAACCGGCCGACCATCACGGCCGCGGCCGAAGGGCCGCGCTCACCGTACGTCGACGACCTCATCCCGGGATTCGACGACGGCGCGCACGCCCTCGCCATGGGGAAGGCGCTGCTCGCGACGCTGAGCAGCGAGCAGCGCGCCAGGTTCCTCAAGGAGGCCGGCATGCCGGCCTACACCCCGCAGACGATCACCTCGCCCGAGGCGTTCGAGGCCGACCTGACGGCCGGTGAGCGGCGCGGAATGCAGATCGAGATCAACCAGTACCGCAACGGTCTGGCCTGTGCGGCCGTGCTCGCCGTCAGCGACCGGGACCCGGAGCGCAGGGTGGTGCTCCAGTGCACCCTGCCCGCCGGGGAGTTGATGACGTCCGCCCGCATCGTGCGTACGCGCCTGCTCGCGACCGCCGCCGCCGTAGCCGAGGTGCTCAAGGACTAGAGCGGCGTCCACCCCGCGCAAGGACCGGGGCGCCTTCCGTCTCGCGCAAGGATCGGGGCGAGTTCCGCCTCGCGCACGCCAGCGATCGCCATCACTGCCGAAGATCGGCGAGACCTGGAAGACTCCTTGCGACCGAGTGCGCTCGGAAGCTTAAGGGAAGGCGTGGAGAACTTTTACTCCACGTTGAACCGATCCGGCGCTACCTACGTGCTTGAAGACGAGGGTGGAAGGATGCCTGGCGTGGGCGACGAGGACGCCGATCAGCTACGCGCGCTGCACGCTGAGCATGGCGAGGCGTTGTACGCGCACGCTCTCCGCCTGAATGGGGGAGACCGACAGCGTGCGGAGGATCTGGTGCAGGAGACGCTGCTGCGAGCATGGCAGCATCCCGAAGCGCTCGATCCCACGCGCGGCTCGGTGCGGGCCTGGTTGTTCACCACGGCCCGCAACCTGGCGATAGACAACTGGCGGCGGCGGTCGGCGCGGGTCGGTGAGGTCATCACCGACGCGCCACCGGAGCTGCCGACAACGGACGAGACCGACCGTGCGGTCGACTCGTGGATCGTGTCGGAGGCGCTGGCCCGCCTCTCACCGCAGCATCGGGAGGTCCTCGTGGAGTGCTACTACCAGGGGCGGTCGGTCAACGAGGCGGCGAGCCGCCTGGGCGTGCCTCCCGGCACCGTCAAGTCCCGTACGTACTACGCGCTGCGCTCGCTCAAGCTCATTCTCGAAGAACTGGGAGTGACGTCGTGACGTGTGACCAGGTGATCGAGTCAGGCGCATACGTCCTCGGCATTCTCGACCCCGCAGACCACGCGGCGTACGAGCGGCATCTCGAGATCTGCGCGGTCTGCCGGCGGGAGGTGGCCGACTTCGCCGGCCTGCCCGACATGCTCGCTCAGCTCGAGCCCGCCGAGGTCGAGGCGATCGGGCGCACCGTCGGCCCGCACCCGGCCGAGATGCCCGTAGGTACCCGTTACGACAGGCCCGCACCGGTGCGCCCGTTGCCGTCGGTGCCCCGCTCCAACCCCGCTGAACGGGCTCCCGCGTACTCCGGCAGCCGTTCGCAGCAGCGGGGTACCCAGCGCAGGCGACAGCGCTGGCGGGCCGTCACCGCCGGCCTGGCCGCGGCCGCCTGCCTGGCGCTCGGAGTGCTGGTCGGGGCCAGGGTGTTCGGCGTGGCCTCCGAGCCGCGCCCGGCGCAGATGGCCGCCATGCGACCGGTGGCGGACTCGGTGCCCATCACCGCCCAGGTGGGGCTCACCCCGTTCGTCGGCGGCACCGAGATCCGGATGCACTGCGCCTACAGCGGCGGCACCCCCGGCCACCGGTGGTGGCTGAAGATGGTCGTGTACCCGAAGAGCGGCGGAGAGCCGGAGCAGGTGTCAACGTGGACGGCCGCGCACGGCGACGACGTCACGCTCTCGGCCGCCACCCGGTACGCCCCGTCCGACATCGGCAAGGTCGAGATCAGCAAGGGGGACAACACGTCCCTGCTCGTGTACGAGCAGGCCTGACGGCGTCAGGAGGTGGTTGCCGTCGTGGCGACCGCCTCCGCCGCCGTCTCGGTATCCGCGCCGGCCCGCTTGCGGGTGCGCCGGGCGTGGCGGATCCCGTCCCAGGTGAACACGACGAGCGCCAGCCACACCAGGGCGAACCCGGCCAGCTGGGCCGGCGGCATCGGTTCGTGGAAGACCAACACGCCGCAGCCGAGCTGCAGGATCGGGGTCAGGTACTGCAGCAGGCCCAGCCCGGTCAGCGGGATCCGGTTGGCGGCCCCGGCGAACAGCAGCAGCGGGATCGCGGTGACCGCGCCCGCGAGGACCAGCATGGTGGTCTGGAGCGCCGACACGTGCCCGAACGTCGAGCGGTCGCGGCTCACCAGCCAGCCCAGGTAGACCAGTGCCGGGACGGTGAGCGTCAACGACTCCAGGAACAGCCCCTCCGCCGCGGGCAGCGCCAGGCTCTTCTTCATCAGCCCGTAAAGGGCGAAGCTGGCTGCGAGCGTCAGCGCGATCCACGGTGGCCGGCCGTAGTCGACGGTCAGGACGATCACGGCGACGGCGCCGACGGCGATGGCGATCCACTGCGTCGGCCGGAGCCGTTCGCGTAGCACGACGACGCCGAGCAGCACGGTGACGAGCGGGTTGATGAAGTAGCCGAGCGACGTCTCCACCACGTGGGAGGAGTTCACGCCGTAGATGTACATCCCCCAGTTGATCGCGATGAACACGGCGGCCCCGGCGATGCCGGCGAGCGTACGCGGGCGACGGGCGAGCACCGCGACGAAGCGCCAGTTGCGCATCGCCACCAGCAGGAGCGTGACGAACACCGCCGACCACACGACCCGGTGCGCCAGGATCTCAAGCGCACCGGCCGGCTTGAGGAGCTTCCAGTACAGCGGGAAGAAGCCCCAGGCCGCATATGCGAGAAATCCGAAGATGTAGCCCCGGCGCACCTGATTCACGCGTCAACCGTATCGGTAAGGGGCGCGAATCAAAATCGGTAATGACAAGGCTGTGAGTCAGTCCTCGCGGCCGTCGGGGATGACGAGGTTGAGCACCCAGCTGATGACGCTGACGAGCAGCGCGCCCACCACCGCCGTCGGCCAGAACCTGTCAACGTGGAACGGCAGGCCGAGCCGGCCGGCGATCCAGCTTGTGAGCAGGAACAACAGCCCGTTGACCACGAGGGCGGCCAGGCCCAGGGTGAGCACGTACACCCCGCAGCCGACCGTCTTGATGATCGGTCGCAGAACGGCGTTGATCAAGCCGAAGATCGCCGCGACCGCGAGCAGGACGCCGATCTTCTTCACCGTGCTGACCTGGCCGAGGGTGATGCCCTTGAGGAGCAGTGTCGAGACCCACAGCGCCGCCGCGCTGACGGCGAGCCGGATGAGGATGCCCATGCCGGTGATCGTCGCATGTCCGCGCCAGCGGCGCGGTGCCGACACCGACACATCCTCCTGCTCAGCGGCTGATCGGACCGATCAACTGATGCTCGATCGCCGTCACCGACAGCTGAGTCCATCGAAGCGCCTGCCTGCCCGCGACGACGCCGATCAGGTCCGGGCGTATCCGGGGCAGGTGGTCCGCCAGCTGGTCCCGCCCCAGCGCGCGGGCCGCGACCTCGGCCTCCGGCGCCGACAGCGGCGGCAGCAGCGCCACGTCGGCGCGGGCCAGGACGTCGGCGTCCTGCGGTGTGAGCTCGTCTCGCAGCAGCATCACGGCGCGCCAGGAGCCCTACCTGACGGCAGCGCCGACGCTGTCCGTCCCGCCGGCATCCACAATGACCAGCTGGGGCAGCAGCGGGCTCGCCGGCCCCAGCTCGAGCGCCCGGTTCGTGGGCAGGACCGCCAGGGCGTCGCCGGACCCGCTCACACCGCGCGCGAACGCTTCCCAGGCCTGCGGCCGGCCGGTCCACACCACGACCCGGGCACCGAGCGCCAGGGCCCGTAGCGCCAGCAGTTGCGCGTAGCGCAATCCGAACAGGGCCACCCGGGTGGGCTCCGACCGGAACAGGCGGACGGGAGTGGGCTCGCCGTGCCGGTTGACACCCATCGCCAGTCCGTCGCCGCACGGCGGCAGCTCCAGGCCGGCGAGCAGCTGAGGCGAGGTCCGCAGCCCCACGCCGTCGGCGACCGCCGCGCCTGCTGACCGGTCCAACAGATCGGCCAGGAAGCCGGTGGCCGGATCGACCGCGCCGCCGAGGGGGAGGGTCGCGGCGAGGCCGGCGAGCTGCGTTCCGTCCAGCCGTCGGGCCCGCGTACCGGATGCTCTCAGCAGTCGCCGGAGGGCGGCCAGCGCGACCGCCTGGCTCTGCGGTCCGGGGGAGGCGAGCCGAACGACCAGCTCGACCCGTACCTCGTCGGCGTCCGGCCGCTCGACGGCCAGCGAGACGGCCGTCGCCGCGCCCGGCAGGGCCAGCACGTGGGCCAGCAGCGAACGTCCCGGATCACCGCCGACGTCCGGCCACCGGCGCAGCAGCAAGCTCACCTGACGCAGGCCACCCGTGCCCACCGCCGCCCACTCCTCCCGCAGCCCGTCGGCCCCGCCGAGATGGGCCAGTTCGCCGAGCGCCCGCAGCGCGGCCTCCGGGTTGAGGGCCCGGCACGGCAGGCCGTCGTGCGCGAACCGGCGGCATACCCGACGGACCGCGCTCGACAGCGCGCGGCGCAGATCGGCCTCGCCGAAGCCGCCGACGCGACGGACCTGGACGGCCAGGAACGCCCGTTGCGAGGCGGGTACGCGGCCCTCGGTGAGCTGCCGGTAGGAGGTGGACGGCGAGCCCGGTCCGGTGTGCGGCCCCGGAGCCGGAAGCGCGGAGAGGAGCAGTTGCAGCCGTACCCGCGGCTGGTCGGCGTTCGGCGGGTGCAGTAGCTCCGCCGGCGGCGGGGCCAGCGGTGCGGCCTCGCCGAGCAGGGCAGCCGGGTCGCCGAGTTCGAGCACGGCGGTCAGGCCGTACGCGTCCTCGATGACCCCCGTTCTGGCGCCATCGGCGTCGATGCTGGTCACGATCGCGTCCGGGCGGACCAGAGCGAGTAGGGCCCGGGCGTCGGCACCCGGCGCCAGGACACGTCGGCGGCCCAGATAACGCGTGCCGAGGGTCAGCCACTCGTAGATCCAGTGCTCCCTGAACCGGCCGAGGGCCGCCACCAGAATGACGAGCGCCACCGGAGCGGCGGCCAGCAGCCAGGGCGCCGCGCCAACCGTGGCGAGCACCAGCGCGGCCGCGATCTCGACCGCCACCAGTTGGCCGCCACCCAGCCCGAACAGGGTGCCATGACGGCGGGGCGCACGAAGGCCGGCACCCATCGACACCGTGCGACCTCCCGCCATCTCACCCGGGCGCTTATCGTATGGCTCGGCCGTCTGTCAGAGGGGGCGAGCCTACGGGGAGGATCGATGCCATCGCGCCAGGATCAGCTGCACTCCTACCAGTTCTCGGTGCAGCGCGTCGTTGCGGCACTCGTCATGCGGGAGACCGACCCCGCACAGTCGCCCTTTCGCCGGGTTGCCGGGGCGACCATGGCGGGCGCGATCGTCGCGGCGCTCGCGCTGGCCGGTGCGGCCCTGTACGGGGTGTACGCGGGAGGCGGCGGCGACTGGCGCAAGGCAGGCCAGGTGATCATCGAGAAGGATTCCGGCGCGCGGTACGTCTACTACAAAGGCGACCAGAAGCTCCATCCGGTCATCAACTACACCTCCGCGCTCCTGCTCGCCGACGCCGCCCGTCCCACCGTCGTCACCTGGTCACGTTCCGCGATCGACCGGGCCCAGCTCGGCGCGCCCATGGGGATCCAGGGCGCGCCGGACTCGCTGCCCGACCAGCATCACCTCGCCCGGCCGCCGTGGACGCTGTGTTCGCAGAAGGCGTCGGACGCGGCGGGGAACACCGGTGCCGCGAGCCCACGGTCGGTGCTGTACGTCGGCGGGGCGGTCGACGGGGGCCAGGCGCTGGCGCCCGCCCGCGGCGGGAACTCACCTGACGGGCTGCTGGTCTCCACTCCGGACAGCCGGCGCTATCTCGTGTACGACAACCACCGCTACCAGCTCGTACAGCCCGAGCTGGTGGCAAAGGCGTTCTTCTGGAGCGCGAAGCCGGTCCTGCCGGTCTCGCCCGCCCTGATCAACGTGCTGCCGTCCGGTCCCGACCTGCGGCCGCCGTCGATCCCGGGGCGCGGTGGGAAGTCGCCGGCGCTGCCCGGCGCGAAGGTGGGCCAGGTGTACCACCTCAGGAACAACGGCCAGGCGGTCCGGTACGCCGTCGCGCTCGCCGACGGGCTCGCCGAGATCACCGACGCGCAGGCGAAGCTGCTCCTCGCCGACCCGGAGACGCCCAAGGGCCCGCAGGGCCTCGACACCGAACTGCCCGACTACAGCTCGGCGGTCCAGTCCCATACGGGGCTCTCCTCCGCCCCGCCGTTCACGGTGGCCCCGGAGATCCGGACCGCCGGCTCGGTGTGCGCGTCGATCCCGGACGCCAAGGGCGTCAGCAAGGTCCTGGTCGATCCCAGGCTGCCCGACCAGAGCGGCGCGGCGACGACGCCGACACGTACCGGCAGCGGCGTGCTCCTGGCCGACCAGGTCGTGGTCGCGGGTCGCGGCGCGCTCGTGACGGCCGTCGCGTCGCCGGGTGACCCGAGCGGTGCGCTGAGCATCATCTCCGACCTCGGTGTCCGGTATCCGCTGGGCAGCCGGGACGTGCTGGCCAAATTCGGTTACGACGGAGTCACCCCGGCCGCGATGCCGGCCGAGCTGGTCGCGCTGCTGCCGGTCGGGCCGGCCCTGGATCCGGAGGATGCGCAGCAGGCCGCCGGCTCCTAGGTGGGTCGGATTCCGCTACCTGGTAACCGTCCGAAGTGCCGGAATTTATCCACATACATCAACCTGGGCTGGCGGGAGTTGGAGTTCGCCCGCTACCGTCAACGGCGGCAT